>NZ_CP007793.1:0-1427500 GCF_000632475.1 Azospirillum argentinense
ATGTCGGTCGGCGCGTCGTTGGATCAGCAGTGGGCCCGCATCCGGGGCCGCCTCAAGGACGAGGTGGGCGAGATCGCCTACCGCAGCTGGCTGCAGCCGCTTTCCTTCGCCGGAATCCGCGGCGGGGAGGTGCGCATTGTCGTGCCCACCCGCTTCATGCGCGACTGGGTGCTGACCCACTACGCCGACCGCATCCGCAACCTGTGGGCCGGCGAGAATCCGGACGTCCTGTCCATCGACGTCGTGGTCGCCTCGGCCAACGCCCCGTCCATGCTGATGCCGGAATTGACGTCGGATGGGGACGCGGGCGAGCCGTCGCGCGACTCCGCTCCGGCCGACGGCGCCGCCAGCGGCGGCCCGGTTCCCCCGGCGCCCGCCCCGCGGGCCGCGGCGCTCAGCCAATCCGCTCCCTATGGAGCCGCCTCCTACGGGGCCAATTCCTACATCGGCTCGTCCTATTCGGCGGGACCGCCCTCTTTCGCGTCGGACGAGTCGCCCACGGCGGTCGCCTCGGTGCTGGAGGACCGGACCGACATCTCCGCGCCGCTGGACCCCCGCTTCACCTTCGAGAATTTCGTGGTCGGCAAGCCGAACGAGCTGGCCCACGCCGCCGCCCGGCGCGTCGCCGACGCCACCTCGGTCACCTTCAACCCGCTGTTCCTCTACGGCGGGGTCGGGCTCGGCAAGACGCACCTGATGCACGCCATCGCCTGGCAGATCCGGCGGAACGATCCGAACCGCAAGGTGATCTACCTGTCGGCGGAAAAGTTCATGTACCAGTTCATCCGGGCGTTGCGCTTCAAGGACACCATGGCCTTCAAGCAGCAGTTCCGCTCGGTGGACGTGCTGATGATCGACGACGTGCAGTTCATCAGCGGCAAGGACAGCACCCAGGAAGAGTTCTTCCACACCTTCAACGCGCTGGTGGACCAGAACCGTCAGGTCATCATCTCCGCCGACAAGAGCCCGTCCGACCTGGAAGGCATGGAGGAGCGGCTGCGCTCCCGCCTCGGCTGGGGCCTCGTCGCGGACATCCACCCGACCACCTACGAGTTGCGGCTGGGCATCCTCCAGGCCAAGGCGGACGCGCTGAACGCGGCCATCCCGCTGAAGGTGCTGGAGTTCCTCGCCCACAAGATCACCTCCAACGTGCGCGAGCTGGAAGGGGCGCTGAACCGCATCGTCGCCCACGCCGAGCTGGTCGGCCGGGCCATCTCGCTGGAATCGACGCAGGAGGTGCTGCACGACCTGCTGCGCGCCAACGACCGCCGCGTCACCATCGACGAGATCCAGAAGCGGGTGGCGGAGCATTTCAACATCCGCGTCGCCGACATGCATTCGGCCCGCCGCGCCCGCGCCGTGGCGCGCCCGCGGCAGGTCGCCATGTATCTCGCCAAGCAGCTCACCGCCCGCTCCCTGCCGGAGATCGGTCGCAAGTTCGGCGGGCGCGACCACACCACCGTGATGCACGCGGTGAAGAAGGTGGAGGAGTTGCGCACCACCGACCCCGCCTTCGCCGAGGACGTCGAGCTTCTCCGCCGCATGCTGGAGAGCTGACGACTTCGAGACGGTCCCTTGGGCCGTTACAGGTCGATGAAGTTTGCGCCCACTCCCGCTTGAGCCATGGACGGCGCCCGGATATCGCGGCACAGTTGCCGCTGCGGCGGAGTCCGGCTGGACCGGCCCCGCGGCCGGCCCCGCGATGGGCATGGCCGGCATGAATTCGGGCCAATAAGAAAAGGGGAGAGCAGGTGCCATGACCAAGGTTCCGGAAACCACCAGCTTGGAACAGCGCTCCAGCGCCGAGACGCAGCGCGCCGCCAAGGGCTTCACCCGCCGCCTGCTGCTCCAGGGGACCGCCGCCGCCGCGGGCGTCGCCGCGGTCGGCCCCTTCATCCTGCGCGAGGGCCGCGCCGCGTCGGGCAGCGTCAAGATCTTCTCCTGGGCCGGCTACATCAGCCCGGACATGCTGGCCGACTTCGAGAAGAAGACCGGCATCAAGGCCACCCTGACCGAATACGGCACCAACGACGAGCTGCTGAACCAGCTCAAGGCCACCGGCGGCGCCGGCTTCGACATCATCCACCCCACGGTGGACCGCGTGCCGAACTATGTGGAGTTCGAGCTGGTCCAGCCGCTGGACGAGTCGAAGGTCAAGTGGGACGGCTGCCTGAAATCGGCGGTCGAGGGCTCCGCCGCCATGGGCGGCGTGGTCGGCGGCAAGCGCTTCTTCGCGCCCGCCGACTGGGGGACCGAGGCCATCGCCTATGACCAGTCCAAGGCGCCGCTGACCTACGGCACCGCCAGCTACGGCGACCTGTGGAAGCCGGAGCACGCCGGCAAGGTGACGGTGCGCGGCCATTCCGGCCTGATCGGCATCGGCCTGTGGCTGGAAGGCCAGGGCAAGCTGCCCCACCCGATCCGCGAGCAGTTCAAGGACGAGGCGAAGGCGCGCGCCAACTTCGACGCGATCCTCCAGGTCGCCTCCGCCAACAAGAAGGCCATCGGCCAGTTCTGGTCGAACGAGAACGAGGCCCAGGGCGCCTTCCGCACCAATGGCTGCGTCATCGGCCAGACCTGGGATTCGACGGCGGTCGCCCTGCGCAAGGAGGGGCTGCCGGTCCGCTTCCTGGCGCCCAAGGAAGGGGCGCTGGCCTGGATGGAGGGCTTCGCGATTCCGGCCAAGGCGGCGAACCTGGAGCAGGCCTACGCCTGGATCAACTGGTTCTACACACCGGAGGCGGGCGCCCTCTACACCAACCATTCCGGCATCTCCAGCACGGCGGTTGGGGCGGAGGCGCATCTGTCCGACCTGAACAAGCAGTTCTTCGCCGACGCCTATCCGGGCGACGCGCTGCAGAAGCTGTGGTGGTGGCCGATCCAGGAGGCTTGGTACGTCTCCATCCGCAACGAGTACCAGGACCGCTTCCTGGCCGCGTGACAATTCCCCTCTCCCCTCCGGGGAGAGGGCTGGGGTGAGGGGGATGCGCTTTGGCCGGACGTACCGTCACGCGCAACCCCCTCACCGGCCCTCTATGCGCTTTGGCCGGACGTACCGTCACGCGCAACCCCCTCACCGGCCCTCTGGGCCACCCTCTCCCCGGAGGGGAGAGGGCTAAGGGCGGCGACGTGTGATCGCCCCACAAGGGATTGACCTTCCAATCAGGTGCCTATGAGTCAGGACGTCCAGCTCGAGTCCGTCACCATGCGGTTCGGTTCCGTCACCGCCGTCCGCGACGTGTCGCTGACGGTCGGGGCGGGGGAATTCTTCAGCTTCCTCGGCCCGTCGGGCTGCGGCAAGACCACCATCCTGCGCATGGTCTCCGGCTTCATGGAGCCGACGGAGGGTGCCATCCGCATCGGCGGCCGGGACATGCGCGGCATCGGCCCCAACAAGCGCCCGACCGCGCTGATCTTCCAGAATCTCGCCTTGTTCCCGCTGATGACGGTGGCGGAGAACATCGGCTTCGGGCTGGAGGTGCGCGGCGTGCCCTCGGCGGAGCGCCAGGGGCGGGTGCGCAAGCTGCTCGACCTCGTGGCCCTGCCGGACGCCGCGGAGAAGAAGGTGACGGAGCTGTCGGGCGGCCAGCGCCAGCGCATCGCCATCGCCCGCGCGCTGGCCGTGGAGCCCGCCGTCCTGCTGCTCGACGAGCCGCTGTCGGCGCTGGACCTGAAGCTGCGCCAGCACATGCGCGCCGAGCTGCGCGACCTGCAGAAGCGGACCGGCGTGACCTTCATCTACATCACCCATGACCAGGGCGAGGCGCTGACCATGTCCGACCGGATCGGCGTGATGTCCAGGGGCGTGCTGGAGCAGGTGGGCGACGGACGGGCCATCTACGACCATCCGGAAACCGCCTTCGTCGCCTCCTTCGTGGGGGAGAACAACCGTTTTGCCGGCACCGTCGCCGAGTCGGCGGGGGGCTTGGCCGCTCTGGACACGCCCCGTGGCCGTCTGGTCGGGCGCAACCCGCGCCGCCTCTCGCCCGGCGACCGCGCCACCCTGTTCGTCCGGCCGGAGCGCATGGCGGCGGGCGCGGGGGCGGAGAACGCGCTGGAGGCGCGGGTCACCCACCGCGATTTCGAGGGCGCCTTCATCAACGCCTTCCTGGAGGGCGGCATCACCGTCCAGGTCCCGCATCTCGGCGACGAGCCGCCGCTGACCCCCGGCGAACCCGCCCGCATCGCTTTCCGGGCGGAGGACGCCGTGGTGCTGCCCGACGCGCCGGCGTAAAGCCGTTCAGCGACCCACGGGGACAACCGCGCGGAAGGGCACCTTCTCGAAGTCGCTGACCAGGGCGTCCAGCCGCACCGCCCAGGACCCGGCCACCGGCAGGGCCACCCCGTCCGCCGCGTAGACGCCGGGCGCCACCTTCGGCAGGGGGCGGGTGATGCCCTCGATCCCGGCGGCGGGCAGGGCCAATTCCGCCGACACCTCCAGGGCGTCGATCGGCGTGCCGTCCGGTCCCGTCAGGCGCATCTCGACGCGGTTCGCTCCCGGCGTCGCCGGGGTCACCGTGACGATGGCGGTGCGCCCGCGCGCCACAACCGCGGTGCTGAAGCCCGCCGGCTTCTCGGCGAAGACCGGCAGGGCCTGGGTGCGCGGCGGCGGTGTGGTGCCCAGCCCGGCGGTGAACAGCACGACCAGCGCGGCCACCACCATTTCGGTGTGGACGCTGGCGCGCAGCCGGACCGCGGCCTGTCCGCCCATGACCTCCAGCCGCGGCGTCAGCCGCCAGCGGTTGATGGCCGCCAGCGCCAGCAGGGCCAGCGCGCAGACGATCTTGCCGATCCAGATCTGGCCGTAGGCGGTGGTCAGGATGCTGCGCGGGTCGGCGATCTGCAACACGCTCAGCCCCGCCCCGGCGAGCAGCAGCACCGCCACCGCCGGAACCGCCCAGCCCGAGAAGCGCCGGACCAGCCACAGCGACTCGGCCGGCGGCTCCGTCCGCAGCAGCACGGCCAGCGGCCAGAAGCTGCCGATCCAGAAGGCCACCGCCAGACCGTGCAGGGCGACCAGCGGCACGCTGAGCCAGCGCGGCTCCGCGGTCGCGGCGTGGCCGGTGGCGGCCAGCGCCAGCGCTGCCCCGACCGCCCCGATGACCAGCAACACGCGGCCCATCGTCCCGCGGTCTTCCAGCGCCAGCCCCAGCGCGGCGGCAATCAGGCTGAGCAGCGCCAGCAGGACGCTCGGCCCCGCCGTGCTGGTCAGGCCGGCGATCCAGGGCGAGGCGCCGGCCAGGGCGGACAGCGGCGCCCCTTCCAGCACCGCGCCGGCCAGCCCGGCGCTCAGCAGCGCCACCAGGGCGGCGACGCCGACGCCCAGGCACAGGCCGGGGCGCAGGCGGCGGTTCAACGGACTCCAGCGCCCCGCCACCAGCACCAGGAACAGCCCGCCGCCCACCGCGGCGAGCAGGCTTCCGTAATGGGCCGCCCGGACCGCCGCCGCGGCCAGCAGCGTCGCCGGCGGCGTCGCCCCGCCCAGCTCCGCCGGTCGTTCCGGTTCCGCACCGATCCCGAACAGGAGCGATCCGGCGACCGGGTGGCCGTCCGCTGAGCTGACGCGGTAGCTGAGGATGTGCGTCCCCACCGCCAGCCCGCCGGGCAGCGCGATGCGCAGCGCCCCGTCCCCGGCGGCCGGGGCGGGCAGGGGAAGCGTCACCCCGCCGGGACCGATCAGCGTCACCGACACCGGCCGCACCGGCTCGTTGAAGCGCAGCACGGCCTCGGCGGGCGGGCTGTCGAGCCGCGCCCCGTCCTCCGGGGCGCTCTCGACCAGCACGGCATGCGCCAAGGCCGGCGCGGACAGGGACAGCAGCATCAGGGCGGCGACCCACCCCACGACCAGCCGGCGCATGCGTTTTTCCTTCCCTTACGGCTTGGCGGTCAGGGTAACGCCGGGGGCCGGCTCCTTGTAGTCGTGGTCGGTCTTGCCCGGTTCCGGGATCTCGATCCAGCGGTGCACGCCCGTCTCGCATTCCTGCACCACGGGGAAATAGACCACGGTGCCGGGGGCGGCGTCGGGCAGGCGGGCGCGGAAGACGAACTCGTCGTAATGGGCGTCGGGCAGCGAGCCGCCGGTCCAGGCGATCTCGGTGACGCCCTTGCTCAGCGACTCGCCGTAATAGTCGTAGGCCTTGGCGTACTGGCCTTCCTTGGTCGTCAGGGTCCAGCCGGGCTTGGGCATCGGCTTCACCGCGATGACCCCCTCCGGAATCTGCACGCGGAGGGCGACGGTGGGGGAGGCGCCGCAGCCATGGCCGACGCGCAGCACGCCCTTGTAGGTGCTGGCGGCGGGGGCCTGCTTGGTTTCCAGCGTGGTGTGGGCGAGGGCGGCGGACAGGGGCAGGCAAGCGAGGACGGCGGCAGCCAGCAGGGCGCCGCGGGTGTTGCGGATCATGGGAACTCTCCGGTGTGTGCACAGGCGCCGGGTTTGGCCGTAGGGCCTGGTTCCGACCGACGGCGTCTCCGTTTCCGCAGCGCGGCCCCCACCCCGGCCCTCCCCCGCTTGCGCCCGGGCGGAGAAGGCGCGCGGGGCGCGGCCGGCCCCCGCCTCGTCGTCCGCGGGCAGCGGAGCGGCGGCCAGCCACGATCCCGGCCGGCGGCAGCGGGGCCGGCGCCACGGCCGGACCCAGCAGGGACCCGCCGCCCAGCGACAGGCAGATCGGGCAATAGGTGATGTGGCCCGGCGTGCCGTCGGGGACGGGACCATGGTCGGCGTGCGGCGCGGCGGAGGCGTCGGGCGCGGCGCCGGAATGGCAGATCGAGCCGGCCATGGCGAACGGCACCGACTCCGCCAGCACCCTGGCCAGCGGCGCCGGGATGTGGGTGGCCATGACCAGGGCGTGAAAGATCAGCACCAGCGCGGCGACCCACGCTGTTGCCTCCCTCATCACGCCGGATGTCCGCCATGCACGCATGACCCCACTATGGGCACAGTCCAAGCCTCAAAAAAAGGCAATAAAGTTGTGGTTATTGGACGGGGCATGGCCTCGCTTGCGCTCCGGACCTGGGTCATGAGAGGCTTTCGATCCTAGTATATCGGCGGGTTGGGGGAGTGGTCATGGGCGGCGTGCTGCGCCGGTACGGTCCGGTTCTGACCGCGGCGATCCTGCTGGCGGTGGCCGCGTGGCTGCTGCTGCTGGTCGTGCTGCCGCAATTGCTGATGGTGGATTTCTCCTTCCGCCCGTCGCTGCCGCCCAGCAAGGCCGGCGGGCCGGAGGACGTCTACACGCTGCGCAACTACGCGACGCTGTGGACCAACCAGATCCATCTGGCGATCTTCCTGAAGACGATCTGGGCGAGCAGCCTCGTCACCGCGGTGACGCTGGCCGTCTGCTACCCCATCGCCTTCTACATGGCGCAGGTGGCGCCGCGGCGGCGCCTGCCGCTGCTCGTGTTGATGCTCGTCGTGCCCTTCTGGATCAACGAGTTGCTGCGCACCTTCGCCTGGTACATCATCCTGGCCTTCAACGGGCCGCTGAACGCGCTCCTGGTCGGGCTGGGCATTTTTTCGGAGCCGCAGCGGCTGCTCGGCGGCGACGCCGGGGTGATCATCGGGATGGTCTACGTCTACATCCTCTTCATGGTGTTCCCGATCATGAACGCCATGGAGTCGCTGGACCGCAACCAGATCGAGGCGGCGCGCGACCTGGGGGCCGGCTGGCTGCGCATCCACCGCCGCATCGTCATCCCCCACGCCAAGCCGGGCATCGCGGTCGGCTGCATCATGACCTTCATGCTGGCGGCGGGCAGCTACGCCGTGCCGGCCCTGCTGGGCGGACCGCAGAGCCGCTGGTTCACCGAGGTCATCTACAACTGGTTCTTCGAGGGTGGGAACTGGAACCAGGGGGCGGCTTACGCCTTCATCCTGCTGATCCTGTGCGTCGTCTTCATCCTGCTGATGATGCGGCTGTTCCGCGTCGGCCTCACGGATATTGCGAAATGATGGGGCCGACATGACCGCCGCAAGTTTCCGCCGCTGGGTCACCGGGGCCTATCTGGTCCTGTTCTTCGGCTATCTGTTCCTGCCGCTGGGGATCATGGCGGCGGCGACCTTCAACAGCAGCCGCTTCCCGACCGTCATCCCCTGGATGGGCTTCACGCTGCAATGGTTCGGCGCCCTGTGGGCCGATCAGCGCATGTGGCAGGCGCTGGGGACCAGCCTGCTGGTCGGGGCGGGGGTGATCGCCGTGGCGGTGCCGCTGGGGCTGGCGGCGGCGCTGCTGCTTGACCGGCTGCACAGCCGGGCGCGGACCTTCCTCTACGCCGTGATGGTGTCGCCGCTGCTGACGCCGGGGGTGATCGTCGGCATCTCCACGCTGGTCTTCTGGCGGGAGTGGTTCGGGGTGACCGGCGGCCTGTTCCTGACCATCCTGGCGCAGTCGAGCTTCATCGCGGCCTATGCGATGCTGCTGTTCCTGGCGCGGTTGCAACGGTTCGACCCGACGCTGGAGGAGGCGGCGCTGGATCTGGGCGCCACCCACGGGCAGGTGTTCCGGCGGATCACGCTGCCGTATCTGACGCCGGCCATCCTGTCGGCGTCCTTCCTGGCCTTCCTGCAGAGCTTCGAGAACTACAACACGACGCTGTTCGTCCGCGGGCTGGACACCACGCTGACGGTCTACATCGCCTCGAAGGTGCGCACGGGCCTGACACCCGCGGTCAACGCGCTGTCGCTGATCCTGATCGCGCTGACCATCCTGGGCGCCGTCGTCTACGAAATCCTGCGCCGGCGCGAAGCGCGCCGGCAGCCGGACCCCGCGTGACGGCGGCGCTTGAAGCGGATGTTCATCCGCTTCGGACCGCGACGGCGGTCCCGGCCGCACATGCGGCCGAAGCCCGCCGGCGAATGAGGCGTTAAAAACTAAAGCGAACGACGTTCGCTTTATTCTTCGCTCTCGTCCGCGTCGGCTTCGATCTGGGCGGCCAGATCGCGCAGCATGTCGATGACGTCCTCGTGGCTGGTCTCGTCCACGGCGGTGTTCACGGCGGCCTCGATCATGGCGACGGCGATGTAGGGGCCGAGGACCCCGCCTTCCTTGATCGCCGCCTCGAGATGCTTCTCGGCGACCGACAGGGCCTTCTCGAAGAGGGCCTCGGCCGTCTGGTTGGTGCTGTCCTTGCTCATCTTGCGGTCCGTTGCGGGTGTATGGTGCGACTCCTATAACACCGGCCCGCCCGGGTTGGCGCGGCAAATCGGGACGGTGCGGGGAATGACCGTCATGCCCGGGCTTGCCCCGGCCCGCCGCACCGGCCACATTCGGCCGGAACCACCATCCGACAGGCGACCATGACCGATCCGACCCGCCCCGACCTCTACCGTTTCTGGATCGCGGAGCATGTGCGCTTCGCCGACCTCGACGCGCTCGGTCACGTCAACAACAACGCCATCGGCGTGTATTTCGAGCAGCTGCGCGTGTCGCTGGTCCATGAGTGCGGCGGTTTCCGCGGCGAGTCCCCCTGGACCGTGGTGCTGGCGCGCAGCGTCATCGACTACAAGGCGGAATTGCGGTTCCCGGCGGACATCCGCGTCGGCGCGCGGGTGGCGAAGGTCGGCAACACCTCCGTCGTGCTGGGGGCGGCGATCTTCGAGGGCGACCGCTGCATCGCCGTACAGGAGGCCGTCTGCGTCATCGTCGACAAGGACAGCCACCGCCCGACCCCGGTGCCGGCCGACCTGCGCGACGCCCTGGCCCGCTACGTGTGAGGACGCCGTGCCGCCGTTTCTCCCGCTGACCCGCCGCGATCTGCTGACCGGCTCCGCCCTGCTGGCCGGGGCCGCTCTGCTGCCGCGCGCGGCCCGTGCGGCGGTGGGGGAGGGGACGGCGGTCCACCTGTCCGCCGGTCCGGCCCGCGCCAGTCTGGCGGGGGCGGGCTTTCCCGACACGGCGGTCTGGGCCTATGACGGGCGGATTCCGGGGCCGGAGCTGCACTTCCGCCAGGGCGACACGGCGCGCATCGCCTTCGCCAACGCGCTGCCGGAACCGACGACCATCCACTGGCACGGCCTGCGCGTCCCCAACGCCATGGACGGGGTGCCCGGCCTGTCGCAAGCCGTGGTGCCGGCGGGTGGGCGGTTCGACTATGAATTCCCGCTGAAGGACGCCGGCACCTTCTGGTACCACCCCCACGTCAACAGCGGCGTGCAGGTGGCCCACGGCCTGACCGGCGCCTTCATCGTGGAGGAGCGCGAGCCGATCCGCGTCGACCGTGACCTGCTCTGGCTGCTCGGCGACTGGCGACTGACGAAGGAGGCGGAACTGGCCGGCGGGTTCGGCCATCCCATGGACGCCACCCACGCTGGGCGCATCGGCAACACCGTCACCATCAACGGCGCCGTCCGGGACAGCGTGCCGGTCCGCGCCGGGGAGCGTGTCCGTCTGCGCCTGATCAACGCGGCGAACGCCCGCGTCTTCGCGCTCGACTTCCAGGGGCACGCGCCGCGGGTGATCGCGCTCGATGGCCAGCCGGTGACGCCGCACGCCCCGCCGGACGGCAAGGTGGTGCTGGGACCCGGCCAGCGCGCCGACCTCGTGATCGACATGGCCGGCAGGCCGGGTGAGGGGTTCGACGTGGTCGACGGCTTCTACCCGCGCATGGCCTACCGGCTGACCCGCCTGACCTACAGCACCGAGGCGCCCCTGCGCGACTCGCCGCTGGACGCCCCGATCGCGCTGCCCGCCAACCCGCTGCCGGAGCCCGATCTCGTCGGCGCCGTCCGCCAGGACGTGGTGCTGGACGGCGGGATGCACGGCGCCATGCCGAAGAACGCCGGGCCGCGCGGCCCCTTCTGGGCGCTGAACGGCGTGGCGGCCATGGGGCATCACCACCTGGAACCGCTCATCACCGTCAAACGCGGTCAAACGCAGGTGACGGCCTTCGTCAACGAGACCGGCTGGTGGCACCCCATGCACCTGCACGGCTTTCCCTTCCGCGTCCTCTCGCGCAACGGCCGGCCGGCCGAACACCGCGAGTGGCGCGACACCGTCCTGCTCGGCCCCCGTGAGACGGCCGAGATCGCCTTCGTGGCCGAAGAGGCCGGCGACTGGATGCTCCACTGCCATGTTCTGGAGCATCAGGAGACCGGCATGATGGCCGTCCTGAGAGTGACCGCGTGAAACGACCCGCCCCCAAACACCGCCCGTCCCCCCGCGGCAGCGAACCCCGCACCGCTACCCGCACCGCCGAGGTGACCGTCACCGAGGTCGGCGCCCGTGGCGACGGCATCGCCAGCTTCGACGATGCCAAGCTCTTCGTGCCGCTGACCGTTCCCGGCGACCGCGTGCGAGTGGCCGTGAAGGAGGCTGCCAACGCCAAGGGAGACGGCCTGCGCGCCGACCTGCTAGAGATCCTGGAGCCCGGCCCGGGACGCGCCGCGCCGCCCTGTTCCCATTTCGGAACCTGCGGCGGCTGCACGCTCCAGCATATGGAGGACGCCGCCTACGCCGCCTGGAAAGTCGGGCTGGTGCAGGGCGCGCTGGCCCGCGTCGGGCTGGGCGACACGCCCCTGGAGCCGCTGTCCCGGACGCCGCCGGCCGCGCGCCGCCGCGCCCGCTTCGCCGCGCTGAAGCGAGGGCGCCGCGTCTGGCTCGGCTTCAACGAGCGGATGAGCCACCGGCTGACCGACTTGGCGGAGTGTCCGGTGCTGCGGCCCGGCCTGTTCGCCCTGGTGGAGCCGTTGCGCGGGCTGCTGCTGTCGGTTCTGCCGGACGGCGGCGGCTGCGACGTGATCGCCACCGACCTGGAGGGCGGGATCGACCTCGTGCTGGTCGGCCCGCGCAGCCTGGACCGCGCGGCGCGGGAACGGCTGGTGAGCTTTGGAGAGGAATTCGGAGTTGCCCGCATCTCCTGGCAGGCCGATGAACGGCAGCCGGATGGCCGCGGCACGCCGGAGCCCATCGCCCATCGCCGCCCGCTGGCGGTGTCCTTCGCCGGCCTGCCGGTGACTCCGCCACCCGGCGCCTTCCTCCAGGCGAGCGCCGAGGGGGAGGCCGCCCTGGTCGCCGCCGTCCTCGCCAACATCGGGGAGCCGAAGCGGGTGGCCGACCTGTTCGCCGGGCTGGGCACCTTCGCGGTCCCGCTGGCCCAGCGGGCGGCGGTTCATGCGGTGGAGGGGGACGCCCCGGCGCTGGCCGCGCTGAACAAGGCGGCGGGGGCGCTGCGCCTGACCACGGAGCGGCGCGACCTGTTCGAGAACCCGCTGACGGCGAAGGAACTGGCGCGGTTCGACGCGGTGGTCTTCGACCCGCCGCGCGCCGGCGCCGCCGCCCAGGCACAGGCGCTGGCCGGGTCGAAGGTGCCGCGGGTGGTGGCGGTGTCCTGCAACCCGGCGACCTTCGCCCGCGATGCCCGGACGCTGGTGGACGGCGGGTACGTGTTGAGCCGCGTTTATCCCGTGGACCAGTTCCTGTGGTCCGCCCACGTCGAGGTCGTCGGGGTGTTTAGCCGCCCGTAGGGTCCGCTAAGGGGACCACGAAGGCACGAGGATCATCCCCATCCTCGTGCCTTCGTGGCGAGGCCCCTCAGTCCAGCTGCATCACGATGGCCTTCAGATAGGCCGACTCCGGCAGATGCGGGTGCACCGGATGGTCCGGCCCGGCCCCGGCGCTGCGCAGGATGCGCCCGGTCCGTCCGGCGTCGTGCAGGCCGCGGGCGACCTGCTCGGCGAAGGTCGGCGGGTCGACGTTGTGGCTGCACGACGCGCAGAGCAGGAAGCCGCCCGGCGCCGTGATCTTCGCCGCCAGACGGGTCATCTTGCGGTAGGCGCGGCAGCCGACGGCGAGGTCCTTCTTGGACTTCACGAAGGCCGGCGGGTCGGCGATGACGACCTCGAACGTCTCACCCTCGGCGTTCAGCCGCTCCAGTTCGTTGAAGGCGTCGGCGCGGCGTGCCTCGAAGCGGTCGGCCACGCCGTTGGCCTCCGCGGCGCGGGTGGCGTTGTCCAGCGCCCCCTGCGAGCGGTCGACCGACACCACCGACGACGCGCCCTCGACGGCGCAGAGCACGCCGAAGCCGCCGTTGTAGCTGAAGAAGTCGATGGCCCGCTTGCCCTTCGCAAGCTTGGCGATGAAGGCGCGGTTGTCGCGCTGGTCGTAGAACCAGCCGGTCTTCTGCCCGCCCAGCGGGTCGGCGAAGAAGGTGGCGCCGTTCTCCTCCAGCCGGATCGGGCCGTCGATCTCACCCTTCACCAGCCGGCTTTCCTCGGGCAGCCCCTCCAGCGCGCGCTGGGTGCTGTCGTTGCGCAGGATGACCGCGCGCGGAGCCAGCACCTCGTCGATGGCGGCCAGGATGGCGTCGATGCGCTGGTCCATGAAGACGCTGTTGGCCTGCACCGTCACCACATCGCCGTAGCGGTCCACGATCAGCCCCGGCAGCCCGTCGGCCTCCGCGTGCACGACGCGGTAGTAGGGCCGCTCGAACAGCGCATCGCGCATCGCCACCGCGCTCCTCAGCCGTCCGGCGAGGAAGGCGTGGTCGACCACCGTCGCCGGGTCGCCGGAGAGCATCCGCGCGGCGATCAGGGTGTGCGGGTTGAAGGTGGCGATGCCCAGCGGTTTCCCACCGGGGTCCAGCAGGCGCACCGGGCTGCCCGGCGGGATGGCCTTGGCCGCCGTGTCCATCTGGACTTCGTTGGAATAGACCCAGGGGTGGCCGTGCAGGACGCGCCGCTGGCGGCCGGCCTGCAGATGGATCGCCCGGTACTTGACGGGGGTGGTGGGGGTGTCGGTCATGATGGCGCATCCTAGCCGCTCGCGCCCGCCGAGCAAACGGTCACATCGCCGGAGTCGTGGGAAACGGAGGGTGGAGTCGCGGGAGGGGGCAGGGCGCCGGCCCGTTCCGGCGGGACTTACGGGATGCCGAGCGGGCTTTCCGCCTGCGACCGATGCGCGCGGTTGTCGTTGGCGCCGTCCATCGCCTTGCACAGCCGCAAGGTTTCCGTGCGGTGCCCGTCCTGGTGAAAGCAGGTCAGCAGGGACCCGCGCGACCCGGTCTCCCCGGCCAGCAATTCCGGCAGGGAGGTGTGGATCGCCGTGCATCCGTGGCTGCGCGCCAGACGATCCATGGAGCGCAGCAAAGTCTCCGCCGGACCCGTCATGTCGAACAGGTCGAGCACGACGAAATTCTCCACGGCCAGAATTCGGCCATGGCGAAGATGCTCCGCAATAGCGTATGAGAAAAGTCCATGGAGGTACCCCCGTGCATTCTGCACGGTCATGATGCCCGTCGGCGTCGCGGGGGTATCAACCGGCCCGATAAGTGCTGCGGCAAATGCGCGCCATTGCTCCACCGGCAAGTCCGGGAAGATGGCCCGCACCAGCGGATAGGCCTGGTCGATCTGACGCTGACCGAGAGGTTTCGCGATGAAGCTTTCGTCCATGCCCGTCCGACCGCGTGAAGGACGGTGAACGATGGCAGGCACCGGTAAGACCGGTCGTTGACGTAGATCAATGTTGCAAGGTCCACCCCTACACATATTGGGATTATTGGAGGCAGGCGCAACCGGCGTCCGCATAAGAAGTGCATCGTATGTGAACCTGCCCCCCTCCTTAACAGTACGTACCCAGCGGTGGTGCAACCTCAGGGGAAGCGGCCCGAGCCGCCCGGGGCAAACGGGAGAGATTGAATGACATCAGCGACTCTGACGCCAGGGGCCGCCCTGGGCAGCCAGCGGGTGTCGGAAAATGTGCGTTACTACGAAGACGCCGTCCGACTCTTCGTCATCGCTGCAGTGTTCTGGGGCGTCGTCGGCTTCCTCGCCGGCGTCTTCATCGCGCTGCAGCTCGCTTTTCCGGCGCTGAATCTCGGCCTTGAGTGGACGAGCTTCGGGCGCCTGCGGCCGGTCCACACGTCGGCCGTGATCTTCGCGTTCGGCGGCAACGTCCTGTTCGCCACCTCGCTCTACTCCGTGCAGCGCACCAGCCGCCAGTTCCTGTTCGGCGGCGAGGGCCTCACGAAGTTCGTCTTCTGGAACTACAACATCTTCATCGTCCTGGCGGCGCTCAGCTACGTGCTCGGCTACACCCAGGGCAAGGAGTATGCGGAGCCGGAGTGGATCCTCGACCTCTACCTGACGGTCATCTGGGTCCTCTACGCCATCCAGTTCGTCGGCACGGTGATGACCCGCAAGGAGTCGCACATCTACGTCGCCAACTGGTTCTTCATGGCGTTCATCCTGACCGTCGCGATCCTCCACATCGGCAACAACGTCAACGTCCCGGTGTCGCTGACCGGGATGAAGTCCTACCCGTTCGTCTCGGGCGTGCAGAGCGCCATGGTGCAGTGGTGGTACGGCCACAACGCGGTCGGCTTCTTCCTGACCGCCGGCTTCCTCGGCATCATGTACTACTTCGTTCCGAAGCGCGCGGAGCGGCCGGTCTATTCGTACCGCCTGTCGATCGTGCACTTCTGGACGCTGATCTTCCTCTACATCTGGGCCGGCCCGCACCACCTGCACTACACGGCCCTGCCGGACTGGGCGCAGACGCTGGGCATGACCTTCTCGGTCATGCTGTGGATGCCGTCCTGGGGCGGCATGATCAACGGCATCATGACCCTGTCGGGTGCCTGGGACAAGCTGCGCACCGACCCGGTCCTGCGCTTCCTCGTGACGTCGGTGGCCTTCTACGGCATGTCGACCTTCGAGGGCCCGCTGATGTCGGTGAAGCCGGTCAACGCCCTGTCGCACTACACCGACTGGACGATCGGCCACGTGCACTCCGGTGCGCTCGGCTGGGTGGCCTTCATCTCCTTCGGCGCGATCTACTATCTGGTCCCGGTCCTGTGGAAGCGCTCGCAGCTCTACAGCCTGCGTCTGGTCAGCTATCACTTCTGGACCGCCACCATCGGCATCGTGCTCTACATCACCGCCATGTGGGTGTCGGGCATCATGCAGGGCCTGATGTGGCGCGCCTACGACAACCTCGGCTTCCTCCAGTACTCGTTCGTCGAGACGGTCGCGGCCATGCATCCCTTCTACGTGATCCGTGCTCTGGGCGGCGTCCTGTTCCTGGCTGGTGCCCTGATCATGGTCTACAACCTGTGGCGCACGGCCAAGGGTGACGTCCGCATCGAGAAGCCCTATGCCTCCGCCCCGCACAAGGCGGCGGTCGGTGCGGCCTGACGCCGGAGGAACTGAGAAAATGGCTGAGCAAAAAAAGGGCTTTAGTCACGACACGATCGAGCGGAACACGCTTCTGCTCATCGTTCTGATCCTGATCACCGTGTCGATCGGCGGCCTCGTCCAGATCGTCCCGCTGTTCACGATCGAGTCGACGATCGAGAAGGTGGATGGGGTCCGTCCCTACTCGCCGCTCGAACTGGCTGGCCAGAACATCTACTTCCGCGAAGGCTGCTACAACTGCCACAGCCAGCAGATCCGTCCGTTCCGCGATGAGGTGGAGCGTTACGGTCACTACTCGCTGGCCGCGGAAAGCATGTACGACCATCCCTTCCAGTGGGGCTCCAAGCGCACCGGTCCGGACCTGGCCCGCGTGGGTGGCAAGTACTCCAACGACTGGCAGGTGGCCCATCTGGTCGATCCGCGCGCCGTGGTGCCGGAGTCGATCATGCCGGGCTACGCCTGGATGAAGGACCGTCCGCTGAAGTACACCGACATCCAGGATCACATGAAGACCCTGCGCATCGTCGGCGTCCCCTACTCGGACGAGCAGATCGCCAGCGCCAAGGCCGACCTCGAAGCGCAGAAGAACCCGGACGCCGACACGGCCGGTCTGATGAAGCGCTACCCGAAGGCCGTCGTGGCCAACTTCACGGGCAACAAGGGCGTCACCGAAATGGACGCGCTGGTGGCCTACCTGCAGGTCCTGGGCACAATGGTGGACTTCACCAAGTACCAGTCGCCCAAGCAGCTCCAGCAGTAACCGGGAGGGATCCATGGACTTGGATTCGATCACTGTCGCCCTGCGGTCCTTCTGGACCGTCTGGCTGGCCCTGCTCTTCACCGGCATCGTGGTCTACGCCATGTGGCCAGGCAACCGGGGCAAGTTCGAAGACGCCTCCCGGATCCCGCTCAAGGAAGATGGTCAGGAGTTTTAGGCCATGGCACAGAAAGAAAAGGACGCCCTTTCCGGCGTCGAGACCACCGGCCACGAGTGGGACGGCCTGCGGGAGCTGAACAACCCCCTGCCCAAATGGTGGCTGTACATCTTCTACGTCTGCATCGCGTGGTCCCTCGTCTACTACGTGCTCTACCCGGCTTGGCCGCTGGGCAAGAGCTACACGAAGGGCCTGCTCGGCTACTCGCAGCGCGAGGAGCTGGTGCAGAAGGTCGCCGACGGCAAGAAGGCTCAGGAAAAGTACCTGACGGCCATCGCGGCGACCTCGGTCGAGGACATCCAGAAGAACAAGGACCTCCTTGCCTTCGCGATGGCCGGCGGCCGCTCCTACTTCAACGAGAACTGCGCGGCCTGCCACGGCGCCGGCGGTCAGGGCGCCAAGGGCTTCCCGACGCTCGCCGACGACGTGTGGCTGTGGGGCGGCACTTCCGCCGACATCTACAAGACCATCCAGCACGGCATCCGTGCGGATGACGGCGACACCCGCGGGACGGTCGGCATCGGCATGACCGCCTTCGGCCGGGACGGCATCCTGAACCGCGAGCAGATCGGTCAGGTCGCCGAGTACGTCCTGTCGCTGAACAAGCGGTCGACCGACGCCGCCGCCGCGGAAAAGGGCAAGACCGTCTATGAAGAGAACTGCGCCGCCTGCCACGGCGACAGCGCGCAGGGCTCGGTCGCGGTCGGCATGGACGTCGGCGCTCCGCCGCTCGTCACGGCCAACTGGCTCTATGGCGGCGACAAGGCCACGCTGGTGGAGACCATCACGAACGGCCGCGCCGGCGTGATGCCCGCCTGGTCGAAGCGTCTGGACGACGCGACGATCAAGTCGCTGGCCGTCTACGTCCACAACCTGGGCGGCGGCAAGTAAGCCGTCCAGCCAGGAGGAACCGGCCGGGGAGGGGGACGCCCCCCTGGCGGGTCCGCCGGACTTCGGTGCCGGGGAGGCGACTCCCCGGCATTTTCTTTTTCCGGGCGGCTTGTTGTCCGGCCCGCGATGGCTGCGTCGAGGCGGGTGATGATGCTCCGATCCGCCCCCGAATCCACCCCCGAATCCTTTGATCCAGCGCAATGCCCCTGTGACGTTCTGCCGCCATAGTCCCCTCGCCACGGCCGAACCATGTCGGCATGGCCAAGCCGCCCGCGCGGCGGTCGCCAGACGAAAAAGGGCGAGGTCATGAGCACGACCACCGAACAGCAACCGCCCCAAAGCGATCGATTGGGAAGCGACCGATTGGATGGCGACCGGTTGGAACGCCCGACCGCCGGGGACGCGCCCGCCGCTGCCCCGCCGAAGGCGCAGCGTCGCGCGTCGCGCTCGATGTACCAGAAGCACGCCAAGGTCTATCCCAAGGCGGTGCACGGCACCTTCCGCCGCATCAAATGGGCGGCGCTGTCGGTTCTCCTGGCGATCTACTACGTGCTGCCCTGGGTCCGCTGGGACCGCGGGCCGAACGCCCCCGACCAAGCGGTGCTGCTCGACCTCGCCAACCGCCGCTTCTACCTGTTCTTCGTGGAGCTGTGGCCGCAGCAGATCTATTACCTGACCGGCGCGCTGATCCTGGCGGCGCTGGGCCTCTTCCTGGCGACCTCGCTGGCGGGCCGCGTCTGGTGCGGCTACGCCTGCCCGCAGACGGTGTGGACCGACCTCTATGTCTGGGTCGAACGGCTGGTCGAAGGCGACCGCGGCGAGCGCATCCGCCTCGACCAGGGTCCCTGGACCGCCCGGAAGGCCGGGCGCAAGGTTCTGAAGAACCTGATCTGGCTGCTGATCGCCGTGGCGACCGGCGGCGCCTGGATCTTTTACTTCACCGACGCGCCGACTCTGCTGGGGGAGATGCTGCGGTTCGAGGTGTCCTCGACCGCCCTCGGCTTCATCGGGCTCTTCACCGCCACCACCTATCTGCTGGCCGGTTTCGCGCGGGAGCAGGTCTGCACCTACATGTGCCCGTGGCCGCGCTTTCAATCGGCGATGATCGACGAGGACAGCCTGATCGTCACCTACCAGGACTGGCGCGGCGAAGGCCGCAGCCTGATGCGCAAGTCGCAGAGCTGGGAGGAGCGCAGGGCCGAAGGTCTCGGCGACTGCATCGACTGCTTCAACTGCGTCCAGGTCTGCCCCGCCGGCATCGACATCCGCGACGGTCTGCAGATGCAGTGCATCGGCTGCGGCCTGTGCATCGACGCCTGCGACGAGATCATGACCAAGGTCGGGCGGGCGGCCGGCCTCATCAAATTCGACACCCAGACCAGCCAGGTGGCCGTCGCCACCGGCGGCCAGCCGGTGCCCTTCCGCCTGCTGCGCCCGCGCACGATCCTCTACACGCTGATGATGCTGGTCATCGCCGGCGGCATCGGGGTCGGGCTGCTGCTGAAGCCGGGGCTGGACATCAGCGTCCTGCGCGACCGCGCCCCGCTGTTCGTGGCGCTGTCGGACGGGTCGGTGCGCAACGCCTACACCTTCAAGATCTCCAACATGACCCGCGACCCGCGCTCCTACACGCTGGCGGTTTCCGGGGTGACGGGGGCCAGCCTGTCGGTGGCCGGCGACGGCCAGGACGAGCAGGCCGGCACCCAGCGCCTGACCGCCGATCCGGACATGGTGGCGACCTACAGAATTTTCGTGACCGCGCCGCGCACCGGTTTGCAAGGCGCCTCCCAGCCCCTTACCTTCAGGCTTACCTCGGCCGATGGTGAGGTGGCGACCTATGACTCCGTCTTCATGGGGCCGGCCAACTGATCCCGACCGGCTCTTCGCGCTGCATTCACCAAAGGTCAAGACGACGATGACGCTGTCCACCGACGCCGGAACCCGCCGCACCCCGCCCCGCCGGACCGGCCGCCAGCCCGGCTGGTACATCCCCTGGATCTTCGTGGCCGGTTTCGCCGTCGTGATCGCGGTCAACGGCGTGATGCTGCACTTCGCCCTGTCGAGCTGGACCGGCGTCCAGACCGAGCAGCATTTCATGAAGGGCCTGAAATACAACGAGGATCTGGCCGGCGCCCGCGCCCAGGCCGAGCGCGGCTGGAAGGTCGCCACCGAATTCACCAGCACCGAGGCGCAGAAGGGCATCCTGGCGCTGACTCTGCACGACAAGCACGGCAACCTGCTGAAGGACGCCGAGGTGAAGGTCGCCTTCATCCGTCCGACCAGCGAGGGCCACGACGTGCGCCTCGACCTGCCCTATCTGGGCGAGGGCCGCTTCGCCGCTCCGGTGGCGCTGCCGCTGCCCGGCCAGTGGGACCTGCGCGTGGAGATCCACCATTCCACGGGCGACTATCAGGACGAACAGCGCCTCTTCGTCAAGTAGGCGCCCCGTCCTCAAGATTACGGCACACCAGCACACGGGTTTCGTGACATGACCGTCTGCCTCCACTGCGGGCAGGAGCATCCCGAGGGCACCGGCACCACCGCCTCCGACGGCGCCGGCCCCTTCTGCTGCACCGGTTGCGCGGCGGCCTACGACCTCGTCCGCGGGCTCGGGCTGGAACGCTATTACGAGCGGCGCTGCGTCGATCCGGGCGCCCGGCCGCTGCGCCCGGACGGCGAGGCGCCGCCGCTCGACTACGCCCCCCACGCCAAGCACGCCGAGGATGGTACCGCCTCCCTGCACCTGATGATCGACGGGCTGCAATGCGCGGCCTGCGTCTGGCTGATCGAGACGGCGCTGGCCCGCCAGCCGGGGGTGACCCACGCGCGGCTGAACATGACGACGCGCCGTCTCTCGGTGACGTGGCGCGCGGCCGAGACCGACGCCAACACGGTCGTCGACACCGTCGCCCGCATCGGCTACCGCGCCGTGCCCTTCGACCCGGAGCGGCTGGGCGATGCGCAGCTGAAGACGGAGAAGGAGCTTCTGCGCGCGCTGGCCGTCGCCGGCTTCGGCGCCAGCAACGTGATGCTGCTGTCGGTGTCGGTCTGGGCCGGGCACGCGACGGGCATGGGCTCCGCCACGCGCGACCTGATGCACTGGCTGTCGGCGCTGGTCTGCATGCCGGCCATCGCCTACGCCGTGCGGCCCTTCGCGCGTTCAGCCTTTCAGGCGCTGCGGCGCGGGCGGACGAACATGGACGTGCCGATCACCATCGGCGTCCTGCTCGCCACCAGCATGAGCCTGTTCGAGACGATCAACAGCGGCCAGCACGCTTATTTCGACGGTGCGATGATGCTGCTGTTCTTCCTGCTGATCGGGCGCTATCTCGACCAGCGGGCGCGCGGCCGGGCCCGCTCGGCGGCGGAGCAGCTTCTCGGCCTGCACGCCACCTCGGTGACCGTGCTGAGCGAGGACGGGCGCAGCGCCATCGTCCCGCCGGATCAGGTCAGCCCCGGCTCCACCATCCTGGTGGCGGTGGGCGAGCGGGTCGCGGTGGATGGCACGGTGGCCGACGGCGTGTCCGACCTCGACACCGCCCTGATCACCGGCGAGACGGTGCCGGGCAGCGTGCGCCCCGGCGACCGCGTGTTCGCCGGCATGCTCAACCTCACCGCCCCGCTGCGCGTGACCGTGACGGCGGTGGGCGAGGGCACGCTGCTGGCCGAGATCGTCCGGCTGATGGAGGTGGCGGAGCAGGGCCGCGCCAAATACGTCGCCATCGCCGACCGTGTGTCGCGCCATTACGCCCCGGTCGTCCATGTGGCGGCGCTGGGCACCTTCCTGGGCTGGCTGCTGCTCGGCGGGCTGCCCTGGCAGGATTCGCTGATGAACGCAGTCGCCGTTCTGATCATCACCTGCCCCTGCGCGCTGGCGCTGGCCGTGCCGGTGGTGCAGGTGATCGCCAGCGGGCGGCTGATGCGGCAGGGCATCCTGCTGAAGACCGCCACGGCGCTGGAGCGGCTGGCCGTCATCGACACGGTGGTCTTCGACAAGACCGGCACGCTGACCGAGGGGCGGCCCGTCCCGCAACTCGACGGCGTGGCCGAGGACGACCTGCGCCTTGCCGCGGCGCTCGCCGGGGCCAGCCGCCACCCGCTGGCCCGCGCCCTGACCCGCGCACTGCCCAACGTCCCCGTCGCCGTCGGCGTGCGCGAGATTCCCGGCGCCGGCCTCGCCCTGGATGACTCTGCTGGGGAGATCCGGCTGGGCAGCCGCGCCTTCACCGGCGCGCCGGACACGGCGGAGGACGCCGCCGGGCCGGAGCTGTGGCTGGCCCGCCCCGGCGCCGCCCCGGTGCGCATCACCTTCCTCGACGCGCCGCGCGCCGACGCCGCGGCGGTGGTGCGCGGGCTGAAGGCGCGGGGCCTCGACGTCCGGCTGCTGTCCGGCGACCGCCGCGGCGCCGTGGCCGCGGTGGCCGCGCAGCTGGGCATCAAGGACTGGCGGGCCGGCCAGACCCCCGCCGACAAGACCGCCGTTCTGGACGCGCTCGCCGCCGAGGGCCGCAAGGTGCTGATGGTCGGCGACGGGCTGAACGACGCCCCGGCACTGGCCGCGGCCAGCGTGTCGATGTCGCCGTCCACCGCGGTGGACGTCAGCCAGACCGCCGCCGACGTGGTGTTCCAGGGCCGCCGCCTGCGCCCCATCCTGGAGGCGTTCGAGGTGTCCCGCCGCTCCGGGCGGCTGGTGCGCCAGAATTTCGGCATCGCGCTGGTCTACAATCTGTTCGCGGTGCCCATCGCCATGGCGGGCATGCTGACGCCGCTGCTGGCGGCGCTGGCCATGTCCTCCTCCTCGCTGATCGTTATCGCCAACGCCCTGCGGCTCAGCCGCGGCGCGGTGACCAAGGACCTGACCGATGACCGAGCTTCTCTATCTGATCGCGATCGCGCTGAGCCTGGGGCTGATGGGCCTGGGGGCGTTCCTGTGGGCTCTCAAGTCCGGGCAGTTTGACGATCTCGACGGGGCGGCCCACCGCATCCTGTTCGACGACGAGCCGCCGCGCCCGAACGCCGAGCCGTCGAGCCCCCCGAAAGGGCGCTGATTGGCCGCTCCGGCGGGCTGCTCATAAGGCATTCGTATGGCAATTCGGCCACGGTCCCTGTGAGCACCGTTGCGAAACAGACCGAATATGACGATTATGGGGGCGTTGTACGGCTAAGGGCTGGGTCATGCCATGCCACCCTTTGACATGGGACGCGCCCGCGAAAAGGGCGTGGCGAGTGAGATGAATCCCTGTGGGGCCTGTCCCGTGCGCAGTCTGACCGTCTGTGCCGCTCTGGACCCCGAGGAACTGCGCCGTCTCGCCGACATTCTCCAGACGTCCCGCGTCGAAGCCGGACAGACCCTGTTCAGCGAAGGCGACGCGGCCGACGCGCTCTACAACGTCACCGCCGGCACCGTGAAGCTCTACAAGCTGTTGCCGGACGGGCGCCGCCAGATCACCGGCTTCCTCGTCACCGGCGACTTCCTGGGGCTGGCCGTCAACGACAGCTACGCCTACACCGCGGAAACGGTCACGGCGGCGACGCTCTGCCGCTTCCCGCGCAAGAAGATCGACGCGCTGATGGACGAGTTTCCGAAGATGCAGCGCCGTCTCTTCTCCATGGCCTCGAACGAGCTGGCGGCGGCGCAGGACCAGATGCTCCTGCTCGGCCGCAAGACGGCGAAGGAGAAGATCTGCTCCTTCCTGCTGATGCTGTCCCAGCGCGCCGCCCGGCGCGGTCACAAGGAAAACCCCGTCTACGTGCCGATGAGCCGGGCCGACATCGCCGATTACCTGGGCCTGACCACCGAGACGGTGAGCCGCACCTTCACCCAGCTGAAGACCGTCGGCGTGATCTCGCTGCAGGAAGGCAACAAGGTCCTGATCAGCGACATGGACGCCATCTACGACATGGCCGAGGGCTGCTGAAGGTCGTTGTTCGTAGGCAATGGGAAAGGGTGTCAGAGCTTCTGAGCTTCCGGCGACTCGGAGCGGTGTTGGTCATGCATTCGTCCCGGTGGAACCGATGGAACGGCGTCCGCGGCGGGGTGCCGCTTTGAACAACGTGTCCGGTGCCCCGGAAAGTCTTTGTATGTTCTTTTCAAATCAATGCATTATCGCGTGACGCGAAAGTCTTCTGAGAAGTAATAATATTTTTGTTGACGCTGGGCTGGTGTGTGGCATTGATGTTCGACGCGGAAACCAACGGAAAAGATCAGGTTGGAAAACGCCGAGTCGCTCCCGCCGATGATGGCGCCGCGATTCGGGATCCGATCCAGCCACCGAACGACCATGAATGACCCGACCATAACTCCCCTGGATTTGGAACGCATCGAAGCACTTGCTATGGAATGGGCCAGCACGCAAGGGGCTAGCATCGATCGGGCGCTGGAGCGTTCGCAAACCTCCTGCGACGCTTTCTTTGAAGGCACACGGATCGATAGCCGTTCTCTTGATCAACCCGTATCCTTCTGAACTTTCCGGCCAGGGCGGGTGCCGTGCCTTACAGCGTCATTGCGTATTCGCCGGATGCGCTGCTCGGCGCGCTCGCTGATGGCTCATATCAGGGGGACGGATCGCCAGGGGCCGTGGCGGATACGCGAAAGCGGGTGGAGTCTAAACAGCACTATCGGTTTCTGACCAAATACTTCACGGCGCTGGAGAGTCGGGCGCCGCGAACGATTGTGATCGAAAAGCAATATGTCGATCATGATTTTCTAGAAGACTATGCGGCCTATTATTCCCGCTGTTTTCAGAGCTTTGAGCGGTTTTGCCGCCGTATACATTTCTTTTCTGCTGATTTTTGTCAGGATGATCTGCGCGGGGCGTTGGAAAACGGCGCATCTCCATTATTCGACGCCCTGAAGCGGAGCTATCTGGGATTCATCGTGGTGCGGCCTCTGCCGAACCGGATCATTGGGCGCACCTGTCTCTCGACCTACCCGGACACGGACTCCGCAACCCGCGAATTTCCGGCATTGCGCTCCTATGAGGTGAGTCTGTTCGGCATTGCCTTGAAAGTCCGGTCCGTTGCATTTCAGGAGCAGGACCGCGAGGTTGCAGCATGTGCGACCAGTGCCCTCTGGTCGATGTTCCAGAAAACCGGGGTGCTGTTTCATCACGGCATTCCGTCTCCGGTCGAAATCACCCGCGCAGCCACGGCGTCGGACGAGGACGGCTCGCGATCGCTGCCGAACGATGGGCTCACCCCACGCCAACAAGCCAACGCGATCCGCAGCATTGGCCTGGAACCGTTCCTGATCGGCATGCCGGAGTCCGGGATCGCCCGGAAGTGGGACTATCTGCGGGCGGTCACCCACGCCTACAGCGGCCTGGGGCTGCCGATCCTGATCTCGCTCGAATTGCAGGCTGTCGAGAACCCGGCCGCGGCACCGGGGGAGGGTCATGCGCCCAGGACGCCCCGGTCGCTGGGGTTTCACGCCGTCACCGCCGTCGGTCACCGCCTGGAGGCTGTCGAGGCGGGGGCCGTCAAGGACGACGGTCCGCGTCTGACCGCCACGCGCCTGAGCCGGATTTTCGTGCACGACGATCAGGCCGGCCCCTTCGCGCGGCTGTGGTTTCACAACAACCACATCCAGACCGCCCTGCCGCCCCGTGACAACGGCGACGTCGTGGTGGCCGAACCGCGCCATGTGATTGTTCCGCTTTACCACAAAATCCGCATTCCCTTCGACAACGTGTACCGTGCCGTGTCGGACTTCGATTCGGCCTACAATTCGTTCGTCCTTTTCCTGCAAAGCCGGGACGTCCGCTGCGCCGGCACGCCACTCGAATGGACCATCCGACTGGAAAGCGTGCAGGGGTTGAAGGAACGCTTCCTTGCGGAAATGCCCGATGCGGTGTCCTCCGTACGGGCGGCCATGTCACGTCTGCTGACCCGGAACATGCCCAAATACCTGTGGTGCTGCCGCGCGTCAAACGGCGGCCTTCCCATGGCCGAGTTGTTGTATGACGCCACAGGGCTTGTGCAAGGAAGCTTCTTCTACGATGCCTTTGCCCGCCACAAGCTGATGGAAGGTTTTTCCGCCGCTGCCGAGAGCCCCCAGGCGCCCGAAAACATCCGCCGGTCACCGGATTGTCTGGCCGTGCTGAGAGCCATTCGCCAGCACAAAGTTTGATCCGGCATAAAATGGCGGCTGGTCCTTTCTCCGAATGTCGCTTGAGTGCGTCATTTCGAAACAAACATGCGAAACACCCGTCGCTCGGGCTAGCTCTGCGTGTCCAGGCAGGCTAACATCCGCCGCCCGACCGGCCGGAACCGAAAACAATAACGCCGGCCGGCCCAAAGAAGAACGGCTGCAACAGCCTACGCTCAGGAACCGAACCCCGATGACCGAACCCGATACAAAGCGCGTCACCGACGAAGAAGCCCTTCTGCTGCACTCCTCCGGGCGTCCGGGCAAGCTGGAGATCGCACCCACCAAGCCGCTGACGACCCAGCGCGACCTGTCGCTGGCCTATTCGCCGGGCGTGGCCGTTCCCTGCCTGCGCATCGCCGAGGACCCCAGCACGGCCTACGACTACACGGCCAAGGGCAACATCGTCGCCGTCATCTCCAACGGCACGGCGGTGCTGGGCCTGGGCGACCTCGGCGCGCTCGCCTCCAAGCCGGTGATGGAAGGCAAGGCGGTGCTCTTCAAGCGCTTCGCCGACGTGGACGGCATCGACCTGGAAGTCGATACGAAGAACGTCGACGAGTTCGTCAACTGCGTCCGCTTTCTCGGGCCGAGCTTCGGCGGCATCAACCTGGAGGACATCAAGGCGCCGGACTGCTTCATCATCGAGGAGCGCCTGCGCGAGCTGCTGGATATCCCCGTCTTCCACGACGACCAGCACGGCACCGCCATCATCGCCGCCGCCGGCCTGATCAACGCCTGCGACATCACCGGGCGGGCCCTCAAGGACGTGACGATGGTGGTCAACGGCGCCGGGGCGGCGGGCATCGCCTGCGCCGAGCTGTTCACGACCATGGGTGTGCCGCGCGAGAACATCATCCTGTGCGACACCAAGGGCGTCGTCTACCGCGGCCGCACCGACGGCATGAACCAGTGGAAGTCGTCCTTCGCGGTGGAGACGGACAAGCGCACGCTCCAAGAGGCGGTCGCCGGCTCCGACGTCTTCGTCGGCCTGTCGGCCAAGGGCGCGATGACGCCGGAGATGGTCAAGTCGATGGCGGCGAAGCCGATCATCTTCGCGCTGGCCAACCCTGACCCGGAAATCACCCCGGAGGAGGTGAAGGCCGTCCGCTCCGACGCCATCGTGGCGACGGGCCGCTCCGACTACCCGAACCAGGTCAACAACGTCCTGGGCTTCCCCTACCTGTTCCGCGGCGCGCTCGACGTGCGGGCGACCACCATCAACGAGGCGATGAAGGTCGCCGCCGCCAAGGCGCTGGCCGCCCTGGCGCGCGAGGACGTGCCGGACGAGGTGGACGCCGCCTATGCGGGCCGCCGCCTGCGCTACGGGCCGGAATACATCATCCCGGTGCCCTTCGACCCGCGGCTGATCGTGACGGTCCCCGCCGCGGTGGCCCAGGCCGCCATGGAGACCGGCGTGGCGCGCAAGCCCATCGTCGATCTGGCGGGCTACCGGAACGCGCTGCGCACCCGGCTCAACCCCACGGCGGACAGCCTCCAGCTCATCCTGGAGAAGGTGAAGGCCAACCCGCGCCGCGTCGTCTTCGCCGAGGGCGAGGAGGAGCGGACGATCCGCGCCGCGCTCGCCTACCGCGCCGCCGGCTTCGGCACGCCGGTGCTGATCGGGCGCGAGGAGGTCATCAAGGAGCAGCTGGCGGCGATGGGCCAGTCCGGCGTCTCGCTGGAGATCCACAACGCCCGCGTTTCCGACGCCAACCGCCGCTACAGCGACTATCTGTACCGCCGGATGCAGCGCAAGGGGGCCCTGCTGCGCGACTGCCAGCGCATGGTGAACCAGGACCGCAACGTCTTCGCCGCTCTGATGGTGGCGCAGGGCGATGCCCACGCCATGGTCACCGGCCTGACCCGCACCTTCGGCGTGGCCTTCGAGGAGATCCGCCGGGTCATCGACGCCAAGGCGAATGAGCCGGTCTTCGGCCTGCACGTCTTCCTGACGCGCAACCGCACGGTGCTGATCGCCGACACCACGGTGCATGTCCGCCCGAACGGCCAGACGCTGGCCGACATCGCCATCGGCGCCGCGGCCAAGGCGCGCCAGATGGGGCACGAGCCGCGGGTGGCGCTGCTGTCCTTCTCCGACTTCGGCCAGCATCCCCACCCGAACACCGACCCGCTGCGCGAGGCCATCGACATCCTCGACAGCCGCCGCGTCGATTTCGAGTATGATGGGGAGATGTCGGCGGACGTGGCGCTGGACTATCAGCTGATGAAGCGGGTTTACCCCTTCTGCCGGCTGTCCGGCCCGGCCAACGTGCTGATCATGCCCGGGCTGCATTCGGCCAACATCACGGCAAAGATGCTGCACAAGATGGCCGGCGGCCAGATGATCGGCCCGCTGCTGATCGGCTTGGACAAGCCGGCGCAGATTGTCACCATGGGCGCCTCGGTCAACGATCTGGTCACCGCGGCGGCGCTGGCGGCCCACGACTCGCTGCCCTGGTAAGCGGAGGGAGCTGTCTTCGAACGACGCGCGGGCCGGGCATTTCCCCGGCCCGCGCGTTAATCTTTTGTGACGCCCGCTCACCGGCTATGCGGGATGGTGTAAAAGCGGAGTTCCGTCCCCCCAACCGTCTTCCTGCCGTCCGTCCGACGCACGAAAGCGCCGATCATGACTCCCAAGCCGATGCCGCCCCTCCGGTTGATCCTCGCCGCCGCGCTGGTGCTGGCGCCGCTGCTGCCGGCCCTGTGGTGGCTGTGGCGGCAGGGGGCCATCGGTCCGGCGGTGGCGGTGCTGGGCGGGCTGGCCGGGATCGGCGGGGTGGCGCTGATGCTTCAGCTCTATTTCCGCGACCTGCGCACGGTGGCCGCCCACGCGGCACAGCTCGCCGCCGGCCCAACGGAGGCGGTGCCCTCCCTGCCCGTCACCGCCTCCCGCCCGGTGCGCGCGGCGGCGGCGGCGGCGGTGCGGCTGCACCGGGTGATGAACGCCCGCACCGAACTGGCGCTGGCCCAGCTCGAAGCCAACGAATCCATCATCGAGGCGCTGCACGACCCGCTGGTCCTGGTCGGGGCGGAGCGGCAGGTGGCGCGGGCCAACCAGGCGGCGCGCGCCCTGTTTGGCGACCGCATCCTCGACCGCGACCTTGCCGCCTCGCTGCGCAACCCGGCGGTGCTGGAGGCGGTGGACGCCGTGCTGAAGGGCGGCGCCTCGCGCATCCTGGAATTCAGCCTGCCGGTGCCGGTGGAGCGCATGTTCGAGGTGCGGGTCAAGCCCTTCCAGCGGCGCGTCCCCCGCCCGGCCCCCGGCGAGGACGGGGTGCCCGCCGGAACCGTGCCGGGGCGGATGGTCATCCTGACGCTGCACGACATCACCGCGCTGCGCCGGTCGGAGCAGATGCGCGCCGACTTCATCGCCAACGCCAGCCACGAGCTGCGCACCCCGCTGTCCTCCCTGCTCGGCTTCATCGAGACGCTGCGCGGCCCTGCCCGCGAGGATCTGGAGGCGCACGAGCGCTTCCTGTCGATCATGCAGGACCAGGCCAGCCGGATGGCCCGCCTCGTCAACGACCTGCTGTCGCTGTCGCGGATCGAGCTGGACGAGCACATGCCGCCCGCCGGCAAGGTCGATGTGCTGGACCGGCTGGACGGGGTTATGGCGGCGCTGGAACTGAAGGCGGCCAGCCGCCGCATCCGCCTGACGCTGGAGGCGCCGGACGGCTTGCCCGCGGTGATCGGCGACGAGGACCAGCTCACCCAGGTCTTCCAGAACCTCGTCAGCAACGCGATCAAATACACGCGCGAAAACACCGACGTGACGGTCGCGGTGTCGCTCGCCGACGGCGTGGCGGTCGGGGTGTCCGGCCCGGCGGGCCGCGGCGGGCGGGGGATGCCGATGGTCGCCGTCGCCGTGCGCGACCAGGGGGAGGGCATCGCCCGCACCCACCTGCCGCGCCTGACCGAACGTTTCTACCGCGTCGACGCCGCGCGTTCGCGCGCCATGGGCGGCACCGGGCTGGGGCTGGCCATCGTGAAGCACATCGTGAACCGCCACCGCGGTCGCCTGACCATCGAAAGTGCGGTCGGGGTGGGCAGCACCTTCACGGTCTATCTACCGGCGGCGTCGGAGGAGTCCACAGAGGGCCGCGCCGAGGAGCCCGCGCGGCGCCAAGCCTAGAGGTTGCGTCTACCCCGTCCGGCGTGACCGAAAGTGGGCGTCGTCATGAAACTGTCATAAAACCGTAATCAGCGCGTCGCGGACCCCGACTAGTGTCCGCCCCGCAAGCCGCCTGCCCCTGGGGGAAGCGGCACGGGGTTGAACCATCGCGTTCCCCGGCAAAGGGGCAACCGGACCATCGGAGGGATACCGTGAATTCCAAGAAGCTCGCCGTCACCGCCGCCGCGGTCGTCGCCATGACCGCCGCCTTCGCGGGTGCTGCGAACGCCCAGTCGCGCGACCAGATCCGCGCCGTCGGCTCCTCGACCGTGTTCCCGTTCACCACGGCGGTTGCCGAGGCCTTCGGCAAGGGCGGCAAGTTCAAGACCCCGGTCGTCGAATCGACCGGCACCGGTGGCGGCCTGAAGCTGTTCTGCGCGGGCGTCGGCCCGCAGCACCCGGACGTCGCCAACGCGTCGCGCCGCATCAAGAAGTCCGAGGTCGAGCAGTGCGCCGCCAACGGCGTCGCCCAGATCACCGAGCTGAAGGTCGGCTTCGACGGCATCGCGCTCGCCTACTCCAAGCAGGCCCCGCACACCGACCTGACCACCCAGATCCTGTGGAAGGCCCTGGCCAAGGACGTGCCGGTCGACGGCAAGATGGTCGCCAACCCCTACAAGAAGTGGTCGGACATCGACCCGAAGCTCCCGAACAAGGAGATCGAGGTCCTCGGCCCGCCCCCGACGTCCGGCACCCGTGACACCTTCAACGAGCTGGTGATGCTCGAAGGCTGCAAGAAGGTCGCCGAGGTGAAGGCCGCGGTCGCCGATGAGAAGGCCCGCGAAAAGGCCTGCATGACCATCCGCGAGGACGGCGGCTACGTCGAGGCCGGCGAGAACGACAACCTGATCGTCCAGAAGCTGACCGCCAACCCGGACGCCTTCGGCGTGTTCGGCTACAGCTTCTACGACCAGAACCGCGACAAGCTGCAGACCGCCAAGATGGACGGCGTCGAGCTGTCGCCGGAAGCGGTCCAGGCCGGCAAGTACGAGCTGTCGCGCCCGCTGTACATCTACATCAAGAACGCCCACGCCGGCGTCATCCCGGGCATCCGCGAGTTCATCGCCGAGTACACCTCGGAGCGCGCGATGGGTGAGGACGGCTATCTGGGCGACAAGGGCCTGATCTCCATGCCCAAGGCGGAGCGCGACGCTGCCCGCACTTCGGCGACCAACCTGACCCCGCTCCAGCTCTGACCGGCTGACGGCACCGGCGGCTCTCCTCGGAGGGCCGCCGGTTTCCCGTTTGTGCCAGGAGCCAATTCTCAGCCCATTTCCGGCGGTTTCGCATGCAGCTCACGGTACTGCTCATCATTCTGGCCCTGCTCACAGTGATCGGTTACCAGATGGGCCGGTCGCGTGCCGTCGCCTCCGTCGGCGGCCGCATCGTCGAGCTTCATTCGGTGCCGTCCTACCACGGCTTCTACGTCGCCCTCTGGGCGGGGCTTCCGGCCCTGCTGCTCTTCGCCTTCTGGGGGGCGTCGGAAGGCTGGCTGGTCATGCAGATGGTCCTGTCCGGCCTGCCGGACCGGCTGGTCAACGGCGACGCCCAGTCGCTCGGCCTGCTGCGCGCCGACATCCTGAACCTCGCCCACGGCGTCACCACCGGCCGCGAGCCCGATCCGGAGGTGGTCGCCGCGGCGGAGCGCTATCTGCGGCTGCACGCGCTCGGCGACTGGAGCCTGCTGGTCATCGGCTGCTGCATCGCCATCGGCGGCCTGCTCTACGCCCGCGGCCGGATCGACCCCGACCTGCGCGCCCGCAACCGGGTGGAACGCACGGTCAACATCGCGCTGGTGATCTGCTCGCTGGTCGCCATCCTGACCACCATCGGCATCGTGCTGTCGCTTCTGTTCGAGGCGATCCGCTTCTTCGCGGTGGTCAACCCGCTGGACTTCCTGTTCGGGACGCACTGGAGCCCGCAGATGGCCATGCGCGCCGATCAGGTGGGCTCCAGCGGCTCCTTCGGCGCGATCCCGCTGTTCGCCGGCACGCTGCTGATCACCGGCATCGCCATGGCGGTGGCGGTTCCGGTCGGGCTGATGGCGGCCATCTTCATGTCGGAATACGCCAGCCCGGGCCTGCGCACCTGGCTGAAGCCGATCCTGGAGGTGCTGGCCGGCATCCCGACCGTGGTCTATGGCTTCTTCGCCGCCCTGACCATGGCGCCCTTCGTCCGCGACGTGGGCAACAGCCTGGGGCTGAGCGTCAGCTCGGAATCGGCGCTGGCCGCCGGCTTCGTGATGGGCGTGATGATCATCCCCTTCGTCAGCTCGCTGTCGGACGACGTCATCAACGCGGTGCCGCAGAGCTTGCGCGACGGCTCCTACGGGCTGGGCGCCACCAAGTCGGAGACGATCCGGCTGGTCGTGCTGCCTGCCGCCCTGCCGGGCATCGTCGCCGCCATCATGCTGGCGGTCAGCCGCGCCATCGGCGAGACGATGATCGTCACCATGGCCGCCGGCCTCACCGCCAACCTGACCGCCAACCCGCTGGACGCCGTGACCACGGTGACGACGCAGATCGCCACGCTGCTGGTCGGCGACCAGGAGTTCGACAGCCCCAAGACGCTGTCGGCCTTCGGGCTGGGTCTCGTCCTGTTCGTCGTGACGCTCACCCTCAACATGGTCGCCCTCCGGGTGGTCCAGAAGTATCGAGAGAAATATGACTGACCTCGTGGAACAGGATACGCGGGCCATGTCGGTCGCCGTCACCAAGTCGCGCTACCAGAGCGAGGAGTTCTCCGCCCGGCTGCGCCGCCGTTACGCCGCGGAGCGCCGGTTCCGGATCGCCGGGATGCTCGCCGTCGGGGTCGCGTCCCTGATGCTGGTGATCCTGCTGGGCTCCATCGTCAGCAAGGGCTACACCGCCTTCTGGCAGGCGCAGATCCGGCTTGAGGTGACCCTGGACAAGCAGCAGGTCGAGGAGCGGAACTACACCGCCCTCGTCCGGCAGGCGCTCTACGCCCAGGTCCCGGCGGCCACCGACCGCGCCACCCGCCGCTCGCTGAACGACCTGCTGTCCTCCGGCGCGCCGTACGAGCTGGAGGCGATGGTCAACGCCAACCCCTCCCTCGTCGGCACCACGCAGACGGTCTGGGTCCGCGCCGACGACGAGATCGACCAGTTCATGAAGGGCTTCATCCGGCGCGACGTGCCGGAGAGCGAGCGCCGGCTGAACGACGTCAAGATCGCCGCCATCGACGCGCTGGTCGCCAACGGCTCCATCCGCAGCACCTTCAACACCACCCTGTTCACCGCCGGCGACAGCCGCGAGCCGGAACAGGCGGGCATCCTGGGGGCCGTCGTCGGCTCCGCCCTGACGCTGGTGGTGACCATGCTGCTGTCGGTGCCCATCGGCATCGCCGCCGCGGTCTATCTGGAGGAGTTCGCGCCGAAGAACCGCTGGACCGACCTGATCGAGGTGAACATCAACAACCTCGCCGCGGTGCCGTCGATCATCTTCGGCCTGCTGGGTCTGGCGGTGTTCCTCGGCTTCTTCGGGCTGCCGCGCTCCGCCCCGCTGGTCGGCGGTCTGGTGATGGCGCTGATGACCCTGCCGGTCATCATCATCGCCTCGCGCGTCGCGCTGAAGGCGGTGCCGCCGTCGATCCGCGAGGCGGCGCTGGGCGTCGGCGCCTCGCCGCTGCAGACGGTGACGCACCATGTCCTGCCGCTGGCCCTGCCGGGCATCCTGACCGGCACCATCATCGGCATGGCCCGCGCGTTGGGCGAGACGGCGCCGCTGCTGATGATCGGCATGGTGGCCTTCATCGTGGACATCCCGGGCGGCCTGACCGACAGCGCCACGGCCATCCCGGTGCAGATCTACATGTGGGCGGACAGCCCCGAGCGCGCCTTCACGGAGCGCACCTCCGCGGCGATCCTGATCCTGCTCGCCTTCCTCATCCTGATGAACGGCCTGGCCGTCTTCCTGCGCAAGAAATTCGAGAGGCGTTGGTAACCCCATGAGCGTCCAGACCCACATCCCGGCCACGGCCATGGCTTCGCGTCCCGCCGCCGGCATCCACGGCACCAAGATGGTCGCCCGCGACGTCAAGGTGTTCTACGGGGCCAAACAGGCGCTCAAGGGCATCAACCTGGAGATCCAGGAAAACCGCGTGATGGCGCTGATCGGCCCGTCCGGCTGCGGCAAGTCGACGTTCCTGCGCTGCCTGAACCGCATGAACGACACCATCGAGAACTGCCGCGTCGAGGGGCTGATCGCGCTCGACGGCGAGGATGTCTACGGCAAATCCATCGACGCCGTGCAGCTCCGCGCCCGCGTCGGCATGGTCTTCCAGAAGCCGAACCCCTTCCCGAAGTCGATCTACGACAACATCGCCTACGGCCCGCGCATCCACGGCATCGCCAGCCACCGCGACGAGATGGACGAGATCGTCCAGACCTCGCTGAAGCGCGCCGGCCTGTGGAACGAGGTGAAGGACCGCCTGCGCGAGCCGGGCACCGGCCTGTCCGGTGGCCAGCAGCAGCGCCTCTGCATCGCCCGCGCCATCGCCGTCAGCCCCGAGGTGATCCTGATGGACGAGCCCTGCTCGGCGCTCGACCCCATCGCGACCGCCCACATCGAGGAGCTGATCGACGAGCTGCGCGAGAACTACACGATCGTCATCGTCACCCACAACATGCAGCAGGCGGCCCGCGTCTCCCAGAAGACCGCCTTCTTCCATCTGGGCGACATGGTGGAGTGCGACGACACCGAGGAAATCTTCACCAACCCGCGGGACGAGCGCACCCAGGGCTACATCACCGGCCGCTACGGCTGATCCCCGGCATCGCCGCATCCTTTCCATCAGCGAAGGACGTGAAGCATGAGCAACGAACACATCGTGCGTTCCTTCGCGCACGAACTTGAGCGCCTGTCCAATCTGATCACCCAGATGGGCGGCGTCGCCGAAGCGCAGGTGGACGCCGCCGTGAAGGCGGTGGCCCGCCGCGACGTCGCGCTGGCCGCCCAGGTCATGCAGGCCGACCGGCGCATCGACGCCTACGAGCGCGACATCGACGCCGAGGCCGTGCGCCTGCTCGCCCTGCGCCAGCCGCTGGCCCAGGACCTGCGCGAGATCGTGTCGGCGCTGAAGATCGCGTCGGACCTGGAGCGGATCGGCGACTACGCCTCCAACATCGCCAAGCGCTCGCTGGCGCTGGCCCAGGTGCCGGTGGTGCGCCCGGCGGTGGCCATCCCGCGCATGGGGCGGCTGGTCGAGTCGATCATGAAGGACGTGCTGGACGCCTACATCGAGCGCGACGTCCAGCGCGCCATCGCCGCCTGGGAACGCGACGAGGAGCTGGACGACCTCTACACCAGCCTGTTCCGCGAAGTCCTGACCTACATGATGGAGGACCCGCGCAACATCACGCCCTGCACGCACCTGCTGTTCATGGCGAAGAACCTGGAGCGGATCGGCGACCACGCCACCAACATCGCCGAGACCATCCATTATCTGGTGGTCGGGACGACGCTGCGCGCCGCGCGTCCAAAGAACGACGGCAGCAGCTTCGCCGTGGTCGAGCCGGGCGGTTCGGTCATGGATGCGGCTACGGAGTCGGTGGAACGGGGGCCAGTGGAACGGGGATTGCCGCGGGACGACGGCCCGGATAACGATGGAGCGGGACATGCCGCGTGACGGCGAGACGCGCAGTGGGAGCGGGACAAGCATGAATTCGGCGCTGAAGCCGCTCGTTCTCATCGTCGAGGACGAAGCCGACATCGTGACGCTGCTGAAGTACAATCTGGAGAAGGAAGGCTTCCGCGTGAACGCCGCCACCGACGGCGAGGAAGCCCTTCTGCTGGCCGGCGAGCAGACGCCGAACATCGTCCTGCTCGACTGGATGCTGCCGCTGATGTCGGGGCTGGAGGTCTGCCGCCAGATGCGCCGGAACAGCAAGATGCGCGACATCCCGATCATCATGCTGACCGCCCGCGGCGAGGAGGCGGACCGCGTGCGCGGCCTGAATTCCGGCGCCGACGACTACATCACCAAGCCCTTCTCCCCGACCGAGCTGGTCGCCCGCATGCGCGCCGTGCTGCGCCGCTCGGCCCCCGGCATGACCGACGAGACGCTGCAATTCGCCGACGTGACCATGGATCTGGCCGCCCACCGGGTGCGCCGGAACGGGCGCGACGTGCATCTGGGGCCGACCGAGTTCCGCCTGCTGCGCCACTTCATGCAGCATCCCGGCCGCGTCTTCTCGCGCGAGCAGCTTCTCGACGTGGTGTGGGGCCACGACGTCTATGTCGAGCCGCGCACCGTGGACGTTCACATCCGCCGCCTGCGCAAGGCGATGAACGAGGAGACGGAGATGGACCTGATCCGCACCGTCCGCTCGGCGGGCTACGCGCTGGACAGCAAGTCCATCTGACCGAAATGCGCCAAGCGCCGGCCTTGCCCTCTCCCTTAACCCTCCCCCGCTTCGCAGGGGAGGGGGTTGTTTCCCTCTCCTGCGAAGCGGGGGAGGGAAGGGGCCCACGCGTCAGCGTGGGAAGGGTGGGGGTTCCGTGTGCAATGCGAAAGCTACCCCTCCAGCAGCCCCACCGCCTCCCGCAGGATCGCCACCTTCGGGCCGAAGCGCTTCGCCGGGTCGCTGTCCTCGATGAAGCCGATCATCATGCGCAGGGCGTGCGCCACCCGCGGGGCGAGGTCGGGATGCGCGGTCACATGCTGCGCCAGATGGACCAGCGCGTCCCGGTAGGGCCGGCCCTCGAAGCCCTCCGCGGCGATCGCCTCGAAGCGGTTCGCGTGTTCGATCACCAGGCTGTGGTCCACCGGGCTGTGGTCGTCCGTCATCGCGTTCACACGAACAGGATCGCGCCGGTCTTCGGCGCGTCGTTCAGGAAGGTGACGACCCCGCCGGTCGTCACCGGCACGTCGGGGCGCAGCGGCACGCCGGCCGGCAGGCCGAGCGCGCGCAGCCCCATCTCGCAGGCCATGACCGTGACCTTGAGCATCACGCAGGCTTCCAGCAACTCCTCGAAGCCGGCCAGCCCGTTGGCGGTGAAGGCGGCGTCGCGCTCCGCCGGGCGGCTGCCGTCGTCGGCCGGGTCCAGCCGGTGCCAGCCCGGCACGCCGTCGGTGTCTCCGGCCAGCAGCGTGTTCAGGGCGCGGCCGGTGAAGAACAGTGTGACCTTGCGGTTGGTCGCCGCCGCCGCGCTGGCCATCACCAGGGCGTAGTGCACCCGGTCGAAGCCGCCCGCGAACAGGACGATAGACAGGGACTCGGGGCCTTCCATGACTAAAGGGCTCTCCCAATCGCCGCTCAGTGGGCGGACAGGTCGTGGATGGTCGGGTGGGTGCCGCACAGCGGGCAGTCCGGGTCGCGGCGCACGGTGATGCGCTGGAAGGAGGCGTGCAGCGTGTCCAGCATCATCAGGCTGCCCGACAAGCCCTCGCCGATGCCCATGATCTCCTTCAGCACCTCGGTCGTCTGGAGCGAACCGACGAAGCCGGCCAGCGCTCCCAGAACGCCGCCTTCGGAGCAGGACGGCACCAGACCGCGCGGCGGCGGTTCCGGGAACAGGCAGCGGTAGCAGGGGTGCGGGTCGCCGAGATGCGCCTTGAAGGTGGAGACCTGCCCGTCGAAGCGCAGGATTGCCGCCGACACCAGCGTCTTTTTCGCGAAGTAGCAGGCATCGTTCAGCAGGAAGCGCGTGGCGAAATTGTCCGACCCGTCGGCCACGATGTCGTAGCGCCCGATCAGGTCCAGCGCGTTGTCCTTCGTCAGCCGTGCCTTGTGCACCTCCACCGCCACGTCGGGGTTCAGCGCGCGGATGCGGGCGGCGGCGCTCTCCACCTTCGGAACGCCGAGCGACGACTCGTCGTGGATGACCTGCCGTTGCAGGTTGGACAGGTCCACCGTGTCGTCGTCGATGACGCCGATGGTGCCCACACCCGCCGCGGCGAGGTAGAGCAGCAGCGGTGCGCCCAGCCCGCCGGCCCCGACGACCAGGACGCGGGCGCGCAACAGCGCCTCCTGCCCGATCCCGCCGACTTCCGGCAGGATGATGTGGCGGGAATAGCGGTGAAGCTGGGTATCGGTGAAATCCATGATCCGCAGAATAGCGCGGAACGCCCCATGCCGCGCAAGCCCCCTCGCTCGGGAGCCTGACGCGGGCGGCAGCGTCAGGCGAGCAGGCTCATCTTGTAGGGGGTGGTCTTCGACGTGCTGGACGACTTGTTCGCATCCTCCGCCGCCCACTGCTTCAGCCGCGCCTCGCGCTCCCGCATGATCTTGTCGAACGGGCGTTCCTCGGTCGATTCGGGTGTCTTGGCGACTTTCTGGATGAAGTTCAGCTGATAGGGGATTTCGCCGACCACGTTCTTCGGCGGGACGATCACCAACTCATACTGGCCGGGGTCGATCTTGAAGCTGGGCTTCTTCAGCATGTCCTCGCCCGCCTTCGTCGGGTCCATCGTGTCGCCGGAGGCCACGACCTTGCCCTCCTTGCTCATGAGGGCCCAGCGCGTGTAGGGCAGGGACATGTTGCCGACGAACTCGCCGCCCTGGGCGACGGTCAGCGTGTGCTTCTGGACGCCGCTGTCGTTGCCGACGACGGCGCGGGCGATGCCCTTCATCTGGGCACCGGTCCCCACCATCATGATGTTCTGGCGTTCGGTGATGTCCAGCGTGTATTCGCGCTCGTTCACCCCGCGGACGGCCTGGGAGATGACCGCGGTGTAAGTGCCGGGGCCGAGCTTGGCGCTGGTTTCCGCCGCCTCGTTCTTCGCCTTCGCCTCGGCGACGACCTTGTTGTTCTGGTCGACGATCTTGATGTTGGTGTTGATGTCGGCGATCTTGAAATTGAATTCGCCGGTCTTCGACACCGTGAACTGGCGGTAGTCGGTGGATGCGAGGTTGGAGTCCAATTCGTTGGTGATGCCGCGGAACTGGAACCAGTTCATCGTCGAGGCATTCGGAATCGTGACGCCCATGGTGGCCTCCCCCGCTGGTCCTGTGCCGTCCGCTCCGCATCGTCGCGCAGCCGCGCCGCAAGCCGGTCCGTTGCCCGGAACGGCGGAGCCGCGCCGGCCGAAATTCCCAGCGCCGACAGGTTAAATTACTAAAATCCAATCTTTTTGTCAAATCGCCTCCCGATTCCGGGGGCGGGCACAAAGACCGGACGCAGTCCACTCTACAGCAGGATGCGTGGCGATGCAATATTCGCCGCCCGGTTGCGCGTCGGGAGTCCCTTCCCACGCCCGTGAGCGGGCGCGGGAAGGGATGCCGGTGTTACTCCAGCCCTTCGAACAGGGCGGTGGAGAGATAGCGCTCGGCGAAGGACGGCAGGATCACGACGATCAGCTTGCCCTCGTTCTCCGGACGGGAGCCGATCTCCAGCGCCGCAGCCAGCGCGGCACCCGAGGAGATGCCGACCGGGATGCCTTCCAGCTTCGCCACCTTGCGGGCCGTCTCGAAGGCGCGCTGGTTGGAGATGCGGACGACCTCGTCGATCAGGTCCTTGTTCAGGACGTCCGGCACGAAGCCGGCGCCGATGCCCTGGATCTTGTGCGGGCCGGGCATGCCGCCGGACAGGACGGGGCTGTCCTCCGGCTCCACCGCGATGGTGCGGAAGCCCGGCTTGCGGGCCTTCAGAACCTCCGACACGCCGGTCAGCGTGCCGCCGGTGCCGACGCCGGAAATCAGGAAGTCGGCCTTGCCGTCGGTGTCCTTCCAGATCTCCTCCGCCGTGGTGTTGCGGTGGATCTCCGGGTTGGCAGCGTTCTTGAACTGCTGGAGCATGTAGGCGTTCGGATCGGTGGCGACGATCTCGTCGGCCCGGCGGATGGCGCCCTTCATGCCCTCCGCCGCCGGGGTCAGCACCAGCTCGGCGCCCAGCAGCTTCAGCATCTTGCGGCGCTCGACCGACATGCTTTCCGGCATGGTCAGGATCAGCCGGTAGCCCTTGGCGGCGGCGACGAAGGCCAGCGCGATGCCTGTGTTGCCCGACGTCGGCTCGACCAGGGTGGTGCGGCCCGGCTCGATGGTGCCGGCACGCTCCGCCGCGTCGATCATCGCGAAGCCGATGCGGTCCTTCACGCTGGCCAGCGGGTTGAAGAACTCCAGCTTGCCGACGATCTGGGCCTTGGCCCCGGCGTCCTCGGCCAGCCGGTTGACGCGCACCAGCGGCGTGGCGCCGACGGTGTCGAGAATGCTGTCGTAGATCTTACCGCGAAACTCGGAACCCGGCATTTTTCACTCCTCCGGTGTGTGGTATTTTCCCACTTTCTACATCATGCGTAGAATTTAACCGTTTTCCGTGTGGGATCAAATCGTAAAATCGATGCGGTCTTCGGTCTCGCTCTCGACGCCGGCGGTGCGGGCGCGCAGGCAGAGATCCTCGATGGTGATGTCGTCGAGCTTCTTCATGCATTCCTCCTGAAGCTCGTTCCACAGCGGGCGCACCACCTTGTGCCCCAGGATGGAGCCGGCCGGCTCCTCGATGGGGTCGGTGGCGGTCTCCATGGAGCGGACGACCTTCACGATCTCGCCCAGCGTGATCCGCCGGCGCTCGCGGGCCAACCGGTAGCCGCCGCGCGGCCCGCGCACGCCGGCCAGGACGCCGTCGCGGACGAGCTGCTGGAGAACCTGCTCCAGGTAGCGCTTGGGAATGCCCTGGCGGCGGGTGATCTCGCCGGATTGCACGGGTTCGGTGCCAGCGTTGTAGGCGATGTCCAGCACCGCCTCGATCGCGAACATCAGCTTCTTGGAGATGCGGAGCATCAGTGCGACTCCTGCGCGGGGGAGGTCGAGACGAACTGGCCGGTGGAGCCGAAGCCCCCGGTGCCGCGGGCGCTGTCGGGCAGAACGGCCGACTCGGACCAGGCGGCGCGCTCGTAGCGGGCGATCACCAGCTGGGCGATGCGCTGCCCGCGCTCCACCGTGAAGGGCTGGTCGCCGTGGTTGATCAGGATCACCCCGACCTCGCCGCGGTAATCGGCGTCGATGGTGCCCGGGCTGTTCAGCACCGTGATCCCGTGCTTCAGCGCCAGGCCGGAGCGCGGCCGCACCTGCGCCTCGTAGCCGTCGGGCAGGGCGAAGGCGACGCCCGTGGGGATCAGCGCGCGGCGGCCCGGTTCCAGGACGACCGGCTCCGCCAGCGCGGCCAGCAGGTCCATGCCCGCCGCGTGTTCGGTCGCGTAGGCCGGCAGGTCCAGCCCCGCGGCGTGGGCGAGCCGGACGATGGGAACGGGAATGGCGGATGCCGTTGCGCTCACGGAATGGTCTCCTGGGGGGCAGGGGGGGAAGGCGGGTTGAAATGCCGGGCGATGGCCTCGGCCAAGCGGGCGGCCACGGCGTCCTTGCCCATGGTGGGCCAGTCCTCGGCGCCGTCGGCGCGGATCAGATGGACGGTGTTGTCGGCCCCGCCGAAGGTGGTGGTGCCCGGCGACACGTCGTTGGCGACGATCCAGTCGCAGCCCTTGCGCGCGCGCTTGGCGGTCGCGTAGTCCACCACGTTGCCGGTCTCCGCGGCGAAGCCGACGACCAGCGCCGGGCGGCGCGGCCCGGCCTGGGACAGGGTCGCCAGGATGTCGGGGTTCTCGGTCAGGGCCAGGCTCGGCGGGCCGCCGCCGTCCTTCTTCAGCTTGCGGTCCGACTCGCCGGCCACGCGCCAGTCGGCGACGGCGGCGGCGCAGACCGCGATGTCCGCGGGCAGGGCCGACTCGCAGGCCGCCAGCATCTCCCGCGCCGTCTCGATGGGGCGCACGGTGCAGCCGGCCGGGTCGGGCAGGCGGGTCGGGCCGGTGACCAGCGTCACCTCCGCCCCCAGCCGCCGCAGCGCCTCGGCGATGGCGTGGCCCTGCTTGCCGGAGGAGCGGTTGGCGATGTAGCGCACCGGGTCGATGGGCTCCACCGTCGGGCCGCTGGTGACCAGGGCGCGCTTGCCGGCCAGCGGCATGGGCGCGTCCAGCTCCTCGAAATGGGTGGTGATGGCCTGGACGATCTCCATCGGCTCGGCCATGCGCCCGAATCCGTACTCGCCGCAGGCCATCTCGCCCTTATTCGGGCCGACCCGGCGCACGCCGCGCTTTTCCAGGAGGGCCAGATTGTCGCGGGTCGCCGGATGCTCCCACATGCGGACGTTCATCGCCGGGGCGACGAGCACCGGCTTGTCGGTGGCCAGCAGAACGGTGGCGGCCAGATCGTCGGCCATGCCGGCGGCCATGCGGGCCAGCAGGTTGGCGGTGGCCGGGGCGACGACCAGCAGGTCGGCGTCGCGCGACAGCTGGATGTGCCCCATCTCCGATTCGTCGGTCAGGGACCACAGGTCCTGGTAGACGGTGTCCTCGGTCAGCGCCTGCACGGACAGGGGCGTGACGAACTGCGCCCCGGCCCGGGTCAGGACCGCGCGCACGCGCACGCCCCGTTCCTTCAGGCGGCGGATCAGCTCCAGGCTCTTGTAGGCCGCGATGCCGCCCGCAATGACGAGCAGGATGCGCTTGCCGGACAGCACGGATGTTTCGGCCACGGGGGTCCGCCGCTCCTTGCTATGGATTTTGTAGAATTCAGATATTCCATCACGGCGTCCGGTACAAGCGTCCTTCGCTCATCCACACAGCAAATCCGGTGTGAAATGCACATCCATGACCGGAATGTGAAACCATGGACGGGATATTTCGTTGCGCGGCCGCATTCCAGGTCTTTCGCCCATGGCCCGTCATCGCGTAGAGTGCATTTTTAAGGATTTGCTGATAACCAAGGCAATCCGGAGGCTCTTTTCCCTATTTTCCATTTGAATTCAAACGGTCCATGCCCGCGCGCTCCACGCCCGTTCTGCTCGTCGAAGACACGCCGTCGCTGGCCCGCGTCTACGCGGAGTTCCTGAAGAAGGACTGCAGCGCCGTCACCACGGTGGAGACGGGGGCCGCGGCGCTGGAGCAGCTGGCCGATGGCGTGCCGCGGATCGTGCTGCTGGACCTCCAGCTTCCCGACATGCACGGGATGGACGTGCTGAAGCGGATCAACGCCCAGGCGCTGCCCTGCGCGGTCATCATCATCACCGCCCACGGGTCGGTCGGGGTGGCGGTGGAGGCGATGCGCTACGGCGCCTATGATTTCCTGGTGAAGCCCTTTTCGGCGGAGCGGTTGACCGTCACCGTGCGCAACGCCATGGAGCGGCTGCGCCTCGCCCAGCTGGTCGACAGTTTCGAGAAGGATCTGGGGCGCAGCCGCTACCACGGCTTCCTCGGCTCCTCGCTGGCGATGCAGGCGGTCTACCGGATCATCGACAGCGCCGCCTCCTCCCGTGCGACGGTCTTCATCACCGGCGAGTCGGGGACCGGCAAGGAGGTCTGCGCCGAGGCCATCCACCGGCAGAGCCCGCGGGCCGACCGGCCCTTCATCGCCATCAACTGCGGGGCCATCCCCAAGGACCTGATGGAGAGCGAGATCTTCGGCCACATGAAGGGCTCCTTCACCGGGGCGGTGGCCGACCGCGAGGGCGCGGCGGCGCGGGCCAACGGCGGCACCCTGTTCCTCGACGAGATCTGCGAGCTGGCGCCCGACCTCCAGACCAAGCTGCTGCGCTTCATCCAGACCGGCACCTTCACCCCGGTCGGCGGCAGCAAGCTGGAGAAGGTCGATCTGCGCATCATCTGCGCGACCAACCGCGACCCCCTGCGCGAGGTGGAGGAGGGGCGGTTCCGCGAGGATCTCTATTACCGCCTCCACGTCATCCCCATCCATCTGCCGCCGCTGCGCGAGCGCGAGGACGACGTCCTGGAGATCTGCCGCCAGTTCCTGGCCGACTACACCCGGGAGGAGGGCAAGGGCTTCGTCCGCTTCTCACCGGCGGCGGAGCAGGCGCTGCGCACCTACCACTGGCCGGGCAACGTGCGGCAGGTGCAGAACGTGGTGCGCAACATCGTGGTGCTGCACGACGGCGACACGGTGACGCCGGCCATGCTGCCGGCCCCGTTCGGCACCCCGGCGGGGACCGCCGCGCCGCCGCCCGCCAACGGTGGCGGAAACGGTCATGGCGGCGGCCACGCCCAAGGCTCCGCGGCCCAGGCGCCGTCGCCCAAGACGGTGAAGCCGCTGTGGGAGGTGGAGCGCGACGCCATCGAGGAGGCCATCGCCGCCTGCGACGGCAACATCCCCCGCGCCGCGGCCCTGTTGGAGATCAGCGCCTCGACGATCTACCGCAAGCGCCTCGCCTGGCAGGCCGAAGGGAAACTCTGAGTCCCGTCCCCCGTTCCCGTTCCAGGCCCCGTTCCCGGCCCTGCGCCACTGGTCCTGCCGAAGCATAGGCTTCGTGTGCGTTCAATTCACGCAAGACCATCGAAAGTCTTGCCGTGCCGGGACCTGCCGCCATCGGCTTATTTCCAAATGACCGGTCTGGCCACATTGGGCATATGCCGTGAAGCCGCCTTGCCGGTTCCGGTGCCATCCGGCTAGCCTCCCCTCGCGTTGCTTTGCTTGCGCTTCCGCGTGGCGCCACACCGGACCGCTACACCGGATCGCCGGACATGACCGCCACACCGTCCATCGTCCTTCGCCGGCCCCTTGCGCCCCGCGGCGCGGACCGGCGGCAGCCCCCCGACCGAGGAGCAGGAGTTCGCCTTATGACCACCGGCACCGTCAAATGGTTCAACACCACCAAGGGATATGGCTTCATCGCGCCGGAGGCCGGCGCCAAGGACGTGTTCGTGCACATCACGGCCGTGCAGAAGTCGGGTCTTCACGCCCTGTCCGAGGGCCAGCGCGTCGAGTTCGAGGTCGCGCGCGGCAACAACGGCAAGGACGCCGCGGTCAACATCAGCGTCATGGAGTGAAGCGACGTCATGAGATGACATAGCCGCGCAGCCGGTAAGCCTCCACGGCTTCCCGGGTGAGGCGGGGGATGTCGCGGCACAGCGACGTCACCTCGCCCACCGCGTTGCTCCGGCAGGCCAGCTCCAGCGCCCGGGCGGCCGCCGACAGGTCGCGGGCGCCGAAGGTCCCGGCGGTGCTCTTCAGCGTGTGGGCCTCCTTCGCCAGCCCGGCGAGATCGGCCGGGCCTCCCTCCACCGCCTCCGCCCCGCCGCGGGCGATCCTCTCGGCCCGCTCCAGCGTCTCCTCCACGAACTGGCGGATGACGTCGGCCAGCAGATCCGCGTCGAGATCCCGGGCGAGCTGCTGGAGCACCTCCATGTCCAGCACGCCCGCCATGGCGGGGGTGTCCGATGGCGCGGCGGGCCCAGAAGACTCCACCAGGGCGTGCTCCGCCGGGGTGGCGTCCAGCCAGCGGGCCACGGTTTCCAGCAGATGCGGGCGGTCGATGGGCTTGGCGACATGGCCGTTCATCCCGGCGGCCAGACAGCGTTCGCGGTCGCTGTCCATGGCATCGGCGGTCATGGCGATGATCGGGACGGTGCCGACCGGCGGCGGCAGGGCGCGCAGCCGGCGGGTGGCGGTCAGCCCGTCCATCTCGGGCATGGCGAGGTCCATCAGGACCAGCCCGTAGGGCGACGGGCCGGACGCCACGGTTTCCACCGCCTCCAGCGCTTCCCGCCCGTTGTTGGCGATGTCCACCCGATAGCCGGCGCCGCGCAGCAGCAGAGCGGCGACCATCTGGTTGGTCGGGCTGTCCTCGACCAGCAGAATCCGCTGGCCCGCTCCGCCGCCGGATGGCGTGGCTGCGCCGTGCGGACCCGGCTCCGCGGCGGGCGGTGCCTCCGCCGCGCCCCGTCCGGTCATGGCGGCGAGCAGGCGGGAGGGCCGGGCCGGCTTCGTCACCGTGGCGTCGGTGCCGTTGCCGCCCCCGCCCACGGTGCGGTGCGGCAAGGCGAGCCGGACGATCCGTTCCACTCCGTGCGCGCGCAGCCGGTCGGGCAGGGACCCGGCGACCGGGGTTTCCACGCTGCCGATCACCGCGATGCCGGCGGCGGGCAGGGTTCCGGCGTCCAGCCCGGCCACCATCGCGATCACGTCCGGCGCACTCACCGTCGCCCCCCATGAGCGGAACTGTTCGGCCAGCGCCCGCCGGGCGACGGGGTTGGATTCCAGAAGCAGGACCGTCTGCCCGGCCAGCGGCGGCGTCTCCGCGCCAGCGGTCCGCTGCGCTCCTGGCTCCAACGGCCCGGTCTCCAGCGGCAGGGTGAACCAGAAGCGGCTGCCCTGGCCGGCGGCGCTGTCGAAGCCGATGCTTCCCCCCATCATCTCGACCAGCCGCCGGGAGATCGCCAGCCCCAGCCCGGCGCCGTCGTGGCGGCGCGACAGGCGGGGATGCACCTGGGAGAATTCGGTGAAGAGATCGGCCTGCGCGTTCTGCGGAATGCCGATGCCGGTGTCGGTCACCTCGAAGCGCAGGCGCGGCGGCGCGTGGGCTTCGCTCCCACATTCCGACAGGGTGACGGCGACGCCGCCGCGGTCGGTGAACTTCACGGCGTTGCCGACGAGGTTCAGCAGGACCTGCCTCACCCGGCCCGAGTCGCCGCGCAGCATCGCCGGCAGGCCGCCGGGGATGCAGACGGCCAGCTCGATCCCCTTGGCGAAGGCGCGGGCGGCCTGCAGCTCGACCACGCTCTCCACCACCTCGGCGGGGGAGAAGCGGCCCGATTCCAGGGTCAGCTTCCCGGCCTCCATCTTGGAAATGTCCAGGATGTCGTTGAGCATGGACAGCAGCGCCTCCGCCGATTCGCGGGCGGTGCGGGCGTAGGCGCGCTGCTCCTCCCCCAGCGGGCCGTCGAGCAGCAGCCCCAGCATGCCCAGAACGCCGTTCATCGGGGTACGGATCTCGTGGCTGATGGTGCGCAGGAATTCCGACTTGGCGCGGCTCGCCAGCTCCGCCTGCTCCTTGGCGAGGCGGAGCTGCGCTTCGGTGCGGCGGTGGGCGGTGATGTCGCGGAAGGACACCATCGCCATGGTCCGCCCGCGGTAGGGCACGTAGCGGGTCTCCCCCTGCACCGTCAGCCGCTCGCCGTTGCGGCGCAGACAGACGGTCTCGAAGGGAGTCTCGTCGCGGGCGCGGATGCGCTGCCAGGAGAGGTCGCGGTCCTCCGGCGCCATCAGCGCGGTGATGGACTGCCCCGTCAGCTCGTCCGGCGCATAGCCCAGGATGGCGGCCGCGGCGCGGTTGGCGTCGGCGATCACCCCCTGCTCGTGCACCAGGATGCCGTCGATGGCGGCGTCCGACAGTTTGCGGAAACGGTCCTCGCTCTCGCGCAGGGCCTGCTCCACCCGGCGGTGATCGGTGATGTCGGTGTAGGTCATCAGGACCGAGCGGTCGGGCAGGAAGCTGGCGGTGATCTCCAGCACCCGGCCGTCGGGGCGCGTGCGCTCGATGCGGCTGACGCCTTCGGGACGCAGGTTGGTCAGGTGTCGCCCGACGATCTCCGCCGTGTCGCCGGGGCCGAACTCGCCGCGCTCGGCCATGAAGCGCAGGAAGCCGGGCATGGTCAGGCCGGGATGGAGCGCGTCGTCCGGCAGGTCGAGCATCTCGCGCAGGCGCCGGTTGCAGGTCAGGAAATGGCCGTCCGCGCTCCACACCACGAGGCCCTGCGACATGGCGCTGAAGGTGGCCTCCAGCAGGTCGGACTTGTAGGCCAGCTCCTGCTCGCGCCGCTTCAGCTCGCTGATGTCGGTGCGCAGCCCGACATAGCCGCCGTCGCTGGTCCGCCGCTCCTCAATCTTGAACCAGCGCCCGTCGCCGATCCGCAGCACTTGCGGCCCCTGTGGGTTGCGGTGCCGCTCCATCTCCCGCTCGACCCAGCGGTCGATGTCGCCGGGGCCGCAGTCGGGGTAATGGCCGGTGGCGGCGGCGCGGCGAATCAGCGATTCGAAGGGGATGCCGGGCTCCAGAGGCCCCAGCAGGGCGTAGATCTCGCGGAAACGGGCGTTGCACTGGACCAGCCGGTCGTCGGCGTCGAACAGCGCGAAGCCCTCGTTGACGACCTCGATGGCCTCGGACAGGCGGCGGTGGGCGTCCGCCGCCCGGCTGTCGGCGGCGCGGGCCTCCGCCTGGGCGCGCTGGGTGGCCTCCCGTTCGCGCAGCACCGCCAGACCCATCACCACGCCGGCCAGCCCGATCCCGAAAAAGGGCCAGATCAGCTCGTCGGTCCCATGCTCCAGAAGATGCTGCAGCGTGTGCAGCGCGCTCGCCATCAGAAGGAGGAACGCGACCAGGGTGAGCCAGCTCCAGCGGCGCGGCCGGCGGTGGGGGAACGGCATTCGGCGCTCCGCATGGGACGAGGCGAAAACGTTACGGCTTTTACGCCTCCGGAGCAACGAATCCGGGGGCGGCGCGCAGCCGGCCGACGGCGCGCCGCCGGCCCAGCAGGCCGTGGCGCGGTCCGAACAGGACGGCCAGCGCCAGGATGAGGCCGGACGCCACCGCGATCATCCCCGCTGCGTTCAGCGAATGGGAGACCCCGAGCAGCATCGGCCCGAAGGCCGCAGTACCGTAGCCGGCCAGCGCCGCCAGCACCCCCAGCGCGACGCTGAGCAGGATCTGCGCGGCCAGCCGGTCGGTCAGCAGGCGCGCCGCAGCGGGCGGGGCGATCAGCATGGCGATCACCAGGATGGAGCCCACCGCCTCGAAGGCGGCGATGGCGGTGGCCGCCACCAGAAGCACCACCCCGTAATGGAACAGCCCGGCCGGGATGCCCAGCGTGGAGGCCAGCGCCGGGTCGAAGGTGGTGATCTTCAGCTCCTTGTAGAACAGCCCGACCAGGGCGACGCAGAGCGCGAAGACCGCGGCCAGCGTCAGCACTTCCCGCGGCAGGGCCGCCCACACCGCCGGGTCGGTCAGCGACGCCCAGCCCTTGGGGGCGAGCCACAGGATGGTCTCCAACTGGCCGTAGAGCACGCAGTCGGCATCCAGATCGACCCCACCGGCCGACGCCTGTTCGATCATCACCACGCCGGCGGCGAACATCACGGTGAAGACGACCCCCATGGCGGCGCCGGACTCCAGCCGGCCCAGCCGCCGCACCGCCTCGATCAGCAGGCCGGCCAGCGCCGCGGCGGCCAGCGCGCCGAGCATCATCGGCAGCGTCTCCCGCGTGCCGGCGACCAGGAAGCCGCCGACGATGCCGGGCAGGATGGCGTGGCTGACCGCGTCGCCCATCATCCCCTGGCGCCGCAGCACCAGGAAATTGCCGACCAGCGCGCAGGCGGCGCAGGCCAGCACCGCGGCGAGCAGGGCGGGGGCGTCGATCTGAAGGAATTCCTGGACGTCGGGCATCATGACGGGGCGCTCCGCTCCTCCAGCAGCCGGACCATGTCGCCGGGCAGGACCGAGTCGATGGGGTCGACGCCCCAATTGGCGTGGGCGGGCAGCAGCGCCGGGTAGTCGGCCAGGAACCGCTCCCACAGCCGGCGGTCGCGCGCCGCCGCACCGGCGGCGGTCTGCCCGGCGGGAGTCAGGGCGCCGTCCCGGATGTAGCCGCGCAGGCGCAGCCAGAGCGCCACGGAGCCCTCCACCGGCCGGCCGTCCAGCAGGTCGGCCAGGGCGCGCCGCTCCGCGAAGGTCAGGCGCAGCCGCCCCTGGCGCAGCGCGGCGGCGACCAGCCCGCGCGCCGGGGCGAACAGGAAGCTGAGCAGGAAGAAGCCCCCGGCGACCAGGACGATCACCGCCCCCGCCGGCAGCTTGGGCAGCAGGGCCGACAGGGCGGCGCCGAGCCAGCCGGACAGCGCGCCGATCACCGCCGCGGCGACGGTCAGGGCGGGCAGCCGGTCGGTCCAGAAGCGGGCGGCGGCGGGCGGGATGATGAGGAGCGCGACCACCAGGATCAGCCCCACCGTCTGGAGTCCGATCACCGTCACCAGCGTCGCCAGCCCCATCAGCGCGAGGTCGAGCGCCCCCACCGGCCAGCCCTGCACGGCGGCGAAGCCGGGGTCGAAGGCCAGCACCCGCAATTCCTTGAACAGCAGGGCGACGGCCAGCGCCGCCCCGGCGGCCAGCAGGCCGATGGCGATGGCCTCGCCCTGGGCCATGGCGGCGGTCTGGCCCAGGATGAAGGTCTTCAGCCCGGCCTGCCCGCCCAACTCCAAATTCTGGATGACGCTGAGCAGCACGACGCCCAGCCCGAAGAAGACTGACAGCACCGCCCCGATCGCCGAATCCTCGGTCAGCCGGGTGAAGCGGGACAGCGCCTGCACGGTCAGCAGCCCGACCACCCCGCTGGCCACCGCCCCGGCCAGCAGCAGGGGCAGCGACCGCTCCGGCAGGCCGAGCGCCGCCCCGACCAGGAAGGCGATAGCGATGCCGGGCAGGGTGGCGTGGCTCAGCGCGTCGCTGACCAGGGCGCGGCGGCGCAGCAGCAGGAAGGTGCCGACCGTCCCGCCGGCCAACCCCAGCGCGGCGGTCCCGGCAACAACCACGGCGCTGTTGAAGCCGGACTGGAAGGTCAGGATGCGCAACGCCTCGTCGAACACGGAGTCGATCATGACGCCTCCGCTCCCAATGCCGCGGGTGTCGGCATGGGCCGTCCGCCGTAGGTGCGGGACAGCAGGTCGGGCGTCATCACCCGTGCGACCGGCCCTTGGGCGACCACGCGGGTGTTGAGCAGCAGGGCGTGGTCGAAATAGTCGCTGACCGTCTGCAGGTCGTGGTGGACGCAGATCACCGTCCGCCCGGCGGCGTCGAGGTCGCGCAGCACCTGAAGCACCGCGCGCTCCGTCGCCGCGTCCACCCCGGCGAAGGGCTCGTCCATGAAGTAGAGCTGCGCCTCCTGGGCCAGCGCGCGGGCCAGGAAGACGCGCTGCTGCTGCCCGCCGGAGAGCTGGCCGATCTGGCGCTTGGCGAAGTCGGCCATGCCCACCCGCTCCAGCGCGTGCAGTGCCGCCTCCCTGTGGGAGCGGGTGACCGGGCGGAACCAGCCGATCTTCCCGTAGCGGCCCATCGCCACCACGTCGAGCGCCGAGACGGGGAAGTCCCAATCCACGCTTTCACGCTGCGGCACGTAGCCGATCAGGCGGCGCTGCCTGGCGATCGGGCGCCCGAACACCTCGACCGTTCCCGACACCCGCGGGACCAGCCCGAGACACGCCTTGATGAGGGTCGACTTGCCCGCGCCGTTCGGCCCGACCACGGCGATCAGCCCGCCCGGCGGGGCGGCGTAATCGACGTTCCACAGCACCGGCCGGCGGTGGTAGGCGACGGTCAGGCCGCGGATCTCCAGGGGCGGCGGCCCGATGGGCGAGGCCTCTTCGGGGGCGGTGCGGCTGCCGGGGGTGCGCCAGAGATACTGCATGGTCCGTTTCTCCTCCGCCGCGTCAGCGCTGCGCCAGGGCGAGCTTGCCCTGGAAACCGTCGGCCGGCGCCTCGCCGCCCAACGCGCGGGCGATGGTCGTCACATTGTGGTCGATCATGCCGATGTAAGTGCCTTCGTAGCTGCCCGGCGCGCCCATGGCGTCGGAGAACAGGGCGCCGCCCAGCGTCACCCGGTGGCCGCGCGCCCCCGCCCCTTCGACCAGGGCGCGGACGTTGCGGTCGGACACGCTGGTTTCCGGGAAGACCGCCGGCACGCCGCGGTCCGCCAGCAGCGCGGCCAGTTCCTCGATGATCCGCAGCCCGGCCTCGGATTCCGTGCTGATCCCCTGGATGCCGCGCACCTCGATCCCGTAGGCGCGGCCCAGATAGTTGAAGGCGTCGTGGGCGGTGACCAGCACGCGGGCCTTGCCGGGGATGGAGGACAGGATGCGCCGGGCGTACGCGTCGAGCCGCGCCAGCTCCGCCCCGTACGCGTCGGCGTTGCGGGCGTACGTCTCGGCTCCCGCGGGGTCGAGCCGGGCCAGCCCGTCGCGGATGGACGGCAGGGTGCCGGCCCAGATGCCCACATCCATCCAGATGTGCGGGTCGTGGGCGCCCTCGAACTCAGGCGGGCTGAGCAGCCGCTCCCTGGGCACCGCGTCGCCCAGCGCCACCACAGGCTTGCCGGACTCGCGCAGCCGGTCGAAGGCGGCGGTCATCTTGCCTTCGAGATGCAGGCCGCTGATGAACACCGCGTCGGCCCGCAGCAGCTTCACCGTGTCGGAGCGGGTGGGCTTGAACAGGTGCGGATCGACGCCTTCGCCCATCAGCGCCTCCACCACTGCCCGGTCGCCGGCCACCGCCCGCACGAGGTCGGCGACCATGCCGGTGGTGGCGACGATCTTCGGGCGCTCGCCTTGGGGCCGTTCACCCTCGGCCATCGCGGCTCCCGGCAGCAGCAGGGCGGCGGCCAAGCCCATGATGGCAATAAACTTCGTCAGGCTCTTCGTTGCGAAGGTTTTTGAACATATGTTCATATTCATTGGTCCCGACAAAGATCGGCAAGGTTAGGGCAGGCGGACCAAGTAAACGGGGCGGAGTGCATTTGCGTTCCATGAATATATGAACCGCCTCTCTGGCCTTGCAAGGCGGCTCGTGACGATCCGTGTCTTACCGAACGGGGTGAAGTGCGCTACAGTGGCGGGATGATCGTGCTCTTTACGGATTTCGGGTTGTCCGGCCCCTACACCGGGCAGATGAAGGCGGTGCTGGCGCGGATGGCGCCGGGCCTGCCGGTCATCGACCTGTTCGCCGACGCGCCCGCCTTCGACCCGCAGTTCTCGGCCTATCTGCTGGCCGCCTACGCTCCGGAATTCCCGGCGGACAGCGTCTTCCTCTGCGTCGTCGACCCCGGCGTCGGGACCGACCGCCGCCCGCTGGTGTTCGAGGCCGACGGGCGCCGCTTCGTCGGGCCGGACAACGGCCTGTTCGAGTTGCTGCGGCGGCGGGCCGAGTCGGTGCGCGCCTGGAGCATCGGCTGGCGGCCCGAGCGGCTGTCGGCCAGCTTCCACGGGCGGGACCTGTTCGCCCCGGTGGCGGCCAGCCTCGCCATGGGGAACCCGGTCGCGCTGGAACCCGTCGATCCGGCCGGCCTCGCGCGGCCCGACTGGCCGGACGATCTGGCGCGGATCGTCTATGTGGATGTCTACGGCAACGCCATGACCGGCCTGCGTGCCGACCGGCTGCCGGAGGACGCGGTGCTGCGGGCCGGCGGGCGCACGGTGCGCCGGGGCCGGACCTTCGCCGACGTCCCGGTGGGGGAGGCGCTGTGGTACGCGAACTCCAGCGGTCTGGCGGAGATCGCCGTCAACCGGGGCCGCGCCGACCATGACGCCGGGCTGGCGGTGGGCACGCCGGTGGAGGTCGTCCTATAGCCCGTCCAGGCAGCGGTCGAGCAGCGCCAGATCCACGGGGCGGGCCAGCACGGTGACCGGGCTGTTGCCCGGCTCAGCGTCCAACTGGGCGTCCGGCGCGCCGGCGGTCAGGATGATCCGGGTGTGCGGGTAGAGCATGCAGGCCAGCGCCGCGGCCCGGTCCCCCTCATCCTCCAGCCGGTGACGGCGGAGCAGGGCGACGGCCGGACCCTCGGCCCCGATGAGGCTCAGCGCCTCGAAGCCGCCGGACACCGTGGACACGGTGAAGCCGCGTTCGGCCAGATGGCGGGCCAGCGCGTCCCGCTGGCCGGGATCGTCGTCGGCGACGACGGCGCTGCGGCCCCCCTGGCCGGGGAGGCGAATGTCGGCGTCGATGGAAAAGCCGGTCGTCATGGGGGGCTCACCACGGGCTTCTCTGAACTTCAGGGGGGTTCTACGCCACGCGGAAGTCGGTTGCAAATCCCCATGGGCGGCACGCGCCGTCCGGTCAGCGGATCTTGACGACGGTGGGACGGTCGACAATCGACAGCATGGGCAGGTCGCTGGGCCGGTTGCCGTAGCCCCAGGTCTCGCCGAACGGGCCGTTGGCGGCGATCCAGCCACGCACCCGCTCCAGCTTGTCCAGCCGGACGCAGTTGCCGGTGCACAGGCGCCCGGTCAGGGTGTTGTCCTCCACCTCCATCCCGGTGGCGAGCAGGTCGTCGACGTTCAACCCGCGCAGCAGGGCCGGCATATAGACGTCGAGCGCCCCGGTGGCGACCACCACCCGGCGCCCCTCGCGCCGGTGCATCTTCAGGGTCTCGACCAGCGGGGCGTGCCAGCGGATGCGGTGGACCAGCCGTTCCGCGGCGGCCAGCGCGTCGGCCACCGGAACGCCCCGCAGCGTGCGGCGGAGCAGGATGGTCTTGACCGATCCCGGAAAATCCACCCCCGGCCCGCGCCCGCGCGCGTGGCGGTGCAGGCCGGACCGCAGGGCGTCCAGGAAGGCCAGCCGGGCGCGGTTGCGCCCGATGACCTCGCCGATGAACATCAGCAGGCTGTCGCCGTGGATCAGCGTCCCGTCAAAGTCGAAGAAGGCCACCCCCGGCGCGATGGAGGCCAGGGGGCCGGCGCCATGTGTGGTGGGGCTTCCGGTGGAGGGACCGGAGGCGATGGCGTCGAAAACGGGAGTGGCGCTGGTCTGCATGCGCCCTTATCCGGCGGAACGCGCCGCGTCACAAGCCAAATGCGTTGAACGGGGCCGTCCTGGGCAACTTAGTGCAGCGACGGGCTGGGGGAATCATCCGCGTCGTCCGCGTCGATGAGCATCTCGCCCATGGCGATTTCTCCGGCGCATTCCTCCAGCCCGGCCTTGACGGCGATCAGGAGGTTGATGATCTCGCCGTTGTCCTGCTCCAGGATGCGCAGGCGCTCCTCCAGCTTGTCCAGACGGCGGGTGACGCTGTCGGTCAGCCGGTCGAGGCGGGCGAGAACCGGGTCGTTGTTCGTATCGTCCATAGCGGCGGTTGGTCCGTCGATGATTCGTGTGCGTTCCTGAAGCTAGGACCACGCATCGCCTCTGGACAGACCCGCGCCCGGCGCAACCCACAATTGATGGGATTATCGTCCGGATGGTGCCCGGCGAGTCCCAAAGGACTCAAGCACGGGCACGCCCGGTCGTTATTCCCCCTCCGATGTGGTGGTGCGGCGGCTCAGCGGAACACCATACAGTTCAAGCCTATGGCCGAGCAGTTCATAGCCCAATTCGCGGGCTATGACTTCCTTCAGCCGTTCGAGATCTTCATTTTGGAACTCCACCACCTTTCCGGATTCGAGATCGATCAGGTGGTGATGGTGCTCCGACCCGGCTTCCTCGTAGCGGGCGCGGCCGTCGCCGAAGTCCAGCCGGTCGATGACGTTCGCATCCTCGAACAGGCGCATCGTGCGGTAGACGGTGGCGATGGAGATGCGCGGGTCGATGGTGGACGCCCGGCGGTGAACCTCCTCCACGTCGGGGTGGTCGGCGGCCTCCGACAGCACGCGCGAGATCACGCGGCGCTGGTCGGTCATCTTCAGCCCTTTCTCGATGCAGAGCTGTTCGAGGCGCGAAGGCATGGAAGTCCCCTTGTTGTCGTCTCATGGGCGCGCATATTCCGGCCGATGTGGCCCGGTCCTTGCGCTGGCCGCCGTCCCTCCCCGGTACGGCCACCCGAATGCCCGAGCACCATACTGTGATTCGGAACCATTCACAAACGCCGACGTTTGGTGTCGGCTTACGGAAAGGGCGCGGGCCATGATGACCCTGGACATCCACCACACCACCACCTACCGCTACGCCAACCCGGTGACCTTCGGCGACCATCGCCTGATGTTCCGGCCCCGCGACAGCCACGATCTGCGGCTGATCGAAACGGGTCTGGTGATCAGCCCGCCGCCGGCCTCCGTGCGCTGGCTCCACGACGTCTTCGGCAACTCCATCGCGGTGGCGAGCTTCGACCAGCCGGCGACGGAGCTGCGCTTCGAAAGCCACATCCGGGTCGACCACTACCCGATGGGCGAGCTGGAGTTTCCCATCGAGGACTACGCGCGCTCCTATCCCTTCAGCTATTCCGCGGAGGAGGTGCCGGATCTGGCGCTGACCACCCAGCGGCACTACCCGGACCCCGACCATCTGGTGGACGAATGGGCCCGGCAGTTCGTGACGCTGGGCGAGGGCGGGCCGCCCGACACGCAGGACATGCTGGTGTCGATGACCCGCGCCATCAAGGAGACCTTCACCTATCAGGCCCGCGACCTGGAAGGCACCCAGAGCCCGGTAGACACCCTGACGTGGAAGAGCGGCTCCTGCCGCGATTTTGCGCTTCTGATGATGGAGGCCGTGCGCTCGCTGGGCTTCGCGGCGCGCTTCGTGTCCGGTTACCTCTACGATCCCGCGCGGGACGGTCAGGAGGGCGCGATGACCGGCGGCGGGGCGACCCATGCCTGGGTGGAGATCTATCTGCCGGGCTGCGGCTGGGTGGAGTTCGATCCGACCAACGGCATCATCGGCGGCAAGAACCTGATCCGCGTCGCCGTCGCCCGCGATCCCTCGCAGGCGGTGCCGCTCAGTGGTTCCTGGACCGGGGCGCCGGCGGATTTCCTCGGCATGACGGTGGATGTGCAGGTCACCGCGACCGGCGGGGCGGGTGCCGGCGGTGCTCCGGAAAACCCGATGCCGGCGGCCGGCGCCGCCTGACACGGCAACCAATTGCAAACGAACGTCTGGCAGAATGGAGGGTCCGGGGCCGTTTCGGGTCCGGACCGACCGTCCCATCCGACAGACGAGGCTGCGTCACCCCGTGCTCGATTCCGATCCGACCAGTCCCGCCCCCAGCGGCACACCGGAAACGGAGGCTGCTCCCGCCCTGGTCGCGGCCCTGCTGGCCGTCCGTGAGCCGCCCGTCGGGCCGGACACGCCCTGCCATACCCTGCGGGACCGGCTGGCCGCCCAGCCCGGCCTGCCGGCGCTCGCCGTGACGGCGGAGGACGGGCACGTTCTGGGGCTGGTGGACCGTCTGGCGCTGGCGGGGATGGCCGATCCGCAGGCGCCGGCGCGGACGGCGATGGACCCGGCGCCGCTGCTGGTCGAGGCGGATGTGCCGCTCTGCGAGGTCGCGCGGCGGATCATGCAGGACAATCCCGGCGCGCTGGCTTCCGGCTTCGTCGTGCTCGAGGACGGGCGGTACCTCGGCATCGGGTCGGGGGTGGCCCTGCTGGCGCGAACGGACGAGCAGATCATCCAGCGGACCCGCCAGCTCGACGAGGCCCGCCGCGCTGCGGAGCGCGCCAACCGCGCCAAGACCGCTTTCTTCGCCTGCATGAGCCACGAGATCCGCACCCCGCTGAACGCCATGATGGGCTTCGCGGAACTGCTGGAGCAGGAGGTTCTGGGTCCGATCGCCAACCCGCTCTACCGCGACTACGCCCGCGACATCGCGGAAAGCGGCCGCCACCTGATGGACCTCATCAACGACCTGCTCGACCTGTCGAAGGCCGAGGCCGGACGGCTGGAACTGGCCGAATCGCTGGTGGACGTGCCGCGCGTCGCCGTGGGCAGCGCCCGGCTGCTGTCCGACCGCGCCGGGCGGGCCGGGGTCGGGATCGAGACGGACCTGCCGCCCGACCTGCCGCCGCTGCGCGCCGACGAGCGCAAGCTGCGGCAGATGCTGCTGAACCTGCTGTCCAACGCGGTGAAGTTCACGCCGCCCGACGGGGTGGTCACTCTGAACGGCCGCGTGGCGGCGGACGGGACGCTCTGCCTGTCGGTCCACGACACCGGCATCGGCATGACCGCCGACGAACTGGAAAAGGCGCTGGAGCCCTGGGGCCAGATCGACAGCGCGTTGGGCCGCAACCACATCGGCACCGGCCTCGGCCTGCCCCTGACCAAGCGGCTGGTGGAGCTGCACGGCGGGAGGCTGGACATCGACACCGCCCCCGACCGCGGCACCACCATGACGCTGGTCTTCCCGGCGGAGCGGGTGGGCGGGTAGCGTTGGGGTTAGGGAGGGGGCAACGGGGGGGCGGTTTACGCCAGCCCCTTCTCCATCGCGCTCGCCAGGCGGCGGGCGAAGGCGGCGGGGTCGGGCAGGGCCTCGCCTTCCACGATGCGCGCCTGGTCGAGCAGCAGCCACGCCGCGTCGTCCAGCGAGGTCGCCGCACCGCTCGCCTTGGCGCGCTCGGCGAGGCGCTTGATCAGCGGGTGGGCGGGGTTGACCTCCAGGATGCGCTTGGCCGCCGGGGCGTCCATGCCGAGCTGCTTGTGCTGCTTCAGCAGGCGCTCCAGATGCATGTCCATGTCGTTCTCGTCGGCGACGAGGCAGACGGCGCTGTCGGTCAGGCGCTCCGACGGGCGGACGTCCTTCACCACGTCCTGGAGCGTCAGCTTCAGCAGGACCAGCAGGTCGGTCAGCTCGCCTTCGGACGCCTTCTCCTCGGCCGGCTTCTCCTCGCCGCCCTGGATCTTGCCGAGGTCGGCGCCGCCGCGGGTCACCGACTTGAAGGGCTTGTCCTGGAAGCTGCCGACCGACGGCACCCAGAACTCGTCCACCGGGTCGGTCAGCAACAGCACCTCGACGCCCTTGGCCTTGAAGCCTTCGAGCTGCGGGCTGCGCTTCAGCGTCTCGATGTCGTCGCCGCTGATCGTGAAGATGGCCTCCTGGCCCTCCTTCATGCGGCCCAGATACTCCTCCAGCGAGACCAGACCGTCACCGGCGGTGCTGCGGAAGCGCATCAGCTTCAGCAGATCGTCCCGGTGCTCGTAGTCGTCGTAGAGGCCTTCCTTGAGGACGGCGCCGAAATTCTCCCAGAAGGCCGCGTATTCCTCCGCCTTCTCGGTGTCGCGGGCCTTCTTGCCCAGCTCCGACAGGACGCGGCGGGTGATGCCGGCGCGGATCTTGGCCAGCATCGGGTTGTGCTGGAGCATCTCGCGGCTGATGTTCAGCGGCAGATCCTCGCTGTCCACCACGCCGCGCAGGAAGCGCAGGTAAGGCGGCAGCAGGCCTTCCGCCGAATCGGTGATGAAGACGCGCTTGACGTACAGCTTCACCCGGTGGGCGCGCTTGGGGTCGAACAGGTCGAACGGCTTGGAGGACGGCACGAACAGCAGGTTCGTGTATTCGATGGCGCCCTCGGCCCGCCAGTGCAGGGTCAGCCACGGATCGTCGAAGGCGTGCCCGACATGGTGGTAGAACTCCGTGTACTGCTCCGCCGTGATTTCGTTCTTGGAGCGCATCCACAGGGCCGAGGCGCTGTTCAGCGGCTTGGCGTCTTCGCCCTCCCCGAAAAGGATCGGGATGGCGATGTGGTCGGAGTATTTGCGGACGATGCCGGAGAGGCGGTGTTCCTCCAGATACTCGTCGTCGCCTTCGCGCAGGTGCAGCTTGATCTGCGTGCCGCGCGGCAGGTCGGCGACGTCGGAGATGGTGAACTCGCCCTTGCCGTCCGACAGCCAGCGCCAGCCCTGCGTCTCCCCGGCCTTGCGGGTCAGCACCTCCACTTGGTCGGCGACCATGAAGGCGGAGTAGAAGCCGACGCCGAACTGGCCGATCAGGTTGACGTCCTTCTTGGCGTCGCCCTCTTTCGCGCTGTCCTTGAGGTTGCGCATGAAGGCGGCGGTGCCGGAGCGTGCGATGGTGCCGAGGTTCTCGACCAGATCCTCACGGTTCATGCCGATGCCGTTGTCGGCCACGGTGAGGGTCCGCGCCTCCTTGTCCACGAGCAGCCGGACCTTCAGGTTCGGATCGTCGGCGGACAGTTCGGGCTGCGTCAGCGCGGCGTAGCGCAGCCGGTCGCAGGCGTCGGAGGCGTTGGAGACCAGCTCGCGCAGGAAGACTTCCTTCTCGCTGTAGAGCGAGTGCGCGACGATGTCGAGCAGGCGGCTGACCTCGGCCTGGAAGCTGAGCCGTTCCTCGGTCATGGTGTCATCCTTGATCGTTTTTGTTGGTGGTGGGCTTGCCGATGGGTCCGGAGGACGGCGCAGATATGTGCGAGCGCGCCGCCCCATGCAAGAGCGATCGGCTGGCGTTGTGCGGGAGTTTCGCAACCGGAGTGGTGGGTTGGGGCGGGGACGCTTGCCCCCTCCCTGACCCTCCCCCGCTAAAGCAGGGGAGGGGACTAAGAGTGGGAAGGGTGGGGGCAACCCGCCCCCAAGCCTCAGCGCTTCTTGCCCTGGATCGGCTCCGGCTCCGGCGCCGGCTGGCCCATGCCCATCATCGCGCTCATGTCCGCCCCGTTCAGCAGGAACTGGCCGGTCTCGGTGACGTCGATCTTGTAGCTGCGCACGTCGTTGCCGGCATCGTCCTTGGACGCCTGCCCGAAGGCCTGGAGCATGGCGATCACGCCCAGCGCGTTCTGGGTGCTCTCGTCGGCCTTCTTGCCCGGCTTGGGCTGCATCGCCTTGGTGGCGGCGTCCAGGCCGCGCAGCAGCACGGTGCTGCTGCCCACCGCGCCGAAGGCGGAGTTGGCGGCCATGCGCATGGCGCCGGTCATGGTGCCGGAGGCCGCCGGGGTGTTGACGACGAAGCGGTCGATGCGCAGCTCCGTCCCGACCTCCGCCATGGCGCCCATCAGCCGGTTGCCGATGGCGGCCACCGCCGCCTCGTCGGTCCCAACATCGGCGCCATCGTCCGGCAGGGCGGCTTCCTCCTCGCCCTCACCCTCTTCCTCATCCTCCTCACCGGCGGCGGCCTGGGATTCGGCGAGCGTGGCGAGGTCGGCGAAGGCCCGCCACAGCGAGGCGGTCGGCAGCTTCGCGGTGCTGATCTGGATGTCCAGCTTTTCCGGCATGAAGGCCTTCGGGGCCACTTCCGGCTCCAGCGTCAGGCCGCTGGACTCGATCCCGAAGGTGGTCGAGGCCATCGGCTTGTCCAGGTCCTCGGCGCTGCCGCGCAGGACGAGCTGGCCGAGGGCGAGGCGGGTGCCGTCCTCCGGGTTCAGGGCCGTCAGGCCGGACAGGCGGACGCGCCCGCTGGCCCCGCCCATCAGGTTCTGCATCAGCGGGATCAGCTCCGCCGCCGGGGGCTGGGTGCCGGCCAGGGCGTGGGTCTGGGTCAGCCGCTGCATGGCGTCGGCGCGGGCAAGGTCGACGCGGGTGTAGGTGCCCTCCATCGTCAGGCCGCCGAGGTTCAGCACCTCCTTCTTCGTCTCGTCGAGGAAGCGCAGGTTGCTGACCGACAGGGCGCCGGGACCGCTCCACAGCGGGGTGCCGCCGGCGGCGGTGCCGTCCGGCTTCAGCTCCCCGGCGACGGTGATGGCGCCGACGGTCAGGGCGCTCTCGTCCTTCTTGCCCTTCTTGCCCTTGCGGTCGCTGGTGACCGACAGGTCGCCAAGCTCCGCGTCCATGGACAGCGCCGTCTCGTAGGCGCCGGACCACAGGGCGCTGATGCGCTGGCGGCCCAGCTTGACGGTGGCCGACGGCTTGCCGTTGTCCAGGATGGCGACGCGGTCGGGCAGGGTGGCGGTGACGGCGTGGGTGTTGCCCTCCTGCGGCTTCACCGTCAGGCGGATGGTGCCGATGTCGGCGGTGGTGCCGTCGTCCGCCACCGCGGTCAGGGCGGGCAGCGCCACCTCGTAATGGTCGCCCGCCGGAGTCGCCACCGGCTCGCCGGTCCAGCGCAGCTCGGTCGCGTCGCCCTCGCTCTTGGGGAACCAGCGGGCCAGCCCGTCCTTCAGCGCGGCGGCCAGCGCCCTGGCCCCGTCCTCGGTCACCGGGGGGGCCTCCGCGCGGGCGGTGGCGGGCGGCAGCGCCAGGGTTGCGAGCATCAGCGCGGCGGCGAGCGGACGGGCGGGAAGACGGCGCATGAGGAATCCCTTAGGGTGGAGCGCGCCAGGGTAGACGGGATAACCGGCGCCCGTCCATCGGCCCGAGGTTTTATACCGTTTCCGAAAGAGTTCGGCCCCGGATGGGCGTTGCGGCACGGCACGGCCGCCCTGACGCTTGCATTGCCGGTCCCCAGGCCCAAAACTTACGCTTATGACCTCTGTCCTTTCTTCGTCCGGGGGCGGTCTGGGTGCGGGTGGCCGGGTGGTCGCCGTGCTGGGGCCGACCAACACCGGGAAAACCCATCTCGCCATCGAGCGCATGCTCGGCCACCGGACGGGGATGATCGGCTTTCCGCTGCGCCTGCTGGCCCGCGAGAACTACGACCGCATCGTGTCGATCAAGGGCAGGAACGCCGTGGCCTTAGTGACGGGGGAGGAGAAGATCCTGCCGCCCAGCCCGTCCTACTGGGTGTGCACGGTGGAATCCATGCCGCTCGACCGGGCGGTGGACTTCCTGGCGGTGGACGAGGTGCAGCTCTGCGCCGATCCGGAGCGCGGGCACATCTTCACCGACCGGCTGCTCAACGCGCGTGGGCTGGTGGAGACGATGTTCCTCGGCTCCGACACGGTGCAGCCGCTGATCCGCCGGCTGGTGCCGCGGGCCGAGTTCATCAGCCGGCCGCGCTTCTCGCAGCTGACCTACGCCGGCTACCGCAAGCTGACCCGCCTGCCGCCGCGCTCCTGCGTCGTCGCCTTCTCGGCGACCGACGTCTACGCGCTGGCCGAGATGATCCGGCGCCAGCGCGGCGGCACGGCGGTGGTGCTGGGGGCGCTGTCCCCGCGCACCCGCAACGCCCAGGTCGGGCTCTATCAGGCGGGGGAGGTCGACTATCTGGTGGCGACCGACGCCATCGGCATGGGGCTGAACATGGACGTCGACCATGTCGCCTTCGCCCGCATCGTGAAGTTCGACGGCTTCGCCCCGCGCCGCCTGCGCGCGCCGGAGGTGGCGCAGATCGCCGGGCGCGCCGGGCGGCACATGCGCGACGGCACCTTCGGCACCACCGACGAGGTGGGCGAGCTGGAGGCCGACGTGGTCGACCGCGTCGAGAACCACCAGTTCGAGACGATCAAGACGCTGATGTGGCGCAACAGCAAGCTGCGCTTCGACACGCCGGGCTTCCTGCTGAAATCGCTGGAGGAGCGTCCGCCGATTCCAGAGCTGCTGCGCGCCCGCGACGCCGACGACCATCTGGCGCTCCAGGCGCTGGTCCGCGACCATGAGGTGATGGACCTCGCCAAGGGCCGCGACAACGTGCGCCTGCTCTGGGAGGTCTGCCAGGTCCCCGACTTCCGCAAGGTGCTGTCGGACGCCCACACCCGGCTGCTCGGGCAGATCTTCCGGCAGCTGCGCACCGGCATCGGGCGGCTGGACGAGGACTGGGCGGCCAAGCAGATCGCCCGGCTCGACCGGACCGAGGGCGACATCGACGCGCTGGTCGCCCGCATCGCCCACATCCGCACCTGGACCTACATCTCCAACCGGCCAAGCTGGCTGGCTGACCCGGTGCATTGGCAGGCCCGCACCCGCGCCATCGAGGACAAGCTGTCCGACGCCCTGCACGAGCGGCTGACGCAGCGTTTCATCGACCGCCGCTCGGCCACGCTGGCCCGCACGCTGAAGGACGGGCGGGACCTGATCGGCGGCGTGCGCGCCGACGGCGAGGTGGTGGTGGAAGGACACCCGGTGGGCCGTCTGGAGGGCTTCCGCTTCGTCCCCGACGCGCCGGAGCGCTCGGAGGAGGCCAAGTCCCTGCTGACCGCCGCCCGCCGCGCGCTGCGCGAGGAGGTGGCGTCCCGCCTGCGCGCCTTCGAGCAGGAGCCGGACGACGTGTTCGCCCTGGGGCCGGACGGGGTGCTGACGGCGGACGGCTTGCCGGTGGCCCGGCTCGGCCCCGGCCCGTCGGTGCTGACCCCGGCGGTCCTGCCCTTCGACGAGGGGCTGCTCGACCAGGGGCAGCTCGACCGCGTTCGCGCCCGGCTGGAGCGCTGGCTGAAGGACCGCGTCGCCGCCCGGCTGCGCCCCCTGCTGGCGTTGCGCGATGCGGACGATTTGACAGGCGCGGCGCGGGGGTTGGCCTTCCAACTCGTCGAGAACATGGGGGCGCTGCCCCGCGCGCCGGTCGCCCCGATGGTCGAGGGGCTGGAGAAGGCCGACCGCAAGGCGCTGTCCCGCCATGGGGTGCGGCTCGGCGTGTCGCACCTCTACCTGACGGCGCTCGCCAAGCCGGGTGCGGTGGAACTGCGCGGGCTGCTGTGGGCGGTGAAGCACCGGCTACCCCTGCCCGTACCGATTCCGCCGCCGGGCCGCGTTTCGGTGGAAGCCACCGGCGCGCCGCCGGCCTTCTGGGAGGCCATCGGCTACCCGGCGGCCGGGCCGCGGGCGCTGCGCGTGGACATGCTCGACCGGCTTGAGACCGAGCTGCTGACCGCCGCCAAGGAGGGCCGGGCGGTGGCCGAGCCGGCGCTGGCCCAGATGATCGGCGCCAAGCCGGACGAGCTGGGCGCCGTGATGAAGGGGCTTGGCTACACCCGCTCCGTGGCGGAGGATGGGGCGGTCTCCTGGCGCCGCCGCCGCAACCCGCGCCACAAGCCCCGCCGCGAGACCCCCGTCAACGCCGACCACCCCTTCGCCAAGCTGCGCCAGCTTTCGGGAATTGGATGAAGAGATACACACTTGCCCCCACCCTGATCCTCCCCCGCTCTTGGCGGACCTTCGGTCCGCCTGCCGCGTCAGCGCAAACCTTTGGTTTGCGCGAGAGCTGGGCGGGGGAGGGGATGACGTTTGCATGGTGGAAAACTCCCTCCCCCGCCCAGCGGGGGAGGGAAGGGGCCCGCGGCGTCAGCCGTGGGAAGGGTGGGGGCGCCGCATGACCGACCTCGACGACGATGACGATCTCCCCGACTCCGGCTCCGACCCCACCCCGGCGGGCCGCTTGCGGATCGACAAGTGGCTGTGGTTCGCGCGCTTCTTCAAGACGCGCAGCCTCGCGGCGAAGCTGTGCAATGGCGGCGGCGTTCGGGTGTCCGGCACGGTGGTCGGCAAGGCGCATTACGCGGTGAAGCCCGGCGACGTGCTGACCTTCGCGCAGGGGCGGCACATCCGCGTCATCAAGGTGGTCGCGCTCGGCAGCCGGCGCGGCCCGGCGCCGGAGGCTCAGGCTCTCTACGAGGATCTCGCCCCGCCGGTGCGCGAGGAGGCGATCCAGGACCCCTACCGCGCGCCGCCGGCCCCGCGGGAGCCCGGCGCCGGGCGTCCGACCAAGCGCGACCGCCGGGCGCTCGACCAGTTGTACGGAGAGGAGTAAGCCGGAACAGCCGGGAAAAGCGGCGGTGAAGCGCGGGCGGGGTCATTGCCATTCCGGGGCCGCAACCTCATCTGCGCAAAATAATCCCGCAACGGCCGACTTTTTCGGAGCCCGCCGCCCCCATGCTCGAACTGTTCTCCGACCCGCAGGTCTGGGCCAGCCTCCTGACGCTCACCGCGTTGGAGATCGTGCTCGGCATCGACAACATCATCTTCATTTCGATCATGGCGGCCAAGCTGCCGGTCCACCAGCAGCAGAAGGCCCGGCAGCTCGGTCTGGCGCTGGCGCTCCTGATGCGGCTTGCGCTGCTCGCCTCCATCTCCTGGGTGGCGACCCTGACGGAACCGCTGGTCACCGTGCTCGGCATGGGCTTCTCGGGTCGCGACCTGATCCTGCTTGGCGGCGGCCTGTTCCTGCTGGCCAAGGGCACCATTGAGATCCACAACACCGTGGAAGGCCACGAGGAGGACAGCGCCGCCCCCAAGCTCGCCAGCTTCGGCGCGGTGGTCGGGCAGATCATCGTGCTGGACATCGTCTTCTCGCTGGACAGCGTGATCACCGCGGTCGGCATGTCCAACGACCTGCCGGTGATGGTCACCGCCGTCGTCATCGCCATGGCGGTGATGCTGTTCGCCGCCCGCCCGGTGGGCGACTTCGTGAACCGTCACGTCACCGTGAAGATGCTGGCCCTGTCCTTCCTGCTGCTGGTCGGCGTGGCGCTGATCGCCGACGGCTTCGGCTTCCACATCCCGAAGGGCTACCTGTACTTCGCCATCGCCTTCTCGACCCTGGTCGAGGCGCTGAACCTGATGGCCGCCGCCCGCCGCAAACGGAAGAAGGCCGAAGCGCACTGACGCTCCGGCCTTCCTGAACGGGTCCTCCGACGGGCCGCCCCTTCGCGGGGGCGGCCCGTTCGCTTTCCGGGGATCAGGTCCGCATCAGACTGTCGCGGAACTCCACCTCCTCCACCAGATGCTCGTAGGCGAGCTTGAACAGGTCGCGGATCGAGACGATGCCGACCGCGCGCTTGCCCTGGGTGATTGGCAGGTGGCGGTAGTGCTTGGACTGCATCAGGGTCAGCGCCTCGATGGCGTCCGCGTCCGGCGGCAGGGTGTCCGGGTTGCGGGTCATGATCGCCGACACCTCGGTCTCGAAGGCGTCGATCTGGGTGGAGAGCACCTTGTTGTTCAGGTCGCGCTCGGTGACGATGCCGACGAGGTCGCCGTGGTTCACCACCAGAACGGCGCCGATGTTCTTCTCCGCCATCAGCTTCGACACGGTCAGGACGGAGGTGTCCTCCGTCACCAGGATGAGTTCCTGCGACTTCACCACGTCCGGAACCAGCTTCCGCTTCATCATTTCCCCCAATTTGTAATTTGTTTACAAACTTAAGCGCTACAGGGAAACAATAGCAAATCTCGCGGGTGCAAAACTGCGGCAGAAGACCGCACCTCGGATGGGGTGGTCCGGATAGGGGATCGGGTGGGGGTCAGTTGCGCCGGAGGACGACGGTCAGGTTGTTGGCCGGCATCTCCACCAGCTCGGCGAGGGTGAAGCCGGTGGCGGCACGCTCCACCGCGCCGAGGTCGCGCACGCCCCAGGCGGGGTTGCGGGCCTTCAGGTCGGCGTCGAAGGCGGCGTTGCTGGGCGCGCTGTGCCGCCCGCCGCGCGTGAAGGGGCCGTAAAGCAGCAGCGGACCGCCCACCGGCAGAAGGCGGGCGGCCCCGGCGAACAGGCCGAGCGCCGCCTCCCACGGGGCGATGTGGATCATGTTGATGCAGACCACCGCGTCGGCGCTGCGGACCGGCCAGTCGGGCGCGGCGGCGTCGAGGTCCAGCGGGTCGCGCAGGTTGGGCAGCGCCGCGGCGGCGGCCCAGGAACGGACGCTGTCGCGCAGGCCCGGGTCGGGGTCGCTCGGCTGCCACGTCACGGCGGGCAGCGCTTCGGCGAAGGCGACGGCGTGCTGGCCGGTGCCGCTCGCCACCTCCAGCACCAGACCTTGCGGCGGCAGGACGCGGCGCAGCACCTCCAGGATGGGGGCGCGGTTGCGCTCCGTCGCGGGGGCGTGGCGGCGAAAGTCCTCGGGGTGCAGCGGATCGAACATGCCGGGCAGGCTACCCGCGCCCGGCGCCCAGGGCAACCGCGGCGGGGTCGCGGCGCCCGGCCATCCAGGCCCCGGCAGCGAGGAGGAGCGCGCCGGCCAGCACCGCGGCGGCGGCGCCCAGCAGGGCGGAATCGAAGCTGCCGGTACGCGCCACCACCAGCCCGGCCGGCACCGGCCCGATGATCTGTCCCAGCCCGTAGACGGCGGTCAGCGCGCCGATGACGCGGGCCGACGCTCCGCCCGACAGGTGGCGCCCCAGCGTGAAGGACAGGGTGACGATGCCGACGAAGGTCCCGCCGAACAGCACGGCTGACAGCAGGGCCGCCGCCGGGGAGCCGGTGATCGGCAGCAGGATGCCCACCGCCTGCACGACATGGGCGAGGATCAGCGCCCGCCAGAGGCCGAGCCGCCGCCCCGCCGCCGCCCAGAGGATGCCGGACGGCATGGCCGCCAGACCGGTGACCATCCAAGCCGCGGCGCCGAGCTGCGCCGTCTCCGGCATGGTCTTCAGGATGGCGACCAGGAAGGTGCCGGTGACGATGTAGCCGGCCCCCTCCAGGAAATAGGCCAGCGTCAGCAGGACCATGGGAACGGAAGGGCGGAAGGCGGGCGCGGATGTGGGCCGGGCGGCGACGGTGTGGCCGGGCTCGCGCGGCGGGTCGCTCACCCACAGCCAGGACAGGGTGCCGAAGCCCAGGCAGGCCAAGCCCAGCCACAGCCAGTCGCCGCGCCAGCCCAGCCGGTCGCCCATCACGGCGACGAACAGGCCGCTCGACGCGATGCCGAGGCCGACGCCGGTGTAGAGCCAGCCGCTCCAGGACTCCCGCCCGGCGCGGGCCAGCGCGTCCAGCGTCATGGCGATGCCCAGGATGAACAGGCCGGCGCTGGCCAGCCCGGAGACGAAGCGCAGCATGGCCCAGGCCACCATACCCTCGGTGAAGCCCATGCCGGCGGTGGAGGTGACGCTGGCGATCAGCGCGGTGCGGAAGACGGCGGTGCGCGCCGCGCCCTGCGGCACCAGCCCGACGCCCAGCGCCCCCAGGAAGTAGCCGAGATAGTTCAGCGAGGCGAGCAGCCCCGCGGCGTCGGTGCCCAGCCCGGTGGCCGCCTGCATCGCCGGCAGGATCGGCGTGAAGGCGAAGCGCCCCACCCCCATGGAGATGACCAGCACCAGCACGCCGCCGATCAGCACCCGGACCATGGCTTCCTCCCGCAGGTTCTTTTTTCGTGTGGGTCCATCCTGGCGTGACGGAACCCTCATTTCTAATGATTTGTTTCGATGCTATGCTTCACTGTGAGTGATGGGAAGCGTGCGGATCGGGGAGGAGGCGATGGACCTCGCGGGCCTGCGGGTGGTCAAGGCGGTGGCGGACACCGGCAGCGTCAGCCGGGCGGCGGAGACGCTGAACTGCGTCCAGTCCAACGTGACGGCGCGGCTGAAGCGGCTGGAGGAGGATCTCGGCGTGCCGCTGTTCCTGCGGCTCAGCCGCGGCATGGCGCCGACGCCGGCCGGGCGGGTGCTGGCCGACTATGCCGACCGCGTGCTCCGCCTCGTCGCCCAGGCGCGCGACGCGGTGGCCGACGCGGCGGGGCGGGGCGGACGGCTGTCCGTGGGCACCATGGAGACCACCGCCGCCGTGCGGCTGCCGCCGATCCTCGCCCGCTTCCACGCGGAGAATCCGGACGTCGATCTGACCATCGTCCCCGGCCCCACCGAAACCATGCTGGGGGAGGTTCTGGCCGGGCGCATCGACGGCGCCTTCGTCTCCGGGGCGGTGGAGCATCCCGAACTGGTCAGCCAGCCCGTCTTCGAGGAGGAACTGGTGCTGGTCGAACCGGCCAGCGGCATCACCAGCGAGTCCGGGCGGAACACCCTGCTGGCCTTCCGGCGCGGCTGCGCCTACCGCGCGCGGGCCGAGACGGCGATGCGCGAGGCCGGGCGGGTTCCCTACCGGGTGATGGAGTTCGGGGCGCTGGAGGCCATCCTGGGCTGCGTCGGCGCCGGCATGGGCGTCACCGTCCTGCCCCGCGTGGTGGTGGAGCGGGAGCCCTGGCGCGGCCTGTTCACCGCCCGCCCGCTGCCGCCGGAACTGGCCCGTATGCCCACCCGTTTCGTCCGGCGGGTGGATTCCATGGAGACGGTGGCCCTGCGCACCTTCCTGGAGGCGGTCGCGGAGGGGAATATGGAGGGTGGGGCTGCGTCGCTTGCGCCCACACAACCGGCGGGGTTGATCCCGTCTCGGGCGGCGTGCTAGGCAAGCGCCGCGGTCGGGCCATGGTCCATTCATGCCCCCGGCCGCGCCCACGCGCGAGCACGTCAGTCGAAGCGTCCATCGAAGCGACTCGAACCCCGGCGCGTGAACACCGCCGGAACTGGCGAGAACAGCGGAGAACAAATCATGCCCTACGTCGTGACGGAAGACTGCATCAAGTGCAAGTACACCGATTGCGTCGAGGTCTGCCCCGTGGACTGTTTCTACGAGGGCGAGAACATGCTGGTCATCCACCCGGATGAGTGCATCGACTGCGGCGTGTGCGAGCCGGAATGCCCGGCCGAGGCCATCGTGCCGGACACCGACGGCCGTGCGGAGAAGTGGATGGAGCTGAACCGCGACTACGCGGCGCAGTGGCCCAACCTGACCCGCAAGAAGGACGCGCTGCCCGACGCCGACGCCATGAAGGGCGTGGACGGCAAGTTCGACAAGTTCTTCTCTCCGAAGGCCGGTGGCTAAGCGGAGTCGGGACTATTGCGGCGCATGGCATTCTTTTGCCGCCATGCAAAAACGACAGGTCGGCCATCGGCGGGCAACGTCAGAATCCGGACGGCTGCCCGCGCGTAGCCTTTGTAACCCGGCCGTAACATCGCTATAATACGCGCCCGGAGCCGGCCTCAGCGTCATTGCCGGATTTCCCATCGACCAAGGGCTCAGTGCAACAGTGCGCGGCGTGGAGGACCCCATCCCCACGGTGTGTCGTTGTCACCGGGCCTTTTTCGCCCCCTCCACCGGGGCGGCAAAATGGCGCGATCGCGAGAAGTGAGAGCCAACCCAAATGTCGAACAAGCTTGACTTCGAGGCCGGTGACTTCGTCGTCTACCCGGCCCATGGCGTCGGTCGGGTCGAGGGAATCGAGACCCACAGCATCGCTGGCATGGATGTTCAGCTCTACGCGATCACGTTCGAAAAAGAGCGCATGACGCTCAAGGTTCCGGTCGGCAAGGCCAAGGCCGCCGGCCTGCGTCGCCTCAGCACGAAGGACCGCATCAAGGTCGCCCTGGAGACGCTGCAGGGCCGTTCGCGCGTCCGCCGCACGATGTGGAGCCGCCGCGCCCAGGAGTATGAGGCCAAGATCAACTCGGGCGACCCGGTGGCCATCGCGGAGGTCGTGCGCGACCTGTACCGCGGCGCCGACCAGTCCGACCAGTCCTACAGCGAGCGCCAGATCTATCAGGCCGCCCTGGAGCGTCTGGCCCGCGAGCTGGCCGCCGTCGAGAAGATCGACGAGACCAAGGCCACCGAGCGGCTGGAGCTGGTCCTCAAGAAGGCCGCCTGACTTTGGATGAAAACCCTCTCCCGCCCTGGGAGAGGGTGCCTGCGAAGCAGGCGGGTGAGGGGCGCACGAGGATTGGGGTGCTTATCCTTGGCGGTACCCTCACCCTCCCACCGCTTCGCGGCGGGTCCCTCCCTCTCCCGGGACGGGAGAGGGAACTGTTTCTCAGACCATGATGTTGACGATGAAGGCGCGGCGCTTTGGCCGCGCCTTTGTCTTAAGTTTTCGTCTTTCGCCGGGCCTGCGCGGCGCCTACACTCCCGCCCCCGGCCTGTTCTGGGCCGGTCCGTGACCGCTGGATGGGGTGAGCGTCTCCGGCATGTCTGAAGCGCAGAAATTCATCGATCTCCGAAACCCGCGGCGCATCTGGGCCGTCGGCTCGATCCACGCGCAGACGGACCATCTCCACGCTGTGCACGAGGTGATCGCGGCGCGCTTCCTGCCCGGCGACCGGCTCGTCTATCTCGGCAACATGGTCGGCTGGGGCGAGCGGGTGCTGGAGACGGTGGACGCGCTGCTGGCCTTCCGCACCTGGCTGCTGAGCTGGCGGGGCATGGAGGCCGACGACATCGTCTATCTGCGCGGCGCGCAGGAGGAGATGTGGCACAAGCTGCTCCAGCTCCAGTTCGCGCCCGATCCCCAGCAGGTGCTCGACTGGATGACCCGCCACGGCGCGGGGGCGACGCTGGCCGCCTATGGCGGCACGGTGGAGCAGGGGATGGCGGCGGCCCGCGGCGGCACCATGACGCTCGGCCGCTGGACCCAGGGGCTGCGTCAGGCGATGCACGCGCAGCCCGGTCACGAAAATGTGTTCAACACCCTGCGCCGCGCCGCCTACTGCACCGGACCGGAACAGGGGCAGGGCGGCGTGCTGCTGGTCAGCGCCGGCGTGGACATCCGCCGCCCGCTGAACCATCAGGGCGACGCCTTCTGGTGGGGGGCGCCCGGTTTTGCCCAGATGTCAGAGCCTTACGGTGGTTTCGCCCGCGTCGTGCGGGGCTACGACCCGGCCCGCAAGGGCGTTGCGGTGACCGACCGCGTGGCGACCCTGGACGGCAATTGCGGGTTGGGTGGGCATCTCGTTTGTGGATGCCTGTCGCCTTCGGGTGAGATCCTGGACCTGTTCCAGGTCTGACCCATCTCCCTTTTTCCTAACCGTCTTACCCATCCCCTCGGCCTCCGCCACCGAATCCCTTCCGGTGCGGATGATCCGAAACGTCTTGTGCTGCGTATGACGTGCAACAGGGCGAGGGGAACGGCTGTTGTCCCAACCGTCGGCAATCCGAGGCGAACCGGCCATGGTGAACCGACGGACCATTGGACCTGAGGGGGCCTGTCCCTTCGGACTCCGCAGCACAGGGCACGAGCAGCCTGAAACGCGGCCGCCCAGACGGGAAGGAAGGGACGTATGGCCTACATCGACGATCCCGAGACTCAGCGCGCGAATCTGAGTTTCATCAAGGCTTCCATGCGTGAGCCTCTGCTGACGCGCGATCACGAATTCGATCTCGCCCGCAAATGGCGCGAGGGCGGTGACGAACGGGCCCTTCACGAACTGGTCCGCGCCTACACCCGGCTGGTGGTGGCGACCGCCGCGCGGTTCCGCAACTACGGCCTGCCCATGGGCGATCTCGTTCAGGAGGGCAATGTCGGGCTGATGCAGGCGGCCAGCCGCTTCGAGCCGGACCGTGAGGTGCGCTTTTCCACCTACGCGGCCTGGTGGATCCGCTCGGCCATGCAGGACTACATCCTGCGCAACTGGTCCATCGTCCGCACCGGCACCACCGCCGCGCAGAAGTCGCTGTTCTTCAACCTGCGCCGCCTGCGCGCCCGCATCGAGAGCATCACCCAGGGCAACAGCGGCGGAGGCAACGGCCTGACCAAAGAAGGGCGGGAGTGGATCGCCGGCGAACTCCAGGTCGACGTGACCGAGGTGGAGGCGATGGAGATGCGGTTGTCCGCCTCCGACCAGTCGCTGAACTCCCCGGTCGCCGACGGCTCGGATGAGGACTGGCAGGATTTCCTGGCCGACCAGCGTCCCTCGCCGGAGGAGGTGGTGATCGGCATGCGCGACAGCCGCACCCGCTCGCAATGGCTGGCTGAGGCGCTGGGCGAACTCAGCCCGCGCGAACGCACCATCATCCAGGAGCGCCGCCTGCGCGAGGAGGGCGCCACCCTGGAGGAGCTGGGCCGCGAACTGGGGGTGAGCAAGGAGCGCGTGCGCCAGCTCGAACACCGCGCCCTGCTGAAGCTGCGTCAGTCGATGCTGAAGCGGGTGGAGGGGTTTGGGGATCTGCTGGCGGACGCGTGAGGTGTTGTTTCGAAGGATAGATCAACGCCCCCTCCCTAACCCTCCCCCTCTTCGAGGTGGAGGGAACTGCCGCCGCCTCGCGTAAGGCACCCTCTCCCGCCCAGCGGGGGAGGGCCGGGGAGGGCGCGCGGTCGGCTACGCCTTCTCCTCCTCCCGCATCGCCCCCGCGCCATCTCCGCCGCCGTCGCCATCCAAAGTCACCCGCCACACCTCGGTCGTGCCGGTGCGGCCACGGAGCGTGCGGTCGCCGACGCAGTCCAGCGGGGCGGCACCGTCGCCCTGGAAGGCGGTGGCGGCGCTCGACAGGACGATGACCTCCTCGTCCCCCTGGAGGGCGGAGGCCAGTTCCTCGATGCGGGCGGCAACGTTCACGGTGTCGCCGACGATGGTGTAGTTGATTCGGCTGGCCGACCCGATGTTGCCGACCACCACCGGCCCGGAATGCAGGCCGATGCGAACGCGAATCGCCGGCAGCCCCTCCGCCGCGCGGCGGCGGTTGCCTTCGCGCACGGCGCGGGTGATGGCATGGGCGGCGCGCAGCGCGCGGGCGGCGTGGTCCGGCTGCTCCTCCGGCGCGCCCCAGAAGGCCATGATGGCGTCGCCGATGAACTTGTCCACGGTGCCGCCCTCCGCCTCGATGCAGTTGGCGAGCAGGGTGAAATGCTCGTTCAGCAGGGCGGCGGTGTCGGCGGCGCCCATATGCTCGGCCATGCGCGAGAAGCCGCGGATGTCGGTGAACATCACCGTCACCTCCCGCTCCTCCGACTGGAAGCTGGTCAGGCCGCCGCGGCGGTGCATCAGCCGCAGCACCAGGGCCTTCGGCACATAGGTCTCGAACCAGCGCAGGCCGGCGACCATGGCGTTGAAGGCGCTGTTGGCGCGGGCCAGCTCGCGCAGGCGCGAATCGGGAAGCTCGTCGATCGCGCGGAAGTCGAAGGTCCGGACATGGTCGGCGGCCTCGGCCAGATGGGCCACCTGGGTGCTGATGCGCCGCCCGACGATCAGCGCCACCGCCACCGAGATCAGCAGGATGCCCAGACCGGCGAGGCCGGTGGTGTAGAGGCGGCGGACCTCGGCGCTGGCCTCGTTGGCGCGGAAGCTGATGCCGATGGTCCAGTCCTGCTGGCCGTAACCGGCCATGCTGCGCATCAGGAACAGGTAATCCTCGTCCAGCACGTTGACGAGCCGGCCCTCCACCCGCTTCTTCAGGGCGTCCACCGGCTGGCCGGTCTGCCAGAGCGCCGCCAGCGCCGGGTCGGCCACCTGATCGATGCGCGGCAGGGGCGGGCCGTCGGTCTTCGTGGAGAAGTCGAACTTCATGCCGGCCAGCGACGGGTGGGCCAGAACGTGCTGCCGGTCGAACAGGACGAAGGCGTTCAGCCCCTGCTCCACATAGAGCGTGGACAGGAAGCGCGACAGGTCGCCCAGCGACACCCCGACGACCACCTGCCCCAGATAGGTGCCGTTGCGCCGCACCGGCTGGAACAGCGTGACGAAGCTGGTCCCCGCCTCCTTCGACCACAGCGGGTCGGCCCAGACGGCGGTGGTGCGGTCGGAGCCGTTGCGCAGTTCCGGCCCCAGTTCCGGCTCGTGGCGCAGATCCTCCCGCCCGATGTGGAGCTGGTTGCCCAGCCGGTCGGCGCGCAGGCCGGTGCGGTCGGGATGGAAGAAGGCGATGCCCGTCACGTCCGGCGCCCCGGCCAGCGCGCCGCGCAGCGTGTCCTGGAGCGAGCGGGAATCGGCGGGGTCCAGCTCCCCCCGCTCCATCAGTCCGGCCACGAAACGGGCCATGTCCCGCGCGGGGTTGAGCTGGTTGCGGATGCGCACCTCCACCCCCGACAAAGCGAGGTCGGCGCGGTCGTTGAGCAGGGCGAAGGTGTTGCGGCTGGCGCTGACGAGTCCGAGGACGAGCACGCTGGCCACCGCCAGCAGCATCAGCGACCCGAAGCCGGCCACCAGCACCGCCGCGATGGGCAGGCGCAGGCGCGGGCGGCCCAGCGCGGGCGGGCGCGTCCGGCGTGGACCCCCCTTTTTGCGCACAGCCTCCTTCAGCCGGGCGACGCGCAAGCCGGTTTGCAGAAAACGCCGTTTGGTGGGGTGGTCAGCCATGGCGCGGAGCCTACAGGACGCACGCGGCCATCGGCAATCGGCCATCGCGCCGCGTCCCGCAACGGTCACTCCGCTGTCAACCGGGCGCCGCCAACCGGGTGCCGTCAGCCGGTGATGATCTTCACCGGACGTCCGGGCTGGATCGGCGTGCCCGGCGGAAGATCGTTGATGATCCGGAACAACTCCTCCGCGTAGGGCTCCCGCGGCATCTGGCGCACGAAGCCCTCCACGCTGTCGCCGGGGCGGGCGGTCTGCACGCGGATGCGCCGGGGCTGGTAGGACGCGGCCTCCTGCTGGGTCAGCCGGCGGAAGCTGACGGCGGTCTGGCGGAAATCGCCGTCGAAGCGCGACAGCGCGCCGCCGGGCGCCAGAAAGGTGAAGCGGTAGAGGGTGCCGGAGTCGGCGCGGATGGCGACCAGCCGCACGTCCACCGCCCCGGCGTCGGTCTTGCCCTGGGTCAGCGCGGTGGCCGCCGGCATGCCGTTGACGGCGAAGGATTGCAGGTCCCGCAACGGCGCCCCCTGCGCCCAGCTGCCGGTCAGATAGGCGGCCGGGTCGCGCGCCCCCGGCGCCTTGCCGCCGTCGAAGACGATGGCCCCGCCGTTGGGACCCTTGGCAATCACCTGCTGCGCTCCGTTGAGCAGGCTGTAGCCCTGCGGCACGTCGAAGGCGATGCCCAGCTGCGGGTGGGCGAAGGTCCGGCCGCGGACGAAGCCGTTCTCCGGGCTGTCGCCGTAGATCACCCCATCCATCGCCGTCATGTAGGGATCGACGGGCCGCGCCCCGCGGGGCAGTTCGCGGGCGATGGCCGCCGCCTCGTCGACGCGCGACGCGGTCTGCGGGTGGGTGGCGAAGAAGTCGAAGCCGCCCTCCCCGGCACCCTTGCCGGAGCGCAGGCCGGAATATTGGGTGTCGCGGCGCATGGTCTCCAGGAAGGTCGCCATGGCGAAGGGGTCGTAGCCGGCGCGGTGCAGATACTCGATGCCCAGCCGGTCGGCCTCCGACTCCTGGCCGCGCGAATAGCGGGCGAGCAGGGCGGTGCCGCCGATGTTGGCGATCTGCGCCAGCTCCGGGCTGCCCAGCACGAGGCCGATGCCGGCGGCGAGCAGCCCGGCGATGGTCTGGTTGGTCTGCCGCTCCTGGCCGTGGTGGGCGATGACGTGGCCGATCTCGTGCCCCAGCACGCTCGCCACCTCCGCCTCGTCCTTGGCGAGCGCCAGCAGGCCGCGGGTGATGTAGACGTAGCCGCCGGGCAGGGCGAAGGCGTTGACCACGTCGCTGTCCAGGACGGTGAAGGTCCAGGGGCCGGAGCGGTCGGTCTGGGCGGCCAGCCGGTTGCCAATGCCGGTGATGTAGGCCTGCAGCCGCTGGTCGGGGTAGGCCCCGCCATACTGGGCGAGGATCTTGGGATGCTCCTGCGCGCCGATCGACTCCTCGCTGCCGCCGAGGAGTTGGGCGCTGGCCGGGGCACAGGCCGAGGTGAGCAGCAGGACGGCCAGCCCTGCGGCGGCGATCCGGCGCAGTGGAGATGAGGAAGACGGCTTGCGTTCGGTCGTCGGTTCGGGCGTCATGAGTCGTCATATCGGAAGGGGGCTCGCTGAGATCAAACTCCCCGTCCGGCCCGCCTGTTCCACGGCTCCACCCCTTCGCCCGCCATGCTGCGCCGCATTCCTTCTCTGATGCTGTCCGCCCTGCTGCTGATGGCGAACACCGCCGGGTCGGCGGAGCTGCGCGTCGCCGCGGTGACCGATGACGCCACGCTGCTGCTGGAGGACGGCCGCGGCCTGCGTCTGGCCGGCATCGAATCCGCCGCGCCGCCCATGGGGGCGGAGCCGGGCCAGAGCTGGCCGCTGGCCGAGGCGGCGCGGCAGGCGCTGGCGGAGCTGGCCGTCGGGCAGCGCCTGACGGTGCGGGGGGAGGCGCGGACCGACCGGCACGGGCGCCTGCTGGCCCAGGTGGTGCGCGGCGACGGTCTGTGGCTCCAGGGCGAGCTGCTGGCGCGCGGCCTCGCCCGCGTGCACACCCGGCCCGACGCCCGCGCCCTGGCCCGCGAGATGCTGGCGGCGGAGGCCGCCGCGCGGGACGCCGGGCGCGGCATCTGGCGGACCCGCGCCTACGCGGTGCGGCCCGCCGACCCCGACGCGCTGCGCCGGGACCGCGACAGCTTCCAGATCGTCGAGGGGCGGGTGCTGCGGGTGAGCAAGGCCGGCGGCGACGCCTATCTGGATTTCGGCGAGGACTGGCGGACCGACGTCACGGTGCACATCGGGCGGGCTGCGCTGCGCGAGTTCGTGGTCGCCGGCATCGACCCCCTGTCCTACGAAGGGCGGACCGTCCGGGTGCGCGGCTGGGTGGGCCTGCGCGCCGGCCCGCTGATCGAGGCGACCCATCCCGAGCAGATCGAGCGGCTGGACGAAGCCGGCCCGCCCCTCCGTCCGACGCCGCGCCCGTCCGCTCCGCCGCCGGACCTTTCCGACGACGAGGAGTGAGCCTGTGGCGGACGACGGACGGGCGTCCTACACTTGCTTCCATTCGGCCCGGACTGACAGGACCTCTTCATGCCCCGCAGCGAGCTTTTCCCGCCCATCGACCCCTACCAGACCGGCTTCCTGCCCGTGGACGAGATCCACACGCTCTATTGGGAGCAGTCGGGAAACCCGCGCGGCGTGCCGGTGCTGTTCCTGCATGGGGGGCCGGGGGCGGGCGCCTCGCCGACGCACCGGCGTTTCTTCGATCCCGGCCATTACCGCATCGTCGTGATGGACCAGCGCGGGGCGGGCCGCTCCACCCCGCTGGGCGAGGTCCGGCGCAACACGACCGAGCTGCTGGTGGAGGACGCCGAACGGCTGCGCCGCCATCTGGGGATCGAGCGCTGGCTGCTGTTCGGCGGAAGCTGGGGGTCGACGCTGGCGCTGGCCTACGGGCAGACCCATCCGGAACGCTGCCTGGGGCTGATCCTGCGCGGCATCTTCCTGATGCGGAAGACGGAGATCGACTGGTTCCTCTACTCCATGCGCACGATCTTCCCGGAAGCCTGGGCCACCTTCGCCGGCCACATCCCGCCGGAGGAGCGCGGCGACCTGCTGGAGGCCTATTGGCGGCGGCTGGATTCGCCGGATGCGGCGACCCGCATGGCGGCGGCGCGGGTGTGGAGCCTGTATGAGGGCTCCTGCTCCTCGCTGCTGCCCTCGCCGGAGCTGATCGCGACGAGCGCGGAGGACACCCACGCGCTGGGCCTCGCCCGCATCGAGGCGCACTACTTCCGCTCCAACCGCTTCACCCCGGAGGACAGGCTGCTGCGCGACGTGCACCGCATCCGGCATCTGCCGGGGGCGATCGTCCAGGGCCGCTACGACATCGTCTGCCCCATCACCAGCGCCGACGAGCTGCGCCGCGCCTGGCCGGAGGCCGATTACCGCGTGGTACCCGATGCCGGCCATTCCGCCATGGAGCCGGGCATCCGCGCCGCCCTGGTCCAGGCGACGGAGCGGTTCAAGGAATACCGGTAGAAAGACCGGTAGGGGAGGGGGCGCGCCGGACCCCCTCATACCTCTCCCGCATTCGCTCCCCCTTGCGTTGCGGCGTGGCCGCGCGTATAACCCTGCGCTCCAACGGGCGGCGAGGCCGGGTCCGAGACCCAGGGCATGCCCAACCGTCAGTCGGGAACATCCAACGCAAGGATTGAAAATGCCCAAGCTGAAGACGAAGAGCGGCGCCAAGAAGCGCTTCAAGGTGACCGCGTCCGGTAAGGTGCGCGCCCAGGCGGCCTTCAAGCGCCACTGCCTGGAGCAGAAGAGCCCGAATATGAAGCGCAACGCGCGCGGCATGATGACCCTGGCCGAGCCGGACCAGAAGATCGTGCTGAAGAACTGGCTGCGCAACGCTTGATATCGTAAGGGAATCTGAACCATGGCTCGTGTTAAGCGCGGCGTCACCACGCACGCCCGTCACCGCAAGATCCTGAAGCTCGCCAAGGGCTACCGGGGTCGCAATTCCAAGAACTTCCGCATCGCGATTGAGAAGGTCGAAAAGGCCCTTCAATACGCGTATCGCGACCGCCGCAACAAGAAGCGCGATTTCCGCGGCCTGTGGATCCAGCGCATCAACGCCGGTGTCCGCCAGTACGGCCTGACCTACTCGCGCTTCATCAACGGTATCAAGCTGGCCGGCATCGAGATCGACCGCAAGGTCCTGTCGGATCTGGCCGCCCGTGAGCCGGAGGCCTTCAAGGCCATCGTCGATCAGGCCCAGGCCGCTCTCGCCTCCAAGGCCGCCGCCTAAAGGGTCCGCCGCGCAAGCGGAAACCCGGTCCGGCGCCGGACACGAAAGAAGGGAGCCGTGCCTCTGGGCCGGCTCCCTTTTTCTTTACGCTCGCACTTCCTTATGGCTCGCGGGAAATGACATGCTCGATGCGCTGAAAGACGAACTCCTGTCGCAGGTCAACGCCGCTGGCGACCTCGCGGCCCTCGAAGAGGTGCGGGTCACCGCGCTCGGCAAGAAGGGGCGCATCACCGGCTTCATGAAGGAGCTGGGCGGGCTGTCGCCCGACGAACGGCGCGAGCGCGGCCAGCAGCTCAACGCGCTGAAGGACGAGATTGCCGCCGCCATCGACGGCCGCAAGGCCGACCTCGCCCGCGCCCATCTGGAGGCCCGCCTCCAGGCCGAGCGCATCGACGTCACCCTGCCGGTCCGTCCGGAGACCGAGGGGCGCATCCACCCGATCAGCCAGACCATCGACGAGATGGTGGCGATCTTCGCCGAGATGGGCTTCAGCGTCGCCGAGGGGCCGGACGTCGAGGACGACTTCCACAACTTCACCGCCCTGAACTTCCCGCCGGGCCACCCCGCCCGCGACATGCACGACACCTTCTATCTCCCCGATGCGGGCGAGAAGAAGATGCTGCTGCGCACCCACACCAGCCCGGTGCAGGTCCGCACCATGCTGAACAAGAAGCCGCCGATCCGCATCATCGCGCCGGGCCGCACCTACCGGTCCGACTACGACATGACCCACACCCCGATGTTCCACCAGATCGAGGGGCTGGTCATCGACGAGGCGACCCACATGGGCCACCTGAAGGGCTGCCTGATCGAGTTCTGCCGCGCCTTCTTCGACGTGGACGACCTGCCGCTGCGCTTCCGCCCCAGCTTCTTCCCCTTCACCGAACCGTCGGCGGAGGTGGACATCGGCTGCTCCCGCAAGGGCGGCGAGCTGAAGCTCGGCAACTACGGCGATTGGCTGGAGATTCTGGGCTGCGGCATGGTGCACCCCAACGTGCTGGAGGCCTGCGGCATCGACAGCACCAAGTACCAGGGCTTCGCCTTCGGCATGGGGATCGAGCGCGTGGCGATGCTGAAATACGGCATCCCCGACCTGCGCACCTTCTTCGAAGCCGACCTCCGCTGGCTGAAGCATTACGGCTTCGTGCCGCTCGACGTTCCCAGCATGGCCCAGGGCCTGACGCGCTAAAGGAGCCGGACCCATGAAGTTCACGCTGTCCTGGCTGAAGGACCATCTGGAGACCGACGCCACGCTCGACCAGATCGTGGAGAAGCTGACCGCCCTCGGCCTGGAGGTCGAAGGGGTGGAGGATCGCTCCAAGGAGTTGAAGCCCTTCCGCGTCGCCCACGTCGTCTCCGCCGAGAAGCACCCGGACGCCGACAAGCTGCGCGTCCTGGTCGTCGACACCGGCACCGAGAAGCTCCAGGTCGTCTGCGGCGCGCCCAACGCGCGCGCCGGCCTGAAGGGCGTCTTCGCGCCGGAGGGGGCCTACATCCCCGGCTCCGACATCACGCTGAAGAAGGGCGTCATCCGCGGCGTCGAGTCGAACGGCATGATGTGCTCCGAACGCGAGCTGAAGCTGTCGGAGGAGCACAACGGCATCATCGAGCTGCCCGAGGACGCGCCGGTCGGCGTCGCCTACGCCGACTACGCCGGCCTGGGCGACCCGGTCATCGACATCAGCCTGACGCCCGACCGCGCCGACTGCGCCGGGGTGCGCGGCATCGCCCGCGACCTCGCCGCCGCCGGGCTGGGCACGCTGAAGCCGCTGGCGGCGGAGCCGGTGAAGGGCGCCTTCCCGAGCCCGCTCGGCGTGACCATCGAGGCGCCGGACGCCTGCCCGATGTATGTCGGCCGCTACTTCCGCGGTGTGAAGAACGGCCCGTCGCCGAAGTGGCTGCACGACAAGCTGGTCGCCATCGGCCTGCGCCCGATCTCGGCGCTGGTCGACATCACCAACTTCATCACCTTCGACCTGTCGCGCCCGCTGCACGCCTTCGATGCCGACAAGGTGAAGGGTGGCATCGTCGTCCGCATGGCCCGCGAGGGTGAGACGCTGGCGGCGCTGAACGGCAAGGAATACCCGCTCGACCCGAGCATGACGGTCATCGCCGATCATGAGCGGGCCGAGGCGCTGGGCGGCATCATCGGCGGCGAGGCGTCGGGCTGCACCGAGACGACGGTCAACGTCTTCCTGGAAGCGGCGATCTTCGACACCGTGCGCACGGCGCAGACCGGCCGCAAGCTGGGCATCGAGTCGGACGCCCGCTACCGGCTGGAGCGCGGCGTCGATCCGGCGGCGGTCGTCTCGGGGATGGAGCGCGCCACCCGCCTGATCCTGGAGATCTGCGGCGGCGAGGCCTCCGACCTCGTGATCGCCGGTGAGGAGCCGCAGTGGCGCCGCACCCTGACGCTGCGTCCGGGCCGAGTCGCCGCCCTGGGCGGCGTCGCGGTGCCGCGCGACGAGCAGACCCGCATCCTGATCGACCTCGGCTGCGAGATCGTCGGCGAGGATGTGGACGGCACCCTGCGCGTCGTTCCGCCCTCCTGGCGCGCCGACATCCACGGCGAGGCCGATCTGGTGGAGGAGGTGCTGCGCATCCACGGCTTCGACGCCATCCCGGCAACCCCGCTGCCGCGCGACAGCGTGCTGACCCGTCCGGCCCTGACCACCAAACAGCGCCGCGTCGGGCTGACCAAGCGCACGCTGGCCGTCCGCGGCCTGTCCGAAGCCGTCACCTGGTCCTTCATGGCCGGTCCGGTGGCCGAGCTGTTCGGCGGGGTTGGCGAGGGGCTGACGCTGGTCAACCCGATCAGCGCCGACCTCGACGTGATGCGCCCGTCCATTCTCGGCAACCTGATCCAGGCCGCCGGGCGCAACGCCGACCGCGGCTACGCCGACGTCGGCCTGTTCGAGGTCGGCCCGGCTTTCCGCAAGCCGTCGCCGGACGGGCAGGACATCGTGGCCGCCGGCATCCGCGCCGGCAACGCGGTGCCGCGCCACTGGGCCGAGAAGGCCCGCGGCGTCGATGCCTACGACGCCAAGGCCGACGCCATGGCCGTCCTGGAGGCCGCCGGCGCGCCGGTGACCAACCTGCAGGTCACCACCGACGCGCCGGGCTGGTACCATCCCGGCCGCTCGGGCGTGCTGCGCCTCGGCCCGACGGTGATGGCCCGCTTCGGCGAAATCCACCCGACCGTGCTCGGCACGCTGGGCGTCAAGGGTCCGGTGGTCGGCTTCGAGGTGTTCCTGGACGCCGTCCCGCTGCCCAAGAAGAAGGGCGGCACGGCGCGTCCGCTGGTCCAGCTCTCGCCCTTCCAGCCGCTGGAGCGCGACTTCGCCTTCGTCGTCGGCAAGGACGTGGAGGCCGACAAGCTGATCCGCGCCGCCAAGGGCGCCGACAAGGCGCTGGTCAAGGACGTGACCGTCTTCGACGTCTACCAGGGCACCAACCTGGAGGAGGGCAAGAAGTCCGTCGCCCTCTCCGTCACGCTTCAGCCGACCGAGCGGACCCTGACCGAGCCGGAGATCGAGGCCATCGGCCAGAAGATCGTCGCCGCGGTCGCCAAGGCCACGGGCGGCAGCCTGCGCAGCTGACGTTCGCGCTCCTGACGCGGGCGCATCCAAAGGCTGCGGATCCGGAAAAGGGTTCAATTTCGTAAGACAAAGTTCGGGCCTCCGCCGCAAGGTGGGGGCCCATTGTTTTTCCATGTCCGGATGGAACGGCTCCCAATCCGGACAGTTCAAAGGATTGTTCCGGAGGCGTCACGTCTGGATTCGCAGAACATGCCGCGGTCCGTTGTTTGAAGCACGTTTCGGCATGGCATCCGGGTGCGCCTCATATGCGCTTTTTCAGAGTTGAATAGAGTTGGTCCATCAGATAAAGCGAATGAACATAAGTTTGCAAAACATGCGTCCGTATTGTCTCGATGCTGCGCATCGCTGCCTATAAATTTCAGAAATGGAATGTTTTCTTTCCACGATACATGGCAGACATTCCAAAAAAATCGTTAGGCTGATATTTCGATTTTTTTAATATTTTTCGTTCTTTTTTGAATCGGTCATGCGGACAAACGGCGCGGGATGCTCCGGCCCCGTCGCCCTCAGAGCTGGTGAAGAATCCGATGGTGAGCTTAACGAACGACCACGCCAAAACCGCCTCCGTCCTCGCCATGACCGGGGATGCCGGCAATGGTTCGGTGGACGGCGGCGGCGCGCTCCGCCGCGAGGACGGCGATGGGGGAGCGCCGGCCGAAGCCAGCCGGCTGGTCATCGTGGTGGACGACGACCGGTCGATCGTGGAAGGGCTGGCGCTGCTTCTCGAAGCCTGGGGATACGACGTGCTGACCGCCCTGTCGCTGAACGAACTGGCGCAGCGGCTGCCGCAGGCGCCCGGCCGTCCCGGGCTGGTCCTGGCCGATCACTTCCTGCCGGCTGGCGGCACGGGCGCCCAGGCGGTGGAGATGGTGCGCGCCCATGTCGGCGCCCCGGTGCCCGCCCTGATCCTGACCGGCGATACGATGCCGGAGCGTCAGGCCGAAGCCGCCGCCCTGGGCTGCCGGCTGCTGCACAAGCCGGTGCAGATCGGTCCGCTGAAGGACATGGTGGACACGCTGATGAGCGGCGCCGGCTGATCCCGCGTCCGCCTCCTTCTCCGAAGGGCGTCACCCCCGGCGCAGGCTGCCGGACACCGCCAGGAAGGCGTCGACCACCGCCGGATCGAACCGGCTGCCCGACAGGCGCCGGATCTCCGCCACCGCCACGTCATGGTCCAGCGCCTTGCGGTAGGGGCGGTCGCGGGTCATGGCGTCGAAGCTGTCGGCCACCGCGACGATGCGGGCGCTCAGCGGGATGGCGTCGCCCTTCAGGCGGTCGGGATAGCCGGTGCCGTCCCAATTCTCATGATGCGCCCGGGCGATCTCCGCCCCCAGATGCAGATGCGTCCGTCCGTCGGACCGCTGGCTCGCGCGATCCAGCAAATCCCAGCCCGTGGTTGTGTGGGCCTGCATGACGGCCCGCTCCTCCGGGGTCAGCGGCCCGGTCTTGCCGAGGATGGCGGGGTCCAGCGTGGCGTTGCCGACGTCGTGGAGGATGGCGGCCAGACCGACCGACTCCAGGAACACCGTGTCGAGGATGGCGGGATAGCGCCCCTCCTCGGCCAGCCGACGGGCGATGCGGTCGGTCACCATGGCGATGCGCGGGCCGGCCTCGGCCTCCGCGCTGGGATGACCGGCGCGCTCCGCCAGATCGGCCATGGCGATGACCGTGTGCTCCTGGCTGCGCCGCAGCTGTTCGTACAGGTGCAGATTGTCGAAGCCGACCGAGATCTTGCGGCAGAACACCTCGATCAGGTTGCGGTCGAGGTCAGACAGCGGCCGGTCGGAACTCAGATAGACCACGTTCTCCCGGTCGTTCGGGGTGCGGATGTAGAGCGTGCAATGATCGGCGGCGTAGCGGTTGCTGCGCGACTCCAGGCAGCGCTTCACCTCCGCCAGCACGGCGGGCTCGACATGGTTGGCCGCCGGCTCGTCGATCAGCGTCTCGAACCGGCCCGAGCCGGCCAGGACATACAGCCCGTCCGCCGCGCCGCTGATGACCGGGCCGCGCTGCACGCACAGGATGGCGTCCGGTCCGACGCCGAGGATGCCGGAGAGTTGGGTCAGCACCCCGGCGGCGAACAGCTTCATCGAGCGTGCCTGGAACAGCGACGACGACGCCTCGATGATCTTCTCCAGCCCACGCCGGTTCATCTCGATCGCCATGATGTCCTCGTAGGAGCGCAGGGCGGCGACCGTGGTGGTGAACAGCTGCTGGGCGGTGAGCTGAGTCTTGGCCTTGTAGTCGTTGATGTCGTAGTCGAGGATCACTGCGCGCTCCGGCGCCTGGCCGGGCTGGCCGGTGCGCAGGATGATGCGGACGTGGCGGTTCTTCAATTCCTCGCGGATGTGGTGGACGAGTTGCAGCCCGGCGTCGTCGGTTTCCATCACCACGTCCAGCAGGATGATGGCGATGTCCTCCTCGCGCTCCAGGATCGTCCGCGCCTCCGCGGCGGAATAGGCCGAGATGAACTGGGCGGAGCGGCCCTTGTAGGCGAAATCGGCCAGGACGAGCTTGGTGATGGAGTGCACCTCAGGCTCGTCGTCCACGATCATCATCTTCCACCGGTTTCCGGTGGCCGGCGACCCGGTTTCGCCGTTTCCGTCGCCGTCCTGGTCGTCCAGAAAGAGGAACTCGTCGTCGGAGTCGGTCATGGGCAAAGCCTGGGGCGGAGCGGGCGGGGGTAAGAAAGATTAACACGGCACGGCCGCGCCCGCCTACCGCCACGATCGATGCATTTTCGTCGAAAAAGCTCAGTAGTTTACCGGAGGCGACGCGCTGCTGCCGCTTGGCGGAGGACGGCGCCGGGGGCAGGCCAGGGTCAGCCCCGGGTCAGCCCTGGGGTCAGAAGGTCTCCAGCTCGATCACCCAACAGTCCAGGGAGCGCTGCGCCAGCGCGCCGCAGACATTGTCCACCTGCGTCCGGGTGAAGGGGCCGACGCCCATCTGGTAGGTGGTGCGGGCGCCGCGGAAGACCGGCCAGACCATCGGCGGCAGGTCGCGGTAGGCCGTTCCGGGACCGTAGGTGAATTCCTGCCAAGCCCGCAGCCCCTCGGCGTGGCTGACATACTCGCCGAGCCGCGCGGCGAACAGCGCCCCCGGCTCGATGGGCGGCATGCCGGGCAGCGGGTAGGGGGCGACCACCCCGATCAGCCCCTCGGCCGTGGCGACCGCGCGAGTCCGGCCGGGCATGCCCAGCGTCACCCGCCCGTTCGCGGAATCGATCAGGCTGACCACGTCGCCCTTGCGCAGGGTGAAGCTGCGTCGCTTCTTGTTGTCGAGGATCTCCGTCGCCTTGATGGCGTCCGCCGCGACGACATAGCCCTGGGCCGGCACCTGGGCGGCGATCTCCCACGCGCTGCGCGGCACCACGGCCGCGCTGCGGTGGATGACCGGCGGCTTGCCGGTCGAGGGGGGCGATCCGCCGGCGTTGGCCCCGGCGGCGGTGGCGCCCATGGCGGCGGTGATGGAGCGCGACACCATCAGCGCCGGGTCCAGCGAGTCGGAGGGGACGTAGCCGATGGGCTGGCCGCCGATGGCGACCTCCGTCCAGCTGGTGCCGCGGGGCGTGCCCAGCGCGTTCAGCGCCTTGCCGCGCGGCAGGGTCTGGATGATCCGGGCGTCAGCGTTGGGGCCGATGCGCACCTCGATGTCGCGGTTGAGGACCACCTCGCCGGTCAGCGGCGCGCCGATGGCGACGGGGCTCTGCGCCAGGGCGGCGTCCGGGGCGAACCACATCGTCGCCGCGGCCAGGATCAGCCGCAGCGCCAGGGCGCGGAGGGCGGTGGTGGAACGCGTGCGCACGGCGGTTTGCCCCTTTGGAGGAGGGGCCATTTTGCATCGGTCCGGCCCGCCGGGGCAACCCGGCGCGTGCGCGCCGGGACGGATGTCACGGAGCCGCACGGTCGGTCAGGCCGCCCGATTCCCGCCCACCAGATCGTGGATGGCCTCGGCCAGCAGGCGGACCGGCTTGGCGGCCATGCCGGGGGCGCGGTGCAACGCGATGTCGATGTCCGACAGGTCGGGGAAGCCGTCCGCCGCGGTCAGCCGGCGCAGGCTGGGCGGAACGGTGCATTCCTCCATGGCGGTGACGCCGAGCCCGCCCAGCACGGCGCCGTGCACCGCCACCACGCTCTTGCTGATGAAGGCGACGCGCCAGCCGCGCCCGATGCCCTCCAGCGCCGCGACGGCGAGGTCGCGCACCACGCAGCCCTTGGGGAACAGGGCCAGCGGCAGCGGGTCCTCGCGCTCGATGGGGGTGGAATCGACGGCGGTGGAGCGCGGCGGGGCGACCCAGGCGACCGGCTCCCGCCGCACCAGTTCGCCGCTGCGGCTGTCGGGGTGGCGGGTGACCAGGGCGAGGTCGTAGCGGCCCTTGTCGATCTCCGCCACCAGATCGGGGCTGTTGTCGCAGATCACCTCCACCGGCACGTCGGGGTAGGCGGCGGCGAAGCGGGCGAGCACGCCGGGCAGCAGCATGGTGGCGTAATCGTCCGGCGTGCCGATGCGCACGCTGGCCACCGTGGCGGGGCGGTGCATCAGGGCCAGAATCTCGTCGTTCAGGGTCAGCATCCGCCGGGCGTAGGTCAGCAGAAGCTCGCCCTGCTGGGTCAGGTGGACGCTCTTGGTGTCGCGCTGGAAGACGCGGGTGCCAACGACCTCCTCCAGCCGGCGGACCTGCTGGCTGACGGCGGCCTGGGTGCGGCCCAGCGTGTCGCCGGCACGGGTGAAACTGCGCGCGTCGGCGACGGCGACGAAGGCGCGCAGAAGGTCGGTGTCGAGGTTGGCCGGCATGGTCACGCATTCAAGCAGAGGGGGCGCGCGGGTTCAACGCGCGGAAGGACCATCACGATCTGTGATGAACCTCATAAAGCCTATTCGTTTCCAAGATTTTTCGCGCGGGCGCAGGGTGCCCTCCGATTTTGGGAGGACGGAGCGATGGGTGTGTTCGACGCGATGACGACGGTGGTGCTGGAGGCCGGACGGCTGGACCGCGAGGAGGAGCGCCGCCCGATGACGGTGACGGCGGCAGCGCCGTCGCCGTGGCGCTTCCGGCTGCCGCGGATGCCGGCTCTGCCGGTGCTGCTGCTGACGATCCTGGTGGCGTGAGGGCCGGGTCAGGTGGCGGGCGTGCCGTCGGCGGGCTTGTCCGCCGGGGCCTCGGCCGCCGGCACCGGCTCGGGGGCCGGCGTTGCTGGCGGGGTGAGGCGGATGGGCGCCGGTCCGCCGCTGTCGGGAGTCGAAGCCGCCGGAGCTTCCACGGGGACCTCCGCAGGAACCTCCGCAGGGGGCGGGGTGGGAAGCTCCTTCGCCTCGATCGTCTCGGCGGGCCTAGAGTCCTTAGGTGCGTCCTTTTGGGCGTCCTTCGCCGCTTCCTTCAGGGCGGGAGCCGGCTCGGGGTCCGTGGAATAGTCGGCGACGATGCGGGCTTGGCTGCCGGCGATGACCAGCACCTTCTGCCCGATCTCGATGGGCTTCTCTTCCCGCTGGGTGACCGACAGAAGCTCGCCGTCCGGCTTGCGGACGATGTATTCCCATCCCGTGGTGTCACCGGTCACATGCTCGATCGAAGTGCCGATCAGCCCGCCGATGGCCGTGCCGCCGACCGCGCCCAGCGCCGAGTTGATGCCGAAGGTGCCGGACTGCGACCCCAGAACGCCGCCCGCGGCCCCGCCGGTGACGGCGCCGACGGTGCCGCTGGTGCTGATCTTGACCTGACGGAATCCGATGACGACCGCCCGCTCCACCTTGTTCGCCTGCTGGGTCGCGGTGGCGGCGTAGGTGTTGGGCGAGTAGTTCGGGGTGCAGCCTGCGAGGATGCCGACGACCAGGGCGGCGGCTGGCAGGCCAAACATGACAGTGCGCGTCACGGGACATCATCCGTTTGGAAGCCTGTCCGGGTGATAGGCGATTCCATGCGGGGAGTCATTCGACTTTTTGTGGGCTCTGGGCTGCTGCGCCGGGCGGACAAAAAGAAAGCGGGCCTTGCCGGACCCGCTTTCCGTCATTCCACCAAGAGGCCGGCGCTTATTCGTCGCCCATCTTGAGGGCGGCGATGAAGGCGCTCTGCGGGATTTCGACCTGGCCGAACTGCCGCATGCGCTTCTTGCCTTCCTTCTGCTTGTCCAGCAGCTTGCGCTTGCGGCTGATGTCGCCGCCGTAGCACTTGGCCGTCACGTCCTTGCGCAGCGCGCCGATGCTCTCGCGGGCGATGATCTTGCCGCCGATGGCCGCCTGCACGGCGATCTTGAAGAGCTGGCGCGGGATCAGCTCCTTCAGCCGCTCGCAGAGCTGGCGGCCGCGCCGCTCCGACTGGGAGCGGTGGACGATCATCGACAGGGCGTCCACCGGCTCGGCGTTCACCAGGATCGACATCTTGACGAGGTCGCCTTCCTCGTAGCTGTCCATCTGGTAGTCGAAGCTGGCGTAGCCGCGGCTGATCGACTTCAGACGGTCGTAGAAGTCGAAGACCACCTCGTTCAGCGGCAGCCGGTAGACCAGCATGGCGCGGGCACCGGCGTAGGTCAGCTCGATCTGCTGGCCGCGCCGCTCGGTGCAGAGCTGGAGGATGCCGCCCAGATACTCGTCGGGCAGCATGATGGTGGCCTTGATCCACGGCTCGTCGATGCGGTCGATCTTCATCACGTCCGGCATGTCCGCCGGGTTGTGCAGATCCATCACCGTGCCGTCGGTCATGTACAGCTTGTAGACCACCGACGGCGCCGTGGTGATCAGGTCGAGGTTGAACTCGCGCTCCAGCCGCTCCTGGATGATTTCCAGATGCAGCAGGCCGAGGAAGCCGCAGCGGAAGCCGAAGCCCAGCGCCGCCGACGTCTCGGCCTCGTAATGGAAGCTGGAGTCGTTCAGCTTCAGCTTGCCCAGGCTGTCGCGCAGCCGCTCGAAGTCGGCGGCGTCCACCGGGAACAGGCCGCACCACACCACGGGGATGGAGGGCTTGAAGCCGGCCAGCGGCTCGGCCGCCGGGCGGCGGTCTTCGGTGATGGTGTCGCCGACCTTGGTCAGCGTGATGTCCTTGATGGCGGCGGTGATGAAGCCCATCTCGCCCGGCCCCAGCTCGCCGGTCAGCAGGGCCTTCGGGGTGAAGACGCCGACGCGGTCGACCTCGTGGGCGCTGCCGGCGGCCATGAAGCGGACCTTCTGGTTCACCTTCAGCCGCCCGTCCACCACGCGCACCAGGATGACCACGCCGAGATACGGGTCGTACCAGGAATCGACCAGCAGGGCCTTCAGCTCACCGTCGGCGTTGCCCTTGGGCGCGGGCAGGCGCTGCACCACGGCTTCCAGCACGGCGTCGATGTTCAGGCCGGTCTTGGCCGAAATCTCCACGGCGTCGGTGGCGTCCAGGCCGATCACATCCTCGATCTGCTGCTTCACGCGGTCGGGCTCCGCCGCCGGCAGGTCGATCTTGTTGAGGACCGGGATGATCTCGTGGTTGTTGTCGATCGCCTGATAGACGTTGGCGAGCGTCTGCGCCTCCACACCCTGCGAGGCGTCCACCACCAGGATCGAACCCTCGCAGGCGGCGAGGCTGCGGCTGACCTCGTAGGCGAAGTCGACGTGGCCCGGCGTGTCCATCAGGTTCAGCGTGTACTGCTGCCCGTCCTTGGCCTTGTAGAGCAGGCGGACGGTCTGCGCCTTGATGGTGATGCCGCGCTCGCGCTCGATGTCCATGCTGTCGAGCACCTGTTCGCGCATCTCGCGCGAATCGAGGCCGCCGCACTGCTGGATCAGACGGTCGGCAAGGGTCGACTTGCCGTGGTCGATGTGCGCGATGATCGAGAAATTGCGGATGTGCGAAAGGTCAGTCATCGGTGCCCGGAGCCCTGGTTTGGGGCGGAACATAGGGCGGACGGACGATGCGCGCAATGGCGGCGTGGACAGGCCCTATGGAAAGGCCCCATCCCCGTTCCACTCCTTTCGCGGGAAACGCGGGGGTCGGCCCCGCGCTCTCCTACGCCACCAGAACCGGCGCCACCGCGCGGTATAGCTCCATGTACTCCTCCGCCGGGCCGTGCCAGCCGAAGTCGCGGGTCATCGCGTGCTGCTGCATGGCGTGCCAGCGCTCGGGCTTGCGGTAGAGGGCGGCGGCGCGGCGCAGCGCCCAGGTCAGCTCCTGGACATTGGCGTTGACGAACTGGAAGCCGGTGGCGCTGGCGTCGTTCACCGCTGCGGGGTTGGCGTCCACGATGGTGTCGGCGAGGCCCCCGGTGCGGCGGACCAGCGGCAGGGTGCCGTACTTCAGCGCGTACATCTGGGTCAGGCCGCAGGGCTCCGACCGTGAGGGCACCAGGAACAGGTCGGCGCCGGCCTGGATGCGGTGGGACAGCGCCTCGTCATAGCCGATGCGCACGCCGACCGACTTCGGGTACCAGGTGGCGAGGTGGCGAAAGCCGGCCTCCAGCGCCGGTTCGCCGCTGCCGAGGACGGCGAGCTGGCCGCCCCAGGCGATCCACTGCGACGCCGCCTCCAGCACCAGATCCAGCCCCTTGTGACCGGTCAGGCGGCTGACCACCGCGGCCAGCGGGGCGTCCGCCCGGCGGTCCAGGCCGAAGGTCGCCTGGAGATCGGCCTTGCACAGGTCCTTGCCGCCGAGGTCCGCGGCGCCGTAACGGGCGGCGATGTGCGGGTCGATGGCGGGGTCCCAGATGTCATAGTCCACGCCGTTGAGAATGCCGGTCAGCGCCTCGGCCCGCGTGGCGAGCAGCCCTTCCAGGCCCGAACCGTGCTCCGCTGTCTGGATTTCGTGGGCGTAGGTCGGGCTGACCGTGGTCAGGCGGTCGGAATAGAAGCAGCCGGCCTTGAGGAAGCCGACGCCGCCGTAATACTCCACCCCGTCGATCCGGAAGGCGGCCGACGGCAGGCCGAGGTCGCTCATCATCCAGGCGCCGAACAGGCCCTGGTAGGCGATGTTGTGGATCGTCGTCACCGTGCCCGGCCGGAACGGCCCGGCGAAGCGGTCGGGGCGCAGCTCCAGATAGGCCGGGATCAGCCCGGTCTGCCAGTCGTGCCCGTGCAGCACGTCGGGACGCCACCAGGGGTCGAGGCCGTCCTCCGCCGCGAAGCCCGCCGCGCACCAGGACAGGGCGGCGAAGCGTTCCGCGTTGTCCGGCCAGTCCTTGCCGTCCGGCCCCAGATAGGGGTTGCCGGGCCGATCGTAGAGCGCCGGCGCGTCCAGCACATAGGCTAGCACCCCGTCCGGCATCCGTCCGATCCGCAAGGTCGCCGGGGCGCCGCCGGGCAGATCGGTGCCAGGCAAATCGGTGAGGGGCTTGCCGACCGGTTGCAGGTCGCTCAGCCCGTTCAGCACCGCCGGATAGCCGGGCAGCAGCAGGCGGACCTCGGCTCCGGCGCGGTTCAGGGCGGGGGGCAGGGCGGCGGAAACGTCGGCCAGCCCGCCGGTCTTCACCAGGGGGTAGCATTCCGGCGTGACGAACAGGACGCGCATGGAGGCGGGGTCTTTCGGTTTCTTCTTGGTCTTGCTCACCGCCCCCTCGCCCCAGGGGGGCGAAGGGGGATGGGGAGGGTCAGTCCTTGGGCAGGCGGTCGATCATGTCCTGGGTGATCAGGCAGACGCCGCCCTCGCTGCGGTGGAAGCGCTTGGCGTCCAGCTCCGGGTCCTCGCCGACGACCAGCCCCTCGGGGATCACCACGCCGCGGTCGATCACCACCTTGGTCAGGCGGCAGTGGCGGCCGATGTCGACGTCCGGCAGGACCACTGCCTGGTGCAGTTCGCTGAAGGAGTTGACGCGCACCTCGCTGAACAGCAGCGAGTTCTTCACCAGCGAGCCGGAGATGATGCAGCCGCCCGACACCAGGCTGTCCACCGCCATGCCGCGCCGGTTCTCGTCGTCGAAGACGAACTTCGCCGGCGGCAGCTGCTCCTGGTAGGTGAAGATCGGCCACTCGCGGTCGTACATGTTGAGCTGCGGCGTGACGTGGCAGAGGTCGAGGTTGGCCTCCCAGTAGGCGTCGATGGTGCCGACGTCGCGCCAGTAGGGCTCGGACTCGTGGCCGTTCAGGATGGCCGAATCGGCGAAGTCGTGGGCCATCACCCGCGCCCCGCTGGTCACGAGATGGGGGATGATGTCCTTGCCGAAGTCGCGCGAGGAGGCGGGATCGTTGAAGTCGCGCTCCAGCTGGTCGTAGAGGAACTGCGCGTTGAAGACGTAGATGCCCATGCTGGCCAGCGACTTGTCCGGGTTGCCCGGCATCGGCGGCGGGTCGGCGGGCTTCTCGACGAAGTCGATGACGCGCTGGGTCTCGTCCACATGCATGACGCCGAAGCCGGTGGCCTGGGGGCGCGGCACCTGGATGCAGGGGATCGTCACGTCGGCCTTCTTGGCGATGTGGTCGAGCAGCAGCGCGCCGTAATCCATCTTGTAGATGTGGTCGCCGGCCAGGATCAGGATGTATTCCGGCTCGTGGTCGCGCAGGATGTCCAGGTTCTGGTACACCGCGTCGGCGGTGCCCTGGTACCAGGCGGTCTCGCTGATGCGCTGCTGGGCCGGCAGCAGGTCGCAGAACTCGTTCATCTCGCCGCGGAAGAAGTTCCAGCCGCGCTGCAGGTGGCGCAGCAGGCTGTGCGACTTGTACTGCGTCAGCACGCCGATGCGGCGGAAGCCGGAGTTGATGCAGTTCGACAGGGCGAAGTCGATGATCCGGAACTTGCCCCCGAAATAGGTGGCCGGCTTGGCGCGACGGTCGGTCAGCTGCTTCAGCCGGCTGCCCCGGCCGCCAGCCAGGACGAGGGCCACGGCACGGCGCGGCGCCAGCCGCAGATCCCGTTTGTCGAGCATGTGTCTCCCCTTTCGGTTCTCTTTTTTGCTGTCGGCCATCCGGAAGCGACCGTCGGACCCGAATGGGCGGAGGCCGTTTGTCCCCGGCCCCGTCCGGCTCCGCCGGTTGAGAGGGTGACCGTGCCACATTTCACGGGGGCGGGCCAATAGGCCGAGGGGAACAGGCCGGAAATAGAGGGGGGCTGCCCAACGGTTGTGCGGAATTCAGACGCATCATTGTGCATAAAAAACAGGCAAGCGCGCGGGAAACGGGCGTGCAACGCCTCAACAGGGGGCAGGCAACCTGCAATCCATGGGCGAATCACGCTGCGGTGCAAGGCTTTGGGTGGTCCGATTTTCTGCTCAATTTCTGGGCAAGGCCGTCCGGCGACTCGGGTCCTATGCTGCTTTGCGGTCATCCGAAAGGCCGCAATCACCGCGATTCCTAGCCCTTTTGGGTTGGCACGCTTCTTGAAGAGAAATCGGCGTACACGGTCCCCTCCCGCCGCCCCGTCTGTACCGGGGACGGGGCGAAACGGGCCAGAAGCATTCGAATAAAGAGGAGCCTCGATGAGCCGTCTCTTCACCCTCGCCGCGCCGACGATGGCGGCGATTCTGGGCTTGGCCGGTCTGCCTGCCGCCGCCCTCGCCCAGGAAGCGGCCGCCGCCGCGGCCGAGCCCACCCTGAGCAGCGGCGACACGGCTTGGATGCTGGTCGCCACGGCGCTGGTTCTGTTCATGACCATCCCGGGTCTGGCCCTGTTCTACGGCGGCATGGTCCGCAAGATGAACGTGCTGTCGGTCGTGATGCAGAGCTTCGCGATCTGCTGCCTGGTCAGCATCCTGTGGTTCTTCGCCGGTTACAGCATCGCCTTCACCGAAGGCACCCCGTATTTCGGCAGCCTTTCGAAGTTCATGCTGGCCGGCATCACCAAGGACAGCCTGACGGGCGTCATTCCGGAGACGATCTTCGTCGTCTTCCAGATGACCTTCGCCATCATCACGCCGGCCCTGATCACCGGCGCCTTCGCCGACCGCATGAAGTTCTCCTCGATGCTGGTCTTCACGGGCCTGTGGTCGCTGATCGTCTACGCGCCGATCACCCACTGGGTCTGGGGTCCGGGCGGCTATCTGGCGGGTGACGGCGTGCTCGACTACGCCGGCGGCACCGTGGTGCACATCAACGCGGGCGTGGCCGGTCTCGTCGCCGCCATCGTGCTGGGCAAGCGCAAGGGCTACCCGAACGAGAACTTCGCCCCGCACAATCTGGTGCTCAGCCTGATCGGCGCCTCGATGCTGTGGGTCGGCTGGTTCGGCTTCAACGCGGGTTCCGCCGTGGCCGCCGACGGCCGTGCGGGCATGGCCATGCTGGTCACGCAGATCGCCGCCGCCACCGCCGCCATGTCCTGGCTGCTGGTCGAGTGGGCCACCAAGGGCAAGCCCTCGGTCCTCGGCATCATCTCCGGCGCCATCGCCGGTCTGGTCGCCATCACCCCGGCCTCGGGCTTCGTCGGTCCGACCGGCGCCCTGGTCATCGGTCTGGCCGCCGGCGTGATCTGCTACTGGGGCGCCACCGGCCTGAAGCGCGCCCTCGGCTATGACGACTCGCTGGACGCCTTCGGCGTGCACGGCGTGGGCGGCATCGTCGGCGCCATCCTGACCGGCGTCTTCGCCCAGGAAGCCATCGGCGGCACCGCCGGCGCCCTGGAAGGCAACGTCGGCCAGATCTGGACGCAGGTCTACGGCATCCTGGCCACCATCGCCTACTCGGCGGTCGGCTCCTTCATCATCCTGAAGGTCATCGACGTGGTGATGGGCCTGCGCGTCGACGAGGACGTCGAGCGCGACGGCCTGGACCTCGCCCTGCACGGCGAGACCATCCACTAAGCACCCTTTTGCAGTCTGGTTGTTTCCTCCATGAACTTCCGCCGCCGGGGCCTCCCGGCGGCGGATTTTTCATTTTGGAAGCGGTGAAGCGCTCAGCGGCGCAGATACATCTTGCCGACGCCGTTCAGCGCCGTGAAAAGCTGCGCGAACTGCGCCAGGAAGGCGTCCCAGGCCAGGGGACCGGCCTTTTCCGCCAGCGCCTGGTGGATGGCCCCCAGGCTGGTCCGCCCGTCCACCCGCGCCAGGATCGGCCCGGCCAGACGGGGCAGGGGCAGGGGGACGACGGCCCCCATCAACTCGGCCTCCAGCACGCCGCCGGGGGGCAGGCCCTTGGCCACCGCCGCGCCGTCGAGGTCGCGCAGCACCGGCACCACCTCCGGCCCGTCGGGGCGGGCGACGGCACCCTCGGCGTCCTCGGGACGGACGAGATAGGCGATGTGCTTGGTCATGCTGCCGGTGACCTGCTCGGCCCAGGCGGCGCGCTCCAGCCGGGACAGCCCGTCGAGCCGCTTCAGCACGCGGGGGTCCTTCACCCAGACGGCGGGGTCGTAGCGGTACGGGTCCACCAGCGCGGCGATGGCCAGCCCGCCCGCCGCGGCCAGCTCCGCCAGCTCCGGCACGGTGAAGGGCCGGTCGCAGGAATGCAGCAGCAGGTCGTAGAGGTCGGCGTCGGCCTGTTTGTGGTCGTTGATGAAGGGGTTGCGCAGCAGCCAGTTGGACGTCGGCAGGCGTTCGATCAGCCGGCGGGCCAGCGCCACCTGCTCCTTGGGCGGCAGGTCCACCGCGATGGTGCGCAGCGCCGCCTGCATAGGATAGACGCCGGTGCGCCCGTACGGCGCGTAGACCATCAGCCCGATCCCGCCGCCCGGCTTCAGCGCCCCGGCCAGCGAGCGGACGCCCGCCGCCGGCTCGTCCAGATGGTGCAGCACGCCGCAGCAGTCGATGTAGTCGAACGGCCCCCCCTCCTCCAACAGCGCGCCGAGGTCGAGCAGCGAGCCGCGGCGGAAGTCGATGTTGGTCAGCCCGCGCGCCTTGGCCCGCGCCTCGGCGACGTCCCGCGCGGCGTCGGAGAGGTCGAGGTAGGTGACGCGCCCCGGATTGCCGGCGTCGGCCAGCTGCTGGGCGATCATGATCGTCCCGTCGCCGGTCCCGCCGCCGGCCACCAGCACCCTGAGGGGCCTGGCGTGGTCGAGGCGCCCTCCGAAGACGTTGTGGTTCACCTCGTCCAGATGGCTGGGCGATCCGGTGATCAGGCGCTTTTTCTCGTCGGCGGGGTTGCGCGCGGGATAAGGGAAGGCTTCGTACTGGGCGCGCAGGGTGTCGATGCTCATGGATCGGGCAACCGGTCAGGTGGACGGGTGCCGGACCATAGCATCAATGGAACGGGCTTGGGGGATGGGGAGGGGAGGAACGCCTCCCCTCTGCCTCCTCTCACGCCAAAGGCAACCGGATCTCCGTCAGCCACTCCTCGGGGGGAAGGGTGCGGGGATTGTTCAGATACTCCTCGACGCAGGGGCGGTCGGCCGGCGCGTGGCCGCTCGACGGCAGCCAGTCGCGGTAGAGCCAGCGGTAGGGGCGTTCCAACTCCGCGTAGGGACCCTTGTGGATCAGAACGGCGTGCCGGCCGCCGGGAATGTCAAGTGCGCGAACCGGTCCGTCCCCGGGGATCGGTCCGTCGACCAGCAACGCGGCCTCGGAGCGGAGGCGGTCCGCCGGAACCGACTCCGGGTCGTCGTAATAGAGGGCGAAGGACCGCGTCTCCGGTCCCACGAGGCCGCGGCCCGCGGCCCAGGCGTACAGCCGCTCGAAGGTCGTGCCGATATCCATATAGGGGCCTTGGTGAGCCATGGCGGCCACGCGCAGCGGCGGCAGATCGCGGATGGTGACGTCGTGCATGTTTCGCTCCTCGTCCGGTGGTTGGTCGGGTGGAGGAACCAGGCAGCCTTGCCGCCGGTAGGCACCGGGGCTCAGCCCATAGACCTGCCCGAAGGCGCGGGTGAACGCCTCCACGCTGCCGTAGCCGGCGCGCCGTGCGACCTGCACCATGCCGTCTTCGCCCTTCACGAGGTCGCCTGCGGCACGGTGCAGACGCAGCCGACGCAACGTGTCCGCCGCCGTTTCCCCCGCCATGGCGCGGTAGATGCGGTGGAAATGGTAGGGCGAGAAGCAGGCGACGGCGGCCAGCCGTTCCAACTCCAGCGTCTCGTCCAGATGGGCGGCGATGTGGTCGATGACACGCTCGATGCGGCGGCCGTAGTCCAGCAGGGTGTCGGGCTTGGTCATGGGTCCTCCATGCCCGGCACCCTAGCCGAGGGCGGCTTGATCGCGCTTGCGGACCTTCAGCCCTCCGCCGGGCGGACCACGCCGACCTCCAGGCCGTTGCGGTTGGTCACCGGCTGGTTGATGAGCTGGCCGGCCCGCGCCCACTGCTCGTCGGACAGAACCTTGGTGGCGCGGATCAGGGCGGCCAGGGCGACCTCGCGGGCGCGCGGGGTGCCGTCGTCGATCTTCAGGGCGATGCCCAGCCCCTGCTTGGGCAGGACGGCGCAGCCCACGCCCTCGGCCCCGCCCTTGACCAGCACCAGACCGCCCGCCGCCTGCATCATGCCGGTGTCGAAGCTGTCCTTGCCGGCGATCAGGTGCGGGTGCGACCGCCAGGCGCGGCGAATGCGGGCCACCGCCTCGGCGCGGGAGTCGGGCAGGTCCTTGGGGTCGCCGATGCGGGCCATGGCGTAGGCGATGGCGCCCAGCGGGATGCCGATGGTCGGGATGGCGCAGCCGTCGACGCCCCAGGGGGCCTGCGACAGGTCCTGGCCGGTCATCTGCTCCATCACGCCCAGGATGCGCTGCTGCACCGGATGGTCGAAGCGGACATAGCCCTTGGTCGGCTCGCCCTTGTGCAGGGCGGTGGTCAGGAAGCCGGCGTGCTTGCCGGAGCAGTTGTTGTGGAAGGCGGTCGGCGTCTCGCCGTGGCGGATCATCTCGTGGGCGGTCTCGGTGTCGGTCGGCAGATGCGCCCCGCACTCGTAATCGCCCACGGTCAGGCCGATGCGCTTGATCCAGGCCTCCGCGATGCGGGTGTGGCGGATTTCCCCGTGGTGGGAGGAGCAGGCCAGCGCCAGCTCCTGGTCGCCCAGCTCGTAGGCGTCGAGCGCGCCCGTCTCGACCAGCGGGATCGCCTGGATCGACTTGATGGCGGAGCGCGGGTAGACCGGCGCCTGGATGTCGCCCCACTGGGCCAGCACACGACCGTCGGAATCGACGATGCAGGCGCGCCCGCGATGGACGGATTCCACCATGCCGCCGCGCGTCACCTCGACGAGGATCGGCGCCTCCGGCGGTCCGGACAGGTCGGCGTGCCCCTCGGCGGGGGGGTGAGGGTCGGCGTGGCCGTGGTGGTCACCGTGGCCGCCGCAGCAGGAGGAATGGTCGTGGCTCATGGGTGGAGAGCTTGCCTCTCTCCGGGTCGCGAGGCAAGGTGTCGCACCATCGGACCCGCCGGATCATGGCCAATTCGCGGCCGATTCTCGGTGTGTGCGGGCCGAAACTACGAGTGATTGTGCAAGCCATGCGTGGATATTTCGCCATCGGGGTGGAGCGGATCAGCAAGCCGGGCAACGTCGGCAACCTGATGCGCTCCGCCCACGCCTTCGGCGCCTCCTTCTTCTTCGCCATCGACCCGGAACCCGACCTGCACGAGGCGCACATCGTCGACACTTCCGGCGCGTCGGAGCATCTGCCGCTCTATGTCTACGACCGGGTGGCCGATCTGGCGCTGCCCAAGGACTGCCAGCTCGTCGGCGTGGAACTGACCGAGGACGCGGTGGAACTGCCCAGCTTCCGTCACCCGACGCGCGCCGCCTATGTGCTGGGGCCGGAGCGCGGCAGCCTGTCCGAACCGCTGCTGGAGCGCTGCGACTTCACGGTGAAGATCCCGATGAAGTTCTGCATCAACGTCGGGGTGGCCGGCGCCCTGGTGATGTACGACCGGATGATCAGCCTGGGCCGCTTCGCCGAACGCCCGGTGCGCGTCGGCGGCCCGACCGAGCCGCTGCGCGATCACCAGCACGGCCGCCAGATCATGCGCAACCCGGAGCGCCGCCGCCGCATGCGCGGCATCCAGAAGCCGGTGATCGTCCAAGACGATGACTGATTTCGTCCGCGACGATGAGTGATCCGGCTCAGAATTTCACAAACGGGTTGAGGATCAGCCCCAGCGCGCCGGTGAAATGAAGCGGCGCGTCGGTCACCGCCAGACACAGGCAGCCCTCCTCGTCGGCCACCGGGCGGTGGCGCACGGAGTCGTCGGCGACGGACAGGTCGCCGCGGGCGAACTGTCCCAGATCGTCGGTGAAGCCGCCGTCCAGCACCAGCGTCAGCTCGATCCCGCGGTGGGTGTGGTGGGGCGGCCCGACGCCGCTCGCCAGCCGCATCAGCCGGGCCTTGCCGCGGCGTTCGGAATCATAACTGGAGCCGGACCCCAGCGGGATGTCGTAGCAGTCCATGCCGCGCATCAGCCGCTTCCAGGGCAGGCGCGACAGGTCGTTGCCGACATAGCGGCGCAGCGGTTCGGGCAGCAGCGGCACCTCGGCCGGCTGGCAGACCAGCTTCGGCCGGGGCGCGCGGGGCAGGGGCGGCAGGTCGTCCAGCCGGGCCAGCACCGTCTCCAGGCAGGTGGGGTCGACCTCCTCCGGCTCGATGCTCTCCAGCAGGGCGCCGCCGACCGCCTCCATCTCGGCGACGTTCAGACGGCAGCAGGGGCACAGCGCCAGATGGGTCGCCACGATCAGGGACGCCGCCTCGCCCAGAGCGCCGCCGGCGTAGTCGATCAGCAGGGTGTCGCCGGGATGGTGGGTGGGCACGGTCATCGGGAGTCCCTCATGGCCTTGCGCAGCCGTTCCATGGCCAGCCGCAGGCGCGACTTGACGGTGCTCAGCGGAATGCCCTGTTCGGCGGAGATCAGGCTGTGCGGCTTGTCCTCGAAATAGGCCAGACGCAGCAGGTCGGCCTGCTCCGGCGGCAGGGTCCTCAGCGCGGCCCGCAGGCGTCCCGCGGTCTCCCGCGCCGCCACCCCGTCGTCGGCGCTTTCCATCGGGTCGGGCACCAGCGTGGGGTCGGCGGGGTCGATCTCGGGCCGCTGTTCCCGCCGCAGCGCGTCGATCCGACGGTTGCGGGCGATGGTGAACACCCAGGTGGCGGCGGACGCCTGGGTCGGGTCATAGGTTTCCGCGCGGCGCCACACCAACAGCATCACGTCCTGCACCAACTCCTCCGCACCGCCCGCGTCGCAGCCCTGGCGGCGCAGATAGGCCTTCAACCGCGGGGCGAAATGGCCGAACAGCGCCGCGAAGGCCGCGCGGTCGCGGTCCCGCCCGACCGCGGTCAGCAGCTCTTCGAAGGTCCGGTCGGCGCCGGCGGCTGGGGAACCAAGATCCTGCATCCACGTCTTCGGGCACGTCTTCGGGGGCGCCGTCTCTGCGCGCATGGGCTTTGCGCAAGATGGCAAGCCCCGCAACACATGGTGCGCGGAGCGCCCCGCTGCAAAGCGTGTTTGGCGCTCCCCCGCGTCCTGTGCGCAGTCGTCTGCTCGGGCGGCCAAGGGTGTCATGGGGGCTGCGACGTTCCGTCGGGCGTTGGACTTGAGGTTCGATGGGTCTTCTACGCACCCCGCATGCCATCGGATCACCGGCTTTCGATACGAAATCGAGCGATCGATTGCAGGACCGGCCGTCGGGACAACCCGTGACTTCGCCGCCGGGACGGGGCGGCGGCCCTGGAAAGCCTCACCGAATTGGGGTAGGGTCCGACCCACTCCCGAACCCGTCCGCGAAACCATTCGAGCCTTCGCCAACCGATGTTGCCCATCCGCACCATCCGTCGCACCGCCGGCGCCGCTCTGCTTCTGGCCGGTCCGATCCTCGCCGCCGCCGTCACCATGGGCACCGTCACCACGGCCTCGGCCGCCGACCCGCGCCTGCTGGGGACCTTCAAGGACTGGAACGCCTTCGCCTTCGACGAGGGCGGGCACAAGGTCTGCTACCTGTCCAGCCAGCCCAAGAAGAAGGAACCCGCCGCGGCCAAGCGCGGGGACATCTATGTGCTGGTGACCCACCGCCCGGCGGAGAAGGCGCTGGACGTCGTCAGCGTCGTCGTCGGCTATCCCCTGAAGAAGGACAGCGAGTCCACGGTGGACGTGGGCGGCAAGTCCTTCAAGCTGTTCACCGACGGCGAGACCGCCTGGGCGCGCGACGCCGACACCGACAAGGCCGTCACCGCCGCGATGCGCGACGCCAAGGGCAAGTCCATGGTGGTGAAGGGTGTTTCGGGCCGCGGCACGAAGACCACCGACACCTACAGCACCGACGGCTTCGCCCAGGCTTACGACGCGATCAACCAGGCCTGCGGCGTGAAGCGCTGAGCAGCGCTGCTCTTTTCACTTGGACGCTCCTCGTTTCGTCTTTTGACTCCTGACGCTCGTGGCCCTATTTAGGGGGCCATGAGCGCCTCCAACCATGCTGCTGCCTTTGCCCTGCCGGCGACCGACGCCCTTTCGTCGTCCCTTGGCGGGCGCAAGAACCTTGTCGGCCTGTCCCGCGACGAGCTGGAAGCCGAAATGCTGTCCGTCGGCCTGGAGAAATTCCGGGCCCGCCAGCTCTGGCACTGGATCTACCACCGCGGAGCCACCGACTTCGCGGTGATGACCACGCTCGCCAAGCCGGTGCGCGAGAAGCTGGCGGAGAGCTACGCCGTGGCCCGCCCGACGATCGTGCGCGACCTGAAATCGGTGGACGGCACGCGCAAGTGGCTGCTGCGCATGCCCGACGGGCAGGAGGTGGAGAGCGTCCACATCCCCGAGGAGGACCGCGGCACGCTCTGCGTCTCCTCGCAGGTCGGCTGCACGCTGACCTGCCGCTTCTGCCACACCGGCACGCAGCGTCTGGTGCGCAACCTCGACGCCTCGGAGATCGTGGCGCAGGTCATGCTGGCCCGCGACGCGCTCGGCGAATGGCCGGCGCCGCCGGACGGGCGGATGATCTCCAACATCGTCATGATGGGGATGGGGGAGCCGCTCTTTAACTACGAGAACGTCGCCAAGGCGCTGAAGATCGTCATGGACGGCGACGGGATTTCGATCTCGAAGCGCCGCATCACGCTCTCGACCTCCGGCGTCGTCCCGGCCATGAAGCGCTGCGGCGAGGAGTTGAACGTCAACCTCGCTGTCAGCCTGCACGCCGTGACCGACGAGCTTCGCGACATCATCATGCCCATCAACCGGAAATACCCGTTGAAGGAGCTGATGGACGCCTGCCGCAACTACCCCGGCCTGAACAACGCGCGGCGCATTACCTTCGAATACGTGATGCTGAAGGGCGTCAACGACAGCCCGGCGGACGCCCGCGCCCTGGTCAAGTTGCTGGAAGGCATCCCGTCGAAGATCAACCTGATCCCCTTCAACCCCTGGCCGGGCGCCCCCTACGAGCGTTCGACCGACCGGGCGATCCAGGTCTTCGGTGACATCGTCAACAACGCCGGCTACGCCAGCCCCGTCCGCACCACCCGCGGCGAGGACATCATGGCCGCCTGCGGCCAGTTGAAGAGCGCGTCCGTCCGCCTGTCCGCCGCCGACCGCGCCGCCATCGAGAAGGTGCTGGCCGAGAAGGACGCGGCGCTGGCCGGATAAGGCCGGACCTATCCCTGGGAGTGCTCCGTGCCTGAGTTCGCCGTCGATCCCGGCCTGATCCTGTTCCTGTTCAACGCCGCGGCGGTCTGGCCGCTGATGCGCATCTTCCGCCGGGCGGGCTTCTCGCCCTGGTGGGCGTTGGTGATCTTCGTGCCGGTGATCGGGCTGGTCGGCGTGCTGGGGCTGCTGACGGTGCGGCGCTGGCCGGCGCGGGTCCTGGTCGACGGGCCGGCGCGTCCGCGCAAGGCGCGGAGGGCCGCGTGATGGAGATGCTCGAGTCCATCGTCGCCCTGCTCAACGCCGTCTATTGGCAGCCCTGGGCGGCGATCATGTCCACCGACCCGTGGACGGCCAACCTCGTCATGGCGATCCTGCTGATGCTGAAGCTGATCTTCGGCGGCTGGGTGCTGGCCAAGGGCGGGCGCAGCCCGCTGTGGGCGCTGGTTCTGCTGATCAACGGGGCGGACATCCTGGCGATGTGGCTCTACGCCTACATCCGCTGGCCTTTCGTGGACCGGGCGCCCGCCCGCCCCGCCGCGGAGAGCACCGTTGCGGCCGACGCCGGGACGGATTAAGTGCCCCAGCCCTCTCCCCTCTGGGGAGAGGTGACTTATGAGCGGGACCGATTGATTCGCATCGGTCGTAGGGCTACTGTCCGGCACCGATATTTTTCCCCACCCGCGTGAGTAGTCCCATGAGCGGTGCGTCCGGCAAACAGATCAAGAAAGTGGTGCTCGCCTATTCGGGCGGCCTCGACACCTCGGTGATCCTGAAGTGGCTCCAGGAAACCTATCAATGCGAGGTGGTGACCTTCACCGCCGACCTCGGCCAGGGCGAGGAGCTGGAGCCGGCGCGCAAGAAGGCCGAGCTTCTGGGCATCAAGCCGGAAAACATCTTCATCGACGACCTGCGCGAAGAGTTCGTGCGGGACTTCGTGTTCCCGATGTTCCGCGCCAACACCCTCTATGAGGGCACCTACCTGCTCGGCACCTCGATCGCCCGGCCACTGATCGCCAAGCGCCAGATCGAGATCGCCAACCAGGTCGGCGCCGACGCCGTGGCCCACGGCGCCACCGGCAAGGGCAACGATCAGGTCCGCTTCGAGCTGGGCTACTACGCGCTCCGCCCGGACATCAAGATCATCGCCCCGTGGCGCGAGTGGGATCTGAACAGCCGCACCCGGCTGATCGACTACGCCGAGAAGAACCAGATTCCGATCGCCAAGGACAAGCGCGGCGAGGCCCCGTACTCCACCGACGCCAACCTCCTGCACATCTCCTACGAGGGGAAGGCGCTTGAGGACCCGTGGGTCGAGCCGTTCGAGGACATGTACACCCGCTCCGTCGCCCCGGAGAAGGCCCCGGACACTCCGACCTACGTCGAAGTCGAGTTCAAGCGCGGCGACGCCGTGGCGATCGACGGCAAGGCCCTGTCCCCGGCGGCCCTGCTGACCGAGTTGAACCGCCTGGGCGGCGAGAACGGCATCGGCCGCCTCGACCTCGTCGAGAACCGCTATGTCGGCATGAAGTCGCGCGGCGTGTACGAGACGCCGGGCGGCACCATCCTGCTGGCCGCCCACCGCGCGATGGAGAGCATCACGCTCGACCGCGGCGCCGGCCATCTGAAGGATGAGCTGATGCCGCGCTACGCCGAGCTGATCTATTGCGGCTACTGGTTCAGCCCGGAGCGTCTGGCGCTCCAGGCGCTGATCGACCAGACCCAGGAGCCGGTGAACGGCGTGGTCCGCCTGAAGCTGTTCAAGGGCAACGTCACGGTCGTCGGCCGCAAGTCGCCGAACAGCCTCTACCGCATGGACTATGTGACGTTCGAGGAAGACAGCGTCTACAACCAGAAGGACGCAGAAGGCTTCATCAAGCTGAATGCGCTCCGCCTGCGTCTGGGCGCCATGGCCCGCGCGAACGTCAAGTAAGCGCGAGCAGGCTCGGTGTCTTTTGGAACGGGGGGCTCTCGCAGCCCCCTGTTTCCTTTTGGGGGAAGGCTCAGCGGTCCCAGCGCATCGCGGCGATGCGGGCGTCGCCGGTGAAGGTGGAACGGTTGAACTCCAGGCGAATGTCCGGGAACTCGCACAGCGCCTGGATGCCCGAACCGCGCAAGTAAATCCGCCAAGTCTGGAAGGTGGTTGGCTTTGGTTCCCGGAAGGCCGCGCCGGTCAGCAGGGCGAGGCAAGCGCCTTTGTCCGGATCGCGCACCGAAGCGTAGCGAATGGTTTGGATGCCGGCTTGCCGCGCCGTCTCGGCCAAGCTCTGGCAGGGCTCGTAATAGGTCGGGTGCGACCACGTCGCGGTGTCCCGGTCCAGAGGTGGGGCGGTCAGGTCCAATCCCCGATCCGTTCCGTAGGCGATGCAGAAAGCGGTGTATTCATTGGGATTGGCCGGCCACGGCGTGCTGGGCGACTCCGCAAAGAACAGCAGGCGGTAGAAGGAAAGTTCGGCGACCGCCGTGCGCACGCTCTCCGCGGCGTAGTAGACCCCCGGCGTCAGTCCGGCACGCCGAAAGCGTGATCCCGCAGGGTAGGGGGCATCGTACCGGAACGGTGTGAACAGGAGAAAGTGAAGCCCCTGGCATTCGTTGGGAACCGGGGGCTTCGTGCCTTCGATCAACCGTTCGAGAAGGTCCTGCTCGTCCAAGCTGTCAACCAGCTTGAGTGTGGAGACCTTGTTTTGGGCCTCCACCAAGCGCCAGCATTCGCCCACCAAGGTGCGTTGGCTAGAGGACAGCTCGGCGGGAGTCCAGGTAATGGATGACATGCACCAGCCCGGTTATGGTCTGGACTTTATCCAGCGGCTTGCTGTCGTCCAGCGCTGTGTTGACGTTTCTCAGCCACGCGCGGGCAACGTTCGGATCGCCGCCAACAATGGCATCAAGCGACCGATAAAGACGAATGAAGAGAATTGCAAGTTCGAAAGACTTATCGCTGGTTGACAGTGTCAGACCATGCTTGCGCATGCGCGACACCGTAGGCTCCGAGACGCCCAGGATTTTCGCCAGGATTGTGTTGGGGATATCAAGCTGATCGGCGGCGCGGAGGACAGCCTTAGTGACAACCTGCGCGTTGGATATCGCACTGTTTATCGTTTGATGCGTCAGCATGGCCACCTCCTTTCCTGCGAAATCAGGATATAGCATTCTTTCCAAAGAAAGCAATGGTCCAGTCGGATGAGGCTCCGCACCTCTCCTCCGAAGGAGGAGAGGTGCGGAGCCTCATCCGATAGAAGCGAGCACTGGCCTCCCTTGCTCCCCCCTTTAGGGGGGAGCAAGGGAGGCCAGTGCTGCGGGGCGAAGGACCCATCTCGAGCATAAAGAAGATTTGGTGATGAAAATGCCGCACATCAGAAAAATTTGAAATTTGTGATGAAGGGACGGTTTGGAGCCGCATCCAGTGCAGAGAGGCGCTTAAGAATGAGCGCCCGTCATCCCTCCAGCTTGAAGCTTCCGTCCTCGCCCAGCGCGGCGAAGGGGTTCCAGGCGACTTCCCAGGGGTGGCCGTCCGGGTCGGCGAAATAGCCGCTGTAGCCGCCCCAGAAGACGTCCTGCGCCGGCTTCAGGATGCGTCCGCCGGCCCGCTCGGCCTGGGCCATGACGGCGTCCACCTCCGCCTTGCTGCGCAGGTTGTGGGCCAGCGTGATGCCGCCGAAGCCCGAGGTCGGGCCGGACTCCGCCAGATGCGCGTCCTCGGCCAGCGCCTCCCGCCCGAACAGGGCGAGCGCCACGCCGCCCAGCTGGTAGAAGGTAATGGCATCCTGGCTGACCGGGGAGGGGGTCCAGCCCAGCCCCTCCTCGTAGAAGCGGCGGCTGCGCGCGAGGTCGGCGACCCCCAGCGTGATCAGGCTGACCCTCTGTTCCATCTCAGCTTCCCTTGCGTTCGGTGGCGGGCGGCATGGCGACGGGCAGCCCGGCCTCCTTCCAGCCCTTGAATCCGCCGTCGAGGTGGCAGACGTTCTCCAGCCCCATCGACTGCACGGTGTCGGTGGCGAGCGCCGAGCGCCAGCCGCTGGCGCAGTAAAAGACGAAGCGCTTGCCCGACGCGAAGACCGGCTTGTGATAGGGGCTGTCCGGGTCCACCCAGAATTCCAGCATGCCGCGGGTGGCCGGGAAGGCGCCGGGAATCATGCCGTCGCGCGTCAGCTCGCGCGGGTCGCGGATGTCCACGAAGACCACGTCGGGGTCGCCGTGCAGGGACAGCGCCTCCTGCGGCGTGATCGCCTGGATGCGGGCGTTTGCCTCGGCCAGCAACTCCTTGTAGCCCTTCTTCATCGGCATGGCGGTTTCCTCCTTTTGACGCTTTGGCCGTAGTCGAACCCTTGGCGGGACCGTTGGCGCGTCTGCGCTGTTGTCACTCCACGCAACTGTGCAACAGGCCGCCCCGCCCGGTCCACCGGGAAGGGCGGCCGGTGCAGGGGGAGCCCAGGGAAAGCCATGCCGATCGCCACCGACGGACCCACCGAAGCCGCCGCCGCTTTGCCCACCGTCATCGACCCCGTCCGCGTGGAGCGGAACGAGCGCTACGTCCGCCGCCGCTTCTGGAACACGCTGCGCGCCAACCTGCACCGCGTTCCTTTCCTGGAGCAGGCGCTGGCCGCCTTCTTCTGCGCGACCGACCCGCAGACGCCCTTCAAGGCGAAGGCGATCCTGATGGCGGCGCTGGCCTATTTCGTGCTGCCCGCCGACTCCATCCCGGACTGGCTGATCGCGGTCGGTTTCGTGGACGATGCGGCGGTGCTGGCCACGGCCGTCCATGCGGTGCGGAGCAATCTTAAGCCGGAGCATGAGGAGCGTGCCCGCGCCGCCCTGCGCAAGGAGCAGCAGATGAAGCCTGCCGCGGGTGACGCTTCCGGGATGAAACCCGCCGGAAACGGCTGACGGCTCACGCCTTGGCCGCGCTCCGCTCAGCGCGGGACTGCGCGGCGTCGCGATGCGCGGTGTAGAGGGCGGAGGCGGCGATCACCCCGGCCCCGACCCAGCCCCAGACGTCCATGGCCTCGCCGAACAGCGGCCAGGCGAGCAGGGCGGTGAAGGGCAGGCGGGCGTAGTCGTAGGGCATCATCGCCGAGGCCGGCGCCAGCTTGAAGGCGCGGGTCATCGCCAACTGTCCCAGGGTCAGGATGCCGCCCAGCAGGACGAGCCAGCCGAGCGCCGTCCAGCTCGGCCACTCCCATACGAACAGCGCCGGCACCAGCGCCATCGGGGTCAGGAACAGCCCCATGTAGGCGACCACCACCATCACCCCGTCGGAGGTCGCCAGCGCCCGCACCTGGAGCGTGGTTATGGCGGCGGCGACGCAATGCAGGAGCATGACCAGGATCGTCGGGTCCAGGGTGGCTTCGTCGGGGCGGATGACGATCATCACCCCGGCCAGCCCGACCAGAACGGCGGCCCAGCGCCGCGCCCGCACCGTCTCGTTCAGGAACAGCGCGGCCCCGGCGGTGACGAAGAGGGGGATGGTGAAGCTGAGCGCCGTGGCGTCCGGCAGCGGCATGTGGGTGACGCTGTAGAACCAGCACAGCATCGCCACCAGACTGGTCGCCGAGCGCGAAGCGTAGAGCCCCGCCCGTCCGGTGCGCAGCCGCCCCAGCCCGACCGCCGCGATCCAGGGCAGCATGAACATCAGGCTGAACAGGTTGCGGAAGAAGACGATTTCGAAGGGGTGAAGCTCGCCGCTGACGTGGCGGATCATCGCGTTGCCGATGGCGATGAACAGGGCGGCCCCCAGCATCCAGAAGGCCGCCTCCAGCGGCTTTCCCGCCATGCCGGGGCCGGTGGCGGGACCTTTGGCGGTGAGCGCGTGGGTGGGCAATCGGTCGCGTCCCTGGCGGATCGGCCTGCGGGTGGCGCTCCATTGCCGGAAACGCCACCCCAGCGTGCATCGCTATCCTGCTCTTCGGACCGGTCCGGGTGCAAGGGACATTCGGGAGAGGATCAGCCGCCGGCCTTCAGCGACTCGAGGCGGGCGCGAATCAGCGTGTATTCCGGCTCCTCCGGCTTGAACTGGGCCAGCAGGCGGGTCCACAGGTCGGTGGCTTCGGCGGTCTGGCCGACGCCCGCGGCGTTCAGGCCGAGCAGCCAGAGCGCGTCGCGGTTGTCGGGTTCGGCCGCCAGCGCCTGACGGAGCGAGGCGACGGCCTCCTCCGGCATCGGGCCGGGCTTGCTGCTCCGCGGCTCCGCCGACAACAGAGCGGAGGCGTAGGCGACCAGCACGTCGGGCCGCTGGGGCGCCCGCTCCCGCGCCTTGCGGGCGGCGTCGATGGCTTTCGCCGACTCGCCCATCACGCCGTAGGAGCGCGACAGCCGCAGCCAGCCGTCCACGTCGTCCGGGTTGGCCTCCAGCCGGGCGGCCAGCCCGTCGACCATGCCGCGGATCATCTGCTGCTGGTCCTCGCCCTCGGTTTGGCCCTGGCCCTGGCCCTGGTTCTGGCCCTGGTTTTGGGCGACCGGCGGCTGTTGCTGGGCGGGCAGCGGTTCCGGCGTCACCTTGGCCGGGTCGAGGTTCAGCGCCTTGGCGGCCTCCGCGATCTGCGTCCGGACGATCGGCACCCAGGGCGCGTCGGCGTGGGACTCGGCGAGCAGGGCGCTCCAGCGCTCCAGCGCATCCTTGCTGTCGCCGGCCTGGAAACGGGCCAGCGCGGCGTAGAAGCGGGCGCGCGGCTCCGTCGGGTCCTTCGCCAGCACGCGATCGAAGGTCTTGCGGGCCTCGTCCGGCACGGTGCCGCCGTTGGCCGAGATCAGGACCTCGCCGTAGCTGCCGAGAAGCTCCAGATCGTCGCCGGCCAGGGCCACCGCCTTGCCCAGCGCGTCGGCGGCCTCGGACAGGCGGCCCATCTTGGCGTAGGCTTGGCCGAGGATGGCCCAGCCCTGCGGGTCGTCGGGGGTCTCGGCGAGCTGGGCCTTCAGCTTGTCCATCGCCGCCAGCACGTTCTTCGGCGGCCCGCCGCGCTCATGGTCGAGATTGCGCGAGGCCAGCGGCTGGGCCGGCAACTCCGGACGGCCCAGCTTGCCATAGACGGCCAGCGTGCCGAGCGGCAGCAGGACGGCCAGCAGGGCGGCCAGCGCCATCGCACTGCGCGGGGCGCGGGCGGCGGCGGTCTTGCCCGTCGCGCTGCCCTTCGCCCCATCCTTCGCAGAGGCCTTGCCGCGGTCGGCGATGGCCAGCATGCGGCGGCCGATCTCGGCGCGGGCGGCGGCGGCCTGCGCCTCGCTGATCAGGCCGCGGCCCTGGTCGCGCTCCAGCTCGCCCAGCTGGTCGCGGTAGACCTCCAGGTCGTAGGCGGCGCGCTCCTCGGCGGCGCCCTCGGGCTTCCTCAGCAGCGGCGGCACGATCAGCAGCACCACGGCCGCCGTCAGGGCGGCGGCGACGATCCAGAACAGCATCAGGCTTTGTCCTTGCGGAGCAGGGCGTCCAGGCGCCGCCGCTCGTCCTCGGTCAGCGGGGCGGTGTCGCCGCCCGCGGTCATCGGGCCATCGGCGGCAGCCCCCTTCCGCCCGCGCAGGTACACTGCCGTCACGACGCCGCCGATGGCCAGGATCACGAAGGGGCCGATCCACAGGAACAGCGTCGTCGCCTTGAAGGGCGGGCGCAGCAGCACATAGTCGCCGTAGCGGTCGGTGACGAAGCTCAGCACCTGCTGGTTGCTGTCGCCGGCGGTCAGCCGCTCGCGGACCAGCACGCGCAGGTCGCGGGCGAGCGGCGCGTTGGAATCGTCGATCGACTGGTTCTGGCAGACGAGGCAGCGCAGATCCTTGCTGATCTCACGGGCGCGGCCTTCCAGCGCCGGGTCCTTCAGCACCTCGTCGGGCTGGACGGCGGAGGCGGTGACCGGGGTCAACGCCAGCAGGACAGCGAGAAGGAAGGCTCTCACGACGCGCTCCGCAGATGCTTGACCATGGGCAGGATCTGCTCCTCGACCACCTGCGGGGTCAGGGGGCCGACATGCTTGAAGCGGATGCGGCCCTGGCGGTCGAGCAGGAAGGTCTCCGGCACGCCGTAGACGCCCCAGTCGATGGACACGCGGCCGTCCAGGTCGACACCGATGCTGGCGTAGGGGTCGCCGTTGCGGTTCAGCCAGGCGATGGCGTCCTCCGCCTTGTCCTTGTGGTTGATGCCGCGCACCGTCACGCCCTGCTCGCGGGCCAGACGGGTGATGATCGGGTGCTCGGCCTTGCACGGGATGCACCAGGAGGCGAACACATTCACCAGCGTGACGTCGCCCTTCAGCGTCGCGTTGGACAGCCCTTCCTTGTAGCCCGGCAGCGGCGGCAGCGAGAATTCCGGCGCCGGCTTGTCGATCAGGGCGGAGGGGATGTCGCGCGGGTCGCGGTCGAACCCGCGCAGGAAGGCCACGCCGACACCGACGAACAGCAGCAGCGGCAACAGATAGATCAGGCGGCGCATCGGAAGCGTGTCCTTACTCGGCGGGCTGAAGGGTGCCCTTGGCGGCGCGGCGGCGCTCCGGGGCGCCGACGCGGAAGCGGCGGTCGGACAGGCTGACCAGCCCGCCCAGCATCATCCCCAGCGAGCCGATCCAGATCCACGGCACCAGCGGGTGATGGTACAGCCGCACGGTCCAGGCCGTGCCATTCTGCGTCGGGTCGCCCAGCGCCACATAGACGTCGGACAGCCAGGTGGTGTGGATCGCCGCCTCGGTCGTCGTCATGCGGGTGACCGGGTAGCTGCGGCGCTGCGGCGTCAGGGTGGCGATGGTCCTGCCGTCGCGGGTGACGGTGAAGACGCCCTGCTCGGCGCTGTAGTTCGGCCCCTGCACTGCGCCGACGCGGTCGAAATGCACAGCGTAGGCGCCGACCGTGGCGTTGTCGCCCGGCTTCATCGCCTGGATGGTCTCGCTCTGCCACGCCGAAGTGCCGGTCATGCCGGCGATGGCGATGCCCATGGAGGCGTGGGCGATGGTCATGCCCCAGGCGCTGCGCGGCAGGTTGACCGCGCGGTTCCAGCTGTCCTTCACCGGGATGCGGAACAGGCGGATGCGCTCCGCGAACTCGGCGATCGAGCCGAAGAAGGCCCAGGCGGCGAGCGCGACGCCGACCAGCGCCAGCAGCGGGCCGCCGCCGTTGGTGACGTAGGCGGCGATGGCGACGCAGGCCACGGTCGCCACGCCGGCCGTCCACAGCCGGGTCAGGGCGCCCAGCAGGTCGGCGCGCTTCCAGGCCAGGAAGGGGCCGACCACCATGGCGATCACCATCGGGATGGCGACGGGGATAAAGGTGGCGTTGAAGAAGGGCGGGCCGACCGACACCTTGCCGAGGTCGAGCACGTCGAGGAACAGCGGGTAGAGCGTGCCGATGAAGACCGTCGCCGTCGCGGTGGACAGCAGCAGGTTGTTCAGCACCAGCGAGCCCTCGCGGCTGACCGGGGCGAACAGGCCGCCGGTCTTCAGGCTGGGCGCCCGCACGGAGTAGAGCAGCAGCGAGCCGCCGGTGGCGATGGCCAGCAGGACCAGGATGAAGACGCCGCGCGCCGGGTCCACCGCGAAGGCGTGGACCGAGGTCAGGATGCCCGAGCGCACCAGGAAGGTGCCCATCAGCGACAGCGAGAAGGTGATGATCGCCAGCAGGATGGTCCAGGTCTTCAGCGCGTCGCGCTTCTCCACCACGATGGCGGAGTGCAGCAGCGCGGTGCCGGCCAGCCAGGGCATGAAGGAGGCGTTCTCGACCGGGTCCCAGTACCACCAGCCGCCCCAGCCCAGCTCGTAATAGGCCCACCAGGAGCCGAGCGCGATGCCGGCGGTCAGGGTCGACCAGGCGGCCAGCGTCCAGGGACGCACCCAGCGCGCCCAGGCCGGGTCGACGCGCCCCTCGATGAGCGCGGCGACCGCGAAGGAGAAGGCGATGGAGAAGCCGACATAGCCCGCGTAGAGGAAGGGCGGGTGGAAGGCGAGGCCGGGGTCCTGGAGCAGCGGGTTCAGGTCGTTGCCGTCGAGCGGCGCCGGAACCACGCGGATGAAGGGGTTCGACGTGATCAGGATGAACAGCAGGAAGCCGACGCCGATCATGCCCTGCACGGAGATGACGCGGGCCTTCAGCGAGGGCGGCAGGTTGCGCCCGAAGATGCCGACCGCCGCGCCGAACGCCGTCAGCATGACGACCCACAGCATCATCGAGCCTTCGTGGTTCCCCCACACGCCCGACACCTTGTAGAGCATCGGCTTCATCGAGTGGCTGTTCTGGACCACGTTCGACACGCTGAAGTCCGACACCACATGGGCCCAGGTCAGGGCGCCGTAGGCGACCAGCACCAGCAGCAACTGCGCGATGGCGGCGGGGCGGGCGACGCCCATCCAGGCGGCGTTGCCGGTGGCGGCACCCACCAGGGGAACGCCGGACTGCACCAGCGCCACGAACAGCGCCAGCACCAGCGCGTAATGGCCGAGTTCGGGAATCACGGGCCCGATGCTCCCTAAAAGAACGGAATGAGGAGGATGCAGGAAGCCGCCAGCGTCACGAGCTGGGCTTCTGCTCCTTCGAGTTCGCCTTGAAGTGCTCCGCTTCCTTCAGCGCGGCGGCGACCTCCGGCGGCATGTAGTTCTCGTCGTGCTTGGCCAGCACCTCGCGCGCCTGGAAGACGCCGTTGATCATGCGGCCTTCCGTGATGACGCCCTGGCCCTCGCGGAACAGGTCGGGAAGCTGGCCGCGGTAGCTGACCGCGACGGTGTGCACCGTGTCGGTGACGCGGAACTGCGTCGTCACCCCGTCGGGCATCTTGCTGACGCTGCCTTCCTCGACCAGACCGCCCAGGCGGAAGTTGCGGTCGCCGATGTCCTGGGTCTGCAACTGCGTGGGGCTGAAGAAGAAGACGATGTTGTCCTCGAACGCCGTCAGCGTCAGGGCGGTGGCCGCGCCAAGGCCCAGCAGGGCGAGGCCCAGCATGTAGAGGCGCCGTTTCTTGCGGGTCATCCTTCACCAACCTCCGCCGCGGGCGACGCCGCGGCTCCGTTGCGCGCCCGGCGCCGCCGCGGCGGACGGCTGCCTTCCAGCGCCTTCAGGGTCGTCTCGGCGCTACGAAGCGCCTTCAGCGTGGCGGCCAACAGGCCGACCATCACCAGCGCCGCCAGCGCGTAGGACGACCAGACATACGCGGCGTAGCCGCCCATCGCGAAAAACTCTGCCATCCTTACCTCCGGCCCCGCCTGTTCCCGTGCCTCAGCCCTGCGCCTCGGTCAGGCGCATCGTCTGGATCTTGCGTTGCACGATCTCCGCCCGCAGGCGCAGCAGGACCACCGTGATGAAGTAGGCGGTGAAGCCCAGCGCCATGACCAGCAGCGGGACCAGCATGGACCCGTCGATGGTCGGCCCGCCCATGCGGATGACGCTGGCCGGCTGGTGCAGGGTGTTCCACCAGTCCACCGAGAATTTGATGATCGGCACGTTCACGATGCCGACGAGAAGCAGCACGTTGCCCGCCCGCGTCCCGCGCTGCGGGTCGTCGAAGGCGTTCACCAGCGCCATGTAGCCGAGATAGAGGAAGAACAGGATCAGCACGCTGGTCAGCCGCGCGTCCCACACCCACCACGTCCCCCACATCGGCGCGCCCCACAGCGAGCCGGTGACGAGGCAGATGAAGGTGAAGCCGGCGCCGACCGGGGCGGCGGCCTTGGCGAACAGGTCGGCCAGCGGGTGCTTCCACACCAGCCCGCAGGCCGCGGCGATGGCCATGTTGACGTAGACGAACAGGCTCATCCAGGCGGCGGGCACATGGATGTACATGATCCGAACGGTGTCGCCCTGCTGATAGTCGCGGGGCGAGCCGATCAGCGCGACGTAGAGCCCGACGATCAGCAGGATCACGGTCGCCCCCGCCGTCCAGGGCAGGATCGCCGCCGACAGGCGCTGGAAGCGGGCAGGATTTGCAAATCGATGCATAGGACCTATGGGCCTCTGGTCGTGCTGCGGACGATATAAGCTCAGTGATGCCCCAGCGCGAGGGGTTTCGCCTTGATCTTGGTCAGGAAACATGGCCGCACACCGTGGTGTTTTCAGGACGGTGCGGCGGCCTGTCGCACTGACGGTACGACGGGTTGACGCGGCCTTTCCATGCTACGTTGGTGTGGGATGAGCAAAAAAGTCCACCGGCCGGACCAAGCACGATCCGTAGGCGCAGCGCAATTGGCCGAAGCGTCGGCCTGCCACCTCCGCCTGATGGAGGCCATGCTTTCCGGCCCTTCCTCCCCGTCACCGTTTCACAACCGATGCCGTCTCCCAACGCTGCGTCCCGCAGCGGAAAGAACGCTTCATAGGTAAATTTTCCTTTACAGGGCTTCAGTAGGAATTTAAAGATAAGAGTGTGCCAAAAAACCCCGGCGCAAAAGGGGGTATGGCTTCGCAATGATGGTTTTTCCAAAGGAGCAGACATATGTCCGTGCAAACCTTCAACCCGACCAGCCAGTCGCAAAGCGTTGCCAACTGGGCCGTGGCTCAGCGCGTCGTTGGCCCATTCGCTCCGCACGCCCAAGTGTCACCCGATTTGACCATAGCGCTCGATCCGGGATATCTGCTTCACAACACGAATTTGCTTGAGGTGAAAGCGCAGGTCGTCGGCTCCTTCACGCCGCCCGTGTCGGGCTTCCGCATCGACCGTGTGGTCATCGATCGGGTTTCGGGAAGCGCGGCGATCGTCACCGGCAGCGTGAACAGCCTGACTCCCCCGGCCCTTCCTGCGGGCACCCTGCCGGTTGCGCGGGTTTTCCTGACCGAGACGACCGCGGCCATTGCCAATGACGTCATTGTCGACGAGCGAGCACTGTCCGATCTGGCGCCAGCCGCCGAAACGCGCATCGCTTGCCGCGCGCACCGCAACGGCGTGAATCAGAGCGGCATCGTGAACAATGTCTGGACGAAGGTCGCTCTGACCCATACCGATTTCAACGTCGGTGGCGCCTTCGACACCGCCAACTCACGGTTCCAGCCGTCGAAGGAAGGGCACTATCTGATTGGCGGACAGGCGATGATGGCCACCAATACGGCGAACACCCTGCATGTCGGCCTTTACCTGAACGGTGTTCTGAACGCCTCGGCCAAATGCTATGCCGCGTCCAGCTTCAACGCTGCTGCCGGAACGACGGCGCTGGTCTATCTCAACGGCACGACGGACTATGTTGAGCTTTGCGTCAACAACACCAATTCATCGACCGGTGCGGTCATCTGTGATGCGCCGATCACTTATTTCATGGCAAGCCTGCAAAATTGATGGTTGCGGACCGGCTTCCCAGGAAGCCGGTCCTACTCCACCGTCTAACGTAGGGTAGCGGCGACCGCGGCCGGTCCCCAACCGGTCGTAAGGGTCACGGTGCCAACCCCAGGGCAGCGCGACCGTTGCCGCCACGATGGCGAGCGGTTCGTGAGCGCCTCGCACGCCTGTTGAGTGAGGGAAGAACTCTTGCCCCCACCCTAACCCTCCCCCGCTCTCGCAGGGGAGGGGATGAAGGCTACCCCCGCGCCCGCAGGTAGGGGGTCATGCGCCACTCCGCGTAGCGGATCAGGCGCGAGGCGATGAAGTTCAGCAGCAGATAGATGCTGCCCGCCACGATGAACACCTCGAACACCGCGAAGCTCTGCGCGATGATCTTGCGGGCGATGCCGGTGATCTCCAGCAGCGTGATGGTGCTGGCGAGCGAGCTGGCCTTGACCATCAGGATCACCTCGTTGCCGTAGGCCGGCAGCATCTGGCGGATCGCCACCGGCATCACGATCCTGCGGAACAGCAGCGTGCGCGACATGCCGCAGGCCCGCGCCGCCTCGATCTGCCCCTGCGGCACCGACAGGATGGCGCCGCGCAGGATCTCGCTGGTGTAGGCGCCGGTGTTCAGCGTCAGCGCCAGGATCGCGCACCAGAAGGGCTCGCGCAGGTAGATCCACAGGAAGCTGCTGCGCACCAGCTCGAACTGGCCCATGCCGTAATAGATCAGGAAGATCTGCACGAGCAGCGGCGTGCCGCGGAACACGAAGACATAGGCGGCCATCAGCCGCTCGGTGACGCGATTGCCGTACAGCCGCAGCAGAGCCACCGCGAAGGCCACGCCCGCGCCGAACAGCAGCGCCAGCCCGACCAGCTGCAGGGTCACCGGAACGCCGCGCAGGAGGGTGGGCACGCTGTCCCACATCAGTTCCCAGTTCATGGGTCAGGCCCTCCGCACGCCGCGATTGGCGTAGCGTTCCGCCCGCTCGAACGCCACCGTGGAGACGGTGGTGAGCAGGAGGTAGAGCACCGCCGCGGTGGTGTAGAACAGGAACGGCTGGCGGGTCGACCCCGCCGCCACATGCGACACGCGCATGATCTCGGCCAGCGCCGTCACGGAGATCAGCGCCGTGTCCTTCAGGGTGAGCTGCCAGACGTTGCCCAGTCCCGGCAGGGCGTAGCGCAGGGTCTGCGGCACCAGGATGCGGCGCAGGATCAGCCAGCGCGACATGCCGCAGGCGCGCGCCGCCTCGATCTGGCCGTGGGGCACCGCCTGGACCGCGCCGCGGATCACCTCCGTCGAATAGGCGCCGGAGATCAGCCCGACCGCCAGCACGCCGATGGAGAAGGCGTTCAGCTCGATGTAGCCCTCGTAGCCGAAGACCCGGCCGACGGCCATGACCGCGCCGCTGCCGCCGAAGAACAGCAGGTAGATGACCAGCAGTTCGGGCACGCCGCGGACGACGGTGGTGTAGACCTCCGCCACGCCGGTGAGGGCGAGGTTGCGGCTGAGCTTCGCCGACGCGCCGAGCGAGCCGAAGACGAGGCCGAGGACGAAGGCCGACACCGACACGGCGACCGTCATCGCGGCCCCGCCGAGAAGCTGGCCGCCCCACCCGTTCGGGCCGAAGGAGAGAAGTTCGAACATGCGCTCCGAAATGGGCTCCGAAAGGGCTCCGAACCGGGTTCCCCTCCCCCCGCGACGGGGGAGAGGGGCATCCCTTCACATGATGGCCGGTTACTTGATCGACCAGTTACTTGATCGAGATGTCGTAGCCGAAGTGCTGGGTGCTCAGCTTCGTGATGGTGCCGTCCTGGTTGGCCTCGGCGATGGCCTTGTTGAACAGCTCCTTCAGGTCGCCGTCGGCCTTGCGCAGGCCCACGCCCACGCCCTTGCCCAGCACACCGCGCGCGAAGGCCGGGCCGAACAGGGTCATGCCGTTGCCGGCGTCGGCCTTGAGGATGGCATCCACCGCCGAACGGTCGCCGAAGATGGCGTCGACGCGGCCGGCGGCCATGTCGATGCCGGCGTTGTCCAGCTTGTCGTAGGTGCGGACCGCCACCTGCGGCAGCAGCTTCTCCATGAAGTTCGCCTGGATGGTCGAGGTCTGCACACCGACCGTCTTGCCCTTCAGCGCGTCGGCCAGGGCGGCGATGGCGGCCTTCGGGTCGTCCTTCGACAGGTCGTAGCGCTCGCCGGGGAAGGTCGCCTTGGCGAGCGGCGAGGACTTCATGGTGCCGAACATCGACGGCTCGGTGCCGTAGGGACCGGCGAAGGCGATGACCTTTTCACGCTCGTCGGTGATCGACATCGCCGCCATGATGGCGTCGTACTTGCCCTGCTGGATGGCCGGGATCATGCCGTCCCAATCCTGGGCGACGATCTCACACTCGGCCTTGATCCGCTTGCACAGTTCCAGGGCGAGGTCCGGCTCGAAGCCGACCAGCTTGCCCGATGGGTCCGTCGCGTTCCAGGGGGCGTAGGCGCCCTCGGTGGCGATGCGGATCTTCTTCCAGTCCTTGGCTTCGGCGGCGGTGCCGGCAACCGCCACGATGGCGCCGAGCGCCAGGGCCGCAACGATCTTCTTCACGGGAAAACCTCCTCTGTTCTGATGCCCTTATGGATGGCTCTTATGCTCGGGCAGGCTCTGAGGTTTACGGTTTTACAGCGCCAGTCAAGGGAATTGAGCGGGTCGTCCTCGCGCGACCGAATCAGCCGCCGCCGGACAGGTGGCGCGACAGGAACTGTCGCACGCGGTCCGATTCCGGATTGACCAGAACCCGGTCGGGCGGCCCCCGCTCCTCGATCCGACCCTGGTGAAGGAACACCACCTCCGACGCGACCTCGCGGGCGAAGCCCATCTCGTGCGTCACCAGAATCATGGTGTTGCCCTCCTCGGCGAGCTGGCGGATGACCAGCAGCACCTCGCCCACCAGCTCGGGGTCGAGCGCGGAGGTCGGCTCGTCGAACAGCATCACCTTGGGCTGCATGGCCAGCGCGCGGGCGATGGCGGCGCGCTGCTGCTGCCCGCCGGAGAGCTGCACCGGGTAGGACTCGGCCTTGGCCAGGATGCCCACCTTGTCCAGCAGCTTGCGCGCGCGGTCCACCGCCTCCGCCTTCGGGACGCCCAGCACATGGACCGGCGCCTCGATGACGTTCTCCAGGATGGTCATGTGGGTCCAGAGGTTGAAGCTCTGGAACACCATGCCGAGCCGGGTGCGGATGCGGTCCACCTGCCGGGAATCGGCGGGGACGGTCTGGCCGCCGCGCGCCTTCTTCAGGCCGATGGCCTCGCCGCCGATGACGATCCGCCCCTCGTCCGGCACCTCCAGCATGTTGATGCAGCGCAGAAGCGTGCTCTTGCCGGAGCCGGAGGAGCCGATCAGCGTGATGACGTCGCCTTCGCGCGCGGTCAGGGAGACGCCCTTCAGCACCTCCAGCGGACCGAAGCGCTTGTGGACATTCTCGACGAGGACGGCTTCGGGGGCGTTGGGATTCGTGGGCGGGTGTCGGTGCATGCGGGGCTTGTCGGCGGGAGAAGACTGGACCGGCCAACCATGGACGGTGCCGCTAGGCTAGTCCGGCGGACAAACTCCCGCAACGCGGATTTTGCGGGCTCCGGGGCAACCGCACGACGGGGGAAGCCGGCGGGTTTTTCACCACAGCATCAGCACCAGAAGCTGCGGCGCCAGGATGCGCAGGCACATGGCCAGCGGGTAGACGGTGGCGTAGGCCAGCGCCGGCGCCTCGGACGCGACCACCGCGTTGGCGTAGGCGAGGCCCGGCGGGTTGGTCTGTGCCCCGGCCAGCACGCCGCAGATGCTGAGGAAGTTCAGCTTCATCATTCCGCGCGCCAGCAGCCCGGTCAGCAGCAGCGGCACGATGGTCACCAGCACGCCCCAGGCCATCCAGGGCAGTCCGGCGCCGCTCGCCATCGTCTCGACGAAGCGGTCGCCCGAGGCTATGCCCAGCACGGCGAGGAACAGGACGATGCCGATCTCGCGCAAGGCGAGGTTGGCGGCGGGCGGCATGAACCAGACCAGCGGCCCGATGTGGCCGATGCGCGCCAGCACGATGGCGACGATCAGCGGCCCGCCGGCCATGCCCAGCCGCAGCGGCGCCGGCATGCCCGGCAGGAACAGCGGGATGGCGCCCAGCAGCGCGCCCAGCGTGATGCCGACGAAGACCGGGATCATCTCCACCGTCTGCAGCCGCCGTTCGGAGTTGCCGATGATGCAGGCGGCCGCCTTGAGGTCGTCGGGCTTGCCGATCACAGTCAGGATGTCGCCGAACTGCAGCTTCAGCGCGGCGTTGGGCACCAGCTCCACGCCGGCGCGGTTGACCCGGCTGACCACCACGTCGCACGCCCCCTTGAGGTTCAGCGCGGCGATGGACTTGCCCAGCACCGGGTTGGCGGTGACGACGATGCGCTCCCACCGCAGGTCGCTGCCCTTGGTGGTCAGCCGGACGTCGGCCTCCCGCCCCATCAGCAGGCGGACCTGCTCCAGCTTCGGGCGCGGGCCGACCACATGCAGCACGTCGCCCTCCTCCAGCCGCGTGTCCTCGCCGGGCACGCGGAGCTGGCCGCCGCGCAGCAGCCGCGACGCGCAGACCCCCAGGCTCGGCAGCAGGGTCAGGTCGCCCAGCCGCACCCCGCGCAGGGCCGGGTTGGTGACGGCGATGTCCATGGTGTCGAGCGCCGCGACCTCGGCGCGCCGGGCGGCTTCGAAGGCCCTGGCCTCCTCCTGCGGGTCGATGCGGAAGGCGATCCGCACCGCCGCCATGGCCAGCAGGTTGCCGGCGATGCCGAAGGGGTAGGTGACGGCGAAGGCCAGGCCGGGCAGGGCCATCACCGCGGCGTCGGCCCCGACCTCCTTCAGCACCTGCTGCGAGGCGGCCAGCGCCGGGGCGTTGGTCACCCCGCCCGCGAAGACGCCGAGGCCGGAGCCCAGCGGCACGAGGTCGAACAGCACCAGGATCGCGGTCAGCAGGATGCTCGACCCGACCATCAGCAGCGCCAGCCCGTTCAGCGCCAGCCCGGACTTCTTCAGCGCCGCGAAGAAGCCGGGGCCGACCTGGATGCCGATGGTGTAGACGAACAGGATCAGGCCGAAGTCGCGGATGAACTCCATCATCTCGGCGTTCAGCGTCACCCCGGCCTGCTTGGCGAAGTGGCCGACCGCGATGCCCGCGAACAGCACGCCGCCGATGCCCAGCCCGACCCCGCGCAGCCGTATGTGGCCGAGCGCCAGCCCGAGGGCCGAGGTGATGCCCAGCATGAACACCACGCGCGCAATGGGCGGCATGGCCAGGAAGAGGTCGATGAGCGCGTGCATGGCCACGTCTCCTCACGCGAGGACAGACCGCCCGCCGATCCCGTGGGAAGCGTCCCCGCCGGGCCGCCTCCTTACCAAAGGAACAGGACGATCAACTGCGGCGCAAGGATACGCAGAAACATAACCATAGGGTAAACAGTGGCATAGGCGAGGGCGGGAGCCTCCGATGCGCTCATTGCGTTTGCAAATGCGAGCGCGGGCGGGTCCGTCATGCTGCCGGACAGCAGCCCGCAGATCGTCAGGTAGTTCTGCCGGGCGAAAGCCCGCGCGATGACGCCCACGACCAGCAACGGGATCAGCGTCACCAGCACGCCGCAGCCGATCCACAGCAGCCCGTCGCCGTGCACCAGCGTCTCGACGAAGCGGTCGCCAGACATCAGCCCAACCACCGCCAGGAACAGGACGATGCCGATCTCGCGCAGCGCCATGTTGGCGGCGGGCGGCATGAACCAGACCAGCGGCCCGATGTGGCCGATGCGCGCCAGCAGGATCGCCGCCACCAGCGGCCCGCCGGCCAGACCCAGCTTCAGCGGCGCCGGCATCCCCGGAATGTAGAAGGGGATGGAGCCGAGCAGCACGCCCAGCAGGATGCCGATGAAGACCGGCACGAACTCCACCTGCTGGAGCCGCCGCGCCGAGTTGCCCATCAGCGCCGCCACCCGCTGGAGGTCCGACGGCTTGCCGATGGCGGTCAGGATGTCGCCGAACTGGAGGTGCAGGGCCGGGCTCGGCACCAGCTCCACGCCCGCGCGGTTGACCCGGCTGACCACCACGTCGTAGGCGTCGGCGAGGTCGAGCTGGCCGATGGCCTTGCCCAGCACATGCTCGTTGGTGATGACCAGCCGGTCCCAGCGCATGTCGGTGCCCTTGGTGGTCAGGGTGACCTCCGCCGCCTCGCCGAGCAGCCGCTTCGTCGCCTCCAGCTTGACCCGCGGCCCGACCAGATGCACGACGTCGCCGGCGCGCAGGCAGGTGTCCGGGTGCGGCACCTGGAGCCGCCCCTCGCGCAGCAGGCGGGAGATCATCACCCCCTGGTCGCCGAACAGCGCCATGTCGCGCAGCGGCAGCCCCATGGCCGACCGGTTGCGCACGGCGACGTCCAGCGTCTCCAAGGTTTCCACCTGGGCGCGGCGCTTGCGTTCGAAGGTTTCGGCCTCCGCCGCCGGGTCGATGCGGAAGACGACGCGGATCAGCCCCATGGTGATGAGGATGCCGACGATGCCGAAGGGGTAGGCGACGGCGTAGCCGAGGCTCGGCGTGTTGATCTCCGCCGCCGAGGCCCCGACCTCGCGCAGCATCTCCTGCGCGGCACCCAGCGACGGCGTGTTGGTGACGGCGCCGGAAAAGATGCCCAGCACCGCCGGCAGCGGCACCCCGCCGATCTCGTGGATCGCCACCGCCACCAGCACCCCCAGCCCGACCAGCGAGGCGGCCAGCAGGTTCAGCGTCAGGCCGGACTTCTTCAGGGCGGCGAAGAAGCCGGGGCCGACCTGCACGCCGATGGTGTAGACGAACAGGATCAGCCCGAACTCCCGCATGAAATGCAGGACGTGATGGTCGAAGGTCAGGCCCAGCGCCTTGGCGACGTGCCCCGCGGCGATGCCGGCGAACAGCACCCCGCCGATGCCCAGCCCCACGCCGCGCACCTTGATCTGTCCCAGCGCCAGCCCCGACGCCGCCACCACGCTGAGCATCAGCATGATGCGGGCGATGTCGGGAAGGCCGTTGAACAGGTCGATCAGCAGGGTCATGGCAGGCACCCGGTCCGGTTGAGCAGCGAGGGGGCGAAGGCGCCTATGAATGCCCGCTCCGCTTCGCCCGGGCAATGCCCTGGAATGGAAAGGGACATTCATCGGATCAAAATTTCGCCACTTTCTGGCCCTAAACCGGACGGAGCCTTACGGCATGAAGTGGCTGGCCGGACCCGTGAACCCCTGCGGCCCGGCCCCTAAGCGACGATCAGGGCTCCGGTTTTCCGGCGCCCCCAGCCAGGCCCCGGCTGGATCGGCGGCCATCGCAAGAACCCCCTTGCGATGGCCGTTTCTTTTTGGGGCCGTTTCTTTTTGGGGCCGTTTCTGTTTGGCCCGACCTTTTGTGAGGCCGTTTCTTTTTGGCACCCGGACAGGCTGTGCTATAGCTCCCCCCGCTTCGTCCACCGCAAGAGCCCGCCCGTCGCCATGCCCGTTTTCGCCGGTTCCGCGCTGACCTGCCTCCGTGGCGACCGGCTGGTCTTCACCGGGCTGGACTTCCGGATCGCGCCGGGGGAGGCGCTGTTCCTGCTCGGCCCCAACGGCAGCGGCAAGTCCAGCCTGCTGCGCGTCATGGCCGGGCTGCTGAAGCCGATCCGCGGCCAGTTGTCCTGGGATGGCGTGCCGGTGACCGACGATCCCGACGCCCACCGCGGCCGCATCCACTACGTCGGCCATCTCGACGCGGTGAAGCCGGTGCTGAGCGCGGTGGAGAACCTGTCCTTCTGGGCCACGCTGGGCGGCGCCGCCGATCCGCGGGGCAACGCGCTGAAGGCGCTGGACCGGCTGGGCGTGCCGCACATCGCCAACGTGCCGGGGCGCTACCTGTCGGCCGGGCAGAAGCGGCGCCTGAACCTCGCCCGCATCATCGCCGCCCCCGCCGCCCTGTGGCTGCTCGACGAACCGACCGTGGCGCTCGACCGCGCGGCCATCACCCTGTTCGAGGAGATCATCGCGGAGCACCGGGCCGGCGGCGGCATGGTCGCCGTCTCCACCCATGTGGACATCGCCATGCCCGGCGCCGGCGAGCTGCACCTCGACGAGTTCACCCCCGTCCCTCATGGCGAGGACGACGGGGGCGAGGACGACGACGTTTTGGAAGAGGAGGACGCGGCGTGACCCGCTTCCTGCGCCTGATCGGGCGCGACCTGCGGCTGGCGCTGCGCCAGGGGTCGGACGCCAGCATCGCCGTGATGTTCTTCGTTCTGTGCGTGGTCCTGTTCCCCTTCGGCGTCGGGCCGGAGCCGAACATCCTCGCCCGCATCGCCGCCGGGGTGATCTGGGTGGCGGCCCTGCTCGCCTCGCTGCTGTCGCTGGAGCGGCTGTTCCAGAACGATTACGAGGACGGCTCGCTGGAGCTGCTGTCGCTGTCCACCCTGCCGATGGAGGCGGTGGTGCTGGCCAAGACGCTGGCCCACTGGCTGGTGACCGGCCTGCCGCTGATCGCCGCCGCCCCGCTGCTGGCGTTGCTGCTGAACATGGACGCGGAAGGGTTCGGGGTGCTGGTGCTGACCCTGCTGGTCGGCACGCCGATCCTCAGTTTGATCGGCAGCATCGGCGCCGCGCTGACTCTGGGCGCCCGGCGCGGCGGCGTGCTGCTGTCGCTGCTGATCCTGCCGCTCTACATCCCCGTGCTGATCTTCGGCGCCGGGGCCATCGACGCCGCGCTGAACGGCCTGACTCCGCGCCCGCATCTGCTGCTGCTGGGCGGCCTTCTGGCCGGCGCCCTGCCGCTGGCCCCCTGGGCGAGCGCCGCCGCCCTGCGTCAGGCGGTGGAGTAGAAACGGGATGCCGTCGCTATCCGGAACGCCGTTGCCTGTGGCACCCGGTCTGATAGAGTGCCGTCGCTTTGCACACTTTTGAAGAGACGTTGGGCTCGCAATGGGTGTTCCCGATTTTCAGACCCTGATGCTCCCCGTGCTGAAGACCGCCGCCGGGGGTGGCGAGGTCCGCATCCGCGATGTGGTGGACATTCTTGCGGATGAGTTCGCCCTGACCGACGAGGAGCGGGCTCATCTCGTGCCGTCGAAGCAACAGACGACCTTCGGCAACCGCGTGAGTTGGGCGAAGAGCTATCTCAGCAAAGCCGGGTTGGTCGAACCGACCCGACGGGCACATTTCCGTATCACCGAGACCGGCCGGCAGGTGCTGAACTCGCCCCCCGACCGGATCACCGTTCGGTTCTTGGAGCAATTCCCGAGCTTCAAAAGTTTCCGCGACGGCGAGGCCGGGGCGGCCGAGGCGGCCGAGGTCGTGCTTTCGGTTGCCGAAAGTCCCCTGACCCCCGATGAGGTGATGCGGCAGGCCCATTTGCGGATCGAGGCGTCGTTGGCGGAGGAGATTCTCCAGCGGGTGCGGTCCGGGACGCCGGCCTTCTTCGAGAAGACCGTCGTTCGCCTGCTGATCACCATGGGCTACGGCGGGTCGGTGACGGAACTCGACAAGGCTCTGGTCGGCAAGTCCGGCGACGATGGTGTGGACGGTATCATCGACCAGGACCCGCTTGGGCTGGATCGGGTCTATGTCCAGGCCAAGCGGTACGCCGATGGGAACACCGTCGGAGCCGGGGCGATTCGTGATTTCTTCGGCAGCCTGAACCTGTTCAAGGCGACCAAGGGGCTGTTCGTCACCACCTCCGCCTTCACGACGTCAGCCCGAGAGACGGCCGACCGGCTCGGCACCCGCATCGTGCTGATCGACGGTATCCAACTGGCCAAGCTGATGATCCGGCACGAGGTCGGCTGCCGGATCGAAGAGACCCTGCACATCAAGCGTGTGGACGAGGACTTCTTCGAGTAGAAGCGGTCTTATGCCGGGGATGGACGCGATTTGGCTGAAGGCGTCGTGCGACAGGGCGGCATCACACCGCGGGGAATTCCGCCGCTTCCGGGCGAATTCCTGTGTCGCATCACTGTCTTGGGGGATTTGGTGGAGCCGAGGAGGATCGAACTCCCGACCTACGCATTGCGAACGCGTCGCTCTCCCAGCTGAGCTACGGCCCCACACACCGTCACCGGCGTGCGGCGGATAATGGTGATGCGGAGGAAGCCTGTCAAGCCCCCTGAACGCGCCCGGTCGCGGGCATCGGCGGTGGCGCCAAGGGGATGGCCAAGGGCATGATAGCGGCCCGCCGCGCGGCACTGGACAGCACTCGCCGCTTGTGCTTAGGGTGCCCCGCAAAATCGGACAATAAAGGGACGGGCCGGGCATGATTGCGCTCTACCTGCTGATCGACACCGTTCTCAGCCTCTATGTGTGGCTGCTCATCGCTTCGGCGGTGCTGAGCTGGCTGGTGGCCTTCAACGTCGTCAACACCCGCAACCGCGCGGTCTATGTCATCGGCGACTTCCTCTACCGCATCACGGAACCGGTCCTGCGCCCGATCCGCCGCGTCCTGCCGAACATGGGCGGCCTGGACCTGTCGCCGATCGCGCTGATCCTGCTGATCTTCTTCATCCGCAACCTGTTGGCGGAATACTGGCCGCGCTTCTGATGCCGGGGCCTTTGGAAGCCGTTCCCTTCGAAGCCGTGGCGGACGGTGTCCGGCTGGCGCTGCGGGTGACGCCCAAGGCGTCGCGCAACGCCATCGCCGGGCTGGCCGCGACGGCGTCCGGAGGAACGGCCCTGAAGGTGACCGTCACCGCCGTGCCGGAGAACGGCAAGGCGAACGAGGCGGTGGTGAAGCTGCTGGCCAAGGCGTGGAAACTGCCCAAGACCAGCCTGACTGTGGTGGCCGGCGCCACCGACCGGAACAAGATTGTCCATATGGCCGGCGACCCGGCCGACCTGATGCGCCGGCTGACGGCGCTGGTGGAAACAGCAAAGCCTGATACGGGGAAGAGCGATGGCTGAGGCGAGGATCATCGACGGCAAGGCGTTCGCCGCGGGGCTGCGCGCCCGCGTGGCGGAGGGTGTGGCCGCGCTCAAGGCCAGCCACGGCGTCACCCCCGGCCTCGCCGTCGTGCTGGTGGGCGAGGACCCGGCGAGCCAGGTCTATGTCCGGTCCAAGGAAAAGGCCCTGGCCGACCTCGGCATGAACAGCTTCGACCACCACATGCCGGCCGATCTCGGCGAGGCGGAGCTGCTGGCCCTGATCGACCGGCTGAACGCCGACCCGGCGGTGCACGGCATCCTGGTCCAGCTTCCCCTGCCCAGGCACATCGACACGGCCCGCGTGCTGGCCCGCATCGTCCCGGAAAAGGACGCGGACGGCTTCCACGTCGTCAACGCCGGCCTGCTGGCGACCGGCGGCGCAGGCGCCATCGTGCCCTGCACGCCGCTGGGCAGCCTGCTGCTGCTCCGCGACACGCTGGGCAACGACCTGAAGGGCAAGCGGGCGCTGGTGCTGGGCCGCTCCAACATCGTCGGCAAGCCGATGGCGCAGCTTCTGCTCCAGCAGGACTGCACGGTCACCGTCGCCCATTCCCGCACCCAGGACCTGCCCGGCGAATGCCGCCGCGCCGACATCCTGGTCGCCGCGGTGGGCCGTCCGGAGATGGTGCGCGGCGACTGGATCAAGCCGGGCGCCGTGGTCATCGACGTCGGCATCAACCGCATCCCGCACCCGACCGAGCCGGGCAAGACCAAGCTGGTCGGCGACGTCGCCTACGACGAGGCGGTCAAGGTCGCCGGCGCCATCACCCCGGTGCCGGGCGGCGTCGGGCCGATGACCATCGCCTGCCTGATGCTGAACACGCTGGCCGCCGCCTGCCGGGCCGCCGGCGCCCCGGTCCCCGCCGAGGCCCTTGCATGATCACGGTCCACGCCCGGGTGGGCGGCCGCGTGGTCGAGCAGCCGCTCGCCCTCGGCGAGCCGCTGCCGCCCAACACGGTGTGGATCGATCTTCTCCGTCCCGACGAGGCGGAGCGCGCGCATGTCGGCGCCGTCACCGGCTGCGACCTGCCGACGCGCGAGGAAATGAAGGAAATCGAGGCGTCGAGCCAGCTCTACACCGAGGGGGAGGCCGTCTACCTCACCTCCTCGGTGATCGCGCGGGCCGATTCGCCGATGCCGGAGCAGGGCGAGGTCACCTTCGTCCTGACCCCCCGGCATATGATCACGGTGCGCTTCACCGAGCCGCGCTCCGTCGCCACCTTCGCCGCGCGGACCAGCCGCCAGCCGGAGCTTCTGGCCAGCGCGGAGGACGCGCTGCTGGGCATCCTGGACGCGGTGATCGACCGGGTGGCCGACGTGCTGGAACTGATCGGCGCCCGCATCGACGGGCTGTCCACGCGCATCTTCACCGACTCGCTGAACAGCAAGGGGGTCGGAAGCTCCAAGAAGCCGGACGAGCTGCAGGACGTGCTGCGCGGCATCGGGCGGGCCGGCGACCTGACGCACAAGGTGCGCGACAGCCTCGCCGGGCTGGACCGGCTGGTCGCCTTCCTCTCCTCCGTCGCCGCCGGGCGGCTGACCAAGGAGCAGAAGGCCGCGCTGAAGACCCTGACGCGCGACTTGCGGTCCCTGAACGAGCACGCCGGCTTCCTGGCGCACGAGGCGAACTTCCTGCTCGACGCCACGCTCGGCCTGATCAACATCGAGCAGAACGCGATCATCAAGATCTTCTCGGTCGTCTCCGTGGCGCTGATGCCGCCGACCCTGATCGCGTCGGCCTACGGCATGAACTTCCACCACATGCCCGAGCTGGACTGGGACTTCGGCTATCCCATGGCCATCGTGATGATGGTGCTGTCCGCCGTCGTGCCGCTCTGGTACTTCCGCCGCCGCGGGTGGCTTTAACACGAAGAAGGGAACCGCCGATGATCGTCCTGTCCGATGCCGCGCTCGACGCGCTCCTCGCCCAGGACGTTCCCTACGGCGACCTGACCACCGACTCGCTGGGCATCGCCGCCGCCCCGGCGCGCATCCGGTTCACGGCGCGCGGCGCCATGGTGCTGGCCGGGACGGAGGAAGCCGCCCGCCTGATCGGGAAGGCCGGCGGCACGGTGACGTCCGTCCGGCCCAGCGGCACGGCGGTCGAGGCCGGGGCGCCCTTCCTGGAGGGGCATGGCCCGGCGGGCGCCCTGCACCGCAGCTGGAAGGTGGCGCAGACGCTGGTCGAATATGCTTCCGGCATCGCCTCCCGCGCCCGCCGCATCGTCGAGGCCGCCCCCGGCGTGACCGTCGCCTGCACCCGCAAGAACTTCCCCGGCGCCAAGGACCTGTCGGTCAAGGCGGTGCTGGCCGGCGGGGCGGTGATGCACCGGCTGGGCCTGTCGGAAACCATCCTGGTCTTCCCCGAACACCGCGCCTTCCTGTCCGGGTCGCCGGAGATGTGGATCGCCGATCTGCGCCGCCGGGCGCCGGAAAAGAAGATCGTGGTGGAGGTCGACACGGTGGCGGACGCCATCGCCTTTGCGCGGGCCGGGGCCGACGTGCTGCAGTTGGAGAAGCGCCCGCCGGAGGAGGCCCGCGCCGTGGTCGAGGCGACGCGCGGCCTGCCGCGCCCACCGGTCATCGCGGCGGCGGGCGGCGTGACCGAGGACAACGCGGCGGCCTACGCCGCGGCCGGTTGTCCGCTGCTGGTCACCACCGCCCCCTTCTTCGGGCGCCCGGCGGATGTGAAGGTGGTTCTGGAACCGGCCTGACGCCCTCCGGGCGCGCTGGGATCAGCGGTCGCGGTTCGGGGCGATCTGGTCCACGCGGTGGGCGAAGTCGACGTCGGCCTGGGTAAGGCCGTCGGCGCTGCGGGTGCACAGGATGATCTCCACCCGGCCCATGTCGTTGAACCATTCCGGATGGTGGTTCGTCCGCTCCGCCAGCAGGGCGACCTGGCTCATGAAGCCCCAGGCGGCGGGGAAGTCGGGGAAATGGTAGGTCTTGCGGATCGCGTCGCGCTCCAGCACCTCCGCCCAGCCATGCAGTTCCTTCAGCGCGGTCTGCCGCTTGGCACCCACCAGCTTGTCCGACATTCCTTCCCCCGTTGTTGGTTGGCCTAAACTTGGTTGGCTTGTGCAAGGCGTAACGGACACGGATCGATTGTGGATCAAATCGGTGTTCCGGTCCGCCTTCCGGTTTAGCGCCGCTTGGCCTGGGCGGCAAGCAACGCTACCTTCCCCCGTATGATGCGCAAACCGGCACACACCCACAGCGTTCCCCCCTCCACCCCCGACCTCGAGCGGATGGCCGAGGACGCGCTGGAGACGATTCCGTGGGAACTCCTGGCCCCGATCGCCAATCTGTCGATCCATGTCGAGGATTTCCCCGACGAGGAGACCGAGCGCGAGATGGAGCTGGAAAGCCCCTTCGACCTGCTCGGCCTCTATCGGGGCGTCGATATGACGCGGCAGAGCGTCGCCGACCTGCGCAGCGGGCCGGACATGATCTTCCTCTACCGCCGCCCGATCCTGGACTACTGGTGCGAGACCGGCGAGGACCTGTTCGCCATCGTCCGCCACGTCCTGATCCACGAGATCGGCCACCATTTCGGCCTGTCGGACGAGGACATGGAGCGCATCGAGGCCATGGAGGGGTGAGTCACCCGTCCAGGGCCTCGTCGACGCGGCGGCGCAGCGCGGGCACCAGCTCCGCATCGAACCAGGGGTTCTTCTTCAGCCAGGCGGTGTTGCGCCAGCTCGGGTGGGGCAGGGGCAGGAACTCCGGCAGGTAATCCCGCCACGCCGCCACCGTGTCGGTCATCGTCCGTTGGCGGCGGTTTCCCAGATAGTGGGCCTGGGCGTAGCTGCCGACCAGCAGGGTCAGCCGCACCCCGGTCAGGGCGGCGCGCAGCGGCGGGTGCCAGAGCGGGGCGCATTCCGGACGCGGCGGGTAGTCGCCACCCTTCGGCGCCGTGCCGGGGTAGCAGAGCCCCATGGGGACGATGGCGATCCGGCTCTCGTCGTAGAAGGCGTCACGGTCCATGGCCAGCCACTGGCGCAGCCGGTCGCCGGACGGGTCGTTCCAGGGGATGCCGCTGGCGTGCACCCGCGCGCCCGGCGCCTGCCCGACGATCAGCAGGCGGGCGGACGGGCTGCCGCGCAGAACCGGGCGGCAGCCGTGCGGCAACACCCCCGCGCACAGCCGGCAGGCACGGGCCTGCTCGAACAGTTCCTTCAGGTCGGGGCTCAAAGGCTCAGCAGCTCGCTCACGAAGGCCGGGACCAGCTCGGTCGCCGGGCCGTTGACGGAGTCCGCGAACAGGCTGGCGCCCGCCGACGGCTCCAGGTTCAGCTCCAGCGTCAGGGCGCCGGCGTTGCGCGCCTCGGCCACGAAGCCGGCGGCGGGATAGACGTTGCCGGAGGTGCCGATGGAGACGAACAGGTCACAGGCGCCCAGCGCGCGGTAAATCCGCTCCATCTGGTAGGGCATCTCGCCGAACCACACCACGTCGGGGCGCATGCCGCCCTTGCGGGCGCAGGACGGGCAGACGTCTTCCACCGACAGGTCGCTGGTCCAGTGCTCGACCTTGTTGTGGCAGTGGCGGCAGAAGACCGCGTTCAGCTCCCCATGCATGTGGATCAGCGTCTGCGACCCGCCGCGCTCATGCAGGTCGTCAATGTTCTGAGTGACCAGCAGCAGGTCGCCTTTCCAGCGCCCCTCCAGCTCGGCCAATGCCAGATGGGCGGCGTTCGGCTGCACCGCGGGGTCGCGCAGGCCGCGCCGCCGGTCGTTGTAGAAGCGGTGGACCAGCGCCGGGTCGCGGGCGAAGCCCTCCGGCGTGGCGACGTCCTCCAGATCGACCTTGGCCCAGATGCCGTCGGCGCAGCGGAAGGTGTCCAGGCCGGATTCCTTGGAAATGCCGGCCCCGGTCAGGATGACGATGGAGTCCGTGGGTTTCAGATGATTGGCGATGGTCGTGATGGCGTTGGTCATGGCGCCCTGGCGGGTTCGGGGAACGGCTGCTAGATCTCGGATGCGGGAAACAGAAAGGAGGAGACCGGAATGGTCAAGGTCCTGTTCGTGTGCACGGGCAACATCTGCCGGTCGCCCACCGCGGAAGGTGTGTTCCGCGACCGGGTTCGGCAAGCCGGTTTGGCGGGCCGCATCGGCACCGATTCGGCGGGCACCCACAGCTATCATGTGGGGGAAGCGCCGGACCCGCGCAGCCAGCGCGCCGCCAAGGCCCGCGGAGTGGACCTGTCGGACCTGCGCGCCCGCAAGGTGACCGCGGCGGACTTCGCCGACTTCGATTATATTCTGGCGATGGACGGTGGGCATCTGGCGCAGTTGCGGCGCATGGCCCCGCCGGACAGCCGGGCGACGGTCGCCCTGTTCCTCGACTACGCCCCCGACGCGCCGAAGCGCGAGGTGCCCGATCCCTATTACGGCGAGGGGCTGCACTTCACCGAGGTGCTGGACCTTTGCGAAGCCGGGGCCATGGGGCTGCTGGAGGCCATCCGGCGGGACCGGCTGTGACGCGTGCCATGACCGGCGCGCCAAGCCTGCGGAAGGGTCTGGAGGAGGCGCTGGGCAGCGCGGTCCGGTCGCTCGACCGGCTGGCCGACGGGCACAACGCGGCGCTGTGGGCCGTCACCCTGGCGGACGGCCGGCGGCTGGTGGCGAAGGTCGCCTCCGGGCGCGGGGCTGGGCTGGAGCCGGAGGGCTTCATGTTGCGCCATCTCGCCGAACGCTCCGCACTGCCGGTGCCGGCGGTGCATCACGCCGACGACCGGCTGCTGGTAATGGACCGCATCGACGCCGGCGGTGGCATCACCCCGGCGGTCGAGGAGCACGCGGCGGAGCTGGTCGCCGCCCTGCACGGCATCACGGCGGACCGTTACGGCTTCCCGCGCGACACGCTGATCGGGCCGCTGCCCCAGCCGAACGGCGAGACGGCGGACTGGATCGCCTTCTTCCGCGACCGCCGCCTTCTCCACATGGGCCGCAAGGCGCTGGAGGAGGGGCGCATCGACTCCGGCCTGATGGCCGGTCTGGAGCGCCTGGCCGCCCGCCTGCCGGAGCTGATCGGGGAGCCGGGGCCGCCCTCGCTGATCCATGGCGACTTGTGGGGCGGCAACGTGCTGTCCCGCGACGGGCGGGTGGCGGCCTTCATCGATCCGGCGCTGTACCACGCCGACGCGGAGATCGAGCTTGCCTTCACCACCCTGTTCGGCACCTTCGGGGACGCCTTCTTCCGCCGTTACGGGGAGATCCGGCCCCTCCGTCCGGGCTTCTTCGAGCTGCGGCGGGACCTTTACAATCTCTACCCGCTGCTGGTGCATGCGCGGCTGTTCGGCGGCTCCTACGTCGGGTCGGTGGAGCGGACGGTGCGGCGTCTGGTGGGGTGAGGGCCAGCGCCGGACGGGTCCGCCCGGATGGATCAGCGCCAGAGCGGTTTGCGCGCCTCGGTGACGGCGTCGTAGCGGCTGATGCCGATGTCCCGCAACTCGCGGTCGGACAGGGACAGCAGGGCGTCGCGCTGGCGGCTCTGTTCGCGGAGATGGGCGATCCAGGCCAACAGCCCGCGAAGCCGGCGGGCCGGTGGCGGCGCGGTGCGGGGAAGGACGTGCAGGGTCATGGTGACCTCCGGCGGGTGTGGTGAGCACCAGCATCGGGCCGTCCCCGCCGCTCCGGCAAACGGGACCTTTTCATCGTCGAATGAGCGGATTTCACCCGAAGCGGGTCACCGCCATATCACCGCCCCTGGGCGAACTCCGCCCGCATCCAGGCGCGGAAGGCGGCGACCTCCGGGCGGCGCAGGCTGTCTTGGGCGGTGACCAGCCAATAGGCGCTTTTTGCGCGCAGGCGCGGCCCCATCACCTCGACCAGCTGGCCTGACGTCAGCTCCGGATCGACGGTCGGACACCGTCCGATGATGACGCCCAGCCCGCGAACCGCGGCGTCCACCGCCATGTGGATGGCGTCCAGCCGCAGCCCGCGCTTCAGCCCGTCGTCCAGCGCCGACGGCGGCAGGCCCGCGGCCTCGGCCCAGGCGGTCCAGTCCTCCGACACGTCGGCGACGTGGAGCAGCGGGACGGTGGCGAGGTCGGCGGGGCAGGCGATGCGCGCCGCCAGGGCGGGGGCGGCCACCGGGACGAGATCCTCCTCCATCAGCTTCAGCGCGGCCAGACCGGGCCAGTCGCCGCGGCCCAGCCGGATGCCGGCGTCGATGCCGTCGCGGGGGAACTCGACCACCCGGTGGGCGGTGTCCAGGGCCACCGTGATCGCCGGGTGACGCTCCCGGAAGGCGGGCAGGCGGGGAATCAGCCAGCGCAGGGCGAAGGTCGGGGCGGCGCTGACCGACAGCCGCCCGCTGGGCGCACGGCCGGGCACGCTTTCCGTCGCCAGCGCCAGCGACTGCAGCGCGTCGCGCACGCGGGGCAGATAGGCGTGGCCGGCGGGGGTCAGCGACAGGCTGCGGTTGCCGCGCAGGAACAGCTCCACCCCCAGCCAGTCTTCCAGCGTCTGGATGCCGTGGCTGACCGCGCTGGGGGTCAGGTGCAGCTCTTCCGCCGCCGCCTTGAAGCTCTGGTGGCGGCCGGCGGCCTCGAACAGGCGCAGGGTGTTGAGGGGCGGCAGACGGTAGGCCATGGCCCGCGCAGTCTCCGACAGGCCGCAAGGCGGCGCAAACAAAAAACCCCGCCGGAGGGGCGGGGCTTTTCGATCGTCCGGGGAGCGGGGCTCAGAGAGCCTCGTCGACCCACGTGAACAGGGCGGTCTTCGGCAGGGCGCCGATCTTGGTGGCGGCGACGTTGCCGTTCTTGAACAGCATCAGCGTCGGGATGCCGCGCACGCCGTACTTGGTCGGGGTGCCGGGGTTGTCGTCGATGTTCAGCTTGGCGACGGTGACCTTGCCGCCATACTCCTTGGCGAGGTCGTCGAGCGCGGGAGCAATCATCTTGCAGGGGCCGCACCACTCCGCCCAGAAATCGACCAGGACCGGACCGTCGGCCTTCAGCACGTCCTGCTCGAAGCTGTCGTCGGTGACCTTGATGGGATCGCTCATGTGACCTCTATGCCTGGGTTCAGGGGCACCGCCGCGCCGATTTTCCACCGGCGGCGGACCCATCCCTCATCGGTGGAATTTGCCAAAATGTATGACCGAGCCCCCTCACTGGTCAAGCCGGGGCGCGAATGCGGTCTCGTCAACCCAATCCGCCGCCCCGTGCAACGCGGCCGGGGGTGAAAAGTTCCCACGGCGGACTATCGCGCGCGCCTCACTCCGGCAACTCCATCAAAGCGGGGGTATCGGTCCACAGCAGGACGCAGCGCACCGCCTTGTCCGGGTAGATGGCGCGCAGCGCCGCGCGGTAGGCCTCCATCTGGCGGACGTAGACCGGCGGCACGTCCTCCGCCCGGACGGGCGGCGGACGGTTGGTCTTGTAGTCGACGATCCACACCGCGTCGTCCTCGATCACCAGCCGGTCGACCCGGCCCGACAGGGCGCGCCCGGTGACCAGACCGACCACCTCGACCTCGGCACGGGAGTTGGGGCCGAACAGGCGGGCGAAGCGCGGGTCGGTCAGGACGCGCATCGTTTCGGATGCGATTTCATCCTGGCGCTCGGCCGTCAGCTCATGCCCGGGACGAGCAAGGTAACGTCGGGCGGCGGCTTCCCGCGCGTCGGGCGGCAGGTCCGGCAGGGTCTGCATCAGCCGGTGGATCAGCAGGCCGCGCTTGAAGCGCGCTCCGTCGTCCTCGCCCAGCGGGGAGCGCATCGCCGGCTCGTCGCCATCCGGGCGGGAGGGAGTGAGGGGGCGCGACGGCTCCGGCTCCTCCGGCGCGGTGGCGGTCAGCCAGGGCGGGGCCTCCTGCGCCGTCAGCACGCGGCCGGCCCCGGCGCCGTCCGGCTTGGGCACGGCGGTCTGCGGGTCGGCCAGCCGCCAGCCCTCGCCGCTCCAGCCGTCCGGGCAGAGGGTGGAGAAGTCGAAGGGGTGCGGCACGCCGATCTCGCCCATCGCGGCCTCGACCAGCTTGTACCAGCAGGCGTCGGACGGCTCCTTCTTGCCCTGGTAGCCGCAGACGTACAGCCGGTCCTCCGCACGGGTCAGGGCGACGTACAGCAGGCGCCTGTACTCCTGGTCGCGGCGGCGGTTGGCGCGGGCGCGCGCTTCGGCGCACAGCGCGTCCTCCTGCGAGCGGCGGGCGGCGAAGAGAGGCACGGCGCAGCCCTCGTCGGGCCAGAGGATCGGCGGGCTCTGGGTCGGCGTGCCCAGCGTGTCGGGCAGGAAGACGATGGGCGCCTGAAGCCCCTTCGACCCGTGCACCGTCATGATGCGTACGCGTCCGCCGCCCTGCTCCAGCTCGCGCTTGATCTCCGCCTCGCTGGCCGCCAGCCAGGCCAGGAAGTTCTGAAGGGACGGCGGTTCGGTCTTCTCGAAGGCCAGGCATACGGCCAGGAATTCGTCCAGCGGGTCCTGCGCGTCGGGGCCGAGCCGCTTCAGGAGGGCGCGGCGGCCCGACCCGTCCGGATCGGCCGGGCAGGGGGCGGCCAGCAGCCCGGCGAAGAGCTCGTAGGGCGCCAGGAAGTCGGTGCGGGCGAGCTGGGCGCCCAGATAGCGGCGGGCCGGGCGGTAGGCCGGGTCGTCCTCCGCCTTCGCCACCAGCGCCCGCCACAGCGTGCCGCGCCGCCCGTGGGCGAGGTCGAACAGCTGGTCCTCGGTCAGGCCGATCAGCGGCCCCTTGAGGACGGTGGCCAGCGTCAGGTCGTCTTCCGGCAGCAGCAGGAATTCGCACAGCGCCATCAGGTCCATGACCGCCAGCTGCTCGGTCAGCACCATGCGGTCGACGCCGGCCACCGGCACGGCGCGGTCCTTCAGGGCGCGCACCAGCTCCGTCACGAAGGCGGTGCGGCGGCGGACCAGCACCATGACGTCGCCGGGCTGGATCGGCCGGCCGCGCGACTCGAGCGACTCGCCGCGCTGGGTCCAGTCGCGGATGGTGTCAGCGATGACCGCGGCCAGCCGGGCCGACGGCGAATCGGCGGCCTCGCGCTCCACCGGGGGCGCCCAGGCGGGCGGATCGGCGGCCTCCGCCGGCTTCACCGGGGGCCACAGCTCGACCAGACCGGCGTGGCCGCGGCGGAAGGCGCGGTGGCGGATCACCGGGCTCGTTTCGGACGCGACACCATCCTTGGCGCCGTCCAGCCCGAACACTGCGTCCACGGTCTGCAGCACGGTGGCGGTGGAGCGGAAGGAGATGTCCAGCGCCACCGCGTGCCAGTCGCGCTCGGCGGCCTTGGCGCGGGTCTGGAAATGGCGGCGCATCCGGGCGAACTCAGCGGGATCGGCGCGCTGGAAGCTGAAGATCGACTGCTTCTCGTCGCCCACGGCGAAGACGGTGCGCGTCGTCTCGCCCCCGTCACGGGCGCTGAGGCCGGCGAAGAACTCCTCGGCGATGGAGCCAACGACCTGCCACTGCTCCGGGTTGGTGTCCTGCGCCTCGTCGATCAGGATGTGGTCCAGCCCGCCGTCCAGCTTGAACAGCACCCAGGGCACGGCGGGGACGCCGTCCTTGCCGCGCAGCAGGGCGTTGGCCGACAGGATCAGGTCGTCGTAGTCGAGCAGCGCCTTGGCCTTCTTCTTCGCCTCATAGGCGCTCAGAAGCGACTCGGCCAGGGTCAGCAGGGCGGTGGTGGAGGCGGCGACTCCGGCCGAGCGAACCCGTTTCATCAGCGAAACGAGTCGCTCCGCCTCACGCTCCAGCGCCGTCAGGGCGGCGGGGAAGGAGGTCGCCGGCTTCTTGGTGATCAGGGTTTTGCGCGCCCCGCCCTCCGCCGTCAGGAAGTGGCGGGCGTAGATCTGGAAGGCGCGCACACGGTTTTCCGCGGCGTCGAGCCAGCCCTGGATGCCGACCCCGCGCTCCTCGTCGGTCTTGCTGCCGGTGGACAGCGCCCGGCAGGCGTCGCGCAGCCCCGGAACGTCGAAGGCGTGGTCGGCGCAGGCCTCGCGCAGGATCGCCGCCTCGGTGATGCCCGGCGGCACGCCCAGCGCCTCGTGAACCGCGTCCACCGCGCCGTCCAGCCCGTGGAAGCTCTCGAACAGGCGCTGGATGCGCCCGCGCTCGCTGGCCAGCTCGGCCAGGATGTCGGCGAACTCCTCGGCGTTCAGCTCGGCGGTCAGGCGGGCCATCGCCTTGCCGAGCGGGCTGTTGGGCGCGGCGCGGCCGGCGTGCAGCACCTCGTCCCGCGCCTCGGTCAGCAGGCCGGCGGCGGTGCGCTCGTCCATCACCTCGAAATGCGGGGCGAGTCCGGCCTCCAGCGGGAAGCGGCGCAGCAGCGACTGGCAGAAGGCGTGGATCGTCTGAATCTTCATGCCGCCCGGGCAATCCACCACCTGGGCGAACAGCCGCCGGGCGATGGTCCGGGTCTCGGCGCTCGGCCGCTCGCCGCAGAGGTCGGCGAGCCGGTCCTCCAGCCCCTCGTCGGGCAGGGTCGCCCAGATGCCCAGCGTGCGGTTGATGCGGATGGACATTTCCGCCGCCGCGGCCTTGGTGAAGGTCAGGCAGAGGATGCGCGCCGGCGCGGTGCCGGACAGCATCAGCCGCAGCACGCGGTCGGTCAGCACCTTCGTCTTGCCGGACCCGGCGGAGGCGCCCACCCACACCGACGACAGCGGGTCGGAGGCGAGCCGCTGTGCGACGTTGGGGTCCAGCGGAAGCTCGCGGACGGGGAAGTCGAGGACGGTCATGGGCGGGTCGTGGGGTGTGGGGCGGTGGGGGTGGCGGGTGCCCCCTCCCTAACCCTCCCCCGCTTTGCGGGAGAGGGGACTGCCGCCGCTTCGCGCAAAATCCCCTCCCTCGCCGAAGGCGGGGGAGGGTTAGGGAGGGGGCCGCGGCGCATCACCCCTCACCCCCATCGCCACCCGCCGACCACTCCTGCACCCGCGCGAGGTGGGCGTAGTCGGTGTAGCGCGGGGCCATGGCCGGGCGGGGGCAGGAGCGGTAAGGGGTGGCGGGGGCGTCGAAATGGCGGATCAGCTCCTCCAGACCGGCGCGGGCCTCGGCGGCCAGAGTCGCCGGGTCGCCCTTCACCGCCTTCTCCTCGCCCGGCGGGTCGCCGCCGGACAGGCGCCAGAAAGCCAGCTCGGCCACCCGGTTCTTCGCAACCCCGGCGAAGCCGCCGGCCTCGGCCATGGCGGCCTCCAACGGCAGCTGCGGGGCGAAGCCCAGCTCGATCTCGCGGGTCGAGGGCGGGGTGCCGGTCTTGTAGTCGATCAGGACCAGCCCCTCGCCGCCCGAATCGATGCGGTCGGCCTTGGCGGTCAGCAGGAAGGGGCCGGCGGGACCGCTCAGCGTCAGCTCGCCCGACACCTCGGTGGCGAGCGGCTTCAGGGTGCGGCGGCGGTCGCGCTCCAGCCCGACGAACCACTCGGCGATGCGCTCGAAGCGCGGCCACCAGAAGGCCCAGACGTCGGGATGGCTGTGCAGCAGCGGGCCGAAGGACTCGCGGCCCATCGCCAGCAACCGGTGCAGCGCGTCGTCGGGCAGTTGGCCCGGATAGGCCTTCACGAAGGCGTCCAGCGCGGCGTGGATGAACTGGCCGCGGTCGGCGGCTCCGGGATCGGCGGCGATGGGGTCGAGCTTGCGCAGGCGCAGCACATGCTCGGCGTAGATGGCGTAGGGGTCGCGCATCCACTTCTCGATCTTGGTGACCGACAGCTTGCGCGGGCGGGCGGACACCGGCGGGCGCGGCTCCGGCGGGGAAACCGGGCGCACGGCGTCCGGCTCGTCCAGACCGCGCGCCCAGGCCAGCCAGGGCTCCCCGGCCAGCTCGATCCGCCCGTCCAGACCCAGCGCGCGCAGCACCGTCTCCAGCCGCAGCAGCCAGCGCGAGGGCACGGTCGGCGTGCCGTCCACCCGCTCCGCGCGGGTCAGCACGACCTCCTCGGCGCCGCAGGCTTGGATGAAGTCGTGGGCGGACAGGCCGACCATGCGTTCCGGGCTGGGCAGGCCGAAGTCGCGGCGCATCGGGCGCGACATCCAGGGATCGGCGTCGGGGTCGGGCGGCCAAGTCCCCTCGTTCAGCCCGCCGAGGATCAGCAGGTCGAAACGTTGAAGGCGCGATTCCATGGGGCCGAGGATGTAGAGGCGCGGATGCAGATCGAAGCGCGGGCGCACCGGGCGCATCGCCATCAGCGCGTCGATCAGCGCCGGATAGTCCTTGCCGGGAACGGCGGGGAAGCCGTCCACCGCCTCCAGCAGTTCATGGATAAAGGTTGCGGCCTCCTCGCCGTCGTCCTGCCGCCACAGGAATTCCGATCCCGGCGCGTCGGTGCGCGAGGCCAGCGCCTCCGCGAAGGCGATGTGCGCGCGGACGAGGTCGCTGAGCGGGGCCTCGCTGAACAGCGCCTCCATGAAGGGGGCGGCGAGCGTTTCCAGATTTTCCAGCCAGCCGAGCAGGGCAGCCTGCTGGTCCGGGTGGTCGAAGCGGTCGGCGGCCTTCAGCGCGGCGATCAGCCCGGCGAAGCCCTCCGCCGGGCGAGGGCCGCGCAGCACGGTGCGCTCCAGCGCGCGGGCGGAGCGGCGGAACTCCGCCGGGTCGTGGCCGCCGGCGGCCAGCGGGTGCTTGGCGAGCGCCAGCAGGGCCAGCGGGTGGGCGCGGCTGGCGGCCAGCTCGGCGGTCAGCCGCAGATAGGTGCCGACCGCGGTGTGGACCAGCGGCTGGCCCGCCGAGTCGTTGACCGCGATGCCCCAGCGGGTCAGCGCCATGGCGACCCGGCGGGCGAGGTTGCGGTCGGGGGAGACCAGCGCCGCCGTCTTGCCCGGCGTCTCCAGCGCGTGGCGGAGCAGCAAGGCGATGACCGACGCCTCCTCCTCCGCGGTCGGGGCGTCGATGCGGGTCAGCCCTTCCAGGGCCGCGGCGTCCAGCCCGTCCAGCTCCCGCCAGCTTTCCGTGGTGGCGGCGGGGCGCATGGCCTCGGCGAGCAGGCGGGCGCGGGCGGCCCGCGGCTCCTCCGCGTCGTTCCAGCGGCGGACGGCGGCGCGGCCGACCGACAGCCGGTCGAGCAGATGGGCGAGGCCGTGTTGCGGGTGCGCCTCGTCGGCGCGGATGGCGTCCCAGCTCGCCTCGTCGGCCTCAAGGTCGAGGCCGGGCAGGACGACGGCGCCCTGCGGCAGGGCGGCGACCACCGCCAGCAGGTCGGCGGAGGCCGGGATGGAGCCGGTGGAGCCGGCGGCGATGACAAGCCCCTGCGGCGGCTCCGCCCGCCACAGCGCAGCCTGGGTCTGAAGCACGAGGTTGCGGCGCTGCGCCGGGTCGGTCAGCGCGCTGGCGCCGAGCACTCCAGGCCATTGCTCGGTAATAATCCGGAGGAACTTCAGCGTTTCCTGCCAGTGTGCCGCATAATCTTCGGGGACAAGTGTGGCCAAACGCTCAAAGTCTATGCTTTCGGTCCAAACGGCATCAATAAGCCGACCCAAGTCTGCGCCGAGACGAATTGCTTGTGCAGTGGTGGAGGACATGCCTTCAGCTGCTAGAACGAAACGTGCAAGCGTGAGTTGGCGTGACAATGGCTTAACAGCGTCCGGCAGTTCCAGCGGGACGCCGGGCAGCTCCTCCGCCGAGGTCAGGCTGAGGGAGGCGGCGTCCAGCTCGCCCAGCGGGCTCATCCGCGGCAGCAGCATCGGCTGCCCGCCGGAGCGGCGCAGGAAAGCCTCGCGCAGCGAGCGGCAGGAGCGGCGCGTCGGCAGCAGGACGGTCACCCCGGCCAACGCCAGCGGGTCGTTCCCCACGCGGTCCAGGATGCCCGCGGCGAGCTGGTCCACGAAGGACACGCCGGTGGGAATCGAATAGACCTTGGGCTCCGCCCTGCCGCTCATGCCTGCCCCGGAAGCTGTATCGTCAGACGCGTGAGGATACTAGATGTGGGGCAATGAGACCACAAAGCGTCAAGGAATACAAAAATTCTCACAAAGGGACGGTTAGGAGGCCGGTCAGGTGGTGACCACCGACACGTCGCTCATCGACAGCATCTCCTCCGTCTCGGCCAGCGCGTCGGGGGTGCCGATGTGGAACCACAGCCCGTCATGGGCGAGGCCGAAGAGGCGCCCGGCCTCCTGCGCGCGGTCCCAGACGCGGTTGGTGGAGAAGGCGCCGTCGGGGGTGTCCTGCCCGAACAGACCCGGCTTCACGATCTGGACGCCGGCGTAGACGAAGGGGGCGATCTCCTGCTCGCCGCGCCGGGTCAGACGGCCCAGCGGGTCCATGTGGTAATCGCCGCGCCCCTCGTATCCCACCGCCTTGGTGGTCGCCATCAGCAGCAGAAGCGCGTCCATCTCGTCCGGGTTCCAGTGGCGGGCCAGCCGCGCCAGCGTGGGGGAGGGGCCGTCGAGCCACAGGATGTCGGCGTTGACCACATAGACCGGGTCGGTGCCGAGCAGCGGCAGGGCCTTCTTCACGCCGCCGCCGGTCTCCAGCAGCGTGTCCTCCGGCGACAGGGTGATGGCCGGGCTGGTCCGTCCCGCCAGATGGGCGGCGATCATCTCGCCCTTGTAATGGCTGTTCACCACGGCGGAGGCCACGCCGGCCTCCTCCAGCCGGTCGAGCGCGTGGTCGAGCATCGGCTTGCCCATCACCGGGATCAGGGGCTTCGGGCGCTCCAGGGTCAGCGGGCGCATCCGCAGGCCCAGTCCGGCGGCCATCACCATGGCCTTGGCGGGGGCGGTGGTCACAGGCGGCGTCTTGGGACGGGTCTTCTTCGAGACAGGCGACATAATCAATCCGGCTCCGGAACGACAAGCTCCGCGCGGGTACCCGGCAGCAGATGACGGGCAAACCAGTCGGCGACCGGGGCCAGTTCGGGCTTGGCGAGCTGGCCTTCCAGAAGCCGCCAGACGCGCGGCAGGTGAAGGAGATAGCCGCGTCGGCGCTGCAACGCCAGACGCACGAAGATGGCGACGATGCGGGTGTGCCGGATCGCGCCCAGCACCGCGTAGGAGCGGCGGAAGGCGCCCCAGTCCCGATCCGGGAAGGAGGCCCGGTAGCGGTCCAGCAGCACGCCCTCCAGCCCGGCGGGCAGGTCGCGGCGGGCGTCTTCCAGCAGCGACACCAGATCGTAGGCGACGGGGCCGAGCCCGGCGCTCTGGTAATCGATCAGCCCCGCCGCCCGCAGGCCGGGCCGCGGCAGCCGCATCACGTTGTCCACATGGTAATCGCGCAGCAGCAGCGACTGCGGCCCGGCGCAGGCTTCCGGAACGACGGCGGCCCAGGCCGCGTCGAAGTCGGAGCGGGCCTTGTCCGACAGGGGCTTTCCCGTCGCCGCGGGCAGGTAGACGTCGGCGAACAGCGCCACCTGCTGCGTGAACAGGGCCGCGTCGTAGAGCGGCAGGTTCAGGCAGGCTGCCTCCTCCACCGGGAAGCGGCGGTGCAGTTCGATCAGGACGTCGGTCGCCAGTTCGTAGAGCGGGCGCGGCTCCTCCCCCGCGTTCAGCAGGCGGGTCAGGGTGCCGTCGCCGAAATCCTCCTGGATGGCGAGCCCCGCCTCGACCTCCGCCGCCAGGATGGCGGGGACGGAGAAGCCCAGCCGGTCCAGCGTCGCGCCGATGGCGATGAAGGGCACCAGATCCTCGGCCGGGACGGGGGTGTCGACCAGGATCAGCGTGCCGCCGTCCAGCGTGGTCAGGCGCTCGTAGCGGCGCGCCGAGGCGTCGCCGGCCAGCGGCTCGCGTTTGGCCCCCTCCAGCCCGTGGCGGGCGAGGAAGGCGGCGATCTGCGACGCGCGGTCGGTCACGGCCCCTCCAGTCCGGAAAGGCCCAGTCCGGTGAGGTCGAGGGCGTGCAAGCGCGCTTCCCAGACGCCATGGCCGGTCAGGGTGGCGCGGCGCTCGGTCGGTCCGGCGAAGCTCATCGCGATGTCGAGGCGGTCGGCGGGCAGCAGCGGACCCAGCCGGTCCGGCCATTCCACCAGCAGGACAGCCTCGGCGCGGGCCTCGTCCCAGCCCAGTTCCGTCACCTCGTCGGGGCCGGACAGGCGGTAGAGGTCGAAATGCCAGACCGGGCCGATGTCGGTGTCGTAGGTCTGCACCAGCGTGAAGGTGGGGGACGGCACCTCCGCGTCGTCCTCCGTCACGGCGCGGATCAGGGCGCGGCACAGGGCGGACTTGCCGGCGCCCAGGTCGCCGCGCAAGGCGACGAGGTCGCCGGGAACCAGCGCCGCGGCCAAACGGCGGGCCAGCGCGGCGGTCGCCTCCTCGCTCGGCAGCGTGACGGCGCGCGTGTTGGGGGAATCGGTCTGGGTCATGTCACGGGATCGGTCAAATCAACGGCGGCAATCAACGGCGGGAGGCGGCCTTGCGCGGCACCGGGGGAGGAGCGGGGGGCGGTTCCGTCGCCTCGACGCGGTCTTCCACCAGACGCGGCGGCTTCTTGAAGTTCATGGTGATCATCAGCGTCAGGGCGCCGTTGATCAGGTGGAGCATCTTGTCGGACTCGACGGGCAGGGGAATCTTGCGGCCCATGCAATAGGACACCAGCGCCGCGGCGACCTCGGACTCGTGCAGGGTCATGCTGCGGTCGTCGCCCTCGTCCCCGGTCACCTGGATCAGCGTCTCCACCCCGCCGCCGCCGGGCTGGCCGGGGCGGTAGGTGACCGTGCCGACCGTGCCGCTGGGCAGCGGCTCCTTCATCCGGCGGCGGCGGTCGAGCACGGCCTTCACGACCTCCTGGTCGGTGAACACGAGGCAGCGCAGCTCCTTCATCGCCAGTCCTTCATTGCGGCCGCTCCGGCACGGAGGAAACGGGCAAATCCTACCCCACCGCGACCGCACGCCCAGAAGGAAATCGGCGGGACCGCACCCATTTTGCGCGCGCCGTTCGCTCTCCCCGTGCAGGGCACTGGTGACGGCGGGGTTGACCGGGGGCACGAAACCGGACAATTGAAGGCGTCATCGTTCCCCCGTTTGCACAAGGCAGCGCGTCCCATGTCGCACACCGTCCATCGCACCGACGTCGTCATCGTCGGCGCCGGCCCCGTCGGTCTCTTCGCCGTGTTCGAATGCGGCATGCTGAAGATGCGATGCCATGTGGTGGACGCGCTGGACATGGTGGGCGGGCAGTGCACCGCGCTGTACCCGGAAAAGCCGATCTACGACATCCCGGCCCACCCGGCCATCGAGGCCGCCGACCTGATCGACCGGCTGGCGGAGCAGGCCGCCCCCTTCAACCCGACCTATCATCTGGGCCAGCAGGTCGAGAAGCTGACCCGGACCGACGACGGGCGCTGGCTGGTGGAGACCAGCATCGGCACGCGCATCGACACCCAGGCGGTGATCATCGCCGCCGGCTGCGGCGCCTTCGGCCCCAACCGCCCGCCGCTGGACGGGCTGGAGCAGTATGAGGGCACGTCGGTCTTCTACATGGTCCGCCGCAAGCAGGATTTCGCCGGCAAGCGCGTGGTCATCGCCGGCGGTGGCGACTCCGCCGTGGACTGGACGCTGTCGCTGGCCGACGTGGCGGAGAAGGTCTACGTCGTCCACCGCCGGCCCAAGTTCCGCGCCGCCCCGGAAAGCGTCGCCCGCATGGACGTCCTGGTCCGCGAGGGCAAGGTGGAGATGGTGGTGCCCTACCAGCTCTCCGGTCTGGTCGGCGAGAACGGCCAGTTGTCCGCCGTGCGCGTCGCCACGCTGGACGGCGAGGAGAAGGACCTGCCGGCCGACGCGCTGCTCGCCTTCTTCGGCCTGTCGATGAATCTGGGGCCGATCGCCGAGTGGGGCCTGAATCTGGAGCGCAGCCACATCGGCGTCAGCCTGCCCGGCTGCGCCACCAGCGCCCCCGGTGTCTACGCCATCGGCGACATCGCGACCTATCCCGGCAAGCTGAAGCTGATCCTCTGCGGCTTCTCCGAGGCGGCGCAGGCGGCCCACGCCATCCACCCGCTGGTCCATCCGGGCGAGGCGCTGCACTTCGAATATTCGACCTCCAAGGGCGTTCCGGGCGCCGAGTAAGAACGGAAACGGGCCGCCGGAAGTACCGGCGGCCCGCTCCGTCAACGGCTGACGGGAGGCATGACAGGGGGGCTGCATTCGAAGTTTCCCTCTCCCCTCTGGGGAGAGGGTTAGGGTGAGGGGGTTGCGCTTTTGCCGGACTTGCCGCCACGCACATCCCCCTCACCGGCCCTCCGGGCCACCCTCTCCCCGGAGGGGAGAGGGTTCATAAAGTCCGAATGCGACAGCCTTGGGAGGCAAGGGATCAGCCGCCGCGGGGGGCCTTGTCGGGACCCGGGCCGGGGCCATGGCCGGGGCCGTGATGGCGCGGGCCGGGACCGCCCATGCCGGCGCCCATCATGCCGTGCCCGGCGCGATCGAGGAAGCGGTCGGCCTGCTTCTGCTGGTCCGGGGTGAGCTGGGCGTAGAGGTCGGTCGCCGCCGGGCGCACCTGCTGGAGCTGGGCGAGGCGGGCCGACATCATGGCCTCCATCCGCTCAAGCCGGGCCGGCGCCGCGGCGGGCATCGGCTGGTCCTTGTACTTGGCGCAGAGGTCCTGGGTGGGCTTCTGGCTCGCCTTCGCGGCATCGGCGAACTTGGTCCAGGCGGCGCGCTGCTGGTCGGTGATGTTCAGCTTCTTCTCGGCGTAGGCCAGCATGCCGGCCAGCCGGGCGTCCTGATCCTCGCACATCCGGGAGAAATGCCGGCCGCCGTCCGGACCGGGGCCAGGGCCGGCGCCGGGACCCGGCTGCTGCTGGGCGAAGACCGGCACGGCGAGGCCGAGGCCGAGAACCAGCGCGGCGGTGGTCATCATAGCGCGTTTCATGGGGATGCTCCTTGTTATCGACGGGGTCTTGCGTTCCCGATGACCCCGATGATGGGCCGGCAACGTATCCGGTTGATGTCCGGCCTTCCGTGAATTGGTAACGCTGTGTAACAGCCGGCCTCCCCGTAACGTGGCGTTACACATTTCTTCTTCACCCCGGCGCCCGCGCGTCGGATCATGCGTTCCATGGACCGCACCCCTCACCTGCTGGTGGTCGACGACGACCGCGAAATCCGCACCCTCCTGTCGCAGTTCCTGACGCGGCACGGCTTCCGCGTCACCGGGGCCAAGGACGGGGTGGAGATGATGCGCACGCTGGACAGCGCGCGCGTGGACCTGATCGTGCTCGACCTGATGATGCCGGGGGAGGACGGGCTGAGCCTGTGCCGCCGCCTGCGCGCCACGCCGGAGACGGCGCAGACGCCGGTCATCATGCTGACCGCGATGGGCGAGGAGACGGACCGCATCGTCGGGCTGGAGATGGGCGCCGACGACTATCTGGCGAAGCCCTTCAGCCCGCGCGAGCTTCTGGCCCGCGTCAAGGCCGTGCTGCGCCGCGCCTCCGGCCCGCCGGTGTCCGGTGGTGCGGCGGGCAAGACGCTGGGCTTCGAGGGCTGGACGCTCGACCTCGCCAAGCGGGAGCTGCGCTCGCCCGACGGGGTGCTGGTGCAGCTGTCCGCCGGGGAATACGACCTGCTGGTCGCCTTCGTGGAGCATCCGCAGCGGGTGCTGACCCGCGACCAGCTTCTTGATCTGGCGCGCGGCCGCTCGGCGGTGCCCTTCGACCGCTCCATCGACGTGCAGGTCAGCCGCCTGCGCCGCAAGATCGAGCCCGACCCCGCCGACCCCACCATGATCAAGACGGTGCGCGGCGGCGGCTATCTGTTCACCCCGGCGGTGACGGGGGCCTGAGATGAGCAATCCCGGCTTGGAGGTGGGCCGCAAGAGCCGCCTGCTGGTGGCCCGGCGCTGGCTGCCGGACAGCATCGCCTCGCGGCTGGTGCTGACCGTGGTGCTGGCGCTTCTGCTGACCCAGGCGGTCAGCGCGCTGGTCTACCTCACCGACCGCCCTCCGGGACCGCCGGCCCACAGCATGCGCGTCCTCGTCCAGCGTGTGACGGCCATCGTCCAGCTTGTGGAGAGCACCCCGCCGCAGGAGCGGCGGCGGCTGGTCAAGGCGATTGACGACCCGGTGCTGCGGGTGGACTGGAATCCCGAGACGCCGCGCTTCGCCAACCAGCGCGAGGGCTTTCCCTTCGACCGGCTGCGCCGGGCCATCCGCGGCGAGCTGGACGATCCCGACCGCGCCGTGGTGGTCGAGGTCCGGCGGGAGCGCCCCATGCCCGGCCCCTTCCCGGTGGAGGAGCACCGCTGGGGCACCGACGTCCGGCTGTCGGTGGGGCTGAAGGACGGGTCCTGGCTGACCTTCGTCGGCGGCGACCCGCTGGAGGGGCCGTTCCGGCTGCTGCGCTTCGCGCTGTGGATGGCCGGCATCGTCGGGGCGGTGGCTCTGGTCTCGGTCTGGACCGCGCGCCGCATGACCGCCCCCATCGCGCGTTTCGCCGACGCGGCGGAGCGGCTGGGCGTGGACGGCGAGGCGCCGCCCCTGCCCGAAGCCGGCCCGCAGGAGCTGCGCGCCGCCACCCGCGCCTTCAACCGGATGCAGGCGCGTCTGGCCCGCTTCGTCGCCGACCGCACGCAGATGGTGGCGGCGATGAGCCACGACCTGCGCACGCCGCTGACCCGCCTGCGCCTGCGCGCCGAGCTGGTCGAGGACCCGGAGATGCAGCGCAAGATGCTCGCCGACCTCGACGAGATGGCGGCGATGATCAACGCCACGCTGGCCTTCGCCCGCGACGACGCCAAGCACGAGCCGCGCGGCCCGCTCGACCTCGCCGACCTGCTGCAGAGCCTGTGCGACGACCGCGTGGACGCCGGGCACGCGGCGGCCTACGAGGGGCCGGCGCACGCCACGGTGGACGGGCGCCCGGTGGCCCTGCGCCGCGCCTTCGCCAACCTGATGGACAACGCCATCGCCTATGGCGGCGGCTTCACCGTGCGGCTACGGCCCGCGGACGGGGAGCTGCGGGTGGAGATCGAGGACGGCGGTCCCGGCATCCCGGAGGCGGAGTTCGAGAAGGTCTTCGCCCCCTTCTACCGGCTGGAGCGTTCGCGCTCCCGCGACACCGGCGGGGTGGGGCTGGGTCTCGCCACCGCCCGCACGGTGGTGCGCGGCCACGGCGGCGACATCGCGCTGTCCAACCGTCCGGAGGGAGGGCTGCGGGTGACGGTGACCCTGCCGCGGTGAGCTTTATGGACCTCGCATAGGCATCAATTTCGGTAGCTTTGCCCCCACCCCGGCCCTCCCCCGCTGCGCGAGGGGAGGGAGATTGTTGCGAATGGGCGGCAGTTCCCTCCCCTGCAAAGGCGGGGGAGGGTTAGGGAGGGGCAAGGGCGGCATCCGTTAGACTCCGGAATGCACCGCAACATCGGCGGCGCATTGGCGTTTAACGGTGCAGGATCAACGTCACCGGAGGTTGCCGCCGTGCCGCAGATCGACCGCACCCCCTCGCCCGTGGACAGCCGCCCCCATGTCGTGATCGTCGGGGCGGGGTTCGGCGGGCTGGCCTGCGCGGAGGCCCTGGGCGGGACGAACATCCGCGTCACCATCATCGACCGGAACAACTATCACCTGTTCGTGCCGCTGCTCTACCAGGTGGCGACCGCCGCCCTGTCGCCCGCCGACATCGCCGAGCCGATCCGCCGCATCGTCAGCCGCCACCCCAACATCGACGTGGTGATGGGCGAGGTGACCGGCATCGACCGTACGGCCAAGCGGGTGGAGCTGGCCGACGGCAGCTTCGTCCCCTACGACCGGCTGGTGCTGGCGACCGGCTCCTCCTACAGCTATTTCGGGCACGACGACTGGGCGGAGATCGCCCCCGGCCTCAAGACCATCGAGAACGCCCGGCGGATCCGCGCCCGGCTGCTGATGAATTTCGAGCAGGCGGAGATGTGCGAGGACCCGGCCCGGCAGAAGGCGCTGATGACCACCATCGTGGTCGGCGGCGGTCCCACCGGCGTGGAGATGGCCGGGGCGGTGGCCGAGCTGGCCCGCTTCACGCTGGCCCGCGACTTCCGCCGCATCGACCCGCGCACCGCCCGCGTCCTGCTGGTCGAGGCCGGGCCGCGCATCCTGTCCACCTTCCCCGACGACCTCGGCCAGTACGCCCGCCGCAAGCTGGAGGAGCTGGGCGTCGTCGTGCTGACCGGGCAGGCGGTGGAGAGCATCACGCCGGAGGGCGCGACGGTCGGCGGGCGCTTCATCCCGGCGGGGGCCATCGTGTGGGGCGCCGGGGTCAAGGCGTCGCCCGCCGGCTCCTGGCTGGGGGTGGAGACCGACCGCAGCGGGCGCATCCTGGTCAACGCCGACATGGCGGTGCCGGGCGTGCCCGACGTCTACGCGCTGGGCGACACGGCGGCGCTGGCCGGCGACGACGGCAAGCCGCTGCCCGGTCTGGCCCAGGTTGCCAAGCAGCAGGGCGAGCATCTCGGCGGCGGGCTGGAGGCGAGCCTGCTGCGCGGCCAGCCGCTGGAGCCCTTCCGCTTCCGCAACCGCGGCAACACCGCCATCGTCGGGCGCAGCGCCGCCGTCTTCGATTTCGGGACGCGCAAGCTGAAGGGCTGGTTCGCCTGGGTGCTGTGGGCGATCGTTCATGTCTATCTGTTGGTGAACTTCCACAAGCGGGTGCTGGTCACCATGCAGTGGCTGTGGCGCTGGGCCACCTACCAGCGCGGCGCGCGGCTCATCACCACCGACCGCCCGGTGTCGGCGGCCGAGTCCGTCACCTCGCCGCATGGCGGGAGCGCCGAGCCCTTCCGGGACGTGAGGCGCGGCCAGGGCTGACGGCTCCGGGTCAGGAGGGCTTTGGACCGGAAGCGGGGGGAAGCGGCAGGACGCAGCGGAAGCGGGTGCCGTGGCCCGGCCACTCCTCGACCTCCAGCCGCCCGCCGTGCAGCTCCATGACGTTGCGGACCAGCGACAGGCCGAGCGCCGCGGCGCCGCGCGGGTCGTTGCGGTCGTAGCGCGAGGGCAGGGCGGCCTCGCCCGGCCCGGCGACGCTGCCCACGGTCAGCACGATGGTCCCGGCGGTCCGTTCCCCCGACAGCAGGATGCGGCGGTCCGTCGGCGGGTGGCGGATGGCGCCGACGACCAGGGTGAACAGCGCCTGCTTGAGCCGCCGGGCGTCGCCCTCCGCCTCGCCCAGCGACGACGGGGCGGTGAGGTCGAGGCGCAGCCCCTCGCGCCGCGCCCATTCACGGGTCAGCTCGCCCACCGTCTCCAGCAGGTCGGGCACGTCCACGACGGCGCGGTCCAGCGTGGTCACGCCGGCTCCCAGGCTGGTCATGTCGACGACGTCGTCGATCAGCTCCAGCAGCCGCTCGCCCGCGTTGAGGACGCCCTTCACATACTCGATCTGGCGCGGATTCAGCTCCCCGAAATACTGGTTCGCCAGCACCTCGGCGAAGCCGATGATGCCGTTCAGCGGGTTGCGCAGATGGTGCGAGACGTTGGCGATGAACTCGCTCTTCAACTGGTCGGCGGCCTCCAGCGCGGCGTTGGAGGCGCGCAGCGCCTGCTCCAGCCGGGCGCTGTCGGTGACGTCGAGATAGCTGTTCAGCACCGCCCCGTCGGGCAGCGGCAGGGTGGAGAACTCCACCACCGACCCGTCCGCCCGCTCCAGCCGGCCCGAGCGCACGGCGCGTTCCAGCGTCGCGCCGATCATCTCGTCCTTCAGGCTGTCCCAGTCGCCGCCATTCTCCAGGAAGGGCCGCATCCGCTCGAACAGGCTGGAGATGTGCGGCTCGCCCAGCAGGTCCTCGTCGTCCAGGTCCCAGACGCGTGCGAAGGCCGGGTTGGACAGCTTCAGCCGGCCGTCGCCGCCGAACACGGCGATGCCCTCGGCCAGATTGTCCAGCGTCTCCTGCTGCACGGCGATCAGCGTGTTGTAGGAGGATTCCAGGGCCAGCGTGTTGGTCACGTCCTCCAGGATCTGCATCAGCCCGCCCAGCGGGTGGGGGGCGGCGAGGCTGCGCAGGGTCGTGCCGTCCGGCAGGTGCATCAGCTCCTCGACCGGCTCCAGCAGGCGGGTGTAGCGGCTCAGCCGCTCGCGCTTGTAGCTCTGGTAGTCGGCGTATTCGGGCAGGCGGCGGCGGGTGCGCAGCTCCTCAAGGATCTCGCCGTGGGTGGGCTGGCTGCGCAGCCAGGACTCCTCCAGGTCCCACAGCCGGGCGTAGGCCTGGTTGAAGAAGGTCAGCCGCGTGTCGGCGCCGAAGATGGCGATAGCGGCGCCCAGCCGCTCCAGCACCTCGCCGTGGGCGGCGAGATGGCGGCTCAGCTCGCCGCGCATCTCCTCCACCGCCGTGACGTCCAGCGCGTAGCCGACGACCAGCGTGCCGCCGTCGGGGGCGGGCAGGGGGGCCTCGGTGACCTCCAGCAGGCGGCGCTCGGTGCCGATGACGGCGGAGACCCGCTCCGACTGGGCGACCCCGCTGTGCAGCGCCCGCTGCGCCAGGGCGCGCCCGGTGCCGTCCGCGGTCAGTTCCCGGCCGCTGTCCGGAACGGCGGCGGGGTCGGAATCCACGGCGCGGGCGTAGGCGCGGTTGCACCAGGACAGCGTCTGCCCGGCGCCGCGCAGCCACACCGGCAGCGGCAGGGCGTCCACCGCCGCGCGCAGCTCGGCCAGCGCCGATTCGGCGTCGTGCCGCCCCTGGGTCAGCCCCTCGCGCTCGGCGCTGCGGTCGGTGATGTCCTCCAGCCAGACGACGTCCTGATGTCCGGCGGCGCCGGTCCCGGTGGACGGCTCGGCCGCCCGCCGCCCGCTCAGCAACAGGCGCCGCCCGCCGCGGGTCGTCGCCTCGATTCGGAAGCCCTCGCCCGCGGTGCGCAGGCGGCGGACGGCCTCGGCGACCCGGGGGGCGTCGGCGTCGGCGAAAGCGTTCGCGATGTCCTGGCCCGGCGCCGCGCCGAGCAGCTTGGTGCAGTCCGGAGCCGCGCTGGCGCCGCCGTCGGCGTTCCAGGCGCACCAGGGGTGGGGGGAGGCGGCCAGCAGGGCTTCCAGGCGCGCCACGTCGGCCGCCAGCCGGTCGCTGCGGCGGCGCTCCTTGCCGGTCCAGAACAGCCCGCCGAAGCCGGCGGCGCCGAGGACGCCGGCAAAGCCCAGCATGGTTGACGAGCCGGAGGGGCCGGCCATCAGGCCGACTCCCACCGCCAGTCCCAGCGCGGCATAGGCGTATGATCGGGTCAGGACGCTCACGCGGGTGAGACTAGTCCACGCCTCCCGGCGGGGCAAGGTGGGCCGGCGGTGGTGCCACTTTCGGGGTGGTGAGGCGCGTTCTCCCGGCTACACCGCTTCCCCGATCCGCAAGGCGCGGATCGCTGTTTCCACCGCCGGATAGGCGGTGCGCACCGCCGCCAGGGCCTGCGCCGCCCCGTCCGGATCGCCGCGGTGGGCGGCGAGCTCCAGGGCCGACGCGCTGCGGCCCAGCCACTCGGCCCCCGCCGTGCGGGCGGCCCCGGCCAGCGTGTGGGCGGCGCCGCGCAGGGCCTCCAGGTCGTTGCGCTCCAGGGCGGCGGCGGCCTCGTCCAGCAGCGGGCGGGTGGTCTCCAGGAAGAAATCCAGCATGTCCAGCGCCATCCCGTCGAGCGCGCCGAAGGTGGTGCGGACATGGTCGAGGTCCAGCGCCCGGTCCGCCGCCCCGGCGGCCTCCGTAGCGGGCGGCTCGTCGGGGGCCGCGGCGCTGCCCTCGCCGAAGGCGCGGTTCAGGGCGGCGGCGAGCTGGCGCAGCGTCACTGGCTTGGCGATGTAGTCGTCCATGCCCGCGGCGGTGCAGCGTTCCATTTCCCCCGCCAGGGCGTTGGCGGTCATGGCGATGATGGCGGTGCGCGGGCGGGCGCCGGGCGCCGGGTTGGAGGCCGAATCGGGGGCCGACTCGGCAGCCGACTCGGCGCTGCGGATCTGGCGCGACAGCTCGTAGCCGTCCATGCGCGGCATGTGGCAGTCGGTGATCAGCAGCCGGTAGAGCCGCGTCCGCCAAGCGGCCAGCGCCTCCAGCCCGTCGCCGGTCATGTCGGCCTCGAAGCCGAGCTGGCGGAGCTGGCGCAGGATCACCTGCTGGTTGGTCGGATGATCCTCCGCCACCAGGATCATCGGCGGGGCCGCGGCCGCACCGGGGTCCGTCATGTCTTGGGCCGCCATGTCGAGGGCGGCCGGACCGTCGTCCGTCACGGAGGAGGGTGAGTCGGCGGGACGCTCCGGGGGAACGGCGCGCCCGGCCAGGGCGGCCAGACGGCGGAACAGCGCGTCGCGGCGGATCGGGCGGCCGAGATGGTCGTGGCGCGGCGGGTGCGCCGTGGACGGCGCGCCGCTCTCCTCACCGCTTTCCGGCGGGCAGTCGCTGGCCTGCTCCCGCCCGTCCACCAGATGCAGCGTGGGCGGCGGACGGACACCGGCGGCGGCGATGCGGGCGAGCACCGCCGGAGCGGACAGCCGCGGGTTGGGCGCGCCGGGCGCGTCGTCGGGATGGTGCTCCAGCAGGCCGTCGGCGAGGACCAGCAGGTCGGCGTCGGTCATCGTCAGCAGTTCCACCGCCTCGTCCGCCGTGGTGGCGTCGGCGACCGCGGCGCGCTTGTCCTCCAGCGTGCGGATCAGGACGGCGCGCTGCACCGGGTCGGGCTCGGCCACGATGATCGACAGGCCGGACAGGTCGGTGTCGTCGCCGGGGACCATGCGCGGGTCTCCCGGCGCCAGATCGACCGTGAACCAGAAGGTGGCGCCGCAGCCCGGCGCCGACTCCACCCCGATGCGCCCGCCCATCATCTCCACCAGACGGGCGCAGATGGCCAGCCCCAGCCCGGTGCCGCCGAAGCGGCGGGTCGTCGAGCTGTCGGCCTGGCTGAAGGGCTGGAACAGGCGGGCCTGACCGGCGCTGCTGATGCCGATGCCGGTGTCCTCCACCGAAAAGCGCAGCCGCAGCCGGTCCGACCCGGCGGCGGAGGGCTCCAGCCGGGTGCGCAGGACGACCCGGCCGGTGTCGGTGAACTTGATGGCGTTGCCGGTCAGGTTGAAGAGGATCTGGCGCAGCCGCCCGGGGTCGCCGCGCACCGCCGCGGGCACCTTGCGGTCGAGGTCGCAGACGAGAAGCAGCGCCTTGTGGTGGGCCTGCGGGGCCAGCAGCTCCGCCACCCCTTCCACCAGCTCACGCGGGTCGAGGTCCATCTCGTCGAGGTCGAGCTTGCCGGCCTCGATCTTGGACAGGTCGAGGATGTCGTCGATGATCCGCAGCAGCGCCGTCGCGCTGTCGCGCACGGTGGTGACCAGCTCGGTCTGCTCGGCGTCCAGGGGCGTCAGGGCGATCAGCTCCAGCATGCCCAGCACGCCGTTCATCGGGGTGCGGATCTCGTGGCTCATGGTCGCCAGGAATTCCGACTTGGAGCGGGCGGCGACCTCCGCCTGGTCCTTGGCGTGGCGCAGATCCTCCTCGGCGCGCTTGCGGCCGGTGATGTCGTAGCTCCAGGCGAGGATCGCCGGCTCCCCCTCGAACTCCGTGCGCTGCAGCGTCTGGAGTGCCCAGACGCGGCTGCCGTCGGGCCGGTCCACCGCCACCTCGACGTCGCGGGCGACCAGCCCGGCGCCGTCGTGCGGCGGCGCGCGCCCCTGCAGGGTGGCGCCCGGCAGGGCCAGCGCGTGGCGGCGCCCGACGAAGGCGTCCGGCGGCAGACCGGCCAGCTCCGCCGCGCGGGCGTTGGCGAAGGCCACGGAGCCGTCGGGCCGTCCGATCGACACGCCGACCGGGCTCTGCTCCAGGATCGCGCGCAGGCGGCGCTCGCTGTCCGACAGGGCGTGCTCGCGCGAGCGGATGGTGGCGACGAAATAGTGCAGGGCGCGCGCCATGTCGGCGATCTCGTCCTGCCCGTGGGTGGGGATGGCGATGGACCGACCGGCGGCCGACGCGGCCATGGCCGTCTGCAGCCCGCGCAAACGCCGCACCACGTTGCGGTGGATGTAGAGGAAGATGCCGAGGGCCCCGAGGATCGAGATCACCGCCATCGCCAGGATGGCGTGATTGCCGTCCCGGATCACCCGCTCGAACTCGCCGGAGCGCGCTGCGATGTCCTGCTCAATGGCCAGGAAATGATCGGACACGGCGCCGACCAGCCGGTCGGAGACGTTCTGGTTGCGGGCGACCGAGCCCTTGATGGCGCGGGCCAGCCCGATCTCCGTCAGGCGGCTGGTGAACAGGTTGTGTTCCCCCAGCCCCAGCGCCTCCAGCTCCCGGTACAGCGGCTCCAGGTCGAAGGCGGAACCCGGAGGCAGGCCGGACACCGCCTCCGCCGCGCGGTCCATCGCGGCGCGGTAGTCCTGCCGCAGCCGGTCCACCCGCGCCTCGTGGTCGGCGCGGGAGGCGGCGAGCATCAGCAGGATGGCGTGCTGCGCCTCCGCCGTCCACAGGTCGACCCGCCGTTCGACGCCCCGAGCCTCCTCCCAGTCCTCCGGGGTCCGGGGAGCGGCGGTCTTGTCCCGCAGCGTGCCCTCGGCGTCGCGGATGCGCTCGGCGAGCTGAATCAGGCGACCGACCAGCCCGCCCGTCTCCGCCGCGGCGGCGAGCTGGCGCTCCACCTGGGTGTTCAGGGTCATCAGGTTGGCGACCAGCTCGTTCTTGCGGCGCTGCAGCTCGGCCACGTCCGCCACGTCGGTGTCGCGGTCGCGCAGCCGGGTCATCAGGTCTTCCAGCAGGGCGATCTGGTCGCTCAGCCGGGCCATCACCGATTCGCGCACCGACTGGCTCTGCACCGCGACCAGGGCCGGGGCGTTGGCGGCCAGCGTGCCGCTCTGCTGGGCCAGCTGCGAGGCGTTGACGAGGCCCGGCACCTTGGCCGTGGCGATCTGCTCGAACCCCTGGTGGAAGCGGCCGAACAGGGACACGGCCACCACGCCGGTGGCGGCGGTCAGGCCGGCGATCACGGTCAGACCCGCCAGGATGCGAAACGCCACGCCCAGCCGGGGAAGCCGCATGCCCGTGCCTCGATTTCTTGTCGTCCGCTTGAGATAACACGGGCAATCGACCGGGCGCAATTCACACCCCCCGCGCCGCAATCGCACGCTGCGCACTCGGGCATCGGGAAAGGGGGCACCGGGCGGGCTTGACCCGCGCCGGTTGCCGGACCAAAGCTGATCCCCGGGCGGCAAAGGTCGGCGGCAAAGAGGGATGGTCGATGGGCTTGGTCCGGTCTTTCGCGCGCGCCGCGGTGGTCGCCGCGGTTCTGGCGGCGGTGTCCGCGCCATCCGGCGGTCCGCGGGCCGAAACCATGGAGGATGTGCGGGAGCGTGGGCTGCTGCGCTGCGGCGTCTCGTCCAGCGGCGCCGGTCTGGCGGCGGTGGACGACAGCGGCCACTGGCGCGGCTTCTTCGTGGACATGTGCCGGGCGCTGGCCGCCGCCGTCGCCGGCAAGGCCGACCGGGTGGAGTTTGTCGAGACCAACTCCGAGAACCGCTTCGCCATCCTGCGCAACGGCGAGGTGGACGTGGTGATGGAGGGGACGACCTGGACCCTGCAGCGCGACGCCACCTTCGGCATCGATTTTCCGGTGGTCTACCTGTTCGACGGCCAGGGATTCATCGCGCACCGCGCCCAGGGCGTCGCCCGCCTGTCCGACCTGCCGGCCGGCGCCTCCGTCTGCGTGATTGAGCAGACCACCACCCTGCGCAACCTGGAGGACTGGATGGCCCGCACCGGCCTGCGCTTCCGTCTGAAGCCGGTGCGCTCGACCGAGGGGGCGCTGTCGGCCTTTTTCAACCACCATTGCGACCTCTACACCAGCGACCGCATCGGCCTGCACGCCCAGCGCCTGCTGAAGGCGCCCGAGCGCGACGACTACGTCATCCTGCCGGAGGCGATCTCCAAGGAGCCGCTGGGGCCGATGGTGCGCCCGGACGAGCGGCGGTGGTTCGACATCGTGCGCTGGGTGTTCCTGGCCACCGTCCTGGCCGAGGAGAAGGGGATCACCGCCGCCAACGCCCCGCGCCTGAAGGAGGAGGCCGAGGACCCGGAGGTGCGTCGCCTCCTCGGGGCCACCACCGGGGTCGGCTGGGGGCTGGGGCTGGACGACGACTGGGCCTTCCGCGTGATCACACAGGTCGGAAACTACGGCGAGATCTTCGACCGCCATCTGGGAGCCGCCTCGCCGCTGGGCATCGACCGCGGGATGAACGGGCTGTGGATGAACGGCGGTCTGCATTACGCCCCGCCGCTGGGGGGATGAAGGTGGGTGAGGGCGGGCCTGAGGGTGGCGGCGTTTTGCCATGCCGCTCGGCCGGCCATGCCGCATTGCCGGATTGCCTTTGCCCCGGCTTTTCCCATGTTGTGGGCATGTTCGGCGAAAGGTTCGGCGAACGCTTCAAATCCGGGCGAACCGCCGCTATGGTGGCGCCTTCCGGGCGCCGCGCGGCCCGCTTCAGGCAGTTTCCCAGGCCATGACCAGACCCAACACTTACCGTTCCGGTCCCGACGAGCGCGGGCATTTCGGCATCTATGGCGGACGCTTCGTCGCCGAGACGCTGATGCCCCTGATCCTTGAGGTGGAGAAAGCCTACCGCGAGGCCCGGGCCGATCCCGCCTTCGAGGGCGCGATCCGCGAGCAGCTCAAGCAGTATGTCGGCCGCCCGAACCCGCTCTATTACGCCGAACGCCTGACGGAGAAGCTCGGCGGCGCGAAGATCTACTTCAAGCGCGAGGAGCTGAACCACACCGGCGCGCACAAGATCAACAACTGCATCGGCCAGATCCTGCTCGCCCGCCGCATGGGCAAGAAGCGGATCATCGCCGAGACGGGCGCCGGCCAGCATGGTGTGGCGACCGCCACGGTCTGCGCGCTGTTCGACATGCCCTGCGTCATCTACATGGGCGAGACCGACATCGCCCGCCAGCAGCCCAACGTCTTCCGCATGAAGCTGCTGGGGGCCGAGGTGGTTCCGGTGACCTCCGGCGCGCGGACGCTGAAGGACGCGATGAACGAGGCGCTGCGCGACTGGGTCACCAACGTCGCCGACACCTACTACCTGATCGGCACCGCCGCCGGCCCGCACCCGTACCCCGCCATGGTCCGCGACTTCCAGTCGGTGATCGGCGACGAGGTGCGCGTGCAGATGCAGGAGCTGGAGGGCCGTCTTCCGGACAGCCTCGTCGCCTGCGTCGGCGGCGGCTCCAACGCCATCGGCCTGTTCCACCCCTTCCTCGACGACCCGTCGGTGCAGATGGTCGCGGTGGAAGCCGCCGGCCACGGCATCGACAAGGGACCGCTGGCCCACGCCGCCTCGATCACCGGCGGGCGTCCCGGCGTCCTGCACGGCAACCGCACCTACCTGCTGCAGGACGAGGACGGGCAGATCCTGGAGGGCCACTCCATCTCCGCCGGCCTGGACTATCCGGGCGTCGGGCCGGAGCATTCCTGGCTGCACGACATCGGGCGCGTCGAGTATGTCTCGGCCACCGACCAGGAGACGCTGGACGCCTTCCAGCTCTGCGCCCGCACCGAGGGCATCATCCCCGCGCTGGAATCGGCGCACGCGCTGGCGGAGATCGTGAAGCGCGCCCCGAAACTGCCCAAGGACCACCTGATGGTGCTCTGCCTGTCGGGCCGCGGCGACAAGGACATCTTCTCCGTCGCCCAGCATCTGGGAGTGAAGCTGTGAGCGCCCTCAACGACAAGGCCGTTGACAATGGCCGCATCGCCCGGCGGTTCGCCGCGCTGAAGGCGGAGGGCCGCGCCGGCCTCGTCACCTTCATCACCGCGGGCGACCCGGACCTGGAGACCTGCCGCGCCGTCCTGCACGGCCTGCCCGCCGCGGGCGCCGATCTGATCGAGCTGGGGCTGCCCTTCTCCGATCCGATGGCCGACGGCCCGGCCATCCAGGCGGCGAGCCTGCGCGCGCTCCACGCCGGGACGACGGCGCGCAAGACGCTGGACCTCGTGCGCGGCTTCCGCGAAACGGACGCCGACACGCCGGTGATCCTGATGGGCTATTACAACCCGATCCACGCCTATGGGGTGGACCGCTTCCTGGCCGACGCCATCGAGGCCGGGGTGGACGGGCTGATCGTCGTCGACCTGCCGCCCGAAGAGGACGAGGAGCTGTGCATCCCGGCGCTGAAGGCCGGGGTGAACTTCATCCGTCTGGCGACGCCGACCACCGACGACAAGCGCCTGCCAGCGGTGCTCCAGAACACCTCGGGCTTCGTCTATTACGTGTCGATCGCCGGCATCACCGGCGCGGCCAGCGCCGACAACGCCGCGGTGGGTGCTGCGGTGGAGCGTCTGAAGCGCCACACCGACCTGCCGGTGGCGGTCGGCTTCGGCATCAAGACGCCGGAGCAGGCGGCCGATGTTGCCCGCGTCGCCGACGCGGCGGTGGTCGGCTCGGCCATCGTCACGCGGCTGGCCGGCGGCCTGGACGCGGACGGCAAGGCCCGTCCGGGCTTGGCCGAGGATGTGCTGGGCTTCGTCCGGGAACTGGCCGACGGCGTGCGCGGCGCGCGCGTCTGAGTGCGTCGGCCTGCGAGCGCTGGCTGAGCGGGATATCAGGAAGAATTCGATGAACTGGCTTACCAACTACGTCCGTCCCAAGATCCGCGCCCTCTATGCCCGCAAGGAGGTTCCCGACAACCTCTGGCACAAGTGCCCGAGCTGCGAGGCGATGCTCTTCCACCGCGATCTGGAGGAGAACCTCAACGTCTGCCAGCATTGCGGCTTCCACATGCGGCTGGACCCGATCAAGCGGCTGGCCTCGATGTTCGACGAGGGCGACTACCAGTCGGTCGAACTGCCGAAGTCGGTGGTCGATCCGCTGAAGTTCCGCGACCAGAAGCGCTACACCGACCGCCTGAAGGAGGCCCAGACCAAGACGGGCCGGCATGACGCCATCGTCGTCGGCTCCGGCCTGATCGGCGGGCAGCCGGCGGTCGTCGCGGCCTTCGACTTCGGCTTCATGGGCGGTTCCATGGGCATCGCGGTGGGCGAAGGCATCCTGGCCGCCGCCCGCACCGCCATCGCCCAGAAGGCGGCGCTGATCGTCGTCCCTGCCTCGGGCGGGGCGCGCATGCAGGAAGGCATCCTGTCGCTGATGCAGATGCCGCGCACCACCATCGCGGTGGAGATGGTCAAGGAAGCCGGCCTGCCCTACATCGTGGTGCTGACCGACCCGACGACCGGCGGCGTCACCGCCTCCTTCGCGATGATCGGCGACATCCACATCGCCGAAAAGGGCGCGCAGATCGGCTTCGCCGGCGCCCGCGTGATCGAGAGCACGATCCGCGAGACCCTGCCGGAGGGCTTCCAGCGCTCCGAGTATCTCCAGGAGCACGGCATGGTGGACATGGTCGTCCATCGCCGCGACCTGCGCCCGACCCTGTCGCGCGTCCTGACCCTGCTGATGCAGCCGGTCCTGGCCGTGGTGACTGAAGCGCTGCCGGCCGCGCCGGCCGCCGTCCAGACGGAGGAGCCGCGCAGCCAGGCCGAGGCCGCCGACGAGACGCCGGCCCAGGCGGGCGCCGAGAGGACCGGCTCCGAGCAGGCGGCCTGATCCCGCCATGCCGCTCGCTGAGTCGCTCGCCGATCCGGTTCTCGACCGGCTGAAGGGGCTGCACCCCAAGGTCATCGACCTGTCGCTGGACCGCGTGCACCGGCTGCTCGCCGCGCTGGGCCATCCGGAGCGGCGCCTGCCGCCGGTGGTCCATGTGGCGGGCACCAACGGCAAGGGCTCCACGCTCGCCTTCCTGCGGGCGATGCTGGAGGCCGCCGGGCTGCGGGTGCATGTTTACACCTCGCCCCACCTCGTGCGCTTCCACGAGCGCATCCGGCTGGCCGGCACGCTGATCGACGACGACCGGCTGGCCGCTCTGCTGGAGGAGTGCGAGGCGGCCAACGGCGGCGGACCGATCACCTTCTTCGAGGTGACGACGGTCGCCGCCCTGCTCGCCTTCGCGCGGGAACCGGCGGACGTGGTCCTCCTGGAAACCGGGCTGGGCGGGCGGCTTGACGCCACCAACGTGGTGGACCGCCCGGCGGTCACCGCGATCACGCGCATCTCCTACGACCACCGCCAGTTCCTCGGCGACACGCTGGAGGCCATCGCGGGCGAGAAGGCCGGCATCTTCAAGCCGGGAGTCCCCGCGGTGATCTACCCGCAGCCCGCGGAAGAGGCCGCCCGCACCCTGGCCATCCGGGCCGAGACGGTGGGCGCGCCGGTTCCCGGCTGGTCGGTCACCCCGACCGAGGGCGGTTTCCGCTTCGAAAGCGACCGCCGCCGCATCGAACTGCCGCTGCCGGGGCTGGCCGGGGCGCACCAGATCCTCAACGCCGGGGTGGCGCTGGCCTGCCTGGACCATCTGCCGGTCAAGGTCGACGACGCGGCGGTGCGCCGCGGCCTCGCCGCCGTGGAGTGGCCCGCCCGCCTGCAACGGCTGACCCGCGGCCCCCTGGCCGAGGCCCTGCCCGCCGGCTGGGACCTGTGGCTGGACGGCGGCCACAACGACTCGGCGGGCGAGGTGCTGGCGATCCAGGCCGCGCGCTGGGCGGAGGAGGAGCCGAAACGGCCGCTGCTGCTGGTCTACGGCATGCTGGCGAGCAAGGAGCCGCGGGAGTTCCTGGGTCCGCTGGCGCCCTTCGTCACCGTCGCCCGCACCGTCGCCATCCCCGGCGAGGAGGCGTCGCTGCCGGCCGAGGACACCGCCGCGGCCACCCGCGCCTGCGGCATCGCCGACAGCGCGGCGGCGGCGGACGTGGGCAGCGCCCTGGAGGATCTGACGGGGCGGGTCGATGGCCCGGCCCGCGTGCTGATCTGCGGCTCGCTCTATCTGGCGGGCACGGTCCTGGCGGAGAACGGCTGAATCTGACGGATGGGCAAGCGGGGCCTCAGCGTCCCTGCTTGCCGTCCAACTCCAGCATGTTGCGCAGCGCGGCGAGGGTCTTGCCGAGCGTGCCCGAGTCGTCCTTCACGGTCTTCTTCGCGGACTCGTTGCTTTCGGCCCGCTTTCCGGCGCCGGGCTTGGGCTTTTCCGGTTCGATCACCGGGGCCGGCTCAACGAGGTCCAGAGGCTCGTCGTCCTCGTCCGGGGCCTCTTCCGGCGTGCGGCGCGGCAGCGGCTTGAAGCCGGGCAGGGCGTCCGCCTCGGGACGGCTGGTCGCCTCGCTTGTCCAGGCCGGGCTGGGCGGGTCGTCCAGATCGCTTTCCGCCTCGACGAGAGCGCGCAGGGCGCGCAATGCCTCCTCCATCTCCTGTTCCTGGGTGGACTTGCGCAGCACCGGGGCGCCGTCCTCGTCCGGCTCGTCGTCGTCCCGGCCGGCGTCGTCGTCCGAGTCGTCGCGGCTCCAGAAGGCGTCGTCGGCGTCGCCTTGCTCCTCCTCCGCGTCCTCGTCCTCCCGATCGTCGGAGCTGTCGAGGACCGGCTTGCGCGACCGGCCGAACAGCGGAGTCACCACGCCGCCGTCGCGCTCCTCCTCCGCGTCCGGCCGGCCACGGCCCGTCCCCGCGTCATCGTCCTCGTCGCGGTCGGCGGCGGCCTTCTGGACCATGCTGCGCAGGGCGGCGATGGTGCGGTCCAGCGGTTCGCTGCCGGTCGGGGCGGGATCGCGCTCCCGCGGCCGCTCCCAGGGGGGCGGGGCCTTGTCCGGGTCGCGGATGGCGAAGCCCAGGATGTCGTCGTTGGACGGCTCCGCGTTCTCGGGTTCGTCGTTAGGGAGGGCACTGGGGGCGTCTTCGTCCGGCTCGTCGTCCCGGTGATCGACGGCGTTCCTGAGCGGAAAGGCTGTCGGTTGGGCCGGCGGTGGAGGCGCCTCCTCCGCGCGAGCACCGTCGCCGCGGCCGTCGAGGATGCTGCGCAGCGCCGCGATGGTGCGGTCGAAGGAGCGGGAAGCGTCGTCGTCCGGATCGTCCTCGGCCGCCGGGTGGCTCGTCCGAGGGGCCGGAGCCATGGCCTCGACCCGATTTGCTTCGTCGTCCCCGCCGTCATCCTCGTCCGCGTCCCGGTCCACGAGCGTCCAGCGGCGCGGACTCCAGTCCCCGTCATCGAAATCCGTGTCATCGGCATTCGTGTCGTCGGCGTCCCTCTCGGCGTCCCGCTTGGTGCTGTCCGCGTCTTCGTCATGGCCGGCGAGATCGGCGAGCGACACCGGCTCCCACAGCGGGCGCCGGCCCGACTCGGGGGTGGCGTCACCGTCCGCAACCAGCTGTTCCAGCTCCAGGTCCAAATCCGGATCCAGAGCGGTGGGGGCGGGCCGGGCGGCGGCCGGCACCGGGATGGGCGCCCGCGTCACCGGGGCCGCGTCTTCCGCGTCGGGCTCGTCCATCGCATCGCCGCGGGCCCGCACCGCGTCGAGCAGCCCTTGCAGGGCGGCGAGCGGTCCGGCGAAGGACGGGGCCTCCTCCGCCATGGTCGTCGCCGTCACGGGCGTGGCGAAGGGCGGGGGCGCCGGGCGGCTTTCGGTGTCGCGGGAATTGCAGCGCGAGCAGCGGTAATGGGGGGCGATGGACAGGACGGGGTAGTTGGGTCCGAAGCGCCGGTTCATGTCCGCGCGCGGCAGCACGCCCTCGTGGCCGCAGGCGCGGCAGCGGACGTGCACATCGACCTCGATGTCGCGCAGGTAAAGCATGCGTGCCATGGGCGCAGTATACGCAGCGGCGTGCCCAAGCCCAGCGGATTCGCCGCACGCGCCGCGCGCCGCGCCGGTGCCGGCGGTGACCTTTTCGGTCGGCCGTCCCGACGGGTCATCCCGGCGGGCCGTCCAGAGACGGATGGTTGGCAAGTCGTGGCGGAGCCGCTATGTTCAGCGCCGTGGCCCCGTAGCTCATCTGGATAGAGCGACGGTTTCCTAAACCGTAGGCAGCTGGTTCGAGTCCAGCCGGGGTCACCACCTCATTTCCGCGACCAATCCGTCGTCCGCCAGCCGGCCATCTGCCGAAGGGCTTTCCCATGACCACATCCCTGTTGCAGGACGCCGTTCTCGTCACCGGCGCGGGCCGCCGCGTCGGTTTGCATCTGGCCGAGCGGATGATGGCGTTGGGGCACCCCGTCGTCGCCCATTACCGCACGCTCACTGACGATGTGGAGCGGCTGCGCGCCGCCGGGGCGGCCTGTCTGCCGGGCGATCTGGCCGAACCGGACGGTGGGCCGCGGCTGGCCGCGGCGGTGCGCGGCGTGGCGGGCAGCCTGCGTGCGGTGATCCACAACGCCTCGGCCTTCGAAGTGACGGCGGTGGACACCGGAGACGCGCTGCGGCAGCTCGACGTCTTTTACGCCGTTCATGTCCGCGCGCCCTTCGCGCTGAACCGCGAACTGGCGCCGCTGCTGGACGCCTGTTCGGCGCGGCGGGCCGACATCGTCCACATCACCGACATCTACGCCGACAACCCCAACCCGGCCTTTGACGCCTATTGCGCCAGCAAGGCCGGGCTCCAGAACCTCGCGCTGTCCTTCGCCAAGCGGCTGGCCCCCAAGGTGAAGGTCAACGTCGTCCAGCCGGGGCCGATCCTGTTCAAGGAGTGGCACGGTCCCGAGGCGCGGGCGCGCGTGCTGTCAGAGACGCTGCTCGGCGAGGAGGGCGGGGTGGAGGCCATCGGTTTGGCGGTGGAAGCCATCCTGCGGAACCACTATCAGACCGGTGCCGTCGTCGCGGTGGACGGTGGCCGGCGCCTCGCCTAACCGGGGCGAGCCAAGGCGGCAGCCCGGGATGGTGGTGGCGCACAGGTCGCCCCGCGGCGGCGGGACGGGCCGCCCAGTCAGCAGCGCGACGATTTCCGCGAAGGGGGCGGCCAGATAGGCGTCCGGGCGCAGGGCCGCCAAGCCGTCCGCCGGGAAGGAGCGGTTCACCCGCCCGATCAGGTCGATGTCGGCGGGCCGGTCGCGAGTCTTGCAGCCGGGGTGGGCGCGGTCGCGGCCCAGCGCCAGCTCGATCCCCACGCACAGTCCCTTGCAGCAGGAGGGGTCCAGCGCGCTCGGCACATAGGCGCAGTAATTGACGAAGGCGTGGGCGCTTGCCATGCCGACCGGTGCGGTGCGGTAGAAGCGGCTGAGCAGCACACCGCCGAACACATCGGCCAGATGGGCGGCGATTCGCGCCGCGTTCCGGTCCGGGTCCAGATTGGTTCCGATTCCCAGGATGTAGCCGGCTGTCGGCGCGATGGCGGCGGGCATCGGAATCAGGGCGTCCATGGGCGTTCCGTCGATCGGGATGTGCATAGGAAAGATGTGAAAAGCCGAACAGAAACGATGATGCCGAATTGTTGCAGGGCGATCATTTCACGAGGCAAATATGAGCGAATTTCGATACATCTTTCCGTATGTGAAAATTCGATGGCTGTTTTTTACAGAATTTTCGTTGGAACGTTCATAGAAAGCAATCATGATAAAGGTTGCATGGCCGAATTGCCGACGGTTAGCCGATATGGTGAATGGAATCCTTTACCGTTTTGTCGCCCTGGCGTTGTTTGTACTTGCCGGCGCAGCGAGCGCCGGAACGCTGCCGACGCCGACGGAAAAGCCGGTCCTGGTCGTGTCAGGCCTGATCGGAACGACGAACCAGGACGGCATGGCGGTTTTCGACCGTCCCATGCTGGAGGGGCTGGGCATGGTGTCCTTCACCACCGCCACGCCCTGGTACAAGGAGCCGGTGACCTTCGAGGGCGTGCCGCTGGCCCGCCTGATGGAGCGTGTCGAGGCGCGCGGCGAAACGCTGACCGCGACGGCGCTGAACGACTACACCGGCGAAATCCCCATGGATGACGTGCGCAACCGCAAGGTGATCCTGGCGCTGAAGCGCGACGGGGCCTACATGCCGGTCAGCGACAAGGGGCCGCTGTTCATCGTCTATGATTTCGACCATGATCCGGAAGCCAACCGGCAGAAGTATTTCGCACGCTCGGTCTGGCAGGTCGCCCGGTTGACCGTGAAGTGAAGGCACCCTCCGTGAGTTTGCCGACCGAGACCGCGCCGAACGGGAGCACGCGGCTGTCCCGCCTGTTGGGCTGGGCGTCGGAGGACCGCGCGCGCCGCCTGGGTCTCTGGCTGGCCATCCTGACCGGCGCATTCGGTCTGGCCGCCGCCTATCTGTCCCTGCTGGTGGTGAATTACGGCGAGGCGCTGCGCGGGGCCGCCCCCTACAACTTCGCCTGGGCCGCCGGCCAGACGGTGGGCGAGGTGACGCGGCTGGAGCAGCGCATCCTGGCCAGCGCGCTTCCCGGAACCAACATCGATGCGCAGGAGGTGCAACTCCGCCTGGACATCGTGCGCAACCGCATCGCCGTGCTGGGGCGGGGGCAGGCCTCCCTCTTCATGGACCGCTACCCGCAGCATCGCCGCACGGTGGCGCGGCTGGAGCAGGCGCTGGACAGCGTCGGCACGATCCTGGCCGGGCCGCTGCCGCCGGCGGAGAAGGCGCTTGCCGCCCTGGCGGTGCTGGAACCGGTCGACCGCGAGCTGAACGCCTTCGCCTCCGTCGCCTCCCAGTTCGGCGGGGAGCTGGTGGACGAGGGACACGACCACCTGCTCTATCTGCATGGGCTGTTCTCCATGCTGGCCGCCGGTCTGGCGGTCTGCGGCGTCCTGTTCATCACGGTGCTGCTGATCCAGAACCGGACCATCCGGCGCGCGCACGACCGGATGGAGGCGATGGCCGGCGCCCTGCAGACGGCCATCGCCCAGGCGGAGGAAGCCAGCCAGGCCAAGACCCGCTTCCTGGCGACCATGAGCCACGAGCTGCGCACCCCGCTGAACGCGATCATCGGCTTCTCGGAGCTGATCCGCGACGACGAAGGCGTCCAGGGCGACGGCCGAGCTTCCGGCGGGGGCGCAACGGGAAGCGCGAAGGAAGGCACCCGCCGGGAACACGCCCAATATGCGGGCTACATCCTGGGCAGCGCCCGGCACATGCTCAGTCTGGTCATCGACATCCTGACGGTGGCCCAGATGGAATCGGGCCATGCCAACCTGACCTTCGAATCCGTGGACCCGCGCAAGGTGGTCGGCACCGCCATCGCCACGGTGCAGGGCACCCAGGCCGGGCGCGGCCGGACGATCCGGACGGCGGCGGGGGCGGTCTGGCCGGTGCTTCAGGTCGACGAGCGGGCGGTGCGGCAGATGCTGCTGAACCTGCTGTCCAACGCGGTGAAGTTCAGCTCCGCCCCGTCGGCGATCGAGGTTCAGGCGTGGCTGGACCCGCAGGGCGGTTTCGTCATCGCCGTGCAGGATCAGGGCATCGGCATGACGCCGGAGCAGATTGAAAAGGCCGCGCAGCCGTTCTATCAGGCGGAGGACGGGGCGACCCGCCGTTTCCAGGGGTCGGGGCTGGGGCTCAGCATCGTGAAGAGCCTGATGGAGGCGCATGGCGGCCAGCTGCTGCTGGAAGGCGAGGCGGGGGCCGGCCTTCGGGCGTCCCTCCATTTCCCGGCGGAACGGGTCGGCGGGCCGATGACGCGTCCGGAGCCGGCCGGCCAGCTTTGAGGCCCAGCTTTAGGAAGGCCGGCGTCAGTCTCGCCGGGTGTGGAAAGAAGAAAGAAGGGATCGGGTTTTATGACGGTGCAGGCAAATGTTCTCGCCCTCGTGCAAGAGGCGATGGAGGCGCGCCGGTCGAACGAGGCGCTCGACACGCCGCTGGACGCCGCGGGCGAGGCTGCCATGATCGACGCCGCGGCGCGGAAGGTCGAAGAACTGCTCGACGTGCTGCGGATCGACCACCGCAACGACCACAACACCCGCGACACGCCGCGCCGCGTCGCCAAGATGCTGGTGCGCGAGCTTCTGAAGGGCCGCTTCACGGCGCCGCCCGAACTGACCGAGTTCCGGAACGCCGAGGAGTTCGACCATCTGATCGTCACCGGCCCGATCGCCGTGCGCTCCACCTGCGCGCACCATCTGATGCCGATCTACGGCACGGCCTTCATCGGCATCCTGCCGGCCAAGGGCGGCAACATCCTGGGCCTGTCCAAGTACGACCGGATCGTCGACCATTTCGCCGCCCGCTTCCAGATCCAGGAAGAGCTGGTCAAGCAGATTGCCAACTTCATCGTGGAGGCCACGCGGCCCCGCGGGCTGGCCGTGCGGATCAGCGCCGTGCACATGTGCAAGACCCACCGAGGCGTGCGCGCCGGCCATGACAGCCGCATGGTCAACAGCTCCTTCCACGGCGAGATGCTGGAGTCGCGCGAGCTGCGCGAGGAGTTCCTGAGGGAGTGCGCGACGCTTGAGCGGTCCGCCCGCTGAGCGGGCCATCCTGCCCGCCCGGACCATCCGGACGGGCGTGGGGTGGCAACCCGGCATCGTGGGGGCGGCGGTCCTCATGGCGGCGTCGCTCGCCCTGGTGCTGACCGCCGGGGCGCTGGCCCGCGAGCTGGGCGCCCGCTACGGCGCGGCGGAGGTGCTGTTCCTGCGCTTCCTGCTGTCGCTGCTGGTGGTCGTCCCGGCGGCCGTCGCGATGGCCGGGCGGCGCGCCCTGTCCGTCACCCGGCCCGGCGGTCACGCGGTGCGGGCGCTGAGCGGCGTCGGCGCGGCGCTGATCTTCTACGCGGCGACCCAGCATCTGCCCTTCGCCGATCTGGTCGCCCTGTCCTACGCGGCCCCGCTGTTCGTGGTGCTGCTGTCCGGCCGGGCCATCGGGGAGCGGACGGGGACGGCCTCCGCCGTCTGCGTCGCGCTGGGGATGGCCGGGGTCCTCCTTATCGCCCCGCCGACGCGGCTGGAGCCGTGGAGCCTCGCCATGCTCGCCATGGCCTTCCTGAACGCGGTCTGCATCCTGGCGACCCGGCGGACGGCCCAGGCCGACGGCCCGGCGGCGACCGGGCTGGTCTTCGTGCTGGCCGGGTGCCTGCTGACCGCCCCGGCGGCCCTGCTGACCGGCTTCCGGCTGCCCGATGCGGCCGACCTGCCGGCCTTCCTGCTGCTGGGTCTTGCCGCGGGGGCGGCCATCCTGCTGAACGCCGCCGCCTTCCGCCGGGCGCCGGCGGCGGTGCTGGCGCCCATCGACTATCTGGGGATCGCCGCCTCGGCGGCCATCGGCTTCCTGTGGTGGGGCGAAAGCCCGTCGCCGGCGGTGCTGCTGGGCGGGGCGCTGATCGCCGCGGCCGGGCTGGGCACGCTGTGGGCCGGCGCGCGGCGGCCGCGCTGACGCCCCGCCGGTTCGATCACAGCTCGATCAGGGCGTAGGGCCTCCCCGACTCCTTCTCGATGGTTTGGGCGACGTTGTAGACCGGCGTGCCGCGCAGGGTCTTGCCGGCGTAGCTGCCGTGGTGGGCGTGGCCGTGGACGACCGCCTGGACGTGGAAGCGGTCGATGGTCTCCGCCAGACGGGAGGAGCCGAGGAAGGGGTAGATCTCGGTCGGTTCGCCGCGCACCGTCTCGGCGATCGGGGCGTAGTGCAGAACGACCATCGTCCGCTCGGTCTCCAGCTGGCGCAGCGCGCTTTCCAGCCGCATCGCCTCGTTCAGCGACTCCTGCACGAACTGCTTGATCGCCGGTTCGCCGAAGGCGTCGAGCATGCGGTTCTCGAACCCGCCGCCGAAGCCCTTCACCCCGGCGAAGCCGACGCCGCGGATCTCCACCGGGTTGCCGTCGAGGAAGCGGACGCCCGCCTGCTCCAGGATGCGCTGAAGCTCCTCGACATGGCCGCATTCGTGGTCGTGGTTGCCCAGCACGGCGACCACCGGGATGCCGATGGCGCGCAGGTCCTCGGCCAGCACCTCGGCCTCGCGCGGCTTGCCGTGGTTGGTCAGGTCGCCGGCCAGCGCCAGGACGTCCGCCCGGTCGGCGATTTCCTGGAACAGCTCGCGGTAGGGGTGGGTGGAGGTTTCCCCCACATGGATGTCGCCGATGGCGGCGACCTTGATCGTTCCTTCAGCCCGAGTGTGTTCAACCATGCTTCGTTTCCTCGCCGACGACGTCGGCGAACCCCCAGTCCGTGACGTCGATCCGATAATCCTCGCGCGAGAACAGCCGCCCCCGGCAGATGCGGGTCTGCGGCACCGGCAGCTTCGCGCGCTCGTTCAGCCGGTCCAGAAGCTCCTGCAACAGCCAGGCGGGGATGTGGTCGCGCTCCGTCGGGTAGATGAAGCGGAAGTTCAGGACGTGCATCAGCAGCACTTCCCAATACTGCTCCATGTGGCCGAGCAGCCGTTTCCAGTCGATGTGGGCGTGCTGCTTCAGGATCATGTGGGCGACGTCGGGGCCGTCGTACTTGTGCCGCATCTGCACGAAGGCCTTGGAGAAGACCATTTCCGTCGGCGGGATGAGCTGCACGTCGGCGCCGCAGACCAGCGCGCGGTGATCCTCCTCGAACCAACGGTCGTTGACCGGGTTGATGGCGGCGGCGGAGTTGAAGATCACGTCGAAGAACAGGTCGCCGTGCAGGACTTTGCCGATCCAGCGCTCGTCCTCGATCTCCGTCGCGAAGCCGCGGTCCTGGAAATGCGCGAGGATACGCGGAAAGTCGCCGCCCCGGCAGAACACGTCGATGTCCTTGGTCGGCCGGGTGATCCCGGTGTAGGCGCTGAGCGCGTAGGTGCCGCCCAGCAGGAAAGGTATGCCGGACTCCGTCAGGACCTTCAGACTCTCCGTGTAGAAGGCCTCGGCCTCGGCCGAAACGTGCGCACGGCCTTCGCGTTCCCGGCTTTCGCAGTTGCCGTCCATCGCACCCCCTCTCCCCCGCCGTTGTCCGTTGCGCCTTCAACAGGAGGAGCGGGCGAAACGGCACCACCGAATGGAGTCCATGGCGGGAAAAATGCGGGCAAAGGCGGGTGGAACCGCAGCACCGCTACACCGGTTGAGGGTGGTATTGCTGATGGGGAGGCAACCGATGGCACGACATCCGATCCCACAGGGCCTTTTGCTCGCCGCCGGCCTCGTGCTGTGCGGCGCCGGTCCCGCCCTGGCGCAGGGAAGCTGCGCCGCGCTGGTCGACCGTTTCGCCGCCGAGAACAATCTGTCGGCCAGCCCACCGCCGGTCGCGACTCCGCCGGGCAGTTCCGGCTCCACCGCGGGGGATGGATCGCTGCCGAGTGGAAGCTCCGGCACGACGCCGGACCAGCTCGCCCGCTCGGGCGGGGTGGTGGCGCCGCCGGCCTCGGGCGACCGGGCGGTGATCGAGCCGCCGCGCACCGGCGCTCCCATGCCGACCGCTCCGGCGGTGCGGCCCGATGCCGCGCCGAACAGCGGCTCCTCGATGGAAAGCGGGTCGATGGGGCAGGCGGCGCGCAACGCCCAGATCGAATCGCTGGTGACCGCCGCTCGCTCCGCCGCGAAGGACGGCAACGAGCAGCTTTGCATGGACTCCCTGGACAAGGCGCGCGGCCTGACCCGCGCCGCGCCGGGTGCTACGGGTGGCACGATGGGCGGGGGAGGCTGATGGCGACGGTGCGGATGATGGCCGAACTGATGGCCGCCGACCTCAGCGTCGCCGGCCCCCTTCCTCCTTCCCCGCCGACTCCCGACATGCCGGTGCCGCCGCCCGGCATGCCGGACATGCCCGGCGACCCCTCGCGGCCGCCGATCAAGGAGCCGCCGGACGCCATCCCCGTTCCCCCGGAGGAACCGCCGCCCAACCCCGAGCGGCTGGCCTGAGTGAGGCCGGTCGAGAGGCTGGTCCGGGAGAAAAATGGCACCAGGGCCGCGGGAGCGCGAAACGGCGCGCCTGCGGTCTTGTGATTCGCGCGGGGAAAGGCGATGTCTTCTCTCGGCACCGAAGGTCGGTGCCGAGTCGCCTCTTGGAGTTCAGTGGGTCTCATGCACCGTCAACCCCCGCGCCAGCACGTCTACCGCCAGCCCGTCGTCCTCGGCACCCAGGTTCAGGCCACCGTCAAGTGGTACGATCCGACCCGCGGCTTCGGCTTTGTCAAGTTCGAGGACGGGTCGCCCGACGCCCTGATCCCCGCCGCCATCGTCGGCACCGCCGGCCACGAGTCCCTGCCGGACGGCGCCACCGTCGTGGTGGACATCGTCGAGGGGCGCAAGGGCAACCAGGTCTCCGCCCTGCATTCCGTGGACACCTCCACCGCCGCTCCGGCCCGCCCGGCCCGTGCCCAGGGCCCACGCCCGTCCTTCGGTGACCGCGGGGGCTTCGGCGACCGCAACGACCGCGGTGGCGACCGCGGGTTCGGCAACCGTGGTTTCAACGACCGGGGTGGGGATCGCGGCGGTGATCGTGGCGGCGACCGCGGGTTCGCTGGCCGGGGCGACAGCCGTGGCTTCAACGATCGGGGTGGTGATCGCGGCTTCAATGACCGGGGCGGCGACCGCGGCGGCTTCGGCGGCCCGCGCCGTCCGGCGGCGGGCGGCCCGACCACCCAGACCGAGGGCACCGTGAAGTGGTTCAACGCCACCAAGGGCTTCGGCTTCATCGCCCAGGACGGTGGCGGCCAGGACGTATTCGTTCACGTCAAGGCGGTGGAGCGTTCCGGCCTGCAGGGGCTGAACGACGGCCAGCGCGTCCGCATCTCCATCCGCCAGGGCGACAAGGGTCCGGAAGCCGTCTCGGTCGAAGAGGCGTAAAGCGTTGGCCTACCGAAGGTAAGGTGTCGTTCGGCCCAGTTGAACGGCGGCGCAAAGCCGCGCATCGTGGCGGGGCCGGGACGGCGGTGCGACGGCGCGCCGCCCCGGCCCGACACGACCAAGAGAGGACGTCCAGTGGTTCCCGTCACCTGTCCAACCACGCCCTTCGACGGCCAGAAGCCCGGCACCTCCGGGCTGCGCAAGGCCGTGAAGGTCTTTGAGCAGCCGCGCTATCTGGAAAACTTCGTCCAATCCATCTTCGACTGCGTGGACGGCCTGTCCGGCGCCACGCTGGTGATCGGTGGCGACGGGCGGTATCACAACCGCACCGCCGTTCAGACCATCCTGCGCATGGCCGCGGCCAACGGCGTCGCGCGCGCGGTAGTCGGGCGCGGCGGCATCCTGTCCACCCCGGCGGCCTCCTGCGTCATCCGCAAGCGCGGCGCCATCGGTGGCGTGATCCTGTCGGCCAGCCACAACCCCGGCGGCCCGGACGGCGATTTCGGCATCAAGTTCAACGCCGCCAACGGCGGCCCGGCGCCGGAGTCGATGACCGACGCCTTCTTCGCCCGCTCCAAGGCCATCACCGAATACAGGACGCTGGAGTCGCCGGACCTCGACCTCGACCGGCTCGGCGAGACGGCGCTCGGCGGCATGGCGGTGGAGGTCATCGACCCGGTGGCCGACTACGCGGAGCTGATGGAATCGCTGTTCGACATGGCGGCGATCCGCAAGCTGTTCGCGTCGGGCTTCCGCATGGTGTTCGACGCCATGCACGCGGTCACCGGCCCCTACGCCACGGAGATCCTGGAACGCCGGCTGGGCGCCCCCGCCGGCACCGTCATCAACGGCACGCCGCTGGAGGATTTCGGCGGGCACCATCCCGATCCGAACCTCGCCCATGCCGAGGAGCTGGTCGAGCGGCTGTTCGGGCCGGACGCGCCGGACTTCGGCGCCGCCTCGGACGGTGACGGCGACCGCAACATGATCCTGGGCCGCAACGTCTTCGTGTCGCCCAGCGACAGCCTCGCCGTGCTGGCCGCCAACGCCACCCACGTCCCGGCCTTCAAGGGCGGTCTGGCGGGCGTCGCCCGCTCCATGCCGACCAGCCGGGCGGTGGACCGCGTGGCGGCGAAGCTGGGGATTTCCTGCTACGAGACGCCGACGGGCTGGAAGTTCTTCGGCACGCTGCTCGACGCCGGGCGCATCAACCTGTGCGGCGAGGAGAGCTTCGGCACCGGCGCCGACCATGTGCGCGAGAAGGACGGGCTGTGGGCCGTCCTGATGTGGCTCAACGTGCTGGCCGCCCGCGGCCTGTCGGTGGCCGAGCTGATGGCCGAGCATTGGGGCACCTACGGGCGCACCTATTACGGCCGCCACGATTACGAGGCCATCCCGCAGGAGGCCGCCGACGCCCTGATCGCCGAATTGCGCGGGACGCTGCCGGGGCTGGCCGGCACGGTCCTCGGCGGGCGCACCGTCGCGGCGGCGGACGAGTTCGCCTACACCGACCCGGTGGACGGCAGCCGGTCGGAGCGGCAGGGCCTGCGCGTCGGCTTCGAGGACGGGTCGCGCATCGTCTACCGCCTGTCCGGCACCGGCACGTCGGGCGCCACGCTGCGCGTCTATTTCGAGCGGTACGAACCGGTCGGCGGCGAGCATGGGCTGGACGCCCCGGTGGCACTGAAGCCGCTGGCCGATCTGGCTGCGGAACTGGCCGGCATCGAGCGCCACACCGGCCGCACCAAGCCGGACGTTGCCACCTGATCGAAGACGGTTGACGGAAAAGGCCCTTCCTTCCGCGGCGGAGGAAGGGCCTTTTTCTTTTCAGAACACCGCCTGGAGCAGGCCCAGCGTGCGCCGCTTGGCCAGGGCGGCGCTGGCCGCGTCGTAGCTGGCGCGCTCGTCGCAATTGAAGCCGTGTCCGGCCGGATAGAGGTGCGTGATGGCGGCGGGATGGCGCTGGCGCACCGCCTCGGCCACCGTCAGGGGAATGGCGTGGTCCGTCTCCCCGAAATGCAGCAGCACGGGCGTGCGCGGCGCCTCGTCCAGCCGGTTGCCGATTCCGCCGCCGTAATAGGCGACGGCGGCGCGGACCGGCAGGCGCGACGCGGCGGCCCAGGCGATGGTGCCGCCCCAGCAATAGCCGGCGATGGCCGCCCCCTCCGCCCCGCCGAGATGGGCGAGCCCCGCCGCCACGTCGGTCAGAGCGTCCTCGACGCTGACCGCATTCATCAGGTCGCGACCGCGCTGGACGCCGGCCTCGTCGTAGGGCAGTTCCACCCCGCGCTGCGCCCGGTCGAACAAGGCGGGGGCCAGCGTGCGGTAACCGTCGGCCGCGTAGCCGTCGCAGACGCGGCGGATGTGGCTGTTGATCCCGAAAATCTCCTGGACGATCAGAAGCCGCCCCTTCTCCGGCCCGACGGGCCGGGCTTCGTAGGCGGTCAGCCGGTGCCCGTCGGACGCCGTCAGGTGCGTCCAGGCGCCGGTCGTGCCGGTGGTCGTTCCGGTCATGGCTGGTCTCTCCCTCCATTCGTTCCGTGCAGGGAAGATAGCAGCCTGACGCCGGGTGTCATCCGCGACCGACTGGCCCATATCCCCTAGGACCGTCACCCCGTCACTGGAGCCGCCCGATGTCCGCCCCCGCCGACCGTTCCCCGACCGCTGGACCCTTCGACCTGACGCCGCCGACACCGGAGCAGCGCGCGGTGCTGGTGGAGCGCCTGTCGGACGAGGAGCGGCATGTCCTGCTGAGCCACGGGACGGAGGCGCCCTTCTGCGGCGGCCTGCTCGACAACAAGAAGCCGGGCACCTACGCCTGTCGGCTGTGCGGCCTGCCGCTGTTCCGGTCCGGGACGAAGTTCGAATCCGGCACCGGCTGGCCCAGCTTCACCGCGCCCTATGAGAACGCGCATCTGAAGCTGGTGCAGGACAACAGCTACGGCATGGTGCGGGTGGAGACGCTGTGCGCCCGCTGCGGCAGCCACCAGGGCCACGTCTTCCCGGACGGCCCGCCGCCGACCGGCATGCGCTTCTGCATCAACTCCGTCTCGCTGGCCTTCCTGCCCGAGGGGCGGACGCCGGCGAGGAGCGTTCAGGACTGGGTGGAGGAGGGAGCGGCGTTCTAGCAGACGCTTGGCCCCTCCCTCGTGCAACAGCACCTCCCCCAAACCTCCCGTTTCATTGGATACCCCCGTCATGCCGACCGACGACACCTCCCGCTTCCCCATCTCCGTCCTCGACCTCGCCCCGGTGCCGGAAGGCAGCACGCCGGGCGACGCCTTGCGCAACACGCTGGACCTCGCCCGCCACGCCGAGCGGCTGGGCTACCGCCGCTACTGGCTGGCCGAGCACCACAACATGACCGGCATCGCCAGCGCCGCGACCTCGGTCGTCATCGGCCATGTGGCGGCGGGCACCGCGACCATCCGCGTCGGCGCCGGCGGCATCATGCTGCCCAACCACTCGCCGCTGGTCATCGCCGAGCAGTTCGGCACGCTGGAGGCGCTGTTCCCCGGCCGCATCGACCTCGGGCTGGGCCGGGCGCCCGGCACCGACCAGATGACGCTGCGCGCCCTGCGCCGCGACCCGTCGGTGGCGGAGCAGTTCCCCCAGGACGTGCTGGAGCTTCAGGCCCTGCTCGGCCCCGTCCAGCCGGGCCAGCGCGTGCAGGCGGTGCCCGGCGCCGGGTCGAACGTGCCGCTGTGGATCCTTGGCTCCAGCCTGTTCGGCGCGCAGCTTGCCGCCGCCTTCGGCCTGCCCTACGCCTTCGCCTCGCACTTCGCGCCGGACGCGCTGATGCGGGCGTTGCAGGTCTACCGGGAGAACTTCACCCCCTCGGCGCAGCTCGACCGGCCCTACGCCATGGTCGGGGTGAACGTCGTCGCCGCCGAGACCGACGCGGAGGCGCGCCGGCTCTTCACCTCCGCCCAGCAGAGCTTCGCCCGTCTGATCCGCGGCACCCGCGGCCAATTGCCGCCGCCCATCGACGACATCGAGAGCTTCTGGTCGCCGCTGGAGAAGGCGCAGGCGATGAACATGCTGTCCTGCTCCTTCGTCGGCTCGGCGGAGACGGTGCGGCGCGGGCTGGAGGCCTTCCTCGCCGAGACCGGGGCCGACGAGATCATGGTGGCCTCGGCCATCCACGACCACGCGGCGCGGGTGCGCTCCTACGAGATTCTGGCGGAGGTCCACGGGGCGCTGCGGGCCGCGGCCTGACGCGCTCCAAATTGGGGGAGAGGCCCGGCGCAACCGCACAGCGCGCTTCGCGGACTGCGCCATGGACCGCGCCCGAGGGGAGTCTTATCGTCTGTGGCCCGGCGTCGCGCGACGCGGTTCACAGAGATGGAGAGGGGATATGGCCGAGTTTCCCCACGCCAGCAGGGTCAACGTTACGCTTGATCTGCCGCTCGACGTCTATCGGCGTCTGGAACAGCAGGCGCGCTACATGAGCGTTACCGTCGAGGCGCTGCTGAAGACTATCCTGGCGCAGCAGCTCTACGACTCCAGTCTTCGCAATATGGATTAGTTCATTGTCGTGAGGCGGCGCGCACGGCGGCCTCAAGGTCGCCGTGACTCTCCAGAAGCGCCGCCAGCCCGGCCTCCTCCAGCACGCCGCGGATCGGGCCGGGCACCGCCGCCAGCACGATCCGCACGCCGGACCGCACCCCTGCGCTTCCCGCGCCCGGCCGCGCCTGCCGCACCGCCAACAGCAGCGAGCGCAGTCCCGCCGGGGTCAGTTGCGTCACCGCCGACAGGTCGAGCACCAGCCCGGCCGGCGTCTTTCCGGGCGCGTCCGATGCGGGGTCCGGGGTGGCGGGGGCCAGCGCTGCGGACAGCCGCGCCTCGAACCGGGGGGCGGCGGCGCTGTCGATCGGCCCCACCGGGCGCAGGATCGTCACATCGCCGCGCACCTCTTCCGCGATTTGCATCAAACCCTCCGATTTCCCCATCCGGCTGGGCCTGCTATACCTCCTCCGGCGGGGGATTTCCCATCACACGGATCATCATACAGCAGAGCGGCGGCGGGGGCATGGAATCGGACGGACGCTTCGGCGGCGGGGCGGGCCTGCGGGACGGCGGGGAGTTTTCCGCGGAGTCCGGCGGTGGGCCGCGCGCGCTCCCGGCCTTCCTCGCGGCGGGGCCCGCCGTGGCCCCGGAGGACCGCCCGCCGGCGGAGGCGCCGCCGGACCAGCCGGCGCGGCTGCGTGGGGCGCTGAACCCGCTGCTGGCCGCTGCCGGGCCACTGCTGGACCTCGCCGGGTCGCTGCGCGAACGCTCGGGGCACGAGAATCCGGAGGGGCTGCGCGACGTCATCCTCGCCGAGGTCCGCCGCTTCGAGGAGGAGGCCGCCGCCATCGGCGTCCCGCCGGAGGAGGTGCGCGTCGCCCGCTTCGCCCTGTGCACCATGCTGGACGACGTGGTGCGGGCAACCCCCTGGGGGGCGCGCTGCCGCTGGGCGCGCGAGGGGCTGGCGGTGGTGGTCGATCCCGGCGCCGGCGGGCCGGACCGCTTCTTCGACCTGCTCGACACCATGCTGAGCGACCCGCGCCTGCACCGGCTGGAGCTGGAGCTGTTCTACGCCTGCCTGTCGCTGGGCTTCGAGGGCAAGTTCCGCGACAAGCCGCGCGGCGCCCACGACCTCGCCCATCTGCGGGACGAGCTGTTCCGCGTGCTGCGCCGCCTGCGCGGCGAGCGGGAGCGCGCGCTGTCGCCGCAATGGCGCGGCGTCGCCGAACGCTTCCGCCCGCTGGGGCATGTGCTGCCGCCCTGGCTGGCCGCGGTGGCGGTGGCGACGCTGCTCGGCGGGCTGTTCCTGACCCTGTCGGCCTCGCTGGGCGGCCGGGCGGACGCGGTGGTGGCCCGGATGGGCGCGCTGCTCCCCGACCGGCCGCTGGAGCTGGTCCGCGCCGTCCCGCCGCCGCCGCCCAGCGCGGGTCCGGCGCTGGCCGTCCGCGTCACCGCCCTGCTCCAGCCGGAGATCCGTTCCGGCGCCGTGGCGGTGCTGGCCGGCGACGACGGGGCGCTGGTGATCCGCATCGAGGGGGCGGGCATGTTCGCCACCGGCAGCGACGCCATCCGCGCCCGCTACCGCGCCGTGGTCGACCGCGTCGGGCAGGCGCTGGGTCCCGAGGCGGGGCGCGTGGTGGTGGTCGCCCACACCGACGACCAGACCCCGCGCGGCGGCGGGCTGCCGACGCCGGAGGCGCTGACCGAGGCGCGGGCGGTGGCCGTTCTGAAGATCCTGGAGCGCACGCTGGGCGCCGAGCGCCTGACAGCCGAAGGGCGGGGCGAGCGCGAACCGCTGGCCCCCAACACCACGCCGGCCAACCGGGGCGCCAACCGGCGCGTCGATGTCCGCCTCTACCCCGAATAGGCCGCGGTCCATGAGCGAACCGTCCCCGCGCACCCGCCCCGACTCCCGTTCCCGCAACCGCAACCGGTCCCGCCGCGCCGACCCGGCGATGGCGCCGCGCCTGCGCTGGTGGACCACGCTCGCGGTCGCCCTGTCGGTCGGGCTGCTCGGCTGGGCGGTGATGCCGCTGCTCGGCTTCGGCGGCCTGGCCCGCCTGCTGCCGGCGCTGGTCCTGCTCGGCCTGTGGTACGCGCTGAACCGGCACGAGGACGGCCGGCAGAGTGCGGCCAACGCCCGCTTCGTCGAGGCGCTGGCGGCGTCCCGCGATCCCGAGCTGAAGGCGTCGCTGGACGAGCTGGGCACGGTGCGCGAGCGGCTGGACGCGGTGATCGACCGGCTGAAGACGCAGCGCTTCGGCGCGCGCTGGGGCGGTCAGTATCTCTACCAACTTCCCTGGTATCTGGTGATCGGCGCCCCCGGCTCGGGCAAGACGACGGCGCTGGCCAACGCCCGGCTGGGCGCGGCGCTGGGCGGCGGTCTGGACGGCATGCCGGTGCAGAATCTGGGCGGCACGCGCAACTGCGACTGGTGGTTCACCGACGAGGCGGTGCTGATCGACACGGCGGGCCGCTACACCACCCAGGACAGCCGCCGCGCCATCGACGGGCGCGTCTGGTCCGGCCTGCTCGACCTGCTGAAGGAGCACCGCCCGCGCCAGCCGGTGAACGGCGTGCTTCTGACCATCAGCCTGACCGATCTCGCCGGCTGGAGCGACGCGGAGCGGCACAACCACGCCATCACCATCCGCCAGCGGCTGGGCGAGCTGCGCGCCCATCTCGGCATCCGCGTGCCGGTCTATCTGCTGTGCACCAAGGCCGACCTCGTGGACGGCTTCACCACCTATTTCGACCCGCTGGACCGGGCGGAGCGCGCCCAGATCTGGGGCATCACCTTCCCGGTGGAGGACCTGCCGCCCGGCCCGCTGGCCAGCTTCCACGCACAATACGCGGCGCTGCTGCGCCGGCTGGAGGAGCGTCTTCCCGAACGGCTGCACCAGGAGCCGGACATCCAGCGGCGCGGCGACGCCTTCGCCTTCCCGCTGCGCATGGCGGGCTTCGAGGCGGCGCTGGCCGACCTCGTCGACACCGCCTTCACCGCGGAGGCCGAGGAGGCGGTGCCGCTGCTGCGCGGCATCTACCTGACCAGCGCCACGCAGCCCGGCGCCTCCGCGGAATCGCCGGCCCAGACCTTCTTCCTGGAGCGTCTGCTGCCCGAGGTGGTCTTCCCCGAGGCCAACATGGTCGGGGTGGACCGCGCGCTGGAGCGGGCGCGGCGGCGGCGCCACGTCTGGGCGCTGGGCGGGACGGCGGCGGCAGGGCTGCTGCTCGGGCTGGCCGGGCTGAGCAGCCACCGCGCCAACGAGGCGCTGCTGGCGCGAGCGGAGGCCGCCGTGGCGGTGGCGGAGGAGCGGCTGCGCGCCCTCGACACCCCGCCGCGCTCGCTGACGCGGGTGGAGGATTCCGACTTCCTCGCCGTCCTGCCGGCGCTCGACGCGCTGCGCGCGCTGCCCGCCGGTTGGACCGAGCGGGCGGAGCGGCGGGCGTCCCTGCTCGGCTTCGGCCTGTCGCAGGGGGAGCGCGTCGGCCTGCCCGCCGAGGACGTCTACCGCCGGGCGCTGCGCAGCGTGTTCCTGTCGCGCATCGTGCTGCGGCTGGAGGAGCAGTTGCGCACCGGCTGGGCGCGGCCCGACCTGCTGCGGCAGAGCCTGCGCGCCTACGCCATGATCGGCGGGCGCGAGCCGCTGGACCCAACGGTTCTGGCCGAATGGCTGGCCGCCGACTGGCAGCGCACGCTTCCCGGCGCCGCCCATGAGGCGGAGCGCCGGGCGCTCGGCGACCATCTGGCCGCTCTGGTCGAGGCCGGCTTCGCCCCGGTGCCGCCGGACGAGGCTCTGGTGTCGCGCGTCCTCGACGTGCTGGGCCAGCCGACCGCGCCGATGCCGCGCATCCCCAACAACGGCGGGGCCGGCTGATGAGCCCCGGTTTCGCGGTGGGCTTCCACGGGAAGGTGCCGGCGCGCGGTGATTTTGTCGGCTACGGCCTGCCGCGCGGCGTGCTGCTTCCCTGGGACGCCTGGCTGACGGAGGTCCTGGACGCGGCGGTGCGCCAGCTCGGCTCGCCCTGGGAGCGGCTGTTCCAGTCGGCCCCGGTCTGGCGCTTCGCCCTGTCGCCCGGCCTGTGCGGGGAGCCGCCGCTGGCCGGCATCATGATGCCCAGCGCCGACCGGGTGGGCCGGCAATACCCCTTCACCATCGTCGGCACGCTGCCCTACGGCACCGACCTCGCGGTGGTGCCGGTGGCCTGCCTGCACTGGTTCACCCGCGCGGAATCCATCGCCGCCGACGCCTGCCGCGCCGGGGCCGACGTGGACGCGCTGCCCGCCCGCATGGCGATCCTGGGCCGCCCGGAACCGAACGGCGCCGACCCCACCGTCGCCACAGTGGTCGAGGAGCGCGTCGGCCCGCTGCCGCCCCGCGCCAGCCTGTGGTGGAGCCGCGGCGGCGGGCGGGTTCCGCCCTCGGTGCTGACCTGCTGCGGCCTGCCGCGCTCGTCCCGCGCCGCCGCCTTCATCGACGGCGCCTGGGAGCGGCGGGGCTGGGACGATCTGGACGGGTAGGGGGAAAGGTTCAAGCGTCGAGCCCCCCTCCCGACCTCCCCCCGCTTCGCAGGGGGAGGAGAACAGTCCTCACCCGCCCAAATTCACGATCTCCACCCGCCGGTTCTCCGCGGCCTTCGGCTTTTTGGGCAGCAGCGGTTCCCGCGCGCCCATCCCGGCGGTGTCCAGCCGGTCGCGGCGCACGCCGTGCCGCTCCGCCAGATAATCCGCCACGGCGTCGGCCCGGCGCTGCGACAGCGCCCGGTTGGCCGCGTCGCCGCCCACCGCGTCGGTGTGGCCGACGATGCGGAAGCGGGCCTTGGCCGTCTCCGGCGCCGTCATCACCACGCCGATGCGGTCGAGCACCGCCCGCGATTCCGGGCGGATGCGCGCCGAGTTGAAGTCGAAGCCGATCCGGAAGGCGGCGCGCAGCCCGGCCTTCAGCGCCGCGACGGGCGGGTCCTGCGGCGGCCCCGGCAGGGCGGGCACCGCCACCGGTGCGGGGGCCGGTGCGGGAGCCGGGGACGATGCCGCCGCGACGGGCGGCGGCGGCGGGCGCTTCATCACGATGGGCGGGCAGCCGGGTCCGGCGGCGCCGAACAAGGCGGCCTGGATCTCGCATTCGCTGGGGTTGGGGCCGAGCGGGACGGCGGGTGCCGCCGCCGATTGCGCCAGGGCCGGACCCGCGGGAAGGGCCAGCCCGTCCCCTAAAAGTCCGAACGCCAGAATCCCGATTGTTGGGAACATCCGCATGTGCATGCCCGCATTGTCCCAGGCTTGGGGGCGGGCCGTCAAATTCCGCGTGGAACAGTCGTGCGTGCCTCTGTACGATCCCGGTCCGATCTTTCGTTTGCGGTATGCGGGAGGAAACAAGAATGAAGTCGATGAAGGCGCTGTTCGCCGGTCTGGCTCTGGCCGCCATGGTTCTGCCAGGCGTGGTCGCCAACGGCGCGGCGGCGGCGGACTACAAGGCCGAGTACAAGCTGTCCACCGTGCTGGGCAAGCCGTTCCCCTGGGGCATCGGCGGCGACCGCTGGGCCGAGCTGGTCAAGGAAAAGACCAACGGGCGCATCAATGTGAAGATGTATCCCGGCTCCGCCCTGGTGAACGGCGACCAGACCAAGGAATTCACCGCGCTGCGCCAGGGCGTGATCGACATGGCGGTGGGCTCCACCATCAACTGGTCGCCGCAGGTGAAGGAGCTGAACCTCTTCTCGCTGCCCTTCCTGATGCCCGACCACAAGGCGATGGACGCGCTGACCCAGGGACCGGTCGGCAAGCAGCTGTTCGACCTGCTCGCCACCAAGGACGTGGTGCCGCTGGCCTGGGGCGAGAACGGCTTCCGCGAGGTCTCCAACTCCAAGCACGCCATCAGCAAGCCGGAGGATTTGAAGGGCCTGAAGATCCGCGTCGTCGGCTCGCCGCTCTACCTCGACACCTTCACCGCGCTGGGTGCCAACCCGACGCAGATGAGCTGGGCCGACGCGCAGCCCGCCCTGTCCACCGGCGCCGTCGACGGGCAGGAGAACCCGGTCGCCGTCTTCACCGCCGCCAAGCTGCCGACGCTCGGCCAGAAGCACCTGACCCTGTGGGGCTACGTCGCCGACCCGCTGATCTTCGTGGTCAACAAGGAGGTCTGGAACAGCTGGTCCAAGGAGGACCAGGAGGCGGTGCGCGCCGCCGCCGTCCAGGCCGCCGCGGAGGAGGTCGCCATCGCCCGCAAGGGCATCACCGCCCAGGACGACAGCCTGCTGAAGGAGTTGGCCGGCCAGGGCGTGGCGGTCGTGCAGCTCACGCCCGAGCAGCAGAAGGCCTTCCAGGCCGCCACCCGCGCTGTCTACGACAAGTGGGCCAAGACCATCGGCCCCGACCTCGTAAAGGCCGCCGAGACCTCGATCGCCGGCCGCAACTAAGCCTGCCCGGCGCCCGTCCGCTTCCGCTCCGGCGGTGAGCGGGCGGGCGCCATTCCTTTCCAAAGTCCGTTCCAGCCCGCCCGTCCCCGTCCAGAGAACCCGTTCATGACCGAAGACCCCGAACTGACGCCGCGCGAAGAGCCGCGCCCGCGCGTTCCCATCCGGATCGAGGAGGCGCTGGCGGCGCTGGCCATCGCGGCGATGGGGGTGATCACCTTCGCCAACGTGATCACGCGCTATCTGACCAACATCTCGCTCGCCTTCACGGAGGAATACGCCATCGCCCTGATGGTTGTGATGACCATGCTCGGCGCCTCGGTCGCGGTCGTGCGCAACCATCACATCCGCATCACCTATTTCGTGGACCGGCTGCGCCCGGTCATGCGCCGCCGGGCCGAGCTGTTCGCCATCGCCATCACGGCGCTGGTCTTCCTGGGGCTGGCCGTCTACGGCGCGCGGATGGTCTGGGACGAGTACCGGTTCGAGGAGACGTCGCCCGGCCTGGGCGTGCCGCAGTGGATCTACTCGATCTGGCTGCCGGTCCTGTCGGTGGTCATCGTGCTGCGGGCGCTGGGCCGCGGCATCCGCGTCGCGCGGGGGAACGAGCAATGACCACCGCGCTGCTGTTCGGCGGATTCTTCGCGCTGCTGATCGCCGGCGTGCCCATCGGCGCGGCGCTGGCGCTCGCCGGGGCCGTGGTGATCGGTGTCGCCGGCCTTGGCATCATGTCGCTGCCGACCACCGTCTACACCGGCATGGCAAAATACCCGCTGCTTGCCATTCCCATGTTCGTCCTGACCGGCCTGATCTTCGAGCGGTCGGGCGTGGCGGAGCGTCTGGTGAAGTTCGCGCTGGCCGTGATCGGCAAGCGGCAGGGCGCCCTGCCGGCAGTCGCCATCATCGTGGCGATGTTCATGGGCGGCATCTCCGGTTCCGGCCCGGCGACCTCCGCCGCGGTGGGGGCGGTGATGACCGCGGCCATGCTGCGCGAGGGCTATCCGCGGGCCTTCACCGCCAGTGTCATCGGCGCGGCGGCGGCGACGGACATCCTGATCCCGCCCTCCATCGCCTTCATCATCTACAGCGTGATGGTGCCGCAGGCGTCGGTGCCGGCCCTGTTCGCGGCGGGCATGATCCCCGGCATCCTGGCCGGTCTGGCCCTGGTCATCCCGGCGGTCTGGATGTCGCGCCGCAACGGCTTCGGCGAGGTCGCGCGGGCGGGCGAGACGCGCCCGTCGATCTGGAAGGCCTTCAAAGAGGCGATCTGGGGCCTGATGGCGCCCGTGGTCATCCTGGGCGGCATGCGCGCGGGCCTGTTCACCCCGACCGAGGCGGCGGTGGTGGCCGCGGTCTACGGCCTGTTCGTCGGCTTCTTCATCTACCGGACGCTGACCCTGCGCATGGTCTACGACGTGCTGGTGGAGTCGGCGGAGATCTCCGCGATCATCCTGATGGTGGTGGCGCTGGCCGGCGTCTTCGCCTGGGCGACCGGGACGCTGGGCGTCATCGACCCCATCGCCCGGGGGATCGTCGATCTCGGCATCGGGCAGTACGGCGTTCTCGCCCTGCTGATCGCAGCGCTGGTGGTGATCGGGATGTTCCTGGACGGGGTGTCCACCTTCCTGATCCTGCTGCCGATCCTGGTGCCCATCGCCAACCACTTCAACTGGGACTTGGTGTGGTTCGGCGTGATCCTGACGATGAAGCTGGCGATCGGCCAGTTCTCCCCGCCGATGGCCGTCAACCTGATGGTCACCTGCAAGATCGCCGGCACCACCATGGAAGCCACGGTGCGCTGGGTCGGCTGGCTGATCCTGGCGATGTTCCTGGCGCTGGCCGCGGTGGTGGTCTTCCCCGGGCTGGCGCTCTGGCTGCCGCGCAGCCTGGGCTACTGAGGGTGACGGACGCGGGGGCGCCTTGCGCGTCCCCGCCTCAGCCCTTCCGGCGGGTCGCCAGCAGGATGCCCGCCGCGATCAACCCGATGCCTGCGGCGTGGTAGAGGTGGGGCTGCTCGCCGAGGAACAGGATGGCGAGGATGCTCCCGAACACCGGCATCAGATGGATGCACATCCCCGCCGTGTTGGCGCCCACCAGGGCCACGGCGCGGTTGAAGCAGAGATAGGCGGCGATTGACGGGAACAGCGCCACATAGGCGACCGCCCCCAGCGCCGTCGGGGTGATCGGCATGGGGTTCCCGCCGACGCTTTCCCAGAGATAGAAGGGCAGCAGCATCGCCGCCCCGCCCGCGAAGGTGACGGCGATGAAGCTGAGGCCGTGCACCGCCGGGCGGCGGCGCAGCAGGGCGGTGTAGGCGGCGTAGCCGAGCACCGCCGCCAGCACCCACAAATCCCCGGCGGCGAGCTGCAACCCGATCAGCACCGCCGGGTCGCCCCGCGCGATCAGCGTCAGGGCGCCGGCCAGCGACACGGCGATGCCCACCCCCTGCAGCGGGGTCACCCGGTCGCCGAACAGCGCCAAGCTCATCAGCACGATCAGCACCGGCATGGAGGACTGCATCATCACCGCGTTCAGCGCCGTGGTGGTGTGCAGCCCGACATAGAGGAAGGTGTTGAAGACGGCGATGCCCAGCGCCGACAGCAGCAGCACGACCGGCCATTGGGCGGCCAGCGCCCGCGCGTCGTGCCGCAGGTGCCGCCACGCGAAGGGCAGCACCAGCAGCATCCCCAGCGTCCAGCGCCAGAAGGCCAGCCCGACCGGCGGCACCTCGCCCGACACCGCGCGGCCCAGGACGGCGTTGCTGGCCCAGAACAGCGGCGGCAACATCATCAGAAGCCACGCCTGATCGAACAGGCGGCGGCGGGCGGGGGTGGCGTTTTCGCTCACGGCTGGCAACTCATCGGACTGGACGCCTCAAGGTGGGTTCCGCGGCTCAGCCGCGGCGGCGCGGGGAGGCGAAGGGCGAAAGGGGGCCATCGCCACGCGCACCATCGCCCCGGGGACCATCACCGCGCGGGCCATCCGACCGGAAGCTCTCGCTGCGGGAGAAGCCCTCGCGGCGCGGGCGGTCGCCGCGGGGACCGTCACTGCGCGGACCATCGCCACGGGGGCCGCGCCCCTCGCCACGGGGACCGTCGCCGCGGCCTTCGCGCGGCGGCTTCGGCGGCTGGCGCATCTCCGCGTCCAGCTCGGCGATGCGCTTCACCAGCGCTTCACGGATCGCCGGGGCCGCGTGGGACTTCAGGGTGGCGAGCTGCTCCTTCAACTGCTGGAGCTGAAGCTGCTTCTGCTCCCGCGTGCGCTTGATGGCGACGTTGTCGGAATGCTGGCCGTCGAAGGCGCGCATGAAAAGGTCCTCGTTGCAGAAAATAAGACACCCGCCGCGGCGTCCCAGCGGACGCCCGGTCGGGGAGCGCGGAATATTGGAAAGGCACCGGCGCCAAAGCAAGCCGGGAGTTTGCTCCGCCTGTGCGATAAAGCGGTTGACGGCGGCGGCCCGGATCACTCCGCACCGATCACTCCGCGGGACCGCCGGCTGCGGAACAGCGCCGCCGCCTCGTCGAGATAGCGCGACAGGTCGGCGGCGGCCTCCGTCGGTCCGGCGCGGCGCGACCCTTGGACACGGGCCTCCGCGGCGGCGGCGGCCAGGGCGGCGGGGTCGGCGGCTAACGCGGCCAGCCGTTCGACGAAGGCGCCGTAGTCGGGGTGGATGAAGCGCGGGCCGACGACGCTGGCGACGTCGCCGCCGGGAAGCGACAGCGGCACCGCCCCGGCGGCCAGGGCCTCGGCGGCGCTGGCGCCCCCGCCGGTCCGCCGGGGATTCACATAGGCGTCGCAGACCGCCAGCAGGGCGCCCATGTCCGACACATAGCCCAGGCATTGCAGCCGTGCCGCATGGGGTGACACGGCCAGCCGCCGGGGCAGGGCGTCGGCGTGCCCGGTGAAGACGGCAACGGCGCGCGGCACGCGGTCGAACAGCGCCTCCAGCATGGTGAGGAAGGCGCCGTCCGCCTCCTCGTCCAGCCGGTTGCCGACGACGGCGCAGACGAAGGCGCCCTCATCGAGCCCGAAGGTGGCGCGCGATCCCTCTTTCCTCGGGGTGGCCCCGGCCAGCGAATGCAGGAAGCGGAAGGGCCGCCAGGACCGGGCCAGCGGCCCGTGGGTGGGTGCCGCGCCTCCGCCGAAATCCAGCACGATGTCGGCCAGCGAGAGGGTGGCACCGCTGGTGGTCGGGATGCACAGGGTGGGGCGCGCCCCGGCCATCAGGTCGGCCACGACGCAGGACCCGCCGAGCGACAGAACGGCGTCCGGGTCGAGCGCCGTGATGGCCTCCAGGAACCAGGCGATCTTGCCGGGGCTGACGCAGGGCTCGACCGACGACAGCATCCGGTACGTACGCCCGTCCGCTTCGATTCTCTGATCGCCGGAGAGGGTGGGCTCCACCGACGCCGCGAAGGAGGGCACGAACAGGCTGTGCACCTCCGTCGGCATGATGTTGGTGTTGAGGATCACCACCTCCCGCCCGCAGCGGTCCTCCAGCAGGGCGGCGTAGGACAGCAAGTCGCGCGACGGCTGGTGGCGCAGCGACAGGAACTGGTTGGTCACCAGCACAACCCGCCCGCTGTCCGCTCCCCCGGCCCGGCGGGCGGGTGGAACGACGGCCTGACGACGGCGGATCTCGTCGAGGATGCGGCGGTAGAAGGGGAATTGCCGTTCCTCGAAGAAGCCGGAGCGGCTCGCCGGGTTCATGCGCATCAGGAAGAGTTGGCGCCCGATGCCGGCGTGGATGTGCAGCAGCCCTTCCAGCCCGGATTGCGCGATGTTGGCCTCCACCACGTCGAGCAACTCGTCGTAATAGCGCAGGTCACCGGAGACGGCGGCCATGGCCGACAGCAGCAGGACGGTGTCCGTTCCCCGCGCCAAGCGGGGCAACTCCCGTGCCGCCCGCGCCCGCTCGGCCCTGGGCCGGTCGAGAAAAGCCTCGCAGAGGGTTTCGACGGCCTTCAGGTCGCGCCCGCTCATCACGGGCCGGCGCAGTGCGGCGGCGAGGTCGGTGAGGGGGGAGGTGGTGAGTGGCTGGGACATCGGCCTTGCTGCGGAAAGCGGGCGCGATGAGTCATGCCACATATGGAAAGGCCCCGGAAGGCGTTACCTTCCAGGGCCTTAGAGTGGTGCCGCAGCAGGGATTTGAACCCCGGACCTACTGATTACGAATCAGTTGCTCTACCCCTGAGCTACTGCGGCGCCGACGTCGGTGCGTCGTGGGCGCGGAAATTAACCGCGGGGGCGGACCGGCGCAAGCGCTTTTTTGGGAGATGGATAAAATTATCCTTTCTGGCGGATGACGTCCAAAAAGGGGTCGGCATAACGCTCCAGCTTGCGGGCACCGACGCCGGGCAGGCGAGCGAAGGCGGCGCGGTCCATCGGGCGCGTCGCGACCATCTCCAGCAGCGTGCTGTCGTGGAAGATCACATAGGGCGGCACGCCCTGCGCGCGGGCCAACTCGGTGCGGCAGTCCTTCAGCGCGTGCCACAGCGCGTCGTCGGCCGGCGACAGGGCGCCGCGCGCGCCGGCCCGCGACACGCCCTCGCCGGACAGGCCGCCGGAAGGAGTAGAGCCGCCGCGGGAGACGTGGCGGCGCAGCGCGTCGTGGACGCCGCGGCGCTTCTCCACCACCGGGTCCTTGCGCAGCTTGACCGTCTGCTGGCCCTTGATCACCGGGATGCCGGCGTCGGTCAGGCGGAAGCCGCCATAACCCTCCAGATCGACCGTCAGATAGCCGGCGGCGACGAGCTGGCGGTAGACCGACTGCCATTCCGCCTTGGACAGTTCCTTGCCGCAGCCGAAGGTCTTCAGCGCGTCGTGGGCCTGCTGCGCCACCTTCTCCGTGGCGTTGCCCAGCAGCACGTCGATCAGGTGCCCGGCGCCGTAGCGCTGGCCGGTGCGGTAGACCGCCGACAGGGCCTTCTGCGCGGCGACGGTGCCGTCCCAGGTCTCCACCGGCTCCAGGCAGGTGTCGCAGTTGCCGCAGGGCGCCTCCAGCGTCTCACCGAAATAGTTCAGCAGCACCTTGCGGCGGCAGGCCGAGGTCTCGCAGAAGCCGAGCAGCGCCTCCAGCTTGGAGCGCTCGACGCGGCGGTGGGAATCGCCGGCCTCCGACTGCTCCAGCATCTGGCGCAAGCCCACCACGTCGGCCATGCCGTAGCTCATCCAGGCGTCGGCGGGCAGGCCGTCGCGCCCGGCGCGGCCGGTCTCCTGATAATAGGCTTCCAGGCTCTTGGGCGGGTCGAGGTGGCAGACGAAGCGCACGTTCGGCTTGTCGATGCCCATGCCGAAGGCCACCGTCGCCACCATGACGATGCCCTCGCCCTTGATGAACAGGTCCTGGTTCGCCTCGCGCACTTCCGACGGCAGCCCGGCGTGGTAGGGAAGCGCCTCCCGCCCCTGCTGGTTCAGCCAGTTGGCCGTGTCCTCCACCTTCGCCCGCGACATGCAATAGATGATGCCGGCGTCCTCGGGGTGGTTCTCCCGCAGGAACGCCAGCATCTGCTGGCGCTCGCTCTTCTTCGGGACGACGCGGTAGGTGATGTTGGGCCGGTCGAAGCTGGACAGGAAGACGCGGGCCTCGGTCAGCCCCAGCTTCTCCTTGATCTCGGCGCGGGTCTGCGCGTCCGCCGTGGCGGTCAGCGCGACGCGCGGCACGGTCGGGTGCCGCTCGTGCAGGATGGAGAGCTGGAGATACTCGGGCCGGAAATCATGGCCCCACTGGCTGACGCAATGCGCCTCGTCCAGCGCGAAGAGGGCGAGCTTGGTGCGGTCCAGCAGGTCGAGGAAGCGCGGGGTGACCAGCCGCTCCGGCGCCACGTAGACGAGGTCGATCTCGCCGCGGACCATGGCCCGCTCCACCTCGCGCGCCTCGCCGGCGTCGAGGGAGGAGTTGAGGAAGGCCGCCCGCACGCCCAGCTCGCGCAGCGCCGTCACCTGGTCTCGCATCAGCGCGATCAGCGGCGAGACGACCACCGTCACGCCGTCGCGCACCAGCGCCGGCACCTGATAACACAGCGACTTGCCGCCGCCCGTGGGCATGAGGACGAGCGCGTCGCCGCCACGGATGACGTGGGCTATGATGTCGGCCTGCTGCCCACGGAAGGCGGAGTAGCCGAAGACCGACCGCAGCACCTCCAGGGCGGGGTTGCCGTCAGGGTCCTGGGCCGGCTCCGCCGGGGGGGCCTTGAGATTGAAAAGCGAGTCCACGCCGATGCGGTTCAGATGCGGGTCCGTCTCTGGACGATTCAGAATCTGGTGGTCGGGTCAAAATCCGGTGGCCGGGATGCGATCCCGAACGCGACGGCTATGATGTGGCACAGATCACCCGATTCGTGAAGCCGCAATCCGGAAGAGGTGTGGGGACAAGGGTGGCGCATCGCGCGATGCGGGAAAAACCGTGGCGTTCTTCGGCCGGCTACAGCAGGTCGCGCAGCATCGCCACCAGCGGCACGTCGGCGGGGGGCATGGGGTAGTCGCCCATGCGGTTCGGGTAGACCCAAACGAGCTTTTGCCCCTCCCGCGCCATCACGTCGCCTTCCCAGACGCGGCAGACGAACAGCGGCATCAGCAGGTGGAATTTTTCGTAGCTGTGCGAGGCGAAGGTGAAGGGGGCAAGGCAGCTCGCCGCCGTGTCGATGCCCAACTCCTCCTTCAGTTCGCGGACCAGCGCGGCCTCCGGCGTCTCGCCCGCATCGACCTTGCCGCCGGGGAACTCCCACAGCCCGGCCAACGACTTGCCAGGCGGGCGCTGGGCCAGCAGGACGCGGCCGTCGGCGTCCACCAGGGCGACCGCGACGACCAGCAGGGTTGGCAGGGAACCGGGGGCCGGAGTGGAGGAGGGATCGAAGCAAGCCGGCATCACGCGGTCTCCTGGGTGAGGAACCGCCAGCGTCCGGCGGTCAATTCATAATGGTCGGCAGCATCGAGCGGTGTGAAGCCGACCGTCTCCAGCACGCGGCGGGAGCGGTGGTTGTCCGGCGCGATCCGCGCCCACAGGCGGGGCAGGCCCAGTGCGAAGGCGGCGGGGATGACGGCCCGCAGCATCTCCGTGCCATAGCCGATACCCTGGTGCGGCCGGCCGAGCCAATAGCCGACCTCGCCGTCCGCCAGGATCACGCCGATGCCGCCGACCGGCTGGTTATCGTCCTTACGGACCGCCAGCAGGTCGAGCGCCGCGCGCTCCGCCCGGTTGCGGGCAGCCAGGGCGACCCAGGCGCGCCCGTCCTCCGGGCCGTAGGGATGGGGCACGCGGGCGAGCCAGCGCGCCACCTCCTGGTCCCCGATCAGCGGCGCGAAACGCTCCACATCCTCCAGGCGGAAGGGGCGGAGCGTCAGTCGCGCCGTGTCGAGGCGGTCGGGCAGAGGCGCGCCGGTCATGGTCTCCGCTTCGATCTCAGCTCCGGTAGGAGCCGTTGATGTCGATGTAGCCGTGGGTCAGGTCGCAGGTCCAGACGCGGGACGTGCCAGTGCCGATGCCCAGGTCGATGTGCACGTCGATCTCCTGGCCCTTCATGTGGGCGGCGACCGGCGCCTCGTCGTAACCCGGAACCTCCATGCCCTCGGCGCAGATCAGCGTGCCGCCGATGGTGATCTTGATGAGGTCGCGGTCGGCCCGCTCGCCGGCCCGCCCGATGGCGGCGACGATGCGGCCCCAGTTGGCGTCCTCGCCGGCCAGCGCGGTCTTGACCAGCGGGGAGTTGGCGACGGTGAGCGCGATGCGCTTGGCGGCAGCGTCGCTCTCGGCGCCGACCAGCGTGATGGAGACGAACTTGGTCGCCCCCTCGCCGTCGCGCACGATTTGCAGCGCGAGGTCGAGCATCACCTCCTCCAGCGCCTTGCGGAACGCGGCCAGCTCCGGCGCGTTGGCGTCGGTCACCGGGGCGTTGCCGGCCTTGCCGGTGGCGAACAGCAGCAGCGTGTCGCTGGTCGAGGTGTCGCCGTCCACCGTGATGGCATTGAAGCTGCGCTCGGTGAACTCCGACAGCATGGACTGCAGCGCCGGGGCGGCAATGGCCGCGTCGGTGAAGAGGAAGCCCAGCATGGTCGCCATGTCCGGGGCGATCATGCCGGAACCCTTGGCGAAGCCGCTGATCGTCACCGTCGTCCCGCCGATGGCGACCTGACGGGTCGAGCCCTTGGCGAAGGTGTCGGTGGTCATGATGGCCCGCGCACCGGCCTCCAGCGCCGCCGAGTCGTCCTTCAGCGCCGGGACCATGCCCGGCAGGACCTTGGCGATGGCGTCGGCGGCCAGCGGGATGCCGATCACGCCGGTGGAGGCGACGTAGACCTCGTCGGTGGCGCAGCCGGCGATCCTGGCGGCGGCCTCGACGGTCGCCTGGACGGTGGCGTCGCCCGCCTTGCCGGTGAAGGCGTTGGCGTTGCCGGCGTTGACCACGACCGCACGGGCCGAGCCGCGGGGCAGGCTGTCGCGGCACCAGATCACCGGGGCGGAGCAGGTCAGCGACTTGGTCAGCACGCCGGCCACCGTCGTGCCCGCGTCGAGCACGGCCAGCATGAGGTCGTCACGGCCCTTGTATCGGATGCCGCTGTTGGCGGTGGCGATGCGCACGCCCGCGACGGGCGGGAGCGTCGGGAAGCCGGCGGGTGCCAAGGGGGAGACGGTCGTGGCCATGGGGACGGGCTCGTGGGGCTGGTGGAGCGGGGGTGGGGGGTGTTGATGTGCGGGCGCTTGCAACCGCTGCCGGACCTTAGTTCTTCTTCGGCTCTTCGGCCTTCGGGGCGCTCTGGGCCGGTGCGTCCGCGGCCGGGGCCGGCTCTTCCTTCGGCATCGGCGAGCCGTCGAGCTGGAAGGTCTCGACCTTGGCGACCTTGCGCAGGTCGTCGACGACGTTGGTCACGATGTCCTTGCTGAGCTGCTGCTCGAGCTGCGGCTTCACCTCGTCCAGGGACGGCTGCGGCTGGGTGCGCTTGTCCTCGACCTTGATGATGTGCCAGCCGAACTGCGTCTTCACCGGCTCCTTGCTCACCTCGCCCTTCTTCATGGCGAAGGCGGCGTCGGCGAAGGGCTCGACCATCGTGTCCTTGGTGAAGTAGCCGAGATCGCCGCCCTGCTCGGCAGCCACCGGGTCCTTCGACTTCTCCTTGGCCAGCTTGGCGAAGTCGCCGCCCTTCTTGAGCTGGGCGATGATCGCCTTGGCCTCATCCTCCTTCTCGACGAGGATGTGGCTGGCCTTGACCTCTTCCTGGGCCGGGTTCTGCTTCAGGAAGGCCTGATAGGCCTCGTCCAGCTTGGCCGGGGTGATGCGCGACTGCACTTCCTTCTGGATGTAGGCGCGCTGCACCGCGCGCTCCTCGGCGCGCTTGATCTCGTCCTTGACCTCCGGCGAGCCGGCGAGGTTGGCCTTGTAGCCGGCCTCGGCCACCAGCTTGGAGTTCACGAGCTGCTCGATCACCGCCGGGTAGATCATCTCCAGCGGCATCTGCTGCACCTGCGGCGGAAGCTGGGCGACCATGCGCTGGACGTCGGAGCGGTGGACCGCCTCGCCGTTGACGCGCGCCACCACCGGATCGGCGTCCGCCGGGGCGGGAGCGGCCTGCGCGGCGGGGGCGGGCGTGGCCGCGGGGGCCGGAGTCGGCGCCGGAGTCTGGGCGTGTGCGGCCAGCGCGAGGCCGCAGGCGGCCATCGACAGCAGGGCGGCGCGGAACACTCGATTCACCATGGAGTCTTTTCCTTCCGGCGGATGTGTCTTGTCACGGTCAATGGCATGACAGAACGTCTTATGATTGGCGGCGGCCGTTGATTTGGTGGCGGCTGTGCGGACGATCCGGCCCCGCGCCCGAATCCGCGGGGGATTAAGCATGGGTTCGCGGCGCGGGGCAAGCGGTCGTGATGAGCGGCCATGCCGCCTTCCTTCGGCCCCTTGCTTCGACCGTGTTCAAGGCGATATGGCGGCGGAACGGTGGTGCTTCCAGGGCGCGCCACACGCCGATCCCCGCCCCGTGCAGCGTCGGCACCCCCGCGACGACCCCTCAAAGGGCCGGGCAAAGGGGCGGGTCTCGTTGACAGAAACTTGCTTCGGGCCTATGTGAGACCGGTCAAAAAGCCGGCTTCACGACGTTCCACCCCCGAGGTTTTCATGTTCGGTGCTCTCGCCCGCAAGATTTTCGGCACCGCCAACACGCGCACCGTCAAGGCGCTGCAAAAATCCGTCCAGCAGATCAACGCGCTGGAGCCCGAGTTGGCGGCGCTCTCCGACGACGCGCTGCGCGCCCGCACCGATTGGCTGCGCGGCCGGCTGTCGCAGGGCGAGACGCTCGACGCCATCCTGCCCGACGCCTTCGCCACCGTGCGCGAGGCGGGCAAGCGCGTGCTGGGGCAGCGGCATTACGACGTGCAGCTGATGGGCGGCATGGTCCTGCACCAGGGCAAGATCACCGAGATGCGCACCGGCGAAGGCAAGACGCTGGTCGCCACGCTGGCCGTCTATCTGAACGCGCTGGAGGGCAAGGGCGTCCACGTCGTCACCGTGAACGACTATCTGGCCTCGCGCGACAGCGCCTGGATGGGCCGCATCTACGGCTTCCTCGGCCTGACCACCGGCTGCATCGTGCACGGGCTGGACGACGAGGAGCGCCGCGCCGCCTACGCCGCCGACATCACCTACGGCACGAACAACGAATTCGGCTTCGACTATCTGCGCGACAACATGAAGTTCCGGCTGGAGGACATGGTCCAGCGGCCCTTCAACTTCGCCATCGTCGACGAGGTCGACTCGATCCTGATCGACGAGGCGCGCACCCCGCTGATCATCTCCGGCCCGTCGACCGATTCGTCGGAGATGTACGTGCAGGTGGATCGGCTGATCCCGCAGCTGACGCGGGACGACTACGAGTTGGACGAGAAGAACCGCACGGTCAGTCTGTCCGAGGCCGGGCAGGAGCATATGGAACAGCTTCTGTCCGAGGCCGGGCTGCTGAAGGCGGGCGGGCTGTACGACATCCAGAACGTGGCGCTGGTCCACCACTCCCAGCAGGCGCTGCGCGCCTACACGCTGTTCCAGCGCGATAAGGACTACATCGTCAAGGACGACAAGGTCATCATCATCGACGAGTTCACCGGCCGCATGATGGAGGGCCGCCGCTATTCGGAAGGCCTGCACCAGGCGCTGGAGGCCAAGGAGAAGGTGACGATCCAGCGCGAGAACCAGACGCTCGCCTCCATCACCTTCCAGAACTACTTCCGCATCTACCCGAAGCTGGCCGGCATGACCGGCACGGCGATGACCGAAGCGGCGGAGTTCGCGGAGATCTACGGCCTCGAGGTCGTGGACATGCCGACCAACGTGCCGGTCCAGCGCAAGGACATGGACGACGAGGTCTACCGCAAGGCGTCGGAGAAGTACGACGCGATCATCGACCTGATCGAGGACGCCCGCAAGCGCCAGCAGCCGGTGCTGGTCGGCACCACCTCCATCGAGAAGTCGGAGCTGATCGCCGAGCTGCTGAAGAAGCGCGGCATCCCGCACAATGTGCTGAACGCCCGCCACCACGAGCAGGAAGCCTACATCGTCGCGCAGGCGGGCCGTCCGGGCGCCGTCACGGTCGCCACCAACATGGCCGGCCGCGGCACCGACATCCAGCTCGGCGGCAACGTCGAGATGCGCATCCAGATGGAGTTGGCCAACCTGCCGGAGGGGCCGGAGCGCGAGGCCAAGGTCAAGCAGATCGAGGCCGAGGTGGCCGAGGCGCGCGAGCTGGTCAAGCAGGCCGGCGGCCTCTACGTCGTCGGCACGGAGCGGCACGAGAGCCGCCGCATCGACAACCAGCTGCGCGGCCGTTCGGGTCGCCAGGGCGATCCGGGTGCGTCGAAGTTCTTCCTGTCGCTGGACGACGACCTGATGCGCATCTTCGGGTCGGAGCGCATGGACGGCATGCTGCAGCGCCTGGGCCTGAAGGAGGGGGAGGCGATCATCCACCCCTGGATCAACAAGGCGCTGGAGAAGGCCCAGACCAAGGTCGAGGCCCACCATTTCGAGGTCCGCAAGAACCTGCTCAAGTTCGACAACGTCATGAACGACCAGCGCAAGGTCGTCTATGAGCAGCGTCGCGAGATCATGGACACCGAGGACATCGCCGAGACCGTCCTGGAGATGCGCCATCAGGTCATTTCCAACATGGTCAACAAGGCGATCCCGCCGAACTCCTACTCCGAGGCCTGGGACATCGCCGGCCTGCACGAGGAGGTGAACCGCCTCCTGGGCATGGACCTGCCGGTGGCCGACTGGGCCAAGGAGGAGGGCATCGCCGAGCCGGAGATCGAGGAACGCGTCCGCGAGGCCGCCGACCGCAAGTATGCGGAGAAGGTGGAGACCTACGGCGCCGACACGATGCGCCATGTGGAGAAGAGCCTGCTGCTGCAGATCCTCGACCAGGAATGGAAGGATCACCTGCTCCAGCTCGACCATCTCCGCCAGGGCATCTCCTTGCGCGCTTACGCCCAGAAGGACCCGCTGAACGAGTACAAGCGCGAAGCCTTCGAGCTGTTCGAGACCATGCTGTCGACCCTGCGCGAGCAGGTGACCGCCGTGCTGATGCATGTCGAGATCCGCATTGCCCCGCAGCCGGAGGAGCTGTACGCCCGTCCGCCGCAGGAGATGCACGAGGGCCGCGACGATCCGGCGCTGGCGATGGCCGAAGCGGGAGCCGGGGCCGCTCAGGGCTACCCGCCGGCCGACGCGCCGCTGCCCGCCGGCATGGTCCGCCGCGAGGCCACCGCCTCGGTGGTGCCGGGGGCCGACCCCAATGCCTGGGCGAACACGCCGCGCAACGCGCCGTGCCCCTGCGGCTCGGGCCAGAAGTACAAGCACTGCCACGGCAAGGTCGGCTAAGCGCCGCCGCGAAGAACGCCGCCGGGGATGTTTCGGAAAGGGCCGGGCCGCAGGGTCTGGCCCCTTTCCTTTTGCGGCCCTGGAAACTTCGGCTGGGCTGTGGCGTTCTTCCGGTCAACAAGCGGGAGCGCAGCCATGTTGCAGGAGTTCAAGACCTTCATCAGCCGCGGCAACGTCGTTGAACTGGCCGTCGGCATCATCATCGGCGCGGCCTTCACCGGCATCGTCAACTCGCTGGTCAAGGACATGCTGATGCCGCCCATCGGCTGGGTCATGGGCGGGATCGACTTCTCCAACTACTTCCTGAACCTGTCCGGCGGCCATTACGAGAGCCTGTCCGCGGCGGCGGCGGCGGGGGCGGCGACCATCAACTACGGCCGCTTCATCAACGCCCTGATCAACTTCTTCATCGTGGCGGGGGCGCTGTTCCTCATCGTGCGGCAGGTCAACCGCCTGCATTTCCTCCAGGATTCCAAGCCGAAGGCACCGCCCCGCCAGGAGGTTCTGCTGGAGGAGATCCGCGATGCGCTGCGCGCACGGCAGGCACCCGCCCCGGGGGACACGACGCGACCGGGGGCGTGAAAGAATCTTCTTGGATTGTGCAGCGCAACCCATTATGTAAGGCGTCTTGATCGCTGGAGGCTCGCGCGTCTCTTGAGCGAGACGCGCTTTGATATTGCGGGACGGCCTTCCTTGGGACCCGGTCGCCCGTTGCTTCGGACAGACGCCTCTCCCTCTTCCGACCTCCTCCCGGCGAAAACGCCGGCGTTCCACCGCTCACCATCCTGGTGCGGCGGCCGTGCGCCGTCTTGGTCCTGAGGAAAGGTTACCCTACTTGTCGTCCATCGAAATCACCGCCGCCGACGCCCTCGTTGTTGAGACCGCCGTCGCCGAGACTTCTGTCGTCGAGACTGCCGTCACCGAGGTTGCCGTCGCCGACGAAACCGTGACCGACACCACTGAAACCGTTACCGCCAACGCTTTCGCCGGGCTGGGCGTTCACCCGCTCGTCGTGAAGGCGCTTGAGGCGTTCGAGTACAACACCCCGACCCCGGTCCAGGCCGAGGCGATCCCGCCGGCCCTGGAAGGCCGCGACATCCTGGCGACCGCCGAGACGGGCACCGGCAAGACCGCCGCCTTCATGCTGCCGGCGCTGACCCGCACCGTCGAGCTGCCGCGCCTCGGCGTGGCCGCCCCGCGCGTGCTGGTTCTGGCCCCGACCCGCGAGCTGGCCAAGCAGGTCACCGACGCCGCCCGCAAGTACGCCAAGTTCATGAAGTACAACATCGTGGACGTGGTCGGCGGCATGCCCTACCGCGACCAGCTGCGCCTGCTGTCGCGCGCGGTGGACGTGATGGTGGCCACGCCGGGCCGTCTGCTCGACCATGTGTCGCGCAACCGCATCGACCTCAGCGCCGTCGAGGTGCTGATCCTGGACGAGGCGGACCGCATGCTCGACATGGGCTTCCTGGACGATGTGGAAACCATCGCCAAGTGCTGCCCGGACAACCGCCAGACGCTGCTGTTCACCGCCACGCTGGACCGCCGCATGGCCCAGCTCGCCGGCAACCTGCTGCGCAACCCGGTGCGCGTCGCCGTGGAAAGCGCCACCACCTCGGTGAACGTCGAGCAGCGCCTGCACCATGCCGACGACATGGACCATAAGCGCCGCCTGCTGAAGCACTTCGCGGACCTGCCCGAGGTCGGCAAGGCGATCATCTTCGCCGCCACCAAGCGCGACGCCGATGCGCTGGCCGAGGAGCTGAGCGACGCCGGCCACGCCGCCGCCGCCCTGCACGGCGACATGGACCAGTTCAAGCGCAACCGCACGCTCCAGCGCCTGCGCACCGGCCAGGTCCGCCTGCTGGTGGCGACCGACGTGGCGGCGCGCGGCATCGACGTGCGCGACATCACCCACGTCATCAACTTCGACCTGCCGCGCTCGGCGGAGGACTATGTCCACCGCATCGGCCGCACGGGCCGTGCGGGCGCCTCGGGCGTGGCGATCTCCTTCGCCGCCCGCGCCGACCGCGACGCCCTGTTCCGGATCGAGCGCTACACCGGCACCCGCCTCGACATCCACGTCGTTCCGGGCCTGGAGCCGCAGCGTCCGTTCCAGACCGGCGGCGGCGGCCGTCCGGCGGGCCGTTCGGGTGGCCGTCCGGGTGGCGGCAACGGCGGCGGCTACAACAAGAAGCCGTGGGTGCGCAACGCCAACGGCGGCGCCGAGGGCGGCAAGCCGAACGGCGCCCCGGGTGGCCGTCCGCAGGGTCGTCCGATGAACCGCAACGAGCATGGCCGCAGCGACCATGCCCGCAACGAGCACGGCGGTCACGCCCGCCGCGACTCCCAGGGCGGCAAGCCGGCGCACCGGGCGTCCAAGTGGTAACAGCGGTTCGCCGCTGACATGAAAAAGGCGCGGTCCCTCGGGGCCGCGCCTTTTTTCTTGGGATGACCGTGGCGACGGGGGCAGGGCTTTACAACCCCGCGATCCCCCACAGCAGCAGCGCCACCAGCAGCGCCAGGATCAACCCGGCCACGGCGTAGACCGCCAGCGCCCGCCCGATGTCGGCGGCGGTGGCCCGGGCGCGGCCCTCGCCGATCCAGGGTTCGGTGATGACCACGCCGCCGTCGCGGTGCGGCCCGCCCAGCGCCAGACCCAGCGCGCCGGCCATGGCGGCGGTCGGCCAGCCCATGTTGAGGGAAGCCGCCTTGCCGCCGTCCCGCATCATCGTGCGGAAGGCGCCGCCGGCCTTCGCTCCGGCAAAGGGTGCGGCCAGCGCCAGGAGAACCGCCGCCAGCCGCGCCGGGATGGCGTTCAGCGCGTCGTCCAGCCGCGCCGCGGTCTGGCCGAACCGCTCGTGCCGCACGCCGGCGTGGCCCAGCGCGGTGTCGGCGCCGTCCACCACCGCCCAGACCAGCAGGCCGGGCACGCCGAGCAGGGCGTAGCCGAAGACCGGGGCCACCAGCTTGCGGGCGAAGCCCTTGGCGGCGGCCTCGATGGCGGCGCGGGCGATGCCGTGCTCGTCCAGGCTGAAGGCGTGGCGGCGGGTGAGGGGGGCGACGGCGTCCCGCGCCGGGGCGACGCCGCCCTTGTCCAGGGCACGGCGCACCGCACGCACCCGCGCCCAGGCGCTCCGCCCGCGCAGGGTGGCGAGGATCACCGCCAGTTCCAGCAGCCAACCGCGGCTCTGCGCGCCGATCCGCTCGACGATCAGGCCAATGGCGACGGCGGCCAGCACGAGCGCCAGCACGACCAACGCGCCGCGCAGCAGGCGGGCGGTCTTGCCGCGCTCCACCCGGTTCAGCCGCCGGTCGGCCCAGGCGCAGACGCGTTGCGCCAGCGCCGCCGGGTCGGGCAGGACGCGCCCGATCCAGTCGCCCGCGGCGGCGTCGATGGCCAGGGCCAGCAGCAGCAAGAACAGCGGCCCCGGACCGTTCAGGGGGGCGGCGCCGAGGACGGAGGTGAGCAGGGCGTCGCCCATCGCGGCCTCAGCGCGCGCCGGCCTGACGCAGCAGGTTCGCCACGCGGGCGTTGCGGCTGTCCTGCGCCCAGCTCAGCGTCGTGCGGCCGGTGAAGTCGGAGCGGTCGGCCTGCGCCCCGGCCTTCAGCAGCCGCTCCACCAGATCGACGCGGCCGAAGCGCGCCGCGGTCATCAGCGGGGTGACGCCCTGGCGGTTGTCCTGGTCGACCTTGGCGCCTTTGGCCAGCAGGAGGTCCACCGCCTCCGGCGTGTCGGCCTCCACCGCGTAGTGCAGCGGGGTGTTGCCGGACTTGTCGGCGCGGTTGGGGTTCGCCCCGCCGTCCAGCAGCAGACGCACCAGCTCGGGATGGCCGTTGCCGATGGCCACCAGCAGGACGGGGCGCCCGTTGGAATCGACCTGATTCGGGTTCTCCCCCTTCAGCAGCAGCAGCCGCAGCGCGCTGACGTCGTTGGACGCCACCGCCTTGACCATGGAGGGACCTTCCAGGAGGTTGATCTGGGCCAGGGCCGGCGTGGCGACGGGGGCAGTCAGGCCGAGGGCCAGCAGGCTGAGCATCAGCAACCGTTTCATGGCGCGTCCTTTTGTGCGATCCGTGTGTGATCCGTCTTTCGGCCGGGGATACTATCCAGTTTGGCCCGGTTTGGCGACGGCGACCCGCTGCAATGGAGCCGCCCATGGTCCGCAACCCGCTCGCCCGCCACATCGCCCTGTTCCTGGCGGTGAAGGCCGCGCTGATCGCGCTGGGCCTGTGGTGGTTCCTCGGGACCATGCCGGAGCCGCGCGGCGTGGTGACTCCGCCCGCCGCCGCGGCAAAGCCCTGACGCCGCCTGGTGTCACGGCGGGAACCTCCGCTCCGCGCCCATGGTTGAAGCTCAACCGGGAAGCGCAACAGGGGAAGACCGCCATGACCTTCGAGAACGATGTGAACGCGAACCGCTCCGCCGGCCATCTGCGCGGCGCCGTGCGCGAGGCCGTGGGCATCTTCGCCAGCCGCGACGCCCTGCAGAAAACCGTCGACGAGCTGACCCTGGCCGGCTTCCAGCGCCATGAGCTGAGCGTGCTCGCCAACGACCAGACCATCCGCGACCATCTCGGCCATGTGCCGGAGCGGGCGGAGGACATCGCCCATGATCCCGACGCGCCGCGCCAGTCCTACGTCTCGCCGGAGGATGTCGGCAGCGTGAAGGGCGTGGCGGTCGGGTTCCCGGCCTATGTCGGGGCGATCCTGGCGACCGGCGCCGTCCTGGCGACCGGCGGCACGGCCCTGGCCGCGGCGGCCGCGGCGGCGGCGGCGGGCGTGGGCGGCGGCGCCATGGGCTCGGTCATGTCGAACTGGCTGACCGACAAGCGCAACGAGCCGATGCTCCAGCACCTCGACAAGGGCGGCATCCTGCTGTGGGTCAATCTGGCCGACGCCGGGCGTGAGCAGCAGGCGCTGGAGATCATGAACCGCCACGCCGCGCAGCCAGTGGAGGTGCACGAGGTGGCGCAGTCCGGTTCCGAGACCTGATCCCGAAGACCGACCCGGCGCGGGCTGGAGCGCGTTGACTCAGGTCATGGCCTTCGCGGCGGGCTTCCCCTATACACGGGCGGTCTTCCAACCGGAGGTCCGCCTTGGACGCCCACTCGGCCCTGACGCTTCTCGAAGCCGGCCTCAACCAGTGCGCCGTCGTCATCGACCGCGACGGCGGGCTGCTGGTCGCGCTGCTGACCGCAGGGCTGGTCGGGGGATCGACCCATTGCGCGGGCATGTGCGGCCCCTTCGTGCTGGCCCAGGTCACCGCCCGGCTGGAGCAGGTCCCGGCCTCGCGGATGAGCGAGTTCCACCGGCTGGCCGGGGCGGCAGTGCTGCCCTACCATCTGGGGCGCGGCACCACCTACACGCTGATCGGCGCAGCGGCGGCGGCGGTCGCCGGCCATGTCGGGGCGCTGCCCGGGCTGAAATGGCTGTCGGTGGCGCTGCTGGCCTTCGCGGCGCTGTTCTTCCTCGGTTACGCGGTGAAGGGGCTGACCGCCTGGGTGCCCAAGCTCGACGGCGCGGTGCAGCGCTGGTGGGGCGACCGGGTGTCCCGGCTGGCCCGCCCCCTGTTCGGCAACCCCACGGGCTGGCGCGGCTACGGGCTGGGACTGGCGCTGGGCTTCATCCCTTGCGGCCTTCTCTATGGCGCCGTGGCGGTGGCCGCGGCCAGCGGCAGCGCGCTGACCGGGGCGCTGGGCATGGCGGCCTTCGCGCTGGGCACGCTGCCGAGCCTGCTGGCGGTCGGCCTCGCCGGGCATCTGGCGGGGCGCACGTGGCGCTCCGCGGTGGCGCGGGCGGCGCCGGTCATCATGGTGGTGAACGCCGGAGTGCTCGGCTGGATGGCGATCCGGATGATCGGGTGAACGCCTTCCCGCTCCGGATTACCGGAGCTTTTCCGCCGATCCCTTCAACGCCTCGCCCAGCGGGACCTCGCCGCAGCCGGGCTTGAGCGGCTGTTGCTGGCTTTCGTGCGGCGACCAGCCGGCCAGATAGAGGATCTGGAAGGTCGCCTCGATGCGCCCGTCCGGCTCGGCGTAGCGCTCGGCGTAGCGGCGGGCGGCGTCGAACAGCAGGGCGCGGGTGGCCGGCACCTTGCGGCGGGCCAGCACGGCGTTGGTCTCGCCCATGCCGCGCAGGTCGCGCATCAGGCGGAAGGCGTCGCTGTAGGTGACGGTGATGACGTCGCTGTCCACCACCGGCAGGGCGAATCCGGCGCGCTGCATCAGCCCGCCGACGTCGCGGATCTCGGCGAAGGGCGACACGCGGGGCGACACGCCGCCGGCCACCTCCATCTCCGCCTCGTACAGGCAGCGGCGCAGTTCCAGCAGCGTTTCCCCGCCCAGCATGGCCGCGCAGAAGAAGCCGTCGGGCTTCAGCGCCTGCCGCACCTGGACCAGCGCGCCGGGCAGGTCGTTGACCCAGTGGAGGCTGAGGTTGCTGACCACGAGGTCGAAGGTCTCCGGCACGAAGGGCAGAAGCTCCTCGTCGGCGGCGACGGCCAGCGGACCGGCCCGCCGGGCGAAGCCGGGGGAGAGGTCGCAGGCGACCAGCGTCTCGACGCCCTTGCGCCCGCGCAGCGTCCGCCCCATCACCCCGTCGTGGGCGCCGAGGTCGAGGACGGTGGGAAAGGGCCGGGCCACATCCTCCAGCCGGTCGACGAGGCGTTCGGCGACCTCCTCGAACAGGAAGGCGTGTTCGGCGAAGGCGGGGACGGCGCGGTCGCGGCGGCGGCGGACGAGCGCGCGGTCGAAGACGGTCATGCTGTCGGGCGTGGTCATGCCCGCAATATAGCCCAGCCCCGGCGGGCTACAACCATCGGCGAAAGGGCGCCATCGTGCTATGGTCGGCCGCGAACCTGCGGGAGCTTGCCATGGGCATCGAGGAAGCCATCGGCGCCACCTACGAGGCGCTGATCGTCATCATCAAGATCACCACCCCGGTCCTCGTCGTCACCACGGTGCTCGGCATGCTGCTGACCATCTTCCAGCAGGCGACCAACATCAACGAATCGACGCTGCAGCAGGATCTGAAGATCTTCGCCACGCTGGCGATCCTGTTCATCACCGGGCCGGCGATCTACATCGCGCTGCGCGACTACACCTTCGTGATCTTCGACCGCATCGCCGGCCTGAATTGAGGGGGCGCGCCGCCATGGCCCTTCCGCAGCGGCTAGCGACCAGGGTTCTCGGGGGAATTCTCGACACGCTGCTGCCGCCGCGCTGCCTGTGCTGCGGCGGGGCGGTGGACCGGCAGGGCGGGCTGTGCGCGCCGTGCTGGAGCGGCCTGACCTTCATCGCGCCGCCCGCTTGCGCCTGTTGCGGCACGCCCTTCGACTTCGCGCTGGAGGGGGAGCCGCTGTGCGGCGCCTGCATCGCCGAACCGCCGCTCTTTGCCCGCGCCCGCGCCGTCCTGGCCTACGACGACGGCAGCCGCCCGCTGGTCCTCGGCTTCAAGCACGGCGACCGCATCCACGCCGCCAGCGCCTACGGCGCCTGGATGGCCCGCGCCGGGGCGGAGCTGCTGGCCGACGCCGACCTGCTGGCCCCGGTGCCGTTGCACCGCCTTCGGCTGTTCCGGCGCCGCTACAACCAGGCGGCCCTGCTCGCCCAGGCGGCGGGCCGGCAGGCCGGGCGCCCGGTGATTCCCGACCTGCTGGTCCGCCGCCGGTCTACCCCGTCGCAGGGCGGGCTCGACCGCTCGGGGCGGCGGCGGAACGTGAAGGGGGCCTTCGCGGTCCGGCCGGGGCTGGAGCCGCGGGTGGCGGGAAAGCGGATCGTCCTGGTCGACGACGTGCTGACCACCGGGGCGACCCTGTCGGAATGCGCGCGGGTTCTGCTGCGCGCCGGGGCGGAGCGGGTGGACGCGTTGACCCTGGCGCGCGTCGTCAAGACGTGAACCGTGAACGTGAGCCATGAAAACGTAACGGGTGACGCCGTGCGGCGGTTGATCTTATAACCGTTCAAAACAGCCAAGGAGCCCTCCGCATGGCCGACGTCGTCATCTACACCACGCCCTTCTGCCCCTATTGCTCGCGCGCCAAGCGTCTGCTCGACAGCAAGGGGGTGGCGTACGAGGAGATCGACCTCTACATGCAGCCGGGCCGCCGCGAGGAGATGGTGCAGCGGGCCGAGGGGCGCATGACCGTCCCGCAGGTCTTCATCGACGGCAAGCCCTACGGCGGCTCCGACGACATCCACGCGCTGGACCGCGCCGGCAAGCTCGACCCGATCCTGGGAATCGGGGGATGAGCGGCGTCCTGAAGGCCGCCTGCGTCCAGGTCAACGCGGGCACGGAGATCCTTCCGAACCTTCAGGCGGCGGGCGATCTGGTCCGCCGGGCGCGCGACGCCGGGGCGGACTTCATCGCTTTGCCCGAGAATGTCAGCATGATCGTCCAGGGCCGCGCCAAGGTGCTCGAGCGGGTGAGGACGGCCGACGAGCATCCGGCGATCCCCTTCTTCGCCGATCTGGCGCGGGAGACCGGGGCCTGGCTGCTCGCCGGGACGCTGGGCGTCCTGCTCGACGACGGGCGGGTGGCCAACCGCAGCTACCTGTTCGACGCCGAGGGGCGGGCCGTCGCCCACTACGACAAGCTCCACATGTTCGACGTGGACCTGAAGGGCGGGGAGAGCTATCGCGAATCCGCGACCTTCCGGCCCGGCGACCGCGCGGTGCTGGCCGCCACGCCCTGGGGCGGGGTGGGGATGACCGTCTGCTACGACCTGCGCTTCGCCTATCTCTACCGGGCGCTGGCCCAGGCCGGGGCGGCGATCCTGACGGTGCCGGCGGCCTTCACCGTGCCGACCGGGCGGGCGCACTGGCACACGCTGCTGCGCGCCCGCGCCATCGAGACGGGCTGCTTCCTGCTGGCCCCCGCCCAGACCGGCAGCCACGACCAGGGGCGGCTGACCTACGGCCATTCCCTGATCGTCGCGCCTTGGGGCGAGGTGCTGGCCGACGCCGAGGAGGCGGTGGGCTTTGTCCTGGCCGAGCTGGACATGGCCCGCGTCGAGGAGGCCCGCCGCATGGTGCCGGCCCTCACTCACGACCGGACCTTCACGCTCGACCGGGTCGGCTTCTGAGCGGCCGTCAGGCGGGCAGGGGCCGGGGTTCCGGGTCGCCGTCCAGGTCGTGTCCGGCCTCCAGGTCCTTGACCGCGCACAGCCGCTGCATCACCGCCGCCTTGGGCGAGGCGACCTCGCCATGCTCGTAGGCGACGACCTGGAGACGCCCGCGCGCCACCTCCAGAAGCTCGCCGCTGCGCAGCAGGAAGGCGGGGGAGGCGGGGCGGCCGAAGCGGGCGTTGCCCAGGGCGAAGGTCTCATAAAGGAGAAGGCCGCCCGGCTCCAGCGCGTCGAGGATGGCGGGGAACAGCGGGCGGTGCAGGTAGTTGGTCACCACGATCGCGGCGAAGCGGCGGTCGCGCAGCAGCGGCACGGGCGCTCCGCTCTCCAGATCGCCCTCCACCAGTTCCACCCCCGCCGTCCCGGACAGGTCGGCCACCCCGCGCAGGTCGCGGTCCAGCCCGACCACCGGGTGGTTGCGCGCCTGGAACAGCCGCAGGTGCCGTCCCGACCCGCAGGCGAGGTCGAGGACCGTGCCGCCCGTGGGCACCAGCGGCGCGAAACGCGCGACCCAGGGGGAGGGCGGACTGATCGCGGCGTGCGGCGACCCGGAGGTGGACGGCGGTGTGGACAAGGGACGGACGCTCCCGCTCTTCTCATGACGTGTGTTTGACCGCGACGCCGCCGTCGTGCTGAACTGGCAAGCGGTCACCGACCGTATATCATGACCATCCGGTCTTCTCATCCTGGAGCATCCGACGGGGACATGATCCTCTTCGTTCTGAAATGCACGGCCGACCACCGGTTCGAAGCCTGGTTCCGCAACGGCGACGCCTACGAGACGCAGGCCGCCGCCAAGGCCATCGCCTGCCCGGTCTGCGGCGACACGCACATCACCAAGGCCCCCATGGCCCCGCGCATCGCCAAGGGGGGGCGCGCCAAGGACGACGCGGCCCGGGAGGGCGGCGCGCCGGAGGCCGCGCCCGCGGCGGGCGGCGGCGCGGTACGAGTGGTGTGGTCGGCGTCTCGCCCTTGAGAGACGCCGACCACACCACGGACTAGCGTTTCGCGGCGGAAGTCATGCGTCATTTGACGGAAGTTCGCCGCACGGTTGAAACGAATTGCGATTACGTCGGGGACCGCTTCGCCGAGGAGGCGCGGCGCATCCATTACGGCGAAACCGATCCGCGCGGAATCTATGGCGAGGCCACCGACAAGGAAGCGGAGGAGTTGAAGGAGGAAGGTGTGACTTTTGGTCGCATACCTTGGCTTCCGCGCACCAATTCTTAAGCCCACGCTTCACAATATTTCGTGCACCCCTTGCCCTTTCGCTGCCATGGGTTAGTGAACGATCCCCCGGAACAACGGCCGCGGGCTGCGTCAAGGCGCTTTTTAGCGGTTGGCCTGCATCAAAGTTGTTGACGGGATAGTTCGTTACAAAGACCATATGGTCCGAGTGTCTAATATGACCTTGCAAAAATCGCTCGGCACTCGCGAGGGGACGCACTATGAAAGAAAACGCTCAGAGGATTCTCGCGAATCCCAAGTTTCAGGAGCTGGTGCAGAAGCGTAGCGCATTCGCGTGGACGCTTTCGATCGCCATGCTCGTCATCTACTTCGGCTTCATCCTGCTGGTCGCCTTCGGCAAGGGGTTCCTGGGTACCCCGATCGGCAGCGGCGTGACCACCTGGGGTATCCCCGTCGGCCTCTTCACCATCATCTCGGCCTTCATCCTGACCGGCATCTACGTGCATCGGGCGAACGGCGAGTTCGATGAGCTGAACCGGCAGATCATGGAGGAGTCGAAGTGATGCGTTCGCTGGTCAATCGTGTGGGCGTCGCGGCCGTCGCGGCCGGCGCGCTCATCCCCGCGTCGGTGCACGCGGCGGCGGTCGAAGGTGCGGTCCAGAAGCAGGCGACGAATTTTTCGGCGATCGTCATGTTCCTGGTCTTCGTGCTGGCCACGCTCGGCATCACCTACTGGGCGGCGCGCCGCACGAAGTCGGCGAAGGACTTCTACGCTGCGGGCGGCGGCATCACCGGCTTCCAGAACGGCCTCGCCATCGCCGGCGACTACATGTCGGCGGCCTCCTTCCTCGGCATCGCCGGCCTCGTCTACACCTCCGGCTTCGACGGCCTGATCTTCTCGGTGGGCTGGCTGGTCGGCTGGCCGATCATCCTGTTCCTGGTCGCTGAGCGCCTGCGCAACCTCGGCAAGTACACCTTCGCCGACGTCGCCTCCTACCGCTTCCAGCAGACCCCGATGCGCACCATGGCCGCCTGCGGCTCGCTCGCCACGGTGACCTTCTACCTGATCGCCCAGATGGTCGGCGCCGGCAAGCTGATCCAGCTGCTGTTCGGCATGGACTACCTGTGGGCGGTGGTGATCGTCGGCGTCCTGATGATCGCCTACGTGACCTTCGGCGGCATGCTCGCCACCACCTGGGTGCAGATCATCAAGGCGGTGCTGCTGCTGTCGGGCGCCTCCTTCATGGCCTTCGCGGTGCTCGCCAAGTTCGGCTTCAGCCCGGAGGCGATGTTCTCCACGGCCGTGCAGGTCCACCCGAAGGCGACCGGCATCATGGCGCCGGGCGCCCTCATCACCGACCCGGTCTCGGCAATCTCGCTGGGCATGGCGCTGATGTTCGGCACCGCCGGCCTGCCGCACATCCTGATGCGCTTCTTCACGGTGTCGGACGCCAAGGAGGCCCGCAAGTCGGTGTTCTACGCGACCGGCTTCATCGGCTACTTCTACATCCTGACCTTCATCATCGGCTTCGGCGCCATCGTGCTGCTGCTGGCCCCGGACGCCACCGGCGCCTATCCGTTCCTCGACGCGGCCAAGCTGGCGGCGGCGGGCGGCAAGCCCAACCCGTCGATGATCATCGGCGGCTCCAACATGGCGGCCATCCACACCGCGCACGCGGTGGGCGGCGACCTGTTCTTCGGCTTCATCTCGGCCGTGGCCTTCGCCACGATCCTCGCAGTGGTCGCGGGCCTGACGCTGGCCGGCGCTTCGGCCGTGTCGCACGACCTGTACGCCTCGGTGATCGCCAAGGGCCGTGCGTCGGAGCATGACGAGATCCGCGTGTCGAAGATCACCACCGTGGTCATCGGCATCGTCTCGATCTTCCTCGGCATCGCCTTCGAGAACCAGAACGTCGCCTTCATGGTCGGCCTCGCCTTCGTGATCGCGGCCTCGGCGAACTTCCCGGTTCTGCTGATGTCGATGTTCTGGAGCCGGATGACCACCCGCGGCGCCGTTCTCGGCGGCTGGATCGGGCTGGTCTCGTCGGTCAGCCTGCTGATCATGGGCCCGACCGTGTGGAAGTCGGTGCTGGGCAACCCGGCCGCCCTCTTCCCGTACGACAACCCGGGCGTCTTCACCATCCCGCTGTCGTTCCTGGCGATCTGGTTCTTCTCGATCACCGACAACAGCAAGGCGGCGCAGGACGAGCGCGAGGCCTACAAGGCCCAGTACATCCGGTCGCAGACCGGCCTGGGTGCTGAAGGGGCTTCCGCTCACTAATGCGAATGGTCGCACCCGCCTTCCGCAGATGAAGGGGCTGGTGTAATCTTCAAGGCGCCTCAAGACCGCGGTCTTGGGGCGCCTTTTTTATTCACCCCACCGGTTCGTGGAGCGGCTTTTGTCCGACGCCTTCGATTTTTCCGTTCCGCCCTTCGACCGTCTGACGCCGGAGCAGCGGCAGCGGCTCGCCGCCGCGCTCGACCTCGGCGTCTATGCGCGGGACGGGGTGATCCTGAGCCGGGACGAGCCGGCGGATTGCCTGTTCGTGGTGCGGCAGGGGCTGGTCCACGAACGCCGGGGCGGCGAGGTGGTGGCGGTGTACGGCGCCCACGACAGCTTCGACCTTCAGGCGCTGTTCTCCGATGGGCAGGCGCGCAGCTTCGTCGCGGCGGAGGACACGCTGTGCGATCTGGTGCCCCGTCCGATCCTTCTCGAACTGGCGCACGAGAACGCCGCCTTCGGCGCGGTGATCCAGCAGGAGTTTGCCGACCGGCTGAGCGCGCTGGCCAACGAGCGGTCCAACCGCGAAACCGCCGCGCTGACGATGGCGCGCATCCGGGAGGCCTATCTCCGCCCACCGGTCTTCGTCGAGGCCGGGGCGTCCCTGCGCGACGCGGCGGCGGCGATGAAGAGGGACCAGGCGAGCAGTGTCCTGGTCCGCGACGGCGATCCCAAAAAGGGTGGCCGCGTCGGCATTCTGACCGGCACCGACCTGCGCGACCTCGTGGTGCTGGAGGGGCGGCCGGTGGACAGCCCGGTGGGGCCGCTCGCCCGCTACGAGCTGCTGGCGCTGGATCGCGACGACCTGCTGTTCAACGCGCTGATCCTGATGACCAAGCATTCGGTGCGCCGTCTGGTCATCACCGAGCAGGGGGCGGTCGTCGGCCTGCTGGAGCAGACCGACCTGCTGGCCGTCCTGTCCAATCATTCCCAGGTCGTCGCGCTGAAGGTCGACCGCGCCGCCACGCCGGAGGATTTGGGCCGGGCCAGCCAGGACATCGTCGGGTTGATCCGCACGCTGCACGGTACCGGCGTCAAGGTGTCCTTCATCGCCGACCTCGTGACCGAGCTGAACCGCAAGATCTTCCGCCGCCTGTTCGAACTGCTGGCGCCGCCGGACCTGCTGGCCAACTCCTGCCTGATCGTGATGGGCAGCGAGGGGCGCGGCGAGCAGCTTCTGAAGACCGACCAGGACAATGGGCTGATCCTGCGCGACGGCTACGACTGCCCGTCGCTGTCGCAGGTGACCGGCGCCTTCACCCGCCATCTGGTCGAGTTCGGCTACCCGCCCTGTCCGGGACGCATCATGGTGTCCAACCCGGACTGGACGCGCCCGCTGGCGCTCTACAAGGATTCCCTCTTCCACTGGATCCACCGGCCCGACGAGGCGGCGCAGATGAACCTCGCCATCTTCTACGACGCGGCGGCGGTGGCCGGGGACGCCGCCCTGCTGGCCGAGGCGAAGGGCTATCTGCTCGGCCGGCTTCAGGACAACCAGATGTTCTTCACCGCCTTCGCCCGCCCGGCGCTCGCCTTCGACACGCCGTCGGGTCTGTTCGGCGGGCTGTTCGAGCGGCGCCGCAGCGAGGCGGTGGACATCAAGAAGGCCGGCATCTTCCCCATCGTCCACGGAGTCCGCGCGCTGGCGCTGGAAAAGCACATGGCGGAGACCAACACGACCGAACGCATCTGGGCGCTCGCCGACCAGGGCGTTCTCGATCGCGGCATGGCGGGCGAACTGGCCGACGCCTTCACCTTCCTGTCGACGCTGCGGCTGAAGGCCGGGCTGGACGGCAGCGTGTCCGGCACCCAGACCGACAACCTCGTCCGCACGGAGTCCCTGGGCAAGCTCGACCGCGACCAGTTCAAGGACTGCCTGGCGCTGGTGAAGAAGTTCAAGGAACTGCTCGCCTACCACTTCCACCTGAACCACTGACCCTGAACCACTGACCCGCCGGGCGCGCGGGGAGAGGAGGCGGCATGCCGACCGAAACCATTGCCAGCGTGGTCGCCATCGGGGGGGCGCCGTCCGTTCCGGCGATGCCCGAGCATCCCGACCGCGCCCTGCTGCTGTCGGGGGAGGAGAGCGGGGAGCGGGTGGCGATCCATTGCGAGGCCACCTCCTTCGACGCGGCCACGGCCGATCTGCGCAGCATCGCGGCGCTGCGCATCCGCGGCGGGCGCGTCCTGACCAGCCAGCGTCTGATCCTGTCCTTCTGGCCCACCGAACCGGCGGAGCCCGCGCTGTCCCGCCTGCTGGCCTTCATCGGCAACCGGCCGCTGGTCGGCTATTACCTGGATTTCACCGTGGGGCTTCTCGACCGGCTGGTGCAGCCGATGGTCGGCATGGCCCTGCCGAACCAGCGCATCGAGGTGTCGAGCCTCTATTACGGCCGCAAGGCCAAGGCGCCCGGCAAATACGCGGTCGATCTGCGGCTGGACAGCATCCTGCGCGATCTCGACCTGCCGCCGCGTGGCGGGGAGGACGCCTACGCCAGTGCGCTCGCCGCCGCCATGGTCTATCTGCGCCTGGAGCCGCCACGGCCCTGACGGCTCCTCAGGCAGCCCCATTCAGGCGGCTTTCGTCTGCGACTTGGCGAGGGTGGACACCGACACGATGAAGCGGGTGCCCGGCCTGCCGTCCGGCTGGCGGTCGATGGTTACCGCTGCTCCGGCCTGCTGGGCCAGCGCGCGGACCAGAACCAGCCCCAGCCCGTTCTGGCGCTTTTCGTTCGGGCGGCCCTGGGTGGCAGATGGGTCCGGCGGCAGGCCGGTGCCGTCGTCGCGCACCACCATCCGCATGCCCTCCTCACCCTCCGGGAGCAGTTCGACCGTGATCGTGCCGGGGTGGCCGAGGGGGAAGGCGTGGAGCAGCGCGTTGGACACCAGCTCGCTGGCAATCAGGGCGAGCGGGGTGGCCTGATCCACGTCCAGGCTCCAGGGCTGGGGGGCGTTTACGGTCAGCCGCGCCCCGGTCGGGTTGGTCGAGCGGACCAGCCCGTCGCAGAGCTGGCGTAGGTAATCGGCGAAGTCGACGCGCGCCGGCTGGTCGGAGCGGTAGAGCAGCTCCTGCATCAGGCTCATGCACTGGATGCGGCGCAGGCTCTCGTCGAAGGCGCGGCGGGCCGGCTCGTCGATGCGGGCGGCCTGGAGGCGGAGCAGGCTGCAGATGACCTGAAGGTTGTTCTTCACCCGGTGCTGGACCTCCTTCAGCAGGACCTCCTTGTCGGTCACCGCCGTTTCGAGCTGGGCGTTGGTCTGTTCCAGCTCCGCCGTGCGCTGGTGGACCCGTTCCTCCAGCGTGTCGTAGGCGTGCTGGAGCGCGCTCTCCGCCTGCCGCTCGCGCCGGGCGCGCTGAAGGGCCATTCCGCCGACCACCGACACGGCGGCCAAGGCCGCCAGCGCGTAGGAGATGTAGGTCCACAACTGGCCGTGCCAGCGCTCCATGACGCTGCTCACCGGGATGGCCACCTCGGCGGTCACGGGCACGCTGTCCACCCGGCGCAGCGCCGAAATTTCCGGCTCCCCGGCGGCCTCCGCCGCGGCGCTGTCGGTGGCGTCCGGTCCCTGGGTCTCGTGCAGCAGCACCGTGCCGTCGGCCCGGCGCAGGGTGATGGAGCGGGCGTAGTCGAAGTCGAAGCTCTTGTAGATGTCGCGGACGTAGCGCGGCGAGACAGCGACCAGGGCCACGCCGCGGAATTGCCCCGGCGCGGCGGCCAGCGGGCGCGCGAGGAGGATCAGCGGCTCCTGGCTGTAGCGGTTGCTGTCCAGAGCGGTGATGAAGAGATTTCCCCCCGCCTCGCTGCCGCCGGCCCGCTGGGCTACGAAGTAATCGCGGTCGGCGACGTTCATCGCCGGGGTGGGAAAGCGGCGGGTGCTCAGGACGGCGTTCCCTTCGGCGTCGAACAGCCAGATCGACACCAGATAAGGCGTGCCCCGCACCAGCGCCGCGTAGCGCTCCCAGCCCGCCCGGTCGCTGGGCAGCGGGGCGTCCGCCGGCCCGGCGAGCTGGACCGCCTGCTTCAGGATCAGGTCGCTGGTCTCCACCAGCCGGGCCGCGTGCTCCGCGACCAGCAGGCTGGCGTTGCCGGCGGTGTCCTGGGCGTGCTGCAGGGCCGCCGCCCGGTCGCGCAACGCGAAGCTGGCCGACAGCCCGAGCGTCAGCAGCAGCGCCACCGCGCAGACCATCAGGACCAGCGCCGACCCCGGCATCCGGTAGAGCAGAGGGGAACCTTTGGATCGCAGGGCGCGCAGGGGCATGGGGACGATGCTTCGGGGCATGGAAGGTGGTGGCTTTCGTGGCGGACCAACACTTTTTTGCAGGCTCCTGTTCCCTGGGTACGCCCGTTGAACCGCGCCGCGCCACCCCCTATTGTCGCGTCGGGCCGAAAGGCCGAAGCGGCATCGAGCGCGGGGAGTATGGCGTATGAAGATCGACGGCACGGCCTACCGCACCATCTGGCTGGCGCAGGACGGCAGGGCGGTGGAGATCATCGACCAGACACGGATGCCGCATGATTTCGCCGTCGCGCGGCTGACCAACCTGGAAGAGGCCGCCCACGCCATCCGCGCCATGCTGGTGCGCGGCGCGCCGCTGATCGGGGCGACTGCCGCCTATGGCGTCGCGCTGGCCATGCGGGCCGACCCGTCCGACGCGGCGCTGGAGGCGGCCCATGCCCGGCTGCTCGCCACCCGCCCGACCGCGGTCAACCTGCGCTGGGCGCTGGAGCGGATGCGCGCCCGTCTGGCGCCGCTGCCGCCCGCCGCCCGCGCCGAGGCCGCCTACGCCGAGGCCGCCGCGGTCTGCGACGAGGATGTCGCTATCAACCGCGCCATCGGCGAGCACGGCGCCGCTCTGATCCGCGAGGCCGCCCGCCGCAAGGCCCCGGGCGAGCCGGTGAACGTGCTGACCCACTGCAACGCTGGCTGGCTCGCCACCGTCGATTGGGGCACGGCGCTCGCCCCGGTCTATGTCGCCTTCGAGGAGGGCATCCGCCTGCATGTCTGGGTGGACGAGACGCGTCCGCGCAACCAGGGCGCCAGCCTGACCGCCTGGGAACTGAACCGCCACGGCGTGCCCCACACGGTGGTGGTGGACAACACCGGTGGCCATCTGATGCAGCACGGCATGGTGGATCTGTGCATCGTCGGCACCGACCGCACCACGGCGACCGGCGACGTCTGCAACAAGATCGGCACCTACCTGAAGGCTCTGGCCGCCCACGACAACGGCGTGCCCTTCTACGTCGCGCTGCCCTCGCCGACCATCGACTGGGGCATGGCGGACGGGGTGAGGGAAATCCCCATCGAGGAGCGCGACGCTCGCGAGGTGACCGAGCTGACCGGCATCACCGCCGACGGGCGGATCGAGACCATCCGCGTCACCCCGGCCGGCAGCCCGGCGGTCAATTACGGCTTTGACGTCACCCCGGCCCGTCTGGTGACCGGTCTGGTGACCGAGCGCGGCGTCTGCCCGGCGAGCCGGGAGGGGCTGCTGGGTCTGTTCCCGGAGCAGGGCGCCGCGCCGCGCTGACGCCCTCTTTCCGGAAAGCCGTTTACGCCGCGGCGACGACGAGCAGCGCGACGGTGAGCGCCACCGCGTCCTCGATCAGCGCCGCCGGCCGGTCGCGGTCGAAGGCGGCGGCCATGCGCCGGCGCGCCTCGTAGCAGAGGAGCGTGCCGGCGACCGCGCCGAGCCCGCCGGCGAGCAATCCGGGGACCCATGCGCCTGCGTTCGCGCCGATGGCCGCGCCCGCGATGGCGCCGCTGGCGATCCGGCTGGCGAAGGGGAAGGGGCGTTTGCGGCTGGGGGTGTTCGGCAACTTGTCGGTGACCAGCTCCCCCACCGCCATGGCGGTGAAGACCCAGGGCGAGACCGGGTGGCCGAGGAAGAACAGCCAGCTTCCCGACAGGTCGAGCCAGCCGCCATAGGCGGCCCAGGAGACCGCCGCCGGCGCCAGCATGGTGCGCGAACCGGCGACGGCGCCGATCAGGACGGCGAGGATCAAAGCTATCGTCACGGGGGTCTCCGCGTCAGTCGGTCCGGCGGTCGCGCAGGGCCTGGATCAGGGTCCGGACCGCCCCGGCGCGGGCGCCGGGACCGCCATGGAGCAGGCGGAGCGCCGCCAGCATCAGCGCCGCGTCGCCGTCGCGCGGCGGGTCGGTGTGGGGAAGCCGCCGGCCGCGCCGCACCGAAACGGTCTTCACCCGCGTCATCTCCAGCAGCCCTTCGGCCCCGCGCGTGACACCCCAGCCGCTGGCACGCCGTCCGCCGAAGGGCAGGCGGGGGTCGGCGGTCGGCACGATCAGGTCGTTGACCGTCACCGTCCCGGCGTCCAGCCGTCCGGCCAGGGCGCGCGCCTCTTCCTCCGGCCCGAAGACCGAGGCGCCGAGCGCGTAGGGGCTCTGCGCGGCGGCCTCCAGCGCCTCCTCGACATCGCGGACGGGCACCAGCGACAGGATGGGGGCGAACAGCTCCTCGCGCAGCAGCGCCATGCCCGGCCGCGCGTCGGCCACGATCAGCGGCGCCATCGCCGGGTCGGCGTCCTCGGGCAGCGGACCAACCGGGCGGGCGCCCTCCGCCATCGCCGCGCGGACCAGCCCGACGAGGCGCCGCCGCACCGGCAGGGGCACCGCTGCCGGCGGGATCGCCGCCACGCTGCGCGTCAAGGAATGCTCCAGCTCGGCCGCCAGGGCGCGCGGCACGAAGACCCGGCGCGGCGCGATGCAGGTGGCGGAGCCGTTGAGGCGCAGGCCGAAGGCCAGCGCGCGGGCGACCGTGCCGAGGTCGGCCCCCGGCAGGACGAAGACCGCGTCGTTGCCCGACAATTCCATGGTGGAGGGCACCAGCCCGTCGGCGAGCTGGCGGGCCACGGCCCGGCCGGTGGGGGCCGATCCGGTCAGCACCAGCTTGTCGATGCCGGCGGTGATCGCGTCGGACACCGCGTCGGGGGACTCGTCCAAAAGCTGGAACAGGCCGTCCGGCAGTCCGGCCTCGGCCAGCCAGTCGGCCAGCCGCTCCATCGGCGCGGAGCAGCCGGGCGCCGGCTTGACCAGCACCGCGTTCCCGGCGGTCAGCGCCTGAAGCGCCTGCACCCCCGGCAGCAGCAGCGGGTAATTGGACGGGCCGACGATCAGGACGGTGCCGAATGGCTCCCGTCGCACCTCCGCGGTGACTCCGAACAGCCAGACCGGGCGGCCACGCGCGCCCAGGCGCCGTGGCGCCAGCAGCGCGGCGGCCTCGCGCTCCAGGAAGCGGCAGGCCTCGGCCAGCGGCAGGACCTCCGCGCTCAGGCTTTCGGCCGCGCTGCGTCCGGGGCGGGTCGCCAGCGTGTGCACAAGTTCCTCCGCATCCGCCGCGATGCGGCGGCGGATTTTGCGGATGATGGACAGTCTTTCGCCTGTATTGCCGACGGCCCACGCCGCGCGCGCAGATGAAAATGGATCGCCGCTCCCGCCTGTCCAAGGGGTTACACCCGGAGGGGTGTGATTGTGGCTGTGATCCATTTCCGGTCCATGTTCGTAACTGCCTTCACACAAGTCGGCAGCTCGGGAGCGTTTGACAAGCGGATGGAACGGCAAGTCGTGATCATTGGCGCTGGGCCGGGTGGATTGGCATCCGCAATGCTTCTGGCGCTCACCGGGGCGAAGGTCACCGTGCTGGAACGGCAGGACCGCGTCGGCGGCCGGTCGGCCGGTTTTGCGCTCGACGGGTACCGCTTCGACAGCGGCCCGACCTTCTTCCTCTATCCCCGCATCCTGGAGGAGATCTTCGAGGCCTGCGGGCGCCGCCTGTCGGACGAGGTCGACCTGATCCGTCTCGACCCGCTCTACCGGCTGGTCTTCGAGGCCGGTGGGGAGCTGCGGGTCCACGGCGAGATGAAGGCGCTGATGGCGGAGATCGCGCGCCTCAACCCGCGCGACGCCCAGGGGCTGCCGCGTTTCCTGGCCGACAACCGGGCGAAGATGGGGCTGTTCCGCCCGATCCTGGAGACCGACTTCTCCAGCCCTTGGGCGCTGGCCTCGCTGCCGATGCTGAAGGCGCTGGGACGGCTCTCGCCGCAGCGCTCGGTCGATCGCGACCTGTCCCGTTACTTCCAGGACCCGCGCGTCCGCCTCGCCTTTTCTTTCCAGAGCAAGTATCTGGGCATGTCGCCCTTCCGCTGCCCCAGCCTGTTCACCATCCTCTCCTTCCTGGAGCATGAGCACGGCGTCTTCCACCCGCGCGGCGGCACCGAGGCGGTGATGGAGGCGATGCGGCGGGTGGCCGAGGATCTCGGCGTCACCGTGCGGCTGAACGAGACGGTGCGCCACATCCGCTTCCAGGGCCGGCGCGCCGTGGGGGTGCGGACGGAGGCCGGCGAGTATCCGGCCGACGCGCTGGTCATCAACGCCGACTTCGCGCGCGCGATGACGACCCTGGTGCCCGACGACCTGCGCCGCCGCTGGAGCGACGCCCGCATCGCCACCAAGAAATTCTCCTGCTCCACCTTCATGCTCTATCTGGGGATCGAGGGCCGGATGGAGGGGCTGGACCACCACACCGTCTATCTGGCGGAGGACTACGCCCGCAACCTCGCCGAGATCGAGGACGGCCGCGAGATGCCGCGCCGGCCGTCGATCTATGTCCAGAACGCCTGCGTCAGCGACCCGGATCTCGCCCCGCCCGGCGGCAGCACCCTCTACATCCTGGTGCCGGTCGGCCACCAGCGCGGCCACATCGACTGGACGGCCGAGGCGCCGCGCTATCGCCGCCTCGTGCTCGACCGGCTGGCCGGTTTCGGCCTGAGCGATCTGGAGCGCCGCATCCGGGTGGAACGGGTGGTGACTCCGGCCGACTGGGACCGCCAGTTCGCGGTGCACCGCGGCGCCACCTTCAATCTGGCGCACAGCCTGGGCCAGATGCTCCACCTGCGTCCGCACAACCGTTTCGAGGATCTGGACGGCGTCTATCTGGTCGGCGGCGGCACCCACCCCGGCAGCGGCCTGCCGGTGATCTTCGAAGGCGCGCGCATCACGTCGCGGCTGCTGGCCTCGGAACTGGGCCTGCCGACGCCTTGGCGCAGCGAGACCATGGGACTGTCCGGCCTGCCCAAGCGGGCCGTAGCGGGGGGATTGGCATGACGGATCGGATCGCGGTGATCGGCGGCGGCCTGGGAGGGCTGGCGTCGGCGGTGGTTCTGGCGGCGCGCGGCCACAAGGTGGTGCTTCTGGAGAAGAACGGCTGGGTCGGCGGCAAGGCGGCGGTGCTGGAGGAGGGCGGCTTCCGCTTCGACATGGGGCCGACCATCCTGACGGTGCCGCGCGTCCTGCGCCGCATCCTGGCGGAGGCCGGCTGCGACCTCGACCGCGAGCTGGAGCTGGTTCGGCTGGAGCCGCAATGGCGCTGCTTCTTCGACGACGGCACCGTGCTGGACCTGTCGGAGAACATCGGCGCGATGGCCGCGGAACTCGACCGGCTGACCCCCGGCCGCGGCGCCGGGGAGGGCTATCGCCGCTTCCAGGCCTTGTCGGAGCGTCTGCACGGCATTTCCGAACGCTTCTTCTTCTGGAAGTCGGTGGAGGATCTGGGCGACACGCTGAAGGTCCGCGAGAGCATGAACGCCAGCACCCTGTCCGACGTGCTGGCGCTGCGCATGGGCAGCACGGTGGCCGGCACCATCCGCAGCCACGTCCCCGACGCCCGCGCCGCCCAGATGCTCGACCATTTCACCCAGTATGTCGGCTCGTCCCCCTACGGCTCCCCGGCGGTACTCTGCGCCATCGCGCACATGCAGACCAACGACGGCGTCTGGTACCCGATGGGCGGCACCCGCGCCGTTCCGGTGGCGCTGGAGCGGGTGGCGCGGCGCCTCGGCGTCGAGATCCGCACCGGCACCGGCGTGCGCCGGCTGGAGGTGACCGACAAGCGCGTCACCGCCGTCGAGACCGAGGGCGGAGAGCGCATTCCGGTGTCGGCGGTGGTCTCCAACATGGATTCCGTCCGCACCTACGAGGAGTTGGTGGGTGGGGCCCCGGCCAAGCGCTTCCGCAAGCGCCGCCGCTACGAGCCGGCCTGTTCGGGCGTGGTCTTCTATCTCGGGCTCGACCGCGGCTACGATCACCTGCTGCACCACGACTTCGTCTTCTCCCGCGACCCGGCGGAGGAGTTCGACTGGATCTACCGCCGCGGTGAGCCGGCCCCCGACCCGACCTGCTACATCGCCGCCCCCGCCCGCACCGAGCCCGGCGTGGCGCCGCCGGGGGGCGAGGCGCTCTATGTGCTGGTCCACACCCCTTACCTGCGGCCGCACCACGACTGGTCGCGGATGCTGCCGGACTACCGCCGCGTGGTCTTCGACAAGCTGAAGCGCACCGCCGGCATGGCCGACCTGGAGGACCGCATCCGCGTCGAGCGCGTCCTGACCCCGCAGGACATCCACGACCGCTACCGCGTGCTGAACGGCGCCATCTACGGGCTGGCCAGCCACGGCCGCTTCATGGGCGCCTTCAAGCCGGGCAACCGCTCGCGCGACGTGGCGGGGCTGTATCTGGCCGGTGGGGCCGCCCATCCGGGGCCGGGCATGCCGATGGTGCTGATGTCGGGCTGGATCGCCGCCGACAGCCTGGACCAGGACCTCCGGAGCAGAGCGCGCGACGGCGACCTGCGCGCCGTCGCCTGAGCGGCGGGCCAGGCATGGGGCAGGGTAAGGGGGATGATGGGCTGAAGGACGATCCGGTCGCGTGGCGCTCGCCGGCGCTCTGCCGCTTCTTCGGCGCCGTCATGGCGCGGCGGATGCGGCACGACTTCCACGCGGTGCGGCTGGCCCGGCCGGGCTGGCCGGCCCTGCCGGCGGACCGGCCGGTGATCGTCTGCCTGAACCACCCGTCCTGGTGGGACCCCGCCCTGCTGATCGTGATGGGGACCACCCGCTACCGCGACCGGCCGGGCTACGGCCCCATCGACGCGGCGATGCTGCGCCGCTACCGCTTCATGGCGCGCATCGGCCTGTTCGGGGTCGAGCCGGGCCGGGCCGGGGCCGCCGCCTTTCTGCGCCACGGCCGGCGCATCCTGGCCGACCCGCGCTCCATGCTGTGGATCACCGCGGAGGGCGCCTTCACTGACCCGCGCCGCCGCCCGGTCCGCCTGCGGCCGGGCATCGCCCATCTGGTCCGCCGCGCGCCGGAGGCGGTGGTGGTGCCGCTCGCCGTGGAATACCCGTTCTGGGACGAGAGCACGCCGGAGGCGCTGGCCCGCTTCGGCGAGCCCATGCCGGCGTCCGCCTTTGCCGGCCAGCCGGTGCCGGACATCGCCGCCGCACTGGAACGGCGGCTGGAGGCGGTGATGGACGCGCTGGCGCTCGACGCGCAGAGCCGCGACCCGGCGCGCTTCCTGACGCTGATCGATGGCTCGGCGGGGGTCGGCGGCGTCTACGACCTGTGGCGCCGGGCGCGCGCCTGGGCCGGCGGGCAACGCTTCAGCCCCGCGCATGGTGATGCATCCGATAAGGAAGGGGTTCCCCGCCGATGAGCGTCCTCACGCTGCTGGCCGCTCTGTCGCTGGCGCTCGCCCTGCTGCCGCTGGGGCTGGGGCTCCTGAATCTGTGCCTCTACCGCCGCCCAAAGGCCGAGCCGCCGCCGGGCGCCGCCGTCAGCATCCTGATCCCCGCCCGCAACGAGGAGGCCACCGTCGCCGCCGCGGTGCGGGCGGCGCTGTCCAGCTGCGGCGTGACGGTGGAGGTGGTGGTGCTGGACGACCATTCCACCGACCGCACGGCGGCGATCGTCCGGGCCATTGCCGCCCGCGACCCGCGCCTGCGTTTGGAGACGGCGCCACCGCTGCCGCCGGGCTGGTCGGGCAAGCAGCACGCCTGCCAAGCGCTCGCCGGTCTCGCGCGGCACCCGGTGCTGCTGTTCCAGGACGCCGACGTGCGGCTGGCCCCGAACGCCGCCCGGCTGGCCTGCGGCGCGCTGCTGGCGGGCAGGGCGGGGCTGGTCAGTGGCTTCCCGCGCCAGGAGACCGGTACCCTGGCCGAGGCGCTGGTGATCCCTCTGATCCATGTGCTTCTGCTCGGTTATCTGCCGATGGTCGGGATGCGCTTGTCGGGCAGTCCGGGATTCGCCGCCGCCTGTGGCCAGTTGATCGCGGTGCGGCGGGAGGCCTACGCGGCGGCCGGCGGCCACGCCGCCATCGCGACCTCGCTGCACGACGGGGTGACGCTGCCGCGCGCCTTCCGCCGGGCGGGGCAGGGGAGCGATCTGTTCGACGCGACCCGCCTCGCCCGCTGCCGGATGTACCGCGGCTGGCGGGAGGTGTGGTCCGGCTTCTCGAAGAACGCGACGGAGGGCATGGCGACCCCGGTCGCCCTGCCGGTCTGGACCCTTCTGCTGTTCGGCGGCCATGTCCTGCCCTGGCTGCTGCTGGGCTGCGCGGCGCTGGTCCCGTTGCCGGATATGGTCCTCGCCCTGGCGGCGCTGGCCGCGGCGGCGGGGCTGTCGTTCCGCTTGCTGCTGGCCTTGCGTTTTCGTCAGAGTCTTGCCGGCGCGCTGCTCCACCCCGTGGGCATCCTGATCCTGCTGGCGATCCAATGGTCGGCGCTGCTGCGCGCCCGCCGGGGCCGCCCGGCGGAATGGCGGGGGCGCGCCTATCCGTCCACCTCACGAACGGGTGCACCATGACTCAATGGCAGTTCCGGAACGCCCGCAACGCCACGGTGGGCGGATCGCTGGCCGCGCTGGCGTTCGGTCTTGCAACGGCCCAGGCGGCCGCCGCCGACCTTGCCATCACCGTCGCCAACGTCGCGAACGCGCAGGGGAAGGTGCTGGTCGCGGTGTGCACGCCGGAGACCTTCCTGGGGCCCAACTGTCCCTACACCGCGGCCGAACCGGCTCGGCCGGGCAGCGTCACCGTGGTGGTGCACAAGGTTCCACCCGGAACCTACGCCGTGCAGTCCTTTCATGACGAGAACCAGAATCTCGAACTCGACCGCAACTTCCTCGGCCTGCCGAAGGAGGGCGTCGGCTTCAGCAACGACGCCCCCATGCGCTTCGGCCCGCCGCGCTACGCCGACGCCGCCCTGGCGGTTGCCGAGCCGGCGACGCGCACGACGCTGTCCCTGCGCTATCTGGTCGAGCGCTGATCGTGAGAGATCACCGCCTTCAGATCACGGGCACCAGACGCCGCCGCCGGGGCGGCGGGTTGCCGCCCTTGCAGGGGCTGTAGCCGCCGGGCGCCAGCTGCCCGAACGTGATGCCGGTCGCCGCGGCGATGTCGCCCAGCCGCTCCAGCCCCAGAACGCGGGCGGCGGCGAGGGCGATGCGCCCGCAGGCCTCGGCGTCGCTGCCGGCGTGGTGGTGGTCGAGCGCGATGCCCAGATGGTCGGCCAAGTAGTTCAGCTTGTGCGCGGCCAGCTGCGGCCACGCCTTGCGCGCCAGAACCACGGTGCAGAGGTAGCGGCAGGCCGGCCACTCCAGCCCGTAATCGTCCAGCGTGTGGCGCAGCACGCTGATGTCGAAGGAGGCGTTGTGGGCCAGCACCAGACGGCCCTCCAGCCGGCGGGCGAAGCGGTGCCAGACCTCCGGAAACTCCGGCGCGCCGGCGACATCCTCCGCCCGCAGGCCGTGGACGGCAGTGTTGAAGGGGTTGAAGCGCATCTCCCGCGGGCGGATCAGATGCTCCTCCGTCTCCACCACGCGCCCGTCCTCGATCCAGGCGACGCCGATGGAGCAGGCGCTGGTCCGCGATTCGTTGGCGGTTTCGAAGTCGATGGCGACAGCCTGCATGACGTCGTTCCTCAACCCAGGATCAGGCGGGTGACGTCCTCGGGCAGGTCGCCGTCGAGCGCCATCAGGCGGACCCTCATCAGGCAGGCCACCGCGATGGCGTCGGTGATCTCGCCGCGCTTGACCATGGCGTAGGCCTCGACGAAGGGAACGTGGCGCAGTTGCAGGACCTCCGTTTCCTCCGGTTCGGCCTGCCCCTGCTCGATCCCCCAGGCGAGAAAGCAATGGGCGGTCTCGTCGGTGATGCTGTTGGACAGGTGCATGGTCAGGATCGGCAGCCAGTGGCGGGCGGTCTGGCCGGTTTCCTCCAGCAGCTCGCGCTTGGCCGACTCCACCGGATCGACGCCCTTCTTGCCGCCGCCTTCCGGGATCTCCCAGCTGTATTGCTCCAAGGGGAAGCGGTACTGGCCGACCAGAGTGACGCGGCCCTGGTCGTCGATGGGAACCACACCGGTCGCCAGATTCTGGGCGTGCATGACGCCGTAGATGCCGGGGTTGCCGAGCGGGGTCAGCACGTCGTGCTCCACCACCCGCATCCACGGATTCTCGTAGATCGGCTTGGTCGTCAGGACGGTCCAGGGGTTGCCGGTCTTGTGCGGCACGCCGGTGCTCCTTGCGCGGGGTGGGGACGGGCTGTGGGGGTGCTGGAGCGGAACTATAGGCATTGCGTCTCGATGCTGCAACGCGGTGCGCTTCGGCCACCGTGCCGCGCGTCGCCTTCGGGACCGCAAGCCGTGGGTGTTGCGGAAATATTTCACAGTTAGATAAAATTTTCGCGACAGTTCATGCAAGTCCTCTCCAACTGTTCGCGCTGGTTACTTGACTCCCCGACTGTTGAGGTCTACCTCTATATTGTGCGGTATCCGTTGATGCCGGCGGTGGCCGTCCTTCGTGGGGCAGCAATTTTGGAAACGCAGCGCCGGATGCGGCACAATTTTCAGGATAGGGAGCGTTGGCGCAATCCCGACTGGCGGACGAAATTCGTCGCCTGGTGGGAAGGCTACGACCTCGCCGCCCTGTCCCGGCTCGCCCGCACCGCCCCCGCCTCCCGCCTGCCCCTGCGCGGCCCGGTGGCGGCGCTGGTTCCGCCGCGCCCGCTGGCGCGCTGCCGCCCGAGGCGCCGCGGGCCGATGCCGACCTGGAACGTCTGGAAAACCTGCAGCTGGACCGCCAGGGCGAGCCGGTCTGGTCGGTCGCCCGCACGGAAGGGGCGCAGATGCTGTGGGGCCAGGACTGCGTCGGGCCCGGCGACTCGCAATGGATGGTCGAATCCGTCCGCTCCTTCGGGCTGAACCCGGCCAAGAGCGTGCTGGACCTTTCGGCGGGGCTGGGCGGGCCGGCGCGCGGCATCGTCGACAGCTACGACACCTGGGTGACCGGGCTGGAGATGTCGCCTCTGCTGGCGAAGCTGGGGATGGAGCGCTCCAAGGCGCTGGGCGTGTCGAAGAAGGCGCCGATCGGCCATTACGACCCCGAGCATTTCAATCAGGCGGGCTCCTTCGATCTCGTGCTGGCCGACCGGGTGATGCACCGGGTGCGCGACAAGGAGAATTTCCTCGACCGCGTCTGCGACTGCGTCAAGCCGAAGGGCGGCGTGCTGCTGTTCGACTATGTGATCGAGGGCACCCCGTCCTCCTGGGAAAGCTGGAACGGCTGGCGCGACTCCGAGCCGCTGGAGGTCTATCCCTGGTCGGCCACCCGCATGGCCGACGAGTTGACCCAGCGCAACCTGGACCTGCGCATTTCCGAGGATCTGACCCAGTTCCACCGCCGCCAAGCCGTGGAGCGGGTGCGCCGGCTGGGCGAGGCGCTGAAGACCGCGGTCCCCGAGCCCCGCGTCCTGAAGGCGCTGGCCCGCGAACTGGCGCTGTGGTGGTCGCGCCTGCGCGTGCTGGGCAGCGGGCTGCGCTTCTGCCGCTACGTGGCGATGCGCCCGACCTGAAGGACTTCTAATCGCAGGCTCGCGGTTCAATTTTGCGTTCCGCCGCGAAGCGCCGGGCCGACTCCGCCACCAGCTTGCGGATCAGGGCGCGGCGCGGTTCGATGGGGCCGGAGACGTCCAGCCAGCGCTCCCCGTCCCATTGCTGCACATGCAGCGGCACGATCCCCTCATGGTCGGCGCAGGTGATGCGCAGCGGCTGCATGAAGCCGTCCAGCCCCATATCGGCCAGCCGTTCGGCGGTCAGGTCCAGATGGTCGAAGCCCCAGGCCACCTGCGCCCCGGTCAGCGGTCGGCGCCCGTATTTGCCCTGCGCGGTGCGGATGGCTTCGACCAGGACGGCGGCGTTGAAGACCCCACGGTTGTACAGCACCGTGCCGATCTGGCCGGGGTCGCCGGCCCCCAGCCCGCGAGCGTGGACCTGTTCGCGGATCGCGCGGATCACCGGCAGGTCACTCCCGGCGGCGTGGAAGGCCACCGCCTTGTAGCCGATCGCAGCAGGGCCGACCGGCCGGACGTCCAGCTCCGACCCGGCCCACCAGACGCCGATCATGCGGTCGGCCGGATAGCCGGCGGCGGCGGCCTCGCGCAGGGCGGTGGAGTTCTGCACGCCCCAGCCCCACAGGATCACGTAGTCGGGCCGGTAGTGGCGGGCGATCTGCGTCCACACGGCGCGCTGGTCCAGCCCCGGCGGGGCGACGGGGAAGCTGCGCATCTCGAAGCCGAGCGGGCCGCGCAGCGCCTCCAGCATGGGCAGCGGTTCCTTGCCGAAGGCGCTGTCGTGGTAGACGTAGGCGATCTTGCGCCCGCGCAGCCGCTCCGTCCCGCCCAACTCCGTTGCGATGTGGCTGATCGCGGCGTCGATGCCCGTCCAATAGCTGGCCGGGGCGTTGACCGCGTAAGGAAAGACCCGCCCGTCGGACACGTCCGCCCGCCCGTAGCCGGAGGAGAAGACCGGGATATGGTCGGCGGCGCCGCGCTCGATCAGGGCGTAGGTGATGCCGGTGGACAGCGGCAGGACGGCGGCGGCCCCGGTCGGCCCCTTGGCCTTCAGCCGCTCGTAGCAGTCCACCCCGCGGTCGGTGTTGTAGCCGGTGTCGCACTCCTCCCAGGCGATGGGCACGCCGCCGATGCCGCCGTCGCGCCGGTTGACCAGCGTCAGATAATCGGCCACGCCGTCGGCCAGCGGGATGCCATAGGGCGCATAGGGGCCGCTGCGGTAGACGAGGTGCGGGAAGAACTGCGCCCCTTGCGGCGGCTCCGGGGCGGCCGCAACCGGGGCGCACAGCACCACCGCCGCCAGGGCCACCGCCGCCAAAGCTGGGGCGCGCCATGCCATTCCGTTTCCTCCACCCGTCGTACGCCGGGCCGTTCCGCCCGTTCGCGCGATTCTAGTACGGACCGGCCCCGTTTCGCACGAAGAGAGCGCAGCCCCCACGCTTCCGCTTGCCTGCCCTTTGCACGGCGCCGTTTGAAGGGGGGCGGGACCGGCACTAAATCAGGCGGTTGAGACATGCGGAAACCACGGCCGCCGCCCGGCCGGTCCGCCAATAACGCGAAGGAGGGGTACCGTGACGACGTTCACCGGTCAGGACTCGCTGAAAACCCGCCGCTCCCTGTCCGTCGGGGGCAAGAGCTACGATTATTTCAGCATCAAGGCCGCGGAGGACGCCGGACTGGGCGACCTCTCCCGGCTGCCCTATTCGATGAAGGTGCTGCTGGAGAATCTCCTGCGCTTCGAGGACGGGCGCACGGTGTCCACCGACGACGTCAAGGCGGTGGCCCAGTGGCTGCACGACAAGCGGTCCGACCGTGAGATCGCCTACCGCCCGGCGCGCGTGCTGATGCAGGACTTCACCGGCGTGCCGGCGGTCTGCGATCTGGCGGCGATGCGCGAGGCGATGGCCGCGCTGGGCGGCGATCCCAAGAAGATCAACCCGCTGGTTCCGGTCGATCTGGTCATCGACCACTCGGTGATGGTCGATTACTTCGGCAACCCCTCCGCCTTCGAGAAGAACGTCGAGCTGGAGTTCGAGCGCAACCTGGAACGCTACGCCTTCCTGCGCTGGGGCCAGAAGGCCTTCGACAATTTCCGCGTCGTGCCGCCGGGCACCGGCATCTGTCATCAGGTGAACGTCGAGTATCTGGCGCAGGGCGTGTGGACCGACACCGACCCGGCGGGCAAGCTGGTCGCCTATCCCGACACGCTGGTCGGCACCGACAGCCACACCACCATGGTGAACGGGCTGGGCGTGCTCGGCTGGGGCGTCGGCGGCATCGAGGCGGAGGCGGCCATGCTCGGCCAGCCCATCTCCATGCTGATCCCCGAGGTCGTCGGCTTCAAGCTGACCGGGCGGCTGAAGGAGGGCACGACGGCCACCGACCTCGTGCTGACCGTCACCCAGATGCTGCGTAAGAAGGGCGTGGTCGGCAAGTTCGTGGAGTTCTACGGGCCGGGTCTGGATCACCTGACCCTGGCCGACCGCGCCACCATCGGCAACATGGCCCCGGAATACGGCGCCACCTGCGGCATCTTCCCGATCGACGCGGAGACCATCCGCTACCTGACCTTCACCGGCCGCGACGCCGACCGCGTGGCGATGGTCGAGGCCTACGCCCGCGCCCAGGGCATGTGGCGCGACGCCGGCACGCCGGACCCCGTCTTCACCGACACGCTGGAACTGGACATGACGACGGTCGAGCCGTCGTTGGCCGGCCCGAAGCGCCCGCAGGACCGCGTGCCGCTGTCCCAGGCGGCGCAGAGCTTCGGCAGCGATCTGGTCGGCGCCTTCAAGGCGGAGGACGCCAACCGCTCCGTTCCGGTGAAGGGCTGCGGCTACAACCTCGACCAGGGTGCGGTGGTGATCGCCGCTATCACCTCCTGCACCAACACCTCCAACCCGGCGGTTCTGGTGGCCGCCGGCCTGCTCGCCCGCAAGGCGGTGGAGAAGGGGCTGAAGTCCAAGCCCTGGGTCAAGACCTCGCTGGCGCCGGGCTCGCAGGTGGTCACCGACTATCTGGCCAAGGCCGGGCTCCAGCCCTACCTCGACCAGCTCGGATTCAACATCGTCGGCTACGGCTGCACCACCTGCATCGGCAACAGCGGCCCGCTGCCCGACCCCATCGCTGCGGCGGTGGAGGAGGGCAACCTCGTGGTCGCCGCGGTGCTGTCGGGCAACCGCAACTTCGAAGGCCGGGTGAACCCGCACACGCGGGCGAACTATCTGGCCTCGCCGCCGCTGTGCGTCGCCTACGCGCTGGCCGGCAACATGAAGATCGACCTGAGCAAGGACCCCATCGGCACCGGCCATGACGGTCAGCCCGTCTACCTGAAGGACGTCTGGCCGACCAACCAGGAGGTCCAGGACGCCATCGACGCCTCGCTGTCGGCGGAGATGTTCCGCAGCCGTTACGGCAACGTGTTCGAGGGGCCGGAGCAGTGGCGCGGCATCCAGACGGCCGAGGGCCAGACCTACGAGTGGCAGGCGGGCAGCACCTACGTGAAGCTGCCGCCCTTCTTCGCCGACATGCCCAAGACCCCCGACGCGGTGAGCGACGTGCGGGGCGCCCGCGCGCTCGCCGTGCTCGGCGACAGCATCACCACCGACCACATCTCGCCCGCCGGCTCGATCAAGAAGACCAGCCCGGCCGGCGAGTATCTGCTGAGCCATCAGGTGCGCCCGCAGGACTTCAACTCCTACGGCGCACGGCGCGGCAACCACGAGGTGATGATGCGCGGCACCTTCGCCAACATCCGCATCCGCAACGAGATGCTGGCGGGCGTGGAGGGCGGCGAGACCCGGCACTATCCCTCGGGCGAGCAGTTGCCGATCTACACCGCGGCGATGCGCTACGCCCAGGAGGGCGTGCCGCTGGTGGTCATCGCCGGCAAGGAGTACGGCACCGGCTCCAGCCGCGACTGGGCGGCCAAGGGCACCAAGCTGCTGGGCATCCGTGCGGTGATCGCCGAGAGCTTCGAGCGCATCCACCGCTCCAACCTCGTCGGGATGGGCATCCTGCCGCTCCAGTTCAAGGACGGGCTGACCCGCAACGATCTGGCGCTGGACGGCACGGAGACCTTCGACATCGACGGCATCGAGCAGGACCTGCGCCCGCGCAAGGACGTGACGATGACCATCACCCGCGCCGACGGGCAGACGCGGCAGGTGCCGCTGCTGCTGCGCATCGATACGGTGGACGAGGTCGAGTATTACCGGAACGGCGGCGTGCTGAACTTCGTCCTGCGCAATCTGGCGAAGTGACGGACGCCGGCGCAGCGGGGGCGGCGGCACCGCCTTCCCGCTGCGCGGCGTCCCGGCCGGGCCTCACTCTCCATAGGACGGGTCGGGAGCGCGCAGTATTTCCTGGATGCTCTGGACGATCAGGGTACTGCCGTGGGTCGAGAAATGGCCCTGGTCCAGGAAGTAGAAGCCCTGGTCGTCCCTGATCCGGCAGAGCGGAAGAGCCTTGCAGGGATCGGGATCGCAGAAATAGTCGGAGGTGTCGATGAACCGCGCGCCTTGCGTCGCGGCGATGACCGGCTGGTCGGCGGCTTGGCCGGTGATCGAGTAGGCCCGCTCCGACTTCATGAAATAGGTGTGGTCGTAGGGGTTGCGGAAGCGGAAGACCGGGCTCTGCCCGAGCACGACGATCCGGATGCCCCGGTTCAGCAGCGCGTCCACGGTCTCGTGCAGGCGGCGGAGATCGAGGGCGTTGGTGTCCATGTACCATTCCCACCGCGCCGCCATGATGACGATGCGGATGCCGTTGCGGTCGATGAGTTCTTCGACGCGGCGGTTAAACTCCTGGCAGTTCGGGCGGGCGTTGACGGACAGATCCTTGATGGGCGGACAGCCGGATGCCGTGTACTGGACGATGTTGAAGGGCAGGGTGTCGGCGACGGCTTGAAGCCCCGGCACATAGTGGGCGGCGAAGGAATCCCCCCAGAGCAGGGCGGTGGGCGCGTCCGCCTTCGGCGAACCGATCCGGCAATTCTCCAGGCCCGGCCACGCCTCGGGCGGCTGGTCGGTTTCGAGAAAGCAGGTGTGTTCCTTGTAGAGTTCCCGCCCTGAGATGTCCTGCGGCGCGTAGTCGGCGAAGCGCTGCGGCAGCCCGTTGGACAGATGACCGATCAGCCCGACCCCCGCCAGTCCGGCCATGGCCCAGCCGGTCCGGGCGAAGACCTTGGCCGGCTGGCGGTCCGACTCCACCCCCGACTGTGCCCCCGACGCTGCCCTGGGCTTGCGGAAGGGCACCTCGATCAGCCGCCAGGACAGCACGGACACCGCGGCGATGGCCGCAAGAAGGATCAGCGTCTCCTTGGTGGACAGGTCCCGCCCCTTGTAGAAGCGCGCGAAGACCATCAGCGGCCAATGCCAGATGTACATGGAGTAGGAGATCAGGCCGATGAAGACCATGGGGCGCAGCGTCAGCGCCCTCCCGACCGCTGTCGGACCGCTCCGCCCCGCGTGGATCACCAGCGCCGCGCCCAGGCAGGGCAGCAGGGCGGCGTAGCCCGGAAAGGCCGTGGCCTCGGATAGGGCGAACACGCTGACGAGGATCAGGGCGGCACCGACCGCGCAGGCCAGTTCCCGCACCGCGCGGCTGCGGCTGTCCGGAACGGCGCCGAAGGCCAGAAGGGCGCCCAGCACCAGTTCCCACAGCCGGGGCGGCAGCAGGTAGAAGGCCGCCACCGGATGATCCCGGACCAGCGACACGCCCAAGGCGAAGGACGCCGCCGCCGCCGCCAGCAGAACGGCAACCCACACCGAACGCCTGTACGGAATCAGGGCCAGCACGGCGAGGGGAAAGACGATGTAGAATTGCTGCTCCACCCCCAGCGACCAAGTGTGGAGAAGCGGGTTCATCTCCGCCGCGTTTTCGAAGTAACCGGACTTCAGATAATAGACGATGTTGGACGAGAACAGCGTGGTCGCCGCCAAGTTCTGGGCAAAGCTCTTCAACTCCTGGGGCGACAGCAGGAACAGGGCGAGCACCGTCGTGACCGCCAGCGCCGCGAACAGGGCGGGAAGGATTCGACGGATGCGGCGGACATAGAAGTCGGCGAGGGAAAAGCGGCCGCGCTGCGCGTCGTTCAGGACGATCGAGCCGATGAGGTAGCCGGAAATCACGAAGAACACATCGACGCCGATGTATCCGCCGCTGAACAGGGAAAACTTCGCGTGGAACAGCAGAACCGAAAGGATCGATACCGCGCGAAGGCCGTCGATGTCGGGGCGGTACGTCATGGGACCCGCAAGGTTTGGGTGGAATGGAGACGCGGGTCGGCTGTCCCGAACCCGGTTCTGCGGCGGGAGGCGAACGACGAGGGAGTATGGGAGTGTCCGGCTACGCGAGGGAAAGCGGTAAGATTGCTTCCTGACAGTCCAATGATGCCGAAAAGACTTCACGGTATAGGCGTAAGGTTGGCGCTTTTGTCCCCTGGATTGCTTTATTGTTTTCGATGCCCTTGATGGGAAAATCCCTGTGATTTCGATGGTATGGCATCGTGGCGGCGGGTTGAAGTGAATTATTGAATGAAAGCCTTAGGGTGTCGGCACTTTGAATGACCTAACAAGAATTCAACGGTAATGGCCGCCCGATGGGGATAGAGAAAGCACCCGTTATTGCGTGGGGTGTCCGCGTCTGTTCGGGTTTTCACAGTGTCTTCGTGTGTGTTGAGGGGGCGCTGGTTACGGCCCCGTCTTCTCCGTCCAGCCCGCCTCGCGAACCGCCGCTGCGTAACTGCGGCTGACCGGCACGCGACGGCCGTTGCGCAGGACCAGCACCAGCTTGCCGTCCGGCTTGCGCTCCACCCCGGCGACGGCCGCGGCGGCGACCCAGTGGGAGCGGTGGACCTGCATCCCTTGAAGTCCGGCCAGCTCCGCGATGGCGTCGCGCAGCCGCATCAGGATCAGGTCGCTGCCTTCCGCCGTGTGGGCGCGAACGTAATGGTCCTCCATCTCCAGCGCCAGCAGGTCCCGGCCGAGCCGCGCGGGCAGGCGGGCAAGGAAGGCGGGCTCCGGCCGCTCCGCCGGGGGTGCCGGTGCGTTGTCCGGGACGGGCGGGGATGGCGGCGTCGTGGGGCCGGCAAGAAGCCCGCGGTCGCGCAGCTCCAGCCAGACCGGAATGGCGGACACCAGCAGGGTGACGAGGACGACGTAGACGAACAGCTCCGCCAACCCCAGCGGGCGCAGGAAATCCATCCCGCGCAATGTCCGTTCAAGCAGCGCCACGGTCAGCGTCATCAGCGCCGCCACCGCCAGGACCACCCCGGCAAGCATGGCGCGCCACGCTCCCGCCCGCTCCCGCAGCCGATGGCCGGCGGCCAGGGTCAGAAGCTCGAAGGCAAGACCGCCCAGTCCGATCAGCCCGCACCAGTAAGCCAGCCGCTGCGCCAGCGTCAGATCCGCGAAGGTGCCGAACGGACCCAGCAGGGTCAGCACCAGCGCGGCGGCCAGCAGCACCGGCAGGCGCCGCCCCAGCAGCCGGCGGCGGTAGGGCGTGCGGGGCTGCCCGGCCGCGGGAACCGTCGCTTCACGCATCGTGAAACGCCGGTTCCCGCGTTTCGCGAAGCCGCATCCCGCCGCTCCCGCAATGGCGGTGGCCCGCCGCCCGCTCCGTCAGGCATGGAAGGGACCGGTTCGGAAGGGCGACGGTTCGCCCACGGCGAAGGAAAAGGACAGGAAATGGGAACCGCATGTCGGATTGGATTGGGGTTGGTCGGTGCGATGACGCTGACCCTTGCCGCGGCGGGGGTCAACTCGGCGGAGCTTCGCGCAACCATCGGCAACGTCAAGCCCCAACAGGGCAAGCTGTGGGTCGCGCTGTATGACGGCGCCGATGCCTACAAAGCGGAGCGGCGTTTCGCCGGGCAAATTCTGGAGGCGTTGGGGACGGAGGTGACGGCGGTCTTCGTCGGTCTGCCGGCGGGGCATTATGGAATCGCGGTGTTCCAGGATCGGAACGGCGACTCGGTGCTCACCACCAACATGGTGGGCATACCAAGTGAGCCCTACGGCTTCAGCGGCGGGGCGACGGGCAGCGCCTTCGGCCCGCCGGCCTTCGACGCCTTCGCCCTGGAGGTGCCGGACGGGGGGACGGTGACCACCAGGGTGCCGCTGACCGAGTGAGCCGCCGCTCCGGGCAACCGGAGCCGTGCCGTGGAGGGCTCCTCACGCGCTGGCGGAGCGGGCGGACTGTTCCAGCGACTTGATGTGGGACAGGCCGGGCAGGATTTCCGACTTCACGAACTCCATGCGCCGGTTCGGGCCGCCGCCGCCGCGGGCGAAGCGGGCCTTCCACAGGTCCATCTTCACCGCCAGACCGCACAGCACCCCGCCGATGGTGACGTGGTGGGAGGCGATCAGCTCGCGGATGGAATGGAAGGTCTCGGCGTTGATGTCGCGCCAGAAGTCCTTGGACCGGTTGTCGAAGCTCTCGAAGCGCCCGGTGATCGAGGTCGAGATGTCGGTCAGGTCGCGGCTGATCTCGTCGAGCATGCGCATCTGCCGGGCGTCGCGCTTGACCTCGGTGGAGCTGCGGATCTCGGCCATCCAGGACAGGAAGCGCTGGATCTCCGGGACGATGTCGTCCAGGCATTTCTTGAAATAGGCCAGCGACAGGAAGATGTCGCCGTATTCCTCAAGGAACTGCGGGATCTCCCCCAGCTCGATGTCCAGCCGGTCGGCCATCATGCGCAGGTTGCGCAGCGCCTCGTCCCGGTTGGGGTTGGAGAACATGCCGATGATGTCCTTCACGTCCTGGACCTGCATGTCCTCGGACCCGTAGACATACTCGACCAGCGGGCGCGTGAAGACGCGCATGTAGTTGGTCAGCTCCTCCTTCTTGCGGTCGGACAGGGTCAGCGACTCGACGCTGTTGACGTCGATGTTCATCCGGCGCAATTCGATGCGGGAGGTGTAGACGTCGAAGCTGGAGGCGGCGGCGATCTTCTCGATCTTGACGAGGTCGCGCTCCACCTCCTCCTTGTAGGATTCGAAATAGGCGGTGAGGTGGCGCGGCGAGACCTGCCCGCTGCCGGTCTGGACGTCGTGGAACATCTCGACGACGGTCTGCAACCGCACGTTCTTGATCAGCCGGGCGTGCTGAAGACCCGGCGTTTCCAGCGGGATGGCCGACAGCGGCATGATGTGCAGCGCGTCGCGGGCCTCGTCCTCCCACTGCCTGCGCCGTCCTCCGCCCTGGGGACGTGCCGATTTGTCCCCCGCACCCTCGGCCACAGCCTCGCTGGTGTCTGCCCCGTCGCTCAATGCCATCTCCCCGCAAGCCGGCGCCCATCCGCCCGCTCGTCCACTTTCGAGGTCCCCCACAAGGATAGCGGGTTGAGGGGGGCAGGCAAGGGTTGAAGGGGGCGTCCCGGAGCAATGTCATAGCACCGGACGTACAGAAACGAAAAGGGCCGGTCCGCGGTGGACCGGCCCTTTCGAAACCTCCGGGCGTCATCGGCAGGACGTCCCGGGCGTCAATGGACGCTCAGCGGCTCCATGTCGTTCTGGCGGACGGTGGCGAAGGCGACGTCGCGCTCGGCCAGCACCGTCAGCGGCGTGCCGTCGGCGGCGTGGACGGAGAAGGCCGGGGCGTCGTCGACGGTCACCGGCCGGACATAGGCCACATGGTCCAGCCCGAAGGTGGCGAAGTCCTGGGGCGACAGTTGGCGCAGGTAGGCCGCGGCCTTGTCGGTGTCGAAGCTGTTCATGACGCAGTCCTTTGGACGAAACGGTCGAGGAGGTGTAAGCGGCGGGCAATCGCGCTGGTTGAGCGTGAAGACCGGTCAGGCGTCGCCGCGGTCGGGCGCGACGTCGATGGTCTGCGGTCCGGCGGTGCCGCTGGCGGCCTGGGCGGGCTGCTCGATCTTGATGGTGCGGACCTTCGGTTCCGGCAGGGGCCGCTTGAGGTCGATGTTGAGCAGGCCGTTGTCGAGCGAGGCGCCGACCACCTCGATCCCCTCCGCCAGCACGAAGCTGCGCTGGAACTGCCGGGCGGCGATGCCGCGGTGCAGGTAGATGCGCGAGCGGTCGTCGGTCTGGCGGCCGCGGATGACGAGCTGGTTGTCCTCGATCTGGACCGACAGGTCCTCGGAGGTGAAGCCGGCCACGGCCAGCGTGATGCGCAGGCCCTCGTCCCCGATCTGTTCGATGTTGTAGGGCGGATAGCCTTCCGCGGAATTCTTGGCGATGCGGTCCAGCGTGCGCTCGAACTGGTCGAAGCCCAGGAGCAGCGGACTGTTGAAGAGCGAAAGACGTGTCGTCACGGCGCATCCTCCTCGAGAGGCGAGCGAGTTGCACATTGGGCCCGTTTCCGGCGCCCGGCTGGCTGGCGGCCCGAAAGGGGAGGATCGGCGCCGCTCCGTCATAGATTGGGGTAGGCCGCCCGGCGGTCAAGGTTCGCCGTTGCGGCAAAGCGACCCCGCCCTCCGGCGGGGTCGCTCGGGCCGCGGACTCAGACGAGGGGATTGGCGGCCGGTGCGGTGAAGACGAAGCGCCGGCTGGACCAGTAGTTCCAGGCGAAGGTGACGGCGGTCGCCGCGATCTTGGCGACCAGCGGCGGAACGGCGGGGACCAGCAGGCCGACCACCAGCGTGGACAGCCCCAGCCCGACGAGGTTGAAGGCCAGGAACAGCGGCAGGCGGCGGGCCATCGGGGCGGCTTCCCGGCGCATCCGGAAGGTCCAGCTGCGGTTCAGCAGGAAGCTGCACAGCACGCCGGCGCCGTAGCCCACGGCGTTGGCGGCCAGAACGGGAGCGCCGGCCAGCGACACCAGGGCCAGGAACAGCGCGAAATCCACCCCGGTGTTCAGCAGGCCGACCAGGGCGAAGCGGATGGCCGTCCAGGGAACGGCCCGTCTCCGGCCTTCCGTGCCGCTCAACTGTTGGCCCCGCTCTTGGCTTCGATGCGGGAGAAGGCTCCGGCGGCGGCGGCGATGCCGGTTCCCAGATGCACCACGACGGGGTCGGGCACGGCCTGCACGCCGGCTTCGGCGGCGGCGGCTTGGGCGGCGATCTGGGCGGCCATGGCGTCGGGATGGCGGGCGATGCGGTCCACCACGAACAGCGGCCGCTGTTTGGTCTCCATATAGAGCCGTCCCAGATACTCGCCCAGGACGCCCAGAATCAGGAGCTGCGTGCTGCCCAGCACCAGCGAGACGACCATCACGCTGGTCCAGCCGGGAACCGTCGCGTGCTGCGACCAGCTCACCAGCGCGTAGCCCAGCGCCAGCAGCGCGCACAGAGCGAAGAAGAAGCCGACGTAGGAGGCGGCGCGCAGCGGCTTGATGGAAAAGCTGGTGATGGCGTCCACCGCGAAGCGGATCATCTTGCCCAGCGGGTACTTGGTCTCGCCGACGGCGCGGGCCTGCCGGTCGTAGGGCAGCGGCTCCTGCTTCAGCCCGATCCAGCTCACCATGCCGCGGATGAAGCGGTGCTGCTCCGGCATGGCGTTCAGCACCTCCAGGGCGCGGCGGCTCATCAGGCGGAAGTCGCCGGTGTCCTTGGGGATATCGATGTCGACCAGCCGGTCGAGCAGACGGTAGAACAGCGCCGCCGTGCCCTTCTTGAACCAGGTCTCGCCGTCGCGGGCCATGCGGGTGCCGTAGACCACGTCGGCCCCGGCGTCCATGCGGGCCATCATGGTCGTCAGCAGCTCCGGCGGGTCCTGCAGGTCGGCGTCGATGATCAGGATGCGCTCGCCCCGGCAGACATGGAGACCGGCGGTCAGGGCGAGCTGGTGGCCGTGGTTGCGCGACAGCCGCACCCCCGTCACCGCCGGATCGTCTCGCACCAGAGTGGCGATGCGGCCCCAGGTGCCGTCCCGCGACCCGTCATCCACCAGGATCAGCTCATAGCTCTCCCCGACCTCGGCGCGGCAGGCCGCGGACACCCGGCGGTGCAATTCGCCGATCCCCTCGGCCTCGTTGTAGCAGGGAACCACCACGGACAACCGCGGGGCCCCGGCAACGGCGTGCTGCATGAACCTTCTCCCGTCACCGCCTCCCGTCCACACCCCCGGCCCGATGCTGTCCCGCCGCCGGCTTTCACGGCGTGAAACCCAACGGAGGACCCCTTCAGGCGAGCGCGCAGACCTCGGGCGACACCGGCGCGGTACCGCCGGCATCCCGTTTCGCCAACGGGATCGCAGGCCATTTTGCCTCGCCGGAATTCGGTACTAATCCGGTCATGCGCCCACCACGCCGGCCCGGCCGGCAAAAGTCCCCGGAACGTCACAGGCCTATGGCATTTGCGACGATTGCCGGTGCGTACGGGGTGCCCCAAAGGGCGTGATGCAGCGCGGAACGCGGGGCCTTTCCCGTGCCGGGGCACCGCCGCTCCGCCACCCCGGACGGCGATGCCGGGTGGGGTGCCTCCACCGGGTTGCCTATGACGGGCGACCACCTCCGGAGCGGCACGTCCCTTGCGTGAAAACGGCGAACGGGCGGACCGGAACGGAGCGGCATCCGCCCGTATGCCGGGAATGCATCGCACGATGCGAATCCGTGTCGCGCCACACAAGCAAAATGCAAAACGGCATCGCCAGAGGGTTGCGATGGCCGAAGGGGTTGCAATGAACATGGTTTCCAGCGAACTGCTGCTCGGGCTGGCCCAGAACATTGGACTGTTCGCGGTCGTGGCGGTCGTCTTCCTGCAGATCCGCAGCCGCGCCGCCGGCTGGCCGGCGCCGCTGGCCAACGCCCTGCTGGGCCTGATGTTCGGCGGGGTGGCGGTGCTGGGCATGGCCGATCCGGTGCAGGTGGCGCCGGGCCTGTTCATCGACGCGCGCAACGTCATTGTCGGTCTGGCCGGCCCGTTCGGCGGTCCTCTGGCCGGGGTGGGGGCGGCGGCGGTGTCCGGCGCCTTCCGCGTCTGGATGGGCGGTCCGGGAGCGGTGGCGGGAGTCACCTCTCTGACCGGGGCGGGCCTGATCGGTGTTCTGGTGGCCGTGGCGGCGCGGCGGAGCGGGCGGTTCGGCAACCGGCATCTGGCCGTGCTGGCCCTGCTGGTGACGGTGATGGCGCCCTTCAGCTTCCTGCTGCTGCCGCCCGACATGGCGCGCCGGCTGATGGACACCGCTCTGGTGCCGCTGAGTCTCGGCAACTTCTTCGGAACGCTGGCGCTGGGCACCTTCCTGCGTAAGGAGCAGGAGCGCCTCGATCTCCAGATCGCCCTCACCGAAAGCCAGCGCCGCTTCGCCGCGACGGTGGCGAACCTGCCGGGCGGCGTGTATCAGCGGGTGCTCGGGGCGGCCGGCCGGCTGCGCTTTCCTTATTGCAGCCCCGGATTTTTCCAGGTGATGGGCCTGCCGCCGACGGAGCGGGTGACGCTGGAGGCGCTGAACCGCATCCTCCATCCCGAAGACCGCCCGCGCGTCTACGCCTCGATCCACGCCTCCGCCGAGACGCTGGACCCCTGGAATCTCGAATACCGGATCGTCCGGTCCGACGGCGAGATCCGCTGGATCAGCGCTTCCAGCCGCGCCGTCCGGCGCGACAACGGCGACATCGTGTGGGACGGCATCGTCACCGACGTCACCGAGGCCAAGCGCAACGAGCAGGCGCTGATCCAGGCCCGCCTGGAGGCCGAGGCGGCCAGCCGCGCCAAGGCCGAGTTCCTGGCGACCATGAGCCACGAGATGCGCACGCCGCTGAACGGCATCCTGGGCTTTGCCCGCCTGCTTCTGGACGAGGACCTGACACCCCGCCAGAACCACCACGCCCGTCTGGTGCGCGACGCCGGGCGGTCGCTGCTGACGGTGATCGAGGATGTGCTGGACTTTTCCCGGATCGAGGCGGGACGGCTGGTGTTGACGGACACCCCCTTCGCCATCCGCGACCTGATCGCCAACTGCGCGGCGGAACTGCTGGTCCGCCGCCGTCTGGTGCGCATCCTGCTGGCCGAGGATCTGGCGATGAACCGGGAACTGATCGTCGCCATGCTGCTGGGGGCGGGCCACCGCGTGGACGCCGTCGCCGATGGGCGGCAGGCGGTGGATGCGGTGCAACGCGGCGTCTACGATCTCGTGCTGATGGACGTGCACATGCCGGAGATGGACGGTCATGCCGCCACGCGGGCAATTCGCGGCCTGCCGTCGCCGGTGGGAAGCATCCCGATCCTGGCGATGAGCGCCAGCGCCCTGCCCGACGAGGTCCAGCGCTGCCACGACGCCGGCATGAACGGCCACATCGCCAAGCCGGTGGACCGTGCCGCCATGCTGGACGCCATCGATCACGCGGTGGGCAAGGTCCAACAGTATGGTACCGCCACGGCGGTCCCGGTGGCCGCGATGGGAATGGGCGCTTTGCCGGATACCGTGGCGGAGCCGATTCCGCTCCGCCAGCCGCTCGATCTGGCGATGCTGCGCCAGCTGTCGGACGACCTGGGGGAGGACGCCTGCGCCCGTCTGGCCGCCGCCTTCCTCGACGAACTCCCCCGGCGGATGAGCCGGCTGCGCGCGGGCGGCGTGGCCTTCGTCCTGGCGGGTGGCATGGCGGTGGAGGCGCAGGCGCTGATCGCGCCGTCGGCCAGCCTGGGGCTGGTCCGGCTGGCGTCCGCCTGCCGCGCGCTTTGCGCCGCCCTCCGTGCGGGGCGCCGGGACGAGGCGGCCGGGTTGGCCGGCAGCGTTGTGGATGCGGCGGAGGAGGGGGCGCGGGCCCTGCGCGAGGCCCTGCCCGGCGACCGGGCGGAGGCCCTTTTCAAGTCTCTTGCGAAGGACATCGTCCGGACGCCATAATTGCCATGTGCGGCAATTTTTTCTCCTCCGGCGTGCGCCGGACTGGGCGGACACCGGTGATGGACGAAGCTTTCCTGACGGCGGAGGGGCCCGCCGCGGCCACCCGCACGCGGCTGCGGACCTTGCTGACGACCATCGTCGGGGTGATCACCCTGTTCGGAGTCGGCCTCTGGGGGGCGGCCACCTGGGCCGACCGCGACGAGGCGGTGAGCCACGCCCGCGACCGGACGCTGAGCGCCGCCCGCCTGCTGCATGAGCATGTGCGCCGCACCGTCGCCACCAGCGATCTCGTGCTGCAGCGCGTGGACGACCGGCTGCGCGTGCGGGATATGGAGGTGGTCGGGCGCGACGTGCCGCTGTGGCAGGAACTGCGCGCCATGGCCGACGCCATGCCGGAGGTCAGCGCCATCTTGATTCACGATGCCGCCGGCAACGGGCTGCTGACCACCCGTCAGTTCCCGACGCCGCCGATGAACAACGCGGATCGCGCCTTCTTCCAGGCCCACCGGAGCGGCGAGGCGTTCCACATCGGCGGGATGATCCGGGGCCGGATGTCGGGCCGGCCGACCTTCACCATCAGCCGCCGCATCGGAACGGTGGAGAATTTCCAGGGCGTTGCCCACATCGCTCTGGATCTGGACTACTTCCGCTTTTTCTTCGAAGGGTTGAACATCGGCCGCGGGGGCGCCGTCGCCCTGTACCGCGAGGACGGAACCCTGCTGTTCAGCCTGTCCGGCCAGGACAGCGGCGCGCCGCCGTCCGCGGCATCACCGGACCTGCCCCCGGTGCCTCCCCCGATGGACGAGGCGCCGCGGTCCACCGGCGGCACGGTCTTCAGCCGGTCCCCGGTGGACGGGTCGGAACGGATCGTCGCCAACCTGCGGGTCCAGGATCTGCCGCTGATCGTTCAGGTCGGCATGTCGCAGGAGGAGGCGCTGACACCCTGGCGCGAGCGCACGATTCACGGCGGCCTGCTGGTCCTGCTGGCGGTGGCCGCCTGCGCCGCGCTGGCGGCGGCGGCGGCGGCGCGCAGCCTGTCGCGCGAGGAGGTGGGACGCCGCCGGCTGGCCGAGACGAACGCCGACCTGGACGCCACCGCCCGCAGCCTGGAACAGGCCAATCGCGCCTTCGCGGGGGCCAACCGCCGGCTGAACCTGATCCTGCAATCCGCGTCGGAGGGCATCTGCGGCGTCGACCGGGACGAGCGGATCACCTTCGCCAACCCCGCCGCCTGCGCGCTGACCGGCTACACCAACGAGGAGATGCTGGGCCGCAGCCTGCATGTGCTGCTGCATCACACCCGCGCCGACGGCACGCCGGCACCGACCATCGACTGCCCGGTCTTCGAGGTGCTGCGCACCGGCGAGGCGCGGGGCGGCTCGGAGGACATCTACTGGCGCAAGGACGGCACCAGCTTCCCGGTGGAGTTCGCGGCGTCGCCCATGCTGGAGGACGGGCGGGTCGAGGGCGCCGTCGTCGTCTTCCACGAGATCGCCGAGCGCAAGCGGGCCGAGGAGGCGCTGCGCCAGGCCAAATCCGTGGCCGAGGCGGCCAGCCGCGCCAAGAGCGAATTCCTGGCCAACATGAGCCACGAGATCCGCACGCCGATGAACGCCATCCTGGGTCTGGTCCATCTGATCCAGCAGACTGACCTGTCGTCGCGCCAGCGCGACTATGCCCAGAAGATCCGCGTCTCGGCGCAGTCGCTGCTCGGCATCCTGAACGACATCCTGGACTTCTCCAAGGTCGAGGCCGGCAAGCTGGAGCTGGAGAGGGTGGAGTTCCGCCTCGACGACCTGCTGCAGAACCTCGCGGTGATCGTCGGCGCGGCGGCGCAGGACAAGGACATCGAGGTTCTGTTCTCGGTCGGGCCGGAGGTTCCGCTCGACCTCGTCGGCGACCCGCTGCGCCTGCAGCAGGTGCTCATCAACCTCGCCGGCAACGCCATCAAGTTCACCGAGGCGGGGGAGGTGGTGGTGTCCGTCCGCGCCGTCGAGGTGGCGGAGGAGCGGACGGTTCTGGCCTTTTCCATCCGCGACACCGGCATCGGCATCGACGCCGAGCAGAAGGAGCGCCTGTTCCAGGCCTTCAGCCAAGCCGACAGCTCCACCACCCGGCGCTACGGCGGCACCGGCCTCGGGCTGGCCATCTGCACGCGCCTGGTCGCCCTGATGGGCGGCGTGATGGATGTGGCGAGCGAGCCGGGCCAGGGCAGCGATTTCCATTTCACCGCCGTCTTCGGGAATCCCGCCTTCGGGCTGGCCGGCCTGGCCGGGGCCGGGCGGATGGGCGCCGGGCGGGCGGGAGAGCGGCCGATGCGCTCCCGTGTGGTGCCGCGCGGCCTGTCCGTGCTGGTGGTGGACGACAACCTCACCGCGCGCGAGGTGCTGGGGGAGCTGGTCACGTCCTTCGGCTGGAAGACCTCGCTCTGCGCGTCGGGGGCCGAAGCGATCGTGGAGCTGGAGCGCGCGACTGCCGCGGGGCAGCCCTACGACATCGTGCTGATGGATTGGAAGATGCCCGGGATGGACGGGCTGGAAACTTCCCGCCGCATCCGCGACGACGGGCTGGTAAAGGCGCCCGTCATCATCGTGGTCTCCGCCTTCGGACGCGAGCGGATGGGCGCCGGGTCGGGGGACGAGGGGCTGGAGGAGCTGGGACTCGGCGGCGCGCTGGTGAAGCCGGTCACCGCCTCCTCCCTGCTCGACGCGGTGATCGACGCCTATGGGTGCGGCACCCGGGGCGACGCGCCGGAGGCGACGCCGCTGCACGCCTGCGCGGCGCATTCCGCCGGTCTCCTGCGGCCGCAGCAACTGCGCCCCCTGTTCGGGCAGCGCCTGCTGCTGGTGGAGGACAACGGCATCAGCCAGGAGGTGGCTCGCGAAATCCTGGAGCGCGCCGGTGCCCGCGTCACCCTGGCCGGCAACGGGTACGAGGCCATCGCCTGCGTCGAGGAGGCTAATCCGCCCTTCGACCTCGTCCTGATGGACGTGCAGATGCCGGAGATGGACGGATTCGAGGCGACGCGCCGGCTGCGCGCCCGGCCCGCCGGGCAGGGGTTGCCGATCATCGCCATGACCGCCAGCGCCCTGCCGTCCGACCGTCAGCGGTGCCTGGACGGCGGCATGGACGACCACATCGCCAAGCCGATCGACGTGGACCAGCTGTTCTCCGTGGTGACGCGCTGGCTCGGCCAGCCGGCGGGCGGTCTGGGGGCCGGTGGCTTGGGAGTAGGTGGTTTGGGGGCGGGCGCGCCGATCCTGCCCAAGCCCATGCCGTCCGCGGCCCGCGCGGCGCTTCCCTCCGAATTGCCGGGCATCGACGTGAAGGACGCGCTGCATCGGCTCGACGGCGATGTCGGGCTGTTCCGCAAGTTCGTCACCGATTTCGCCCGGACCTATGACGGCGTGGCCGATGGCATCGCCGTCGCCCTGGCCTCCGGGGATCTGCCGCGGGCCAAGGCGCTGGGGCACGAGTTGAAGAGTCTCGCGGGCAACATCGGCGCCCGCACGCTGTCCGCCGCCGCGGACGCCGTGCAGATCGCCGCCTTCCGCGGGGACGGGGCGGCGGCGGCGGCGCAGCTGCCGGTTCTCCGCGCGGAGCTGGAAGCGGTTCTGGATTCCGCCGCCCGGCTGACCGTTGCGCCGGGGCGCGCCCACGGCAGCGCTCCTGGCGGCGGTTCCGGCGGTGCTTCCGGTGGTGTCGGGGGCGGTGGGGAACCGGCGATGGACATCCAGACGCTGGAACCCATGCTGGACCGTTTCGCCCGGTTGCTGCGCGACAGCAACTTCGCCGCCGCGGAGGAGTTCGCCGTCCTTGCGCCGCCGCTGGCCGACTGGATCGATCCGGTGTCGATGAAGGCGCTGTCGTCGGCGGTCGATGGCCTCGACTTTACAAAAGCTCAAGGAATCTTGCGCAGGATCATGCTGGATCTCGGCCTGTCCCTGCCGGCCGACTGACCCGCTTCGCACCACACGCATACCGCCTTCCGGGAACCCGTTCTCCAGGAACCGATCATGACCGATGCACGCTCCAAGATCCTGGTGGTCGACGACATCCCGTCGAATGTGCATGTGCTGAGCCGCATCCTGAAGGACGACCACGACATCTACTTCGCCACCGACGGGGCGAAGGCGCTGGAGCTGGCGCAGTCCCGGCTTCCCGACCTCGTTCTGCTGGACATCATGATGCCGGGCATGGACGGCTACGAGGTCTGCTCCCGGCTGAAGGCCGAGCCGGTCACCCGCGACATCCCGGTCATTTTCATCTCGGCCAAGAGCGAGGTGGAGGACGAGACCTATGGGCTGGAGGTCGGCGCCATCGACTTCATCTCCAAGCCGATCAGCCCGCCCATCGTCAAGGCCCGCGTGCGCAACCATCTGCTGCTGAAGCGGCAGACCGACCTGCTGCGCACCCTGTCCTTCAACGACGGCCTGACCGGCATCGCCAACCGCCGCCGCTTCGACGAGGTGATGCTGCGCGAATGGCGGCGCTGCGGGCGGGCGCAGCTTCCGCTGTCGCTCATCATGCTCGATGTCGACCAGTTCAAGCCCTACAACGATCATTACGGCCATCAGGCGGGCGACGAGTGCCTGCGCGCCGTGGCCCAGCTCCTGGCCGAGCAGATGATGAGGCCGGGCGACCTGGCCGCCCGCTACGGGGGCGAGGAGTTCGTCTGCCTGCTTCCCGAAACCGACGAGGACGGGGCGGTCCAGGTGGCCGAACGCCTGCGCCGGACGGTGGCCGAGCGGCGCCTGCCGCACGCGGTGTCCCACGTCGCCGACCACATCACCATCAGCCTGGGCGTCGCCACCGCCCGGCCGACGCTGGACGACACGCCGGACCGGCTGAGCCAGCTTGCCGACGGCCTGCTCTACGAGGCCAAGCGCGCCGGCCGCAACCGTGTGTGCAGCGGCGGCGTGGAGGTTGCGGTATAAGGGGCTGACCTGAGGCATCACGGGTGCAGCCATGACCGCGGCCAGAGCCGGAGACGACAGCGCGACCGGAGGCCGGCTTCCTTTTGCAGCGACTCCGTCCGACGTGCGCGGGCGCGGATTCTCCAGCCGCGCCTCCCTGCCGGTCATGGAAGGCTGGATCGACGCCGCCGTCACTCCTCTGCCGCCGCGCGCCGTGGCGCTCGCCGACCTCGCCGCGACCCTGGCGGAGGGCGTGGTTCTCGCCGCGCCGCTGACCGCGCCGGGAGACTGGCCGCCCGCCGACCGGGCCGCCCGCGACGGTGTGGCGGTCGCCTCCAGCGACACGCTCGGCGCCGGCTCCTACAACCCGGTTCCGCTGCCGGATGCCGTGACGGTGGCGGCGGGCGAGCCGATGCCGCCGGGAGCCGACGCGATCCTGCCCGTCGAATGCATCCAGACCGACGGCCCCTTCGTCGAGGCGCTGGGCAGCGCCGCCCCCGGCGAAGGCGTAGAGCGGCAAGGGGAGGGCCTGCGCGGCGGGACGGTTCTGCGGGTGGCCGGGCACCGGCTGCGCCCGCAAGATCTCGGACTGCTCGCCGCGCTGGGGATCGACACGGTGCGCGTCGGCGCCCGCCCGTGGGTGCGCGTCGTGCTGGCCGGAGGGCCGCGGTCCGGTCCCGAGACGCTGGGCGCCATGCTGACCGCGCTGGTGGCGCGGGATGGCGGCGTGGTGGAACTGGTGGGGCCGCTGCCGGCGGACCGCACCGTCCTGGCCGCCGCCTACGCGGCCCCCGGCGCCGACCTGCTGATCTCCGCCGGGCGCACCGGGGTGGGGGACGACGACGTGGCCCCCCTGGCACTGGCCGACGCGGGAGGGCTTGCCCTGCACGGCGTGGCTCTGCGCCCCGGCGATTCGGCGGCGCTGGGGACGGCCGGCGGCGCGCCCGCCGTGCTGCTGCCCGGCGAACCGATGGCTTGCCTGACGGCCTACGAGTTGCTGGCCGGGCGGGCGGTGCGCCGTCTGGCCGGGCGGGACCCGGCGCTACCGCATCCGGCGGTCCCCGCCGTGACGGTGCGCAAGCTGGTGTCGGAGATCGGCTGCACCGAACTGCACCGCGTGCGTCGGACGGCGGATGGGCTGGTCGAGCCGGTGGCCTCCCCGCACCGGCCGGGTCTGGCCGGGGCGGTGCTGGCCGACGGCTTCGTGCTGATCCCCGCGGACAGCGAGGGCGTCCCGGCGGGGGCGACCGTGACCCTGCGCTGTTTTGACGGTACAAGTCTCTGAACAGAATTAAGCGAGGGGGGAGGGCGTGTCCAACCAGGACATCCGGCGGTTTGTCGCCCAGGCGGCCCGGCAGGAGCAGTTTCTCGAGGTGGTGAGCCGCGATGAGGCGGAGGCGCGGTTCCGCCGCCATCTCGACCTGACGCCCAAGGGGGCGGAGACGGTGCCGCTGGGCGCCGCGCTGGGCCGTGTGCTGGCCGCCGATGTGGTGGCGGAGGTCGATGTCCCCGGCTTCGACCGTTCCTCGGTGGACGGCTTCGCGGTGCGCGCCGCCGACACCCAGGGGGCGGGCGAGGACACGCCGGTCGTTCTGCGCCTGAACGATGAGGTGCTGTCCGCCGGGCGCGTCCCGGCGCTGACCGTCGCCCCCGGCACGGCGACGGTGCTCGCCACCGGCGGCATGCTGCCGCGCGGCGCCGACGCCGTGGTGATGGTCGAACACACCGAGTCGCATGAGGAGGGCGACGCCCTTCTGGTGGAGATCCGCAAGCCGGTGGTGCCCGGCGCCTTCGTCGCCGCCGCCGGGTCGGACATCGGGCGCGGCGAGACGGTGATGCGCCGCGGGCAGGTGCTGACCTCGCGCGAGATCGGCGTTCTGGCGGCCATCGGGCGGGGCGAGGTGTCGGTGGTCCGCCGCCCCCGCGTGGCGATCCTGTCCACCGGCGACGAGATCGTCGCCCCGGGCGAACCGATCCGGCCCGGCGCCGTCTATGATTCGAACGCCGCCGTCCTCGCCGCCGCTGTGGAGGAACTGGGCGGGGAGCCGGTCCGGCTGGGCATCGCCCGCGACGACGAGGCGGAGCTGGCGCCGCTGGTCGAGCAGGGTCTGGCCTGCGACGCGCTGCTGCTGTCGGGCGGCACGTCGAAGGGGGCGGGCGACCTGTCCCACCGCATCATCAGCCGCCTGAGCGACCCCGGGATCGTTGCGCATGGCGTCGCGCTGAAGCCCGGCAAGCCTCTGTGCCTGGCCGTAACGAAGGGCAAGCCGGTGGTGGTCCTGCCCGGCTTCCCGACCTCCGCCATGTTCACCTTCCACGAGTTTGTCGCCCCGGTTCTGCGCGCGCTGGCTGGTCTGCCGCCCGCAGCGAAGGAGAGCGTGGACGCGACGGTGCCGATGCGGCTGGGATCGGAACGGGGCCGAACCGAATATGTGATGGTCTCGTTGGTGCGCGGGGCGGACGGGGGGCTGGCGGCCTATCCGCTGTCCAAGGGCTCCGGCGCGGTGACCGCCTTCAGCGCGGCGGACGGCTTCATCGCCATCGACCCGCAGGCCGAGGCGGTGGAGGCCGGCACCCCGGTGTCGGTCCAGCGCATCGGGCGCGACACCCGCCCCGCCGACCTGATCGTGATCGGTAGCCATTGCGTCGGGCTGGACGCCATCACCGGCCGGCTGGTCGGGGAGGGGCTGACGGTCAAGGCGCTGAACGTCGGCTCCATGGGCGGCCTCGCCGCCGCCCGGCGCGGCGAGTGCGACGTGGCGGCCATCCATCTGATGGACCCGAAGAGCGGCGCGTACAACCACCCCTTCCTGACCCCGGCGCTCGGCCTCGTGACCGGTTACCGCCGCCTTCAGGGCATCGTCTTCCGCAAGGGCGACGTTCGTTTCGAAGGCAAAACGGCGGAGGAAGCCGGTCTGGCGGCGGCGCAGGATCCCGACTGCATCCTGGTCAACCGCAACGCCGGCAGCGGCACGCGCATCCTGACCGACCGGCTGCTCGGGGCGGCGCGTCCCACCGGCTATTGGTCGCAGGCCAAGTCGCACAACGCCGTGGCGGTGGCGGTGGCCCAGGGCCGCGCCGACTGGGGCGTCGCCATCGAAAGCGTCGCCACCCTCTACGGGCTGGGCTTCCTGCCTCTGCAGGCGGAGCATTACGACTTCGTGATCCCCAACGACCGCCGGGACCGGCCGGCGGTCCAGCGCTTCCTGGCGGCGCTGGCCGATCCGGCGGTGCGGGAGAAGCTGACGGCGCTCGGCTTCACCGTTCCGGAAGCGGAATGAACTCCGTCTCGCCGGGAACGGCGTCGAACCGGCCGGCCTTCCATTCGGCCTTGGCCTGTTCGATGCGGTCCTGGCGGCTGGAGACGAAGTTCCACCAGATGTGGCGCGGGCCGTCCATCACGGCGCCGCCTAGCAGGATCAGGCGGGCGGCGGTTTCGGCCTCCACCGTCACCGCGTCGCCGGGACGCAGCACCAGCAGCCGCCCGGACTCGAAGCGGTCACCGTGGATCGTCACGGTACCGTCGGCGATGTAGAGCGCCCGCTCCTCCGTCTCGCGGTCGATGGGCAGGCGGGCGCCGGCGTCCAGCGACGCATCGACGTACAGCGTGTCCCACAGCGTGTTCATGGGCGAACGTACACCGTACGCCTCGCCCGCGACGACGCGCAGCCGCTTGCCCTCGCCCTCCACTACCGGCAACTCGTCGGCGCCGAGATGGACGAAGGCGGGGTCGGTCTCCTCATGGGTCTTGGGCAGCGCGACCCAGGACTGGATGCCCGACAGCAGCCGGTCGCGCCCGCGCTCGTCGGTGGCGGAGCGTTCGGAATGGGCGATGCCGCGCCCGGCGGTCATCCAGTTCACCGCCCCCGGACGGATCGGCAGGACGGTGCCCAGGCTGTCGCGGTGCAGGATCTCGCCGTCGAACAGGTAGGTGACGGTGGCCAGCCCGATGTGCGGGTGGGGGCGCACGTCGATTCCCGCCCCGGCCTTGAGGATCGCTGGCCCCATCTGGTCGAGGAAGACGAACGGCCCGACCATCCGCTTGCGGACGGAGGGCAGGGCGCGCCGCACCTCGAACCCGCCGATGTCGCTGGTGCGCGGGACGACCACCGTTTCCAGCCAGCCGTCCGGAGACTCGGTCGATGTTGGCGCCGTCGTCATGCTTGTTCTCCCGTTCCCGAAGCCTGTTCCCAATGGTGGGTGCCACCAACAGGTGGGGACCGGCGCCGCGAATGGGAGGGGGAAAGCGTTCAGTGCTTGGGGGTGCCGCAGCCGCCGCTTCCGCAGCCGCAGCCGCCGGCCGGGGCGGTGACATGGATGGCGCCGCGCGCCGTGGCCAGCAGCACGTCCAGCGGGATGCCGGTGGCCTTGGCGAGATCGTTCAGGCTGGCGCTGTCGGGCACGCCGACGCCGGGGTTGAAGACCGGGTGGATCTGCGCCAGCCGGCCCACGGCGTCCGGATCGACGGCGTTCAGCGCGCCCAGGGTGGTCTCGCCCGTCAAGGTGTTAGCGATCAGGATGTCGGCCATGGCGTGTCCGAAGCGGGAGGAAAGGGGAATCGGCGGAAGCCGACGGTGCCGCCCGACCAAAGAGCGTTCCTTGACGCCTGTCAAGACGGTGGTGGCGGAAGGAATGGGAAGAAAAAGACGCTGAAACGCCGAAGGGCCCGCGCGGTGTTGCGCAGGCCCTTCGGGTGTTTGGTGGAGCCAAGGAGGATCGAACTCCTGACCTCTACAATGCCATTGTAGCGCTCTCCCAGCTGAGCTATGGCCCCGAAACTCTGGGCGGCGAGCCTTGCGGCCTGCCTCGGTGGAGCGGGATATTGGTCAGGACGGGGGTCCGATGCAAGAGAAAAATTCAGCCCCGCCCAGCTTTTTTCCGCTCACCCGCCCCCGTCTTTCAAGGGGGAGCGCGATCAGCGCTCCTCCTCGTCCTCGCCTTCGACGTCGACGACCTCGTCCATGTCGTCCTCGCCCAGCTCCGAGGTGTCCTCGATCAGGACATCGTCCTCGTCCTCGGGCGTCTCGTCGGTTTCCTCGATGTCGTCGACGGTCACATCGTCCTCGACCTCGTCGAGTTCCGTCGACTCTTCGTCCTCGGTCTCGGTCTCGGTGTCCTCGTCCGAGGAGACCACCGGGGCCTTCTTGACATCGTCAACCGGCGCCGGGCGCGCCTTGCGGGACTTCAGCAACGCCTCGGGATCGAACTGCGCTCCGCAGCTCGGGCACACCGGCGGGTCCTTGCGCAGATCGTAATAGCGCGCGCCACAGCTCGGGCAGATGCGCTTGACGCCCCATTCGGGTTTGGCCACGCCTCGTCCTCCGTCACGTTCCTAGGGAATGCCCAATTCGGGAATTGCAAGCCGCGCCCTTTGCCACGCCAGCGGGCGCTTGTCAAAAAAAAGTTCGCTGAATGTCGCCGTCGACGTGGCAGGGCCGTCGGCCGGTGCCAAACTTCACCCTGCGGTGGTCCTTCGGGTCGCCGACAAGGATACCATGATAATGGGGGAGGAAGCCGATGCCGATCCTGCTGTCCCGCCGCTGGCGGGCATTGCTGACCGCCGGCCTGCTGGCGGCGCTGCCGCTGGAGGCCGCAGCCCAGACGGCGCCGTCCGCGGCGGGCGACGTGGCGCCGGAACGCGCGACCGGGCGCGGCAGCCGCAGCGTCGACACCGCCACGCGCCACATGGTGGCCGCCGCGAATCCGCTGGCGGCGGAGGCCGGGCGGGAGATCCTGCGCGCAGGCGGCAGCGCGGTGGACGCGGCGATCGCCGTGCAGCTCGTCCTCAATCTGGTGGAACCGCAAAGCTCCGGCGTCGGGGGCGGCGCCTTCTTGATCCATTACGACGCCGCAACGAAGGCGGTGACCTCCCTCGACGGGCGCGAGACGGCGCCGGCCGCGGCGACTCCGGAGCGTTTCCTGGGGGCGGGCGGCAAGCCGATGCCCTTCTACGACGCGGTGGTCGGCGGCCGGTCCGTCGGGGTGCCGGGCACGGTGATGCTGCTGGAGCACGCCCACCGCACCCACGGCAAACTGCCCTGGCCCCGCCTGTTCGAGCGCGCCATCGCGCTGGCCGAGAACGGCTTCACGGTCAGCCCGCGGCTGAACGGCCAACTGGCGATGGAGAAGCACCTGCCGTCCAACCCTGCGGCGCACGCCTATTTCTATCAGCCGGACGGCACGCCCTGGCCGGTCGGCCAGGTGCTGAAGAACCCGGAGTTCGCGGCGACCCTGCGCGCCATCGCCGAGAAAGGCTCCGCCGCCTTCTACGAGGGTCCGATCGCCGCCGACCTCGTCAAGGCGGTGACCGGCCACCCCACCAACCCCGGCGACATGACCGAGGCCGACCTGAAAGCCTACCGGGTGAAGGAGCGGGAACCGGTCTGCGGCCCCTACCGCGCCTACACCCTGTGCGGCATGGGGCCGCCCAGCTCCGGCGGGGTCGCGGTGCTGCAGATGCTGGCCGTCCTGGAGGGCCGCGACATGGCCGCCACCCGCGGCGATCCAGCGCTGGCGGCGCATTGGATGTCGGAAGCCGGGCGGCTCGCCTTCGCCGACCGCGGGCTCTACCTGGCCGACCCGGACTTCGTGGCGGTGCCGGTGAAGGGGCTGCTCGACCGTGGCTATCTGGCGGGCCGCGCCGCCCTCGTCGGCGAGCGGTCCATGGGCAAGGCGCAGGCGGGCGAGCCGCCCTTCCGGGAAGGCCGCGCCTGGGGCTTCGCCGAGGCCGAGGAGCACGGCACCAGCCACATCTCCGTGGTGGACGGGGCGGGCAACGCCGTCGCCATGACCACCACCATTGAGGACGGGTTCGGCTCCCGCCTGATGGTGCGCGGTTTCCTGCTGAACAACGAGTTGACCGACTTCGCCTTCACCCCGACGGAGGACGGCAAGCCGGTCGCCAACCGGGTCGAGCCGGGCAAGCGGCCGCGCAGCTCAATGGCGCCGACCCTGGTCTTCCGCGACGGCGCCTTGGTGGCTTCGGTGGGGTCGCCGGGCGGCAGCAACATCATCAATTACGTGGGCAAGACGCTGGTCGCGCTGCTCGACTGGAACCTCGACCCACAGGCGGCGGTGGACGCCCCCAATTTCGGCAGCCGCAACGGCCCGACCGAGCTGGAGCAGGGCACCGAGGCGGAGGGCTGGATCGCGGCGCTGGAGGCGCGGGGGCACACGGTCAAGGCGATGGAGCTGACCTCCGGCACCCAGGCGATCGTGGTGACCGGTCCGGGGCTGTCCGGCGGCGCCGACACCCGGCGCGAGGGGGTGGCGGTCGGCGACTGATCGCGGGAGCCGCGCATCGCTCGCATCGCCTTGCCCGCTGTGCTAGGTACTCCGCCCTGGTCACATTCTTGTCTGGGGAGTCCTCCCATGCTGCAGGCGAAGCCGCTTCGCTCATCCTCCACCGGCGCGCTGGCCGGCACCATCCGCGTGCCGGGCGACAAGTCGATTTCGCACCGGTCGCTGATGCTGGGTGCCGTTGCGGTGGGCGAGACCGTCATCCACGGCCTGCTGGAAGGGGAGGACGTGCTGAACACCGCCGCCGCCATGCGCCTGCTGGGCGCCCAGGCGGAGCGCGGCGGGGACGGCGTGTGGCGCGTGCGCGGCGTCGGTCTGGGCGGGCTGGCGGAACCGGCGCAGGTGCTCGACATGGGCAACAGCGGCACGGCGGCGCGCCTGCTGATGGGCCTCGTCGCGTCGCACCCGATCACCTGCGTCTTCACCGGCGACGCCTCTCTGAACAAGCGCCCGATGGCCCGCGTGACCGGCCCGCTGGAGCAGATGGGCGCGCGCTTCGTCGGACGGTCCGGTGGGCGGCTGCCGCTGGCCGTGGTCGGCAGCGACCGCACGGTGCCGATCACCTACCGCCTGCCGGTGGCCTCCGCCCAGGTGAAGTCGGCGGTCATCCTCTGCGGCCTGAACACCGCCGGCACCACCACCGTGATCGAGGCGGAGCCGACCCGCGACCACACCGAGCTGATGCTGCGCCATTTCGGCGCCACCGTGACGACCGAGCGGATGGAGGACGGCGCGCTGGCCGTGTCCGTCGTCGGCCAGCCGGAGCTGACCGGGCGCGAGATCGTCGTGCCCGCCGACCCCAGCTCCGCCGCCTTCCCGGCGGTCGCGGCGCTGCTGCGCCCCGGCTCGGAGCTGCTGCTGCCTGGCGTCGGCATGAACCCGCGCCGCACCGGCCTCTACGACACGCTGGTCGAGATGGGCGCGAACATCGCCTTCGAGAACCGCCGCGACGAGGCGGGCGAGCCGGTGGCCGACCTGCGGGTGAAGCACGGCCCGCTCAAGGGCATCGTCGTTCCGGCGGACCGCGCCCCCAGCATGATCGACGAGTATCCGATCCTCGCCGCCGCCGCCGCCTGCGCGGAGGGCACCACCGTCATGCTCGGCCTGAAGGAGCTGCGCGTGAAGGAGAGCGACCGCCTCGCCATGGTCGCCGACGGGCTGACCAAGTGCGGCGTGAAGGTGGAGGTCGGGGCCGACGACAGCCTGACCGTCTACGGCACCGGCAAGCCGCCGCAGGGCGGCGCCACCGTCGCCACCGCCATGGACCACCGCATCGCCATGAGCTTCCTGGTGCTGGGCATGGCCACGGCCGAGCCGGTGCAGGTGGACGACGGCGCCTTCATCGACACCAGCTTCCCCGGCTTCGTCGCCCTGATGAACGGCGTCGGCGCCAAGATCGCGGGGGTGTGAGGGCGATGGGTCTGGTCATCGCCATCGACGGCCCCGCCGCCGCGGGCAAGGGCACGCTGTCCAAGCGGGTCGCCCAGACCTACGGCTTCGCGCATCTCGACACCGGGGCGCTCTACCGCGCCGTCGGTGTCGCCGTCCTGCGCGCCGGCGGCGACCCGGCGGATGCGGAGGCCGCGGCACAGGCCGCCCGCGCGTTGCGGCCGGACGACGGCATCCTGAACGACCCCGCCCTGCGCAGCGACGAAGCGGCGCAGGCGGCCTCCAAGGTCGCCGCGGTGCCGGCGGTGCGGGCCGCCCTGCTCGATTTCCAGCGGCGCTTCGCCACCACCCCGCCCGGCGGCGCGCCGGGGGCGGTGCTGGACGGGCGGGACGTCGGAACGGTCGTATGCCCGAACGCCGATGCCAAGCTGTTCGTTACCGCTTCCGTGGAGGTGCGGGCCGAACGGCGACTCAAGGAGTTGCGGGAACGCGGGATTCCGGCTATACCGTCCGACGTCCTGGAGGACATGAAGGCCCGTGACGCGCGCGACAGCCAGAGGACGGTAGCACCGCTCCTGCCGGCTGCCGACGCTTTTGTGCTTGATACCTCCGCCCTCGACGCCGACCAGGCGTTCGCAGCGGCGACCGCCTTTATCGGAACGAAAACCGGTTTCGGCCCCAAGGTCTGAGCATCAGGGTCCGGGCGCTTCGGCCCTCCAACGGAACATATGTCAACCAAGTCGCCGGGCGTGGTGCCCGGCGCGGTGGTCCCATCGGGGGCCGGCCCGTTTTGCCGCGGGACGGACCATGGCGGGATCGCTTTCGGCCAACCTTAGGAGTTTCAATGGCACAAGCTATGGCCCGGACCGGCGAGAAGGAAAGCTTTGCGGCTCTGCTCGAGGAGTCGCTCGGCACGGCCGAGTCCCTCGAAGGCTCGGTCGTCAAGGGCCGCGTCGTCTCCGTCGAGAACGACATGGTCACCATCGACGTCGGCCTGAAGTCGGAAGGCCGCGTCGCGCTGAAGGAATTCGCCGTTGCCGGCCAGCCGCCCGAGCTGAAGGCGGGCGACACCGTCGAGGTGTATCTGGAGCGCATGGAAGACAAGAACGGCGAAGCCGTTCTGTCGCGTGAGAAGGCCAAGCGCGAAGAGGCCTGGGCGCTGCTGGAGAAGTCCTTCCAGGACCAGACCCGCGTCACCGGCGTCATCTTCGGCCGCGTCAAGGGCGGCTTCACCGTCGACCTGTCGGGCGCCGTGGCGTTCCTGCCGGGTTCGCAGGTGGACATCCGTCCGGTCCGCGACATCTCCCCGCTGCTGGGCACCCCGCAGCCGTTCCAGATCCTGAAGATGGACCGCTCGCGCGGCAACATCGTCGTGTCGCGTCGCGCCGTGCTCGAAGAGAGCCGCGCCGAGGCCCGTTCGGAGCTGGTGGCCAACCTCAAGGAAGGCCAGGTTCTGCAGGGTGTGGTCAAGAACATCACCGACTACGGCGCGTTCGTGGATCTGGGTGGCGTCGACGGCCTGCTGCACGTCACGGACATCGCGTGGCGCCGCATCAACCACCCGTCCGAGGCCCTGCAGATCGGCCAGACCGTCACGGTCCAGGTCATCCGCTTCAACCCGGAGACCCAGCGCATCAGCCTCGGCATGAAGCAGCTGGAAGCCGATCCGTGGGAAGGCGTGGAAGCCAAGTACCCGGTCAGCTCGCGGTTCAAGGGTCGCGTCACCAACATCACCGACTACGGCGCCTTCGTGGAGCTGGAGCCGGGGATCGAGGGCCTGGTGCACGTCTCGGAGATGTCCTGGACGAAGAAGAACGTCCATCCGGGCAAGATCGTGTCGACGTCTCAGGAAGTCGAGGTCATGGTCCTGGACGTCGATCCGCAGAAGCGCCGCATCAGCCTGGGCCTCAAGCAGTGCCTGGACAACCCGTGGGAGACCTTCCTCGACAAGTTCGGCCCGGGCACGGAGCTGGAAGGCGAGGTCAAGAACATCACCGAGTTCGGTCTGTTCGTCGGTCTGCCGGGCGACATCGACGGCATGGTCCACATGTCCGACCTCGACTGGAACAAGTCGGGTGAGGAGGCCATCGCCGAGTACAAGAAGGGCGACCGCGTCAAGGTCAAGGTCCTGGACGTCGACGTCGAGAAGGAGCGCATCTCCCTCGGCATCAAGCAGCTCGCGAACGATCCGTTCGAGGCTGCCACGGCCGGCCTGAAGAAGAACGAGGTCGTCACCTGCACCGTCACCCAGGTCACCGATGGTGGCATCGAGGTCACGGTCGGCGAGGGCTACACCGGCTTCATCCGCAAGTCGGACCTGTCCCGCGACCGTTCGGAGCAGCGTCCGGACCGCTTCGCCGTCGGCGAGAAGGTCGACGCGAAGGTCACCCAGATCGACCGCGGCTCCCGCCGCATCTCGCTGTCCATCAAGGCCCGCGAGATGGAGGAGGAGAAGCAGGCGATGGCCGAGTACGGTTCGTCCGACTCGGGCGCCTCGCTGGGCGACATCCTGGGTGCGGCTCTGAAGCGCAAGCAGCAGAACGACGAGTAAGGCATGTCTCTCCCTCTCCCCTGCGCAAGCGGGGGAGGGTCGGGGGGCCCGCCTCTCGCACTCGGTTACGAAAAAGCCGCCGCGGTCACCCCGCGGCGGCTTTTTCCTTTTTCAAACCGCTCTCACCCCTCCTCATCCTCCTTGATGAGGTCGCGGTAAGCGTGCCAACTCGCGTGCCCGACCAGGGGCAGGGCGACGATCAGCCCCAGGAAGCCGGTCAGCAGCCCGGCGCCGGTCACCAGCACGATCAGCCCGGCCCACAGCGCCAGGACGCGCGGGTTGCGCAGCACCGCCATCGCCGAGGCCAGCGCCGCGGCGAAGACGTCCACCGGGCGGTCCATCATCATCGGCAGGGCGGTGACGTTGGTGATGAAGGCGAAGGCGGCGAAGGCGAAGCCCAGCGCCGTGATGAAGACGGTGAACACCAGACCGTCCAAGCTGAACATCTGCGCCACGAAGTGGTCGAGCGCGATGGCCTCGTGCGGGAAGAACAGGGCGAAGGCCACCACGTTCATCCGCGCCCAAATCATCACATAGAGCATCAGGATCAGGCCGGCGGTCAGGATGTGGTAGGGGTTGGCCCGCCACGCGGTCAGCGCCCGCCACAGGCTGGGCCGCCGCCCCTCCTCGACGTCCTTGGAAATCCGGTAGAGGCCGAGCGCCAGGAGCGGAGCGATCAGCAGGAAGGCGCCGATCATCGGCGCGATCAGATAGGCCATCCCGGCCAGCACCAGCCCGCCGGTCAGCGCGAATCCGATGGCGACGAACAGGGCGCCGTAGGCGAGGCTGACCCAGCCCGACGCCCGCAGGTCCATCCAGCCCGCCCGCAGCCAGCCCAGCGCCTGCGCGGTGGTGACGGTGCGGACGCGGTCCGCGTAGGGCAGGCCGGCCAGCGGGTCGGCGGGGCCGGTGTGGTGAGTGTGTGTCATGGCGAACCTCCAACCGGGTCCGGCAACCGGGACCGTGCCAACCAACTCATCGGAAATGGTGCGTTCAAAGGCAATCCGTAAGACGGATTAATCACATTTCGGGCCTTTTTCGGGGCGGAGGTCGGGCAAGCCGGAGCGTTGCCGGGAAAAGGGTTCCGCCAGAAAGGCTTAGCTTGACGGTCACCGGACCCGGTGGCACGCTTGCGCGCAGGTCAAGGAGCGCGGTGCAAGGGCGCTCGAACCGGGGGAAACGGAATCGCCATGACCAAATCAGAGCTGATCCAACGGCTCGCGGAGCGCAATCCGCATCTGTACCAGCGCGACATCGAAAAGATCGTCGGCACCATCTTCGACGAGATCTCCGAAGCGCTCGCCCGCGGCGACCGGGTGGAGTTGCGCGGGTTCGGCGCCTTCTCGGTCAAGCGCCGCGACGCCCGCACGGGCCGGAACCCGCGCACCGGCGAGGCGGTGGAGGTGGGCGAGAAGGCGATCCCCTTCTTCAAGACCGGAAAACAGTTGCGCGAGCGCTTGAACACCGACGAATGATGTCCGTTCATTGACAGACCGTCGCTGACTCAATCGGCCCGGACCCGGCGCTGACCCGGCCCCCGATCATGGATACGAGGACCACACCCGTGCGTTTCATCGCCCTCATCATCGCCGTTCCCATCGCGCTGGCCGCGGTGCTGTTCGCCATTTCCAACCGTGGCCTGGTCACGCTGTCGCTCTGGCCGCTGCCCTTCACGCTGGAGGTTCCGGTCTATCTCGCCACGCTGGTGGCGCTGGTGATCGGCTTCCTGGCTGGCGGCGTCGTCGCCTGGAACGCCCAGCGCCGCCACCGCCGCCGCGCCCGCCGCTCCTCGGACCGCGTGTCCTACCTGGAGCGCGAGTTGAAGGAGACGCAGGCCCGCGCCGCCGCCGCGGAAAAGCGTCTGGCCGAGATGAACCGCCCGCTGTCCGGCACCGCCGGCCTGCCCGCGGTGACCGGGTCCGGCGCCGCCCTGCCGGCGACCACGGTCCACTGACCGCCCGCCGGTAACCCCTTCGGCCTCCCGTCCGGCCGGGGGGCGGGAGGGGGGTTCCGCTTTGCCGGACCTGTGGAGGGAGCCGCCGATGCGCACCGTCACCGGAGCCGAGCTGAAATCCGTCCTGCACTTCCGCATGCTGATCGAGCGCATGCGGCAGACCTTCCGCGCCGGGGTCGAGGTGCCGATGCGGCACCACCACACGGTCGAGACCTACGGCCAGAACGACGGCACGCTGCTGCTGATGCCGGCGTGGCAGGTCAACCAGTCCATCGGCGTCAAGGTGGTCACCGTCTTCCCCGACAACGGGGCGAAGGACTTGCCGGCGGTTCAGGGCCTCTACCTGCTGATGGACGGCAAGACGGGGATGCCCCAGGCGGTTCTGGACGGCACCGCCCTGACCAAGCGGCGCACCGCGGCGGCCTCCGCGCTCGCCGCCTCCTACCTCGCGCGGCCCGACTCGGAGCGGCTGCTGATGGTCGGCACCGGGGCGCTGGCGCCCGAGCTGATCGAGGCCTTCGCCACCGTCCTGCCGATCAAGCATGTCCTGGTCTGGGGCCGCAGCCTGGAGAAGGCGAAGAAGGTGGCCAGCCGCTTCCACCGCCCGAAATTCCGCATCGAGGCCACCGCCGATCTGGAGGGGGCGGTGCGCGGCGCCCAGGTGATTTCCTGCGCCACGCTGGCGAAGGAGCCACTGATCCGCGGCGAGTGGCTTCAGCCGGGCGCCCATCTCGACCTCGTCGGCGGCTTCACCCCGGAGATGCGCGAGGCGGACGACGACTGCATCCGCCGCTCCCGCGTCTTCGTGGACACCCGCGAGGGCGCCTGCACGGAGGCGGGGGACATCGTGCAGCCGATGAAGGCCGGCATCCTGACCGACGCGGACATCGCCGGCGACCTCTACGACCTGACCCGCGGCCAGCGCGCCGGGCGCCGCTTCTACGACCAGATCACCCTGTTCAAGTCGGTCGGCACCGCGCTGGAGGATCTCTGCGCCGCCCAGCTGGCGGTGGAGATGGTGATCCACAACGACACGATCCGCTGAGGCGTTTTTCCATCATGACTCTCCGCATCACCGTCGTCGGCGCCGGCATCATGGGGCTGTGCACCGCCTGGGCGCTGGCCCGCGCCGGGCACGAAGTCGCGGTCTTCGACCAGGGACAGGTGCCCAACCCCTTCGGCAGCTCCGTCGACCAGCACCGGCTGTTCCGCCACGCCTACGGCGCCAGCGCCGGCTACGCCCGCATGGCCGACACCGCCTTCCAGGCGTGGGAGCGGCTGTGGACCGATCTGGGCGAACGGCTGCTCGTCCCCAGCGGTACGCTCTGCACTGCCTCGGCGGAGGACGGGCGGCGCTGGCTGGCCGACAGCGTCGAAGTGCTGGAGTCGCTGGGCCATCCTGTCCGCCGCCTGACCCCGGCGCAGATCGCCGCGGAGTTCCCGCTGGTCGACGCCAACGCCGTGGCGGAGGGGCTGCATCTGGAGTCGGGCGGCGTGCTGCTCGCCGGGCGCATCGTGGAGCTGCTCAGCCACCATCTGAACGCGCTGGGGGTGACGGTTCACGCGCGTGCCCCCGTGACGGCCATCGACGCCGAGCGCGCCACGGTGACGCTGGCCGACCGCCGCACCATCGGCGCCGACGCGCTGGTGGTCGCCGCCGGGGCCTGGGTGACCAAGCTGCTGCCGGAAACGGCGGCGCGCCTGACCCCGTCACGGCAGGTCGTGGCCTACCTGATGCCGCCGGAGGGGCTGCGCGGCGTCTGGGCCAAGGCGCCGATGCTGATCGACGCGGACGGGGAGAGCGGAGTCTACGTCGTTCCCCCGGTGGCCGGCACGACGATGAAGGCGGGCGACCACCGCTTCTCGCGCGTCGGCGACCCGGACACCGACCGCGACCCCGATCCGGACGAGGCGCGCGACGTGCTGGACCGCGCCCGCCGGGTGCTGGCGGGCGGCCACCGCTACAGCCTCGCCAACGCGGCGACCTGCTTCTACACGGTGACCGACGACGAGGGCTTCGTGGTCGAGCCGCTGTCCGCCCGCTGCTGGCTGATGAGCGCCTGCTCCGGCCACGGCTTCAAGTTCGCCCCGGCGCTGGGCGAGGCGCTGGCGGACGCCATCGGCGATCCGGCGCGGGCGTCCGAACTGCCTGATTGGGCCGCCGGGCGCTGAGCGCCCTCCCGGAACCGGCGGAACGGTGCGGCTCCACCCCTGTTGAGAGGGCAATCAGCCTGCTTTGGCTGAAGCCTTACCGACAGGGAGTGAAGCATCCATGGCCGACGAACCTCGCAAAGTGGGTGTCTATGACACGGACGGCAACCGGACGGCGACGGGCGGTGCGGCCGGCTCCATGAACTGGTGGGTCATCGCGCTGGTCGTGCTGGTGGTCCTCGCCCTCCTCTATTTCTTCCTCTGAGTCCGGACCGCGTCCGGATCGGACCAGCACAGGAGCGGGTTCATGAACAAGAAGACCATTGTCGCGCTGTATGACGATCTGTCCGGCGCCGAACGCGCGCTGAGCGAACTCGAAGCCGCCAATCTGCGGCAGGACTTCACCATGATGGGCGCCGACAGCGCGAAGCTGGGCTCCTCGTCCAGTCTGGCCACCGAGAACCGGCTGGAAAGCTGGCGCCACGCCGCCGACTTCGGGGGGGACCCGAACTTCGACGCCCGCGACCGCCGCGTCTCCATGCTGACCGGTGTCGGCGTGACGCGGGAGGACGCAGAGGTCTTCGCCGAGGGCGTGCGCCGCGGCGGCGTGCTGCTGGTTGGCCGGGTCGAGGAGTCGATGTGCGACTCCGCGCTGGCCGTCATGCAGCGCCACGGCTCGGTGGACATTCCCGGCCGGGCGCAGGGCTACCGCGAGGCCGGCTGGAGCGGCTATGACGCCGCCACCGCCGATTACGACAGCGCCCAGGTCGCCGAGGAGCGCCGCCGCGCCGCCGCCGCCTCGCTGCGCGACGTCAACACGCAGGGCGCCAACCCGGCAGCAGGCGCTCCGGCGGCCACGCCGATCGCGACTCCGATGGGCACCCCGGCGACTCCGCCGACCGGCCGCGTCGACGTGAACCGCGAATAGCGGTTCCGACCCACTCTCCGGCCCCGGAAGTCTGGTGATTGCCGCCGGCCCTTGTTAGGCTGCGCGCCATCACCACCTTCCAGGGTTCGGAGAGCCGTTTTTCCATGAGCACGCCCAGCATCGCGCCCGCCTCGCGCATCTTCTGCGCCGTCGACACGACCGACCTCGACACCGCCCGCGACCTCGGCCGGCGGATCGCGGGGGTGGTCGGCGGGATCAAGCTGGGGCTGGAGTTCTTCATCGCCCATGGCCCGACGGGCATCCGCACGGTGATCGGCGAGGATGGCCCGCCGCTGTTCCTCGACCTCAAGCTGCACGACATCCCCAACACGGTGGCGGGCGGCATCCGGGCGGCGCTGCCGCTGAAGCCCGCCTTCCTGACCATCCACACCTCCGGCGGCCCGGCGATGATGCGCGCGGCGGCGGACGCCGCGGCCAGCGCGGGCGCGGACCGTCCGAAGATCCTCGCCGTCACCGTGCTGACCAGCATGGACGCTGCCGACCTCCAGGCCGTTGGGCAGAGCGTCCCGGTGGCCGATCAGGTGAAGCGGCTGGCGCTGCTCGCCAAGGAGTCGGAGGTAGATGGCGTCGTCTGCTCCCCCGCCGAGGTGGCGCTGATCCGCGAGGCCTGCGGGCCGGACTTCATCCTGATGGTGCCGGGCATCCGCCCCGCCTGGGCCGCCGCCAACGACCAGAAGCGCGTCATGACCCCGGCCGAGGCGCTGGCCGCCGGGGCGGACCATCTGGTCATCGGGCGCCCGATCACCGGTGACGCCGATCCGGAAGCCGCCGCCCGACGTATCGTTTCGGAACTGTAAGGATCTGTTCCCATGTCCGTCAGCGTGAAGATCTGCGGCCTCACCGAGCCCCTGTCGCTGCACGCCGCGGTCGCCGGCGGGGCGCGCTACGTCGGCTTCGTCTTCTACCCGCCGAGCCCGCGCTCCATAGCACCGTCCATGGCGGCGGAGCTGGCGCGGCTGGTCCCGACGGGCGTGCGCACGGTCGGGCTGTTCGTCGATCCGGAAAACGACTTCCTGGAGCATGTGGTCAGCCAGGTCCCCTTCGACCTGATCCAGCTCCACGGCAAGGAGACGCCGCGCCGCATCGCCGAGGTGAAGGCGGCCTTCAACATCCCGGTGATGAAGGCGATCAAGGTCGGCGGGCCGGAGGATCTGGCCGCCGCGCTGGAGGCCGCCGAGGTCGCCGACCGTCTGCTGTTCGACGCCAAGCCGCCGGCCAAGGTGTCGGCCCTGCCGGGCGGCAATGGCATCGCCTTCGACTGGACGCTGCTCGCCGGGCGGAGCTGGCCGAAACCCTGGATGCTGTCCGGCGGGCTGAAGCCGGAGAACGCGGCGGAGGCGGTGCGGACGACCGGCGCCACGGCGCTCGACGTGTCGTCGGGCGTGGAGGACCGTCCCGGCCACAAGGACCCGGAGCTGATCCGCCGCTTCCTGGACAGCGTGGCCGGGCTGTGACGCCGCGTCGCGGCGAGGCATTTGAATAAAATTTGATGTTGCCGCGGGGCTTTCCCTTTTGGCGCATAGGCACAACTTAATCGCACGACCGGGTTGCGGACCCGGGGTATGACTTCGTGCGATACTGTTGGCATCCGCCGGCTGCGACCGATGGATGTGTCCGAAGGGAAGCCGTGCAAGCCCGATGACCAACTCGTCCGACACACGCTCGCCATCCGACAGCCTCGGCCTCGTCCTCGACGAGCATTTGCGATGGATCGGGCAGTGGCACCGCGCCGTTTTCTTCCGCGGCGGGCAGGGGGGCGAGCGGGTGTCGGCCCCGGCCTCCTTCGCGGCGTGGTGCGTGGCGGTCAACGCCGACGATCTGGCCCACCAGCCCGCCGTCGAGAAGCTGGTCACCCTGCATGAGCAGATGCACCGCAAGGCCAAGCTGCTTCTGCTGAAGGCGGCCGGCGGCGAGAGCCCCAGCGAGGCCGACTATGAGGGGGTGATCGCCCGGTTCGAGGAGTTCGTCCTGCATCTGCGCCGGGTCGAGCGCGCCTTCGGCGCGGCGGCGAGCGGGCTGGACCCGCTGACCGGCCTGCGCACCCGCCGCGGCATGCAGGAGGCGTTGGAGCGCGAGCACAACCGCTTCCGCCGCAACGGCCCGGCCTTCTGCGTCGCCATCTGCGACATCGACCGCTTCAAGGGCATCAACGACACCTACGGCCACGACATCGGGGATCGCGTCCTGGCCGCCACCGCCGCCGCCATCAGCCGGGGCATCCGCAGCTTCGACGAGGCCTTCCGCATGGGCGGGGAGGAATTCCTGATCTGCCTGAAGGAAACCGGCCTCGCCGAGGGCTTCCGGGTCATCGAGCGGCTGCGCGGCGAGCTGGCGCGGACGCCGGTGACGCTGCCGGACGGGCGGCGGATCGCGGTCACCGCCTCCTTCGGGCTGGTCGAGGCCGGGGAGGATCTGCCGGTGGAGGAGATGGTGGTCTGCGCCGACCGCGCCCTCTATCAGGCGAAGAACAGCGGCCGCAACCGCGTGGTCCGCTACGGGGTCGACCAGCCGGAGGTTGCGGCGGGGCGATCGGCGCTTCCCAACCGCCGCTGATTTTCGTCTCGCGAGCGGTGCATCCGGCGGGATCGCTTAAGGGCGGCTTGGCCGAAGCGGGTCCGCCGGGTTAGGATCGGGGTCTAGACAGGCCGCGGCACGAGATCCATGCGCACCCACACCGAATTTCCCAATCTGTTCATCCTCGACCACCCGCTGATCCAGCACAAGCTGACGCTGATGCGGGCCAAGGAACGCTCCACCGGCGGCTTCCGCACCCTGCTGCGCGAGATTTCGCTGCTGATGGGCTATGAGATCACCCGCGACCTGCCTTTGACGACCGAGCGGATCGACACGCCGCTCCAGCCCATGGACGCGCCGGTCATCGCCGGCAAGAAGCTGGCCATCGTGCCGGTGCTGCGCGCCGGCCTCGGCATGGCCCAGGGCCTGCACGAGCTGGTGCCGTCGGCGCGCGAGGGGCACATCGGCCTCTACCGCGACCACGACACCAAGATGCCGCACGAGTATCTGGTGAAGCTGCCGGAGGCCGAAGGCCGCCTGTTCATCGTGGTGGACCCGATGCTGGCGACCGGCAACTCCGCCGTCCACGCCTGCGACGTGCTGAACCGCCACGGCGTGGACGACGAAAACATACGCTTCATGGCGCTGGTCGCGGCGCCTGAGGGCATGCGCGTCTTTGCCGCCGCCCACCCGCGGGTGAAGGTCTTCACCGCCTCGCTCGACAGCCATCTCGACGAGAACGCCTACATCGTCCCCGGCCTGGGCGACGCCGGCGACCGCATGTTCGGCACCAAGTAACCGCATGTTCGGCACCAAGTAACCGTAAACGGCGGCCGCATCCCTGTCATACCATCAGGGGAAAGGGATGCGGCATGTTGTCATTGCGAGTTATTCGCACAGTGTGAGACCATAGGGCTCCCGTTCGACACATCCCTATGGGCGTAACCGGCCTTGACGACGGACACCTTTCAAACCCCCGGCCCGACACCGGGCGGCCCGGTTCAGGCCGCCGGCTTCCATTCCTCCCTGTGGCAACGCATCGGTTTCAGCGGTTGGACGCTGGCGACGCTGGTGATCGCGGCGCTGGTCACCCTGCCGGTGCTGGCGGTGATCAGCCGCGTCTTCGTGCCAACGGACGGGGTGTGGCAGCATCTGGTCGACACGGTGCTGGCGGAGTATCTGCTGAACACCGTGCGCCTCGTCTTCGGGGTGGGGGTGGGCACGCTGGTCATCGGGGTGGGCACCGCCTGGCTGGTCACCATGTGCCGGTTCCCCGGCAGCCGTACGCTGGAGTGGGCGCTGCTGCTGCCGATGGCGGTGCCGGCCTACGTCATGGCGTACGTGTACACCGACCTGCTCCAGTTCGTCGGCCCGGTGCAGACCGCGCTGCGCGAGCTTTTCCACTGGTCGCGGCGGGATTACTGGTTTCCCGACATCCGTACGCTCGAAGGCGCCGCGTTGATGATGACGCTGGTGCTGTACCCGTACGTCTATCTGCTGTCGCGCGCTGCCTTCCTGGAGCAGTCCGTCTGCGTGCTGGAGGTCAGCCGTACGCTCGGCCGCGGACCGTGGCGCAGCTTCTTCACGGTGGCGCTGCCGCTGGCCCGCCCCAGCATCGTCGCTGGTCTCGCGCTGGTGCTGATGGAGGTGCTGGCCGATTTCGGTACCGTGCAGTATTTCGCGGTGAACACCTTCGTCACCGGCATCTACCGGACATGGTTCGCCATGGGGCAGCCGGTGGCGGCGGCGCAGTTGGCCGCCGTGCTGATGATGTTCGTTCTGGTGCTGGTGCTGATGGAGCGCTGGTCGCGCCGTCAGGCCCGTTACCACCACACCACCACCCGCTACCGCCGCCTGCCCAAGCACCAGCTGACCGGCTGGCGCGCCGCCGCCGCCATGACGGCCTGCGGGCTGCCGCTGCTGCTCGGCTTCCTGCTGCCCGCCGGATTGCTGGTGCGCATGGCGGTCACCGCCGGGGACCAGGCCTTTGGGCCGGTGTTCCTGACGCTGGCCCGCAACAGCTTCACGCTGGCGGCGCTGGCCGCGGTGCTGGCGGTGTCGCTGGCGCTGGTGCTGGCCTACGGGCAGCGGCTGCGCCCGACGCCGCTGCTGAAGGGCGCGGTGCGCGTCGCCGCCATGGGCTACGCCATTCCCGGCTCGGTGATCGCGGTTGGCGTGCTGATTCCCTTCGCCCATCTCGACAACGCCGTCGACGCCTTCATGCGCCAGACCTTCGGCGTGTCCACCGGCCTGCTGCTGAGCGGCACCATCGCGGCGGTGCTGTTCGCCTATCTGGTGCGCTTCCTGGCGGTGTCCTTCAACACGATCGAGGCCAGCCTGGGCAAGATCCGCCCGACGATGGACTTCGCCTCGCGCGTGCTCGGCCACACGGCGGGGCGGACGCTGATCCGGGTGCACGCGCCGATCATGTGGGGCAGCCTGCTGACCGCCGGCCTGCTGGTCTTCGTCGACGTGATGAAGGAGCTGCCGGCGACGATGATCGTGCGGCCCTTCAACTTCGACACGCTGGCCGTGCGCGTCTACACGCTGGCCTCCGACGAGCGGCTGACCGAGGCCGCCACGGGGGCGCTGGCCATCGTCGCGGTGGGCATCGTGCCGGTGATCCTGCTCAGCCTGTCGATCAGCCGCTCCCGCCCCGGCCAGACGGACGAGTGAGGCTGTTGTCCCCGCCGCAACAGTGTTGAGCGGCGGTGGGGCTTTATCCGGTGCCCTGGAAAGAATACCTCTCTCTCAGCGATGTTGCTTGAGGAGAGCGTCCGATGACCGCCGAAACCGTCCGCCCCGTCCTGACCGCCGTCGAAGGCATGGAAGCGTCCGACGGGGCCGGCGTGCGCATGACCCGCATGGTCGGCACGCCGCGCCTGCGCATGCTCGACCCCTTCCTGATGCTGGACTACTTCGGGTCCGACACGCCGCAGGACTATCTGGCCGGCTTCCCCGACCACCCGCACCGCGGTTTCGAGACGGTCACCTACATGCTGGCCGGCCGCATGCGCCACTGGGACAACCACGGCCATGAGGGCGTGATCGAGACCGGCGGCGTGCAATGGATGACCGCCGGGCGCGGCGTGATCCATTCCGAGATGCCGGAGCAGACCGAAGGGTTGATGAAGGGCTTCCAGCTCTGGATCAACCTGCCGGCGCGGCTGAAGATGTCGGAGCCCGCCTACCAGGAGTTCGCCGCCGACCGCATCCCGGTCGAGACGCGCGAGGGCGGGACCACGGTGACGGTGATCGCCGGCACCACCGGCAACGGCACCGCCGGCCCGGTGCGCAGCGGCCCGACGGAGGCCCGCTACTTCGACGTCAATCTGCCGGCGGGTGCCACCTTCTCCGAGCCGGTGCCCGCCGGCCACGCGGCGGCGCTGGTGGTCTTCGAAGGATCGGTGGTGGCGCCCGGCAGCTCCGTCCGGCTGGGCGGGCCGCGGGTTCTGGTGCTGGGCGAGGGCGACCGGGCGGAGATCACCGCCGGCCCGTCCGGCGCGCGCTTCCTGCTGCTCTCCGGCCGCCCGCTCGGCGAGCCGGTGGCCTGGGGCGGCCCCTTCGTCATGAACAGCCGCGAGGAGGTGATGCAGGCCTACCGCGACTACGAAGAGGACAAGTTCTAAATCCACAAACAAAAAGGGCGCGTCTCCACCGCTGGGACGCGCCCCTTCGCTACGCCGGACGGTGGCTTACTTCCAGCCGGCGCGATCCATGATCTTCAGAGCCTCGGCGTTGTTCTTGCCGTAGACGGCGGCGTTCAGCGGGTCTTCCTTGAACTTGCCCCAGGTGACCAGCACCGGCGCGGTCTCGGCCCCGGCGACGATCGGGTACTCGTAGTTCTTCTCCGTGAACATCTTCTGGGCCTCGGGGCTGACCAGATACTCCAGGAACTGGATGGCCTGCTCCTTGTTCGGCGCGTTCTTCATGACGCCGGCGCCGGAGACGTTCACATGGGTGCCGCGACCGTCCTGGTTGGGGAAGATCACGCCCAGCTTGTCCGCGATGGCCTTGTCCTCCGGCTTGGCGGAGGAGGCGATGCGGGCGAAGTAGTAGGTGTTGGTCACGGCCACGTCGCCTTCGTTGGCGGCCACGCCCTTGATCTGGTCGGTGTCGCCGCCCTGCGGCTTGCGCGCCATGTTGGCGACGACGCCCTTGGCCCAATCCTCCGTCGCCTTCTCGCCGTGGGCGGCGAGCAGCGAGCCGACGAGCGACTGGTTGTAGACGCTGGTCGAGGAGCGGACGAGGACGCGGTCCTTCCACTTCGGATCGGCCAGTTCCTCGTAGGTCTTGATCTCGTCCGGCTTCACCGAGGCCTTGTTGTAGACCAGGATGCGGGCGCGCTTGGAGATGCCGAACCAATGGCCTTCCGGCTCGCGCAGGTGGGCCGGGATGGCCTCCTCCATGACCTTGGAGCGGGTCGGCTGGAGCAGACCGGCTTCCTGGGCGCGCCACAGGCGGCCGGCGTCGACGGTGATGAACACGTCGGCGGGGCTGTTGCCGCCTTCGGTCTTCATCCGCTCGATCAGCTCCTCTTCCTTGCCCTCGATGACGTTGATCTTGATGCCGGTCTTCTTGGTGAAGGCGTCGTAGAGGTCCTTGTCCACATCGTAATGGCGCGCGGAGTAGACGTTCACCTCGGCGGCGCTGGCGAGACCCGTCATGGTCAGCAGCGTGGCGGCGAAGGTGGCGGCAAAGACGCCGCGCGATCCGATGTGCATCCTCGTGACTCCCGAATTCTTGTCGGTTCACGCCCGCAATTGCGAAGCGTTCTCATGCGCCGACTTGACCATTCGGGGGCCGGGGTGTCAAGCGTGAACGATAAGCATTCTCAATATTCAAAAAGGATGCGGAGCGGAACGATCATCGCGGACTAAGACGCCAACCAAAGGTGTAAAGGCTTGTTCGTCTTTGGGGTATGCCTATAATCCGTTCGCGATACCCGCCGTCGGGCGGGAGGTCGAGCGGCCGAACGGGACGACAGATGGGGAGCGTCAGGATGCGTTGGACAGGTCTCTTCGCTTTTGGTGCGGCGCTGCTGTCCGCGCTGGCCGTCACGCCGGCCTCTGCCGTCGATTTTTCCAAGTCCGCCGCCGAGTACGGCCCGGAGGGCGCCTGGACCAGCCGCTGCGAGATCGACCGGATGACCGACACCAAGGTCTGCCGGCTGATGAACTACCGGCTGTTCGACGACGGCAAGGAGGTCGGCTTCGTGGCGCTGAGCGTCATCCCGACCGGCAACGACTACCACCTGTTCCTGACGACCAGCCAGGGTATGATCGACAACTGCGCCATCCGCGTCGACCGTCAGCCGCGGATCGAGACGCAGATCGCCACGCTCAACATGTGCATGTTCCCGAACTTCGTGTCGGGCCGCGTGGTCGACCAGTTCCGCAACGGCTCCACGGTGCTGGTCCGCGTGAATTTCCTGCGCGCCGGCAAGCGCGACATCGACTTCCCGCTGAACGGCTTCTCGCGCAACTTCGAAGAGATGCAGCGCAGCCTGCAGTGACCGGACGAACCGGGCGGCATCAACAGAAACGGCGCGGAGTGATCCGCGCCGTTGTCGATTGTGCTGTTGTCGTTTCCGGTCCTGTCTTCGGCCTCAGCGCCAGCCGCTGCGGCCCCGGCGGTCGTCCTCGTCGAACAGCTCGGCCAGCTTGTTCATCATGGTGCCGCCCAACTGCTCGGCGTCCACGATGGTGACGGCGCGGCGGTAGTAGCGGGTCACGTCGTGGCCGATGCCGATGGCCACCAGCTCGACCGGCGAGCGGGTCTCGATGTAATCGATCACCTGCCGCAGATGCCGCTCCAGATAGTTGCCGGCGTTGACCGACAGGGTCGAGTCGTCCACCGGCGCGCCATCGGAGATCACCATCAGGATGCGCCGCTGTTCGGGCCGCCCGATCAGGCGGTTGTGCGCCCACATCAGCGCCTCGCCGTCGATGTTCTCCTTCAGGATGCCTTCGCGCAGCATCAGGCCGAGATTCTTGCGGGCGCGGCGCCAGGGCTGGTCGGCGTCCTTGTAGATGATGTGGCGCAGGTCGTTCAGGCGGCCGGGGTTGGCGGGCTTGCCCGAGGAGATCCAGTTCTCGCGCGCCTGTCCGCCCTTCCAGGCGCGGGTGGTGAAGCCCAGCACCTCCACCTTCACCGCGCAACGCTCCAGCGTGCGGGCCAGGATGTCGGCGCTCATCGCGGCGATGGAGATCGGCCGCCCGCGCATCGAGCCGGAGTTGTCGATCAGCAGCGACACCACCGTGTCGCGGAAATCCATCTCCTTCTCCTTCTTGAAGGAGAGGGGAAGGACCGGATTCACGACGATGCGGGCGAGACGGGCGGCGTCGAGGATGCCGTCGTCCAGGTCGAACTCCCACGACCGCTGCTGCTTGGCCAGGAGGCGGCGCTGCAGGCGGTTGGCCAGCTTGGAGATCACCCCCTGGAGATGGACGAGCTGCTGGTCCAGCATGTGGCGCAGCCGGGCCAGCTCCTCCGGGTCGCACAGCTCCGCGGCGTCGACCACCTCGTCGAAGCGGGTGGTGAATGGCTTGTAGGCGTTGGGGTCAGGCTCGTTGCGGCGGCTGGCCTCCGGGCGCCAGGGCTGGCCGGGGCCGGCGGGCTCCTCCGCCCCTTCGCCCTGGCCCATCTCGGTGTCGCCCTCCTCGCCGGTGCCCTCCTCGGCCTGCTCGCCCTGGTCGGACTCCTGCGTCTCCTGCGAGGTCATCGATTCGGCCTGGCTCTGGGTGTCGTCCTCACCCTGGGTCTGGCCCTTGTTCGGCTCGTTCTCGTTCTCGCCGGAGTCGCGCTCGTCCTCCTCCGGCTCCTGCGGCTCGTCGGGGTCGTTGCCGACCTCCATGTCCAGCTCGGTCAGCAGCTTGCGCACGGCGCGGGCGTAGGCGTCCTGGTCGGCCATGTGGCCGGCGAGCCCGTGCAGGTCCTTGCCCAGCCGCTCCTCGATCCAGCCGCGCCACAGGCTGACCGCGTGCTCGGCGGCGGGGGGCGGGGCGGCGCCGGTCATCGCCTCGCGGGCGATCAGGCGCAGCACCTCGGGCAGGGGGACCTGTTCGCGCTCCTCCAGCCGCTCGAAGCCCTGCTTGTGGTAGCGCTCGTCCAGCGCCGCTTCCAGGTTCGCGGCCACGCCGGGCATGTGGCTGGCGCCCAGCGCCTCGCAGCGGGCCTGCTCCAGCGCGTCGTAGGCGGCGCGGGCGCTGTCGCCCAGCGGCATGCGCTGGAGATGGATGGCGTTGTCATGGAAGCGCAGCCGGAGCGACACGGCGTCCGCGGCGCCGCGCAGCGTCGCGACGTCATGCGGGTTCAGGTCGCGCGCCGGGGTGGGAATGCGCACGCGCAGGCCGGCGACGCCGGGCGGCTCGGTGGAGAAGCCCACCTGCACGTCGGCCCGGCGGGAGAGGGCCCGCACCGCGGCGGCGGTGGAGCGCTTGAAGGCCTCGACGGGGTTTTCACGGTCGGTCATGGTGGGCTGTCAGCTCAAAATCTGGAATTCCGGCAGCCGGGCTGCCTTTCGGTCGAACGTCAGCGTGGTGGCGCAGCCGGCGTCCCGGTTGCGGAGGCCGATCAGGGCGTCGGAAAAGTCGAAGCCTTGCCGGTGCAGGGCCGATGCGGTCCGCGCGGCCGTTTCGCTTTCCACCCGGATGTCCGCGTTGTCGAGGATGAGGTCTAGGATGCGCGCGATGGTCTCACGGTCCCGGCGCATGACGCCTTCCAGAACCCAGACGAACTCGTACAGGACGATGTCGCCGACGAAGCAAACCTCACCATCGGCGACCAGGGCGCGAACGGCGGTCCGCGCCTTGGCGGCTTGGTCCGGATCGTTCTCCACCACCAGCCGAAGCAGGACGTTGGTGTCCAATCCGATCACGACGTCCGGTCCTGTGGTTCGGCGTGCCGTTCCGCCATGCGCCGGCGGATCGCGTCGTCCATTTCTTCCTGGGACAGGGCGCGCGTGAACGTGCCCCCGCTGCCGATGAGATCGTCCAGACTGTGGGGGCGGGGTCTGACCAAGACGGTGCGGTCGTCGCGCAGGATCAACTCGACGCGGTCGCCGGGCTTCACGCCCAGCCGCTCGCGCAGATCCTGAGGCAACGCCAACTCGCCGTTTGGTCCGACCTCGATGTACCCCATTGCCGGCCTTTCCCTCGGCTCGCCCCCCGTCACACCAGGTTGGCCTGAACCCCCGTCTCCGGCAGTTCGGTGCCGAAGCAGCGCTGGTAGTATTCGGCGACGGTCGGCCGCTCCACCTCGTCGCACTTGTTCAGGAAGGTGATCCGGAACGCGAAGGCGATGTCGTTGAAGATGTTGGCGTTCTGCGCCCAGGTGATGACCGTGCGCGGGCTCATCACGGTGGAGATGTCACCGTTGATGAAGCCGGCGCGGGTCAGGTCGGCCAAGCGCACCATCGACGCCACGGTCTTGCGGCCGGCCTCGCTGTCGTACTCCGGCACTTTGGAGGCGACGATCTTCACCTCGGCGTCCACCGGCAGGTAGTTCAGCGTCGCCACGATGTTCCAGCGGTCCATCTGGCCCTGGTTGATCTGCTGCGTGCCGTGGTAGAGGCCGGTGGTGTCGCCCAGGCCGACGGTGTTCGCCGTGGCGAACAGGCGGAAGGCCGGGTGCGGGCGGATGACGCGGTTCTGGTCGAGCAGGGTCAGCTTGCCTTCCACCTCCAGCACGCGCTGGATCACGAACATCACGTCGGGACGGCCCGCGTCATACTCGTCGAAGACCAGCGCGCAGGCGTGCTGGAGCGCCCAGGGCAGGATGCCTTCGCGGTATTCCGTCACCTGGACGCCGTCGCGCAGGACGATGGCGTCCTTGCCCATCAGGTCGATGCGGCTGATGTGGCTGTCCAGATTGATGCGGATGCAGGGCCAGTTCAGGCGCGCAGCCACCTGTTCGATGTGGGTGGACTTGCCGGTCCCGTGATAGCCCTGGACCATGACGCGACGGTTGTAGGCGAAGCCCGCCAGGATCGCGAGCGTCGTGTCGCGGTCGAAGCGGTAGGCTTCGTCGATGTCCGGCACATGCTCCGTGCGCTGGCTGAAGGCCGGCACCTGCATGTCGCTGTCGATGCCGAACACTTGACGCACCGACAGGGTGATGTCGGGAACGTGATCGAACAGGGCCGAGCTGGCCTGGGTGGCTCCTTGAGAAGGCATGGGAGGTTCTTATCGTTCCAACGTGTCTGTTGTCGGGGCCGCCCGGCCAATCTGGTCCGGCCAACCGTCGGGGTTACGCACCATAGCAGGCTTTCAGCGTGTTGTAGGCCTGATTGATCTCCTTCAACTTTTCTTCGGCCGCCTTGTCCCCGCCGTTGGCGTCGGGATGGTGGATTTTCACCAGCTCGCGGTAGCGCGCCTTGATGCGCGGGAAATCCACCGGCGGGGCGAGGTCGAGGACGACCAGCGCCTCCTCCTCCGCGCTGCGGGCGGCCTGGCGGCGCTGCTTGCTCTCCTCGGACTGGTCCTTGCCGGCCTCGCGTCCGAACTCGAAGCTGAAGCCGTGCATCGCGCGGTCGCGCAGGAACTTCTCCTGCACCCCCCAGAAGCCGAGCGGCCAGCTCGGCCGCTGCCACGTGGTGTCGCGGCGGACCTCGGCCTCGATCTGCTCGGGCTTCATGCCGGCGTAATAGTCCCAGGCGCGGTTGTATTCGCGCACATGGTCAAGGCAGAACCAGTAGTAGTCGTTGAGCTGCCGACGGCTCTTCGGCGCCCGGTACTCGCCCTCGCCGGCACAGCCCGGATGATCGCAGGCGCGCACGGCGGTGCGCGGCTGGTCGTAGCGGCTGAAGTCGTAGCGGGTGCGTGGCTTGCTCATGTGCGAAGTATGGGAAGAGGCATCCTTTCTGGCAAGCGCACGCAAGGGGACGGTGCCGACCTGCGGAAAATGGCCGGTCTGCGGCATTGGCGTCTTGACGGGAGCGATGCCGCGCCGTCACCTCAATCCAAAACCCGACCCAGCCCAAACCCAGTGAGGACCCCCATGGAATACGCCACCCGCATGCGCCGGAAGCTGACCGACGCGCTGGCCCCCGAGCGGCTCGACATCCAGGACGATTCCGGTCGGCACGCCGGCCATGGCGGCGCCCACCCGGAGGGCGAGACGCATTTCCACGTCACCATCGTCTCCGCCGCCTTCGCCGGGAAGTCGCGCGTGGAGCGCCAGCGGCTGGTCTATGGCCTGCTGGCCCAAGAAATGGCGGAGCGCGTTCACGCCCTCGGCCTGACCACGCTGACGCCCGAGGAGGCCCGCTGACAGCAACGCCGACAAGAACGCCCGGCCGCCATCCGTGCAGCAAGGGAAAAGCGCCACCTGCAAATGCATACATACGCATGCAACTACTAGAGGTTCTTTTCCGTCTTCAAACATAATTGGAGTGCTGCCGTGGTTGCAATTCTCGCTGTATTTAGTAGAGTGCAGCGCATGCAACCAATCAATGCGCCGTGGGCGATGCACTTTTCGCGCGTCGTCCGGCGGGTTCGTGGAGAGGGCGGCGTATGGCGAAGCGCGGGCCGAAGAAGCGGTTAACAGTGAATCCCACCGCGTGTGTGGAGCCGCTGAAGAGCATGAACATCATGATTGCCGGGCGCCGCACGAGCATGCGTCTGGAGCCGACCATGTGGGACGCTCTGGAGGACATCGCCCGCCGCGAAGGCCTGACGGTCAACGGTCTCTGCACCCTGATCAAGGACCGGCTGGACGAGCAGATCCGGCGGCGCGGCCCGGGCGCGGACAATGCGGAGGTCACCCTGACCTCGGCGGTCCGCGTCTTCATCGCGGCCTATTTCCGCCGGGCCTGCACGGAGGACGGCCATGTCCAGGCCGGGCATGGCGGGGGAGACCCCTTCGTCGGCACGCCCTTCGACCTGCCGCCGCTGGACGAGCTGGACCGGCCGGAAAGCGGTGCCGACACCACGGCGTCCACCATGCCGCCGGCGGCCAGCCCGGCCACGCCGGGCGAAGGCTTGCGGTCCGCTCTGGAGGCGTGACGGTCCGACCGTCCCGATTCGGGAAAAGAGAGAGGGCGCGTCCATGGGGGCGCGCCCTTTTTTTCTGTGGTCGAGGGTGCCACGGCCGAGTGTGCTGCGGTCGAGGCGGGGAAGCGCGGTTCCTCGGGGTTGGGGGCTCTCGCGTAAACCGGCCGCCGTCTCAGTCCGCGGCGTCGCGCGGACGGTCGCCGGTGTAGTGGTCGGGCCAGTTCTTCCGCACGACCTCGCCGTTGCTGTCGAAGATGTGGCAGGTGTTCAGCAGCACCGGGCGCTTGGTGCGCAGCATGTCCTCCTTGCTGCCCGCCTCGCCGCCACCGGCCGCCCGGGCCTTCTCGGCCTGCTCGCGCGCCAGGATGGGGTAGATGGTCTGGAAGGCGGTGGTGGCGATCGGCCCCAGAAGCTCCACCAGATGCGTGCAGCCCTGGACGCCGCCCAGACGCTCCTTCACCGCGCGGGTCCAGCCCGGCCCGATCTTCAGCCCGACCAGCCGCTGGAAATTGGGGGTGACGGAGCCGCAGGTGCGGTAGGGGCTCTTCTCCGTCACCGCCTCGACCGCCTGGACGGTCAGGTCGTTGTCCACCGTCAGGCGAAGCCACATGCCGTGCACCGGGTCGCCGGGCAGGATCTGGCCGCGCTGCTCGGTGTGGAAGGCGTAGCTCTTCACGTCGGTCAGATGGCCTTCGACATCCCACAACCCATCGGTCCGCCGATAGCCCCGGCAAGTGACTTCCCGGGTGTGGATCGGTTCGCGTGCGGCGGGCTCGGACAGCGGCATGGGACTCTCTGACGTTCGGCCTAATTCGGATGGCCGGGTTGTTGGGGCGTACCCTGGAATATCGGTGGGGCCAGCGTTCAGGTCAAGCCGGCTTCGCCGCATTGCAGCATTACGTCCCCGTGGTTCATGGGGGAACGCTGGCGGAGTAGTTCGACCCGAAGATGAAGGCCTCGCGGTCGCGGATCTCGTCTTCCAGATGGGCGCGGACTACGGCGAACAGGTCGCGGATGGAGACGATGCCCATCACCATGCCGTCCGACTCGCCGTCCGCGGTGACCGGCAGGTGGCGGTAGTGGTGGCGCTCCATCAGGTCCAGCGCCTCATAGGCGTGAGCGTCCGGTCCCAGCGTGTCGGGAGAAGCGGTCATGACCTCGGCGAGCCGGGTCGCCGCGGGATCACGGCCGGCGGCGACGACGCGGGCCGCGAGATCGCGCTCCGTGAAGATGCCCTTCAGCGTCCGGCCCCCCTTCGGCCGGTCCTGAGTGACGAGGAGGGCGGCGACGCGGCGCTCCGCCATCAGAACGGCGGCATCCCGGACGCTGGCCTCCGGGGGCAGGCAGACGAGCTGCTGGTCCTTGATGACGTCGGGGATGAGCTTGCGGTTCGGCATGTCCAGTCTCCCTTTTTGGGGCGGCTTTTCCTCGCATCTTGGACGCGAATCGGAACTGTCGTTAACTCTGACAGTTTGCCACCCCAACGGTCAAGGGATTATGGTGCAGCGCATCAGCGCGCGACGGCATCCTCCAGTAGCGCCCGCACCACCGCCGGATCGACATCGCGCTGGGTGAAGGCGTCGCCCAGCGCGCGCACCAGCACGAAGGTGATGCGCCCGTCCTTGACCTTCTTGTCCTTGGCCATGGACAGGATCAGCCCGTCGACGTCCCACTCCACGCCGGGCACGTCGGCGGGGCGGACCGGCAGGCCGACGCGGGCCAGATGGGCGCGCGCCTTCTCGGCGTCCGCCGCCGGGCACAGCCCCAGCCGCACCGACAGGTCGAAGGCCAGGACCATGCCGATCGACACCGCCTCGCCGTGCAGCAGGCGGGAGCCGAAGCCGGTCGCCGCCTCCAGCGCGTGGCCGAAGGTGTGGCCGAGATTCAGCAGGGCGCGGTCGCCGCTCTCCCGCTCGTCCACGCCGACGATGGCGGCCTTGGCCCGGCAGCTTTCGGTGACGGCGTGGCGGCGGGCGTCGCTGTCGCCGGCGACCACCCGCTCGCCGTTCTCCTCCAGCCAGGCGAAGAAGCCGGGCAGGCGGATCAGCCCGTACTTCACCACCTCGGCGTAGCCGGCCAGCACCTCGCGCCGCGGCAGGGTGTCCAGCGTGGCGGTGTCGGCGATGACCAGACGCGGCTGGTGGAAGGCGCCGATCAGGTTCTTGCCGTGCGGGCTGTTGATGCCGGTCTTGCCGCCGACCGAGCTGTCCACCTGGCTCAGCAGCGTGGTCGGCACCTGGATGAAGTCGATGCCGCGCAGCGCCGAGGCGGCGGCGAAGCCGGTGATGTCGCCGATCACCCCGCCGCCGAGCGCCAGCAGGACCGCCGACCGCTCGATCCCGCGCGCCAGGACGGCGTCCATCAGCCGTTCGAAATGGGCAATGTCCTTAGTCTTCTCGCCCGCCGGCAGGACGATGGCCTGGGTCGGCTCGATGCCGGCGTCGCGCAGCGTGCGCTCCAGTGTCGGCAGATGCCGCGGGGCGACGTTCTCGTCGGTGACGACGATGGGCGCCTTGCCCCCGGTGATCGCGGCGATGCGCGGCCCGGCGCCGTCGAGCACCCGGTCGCCGACCAGGATGTCGTAGCTGCGCGGACCGAGGTCGAGGCGGACGGTGTCGATGGCGGCGGGAGTGTCTGAGGTGGGGGTGTCTGAGGTCATGGCGGGATCAGGGCTTGTCGTGGTGGTGGTGCGCCGGGTGGCGGTGATGATGATGGTGCGCGTGGGGCAGGGTGATGCCGAAATGCGCCTCCAGCGCCTCGATCACCTGCTCCACGGTCGCCTCCGGCGGGCGCTCGTCGCTGATCACCGTCAGGTCGGCCTCCGCATAGACGGGGTAGCGGGCGGTCATCAGCCGGCTCAGAATCTCCTTGGGATCGCCGGCGTTCAGCAGCGGGCGGTGGGTGCGCCGCGCCGTGCGGGCCAGCAGCACGTCCAGCTCGGCGCGCAGCCAGACCGACAGGCCGTGGGCGCGGATGGCCGCGCGCGTCTCCGGGTCCATGAAGGCGCCGCCGCCGGTCGCCAGGATGTGCACCGGCTGTTCGGTCAGCAGCCGGGTGATGATCCGCCGCTCCACCGAGCGGAACACCGCCTCGCCGTCGCGGGCGAAGATTTCCGCGATGGAGCAGCCCGCCGCCGTCTCGATCTCCGTGTCGGCGTCGGTGAAAGGCAGGTGCAGCCGCGCGGCCAGCCGCCGGCCGATCGCGCTCTTGCCCGCGCCCATCAGGCCGACCAGCACCACCGTCCTCGGAAGGGTCTTCGACGGGTCCGGCGGCTGTCCCTGCGGTGATGGGCGGGCGGTCATGGTGCTGTGGACTTTCCTGATGCTGTTCCGGCCTGATGCGGCCGGAGGGCGGGTGTTCGATTCGGTCGCAGGGGCCTGCGCATGTTGCGCAGCGGCGCCCCCGTGGCTAAAGTGGTACGTCCTGCGTTCATCGGCCATCGGGCCAGCGGTGCGGACGGTGTGCGATGATTAGCATGAAAGCGCACCCTTGTCCCAAGCCGCACGGACGCAGACCGTGATACAGCGCCGCCGTTCCTTCCACAGAAACACGACTCCGATCGCCATGAGCCGGGTTATTTCCGTTCTTTTCGTCCTGTTCCTCTTCGTCATCGGGGGTGGCATGGCCTTCCTTGCCTCCTGGGACATGCCGGCACCGTCCAAGACGGTGGAAAAGGTCATTCCGGATGAGCGGTTCCCCCGCTGACGCCGGGGACGCCGCTGGGCGCCGCCGCCGGTTCGCCGCTCCGCCACGGGGCGGACGGGCCGGGGCCGGCGCCGTTTCCATGTTTGCCGCCGCTTCCCTGGTGCTGGCTCTGTCCGGTGTCGTGACGGGAGTGGCAACGCCGGCCCGGGCCCAGGCCTATACCCAGGCCGTGCCTTCCGGGCCGCCGATCCGCCTGTTTCCGCCGCCGGAAACGATGGCCGTGCCCGATGTTGGTGCCGGGGCCGGGCGGGTCCTGGACGATCCGCTGGCTTCGCCGGGGCCGTCTGCCGCCCCGCTGGCCCTGATGCCGCTCCCGACTCCGCCGCCCGCCCATACGCCGTCCTTCGACGTGGTGCCCATCGTGGTGCCGCCCTCAGCCATCGCGGTGGAGACGCTGGGACCGCTCGACCCCGACGGCGCCGGACCCCTGGCGGGGACCGCCGGGCTGGGCAACGACCCCTGGCGCGGCATCCCGCGCGCCGAGGTGCTGGCCCTGCTGCCGGAACTGCCCACCCTCACCCCGTCGCCCGCTGTGAAGGAATTGCAGCGCCGGCTGCTGCTCAGCCGCGGCTCGCCCGCCGCCGCTCCGGGCGAACCCGAGCCGGCGCGCCGCTTCGGCGCGCTGCGGGTGGAGACGCTGGCGGCCATGGGCGACCCGCGCGGCGCCGCCGACCTCGCCGCTCTGCTGCCCGAGGCGATGACGGCCGACGAGGCCGCCGCACGCGCCCTGACCGACGCCGAACTGCTCGCCGGCCCGCTGGACTGCGCCGCCGCGACGGAGCGCGCCAAGCCCTTCTCCGGCCCCTACTGGCAGCGGCTGGAGCTGTTCTGCCGCCTGCGCGCCGGGCGGATCGGCGGGGGAATGCCCACCGAGGCCGGGGCTGCGCCGGTGGGCGACGACCTCGCCTTCGAGATGCTGCGCGAACAGCCGGGCGGCGACCCCGATTTCCTGCGGGTGGCCGAGGCGATGGCCGGCGGCCCGGCGCCGCGGCTGCGCAGCCTGAAGGATCCCAGCCCGCTGACCCTGGCTGCCCTGTGGGCGCTCCAGGCCGGGCTGCCGCCGGACGTGCTGTCCCTTACCGACCCGGCCCGTCTGGCCGCGGTGGCGTCCAACAATGGCGCCGACCCGGCGACCCGCGTGACCGCGGCGGAGCGCGCCGCCGTCGCCCTGTTTCTCGATTCCCGGCGGCTGGCGGAGGCCTACCGCGCCGCGCCGGCCAAGGGCGACGAGCTTCTGCGGCTGAAGGACGCCGCGGCCCGCGACCGCACGGCCCGCACCCGCGCGCTGGTGCAGCAGGCCATGCTCGCCGCCATGGGCGGCGGGCGGCGGGTGGAACTGGCCGGGCTGGCGCTGGAGCTTCTCGACCCGCCGATGCTGGCTGGGCCGGTGGGGGCGGTGGTGGCGGACATGCTCGACACCCTGTCGCCGACTCCAGACGCCGCCGCCCTGGCCCCCGCCGCGGCGCGGCTCTGCTTCGCGCTGGATCGGGCCGACACGGGCAAGCGCTGGTACGATCTCGCCTTGCGCGGCCGCCCCACGGCGGAGGTGGCGCGGCTGTGGCCGCTCGCCGTCATCGCGCTCGGTCCGCCGCCGGGCGGCGGGCAGTTGGCCCTGCTCCAGGCGATGGGCGTCACCGTGCCGGAGGAAGCGTGGCGCCGGACCGCCGACCCCGAGGAGACGGCGCCCATGCCCGCGGACGCCCGTCCCCCCACCGCCGACCCCGCCCTGTGGCAGCGGCTGGCCGAGGCCTCCGCCGACCGGCGTGTCGGCGAGACGGCGCTGGCCGCCCTGCTGCTGCTCGGCAACGCCGGGCCGGCGGGCACGCCGCCCGCGGTGGTGGCGCGTGTGGTCGGTGCCCTGCGCGCCGTGGGTCTGGACAGCGATGCCCGCGCCATCGCCCGTGAAGCCGCCGCGGCCCTGGCCGGATGAGTCCCATGCCCAAAACACCCCTGCCGAAAGCCCAGCCGAAGCGGCGCGGGCGCCCCTGCAAACCGCGCCCGATCGCGGCCTCGCCCCATGTCGACGCCTTTCTGGACATGCTGACGGCGGAGCGCGGCGCCGCGCTGAACACCCGCATGGCCTACGAGCGCGACCTCGCCGACCTCGCCCTCTGGCTGGCCCAGCGCGGCCAGCCGCTGGAGAAGGCGGTGACGGAGGATCTGCGCGCCTACCTCGCCTTCCAGTATGTGGAGGGCGGGCAGAAGCCGGCGCCGCGCACGCTGGCCCGTCGCCTGTCGGCGATGCGCCAGTTCTACCGCTTCCTGGTTTCGGAAGGCCGGCGCGTCGACGACCCGGCTTCGGCGCTCGACAGCCCCAAGCAGGGCCGCCCGCTGCCCAAGATCCTGACGGTGGAGGAGGTCACCCGCATGATCGACTCCGCCCAGACCCGCGGCGGGCCGGAGGGGCTGCGGCTGGTCGCGCTTCTGGAGGTGCTCTACGCCACCGGGCTGCGCGTGTCGGAGCTGGTCGGCCTGCCGATGGCGGCCATCCTGCGCGACGGACGCGGGCTGATCGTGCGCGGCAAGGGCGGGAAGGAGCGCATGGTGCCGCTGTCCGAACCGGCCTCCGCCGCTCTGAACGCCTATCTCCCCTGGCGGAACCACTTCATCCTGGCCGGGCGGGAGAACGGGCCGATCGCCTTCCTCTTCCCGTCGCGCAGCTCCACCAACGGGCATCTGACGCGCCAGCGATTCGCCCAGCTTCTGAAGGAACTGGCCATCGAGTCGAACATCGACCCGGAGAAGGTCAGCCCTCACGTGCTGCGCCACGCCTTCGCCACCCATCTGCTCGACCGTGGGGCGGACCTGCGCTCGGTTCAGAAGATGCTGGGCCACGCCGACATCGCCACCACCCAGATCTACACCCACGTGGTGTCGGAGCGGCTGAAACAGGTCGTGCACGAGCATCACCCGCTGGCCCGGCGAAAAACCGTTCGTACGCAATAGTGTTGCGTATGTGTGGGTTTTTCCTTTCGCATAATGCCGATGCGGCTTTGGCCGCTCCTCCCGCTGTGGTATAGCCCTTGTTCCAATGGGGTTGCCCGGCGAGTGCGCCGGACCGCCCTCGCGACGAACAGGGGGAACCGCATGGCCACGACCATCTCCGGGCTTGAGATCCTGGGTCCGATCACGCCGGGCGTCGAGACGATCCTGACGCCGGAGGCGCTGGCCTTCCTGGCGGAGCTGGAAGGGCGGTTCGGGGCGGAGCGGTTGCGCCTGCTCGACGTGCGGACCAAGCGGCGGGCGCTGATCGACCAGGGCCACAGGCTAGACTTTCTGCCGGAAACCCGCGCCATCCGCGAGGCCGACTGGACCATCGCGCCGCTGCCGCACGATCTGCTCGATCGCCGGGTGGAGATCACCGGGCCGGTGGACCGCAAGATGGTCATCAACGCGCTGAATTCCGGCGCGAAGGTCTTCATGGCGGATTTCGAGGATTCGAACTGCCCGTCCTGGGCCAACCTGATCGACGGGCAGATCAATCTGCGCGACGCCGTGCGCCGGACCATCGCCTTCGACGATCCCGCGTCGGGGAAGAAGTACCGGCTGAACGACAAGACCGCCGTCCTCAAGGTCCGCCCGCGCGGCTGGCATCTGGCGGAGAAGCACGTCCGATTCGACGGCGAACCGGTGTCCGGCGCGCTGTTCGACTTCGCCCTCTACGCCTTCCACAACGCGCGGGAGCTGCTGGCCCACGGCTCCGGCCCCTACTTCTACCTGCCGAAGCTGGAAAGCCATTTCGAGGCGCGGCTGTGGAACGAGGTGTTTTCGGTCGCCGAGGATTATCTCAAGATCCCGCACGGCTCGATCAAGGCGACCGTGTTGGTCGAGACCATCCTGGCCGCCTTCGAGATGGACGAGATCCTCTACGAGTTGCGCGACCATTCCGCCGGGCTGAACTGCGGACGCTGGGACTACATCTTCAGCTTCATCAAGACCTTCCGCAACGACCCCGCCGCCGTCCTGCCCGACCGGGCGGAGGTGACGATGGCGACGCCCTTCCTGCAGTCCTACAGCCTGCTGGCGGTCAAGACCTGCCACCGCCGCGGCGCCCCGGCCATCGGCGGCATGGCCGCCTACATCCCGGTGAAGGACGATCCCGCGGCCAACGAGGTCGCCTTCTCCAAGGTCCGCGCCGACAAGGAGCGCGAGGTGTCCAACGGCCATGACGGCACCTGGGTGGCGCATCCCGGCCTCGTTCCCGTCGCGCGGGAGGTCTTCGACGCCTACATGCGCAAGCCCAACCAGATCGACCGCAAGCGCGCCGACGTCAGCGTGACCGCCGCCGACCTGCTGGCCGTCCCGGAGGGGCCGAAGACGGAGCGCGGCCTGCGCAACAACGTGGCCGTCGCCATCGGCTATCTGGAGGCGTGGCTGCGCGGCATCGGTTGCGTGCCGCTGTTCAACCTGATGGAGGACGCCGCCACCGCCGAGATCAGCCGCACCCAGCTCTGGCAGTGGGTCCACCACGGCGCCGCGCTGGACGACGGACGCCCGGTGACCATGGAACTGGTGGACGAGACCATCGCCGAGGAGCTGGCCGCCTGGAAGACCCGCGTCGGCGACCGCGCCTTCGAGCGGGGGCTGTACGAGGACGCCGCGGTGATGCTGCGCGACCTCGTGGAGCGCGACGACTTCGTGGATTTCCTGACCCTGCCGGCCTACGACCGCATCGTCGCGCAGGGGGCGTGAGGGCGTTGCCAAGCCCACGGCGTGTTCACCATATTGGTGTCGGCACACCACCCGAAGGGGCCGCCATGGGACGCAACGCCGCCGCGTATGGAGACGATTTCTACGGCTGGACGCAGGAGCAGGCCGGGCTTCTGCGCGCCGGCAAGCTGTCCGAAGTGGACGCCGAAAACCTCGCGGAGGAGATCGAGAGCATGGGCCGCAGCGAGGCCGACCGTCTGCGAAGCTGCCTGCGCCTGATTCTTTTGCATCTTCTGAAATGGCAGGAACAACCCGCCCGCCGGTCGCGGAGCTGGCGCAACAGCATCCAGCGGGAACGGGACAACGCGGCCCTTGTGTTGGAGGACAACCCCAGCCTGACGCCCAAGCTGCCCGCGCTGTTCGCCAAGGCCTACCAGCTTGCCCGGCGTGAGGCCGCCCGCGAAACCGATCTCCCGGTGGAGCGTTTTTCCGAGGACAGCCCCTTCACGGTGGAGCAGACCCTCGACCCGGCTTTTCCGGACGATCTGGAAGACGGCTGGCGTCGCAGCTCCCGGACCCCGCGGGTCTGACATTGACCCTTCCATCCGCCACCGTCCCGCCGGCGTCGCGCGGGGCCGAATCGCTTGCGCTGCTGCTCCTGGTCGGCGGGTTGATCGGGGTGATCTTTCCGGTCACCAAGATCGCGCAGGCGGCCGGCGTGCCGCCGCTGCCCTGGGCCTTTTCCATGATGCTGGGCGCCGGGGTGATCCTGGCCGGGATGGCGCGCGTCAAAGGCCAAGCCATGCTTCCCGCTGGGCCCCTGACCGGGCGGTACCTGCGCTACTTCGCGGTGTCGGGGCTGCTGTCCATGGCGCTGCCCAACGTGGTGCTGTTCTTCGTGATGCCCTGGCTGGGGGCCGGGCTGTCGGCGGTGGTCTACACGCTGCCGCCGATCCTGACGCTGCTGATGGCCGTGGCGGTGCGGATCGAAAAGCCCGACCGCGGGCGGGTGGCGGGCATCCTGCTCGGATTCGTCGGCGCGCTGATGATCGTCGGGCCGCGCGGCAGCCTGCCCTCGCCCGATCTGGCGGGCTGGATGGCGCTGGCCTTCGTCATGCCGGCCGCGGTCGCGGCGGGCAACGTCTACCGCACCGTGGCCTGGCCGCCGGGCGGGCAGCCGGTGGCGCTGGCGGCGGGGACCATGCTGGGCGGGGCGGGCTGGGTCCTGCTGGCGCTGCTCGCAACCGGGGCCGTGGCGGACCTGCCGGCGCTGGGTCTCGCACCCTGGCTCGCCCTGCTCCAGATCGCGGTGACGGCGCTGACCTATGTGCTGTATTTCCGGCTCCAGGTCGTCGCCGGGCCGGTCTATCTCAGCCAGATCGGCTACGTGGCGACCTCGGTCGGGCTGGGCACCGGGACGCTGCTGTTCGGCGAGCGCTATTCCCCCTGGGTGTGGGGCGGGGCCGCGGTGATCGTCCTGGGCGTGCTTCTGGTCAGTTTTGGCCGGCGATTCGCGCGATAAGCTGTGGCATCGCCGCCGCGCACCGTGGTACCAAGGCCGGTCCGCGACGTCCGCGTCCTATCCTATTCGGTCCGTGATCCTTCCGGCATGCAAACCTTCCTGGAATTCGAAAAGCCGATCGCCGAGCTTGAAGGCAAGATCGAGGAACTGCGCCACCTGACCAACGCCGGCGACATCAACATCGCCGACGAAGTGACGAAGCTGCAGACCAAGGTCGACAAGCTCCTCCGGCAGACCTACGCGAAGCTCACCCCGGCGCAGAAGGTGCAGGTGGCCCGCCACCCCAACCGTCCGCACTGTCTGGACTATGTGAAGGGGCTGATCGACGACTTCACGCCGCTGGCCGGCGACCGCGGCTTCGCCGAAGACCGCGCGGTCATCGGCGGGCTGGGCCGCTTCCGCGGCCGTTCGGTCGTGGTGATCGGGCAGGAGAAGGGCCACGACACCGAAACGCGCGTGCGCCACAACTTCGGCATGGCCAAGCCCGAGGGCTACCGCAAGGCTCAGCGCCTGATGGACCTCGCCGACCGCTTCACGCTGCCGGTCGTCTCGCTGGTCGACACCGCCGGCGCCTTCCCCGGCGTCCAGGCGGAGGAGCGCGGCCAGGCCGAGGCCATCGCCAAGAGCATCGAGCGCTGCCTGCGCCTGTCCGTGCCCATGGTGGCCGCGGTGATCGGCGAGGGCGGCTCGGGCGGAGCCATCGCCATCGCGACGGCCGACCGGGTGCTGATGCTGGAGCACGCCATCTACTCCGTCATCTCGCCGGAGGGCTGCGCGTCGATCCTGTGGCGCAACCCCGACATGGCCGGCGAGGCCGCCGTCGCGCTGCGCCTGATCAGCCACGACCTCAAGGAACTCGGCGTCATCGACCGGGTGGTGAGCGAGCCGATCGGCGGCGCCCACCGCGACCCGGCGGAGACCATCAAGGCGCTGGGCGACGCCATCGAGGAGTCGCTGGGCGATCTCGACGGGCTGGACGGCGCGGCGATCCGCGCCCAGCGTCGCCAGAAGTTCCTCGACATGGGCCAGAAGGGCCTGGGGTAAGACTCCATGGCCGCCGCACCGGAGACCCGTCCCTCCAAGACCCGTCTTCTGCGTCTGGCGGCCACCGTCAACATTGCCGCGGTGGCCGTGGCGCTGCTGGCCCTGTGGCTGCTGCCGCCGCTGTTCGCGCCGCCGCCCGGCATCGCCGATCCGGGCGCGCGCATGGCCTTCTGGGGGCGGCTCGCGCTGTGGCCGGCGCTGGTGCTGTTCCTGACGGTGGGCGGGGTGCTGGTCGCCCGCGCCCGCTCCGTCGCCCTGAATCCCATCGACGACGCCGAGTCGCGCTTCTACCGGGTCAGCCAGCGCGTGCTGACCAACACGGTGGAGCAGACGCTGATCTTCGTGCCCGCCCTGGCGGCGCTGGTGGCGCAGATGCCGCTGCCCGACCTCGGCTTCGCCCGGCTGGCGACCGCGCTGTTCGTGCTGGGCCGCCTGCTGTTCTGGGCCGGCTACCTGATCCACCCCTATGTGCGGGCGCCGGGCATGGCGGTCACGCTGACCGTCAACCTCGTCGTGCTCGGCTGGGCGTTGGTGCTCGCCATCGTTTAAAGCTTCGCTTTTTTCACACCCCGTCTCCCCGGCGCGTCGGGCTTATGGCATAGATGGCCTTTTGCCTTCCGACCGTTGGAGATGCCATGAAACTCCTGTCACGCTGCCCGTCTCTGCTTCAGGTCGCGCTGTCCGCGGTGCTTCTGCTGAGCGCGGTGCTCGAACTGTTCGACACCCTGCTGGAGGATCTCGTCGGCGTGGAGATCACCACCGCGCACGGCCTGTTCCTGTTCGCCGCCGGCAAGATGCTCAAGGAGTGGCTTGAGGTGCGGAAGGAGTATTCCGAAGCACGGGAGAAGCTGGGCGGCGCGCGGGGCCGGGGGGCGGCCTCGCAAGCCGGTTGAGCGCCGGAGCGTCCTTTACAGCCAGCGCCGCCGTTTGAAGTAGATCATCGGCAGCGTCGCCGACAGGATCATCAGCATCACCGCCAGCGGATAGCCGAGGGTCCAGTTCTTCTCCGGCATGCTCACGAAGTTCATGCCGTAGATGCTGGCGACCAGGGTCGGCGGGAACAGGGTGACCGTCAGGATCGAGACGATCTTGATGATCTCGTTCTGCTCCACGTTGATGCGGCCCAGCGTGGTGTCCAGCAGCAGGCTGACCTTGCCCGACAGGAACTGGGCGTACTCGCCGAGCCCCGTCACGTCCTGCAGGGCGGCGCGCGCCCAGCGCCGGGTCCGCTTGGCCGGGGTCCAGCCCTCGCCGCGGGCCAGGAAGGTCAGCAGGCGGTTGAGAGTCGACAGGCTGACATGCGCCTTGCCGATCAGGTGTCCGGTGTGGCCGATGCGCTTCAGCGTCCGGGTGTCGTTCCGCCGCTCCCCCTTGACCGGCAGGGCGCGCCCGCGGAAGGCGCGGCTGCCCATGGTGTCCAGCTCCAGCCCGACGCGGCGCAGGACCGCGGCGGTGCGCTCCACCACCCCGTCCAGCAGGGCGGCGAGGACCGCCTCGGCCGTCAGCTCCGCGCCGCCGTTGCGGGTGACGCGGCGGCGGAAGGCCAGGAAGGGCTGCGGATCGACGGCGTGGATGGTGGCGAGCCGCCCGCCGGCCAGCACGAAGCTGACCGGCACGATCCGCGGCTGGTCGGTGTCGGCCCAGACCAGGACGAGCGCGGTCATGTGCACGGCGCCGGGGGTGAGGCGCAGGCGGCTCGATTCCTCGATCTCCGCCATCTGCTCCCGAGTCGGCAGCTTGATGCCCATCAGCGCCTCGGCGCGGGCCAGCTCCTCCGGAGTCGGGTTCTGCAGGTCGAGCCAGACGGTCTCGGCGGGCAGCGGGGTGCGGACGCCCTCGGCCTCGCGGGCCCAGCGCAGCCGGTCACCGTCGCAGGCGAAGACGTGGAGCATGGCGGCCCGCCTTAGAGGAGACGGCCGAAGCGGCGCGGCTTGCGCGGCTGGGGCGGCCCGGTGGGGCCATCGGCGTCCTTGGCGGCGCCGTCCCCTTCCGGAAGGTCGACGGGTGCGCCGTCCTGGCGCAGCGCGTCCTCCAGCTTGCGGCGGAAGGCTCCGCCGTCGTCCTTGGAGTCGAGGAAATGCCCGACGGCTTCCTTCGCCGAGTCGCGGTCGTAGGGGACCTTGCCGAAGACCGACAGCTTGGCGCGCTCCAGCAGCTTCGGGTCCATCCGTTCGCGGATGGCCTTCATCTGGCGGAGCAGGTCCTTGCGCACGTCGGACATGGCGGGTCCCCTTCGCTTATGCGCTCACTCGCGGCCGATCAGCGTGCCGGCCCCGCCCTCGGTGAAGATCTCCAGCAGCAGGGCGTGCGGCACCCGGCCGTCCAGGATGACGGCGGCGTCCACGCCCTGTTCGACGGCGTCGATGCAGGTCTCGATCTTCGGGATCATGCCGCCGGTCGCGGTGCCGTCGGCGATGGCGGCGCGCGCCTGGTCCAGCGACATGCGCGGCACCAGCTCCTTGTTCTTGTCCAGAACGCCGGCGACGTCGGTCAGCAGGAAGAAGCGAGTGGCGCCCAGCGCCGAGGCGACGGCGCCCGCCGCGGTGTCGGCGTTGATGTTGTAGGTGTCGCCGTTGCGGTCGAAGCCGATGGGGGCGATGACCGGGATGATGTCCGATTGGGCCAGCGACGTGATGATCTGCGGGTTCACCTGATAGGGCTCACCGACGAAGCCGAGGTCCAGCACCTTCTCGATGTTGCTGTCCGGGTCGCGCTGGGTGCGGCGCAGCTTGCGCGCGGTGATCAGGCTGCCATCCTTGCCCGACAGGCCGACGGCGCGGCCGCCCGCGTTGTTGATGGCGGCGACGATCTGCTTGTTGATGGAGCCGGCCAGCACCATCTCGACCACCTCGACCGTCTCCTTGTCGGTGACGCGCAGGCCGTCGATGAAGCTGGACTTGATGGCCAGCCGCTGCAACATCTGGCCGATCTGCGGGCCGCCGCCGTGCACGACCACGGGGTTGATGCCGACCTGCTTCAGCAGGACGATGTCGCGGGCGAACTTCTCCGCCAGGCTGTCGTCACCCATGGCGTGGCCGCCGTACTTGATGACGAAGGTGCGCCCGGCGTAGCGGCGCATGTAGGGCAGGGCTTCGGACAGGGTGCGGGCCTTGGCGAGCCACTCGTCGCGGGTCGTGTTCTGCACGGGATGGAGCCGTTCGTCGGGGTGGGCCAATCGGGTGAGATTCCGCCGACTCTTTAACGGAAAGCGCCGGGGGTGCCTAGGGGGCTTTTTCAGGGGGCGCCGCGTCCGGGAACCGTTGCCGCGCCCGGCGGTTCGCCCGGGGTAGGATGAACCGCAAAGGACGGTGCCATGAACGACCGCATCATGCCGACGCCGCGCAACCCGTTCACCGAGGCCCACAAGGCCGAGATGGAGGAGACCGCCCGGCGGGCCGAGGAGATCTACGGCTCCCCCGACGCCCAGGAGGTGACGGAGGCCAACAAGGCGCTGAAGGAGCAGGCGCGCGGGGGTGGAAAGGCCGGGTCGGAGGGGCCGGGCGCCGATCCGGTGGTGACCGGGAACGTGCGCAAGCCCGGCTGAGAGGTCAGGACGCGCCGGCGTGGCCCGCCCGGCGGCCGGCGATCCGTCCGGCCAGCAACGTCATCGGCTGGGTCAGCGCGGTGACCACCACCGCCATCAGCACCATGGCGGAGAAGCAGGCCTCCGACAGCACCCCGGCTTCCAGCAGGATGGTCAGGACGATCACCTCCATCAGCCCCTTGCAGGACATCAGCGTGCCGAGCCGCCAGGAATCGGCGGCGCTCTCGCCTGACAGCCAGGCGGGCAGGGCGGTGCCCAGGACCTTGCCGGCGATGGTCGCCACCGTCGCCAGCGCGAAGACCCACCATTGCGCCGAGGCGGCGAGGTCGAGATTGACCTTCAGGCCGGTCAGGGTGAAGAAGAAGGGCAGCAGGATCAGCGTGGCGAAATGCTCCAGCCGGTCCAGGATGGCCGCCGCCAGCCGCCGCGGCATGACCGTGCCGGCGACGAAGGCGCCCAGGATGTAATGCAGCCCGATCAGCTCCGTCACCGCGGCGGAGCCGAGAAGGGCGGCGCAGGTGACCACCACCACCATGTCGCCGACGTCGCCGTCCGGGGCGATGCGGTTCATCAGCCGGGTCAGCAAGGGGCGGGCGAACAGCTCCGTCGCGGCGAGATAGGCGAAGCCCAGCACGGCGATCTGCGCCACCCCGGCGAAGCCGCCGCTTCCCCCCGCCGCCAGGGCCAGCACGGCGGTGATGAGAATCCACAGCAGCGCGTCGTTGACCGCCGCGTAGCCCAGCGCCAGCCTCCCGACCCGCTCGCCGATCAGCCCCATTTCGCGCAGGATGGCGCCCAGCACCGGCAGGGCGGTCACCCCGACGCAGATGCCGAACCCCGCGGCGAACAGCAGCGGGTCGGCCTTCGGCCCGGCCATCTCGGGAAAGGCGCTGACGATCCACCAGCCGAGCGCCCCGCCGAGCAGAGTCGGCACCAGCATGCTCGACAGGCTGATCCCGACGAAGGCGCGCCCGCGTCCCTTGAACTCCTCCAGATCGAGATGCAGCCCGGTCAGGAAGGCGAAGAAGACCACGGCGAGCAGAGCCAGCCCGGAAAGCGGCGCCAGCGATCCCTTGGCGAACAGCGGTTGCCAAAGCTCCGGGGCGGCCTGCCCGAGAACCGACGGACCGAGCGCGATCCCGAACAGGATCTGGATGACCACCATCGGGGCCACATGCTTCAGGCCGGACAACCGCCACAGCAGGAACGGGCCGGCGATCAGCAGGATGGCCTGGATGAGGAACAGCAGGGCCGGCGTCAGCTCGAAGGGCATCGGGTCATCCCAGGTTGGCGAGCTGGGCGAGGCTGGCCCGCAGCTCCGCGATGCCCTGGCCCTTCTCGGAGCTGGTGGCGTGGATCTCCGGGAAGGCGGCGGGGTGCTTCTTCAGGGCCGCAACGGTGCGCTTGCTCACCTCGGCCAGCTCCTGCGACCGCACCTTGTCCGACTTGGTCAGGACGACGACGTAGGGCACCGCCGCCTGATCGAGCATCGTCATGATCTCTTCGTCGTTGGGCTTCAGCCCGTGACGCGAATCGACCAGCACCAGCGCCCGGCGCAGCGTGACGCGGCCGCGCAGGAAGCGGCGGACCATGTCGTTCCACAGCTCGATCTTCTCCTTCGACTCCTTGGCGTAGCCGTAACCGGGCATGTCCACGAGCTTCAGCCGGTTGCCGAGGTTGAAGAAGTTGAGCTGCTGGGTGCGGCCCGGCGTGTTGGAGGTGCGGGCCAGCGTCTTGCGCCCGGTCAGCGCGTTGACGAGGCTGGACTTGCCGACGTTGGAGCGCCCGGCGAAGGCGACCTCCGGCAGGTCGGCCTCCGGCAGCTGCTCCGCCGTCTGGGCGCCCCAGATGAAATCGCATTCCTTGGCGAACAGAAGCCGCCCCGCTTCCAGGGCCTCCTCGTCGAAACCGGAGATCGGGGAGTTGCTGGAAGAGGTCATGGACGGCGCTTTCGAAAGACACGGGGTACGAATGATCGTGACCGGCCCAAAACATAACCGCCGGCAAACGCCCGTCAAGGGAGGCGCTTGCCGGCGGTCGATGCCCTGAAATCAAACAGGGAAGTCAGGGAAGCCGGGTATCAGATGGGAAGGACCCTCAGGTCACCTTCACACCGTCCTGCCGCATGATGATCCACTGCTGGGCGATGGACAGGGTGTTGTTCCAGGCCCAGTAGATCACCAGACCAGCCGGGAAGCTGGCGAGCATGAAGGTGAAGATGATCGGCAGGAACTGGAACACCTTCTGCTGCACCGGATCGGGCGGTGCCGGGTTCAGCTTCTGCTGGAAGTACATGGTGATGCCCATGATGATCGGCCACAGGCCCAGCATCAGGATGTGCGGCGGCTGCCACGGGATCAGACCGAACAGGTTGAAGATGGTGGTCGGATCGGGCGCGGACAGGTCGTGGATCCAGCCGAAGAACGGCGCGTGCCGCATTTCGATGGTCACGAACAGCACCTTGTACAGCGCGAAGAAGACCGGGATCTGGATCAGGATCGGCAGGCAGCCCGACACCGGCGAGACCTTCTCGCGCTTGTAGAGCGCCATCATCTCCTGGTTCAGGCGGACCTTGTCGTCGCCGAAGCGGTCGCGCAGCTCCATCATCTTGGGCTGCAGCTTCTTCATCTTGGCCATCGCGTGATACGACTTGTTGGCCAGCGGGAAGAAGGCCGCCTTGACGATCACGGTGAAGACCAGGATGGCGACGCCGAAGTTGCCGAACAGGCGGCCCAGCAGGTCAAGCCCGTAGAAGAACGGCTTGGTCAGGAAGTAGAACCAGCCGAAGTCGATCGCCAAGTCGAAGTTGGCGATGCCCAGCTTGTCCGAATAGTCGTCCAGCAGGCGGACCTGCTTGGCGCCGGCGAACAGGCGGTCGGTCAGCTCGATGGTGGCGCCGGGGGCGACCTCCACGGCCTTGCCGAGCGTGTCGACCTGATAGCGGTCGGCGGCGCCGGGGGCGGAGTGGACGAAGCGGGCGGTGATCGGAGCCTTCTGGTCGGGGACCAGCGAGACCAGCCAGTACTTGTCGGTGATGCCGATCCAGCCGCCGGTCGACTGGGCGGAGATGGTGCCGGCCTTGCGCAGATCGTCGTACTTGTGCTCGTTCAGCTTGCCGTCGAAGACGCCGAGCGGGCCCTCATGCAGGATGTAGTAGCCGTCGGTGTGCGGCGTGCCGGCGCGGCTGACCAGGCTGTAGGGCAGCAGGCTGACCGGGGCGGAGCCGGTGTTGCGCACCTTCTGGGTGATCGTGAACATGAAGTTCGGATCGACCGCGATGGTGCGCTCGAACACCAGCCCGTTGCCGTTGTCCCAGGTCAGGACCAGCGGCTGGTCCGGCGTCAGCGCGGTGCCGGCGGCGGTCCAGCGGGTGTCGGCGCCGGGAACCGGCTGCGACTTGTCCTCCGGAACCCAGCCGAACTCGGCGTAGTAGGCCTCGGGCGTGCCGGCGGGGGCCAGCAGGACGATTTCCGGGCTCTTGGGATCGGGGGTGACGCGGTAGTCGGCCAGCGTCAGGTCGTCGATACGGCCCCCAACCAGATTGACCGATCCGTGCAGCGACGGCGTGTTGATCTTGACGCGCGTTCCGGCGGCCATCTGCTCGGCGAGCAGGCCGGCGCGGTCGCGAACCGTGGCGGGAGCCGCCGTGCCGGGCACCGAACCGGGAGCGGCGCCCGGAGCGGGCGCGGCGCCGGGGGCGACCGACTGCTCCGTCTGGGCGGCCTGCTGCGCAGCCTGCTGCTGCTTCACCCGGGGTCCATCGTAGAAATACTGGAATCCCAGGAGGATGGCGATCGACAGAGCGATCGCGAGGATGAGGTTGCGTTGATCGGTCATGGCATCCCGGTTGCCGTGGGCCTTCTGTTAAGAAGGGGGCCGAACGCCGGTTTTCAGGCCGGCATGCGAATTGCTGCATCGATGCGCCGCTTCGTCCGGCCCGTGCGAACAGCGGGTGGACCGCCCCGGCTCGGGCACGGGATCATATCCCCACCCGCCCCAGGGATGGCAGCGCAGAAGCCTCCGGACGGTCAGCCAACTGCCCCGGATTGCTCCGTGCTTAGATAGCGCATCCAGCGCATAGTTTGAACAGGTCGGCTGAAATCGGCAGTGCCACCCGATGAAGGGCGACAGGGTCCACTGATAACCGACCACGAGCGCGCGCAGAAAATAGGCGAGCGGGCTCACGCGCCGACCTCCCCGCCGCCGGAACCGTTGCCGGTCCCGCCGTTGGAAGTGACGGCGTTTGGCCCGCCATTCACCTCGTTCTTTGGCGCCTCGCTCTTGGAGACGTCGCGCCACAGACCGAGGCGTTTCAGCGCCGCGATCAGATCGCCCACCAGCTCCGTCCACGGCCTTTCGGCCGTCGCGGCGCGTGCCACCAGCACGAAATCGTGACCGGGGGCCGCGTGGGCGGTCAGAATTTGGCGGGCCGCTTCGCGAAGGCGGCGGCGTGCGCGATTGCGCACGACCGCGTTCCCCACTTTGCGGCTCGCCGTCAGGCCAAGACGAATCGGCGGCTCGCCAGGGGCGGGCCGCTGCCGTTCGTCGTGTCGGCGCACCTGCAGGATAAGGCCGGGAGCCACATGCTTGCGCCGTGTACCGGCCACGGCCAGAAACTCCGGCCGCCGCTTCAGGCGCCCGACCCTGGGGTCCGGCGCCGCCATGCGTATCAGGCGCTCAGGACACTGCGGCCCTTGGCGCGACGGCGGGCAATCACCTTGCGGCCACCGACGGTCGCCATGCGGGCGCGGAAGCCATGCCGGCGCTTGCGCACGATTTTGCTGGGCTGGAACGTGCGTTTCACGGCACCATACTCCTCGATCTCAGGGCAAAAAATGAGCCCCGCTGTATAGAGGTACCGACCCCCGGAGTCAATCACGCGCTGCCACCCAAGCGTGGGAAATATTCTCCGTTCGGATGGGCAGAGGCAAGAAGGGTGGCGCAAAGGAGGGTGAAAAGGGGTAGGGCCCTGCCTCCCTTGCCGTGCGGCGTGTTTACCCCCTGACATTCGCGAAAGGTCCGGGGGAAGTCGGCATGCTGCACCGGCGGCAATTCATCGTGTCCAAAAACACCCACGCGCTCCGTCCGGATTGGGTGAGCCGTGACATCGGCGGGCTCGTCCTGTCCCATTGTCCCGACCTGCCGGTCCGGCGCGTGCTGGGCGCCGACAAGACGGTCTGGCATCTGCTGGGGCTGCCCGTGCAGACCGACCCGGCGCGCCCCGACCCGGTGGAGGCGCTGGCCGCGTCGCGCGCCGGCGACATCGCGGAACTGTGCCGCTCCTGGACGGGACGCTGGCTGCTGCTCAACAACCGGGCGGTCCACTTGGACACCGGCGGGACGCTCGGCTGCTTCTACGGGATGGTGGACGGCGCCCTGACCCTCACCTCCAGTGCCGGGGTGATGGCCGAACTGCTGGGCGAGGAGGCGAGCTTCCGCCGCCCGCTGGCGCACGAGGCCGGGTTGGACTGGTACCCGCTGCCCGGCTCCGGATTGACGGGGGTGCGCCGGCTGCTGCCGACCCAAGTGCTCGACCCCGCCCGCCCGATGGACGATCCGGGCTTTCTGACCTTCCGCCGGCCCTTTCCCGCGGTTCCGCCGGGCTTTTCCGATTCGCTCGCCTATGAGCGGATGGAATCGATCCTGGTCACCGCCATCCGCAACCTGCACCGGACCCTGGCGGGGCCGGAGGGCGGCAACCGCCCGCTGATGCTCCAGCTCACCGCCGGCTATGACACCCGGCTGCTGCTGGCGGCGGCGCAGAAGGCCGAGGTGCCCTTCGCCACCTTCACCTTCGACCACCGCGACCTGACGCCGGGCGACCGCAAGCTGCCGCCGAAGCTGGCCCGGCTGGCCGGGGTGGAGCATCACCTGATCCCCTGCCCGCCGCTGGACGCCCAGCGCCAGCGCGACTACGCCGCCCACACCGGCGGGCACACCGCGGCGATGGACGGCGAGTTCTACGCCAACGGCGCCTGGGACGGTGTGCCGGAGGGCGCGGTGGTCCTGCACGGCGGTGTTTTCGAGGTGGCGCGCTGCTTCTACTGGGGCCAGATCCCGCCGGGGCTCGCCGCCGACGGCGAGGATACCGCCGCCCGGATCTTCGACGCCTTCCGCGGCAAGCTCTACAACCCACCGTCCCATTGCGAGGCGCTGCGCGAGTGGCTGGCCTGGGTGGTCAAGACGCCGGACGTGTTGCCGGGTGGTACGATGGACCTGCGCGACCGCTTCTATCTGGAGCAGCGGGTGGCCGGCTGGCTGTCGGCCATCGACCAGGGGGTGGACCTGACCGGGCGACAGCTCTTCCAGGTTGGCAACTGCGCGGACTTCCTGGCGATTGCGCTCGCCATGCCGGTGGACGTCCGGCGCTCCAGCCAGCATCAGGCGGAGCTGATCCGCCGCATGGCCCCCGACCTGCTGAGCGAGCCGATCAACCCGCCGCAGCCCGCCGTGCTGCGCCAGCTCCGCAAGCTGCCGCGCCGCCTGAACAAGCTGCGCACGGCGATCGGGCACCATCTGGCGCGGACGTCGGCTTAGGGGAGGGCTTCAGGGGAAGGTGCGGTGGATGCCGGCCGGCCCCCTCCCTGACCCTCCCCCGCTGGGCGGGGGAGGGGATGAAAGGACCGTTGTGGACAACGGTGCGGCCGTTTTGGACAGGTGCAGCCAGCGGCGGTAGGCGTCCTCGCTGACGGGGGCGCGGTGCTTCAGGCCGATGCGGAGGATCTGCGGCAGGGCCAGCAGAACCTTCAAGTCGGTCAGCCGCGGGCCGTGGCGCAGGTTCTTCCAGCTGTTGCCGATCCAGCTCCGCGCGAAGCGCCAGGGCAGCAGGCCGGCGGGGCAGCGGGCCACCTCGCGGATCAGGTCGTTGCGATGGTTGTAGAAACGCTCCAGCCCCGGCTTGCGGCCCTTCTCGCTCTTGTCGTGGTAGACCATGATTCCGGGCAGGGCGACCACCCGGTGGCCGGCGCCGATCAGCCGCAGGCAGCGGTCCTTTTCCTCCCCCTGGCGGTACAGCTCCGGCATGTAGAGGCCGACGGCGGCGACCGCGCTGCGGCGCAGCAGATGGCCGCAGCCGACATACCAGGGCGCGTCGAAGGGATCGGCCTGCGGCGGGAAATAGACCAGCCCGTCGCGTGTCTCGATGTTGCAGGCCACCGCCGCCACGTCCGCGTGCGTTTCCATGTAGGCCACCGCACGGGCGAGGCCGTTCGGCTCGGCGAACCAGGAATCGTCGTCCACCGACAGCACATAGTCGCCCGCCGTGTTCACGAAGCCGAAGTTGCGGGCGTAGATCAGCCCGGCGTTGTGCGGCAGCCGGACGTAGCGGACGGTGGGGAACTCCCCCCGCACCATGACGTCGGTGCCGTCCGTGGACCCGTCGTCCACCACCAGGATCTCCGCGACGGGGTGCGTCTGGGCGAGCAGGCGGGACAGCGCGGTGCGCAGTTCCGGCGCGCGGTTGAAGGTGGCGATGACGGCGCTGACGCTGGGCATCAGGCGACCTCGCTGGAGGAGGACGGCGCGGCGCGCGGCCGCTCGGGCAGGGGCAGCCGGACTGGCGGGCGTTTCAACTCCTCCGGATACTCGTCGCGCAGGCCGGACAGGTAGCTGTCCAGGAAGACCCGCAGGCCGCGGAAGTCCCGGTTCACCAGATAATGGGCGGTGTATTTGGCGATCATGCGCGGGATCACCCCGGCCTTCTCGTAGTTGGCGTGGATGTAGCCCATGTTGCGGAAGAAATGCGGCGCCCGGTCGGCGCGCATCGTCTCCACCGTGCCCAGCCGGCCACCCAGCACCTTGTGCTCCGTCCGCGACATGCCGGGGTGGATGTGGAGCGCCTTCACCGCCGTGCCGACCTTCAGCCCGGCGCGGCGGGCGCGCAGGGTGAACTCGTACTCGTCGCCCCAGATGAACATCTCACGCTTCACGTTGCCGATCCGCTCGAACACCGCCCGCCCGATCAGCGTGCCGTTGAACAGGGCGATGGTGCCCGGCGCCAAGCCGTCCACCGCCCGCGCCATCAGGCTGTCCGGGTCGCGGGTGCCCTGCATGGGGAAGGCCAGGGTGGAACGGTCCTCCGCCGCCAGCACCAGAGGGCCGACCATGGACAGGCCGTGGTGCCGCGCTTGGACCAGCAACTCGGCCAGCGCGCCGGGCTGCGGGATGCCATCGTCGTCGGTGCTCCAGATCCAGCGGGCGCCGAGGCCGAGCGCGGTCTCGAAAGCGGTGTGGTAGGCGCCGGCGGAGCCGCAATTGGCCTGCCGCACCACGACCAGCGCGTCGTCCCGCTCCTCCGCCTGCGCGGCCAGCCATTCCGGCGTGCCGTCGCTGGAGCCGCTGTCCACCACGACCAGCCGCTCCGGCCGCGGGTGCTGCCCGAGGATCGCCGCGACGCAGGTGGCCAGAAGCGGCAGGCGATTGTGAGTGACGACGATCGCCACGACGCCGTGGGCGATGCCCGCCGAAACATTGTCCGCGGGAAACGTGTCGTGAGCCATGGCTTGGCGGTTCCTCCTGGTCCTGTCCATCAGTCGGTTTGGGTGCGCGTGGGGGTGCAATCGCCCTGACCCGGCCGGCAGGGCAGGATGGCGACGTCGGGCGAGGGATCGGCGCCGGACAGCACGCCCAGCCGCCCCAGCGTGCGGGCGACCGTCCGCGCCGCGTAGAGCTGCCCTTCCAGCCCCCAGCGGCTGCCGTTGGGCGCGTAGAGGTCGCGCACCCCGCCGGCGGCCAGCGCCGTCAGGCCGGAGGCCAGCGGCACCGCCTGGAGCGTCGGATCGGCGGCCATGACCTCGTCCACCGCGGACCGCTGGGGCGGCGGATCGAGCAGGAAATCGGCATAGACCGTGCCCTTGTCCGGGGCGATCAGCAGCAGGAAGCGCGTCACCCCGTTGGCCTCCACCGCGTCCTGGATCGCGTGCAGCCCGGCGCGGCGCTCCTCCAGCAGGCGGCGGTCGGTGCGCCAGGGCTGGAAATCCTCCGCGCGGAAGAGGCTGGTCGTCGCGGCGGCGGAGCTGAACAGGCCCGCATAGGCCAGGGACCGCTCCTCGACCGGGCCGCCGGCCACGTTCAGCAGCGCGCGTGGCAGCGCCTTGACCAGCAGGTCGAGCGCGTGGCCGATGGGCGGCGGGTTCCAGGCCTGGGCGCGGGCGCGCTCCAGGGTCAGCGGCTGGCGGTGCAGGGGCTGGACGGCGAGGGGGCGCGGCGTCGTCACCCCGTGGGGGCGGGGGGTGGTGACGGTGGACAGGTCCAGCCCGCCGACGGATTCCCCCAGGTCGCGCTCCGATAACTGCAGGATCACCACGCGCGGCGGGCGCTCCCGGAAGTCGGGGGAGGCCAGATAGGCGGCCAGCGGCGCGGCGCCCGCGGCCCGCACGCCGACGGTCAGGCCGGTCAGGTTGCGCAGATGGTCGGTCCAGTAACGGCCGTAGCGGCCGTGGCGCTCCTCCGCCTCCGGCCGGGAGAAGCCGTCGCCGAACACCAGCGCGTCGTAATCGGCGCCGGGCCGCGCCGCCTCGGCCAGCGGCGGCACGAAGATCGCCTGGGGCGTCCTGGGGCCGAAGCGATTCTCCGCGTAGCCGCCCAACTCCGTCAGGTCGCCGTCGGGCGGGTCCAGCACGAAGGCCAGCGGCAGGACCAGAGCCGCGGCGAGGGCCAGCCCGCGCAGAACGATCCTGTTTAACCCGCCCTTCACCGGTCGCCTCACGCCCGGTCCGCGGGGAACCGGACGCCGGGCAGGCGGAAGGCGGGCTTGTGGAAGACGGACATGCGGCTCTGCGCGAGCGGCGATCCGGCGGAGTCGCCGATCCACAGGCGCAGCGCCTTGGTCGCGCCGATCCACAGCAGGATGGGCAGCAGCGAGAAGAAGCCGAACTTGACGATGGTGATGTTGCCGTCGCGGTACCATTGCAGCGACAGCGGGATGAAGGCGCAATAGAACAGCACCGCGTAGCGGTTGGTGAAGCCCGACTCCCAGAACCAGCGGTGCAACCGGCCCAGGATCAGGCCGACCACCACCATGGTGACGATCACGCCGATCCACCCCGCGCTCATCCAGCCGTCGCCGGCCAGCGAGGTGGTCAGGTTGGAGAAGTTGCCGAAATCGTGCAGCGACACCCATTTGACCGGCGCGCCGATGGGCTTGTCCGGCCACAGCATGCGCGGGATCGGCTCGGTGAAGAGCTGGAGATACTGGGTGAACCAGGTGTAGGTCCCCGACTGCTGCGGCACCGCCCACAGGATGAAGGCGAGGAAGTCGAAGTTGGCGATGTCCTGGTTCGACACGCTCTCGACGAAGGAGCCCTCGCCGCCCTGGAAGATGCTGAACAGCTTGCCCGGATTCTCGGTGCCGGCCAGCACGCCGCGCAGGAAGTCGCGGTTGTTGCCCAGCGTGTGGAACAGCAGCAGCACCGGCAGGCCGCAGGCGAGCTGCCACCAGCGGAACCACTTGGTGCGCGTGTGGTAGAGGATCAGCAGCACCATGCCCAGCACGCCCATGATGATCGCCCAGCGCCCCCAGCCCAGATAGGCGCGGTAGCTGACGAAGGCGATGAAGGGGATGAAGGACAGCGGGTGGAAGCGGCTGACCCAGATGATGCCCAGCGTCAGCGGCAGGCCCATCGAATGGGCCTCGGCGATGTAGCCGGTGGTGTTGACGTAGACCGGCTGGCCGGTCAGCGGGTCGCGCTCCATCTGCACGTCGCCGGTGCCGGTGAAGTCGGCGCCGTCCTGGCGCAGGATCGCCGAATAGATGGCCAGCGGACCCAGCGCCGCCACGGTCAGGGCAAAGGCGGTGATGTCCAGCCGGTCGAAGGTGAAGGTGGGCGCCCGGCTGAGGTCCGGCTTGACCCGCCCGGCCCAGCCGCAGGCGACGGAGAAGGCGACGAGCGCGACCGAACTGACCGTCAGCGACTTCACGAACTCCGCCGCACTCGGCCAGTAGCCCATGAACAGCCAGGCGTTGTCGATGCCGAAGCCGTGGACCAGCAGCGGTCGGATCACGAAGACCAGCGTGTGGAAGATCAGATAGTAGGTCAGCGGGTGGAACATCGACGCGGTGCCGGTGCTGAGGAACACCACGGCGACCAGGGCCACCACCAGCACCTGCGCGATCAACGCCGTTTCGATCATGCCGGACTCCGCCTTACCTCGTGAACGCGCGTCACCGCCGGCCACGGCCGGTGGTGTGACGGCCGGTGGGGCGGTGTCGTCGTGCCGGCCCCCGGGAGCGAAGGCGGCACTCCGGAAAGCAACACCGCCGGCCCCGCTCGGGTCCCCCCGTCCGGGAGCGCAGACGGCGAGGGCCGTTCGGTCAGGGCTATCCGCGCGGCACCTTCGAGGCACCCCGTCCGCGCTTTTGCTTCATCCGCCCCCCGCCGCCAGTTTCGCTGGGGTGCGGAACGGAGGTGATATGACGCGCCGGATTCCTGGACTCTTCGCGGGCGGGCTGTTGTGGCTGGTCCTGCTGCTGGCTGGTCCCACCCCGTCCTTCGCGGCGGAGCCGGCGATCCACGTCTCCCCCCAGGGCGACGACCGCTGGTCCGGGCGGGTCGCCGCCCCCACCCCGGACGGGCGGGACGGCCCGGTCGCCACGCTGGCCCGCGCGGTGGAGGAGGCGCGCAAGCGCGGCCTGCACCTGATCCTGCTGCGCGGCGGCACCCACCGGCTGACCGACACGGTGACGCTGGGTCCGGAGGATTCCGGGCTGCGCATCGCCGCCTTTCCCGGCGAGACCCCGGTCCTGTCGGGCGGCGAAGTGGTGACGGGATTCAAGGCGGAGCGGGACGGCGTCGTCTCCGCCCCGCTGGCGCGCGAGCCGGGGCTGGACGTCAGCGCCGGCGGCGTGCGGCTTCGCGCCGCGCAGAGCGGCGCCTTCGACCCGCAGGACCCGATCCGCAGCGGCTGGTTCGTCGCCCAGCAGACCAAGGGCGGCGGCGACAAGCGGCAGTTCCGCTTTCCGCCCGGCACCGTCCAGGCGGCCTGGGCGGTCCCCGGCGTGCGCGTCCAGGCGCTCGACCGCGAGCGGCAGGCCGACGACATCCGCGGCATCGAGCGCATCGACCGCAACGGCACGCTGGTGCTCGACCGCGACGGCTGGTACCCGTTTCGCGACGGCAGCACCTTCCGCCTGCTCGGCCATCCCGATTTCCTGAAATTCCCCGGCCAGTTCGCCTGGAGCGCCAAGGACCGGCGCCTGCTTCTCCGCCCCCACGACCCGGCGGCCTTCGCCCGCGACGGCGAGGCGGTGGTGGCCCGCACCGCCCCGCTGATCCAGGCGGAGAAGGCGGATTCCATCACCCTCGACGGGCTGTCCTTCGCCGACGTGCCCTACAACGGGGCGGCGGTGCGGCTGGCCGGCGGCTCGGGGCACCGCGTCCTCGACAACCGCTTCACCGCCGTCGGAACCGGCGTGCTACTGGTCGGCGTCGCGGACAGCGAGGTGCGCGGCAACCGGCTGGATCATCTGGGGCGCAGCGGGATCGAGCTCACCCCCGGCAGCGCCGGCAACCGGATCGTCGCCAACACCATCCGCCATGTCGGTGAGGTGAACTTCTACGGCGGCGGCATCATGAGCGCCGGGGTGACCCGCACGCAGATCGCCCACAACGACATCCGGCACGCCGCGCGCTACGGCATCTCCATGAAGAACTGGAACCCGGAGACGAAGAACACCGACAACGTGATCGAGTACAACCGCATCCGCGACATCGGGCGGGAGACCGCCGACCTCGGCGCCATCGAGACGCTGGGGCGCAGCGACATCGACACCAAGCTGGTCATCCGCTTCAACGACATCCGGGGGACCGGCGGGATCGCCACCGACGCGGCGGGGCGCTGGATGACCCGCTATAAGGGGTTCGGCGTCTATCTGGACGACCTGACCAACGGCGTGCGGGTCGAGGGCAACTTCCTTGAGGACACCGGCTGGGCGTCGGTGTTCATCCATGGCGGCGACGGCAACCGGGTGGAGAACAACATCGCCGTGCTGACCGACGAGCGCGACCGCTTCCTGCGCTTCGAATGGGTGCCGAAGGCGGGGACGGCGGGCTTCCTGCGCGACAACGAGGCCAGCCGCAACATCATCCACGCCCGCGTTCCGGTGGAGCAGCTGGTGACGGCGCTGACCGGCGGGGAGTACAGGCTGGAGAACAACATCTTCGACCGGCCGGGCCGCGGCCTGCGCGCGCCGGGGGCGCCCGTGGAACGCACGCAGGCGCGCTCCGTTCAAGGAGGCAATCAGCCGGACCCCTATTTCATGAACCCGTCGAAGGACGACTACCGCCTGCGCCCAAACTCCCCCGCCCTGAAGATCGGCTTCCAGGAGATTCCCTGGTCGCGCATCGGTCCGGAAGGGGCGCGCTGAGCCCGTGGACGCGCTCAGTCCGTCGCCCGCCCCCTCGCCGGAGGCCCCGCCGTCCGCCACCATCGGGCTGGCGCCGCCGCAACTCGACCTGTCCGTCCTGCCGCCGCGCATCCGGCGCGAGCTGCGCGCCAGCCATGTCGGCGAGACCGTGGCGGTCGCCCTTTACGACGGCGTCGCCGGCGCCACCAGCGACCCGAAGGTCCTGCGCTTCGCCGCGTCCCACCGAAGGGTCGAGCGGCGGCACCTGCGGCTGTTCGAGGCGGTTCTGCCGCCGGACAAGCGCAGCGCGCTTCCGGCCTTCTGGCGCTGGTCGGGCCGGGTGATGGGCGGGCTGCCGGCCTGGCTCGGCCCGCCCTATTTCTACGCGGTGGTCGCCGGGGTGGAGGCCTGGGTGGATGGGCATTACACCCGGCAGATCGCCCTGGCGCGGCGGCTCGCCCCCGATCCCGACCTGCTGAACCTGCTGGAGGCCTGCCGCCTTGACGAGCGCCTTCACGCCCGCGACGCCGCCCGCCTCGACCCGGCGCCGCCCTGGACCGCCCGCGCGCTGGCCGGGCTGGCGGTGTTTCTGTCCCGTGTGGGGGTGAGGGCGGCGCGCTGGGTGTGAGGGCGGTCAGACCCTGGCGCGCTCAGCCCATGGCGCGTTTTGGCCGGACGGCTGGCCCGGCGGCTTCGGGCAGCGGTCCGGCGATGCGGTCGAGCAGCGCGTCCATGCCGCTGTGCCCGGCCTCATGGGCGGCGCGGGCGCGGGCGTGGGCCTGCTCTGAGGCCAGCGCCAGCGCGTCGCGGTCCTTGGCCCACAGGCGCAGCGCCGGCAGCACCGCCTGGATGAAGTCCCGGTCCTGCGGAACGAGGCCGGGGCGGGGGATGTCGCTGCCGATGCAGCCGCGGTCGTAGGCCAGCACCGGCACGCCCGCCGCCATCGCCTCGAACAGCACCAGCGGCTGCGCCTCGTTGCGGTAGCGGGTGGGGAAGACGAAGACGTCGATGTCACGGTAGAAGGCCGCCTTGGCGTCGTCGTCCACCGGGCCGCGATATTCCACGTCGCCGTCGAAGGCCACCAGCCCCGCCGCGACCAGCGCGTTGTCCATGCGGCCCAAGCCCGGCCCGGCCAGCACCAGCTTGACGTCCACCCCCTCCGACCGCAGGGCGCGCAGCAGGGTGAACAGCGTGTCCAGCCCCTTGTCGGCGCACAGATTGGACAGGTGGCCGATGCGCAGCGGGCCGGACTTGCCGTGGCGCGGGCGCGGCACCGGCGGGGTGAAGATGGCGTTGGACACGCTCATCGCCGTTTTCGCCGCCGGGTAGAGCGCCTGGAAGCGCGCCTGCATGGCCGGGCAGAGCAGCACATGCATGCAGTCCGTGCCGGCCAGCCGGGTCAGCAGGCTCATCCGCCAGGTCGGCTTGGAGATGGTGGCGAAGGAATGGTGGTGCAGCGTCCGTTCATAGCCGAACAGCCGCGCCGTTCCGGCCAGCGCCGCCGTGTAGAAGATCCCCAGCCCCGAATCGACGGGCATGTAGAAACGCCGTCCGGGGATCGTCGCCCCGGCCGCCAGTCGCAAGCCCGCCAGCAGGACGCGCATGGCCTTGGCCGCGTGGTAGCGCAGGCCGCCGCCGTTCCAGCCCGGCGAAAGGTCCGCGACCTCCACCGTGGCCTCCACCGGGCCGCGGTTGCGCAGGCGGTCCAGCACCAGGGCGGTGACCCGACTCATCCCGTCCATGGGCGGGGGAAGGCGGCCCGAGACGACGATGTGGGGGGTGTTGCGGCGGTCGGTCATCACGCTTCGCTTTCACGGGTGCCCTTGCGGGCGCTTTCATCGGTGCTTTGGGCGGCGCCCTGGTCGGCATCCTTGCGGGCGCCCAGGCTGTGCAGGGCCTTCTCCACGGCCTCCGCGAAATAGCCGGCGTCGGCCAGCGCCTGGAAGGGACGTCCGTTGAGGCTGAGGCGCCGCCATTCCGCCTCGTCCGACGCGACGGACAGCATGTGGCGGGCCAAACCCTCCGGGTTGTCGGGCTCGACGATGTGGCCGTTCAGGCCGCTGCGGATCAGTACGTCGCGGGCGCCGCACTGGTCGGACAGGATCGTCGGCACGCCCATGGCCAGCGCCTCGTTCACCACCAGCCCGAACTGCTCCTCCAGCGAGGGCAGCAGCAGGCACAGGGTGGAGCCCAGCGTCTCGGCGATCCCCTTCTCCTGAAGGAAGCCGCGGAACAGGATGTGCCCCTCCAGCCCGCGCCGGGCGACCTCCGCCCGCAGCTCGGCCTCCAGCGGGCCGGAGCCGCAGAGGTGCAGGGGCCGCGCCGCGTCCCCGGCCAGCCGGCGGTAGAGATCGTAGGCCTCGACCGCGCGGAACAGGTTCTTCTTCGGCACGAAGCGGGCGATGATCGTGAAGTGCCGCTCGGCGAAGGGCACGCCGTCGGGGGCCGGGGTCATGCCGGACAGCCGGCGCACCCGCTCCAGCGACAGGGTGTCGTAGCCGATGAACAGCCGGTCCTTGGGCAGTCCCAGGAAGCGGTAGTAGTCGACGGTGCGGTGGCTGCCCCCGATCGCCGCCTGATAGGGCTTGTAGAGCAGGGACTTCAGCGCCTCGCGCCAGAGGACGCGCGGCTTGTCGTCGAACTTCGAGGCGTTCATGTTGACGACGCGCCGGCCCATCAGCCGCATCGTCACCGCCAGGGCGAAGACGTCCGGCTCCTCGTAATGGCACAGGAAGACGTGGCTGGCCCCCGCCTTGCGGCATTCGCGCAGCAGGGCGCGGTAGACCTGGAAGGACGGGATGTCCGCCTTGGAGCGTCCGGGGAACAGCGTGATCTTGCGGAAATGCTGCCCCTCTCCGGTGGAGTCCCAGGCGTAGGTGTGGGACTTCGACCCGATCTCCAGACCGACCACGTCGTAGAGATGGCCGAGCCGCCGCCCGACCGCCTCCAGCCGGTCCATGTGGTAGGGGCCGAACATCTCCCAGGAAAAGACCAGGGCGGGCTTCGTCATGCGGCGTCGTCTCCCAGCAGCAGCGCGGCGTAGCGCGCCAGGACGGCGCTGCGGCTGGCGTTGCCCTCCACCCAGGCGCGGCCCCGGCGGCCCATGGCGGCGCTCCGGGCGGGATCGTTCAGAAGGTCGGCCACGGCCTGGGCCATGGCCTCCGGCGCGTCGGGCGGGGTGCGCCGGAAGGCGTCGATCTCCGTCCCCAGCCGGTCGAGCGCCGAGCCCGGCAGGCAGGTGCAGACGAAGGGCCGCCCGGCGGCCAGGATGGTCACCGCCTTGCCCGGCATGGCGAAGGCCGCCCCCTCCGGACGCTGCGGCACCAGATGCACGTCGCCCTCGGCCAAGCCCTCGGCGAGCCGGTCGGAGGCGATCAACGGCGCGAACTCCACGTTGGGCAGCGCCATCGCCTTGGCCTGGGCCTTCAGCTCCTCCTCAAGCCCGCCCTGACCGCGCAGCAGCACGCGGGCGTCGGGGCGCAGCGCGTGGAGGTGGCGGGCCATCTCCAGCACTTGGTCCAGCCCCTGCTTGCGGGCGAAGGCGCCGCTGTAGAGGACGGTCGGCGGCTGGCCCTCCGGCCGGGGCAGGGGGCGGATGGCCTCGGCATCGACGTGGGGCGGGATGACCGTGATCGGTCGCCGCACGCCGAGGTCGCGCAGCACGTCGGCCATCGCCTCCGACAGCACGACGATGCCGTCGGCGCGGTTCAGCGCCGTGCGCTCCACCGCCTGGATGGCCTTCAGCGCGGCCCCGCCGCCCATGCCCAGCGCGCCGGCAAGGCCCGACTGGATGTCGTGCACGATGGCGATGTGCCGCCCACCCGGCGCGCGGAAGCGGTCGGCGACGGCGACGCTGAAGATGGAGGGGCAGAGCGACAGCACCGCCCTGTGCCGCCCAACGCGCCCGCGGGCGCGCGCCGCCAGGAAGCCGGCGTGCAGCACCCCCTCGTGGATCAGCCGGCCCTTCATGCCGCCGCCCTTCGGCGGGATGGTGAACAGCCGCTCGATGCGAACGCCGTTCACGGTGCGGCGGTCCTCGGCCCCGTCGGCGTAGCCGTCGTAGATGGCTTGGCCCGGATAGTTGGGACGCGCGGTCAGCACGGTCGTGTCCGTCCCCGCCGCGGCGAAGGCGGTGGCGAGGTCGGTCATCATCGGCGCGCTGCCGGCGGGCTCCGGCCAGTAGCTCATCGCCACCAGCAGGACCGATGGCGGGAGAGCGGCCGGATCCACGGTCCGGGTGCGCAGGGGTGTGGAATCATCGGGCATCGGCGGTCACTCCGCGGCTTCGCCGGTCGTGGTGGCGGCGGGCCGGGGAGCCGGCGGGGCGGCGTTCTCCAGGAACCAGCCGTAGGTGCGGCCAAGCCCCTCCTCCAGCCCGACCTTGGGCCGCCAGCCGGTGGCGAACAGGCGCGACACGTCCATCAGCTTGCGCGGGTGGCCGTCCGGCTTGCTCAGATCCTGGGTCAGCGCCCCCTCGTAGCCGACCACCCCGCGGATCAGCCGGGCCAGATCGCCGATGGCGATGTCCTCGCCGGGGCCGACGTTGATGATGTCCTCGCCGTCGTAGCGCTCCATCAGGTGCAGGCAGGCGTCGGCCATGTCGTCCACATAGAGGAACTCGCGCCGCGGCGTGCCGGTGCCCCACAGGGTGACGCTGGGCGCCTGCTCCATCTTCGCGTCGTGGAAGCGCCGGATCATGCCGGGGATGGCGTGGGAGCCCTCCGGGTCGAAATGGTCGCCGGGGCCGTAGAGGTTCGACGGCATGGCGCAGATGGCGTTGAAGCCGTACTGCCGCCGGTAGGCCTGGCACTGGGTGATGCCGGCGATCTTGGCGATGGCGTAGGGCTTGTTGGTCGGCTCCAGCGCGCCGGTCAGCAGCGCCTCCTCCTTCAGCGGCTGCTCCGCGAACTTCGGGTAGAGGCAGGAGGAGCCGAGGAACAGCAGCTTCCTCACCCCCGCCCGCCAGGCCGCGTCGATGACGTTGGTCTGGATCAGCAGGTTGTCGCGGATGAAGTCGCCGCCGAAGCGCTCGTTCGCCAGGATGCCGCCGACCTTGGCGGCGGCCAGGATCACGTAGTCGATCTTTTCCCGGTCGAAGAAGGCGCGCACCGCGGCCTGGTCGGTCAGGTCCAGCTCGTCGCGGCCGCGCAGCACGAGGTCGTCGTAGCCGCCCTCCACCAGACGGCGGACGATGGCCGAGCCGACGAGACCGCGGTGCCCCGCGACGAAGATGCGGCTGTTTCGCTCCATGGCTCTCGTGTCCCTTATTCGGCGGCGCTGGCGATCGGGGCGTCGCCGTCGCGGCTGCGGGCGGCGTACCAGTCCACCACGCCGGGCAGACCGTCCTTCAGCGGAATGCGCGGCGTGAAGCCGAGCGCGGACAGGCGGGCGATGTCGGGGCTGCGCCGCTGGGTGCCGCCGGGGGCGGGCGGTCCGATCTGGATGTCCGCCACCCGCCCCAGCGCGGCGACGACCTGCCGGGCGAGTTCGGCGATGGAGATCTCCTCCGGGTTGCCGACGTGGTAGATGCCGAAATGCTCGCCGCGCTCGATCACCGTCATGATGCCGTCCACCGCGTCGTCAATGTGGACGAAGGCGCGGGTCTGGGTGCCGTCGCCCTGGATGGGGAAGGGCACGAGGACCTCCGGGCTGCGGTCGATGGCGGCCACGGCGCGGCGGACAAACTCCGGCACCACATGCTCCCACCCCATGTCGGGGCCGTAGACGTTGTGCGGGCGGAAGATGGCGACGCGGTCGAAGCCGGTGCGGCCCCAGTTGACCGCCAGAAGCTCCGAGATCAGCTTCGACCCGCCGTAGCTGTAGCGCGGGTTCAGCACGTCCGGAACGACCAGCGGGATGTCCTCCGGGGTCGGCACCATCGGCGGGGTCTGGTAGGCCTCGGAGGAGGAGGCGACGACCAGATCGCCCACCCCGTTCGACCGGCAGGCGTCCAGCACGTTCAGCATGCCGCGCACGCCGACGTCCAGCACCACCTCCGGCTTCTCGTAGAAGTGCTTGGTGCCGTTGACGGCGGCCAGATGCAGCACGCCGTCGACGCCGCGCACCGCCTTGTCCACCGCCGCCGGGTCGCGGATGTCGCCGGACACGAATTCGACCGCGTCCACGGCGTCGCCGAGCCGGCGCGGGTGGCCGCGGGAGTTGTCGTCGAGGACGCGGACGCGGTGCCCGTCGCGCACCAGCCGGCGGACCAGGGCGGCGCCGATGAAGCCGCTGCCCCCGGTCACGAGATAATGTTTCGGCATTGTTTTTTCCTTAGGCGACAGCGTCAGGGGACGCTTCTTCAAGCGACGTTTCTTCAGGCGATATGTCTTCAGGCGACATGGGCGAAGCGGGCGGCGCCGTGGCTGCCCAGCGCCACGTAGGCCGTGCCCTCGGGCAGGTCCACCTCGCGGCTGTTGAAGTTGTTCCAGAAGTCGTAGATCACCCCCGGCCGGTCCATGCGGCGCGCCAGATCCGGCAGCGGCATGGAGGTGAAGACCGGGTGGTTGTTCAGGATGACGGCGAGGTTGGCGCCATCCACCGCCTCGGTCATGCTGTTGGCCGGCTCCAGCCCGAAGCCGCGGATGTCGTCCGCCGCCACCACCGCGTCGAAGCCGCGCCAGCGTGCCTTGGGGAAACGGGTGCGCAGCTCCTCGAACAGCGGCTTGGCCATGGTGCCGCGCAGGTCGTCGGTCGCCGGGCGGCCCTTGAAGGCGAGGCCCATCAGGCTGATGGTCGGCTCCTGCGGGAAGCCCTGCATGGAGCCGGTCAGCCTCTCCAGGAACTCCGACACCTCGTGGGGCTGGCTTTCGTTGATGCGGCGCCCGGCGGCGGTGATGTCCATCTCCACCCCGAACCCGCGGGCGGATTCGATCAGGATGTGCGGGTCCTTCTCCAGACAGGGGCCGCCGACCGGGCCGGGCAGCGGCAGCTGCGTGCGCGGGTAGCCCAGCTTGCCCGCCCGCGACACCTCCAGCGCCGAGACCTCCATGGCGTTGCACAGCCGGGCGATCTCGTTGGCGAAGGCGAAGGTGACGTCGCGGTAGGTGTTGTCCACCAGCTTGATCATCTCCGCCGTCTCCAGCGTCGAGACCTTGACCGTCGTCGGCGTCAGCATGCCGAAGATCTGCGAGGCGCGGGCCGCCACCTCGACGCTTTCCGCGCCGATGATCTGGGGAAGCTGGTTCAGCTCGATCAGCGCCTGCCCCTCCAGCGTGCGCTCGGGGCAGAAGGCGATGTCGAAGCGCTTGCCGGTGCGGCGCAGGATCGGCGCCACCACCTCACGCGTGGTCCCCAGCTTCACGGTGGAGCGCAGGATGACGAGATCGCCGTCGTGGATGCAGTCGGCGACCTGCCGGGTCGCCGCCTCGATCATGTCGGTGCGCACGCGGCCGTCGCGGTCCAGCGGGGTGCCGACGGTGATGATGAAGACGGTGCAGTCCCGGGCGCTCTCTGGCGTGCGGCCGAAGGTGAAGCGCCCGCGCTCCATCACATGCCGCAGCTTCTCGGCGAGGCCCGGCTCATGGAAATGGGGGACGCCGCGGGCCAGCTTGTCCAGCACCTCGTCCCGCACCTCCACGCCGTGCACCTGGAACCCCGCGTCCGCCATGGCCACGCCCAGCGTCAGCCCGACATAGCCGAGACCAAGCACGCAGACGTTCCGGTCGGGAAAGGACTTTGGGAGCATAGTCTTTCGATCCTGCTAGTGATTGGAGCATGCATCCAAAGGCGCCGCCATCCGCCACCCGCGCCATGCGCAATCCGAACGTCTTGCAACGCGGCATTGTTCCGGCCGTTCGGGATGGCGTGAAATGGCTATGCCGTTGATCGGGCATTGTTTTGTTCGTGGTACCCCGGACCGGCGGCAAGGGTGCGTCCGGTCGGCGTCCTTCGGGATTCGGGATGAGGCGTACGGGTCATGCCGCCGCCACGATCAGGCGACGCAGCCGCGACGGACGCACCAGCCCGGTGAGCAGCGCCGCCAGCGCGTAGACCGCGACCAGCACACTGCCGCCGATCAGCAACGCGGGCAGGGGGTGCGCGGGAGCCATCAGGTCCGGCAGCGCGTGGGTCAAGCCCAGCGTGGCCCCCATGGCGAGTGCTGCGCACAGCGCCGCCCGCGCGACGATTCCGAGGTAGAGCTGCCCGACCTCGCGCCGGTGCAGCCAGGCGAGGCCGGTCATGGCGGTCAGCTCCGCAACGATGGTGGCGGCGGCGGAGCCCTCGATCCCGTAGCGCGGGATCAGGATCAGGTTCAGCGCAGCGTTGGTCAGGCCGCCGATCAGGATGGCGGTCATGTAGCCGGACTGCCGGTGCCAGACGAGCAGCGGGTTGCCCATCGTCAGGTTGATGTGGACGATGGCGACCGCGATCATCAGCAGCCGCAGCGTGTCGGCGGCCGGCGCGTAGGCCGGGCCGAAGACGGTGCCCAGGATGGCCGGGGCCAGGGTGAAGCCGCCCGCCGCGATCAGCGCGCCGATGGACAGGATGGTCGCGGCGTAGTCGCGCATCCGCGCCCGCATCGCCTCGCGGTCGCCGTAGGCGGCGGCGAGCTGCGGCATGAAGGCGCTGAGGATGATGTTCCCCGCGGTCAGCGACAGCACCAGCAGCTTGGTCACCGCGGCGTACCAGCCGACCTCCGTCTGCGGCGCCATGAAGCCGAGCATCACCAGATCGAGGTGGGAGAACAGCGCCCACGCGAAGACGCTGACCGCCATCGGGGCGGAGGTCTTCAGGATCGCCCGCCACTTGGCGAGGTCCACCCGCGGCCGCGGCATCCGGAAATCGCGGCTGAAGCGGGCCAGCATCAGGGCGGCGTTGATGACGAAGGAAACCGCGGTGATCCCGGCGGCGACGGCCAAATCGTCCGGCCCGTGCACCAGCGCCAGCACGGCGACCATGTTGCCGAGCGACGTGCCGATCTCGCGCACCGCGATGACGCTCATCCGCTCCGTCGCCTGATAGACGAAGTCGAGCAGCAGCGCGTTGCCCAGCAACTGCACCGCCTGGACCAGCAGCACCGCCTTGACCAGCGCCGATTTGTCGAGCTGGAGCACGAACAGGACGTAGAGCCCGCCGACCAGCACGGCCAGCAGCATCCGCAGGGTCAGCACATGGTCCGCGAGATCGGTGGCCTTCTCCCGGTCGCGGGCAATCTCGCGCACCGCGTAGGTGGACAGGCCGAGATTCACGAACAGCGCGGCGTAGGCCAGCATGGAGGTGCCGAAGCCGAGCACGCCGAACCCGTCCGGTCCGAGCGCGCGCGCGGTCCAGGCCGTGGTGATCAGCCCGCTCAGCAGCGTGGCGACGCGGGCCAGCCCCAGCGCGCGGATGTTCAGGAAAATGCGTCGTCCGGCGGTCATTTGGCGGCAGTCATCGGGTCTTTTCTGGGTGTGATGGCAAGTGCGGGCGTCGGGCCCCCACCCAACCCTCCCCCGCTGTCGTAGGGGAGGGCTTTTTCTCCTCCCCCTGCGGAAGCGGGGGAGGGTTGGGTGGGGGCCAGCGCCCGCTTTTCTCAAGCGCCGCCGTCAGTTCGCGTAATAGCGGCGGTAGCCGTGGTAGCGCCCGCTGTCCGGGAACTCGTACTGGGCGTGGCGGCGGATATCGACCTGGGAGAACAGGACGCCGACGACCTCGCCGCCCGCCTCGACGATCTCCTTCAGCCCGGCCATGGCGGTCTCCCGCTTGGTCTTGCCCCAATGCACGATGAAGACCGTCTGGTCGGCCAGCGCCGCCAGCAGCTTGCCCTCCGACACCGCCAGCACCGGCGGGCTGTCCAGGATCACCCGGTCGTATTCCAGCGCCAGCCGCGAGATGAGCTGGTGCATCCGGCTGGAGCCCAGCATGTCCTGGGGCAGGGCGGAGCCGCGGCCCGACGCGATGAAATGCAGGCCGGTGCGCGGGTCGGTCTGGATCACCTCGTTCGGCGCGCATTCGCCGGACAGCACCTCGTAGAGGCCGTGCCGGTTCTCCAGCCCCAGCATCGGGTGCAGCCCCTTGCGGCGCATGTCGCAGTCCAGGATGATCGTCTTCTGGCCGGCGTTGGCGCAGATGCGGGCGAAGGCCGCGGCGATCGAACTCTTGCCCTCGCCGGGGACGGAGGAGCTGAACAGGATCACCCGCTGGTGGCCGTCCGGGTTGGCGAGCAGCAGGGTGGTGCGCAGGTTCTGCATCGCCTCCGCGAAGGCCGACATCGGCTTGTCGATGGCGTAGGCCGCGGGCGAGGTGCCGCGCCGCCGCCGCCCGATGGCCGGGACGATGCCCAGCGAGCGCACGCCGGTCGCCGACTCGAACTGGTGCGGGCTGCGGAAGCCGCGCTCCGACTGTTCGCGCAGCATCGCCAGCAGAACGCCCAGCGTGGCCGAGGCGACCAGGGCCAGCAGAACGATCATCTTCTTGTTGGGCTGCGACGGGTTCAGCGGGATCGCCGCCTCCGACACGATGCGGGCGTCGGGCTGCTGGATCTCGGTCTGGCCGGCGATCTCCTGGAAGCGCGTCAGCATCGCCTCGTACATGGTCTGCGAGGTCTCGGCGTCGCGCTCCAGCGTGCGCAGCGTCACGTTGGATTCCTGCTGCTGGTTGCGCTGGGCCTGGAGCTGGTCGAGGTTGGTCTTCAGGGCGGCCTCGCGCCCGCGCTCCAGCTCCACCTCGTTGCTCAGGTTCTGGACGATGCGGCCCACGTCGGCCTTGATCTGGCCCTGCAGGTCGCGCAGCTCGCTCTGCAGCGCGGTCAGCGTCGGGTGGCGGGCGCCGTACTTGTTGGCGGCGTCGGCGATCTTGCGCTGAAGCTCGACCTCCTGCTGGCGCAGCGCCTGGATCAGGGGAGAGCCCAGCACGTCGCCGATGGCCGAGACGCCGCGCGGGCTCTGCGCCAGGGTGGACACCTCGCGCAGCTTGGCCTCCGCCTCCTGCCGCTTGGTGCGGGCCAGGACATAGCTGGTGTTCAGCTCGGCCAGCTGCTGGGCGATCAGGGTGGTTTCGCCGTTGGCGTTGGTCAGGCCGCTTTCGGCGCGGTACTTCTCCGCCGCCTCGCCGGTCGTCTTGGCCTCGCGGCGCAGCTCGGTGATGCGCTCCTCCAGCCAGGCCGTGGCGCGCTTGGCCGCCTTGAACTTCTCGTCGAGCTGGTCGACGAGGTACATCTCGCCGATGGTGTTGGCGATGAGGGAGGCCTTGCGCGGGTCCTCGCTGTCGAAATCCACGGCGATGACGTAGGAGCGGCCCTGCGGGCGCACCGCCAGATTTTCGATGAAGTTGTTGACGACCGAGGTCCGCTCGTTGGCCGTCTTCTCCTCCGGGCTCAGCGTGATCTCGGGGCGGTCGCCGCGGGCGCTGTTCCACCAGGAGTCGGGCACCCAGTTCTTCGGGTTCAGGTAGTAGAACCAGTTGGTCTGCTCGGGCCGCAGCGCCGCGTTGAACTCCGGGTCGTTCATCAGGCCGAGCTTGTCGACCACCTTTTCCGCGAAGGCGGGGGATTTCAGGATCGCCACCTCGCTCTGCAGGGCGCCCAGCTCCGTCGAGAGGCCGGAGACGACCTCCTGGTAGTTCATCACCTGGTTCTTGCGGTGCTCGACCATGATCAGGGTCTGGGCGGTGTAGAGCGGCGTCATGCGCAGCGCGACGAGACCCGCGATGCCCGTCCCCAGCACGATCACCGTCCCGATCAGCAGCTTGTGGCGCAGCAGCATGCCGGTGGTGCGGCGCACCGCGCTGGCCGCCGCGGTCGACAGGTCGAACGAAACCGGTCCCGGGACCGGTGCCGACTGCCGCCGCTGGGGTTGATCCTGAATGTCCTGGGTCGCCAAAGCGGGTCCTCCTCGCATGCCGAACGGCACCCCGTTCGGGGCGTTACGGTGCCTAGAACGTCATCGACCGTCCGGCCGTTTCATGCTGCCCGCAGTGCATATGGTGGGGAAGACACGCTCATTGGGTACCCTCCCCGGAGTCTCCATTGGGTGGAGTGGCCCAGGGCGAGGGTGCGGGGTGGACCGGGGAAGCCCCTTCGCGGATAATGGTCATCGCCGATCGAAGGGGGCCGGACATGCTGCCGCAACATATTGAAAAGATTGACGGTATCTGGGCGGGTGCGTTTCCGGCGCTGGCTGCGCTGGAGCCCGACGCGCGGGCCGTCCTGCGCGCGCAGGGGACGCGGATGGCGGTGCCGCGCGGCACGGTGCTGTTCCGCATCGGCGGCCTGTGCCACAATTTTCTCATGCTGCTGGACGGCACGGTGCGGGTCCAGATGACCGCCGAAACCGGGCGGGAGATCGTCCTCTACCGCGTCGGGGCGGGCGAAACCTGCATCCTGACCACCGCCTGCCTGATGACGCGCGCCGACTACAGCGCCGAGGGCGTGGCCGAAACCGACCTCGACGCCATCGCGCTCGGGGCTGGGGCCTTTCACGAGCTGCTGGCGCGGTCCGCGGTGTTCCGCGACGTCGTCTTCGCCTCCTTCGGCACGCGTCTGCTCGGCATGATGATGCTGGTGGAGGAGGTGGCCTTCGGGCGCATCGACCTGCGGCTGGCCCGCTTCCTGGTCGACCACCGCGACGCGCGCGGCGGGCTGGACACCACCCACCAGACGCTGGCCGTCGAGCTGGGCACGGCGCGCGAGGTGGTCAGCCGCCAGTTGAAGGAGTTCGAGCGGCGGGGCCTCGTGGAGCTGTCGCGCGGCCGCGTCGGGGTGCGCGATCCCGACGCGCTGCTGGCGCTGGAGCGCGCGGGCGGGGTGTGACGGAGTCACAGACCGGAGGGCGGAAAGGGGCTTGGATGGGCGCACCAACCGCCCCTCTCCACCCCCACCGCCCCTTTCGGCGGGTGGTCGGCGCGCCGGATTTCGGTTATAGGAAGGCGATGTCCACATCGCCGCGCCTCAGCATCGATGTCCGCAGCTACGGCGCGGCGCACAGCGCCCACCGGCACGATTTCGCTCAACTCGTCCTGCCGTTGAGCGGCGCCCTGGAGATCGACATCGCCGGAAAGGGTGGCCGTCTTGGGCCGTGCCGGGCGGCGTTCGTCGAGGCCGGCTCCTCGCACACCCAGACGAGCGACGGGCCGAACCGCTCGCTCATCCTGGACCTCGATCCGGCTCTCCTGGAACCGGCGGTCGGCGACCGGCTGATCCGCCATCCCTTCGTCGCGCTGACCCCGGTGGCCGGCAAGCTGATCGACTACATGGGCCTGATGCTGGACAGCCGTGGCGTGTCGGCGGACAACCTTCGCCTCTGGGTGCCCCTGCTGCTCGACGCGCTTGCCGAGGAACCGGCGCGGCCCCGGTCGCGGCTCGGAACCCTGCTGGCCGCGGTCGAGCCCGACCTTGCCAAGCCGTGGACCGCCGAGACGATGGCCGAGCGGGCCTGCGTCAGCGTCAGCCGGCTGCACGCCCTGTTCCGCGCCGAACTGGACACCACCCCGCGGGCCTGGCTCGCGGAGGTCCGGCTGAAACGGGCTTGCGGCTGGCTCGCGCGGTCGGAGCTGCCGATCGCGGAGATCGCCTATCGCACCGGCTACGCCGACCAGAGCGCGTTCACGCGGGCGATGCGGCGGGCCACCGGCCTGACCCCCGCGGCCTACCGGCGCCAAAGCCGCAAGACCCGGCACAAAAGTCCGTAGCCCGGGACAAGACCACAGCGGTGTCCCATGCCATCCTCGCCCCGGAAATCAGAGAGGGTTGGGAGCAAGGATGGGCGCGACGTGGTTGGGGATCGCCTGCGGCATCGGCGCGGGGGCCTTGTGGGGGCTGGTCTTCCTCGCCCCGGAACTGGCCTCGGCCTTCACGCCGCTCCAGCTCGCCGCCGGGCGTTATCTCGCCTACGGCCTGTTCGCCGTCCTGCTCGTGCTGCCGCGCTGGCGCGCCCTGCGCGCCGGGCTCGGCCTGCGCGAGTGGTGGGCTCTGGCTTGGCTGAGCCTGCTCGGCAACATCCTCTACTACGCCCTGCTGGCCACCGCCGTGCAAATGGGCGGGATGGCGATGACCTCGCTAATCATCGGCTTCCTGCCGGTCGCGGTCACCGTCATTGGCAGCCGGGATCATGGGGCCGTTCCCGTCCGGAAGCTCGTGCCGTCGCTGCTGCTCGGCGCGGCGGGCATCCTCTGCATCGGCTGGCAATCGGTGGGCGGCGCGCTGGGCGACGCCCAAACGGGAATGCCGATGGCCGAGATGACCGGTCTGCTCTGCGCGGTCGGCGCGCTCGTCTCCTGGACGGTCTACGCCGTGGGCAACAGCCGTTGGCTCGCCCGGCTCGGCCATGTCTCGGCGCATGACTGGAGCCTGCTGACCGGGGTGGTGACCGGCGCGCAGGCGCTGCTGCTCGCGGTTCCCGCCTTCCTGTTCGCCCAAGGCGGCCACGCCGCCGGGGAATGGCTGCGCTTCGCCGCCGTGGTGACCGGCTTGGCCATCCTCGCCTCGATCGTCGGCAACGCCCTCTGGAACCGGATGAGCCGGCTGCTGCCGCTGACCCTGGTCGGCCAGATGATCCTGTTCGAGACCCTGTTCGCGCTGCTCTACGGCTTTCTCTGGGAACAGCGGCTGCCGACGGGGATGGAGCTGGCCGCCCTGGTCTGCGTGACCGGCAGCGTCCTGTCCTGCGTCGCGGCCCACCGCCCCAAGCCGCCGGAGACCGCGCGGCAGCCGGCCCCGGCGTGAGGACGGCCGGGCCTTGAAACAAAAGCGCCCCCTCACCGGTGTGGAGAGGGGGCGCTTTCGTGTCGGAAGGAGAAGGATCAGCCGCGCGGGGCGTGCTTGTTCAGGATGCGCTGCAGGGTGCGGCGGTGCATCTTCAGCCGGCGGGCGGTTTCGGAGACGTTGCGGTCGCACTGCTCGAACACGCGCTGGATGTGCTCCCACCGCACGCGGTCGGCGGACATCGGGTTCTCCGGCGGCGAGGGCAGCGGGCGGCCGTCGGCCAGCAGGGCGGATTCCACGGCGTCGGCGTCCGCCGGCTTCGGCAGATAGTCCACCGCGCCGGCCTTCACCGCGGCGACCGCGGTGGCGATGTTGCCGTAGCCGGTCAGCATGACGATGCGGGCGTCGGGGCGGGCGTCGCGCAGGGTCTTGACCACGTCCAGGCCGCTGCCATCGGCCAGCCGCAGGTCGACCACGGCGAAGGCCGGCGCCGATTCCTGGGCGACGTCGATGCCGAGCTGCACGCTGTCCACGGCGACCACGTTGAAACCGCGCTTTTCCATGGCGCGCGCGAGGCGGGTTCGGAAAGGCGCGTCGTCGTCGACGATGAGGAGGCTGCGGGTAACGTCACCCGTGAACGTCAGCTTGGCGGTTTCGCCCGTTGGACTCTCGTCCGTGGTCATCGCGCTATCCACCACTAGTCCTCTGGTTCTAAGACACCACGGTCCCAACGTACGACAACTCGCGCGCCGCCGCTACGGTTATTGCTAAAGGCTACAAGGGCACCCGTTTTCTCTAGCAGCGTTTGTGCAATAAAGATTCCCAGCCCCATATGGCCCGACCGCTCGCTTCTTGCGGACAGGTAGGGCTCGCCGATGCGGCTCAGCAGATGGGCGGGATAGCCCGGCCCGTCGTCCATCACCACCACCGTGGCCGACCGCGCGTCCCAGGAGGCGGCGACCGTCACCCGCCCGTCGGCGAACTGGTGGGCGTTCTGGATGAAGTTGCCCAGGCCATGGATGATCTCCGGGCTGCGGCGGACGATCGGCTCCTCCCCCATGGAGCCGTCGCTGCGCTCGACCGTGAACTGGATGTGGCCCAGCCGGTGCGGCGCGCCGGCCGCCTCCACCAGCGCGGTCAGGGGCAGCCGCTCGAACGGGTCGCCGCCGTCGGCCTCCGGCTTGCGGGCCAGCTCCGCCAGGATCTCGCGGCAGCGCATCACCTGGCTTTGCAGAAGCGCCACGTCCTCGGTGAAGGGGCTGTCCGGCGGCATGTCGTGCAGCAGCTCCTTCGCCACCACCGCGATGGTGCCGAGCGGCGAGCCCAGCTCGTGCGCCGCCGCCGCGGCCAGGGCGCCCAGCGAGGACAGCCGCTGCTCGCGCGCCAGCGCCACCTGCGAGGCCGACAGGGCGTTGGCGAAGCGCCGCGCTTCCTCGGCCACGCGGAACACGTACCCGCTGATGAAGCCGGCCGACACCGACAGCGACAGCCAGATGCCGAAGGCGTAGAGCGGGGCGACCGAGGGCATCGGCTCCGGCCAGGGCAGCGGGAAGTGCCACATCGCCAGCACGGTCAGGCAGACGAGGTTGAGTCCGGTCAGCAGGACCACGCTGTAGCGCGACAGGATCGCCGCGGCCACCGTCATCGGGGCCAGCAGCAGGATGGCGAAGGGGTTGGCAAGGCCGCCGGTGAGATAGAGCAGCAGCGTGAGCTGCAGCATGTCATAGCCGAGATAGAGCGCCGCGTCCCGGTCGGCCAGCCGCAGCCGCCCGCCGCGCTGGGCCATCGCCACGAGGTTCAGCAGGACCGAGGCGCCGATGGCCGCCAGCACCGGCCCCAGCGGCAAGGGGAAGCCCATGACGAGTTGCACCGTCGCCACGGTGGCGAGCTGCCCGATCACGGCGATCCAGCGGATCAGGATCAGGGTGCGCAGCGTGACGCGCCCGTCCAGGTTGGTCCACTGGGCCGGACCCGGCCGGCCGGCCTGGGTCATGGCGTGGCGAAGGGAGGTGGCGGCGGTTGCGGAACCGACGGTCATGGGGACGGACTTTCCGGCAAGGCCGCTCTTCCCGCGGCGTCACATCGAATGGCTGGGTGCTGTTTTGCCACTCTGGCGTTTGCACGCCAAGCGGCCATATTCTCCGCCTATGGATCAATGCGCAAAACAGCACGCCATCCGGGCCGTGAACCTGACCAAACGCTACGGCACCGCCCGGTCCGGCGAGGTCACCGCCGTGGACGGCATCTCCTTCACCGTCGCGGCGGGGTCGGTCACCGGGCTTCTCGGCGGCAACGGGGCCGGCAAGACGACGACCATCTCCATGCTGCTCGGGCTGCTGTTGCCGACCTCCGGCACGGTGGAGGTGCTGGGGGTGGACATGGTGCGCCATCGCCACGCGGCGCTGCCCCGCATGAACTTCTCGTCCCCCTATGTCGAGCTGCCGCACCGGCTGACCGTGCGGGAGAACCTGACCGTCTACGGCCATCTCTACGGGCTGAAGGGAGTGAAACGGCGGGTCGAGGAGCTGGCCGAGCATCTGGAGCTGACCCGCTTTCTCGAACGCCCCTCCGGCGGGCTGTCGGCGGGGCAGAAGACGCGGGTGGCGCTGGCCAAGGCGCTGCTCAACCGGCCGGAGCTTCTGCTGCTGGACGAACCGACCGCCTCGCTCGACCCCGACACGGCGGACTGGATCCGCACCTATCTGGAGCGCTACCGCCTGGAGTCCGGAGCCACCATCCTGCTCGCCTCCCACAACATGCTGGAGGTGGAGCGCATGTGCGACGACGTGCTGATGATGCGCCAGGGGCGGATCGTCGACCGCGGGTCGCCGTCGGGGTTGCTGGCGCGCTATGGCCGGACCTCGCTGGAGGACGTGTTCCTCGACATCGCCCGCGACCGTGCCAATGGAGAAGACGCCAGTCGGGACGCCAGTCGGGCCGGCCGGCGGGAGGCCGCCGATGCTGCCGAGTGACGCCGCTGCGATGGTTCACCCGAATCCGGCCTTCTCGCTGCGCCGGGTCGGGGCGATGGTGCTGCGTTACTGGTATCTGCTGCGCGGCTCCTGGCCGCGCTTCCTGGAGCTGGCCTACTGGCCGACCATGCAGATGATCCTGTGGGGCTACATCAACCAGTTCATGGCCTCCTCCAGCGCCTGGGTGGCGCAGGGGGCGGGGGTGTTGGTCAGCGCGGTGCTGCTGTGGGACGTGCTGTTCCGCGGGCAGCTCGGCGTGTCGGTGTCCTTCCTGGAGGAGATGTGGTCGCGCAACCTCGGCCACCTCTTCGTCAGCCCGCTGCGCCCCGGCGAATGGGTGGCGGCGCTGTTCGGGATGAGCCTGATCCGCACCGTCATCGGCGTCGTGCCGGCGGCGCTGCTGGCGATTCCGCTGTTCGGCTACTCGCTGTTCGACCTCGGGCTGCCGCTGGCCGGCTTCTTCGCCAACCTGATCGTCTTCGGCTGGTCGCTGGGGCTGGTCATCGTGGCGCTGATCCTGCGCTACGGCATGGGGGCGGAAGGGCTGGCCTGGATCGTCGTCTTCATGCTGGCTCCGGTCAGCGCCGTCTACTACCCGGTCAGCGTCCTGCCGGGCTGGCTGCAATGGGTCGCCCTGTCGCTGCCCTCCGCCCACGTCTTCGAGGGGATGCGCGCCATCCTGTTCGACGGCACGATGCGTTGGGATCATCTGGCCTGGGCGGTGGGCTTGAACGCGCTGTTCATGGGGCTGTGCACGGCGGCTTTCCTCTATTCCTTCCATCAGGCGCGGGTGCGCGGGGCGCTGCTGCAGACCGGGGAATGACAAAAAGCGCCGGCCCTCGCCAGCACCGGCCCGCCGTGCTAGCGTCCCGGCCACTTCGGACCGACAGCCAGAGCCCAGCCATGACTCCCGTTTCCCCCGCCGCCCCGGTCACCCTCGCCGAGATCGCCGCCGCCCTGGGCGCGGCGCTGGAGGGCGACGGCACCCTGCAAATCTCCCGCGCCGTCCATCCGTCGGAGGCCGAGGGGCCGGAGGATCTGGCGCTCGCCATGGAAAAGGGCCTGACGGAGCTGCTGGCCAACGGCAAGGCCGTCGCTGCCGTGATCGCGGAAGGGGCGGAGGTGCCGGCCAACCTCCAGGGCTGGATCGTCGTGAAGCGCCCGCGCTTCGCCATGGCCGGCCTGACCACGGTCTTCGAAAAGCCGGTCCACGCCGAGCCGGGGGTCCACCCCGCCGCCTTCGTGGCGCCGGAAGCGATTCTGGGCGCGGGCGTGTCGGTCGGTCCCTTCGCCTATGTCGGGCCGAGGGCGGTGCTGGGCGAGGGCGTGATCGTCATGCCCCATGCCACGGTCGGGGCGGAGGCGGTGATCGGCAAGGACTGCCTGCTGCACCCCGGCGCCCGCATCGGCGAGCGGGTGGTTATGGGCGAGCGCTGCATCATCCATCCCAACGCCGCGGTCGGCAACGACGGCTTCAGCTTCGTGACGCCCGAGCCTGGCAGCGTGGAGTCGGCCAAGGCGACGGGCAAGGTGGTCGGCACCAACGTGCTGATCCACCGGGTGAACTCCATCGGCACGGTGATCCTCGGCGACGATGTGGAGGTCGGGGCGAACGCCACCATCGACCGCGGTACCATCACGGCGACCCGCATCGGCTCCGGCACCAAGATCGACAACCTCGTGCAGATCGGCCACAACGTGCAGATCGGCACCAATTGCATGCTGTGCGGCCATGTCGGCATCGCCGGCAGCACGACCATCGGCGACCGCGTGGTGCTGGCCGGCAAGGTCGGCGTGGCCGACCATGTGAAGATCGGCAACGACGCGGTGGTGGCGGCGAACTCCGGCGTGGGGACGGACATCCCGGCAAAGGCCGTCTACATGGGCTACCCGGCGGTGCCGCGCGACCGCGCCTTCGACCAGTACAAGGGGCTGGCCCGGCTGAAGCGGATGCACGCGGATGTAACCGACCTGAAGAAGCGGGTCGGGGCGCTGGATGGCGGCGGGAAGCCGGCGGTCGAGGAGAAGTGAGGGAGCACTTGCCCCCACCCTGACCCTCCCCCGCGGACGCAGGGGAGGGAAGAGGTTCGCGGGAGATGACTCCCTCCCCTGCCCAGCGGGGGAGAGAAGGGGCCCATGCGAAGTATGGGAAGGGTGGGGGCAAACCCTGCCCCCTGTGATGCTCCTACTGGAACGCGATCTTCGCGTGATCGCCCGGCTTCGGCGGCTCGCCGGTGATCTTCGCCTTGACATAGCCGTAGGCGTAGACCATCGCGCTCGATGGGCTGTCCCAATATTCGGCCTGATCGACGCTGACCTTCAGCAGCGCGAGGTCGGGGTCGTCCACCCCCTGCGGGAACCAGGTGGACAGGATGTCCCGCCACAGGAAGCGGATCTTGTCGCGGTCGCGCACCGTCTCCGCCACACCGGACACCGACACGTAATCCTGCTTGTCGGGGTCGGCGTAGGACAGGTTGACGCGCCAGTGCGTCTTCAGTTCATGGACCTTCGGTGAGTCGGCCCGCGTAAAGAACCACAAGGTTCCATCGTCGAATCCCGCGTGCGGCAGGGTGGCCATCGGGCGGGAGTGCAAAATGCCGTTCTCATCCAGCGTCGTCATCATGCAGATGCGGACGCCCTTGATCATGCCCCAGAGCTTCTCGGCGGCCTCGCGATCGTCAGCACTTCTTGCCATGGTCTGACCCTCTATTGGTAGCCCAACGGAGTCCGGTCAACGCCCGCTGCCCGGAAAGGTTCCGAGCGCGTTCATGGCCGCGACCGACCAGAAGCCGTCCCCTTCGTTGGCGTAATGGTCGATCCGCGACAGCGAGAGCGGCGCCACCGCCAGCCGCAGCGCCGCCTGCGGCGTCAGGTCCAGGGCGAGCGCCAGCGCCGCGCGGATCGACCCGCCATGGATCACCGCCACGATGTCGCGCCCGGCGTAGAGGTCGGTCAGCCGGCCGATGGCGCCGGCCACCCGCTCCATCACCGCCGCGAAGCTTTCGCCCTCCGGCGGGGCTTCCGCTGCCGGGTCGCTCCAGAATCGGCGGGTCTCCTCGGGATGCAGCTCCGCCACGGCGTCGTGGGACAGCCCTTCCCAGCGGCCGAAATCCTGTTCGGCCAGCGCCCGCTCGACCAGCGCCATGTCGCTGCCGGGCAGCCGCAGCGCTGCGGCCGTCTGCCGGGTGCGGCGCAGATGCGAGGTTACCCAGACCGCCTGCGGGGGCAGCCGCGCCGCCAGCGTCGCCAGCGCGTCGGAATCGCCGGTGTCGGCGGCCGGGTCGCTCCGTCCGTAGATCATGTTTCCCGGATTCGGGACGGGAGCGTGGCGGATGAGCCACCAGCGAGTGTTTTTCATGCAACGGTCGCGGCCAGGGTGAGCAGAACGGCGGTCTCCGCTACCTGTTGAGCGGCGCCGAACACGTCGCCGGTGTGGCCGCCGATCTGCCGCCGCGCCTGCCACGCCACCGCCAGGACGGCCAGCGCGGCCGCGAGGACAGCGGCAAAGGCAAGCCCCTTCAGCGCCGCCACGGCCACGGCCAGCGCCAGCATGAGCGACAAGGCCATCGTGCCGGGCGACGGGCGTCCCTGCCGGGCGGCGAGGCCGTCGGCGCGGGCCGGGTCCATGAATCGGGCGATCACCGCCATGCCGCCGCGCGACAGGGCGCCCGAGGCGAGCAGGGCGGGGATGACAATGCGCGGTTCGGCCAGCGCCGCCAGCGCTGAGGCGCGGACGGCGAGCGAGAAGACGATGGCGAGCACGCCGTAGCTGCCGACCCGGCTGTCCCGCATGATCTCCAGCTTGCGGGCCTTGTCGCGCCCGCCGCCGAAGCCGTCGGCGACGTCGGCCGCCCCGTCCTCGTGCAGGGCGCCGGTCAGCCAAACCATGGCGCCCAGCGCCAGCAGCGCCGCCGGCAGCGGCGGCAGATGGGCCAGCGCGGCCAGTCCGTGGACGGCGCCGCCGAACAGCCCGACCCCGGCGCCCACCAGGGGAAACCAGCCCATGGCGCGGGCGTGGGCGTCCTCGGCCAGTGGGCCGGACAGGCGCAGTGGCAGCCGCGTCAGGAAGACGACGGCCAGCGCCAGATCGGAGGTCCAGCGGGAGAAGGACGGGGCGGGGGAATCGGCGGACATGGCGCTTCGGAGTACGGCAACCCCAGGCCCGCCGCAACGGATAACAGCCCAGCAATGGATGACAGACCGGACGAGAGGCGCTTTGACAGCGGGTCGGGAATGGTCCAAGGTCGCGCCGCTTTTTTCATCGCTTCCCGATCACATCCTCTGCCGTCAGCGCCAGGACCCTTCGCCATGAGCAACACGCAGCCCGCCATCACCTTCGAGGAAATCCGTGCGCTGGTGCGCAACCTGCCGGGGCCGGACCTCGACGCCGGCACGGCGGCCCTCCAGCGCGAACGGCAGCTCACCAAGCCGGCGGGCGCGCTCGGCCGGCTGGAGGAGATCGCCCAGTGGATGGCGACGTGGCAAGGCCAGCACCCGGCGGAGGTGCGCCGCCCGCGCGTCGCCGTCTTCGCCGGCAACCACGGCGTCGCCGCCCGCGGCGTCTCGGCCTACCCGGCGGCGGTGACCGCCCAGATGGTCCAGAACTTCCAGAACGGCGGCGCCGCCGTGAACCAGCTCTGCGAGGTGGCCGACGCCGACCTGCGCGTCTACGAGCTGGACCTCGACACCCCCACCGCCGACTTCACCGAAGGCCCGGCGATGGGCGAGGAGGACTGCTGCCAAGCCATGGCCTACGGCATGATGGCCGTGGAAACGGGCGTCCAGCTTCTGGCGCTCGGCGAGATGGGCATCGGCAACTCCACCGCGGCGGCGGCGCTCTGCCACGCGCTGTTCGGCGGCGAGGCCAAGGACTGGACGGGCCGCGGCACCGGGGTGGACGACGAGGGGCTGGCCCGCAAGGTCGCCGCCGTCGATGCCGGTCTGGCCGCCAACCCGCAGGCCAAGGACGACCCGTTCGAGGCGCTGCGCTGCTTCGGCGGCTATGAGCTGGCGGCCATCGCCGGCGCCATCCTGGCCGCCCGCATGGCGCGGGTGCCGGTGCTGCTCGACGGCTACGCCTGCACGGCGGCGGCGGCGGTGCTGTTCAAGGCTGACCGCCGGGCGCTCGATCATTGCATGGTCGCCCACCGTTCCGTCGAGCCGGGCCACGACCATCTGCTGGCGGCCATCGGCAAGGAGCCGCTGCTCGATCTGGGGATGCGTCTGGGCGAGGGCTCTGGCGCGGCGCTGGCCATCAACATCGTGAAGTCGGCCTGCGCCTGCCACGCCGGCATGGCGACCTTCGCCGACGCGGGCGTCAGCACCCGCGGGGTGTGAGAGAGGGCGAGCGTTCTTGTCCCCTCCCCGGCCCTCCCCCGCTTGCGCGGGAGAGGGGGCTTGATCCCCTCCACCGCGAAGCGGGGGAGGGTTAAGGGAGGGGGCAAAAGGTCTCTTACAGCAGCCCGTCGGCGAAATCGGTGATGAGCGCCGACAGGAACAGGTCCAGCAGCACCAGGACCGCCGCCGCGACGCCGGAGATGTCCAGCGCCGTGCGCATGACGAACCACTGGTAGGTCAGCATTGCCAGCATGATGCCGAACACCAGCCCTTCGGAGATCGGGCCGGGCAAAATCCCCGTGGCGGCCAGGATCACCACCGGCAGATAGATGCTCATCTGCACGACCGACGACCAGTTGTAGGCGCACAGGAAATCGATGTAGCGGCTCTGCCGGTCCAGCAGCCCGCTCACCCCGTGCATGACCACGGGGAAGGCCGTCCAACTGATAACGTAGGCGATGGCCTCCACCACCACGAGCTGGAACAGCGGCGTGTCCGGCACCTGGCCCCACAGCCGGATCGCCAGCAGCAGCGTCCAGGCCGGGGCGACGATCACAGCGGCGTAGAAGGACTTCCACGCCCCTTCGGGGGTGCGGTCCAGATGCTGCAATCCGGTGGGGTCGAACCGCGCCAGACGATAGGCGCCGAAGACGGAAGAGGCGACGTCCCGGGCGGTCAGCGGCATGTTGCGGTCACCGGAGGGTGGTGGGAACGGGCGGAGGAAGCCTTACGTCAACCGATCCGGTCGAAGACGTTCCGCAAAACCTCGCCGTAAATGTCGGTCAGGCGGGTCAGGTCGTCCAGCGCGGTGTGCTCGTCCACCTTGTGCATCGTCTGGCCGACGAGGCCGAACTCGACCACCGGGCAGAAATTCTTGATGAAGCGGGCGTCCGACGTGCCGCCGGTCGTCGAATATTCGGGACGGCGCCCGGTGACGCGCTCCGCGGCGTCCGCCACCAGTTCGGTCAGCGGGCCGGGCGGGGTCAGGAAGCTGTCGCCCGACACGAAATGGTCCAGTTCGTACGAGCCGCCCACCCCGTCGAGCCGCTCGCGCAGCCACGCCAGCAGCGTGTCGGCGGTGTGCAGGTCGTTGAAGCGGATGTTCAGCGTCGCCTTGCCCTGCGCCGGGATGACGTTGTGCGCCGGGTTGCCGACGTCGATGGTGGTCAGCTCCAGGTTCGACGGCTGGAAATGCGGGGTGCCGGCGTCCAGCGGCTCCGCGGTGATGGCGGTGAGCATGCGGGCCAGCCGGGGCAGCGGGTTGTCGGCCAGATGCGGGTAGGCGACGTGCCCCTGCGCGCCGTGGACGGTCAGGAAGGCGGTCATGCTGCCGCGCCGCCCGATCTTGATCATGTCGCCCAGCGCCTTGGGGTTGGTCGGCTCCCCGACCACGCAGGCGTCGAGTTTTTCACCCTTGGCCTGCAGCCAGTCCAGCACCTTGCGGGTGCCGTTGATGGCGACCCCTTCCTCGTCCCCGGTGATCAGCAGGCTGATCGAGCCCTTGGGCGCGTCCCCCGTTTCTTTGACGGCCTTGACGTGGCGGGCCGCGGCGGCGACGAAGGCGGCAATGGCCCCCTTCATGTCCACCGCACCCCGGCCGTAGAGGCGGCCGTTGCAGATCTCCGCGGCGAAGGGGTCGATGGACCAGCCCTTCAGCTCGCCGGGGGGCACCACGTCGGTGTGCCCGGCGAAGCAGAAGTTCGGCCCCTCCGTGCCCAGACGGGCGTAGAGGTTGTCCACCGGCGCCGTGCCCTCCTCCTCGAACCGCAGGCGGTGGCAGACGAAGCCCAGCGGCGCCAGCGCCGCCTCCAGAACGCCCAGAGCGCCACCGTCCTCGGGCGTCACGCTGGGGCAGCGGATCAGGGCCTGCGCCACCGCGACGGGATCGCAGGGGTCGAAGGAGGGAGCGGCGGCGGCGGTGCTCATCGTGGCGTCTTCCCCGGCGTCAGTCGCGCAGCAGGTCGTTGATGGAGGTCTTGGCGCGGGTCTGCTCGTCCACGCGCTTCACGATCACGGCGCAATAGAGGCCCGGACCCGGCGTGCCGTCGGGCAGCGGCTTGCCCGGCAGGGTGCCCGGCACCACGACGGAGTAGGCCGGCACGCGGCCGACGAAGACCTCGCCGGTGTTGCGGTCGATGATCTTGGTGGAGGCGCTGATGAAGACGCCCATGGACAGCACGGCGCCGCGCTCCACGATCACGCCCTCGACCACCTCGGAGCGGGCTCCGACGAAGCAATCGTCCTCGATGATGACCGGGTTGGCCTGGAGCGGCTCGAGCACGCCGCCGATGCCGACGCCGCCCGACAGGTGGACGTTCTTGCCGATCTGCGCGCAGGAGCCGACGGTGACCCAGGTGTCCACCATGGTGCCGCTGTCGACATAGGCGCCGACGTTGACGAAGCTGGGCATCAGGATGACGTTCGGCGCGACGTAGGCGGAGCGGCGGACCACCGCGCCCGGAACGGCGCGGAAGCCGGCGGCCTGGAACTGCGCCTCGGACCAGCCTTCGAACTTCGGCGGCACCTTGTCGTACCAGGAGGCGCCGCCCGGCGCGCCGGGGATCGTCTCGTTGGCGTTCAGGCGGAAGGACAGCAGGACCGCCTTCTTCAGCCACTGGTTCACGACCCAGCCGGCGTCCGTCTTCTGCGCGACGCGCAGGTCGCCGGAGTCGAGGCCGGACAGGGCCTCCTCCACGGCGTCGCGAACGGCGCCCTTGGTCGAAACATTCAGGGTGTCGCGGGTTTCCCACGCGGCGTTGACGGCGGATTCGAGGCTGGCGTGGCTCATGGCGGCATTCGCTGGGCTGTCTGTTCGAGGGTTCGGAACATGGGCCGGGCCGCGCCGCCTTGTCAACGTTGCCTTGTCAACGTTGCCTTGTTCTTAAAGGGTTTCCACGGGGGAGGGAGGGGCCTTGCGGCCGCCGCTCAGCCCGCGATCTCCTCCAGCCACGCCGGCAGATCGTCCACCGTGTGATCGATGTGGCTGCCGGTGCCGACTCCGCCCTCGTCGGGGCGGGCCCAGTCGGCTTCGCTGCGCACCCACACCGTCGTCATGCCCAGGGCGTGGGCGGGGACGAGGTTGCGGGCGATGTCCTCCACCATGCAGGCGCGGGCGGGGTCGATGTCGTAGTGATCCACCAGGATGTCGTAGGGGCGCGGGTCGGGCTTGGGCACATAGCCGGCCTCGACGATGCCGAAGGTCGCCTCGAAGCAGCCGTCGATGCCCAGCTGCCGCGTCACGTTCTCGGCGTGACGGACGGAGCCGTTGGTGTAGATGATCTTGCGCCCCGGCAACCGGTTCAGCGCGCCCGCCATGCTGGGGCAGGGGGCCACCGGGCTGACGTCGATGTCGTGGACGTAATCCAGGAAGGGCACCGGATCGACGTCATGCTCCACCATCAGGCCGCGCAGCGTCGTCCCGTGCTCCCGGAAGAAGCGCTTCTGCATGACGCGCGCCTCGTCGTAGGTGATGCCGAAATGCCCGGCGATGAAATCGCCGATGCGCCGATCCACCTGGGCGAACAGGTTGCAGGAGGCGGGATAGAGGGTGTTGTCGAGGTCGAAGATCCAGACCCCGGTGTCGCGAAGGGAAGCCATCATGGCCTGAACAATGGGGCTTCGCCGGCCCGCCCGCAAGCCGCTTCGCCGCACGGCCCGATTCCGTTTGCGCGCGGCGCCGGGCTCAATGGGAGGTTGCGTATGGCAGCTATCCGGACCGCCTGAAGAAAGATTCAGGATGGTTGCGCATTTTTCCGGTATACTCCGCGCCGCGCAGTCTCAGGTTCGCACCGTGTCCGCAGACCCAACATCCGACGTTCCGCCGGTCAATCCGCCCGGCCCCCTTCCGACCTCCACGCTTCTGGCCGCCTTCCCCGGTCCGGCGATCCGGTTGGATTCCGCCCACGCGGTTGCCGCCGCGAACGCCGCCGCGGACGAGTTGCTGTCTGCCGGCGGGCGCTGGCTGGCGGACATCCAGGGGTGGCTGGCGACCTGCAGCGTGGCGCCGGGCCTGCGCTCCCTTCCGGTGGAACTGCCGCGCGGCGTGATGATCGTCGAATGGGCGGCCACGCCGCTGCCCGATGGGGAAATCCTGCTGCTCGGACGCGACGCCACGCTGGAGCGGCAGCTCCGCCAGACGCTGATCGAGTCGCGCCGCCGCTACAAGGATCTGGTCGAGGTTTCGAGCGATTTTGCCTGGGAAACGGGCAGCGACGGGCGATTTGTCTTCGTTACACCCAAGGGCGCGCTGGGTTACACCCCCGATGCGTTGATTGGTCGCAACCCCAAGGATCTGGCGGTGACCGAGTGGGGCGACCTGCCGTTGCCGTTCGACAGCCGCCGCCCGGTCGATCAGGCGGAGCTGTGGCTGAAGCGGGTGGACGACCTGCCCGCCTGCTTCGTCGTGTCGGCGGTGCCGCTGTTCGGGCCGCAGGGCGACTGGGTGGGCGCGCGCGGCGTCTGCCGGGAGACGACGGAGCAGGTGCTGCGCTCCGCCGAGCTGGCGCGGGTGCGCAACCGCGAGAAGATGCTCGCCCACATCGTCCACACGCTGCGCGACCAGCTCGACGCCCAGCAGGCGTTGCGCGTCGCCGCGGTCGAGACCGCCCGCGCGCTGGGCGCCGACGGCTGCCGCATCTACCGCGCGACGGAAACGGGCACCCTGCGTCCCGCCGCCGATTTCGCCGCGGAAATCCCGGAGGAACTGCTGTCCGACCTGTCGCGGCCGGTTCTGGAGGAGATCGCCGCCGGCGAGGACGCGCAGGAGCTGACCCTGGGAGCGAACCGGCTGCTGGCCGCCCGGACGGAGCACCGTCAGGCCGTCAACGGCGCGGTGGTGGTCTGGCGTGGCGACGATTCCGATCCCTGGGACGAGGAGGACCGGATGCTGCTGTCCGGCGTGGCCGACCACATCGGCATCGCCCACGCGCATCTGGCCTATCAGGAGCGGCTGCGCCGCCTGTCGGAGCGCGACGGGCTGACCGGCCTGTTCAACCGCCGCACCTTCTTCGAGCGGCTGGAGGAGGTGCTCGGCCGTTCGGACAGCGGGCCGTCCGCGCTGCTCTATGTGGACCTCGACAACTTCAAGGCGGTGAACGACCTGCACGGTCACCAGCAGGGCGACGCCGTGCTGATGGCCATCGGCGGGTTGCTGACCAACGGCGTCCGGCCCGGCGACCTGCCGGGGCGGTTGGGCGGCGACGAGTTCGTCCTGTGGCTGGGCCGCACCGACGAGGCGCAGGCCGTGGCGGTGGCCGAGCGGCTGCTGGCCGGCATGGCCGCGCTGCGCCACCTCTCCGCCGGGCCGGACAAGCCGCTGGGGCTGTCCATCGGCATCGCCGTCCACCGGGTGGGGCGCGAGACCGTGCAGGAGCTGACCGACCGCGCCGACTCGGCGATGTACGACGCCAAGAAGCGCGGGAAGGGCCATTACGCCGTTGCTCCGGCCCCCAGGGGGGAAAGCTCTCCCGTGGCGGAGGCGTCCCTATGACCACCCGCGGTGACCGCGCCGACCCCCAGCTTCTCGATCCCGCCGATTACGAGGCCGCCAAGCAGATGGCGCGCAGCGCCGACCCGGCGGTGCGCCGCCGCGTCGCCGCGTCGCCCGAGACCCGCCCGGAACTGCTCTACTTCCTGGCCGCCGACGCGGTGACGGAGGTCCGTCAGGCCATCGCCACCAACGCCGGAACGCCGCGGCAGGCCGACCTGATGCTGGCCAAGGATCGGGAGGTCGCGGTGCGCGGCGCCCTGGCCCAGAAGGTCGCCCGGCTGCTGCCCGACCTGTCCGCCGACCAAGCGTCGCAGATCGAGCGGCTGACGCTGGAGTGCCTGGAGGCACTGGCCCGCGATCAGGCGACGGAGGTGCGCGGCATCCTGTCGGAGGCGCTGAAGGAGCTGCCCGGCGCGCCGCACGGCGTCATCAACACGCTGGCCCGCGACGTGGAACTGTCGGTCTGCGCCCCGGTCCTGCAATTCTCGCCGATCCTGACCGATGAGGATCTGTCGGACATCATCATGCGCGGGCCGGTGGCCGGCGCCCTCTCGGCCATTGCCGGACGCAAGCAGATCTCGGCCTCCGTCGCCGACGCCATCGCGCGGTCCGACGACGAGGCGGCGATGACCGCTCTGCTCGCCAACCCCTCGGCCCAGATCCGCGAGGAGACGCTGGACCGCATCCTCGACCAAGCGCCGCAGCATGAGCCCTGGCACGCCCCGCTGGTGCGCCGGCCGCGCCTGCCGGCCCGCGCCGTGGCGCGTCTGGCGAGCTTCGTCGCCGACAACCTGCTGAAGGTCCTGCGGGAGCGCACCGACCTCGACCCCGCCGCCGCCCGCGCCCTGGCCGAGGGCGTGCGGGCGCGCGTCAACCGCGGGGCCGGGGGCAACGGCGGTGGCGGAGCCGGCATGGCCCGCGGCCTCGTCGATTTCGGTGAGGAGGAGCTTGGCCATCTGCCGGGCGACAAGGACAAGGCGGCCGAACGCCCGGCCGACAAGGCGGCCCGGCTGAACAAGGAAGGCAAGCTGACGGAGAAGCTGCTGGAAGGCGCGCTGGCGGAGGGCGACCGTGCCTTCGTCCTGGCCGGGCTGGGCGAACTGGCGCAGCTTCCCATGCCGATCATCGACCGCATCATCGGCACCCACGCCCCGCGCGCCGTCACCTCTCTGGTCTGGCGCTGCGGCCTGTCGATGCGCTTCGCCCGGCAGGTGCAATTGCGCATCGCCCAGATTCCGCCAAAAACCGCGCTTATGGCAAAGGAAGGCGTCCTCTACCCGATGTCCGACGACGAGATGCGCTGGCAGCTCGCCTTCTTCGGGGTCGAGGAGAAAGTCTGACGCCGCGCCACCACACGGACCCGTTCATGCGCGCCCTGGCCCTGCTGCTGTTGTTCCTTGGTCTTTCCCTTCCCGTCTTCTCCCTTCCCGCTGCCGCCGCCCCGCCGCCCGCCTCTCCGGAGGAGCGGGAGGTCACGGCGGTCTTCGAAAGCGCCCGCTCCGCCCTGGCGCAGAAGCGGGGCGCGGCGGTCGTGCCGCTGCTCTCCCGCGCGTCGGTCGACAAGCTGGAGCAGGTGCGCGGCGTCGCCCGCAGCGGCAACGACGTCGGCCTCGCCAAGCTGGAACCGGCGGAGAAGTTCGCCGCCATGGGCTTGCGCCGCTATGTCAGCCCGGCCGACCTGCGCCGCATGTCGCTGGGCGAGTTGGCCGATCACGGCATGAAGAACGGCTGGCTCGGCCCCAACGTCATCGGCAGCAGCGGGCTCGGCCCGGTGCGGGTGCGCGGCGACCGCGCCTCCGCCCTGCTGATGGTCGACAACCGCCCGGCGCTGGTGCCCGCCGACTTCGTGCGCGAGGGCGGGGCGTGGAAGATCGACCTGACCGGCGTCTTCAGCTTCGGCAGCCAGATGTTGAAGGGCTTCGCCGCCATGTCGGGCAAGAGCGACGAAGCCTACATCGAGGACATGCTGCAGAAGCTGCCCGCCAAGCCGGCGATGATGCACCGCTGACCGGCCGGGCGACCGCCATCGGGCGGGGGAGTGCCGGTTCCGCGTTACACCTCCTGCGACGGGGTGGGCCGTTGCGCGGAATCCGGAGATTGCGTTAGAGTCGCGCCACACGCACGACGCGTCGGTGTCCCTCATGACCGCTCCGGATGGCTATCCCTTCGCCGCTCTGACCGAAGCGGACGCCGGGTTCTTCCCGTCGGCCAGGAGCGTCGGCGCTCCGCCCGCCATCCCCTACCGGGTTCCCTGCGCCCCGGCTTTCGCAGCGGCGACGGTCCGTCTGGCCGCCACGCGCGGAACCGACCTGTCCGCGCTCGCCGCCGCCGCGCTGCTGCTGGCGCCCGACCGGACGCCCGACCCGGGGGCGCCGCAAGAGGATGCGGAGCGGGCGGTGCTGGACCTGCGGTTGCCGCCCGGCCACAGCGACACGGCGATCCGCCGGGCGCTGGCGGCGGCGCTGGCGTTGGCCGAACCCGGCTGCCGGCTGATGCCCGCCGAGGAGGCGGGGCGGCTGGAGGGCGCCGTGGAAACGCTGACCTACCGCAACAAGGCGCTGGCCCACGCGCTGGAGCGGGTGTCCTTCCGCCCGCTGGACGGTAAGCTGACGCAGGTGCGCGACGCCGCGCAGATGTTCGGCTTCGTCAATGAATGGTGTTTCGACGAGGACCGGGTGGTGAAGCGCTTCCGCGAGCTGGCCCCGGTCTATCACCCGGACACCGGCGTGGTCGCCTGCCGCGACCGCATGGCCCAGCTGATCGACGCGCGCAACCTGCTGATCAACCACGTCCGGACTGCCTACCGCTCCGGCCCGTGGACGCAGCGGCGTCCCTGAAGACCAAAACGGATCGAGGCTGGGTACTAGGTTGAGGCCGGGATCAGGTCCCGGTCATCTCCTCGATCCCGATGGCGTCGGTCAGGCTGGTGCCGTCCAGAACCGTCCCGTCGAGGTCCGCGCCGGTCAGGTCGGTGCCGGTCAGGTCGGCCTCGCTCAGGTTGGCGCCGCGCAGGTCTGCCCCGGCGAGGTTGGCACCGGACAGGTTCACCTTGCGCAAATCGGCGTCCTTCAGGACGGCCATGCCCATGCGGGCGCGCTGCAGGTTGGCCCGCCAGACGTGGCTGCTCGACCCCTGGATGTGCACAGGGCCGAGCTGGGCCTCGGTCAGGTTGGCGCCGGTCAGGGTCGCCCGCTCGAAGTTGACGCCGCGCAGGTCGGCCTTGGTGAAGTTGACCTTGCGCAGGTCCGACAGCGACAGGTCGGCGATGGCGAGCGAGGTGCCCATCATCGACGCGCCGCGCAGCGTGACGCATTGCAGGATGCCGGCCGACAGGTTGATGCCGTCCAGCTTGCGCCCCGACAGGTCGAGCGAGGAGAGGTCGGCGCGCTTGCCGTCCTTGCCGCCGCTGTCGATCCAGGAGAGGTGCAGGGTCAGGATGTTGCGCAGGTCGTCGTCCGGATTCTCCAGAACCTTCGCCATCACCGCGGCGGACAGGTTGGGCGAGCGGAGCTGGGCCGCGTCCAGGATGGCGCCGATCAGGTTGGCGTTGGTGAAGTTGGCGCGCCCGATGGCGCAGTTGGTCATCACCGCGCCGGACAGCCGGGCGCCGGACAGGTTGGCCTCCGACAGGTCGGCGTCGGTCAGGTCGCAGCCCGTCAGGTTGGAGTTCGTCAGGTTCGCGCGCATGAACTTGGTGCCGCGCAGGATCGCGTCGGTCAGGTCGGTCTGCATGACGAAGGCGTTCGCCACCTTGGCCCGCGACAGGTCGGCGCCGCGGATGACCGCCGCCGTCAGCTCCGAGGTCAGGACGGAGTCCTCGAAATTGTGCGGCATCATCTCGCCCGACGGGGTGTAATGCAGCAGCGTGCCGTCGCGCAGGTCCACCTCCACCAGCATGGCTTCCGACAGCACGGCGCCACGCAGGCAGGCGCCGCGCAGGTCGGCGCGGCGCAGGTCGGCCTTCTCCAGATTCGCCAGCCGCAGGTCGGCGGCGTAGAGGTTCGCGTTGGTCAGGTTGGCCCGGGTCAGCCGGGCGCTGAACAGCTTCGCCCCGGACAGGTCGGCGTCGGACAGGTCGATGCCGGACAGGTCCAGATGCGACAGGTCGCGCATCTTCAGGTTCGCGCGCACACCGCCCGGCTGGCTTTTCCGGAAAGCCTGATGGCGGAGCAGGATCGTGTTCAGCTGACTCTGCGTCAGCTTCGTGCGCGGTGTGTTCGTTCCGAAGCCTTGCGCGGGGGGCATCAGGGAAATCCCGGGTTGGAGTCGCGGCACACTCTAAAGGGGAGCCGCGAAGAAAAAGTTAACAATCGGTAACGCTTTATTCAAGTACGCCTCGAATGCGTTCCATCGCGGGCGCTGTTCCCGGGCCGCAAAGCCCTTGGTTGTGTATGGAAATAGTGACCCGTCGCGCGTCTTTGCGCAAGAGGGTCAAGCGGGGCGTGGTTGTTGGGTTGTTGACTCCGCCCCCCGCGATGCGTATGGTCCGCCGACCTGCATCCGTCGAGCCATCGACCGGGTACCATCGGCCTGCGTGCCGGGGACCTCCGCCAGTCCGCGAGTTTCGCGCACTGGCTCGTTTGTGCTTGAGCCGATCGCGTTCGAGCGGATGGAGACCGAAACTGAGGACCGCTGACCCATGTTCGATGGCCTGACCGGACGCCTGGGCGACATCTTCGACAAGCTGCGCCGCCGCGGCGCGCTGAGCGAGGAGGACGTCAACGCCGCGCTGCGCGAGGTGCGCGTGGCGTTGCTGGAGGCCGACGTCGCCCTGCCGGTGGTCAAGCAGTTCGTCAACCAGGTCAAGGAACGCGCGATCGGCCAGGAGGTCCTGCGCTCGATCACCCCCGGCCAGCAGGTCATCAAGATCGTCCACGACAACCTCGTGGAGATGCTGGGGCAGGGCGAGGAGATCAACCTCAACGCCGCCGCCCCCGTGCCGATCCTGATGGTCGGCCTGCAGGGCTCGGGCAAGACCACCAGCACCGCCAAGATCGCGCTGCGCCTGAAGAACCGGGACCGCAAGAAGGTCCTGATGGCCTCGCTGGACGTGCGCCGTCCGGCGGCCCAGGAGCAGTTGAAGGTTCTTGGTGAGCAGACCGGCGTCGCCACCCTGCCGATCGTTCCGGGCCAGGACCCCGTCGCCATCGCCCGCCGCGCCATCGAGACCGGCCGGCGCGAAGGCTACGACGTGGTCATGCTCGACACCGCCGGCCGCCTGTCCATCGACGAGGAACTGATGGCCGAGGTCGCGGCCGTGCGCGACGCGACCAAGCCGGCGGAAACGCTGCTGGTCGCCGACGCCATGACCGGCCAGGACGCGGTGACGGTCGCCACCAACTTCAACGACAAGGTCGGCATCACCGGCATCCTGCTGACCCGCGTGGACGGCGATGCCCGCGGCGGTGCCGCCCTGTCGATGCGCCAGATCACCGGCAAGCCGATCAAGCTGCTGGGCATGGGCGAGAAGATCGACGCCCTGGAGGCCTTCCACCCCGACCGCATCGCCGGCCGCATCCTCGGCATGGGCGACGTCGTGTCGCTGGTCGAGAAGGCCGCCGAGACCATCGACAAGGAAGAGGCCGAGAAGCTCGCCCGCAAGATGGAGAAGGGCCAGGGCTTCGACCTCGACGACATGGCCTCCCAGCTCAAGCAGCTGCGCAAGATGGGCGGCATGTCCGGCCTGATGGGCATGCTGCCGGGCATCGGCAAGATCAAGAACCAGCTCAAGGACGCGAACATCGACGACGGGGTGATCAAGCGCCAGGAGGCGATCATCTCCTCGATGACGAAGAAGGAGCGAAAGCACCCCGAGCTCATCAAGGCGTCGCGCCGCAAGCGCATCGCCGCCGGCTCCGGCACCAGCGTGCAGGAGGTGAACAAGCTGCTCAAGCAGTACGACACCATGCGCGGCATGATGAAGCAGGTGCAGAAGCTGGGGCAGAAGGGGCTGATGCGCCACGGGCTGCAGAGCCTCCTGCCGAAGAATTTCCGGGGACCGAACTGATCCCCGGCGAAAGCAACCGCGCGATGAGCGCGATCATGTTCAACCGCCTATCAAGCGACTACACCAAGGAAGCGACTGTCCCATGTCCCTGAAGATCCGTCTCGCCCGTGGCGGCGCCAAGAAGCGCCCGTTCTACTCGATCGTCGTTGCCGACGCCCGCAGCCCGCGCGACGGCCGCTTCATCGAGAAGATCGGCACCTACAACCCGATGCTGCCGCGCGAGCACGAGCAGCGCATCGTCCTGGACGCCGAGCGCGCCAAGCATTGGCTGTCGGTCGGCGGCCAGCCGACGGACCGCGTCGCCCTGTTCCTGGCGAACGCCGGCCTGATCGCCAAGCCGGAAATCCGCGAGACCCCGAAGAAGTCCGCCCCGAAGGCCAAGGCGCAGGAGCGTCTGAAGGCCGAGGCCGCCGCCAAGGCCGCTGCCGAGGGCTGATAAAGGGAACGCTCCTCGCCCCCACCCTCCCGCTTCGCGGGTCCCTCCCCTGCGAAAGCGGGGGAGGGTCAGGGTGGGGGCAGTGAGCCCGCAACGCACACGCTCAAGCCATGTCCACAAAAGTCTGCGTCGGCCAATTCGCCGGGGCGCACGGCGTCCGCGGCCTCGTGAAGGTGAAAAGCTTCACCGAGGATGCGGCGGCCGTGGCGTCCTACGGCCCCCTCTCGGACGAGCGGGGCGCCCGGCGCTTCGCGCTGACGCTCCAGGGCACCATGAAGGACCTGTTCCTGGTCCGCGTCGATGGCATCGCCACGCGCGAACAGGCGCAGGAACTGACCGGTGTCCGGCTCTATGTGGACCGTTCCGCCCTGCCCGAGACGGAGGACGAGGACGAGTTCTACCACGCCGACCTGATCGGGCTGCGTGCGGAACTCGTCGACGGCACCGTCTGGGGCACGGTGAAGGCGCTGTACGACTTCGGAGCCGGTGACGTGCTGGAGATCCGCACGGAATCGGGGCCGCTGGAGATGCTGCCCTTCACCCGCGCCTGCGTTCCGGTGGTCGATGTGAAGGGAGGCCGCGTCGTGGTCGATCTTCCCGCGGTCATCGAAGCGCGCGAAGGCGAGGCGGAAAAGGACGGAGAGGACGCGCCGGAGGGCGCGGATGTCGCTGAGGACGACGTTGAAAACAAGGGAACCCGCCCGTGAATCACGGCGCTTCCGGTTCTCTTGTCTGGACGGCCAAGGTTCTGACGCTGTTCCCGGAGATGTTTCCGGGTCCGCTGGGGCTCAGCCTCGCGGGAAAGGCGCTGGAAAATGGAGTCTGGGCGTTGGAATCAGTGGACATCCGCTCGTTCGCGCGCGATAAACACCGCTCCGTCGACGACACCCCCTTCGGCGGAGGGGCCGGCATGGTCATGCGGCCCGACGTGCTGGACGCGGCTCTGACCGCGACGGCGGGTCCTCCGGGCACTCCTGGACGCGGACGGGCGATCTACCTGTCGCCTCGCGGACGGGTGCTCGACCAGGAGCTGGTCAAGGAGCTGGCGGCCACCCCGGTGGTCACTCTGCTCTGCGGCCGGTACGAAGGGGTGGATGAGCGGGTGCTGGACGCGCACGGCCTTGAGGAGGTCAGCCTCGGGGATTTCGTGCTGTCCGGCGGCGAGACCGCCGCCCTGTGCCTGATCGACGCCGTGGTGCGCTTGCTCCCCGGTGTCATGGGCAATGTGGAGACGGCGGGCGAGGAAAGTTTCGAACGGGGGTTGCTCGAATACCCCCACTACACCCGGCCCGCGGTCTGGACCGACGGGCAGGGTGTGGAACGGTCGGTTCCGGACATCCTGTTGTCCGGCCACCACGAGAAGGTTCGCGCCTGGCGGCTCGCCGAGGCGGAGCGGATCACCCAGGCCCGGCGACCGGACCTGTGGGACCGCTACGAGGCGGGCAAGAAGGCCGAGGGTCAGATTGGGAAACGGGGTCGCCGGCGCGGCCCGAAACCAGAGTGACGGTCCGCCGCGAGGCGCACCGATGGAAAGGGGTAGTGTCATGAACCTGTTGCAGCAGCTCGAGCAGGAGCAGATCGAGAAGGCCCTCGGCGGCAAGACCATTCCTGTGTTCTCGCCGGGCGACACCGTCCGCGTGAACGTGAAGGTGGTCGAGGGCACGCGCGAGCGTGTCCAGGCTTACGAGGGCGTCGTGATCGCCCGCCGGAACGCCGGCGTGAACTCGTCCTTCACCGTCCGCAAGATCAGCTACGGCGAGGGTGTGGAGCGCGTGTTCCCGCTCTACTCCCCGCGTCTGGAGTCGATCGAGCTGGTCCGCAAGGGCGCCGTCCGCCGCGCCAAGCTGTACTATCTGCGCGACCGTCGCGGCAAGTCGGCCCGTATCGCCGAGCGCACGACCGGCCGCGGCATGAACAACACGAAGGCCGCCGCGGAGTAATCCGGCGCCCTTTCGTTCGGTACGCCTGAACCTGCACCCGCCCGGAGCAATCCGGGCGGGTGTTTGGCGTTGGGGACATGGTTGCCCGATGCCCCCCTCCCGACCTCCCCCCGCTTTCGCAGGGGGAGGAGAAAAGCCCTCCCCCTGCGAAAGCGGGGGGAGGGTTGGGTGGGGGCTCAACGAAACTACTTCCCAAGCAACTCCCCCTACCGCGCACGCATCGTCGTCAGGATCCCCGCGCCGATCAGCGCCACCGCGATCAGCACGCCGGCCGTCAGTGGCTCGCCCATGAAGACCGCGCTCAGCAGCAGGGCGGTGACGGGGACGAGGCAGATGATCTGCCCGGCCTGGGCCGCCGGCATGGCGGTCAGCGACTTCGCCCACCACCAGAAGCACAGGCCCGTGGCGATCACCCAGTTGAAGGCCAGGACGGTGCCCAGCGCGGGTGTCCAATGGATCGGCCGGGCGTGCTCCGCCGCAAGGGCCAGCGGCGCGGTCGCCACGGCGCTGACGGCGATCTGCCAGAAGGTCTGGGTCCAGAAGGGCGTGCGCCAGCCGCCGTGTCGGCGGCGGTAGAGAGTGGCGCCGAGCGCCCAGCTCAGCGCGCAGGCCAGCAGCAGCCCGTTGCCGAGCAGCACCGCCGGATCGCTCCAGTCCATCAGCGCCGGGTTGAAGAAGACGAGGACGCCGGCGAAGGTGAGCAGAGCGCCGATCACCCGCCCGCGCGTGAAGCGTTCCCCGGCCAGCAGCACGCCCAGCGGCAGCGCCCACATCTGCATGGTGTAGGCGAGCACCGCGGCCCGCCCCGGCGGCACCACCCGCAGCGCGATGGAGCTGAGGTCGAGCATGCCGGCGATCTGGAGCAGCCCGACCAGGGCCAGCGGCCAGCGCTCCCCCGGCGGCGGCAGGAGGGGGAAGCGCAGCACCCGCGACAGCAGGGCCAGCACCGCCGCCGCCCCGGCGAAACGGAGAAAGCAGAAGGTCAGCGGCCCAATGTCGGACAGGGCCAGCTTCATCAGGGGCCAGTTGGCCCCCCAGAACAGCACGATTCCCGCAAGCTGCGCGTAGACCACGGCGCCCGGACCGCCCACGGGTCCCTGGCCGGCCGCGGCGCGTGGCATGGCCTGATCCGCCATGAGTCCTCCCAACCCTGAATTTTGCCGCATCCTACGGCGCGGGTGGGGGCGGGAGGTCTGCGTTCCCGGTGCGGCAGCCCCGCGAGGGGCCGGCGTTACGGCGTGCCGCCGGTGGAGAAGCCGGTGAAGACCTGGATGCCGAACCAGCCGCCGATGGCGAACAGCACCAGAAGGATCATGGTGGTGGCGATGGCGATGTTGGTCTGGCGGATGCGCCGGCAGTTCGGGCAGCCGGGAAGCTCGGCGGGATAAGGCCGTTCGCAGCGTTCACAGCGGACAGTGGGGTCCGTCACGGGATGACCCTTCATCGAATGGGGCAATGGAGATCGGTGGGCGGACGCTACCATAAGGAGCGCCTTCCCCGCCAGCCGATGGGCGGGGCAGGGTGGCTGCGATTTTTCGCTGCGGGATGCGGGATGTTTTCCACAGGCTCGGCCTTGTCCTGGTTGAAAGAGACGGCTATTGTGCGGCCCTCTTACCGCACGCTTCGTTCGTCCGGTCTGTGGTTTGCGAGAGAGAATTGCCGCGAGAGAGAGTTGCTATGTCCAAGCCGCGCACCCTGTTCGACAAGATTTGGGACAGCCACGTCGTCCACCGTCAGGACGACGGCACCTGCATCCTCTACATCGACCGCCATCTGGTCCATGAAGTGACCAGCCCGCAGGCGTTCGAGGGGCTGCGGCTTGCCGGCCGTCCGGTGCGCCGTCCGGAAGCGACCCTCGCCGTTCCCGACCACAACGTGCCGACCACCGACCGCTCCAAGGGCATCGTCGAGGAGGAAAGCCGCATCCAGGTCGAGACGCTGGACAAGAACGCGCGCGACTTCGGCGTCCGCTACTTCCCGATGGACGACGTCCGCCAGGGCATCGTGCACATCGTCGGTCCGGAGCAGGGCTTCACGCTGCCCGGCGCCACCATCGTCTGCGGCGACAGCCACACGGCGACTCACGGCGCCTTCGGTGCGCTCGCATTCGGCATCGGCACGTCGGAGGTGGAGCATGTGCTGGCCACCCAGACCCTGCTGCAGAAGCCGGCCAAGAACATGCTGGTGCGCGTCGACGGCGAACTGCCGGCCGGCGTGACCGCCAAGGACATCGTGCTGGCGATCATCGGCAAGATCGGCACCGCCGGCGGCACCGGCCACGTCATCGAGTTCGCCGGCGAGGCCATCCGCGGCCTGTCGATGGAAGGCCGCATGACCGTCTGCAACATGGCCATTGAGGGCGGCGCCCGCGCCGGCCTGATCGCCCCGGACGAGAAGACCTTCGCGTATGTGAAGGGCCGCGCCCTGGCCCCGAAGGCCGGCGCCTGGGAGCAGGCGGTGGAATACTGGAAGACCCTGCCGTCGGACGAGGGCGCGGTCTACGACACCACCGTCGTGCTGAACGCCGCCGACATCGTTCCGCAGGTCACCTGGGGCACCAGCCCGGAGGACGTGCTGCCGATCACCGCGACCGTGCCGAACCCGGCCGACGTGGCCGACGCCGGCAAGCGCGCCGCCGTCGAGCGCTCGCTGGCTTACATGGGCCTGGAGCCCGGCCAGAAGCTGACCGACGTGAAGGTGGACACCGTCTTCATCGGCTCCTGCACCAATGGCCGCATCGAGGATCTGCGCGCCGCCGCGGTGATCGCCCAGGGCCGCAAGGTCGCCGAGGGCGTGCGCGCCCTGGTCGTCCCCGGCTCGGGCCTCGTCAAGGAGCAGGCGGAGGAAGAGGGTCTGGACAAGATCTTCACCGAGGCCGGCTTCGAGTGGCGTGAGCCGGGCTGTTCCATGTGCCTCGCCATGAACGCCGACCGCTTGTCGCCGGGCGAGCGCAGCGCCTCGACCTCCAACCGCAACTTCGAGGGCCGCCAGGGTCGCGGCGGGCGCACCCACTTGCTCAGCCCGGCCATGGCCGCCGCCGCGGCGGTGACCGGGCACCTGACCGACGTGCGCAGCCTGTAAGCTCTCACGGTCCGCTGTGACGCCCGGAGCGGGGATGGCCTTCCAGCCGTCCCCGCTTCGTCGTTTTTAGGGGCATCCTCCGCTGTCGCGCGCCGAACGCCTCATCGATCTGATCCAGTGCCTGCGGCGCCATCGCCGGCCGGTCAGCGGGCATGTCCTCGCCGACGAACTCGGCGTCAGCCTGCGCACGATCTACCGCGACATCGCCACCCTCCAGGCGCAGGGCGCCCGCATCGACGGCGAGCCGGGCGTCGGCTATCTCCTCCAGCCCGGTTTCCTGCTGCCGCCGCTGATGTTCGCGGAGGAGGAGATCGAGGCGCTCGCCCTCGGCATCCGCTGGGTGGCCGACCGCGCCGACGGCGCGCTGGGGGCGGCGGCGCAGAACGCGCTCGCCAAGATCGCGGCGGTGCTGCCGCTGGATCTCCGCGACCGGATGGACGCCTCCGCGCTGCTCGTCGGGCCGGGGGAGCCGATCGTCGGGGACGGCGTCGACCTCGCCGTCGTCCGGCGGGCCATCCGCGGCGAGCGCAAGCTGTCCATCGCCTACCGCGACCGCGACGGGGCCGCCAGCGAGCGCATCGTCTGGCCCTTCGCGCTCGGCTTCTTCGACCGGCTGCGCGTCATGGTCGCGTGGTGCGAACTGCGCGGGGCGATCCGCCATTTCCGCGCCGACCGCATCGTCTCCGTGACGGCGCTGGAAGACCGCTACCCGCGCCGGCGGCAGGCGCTGCTCAAGGAATGGCGCGAGGCCGAGGGCATCCCGGCGCGGTGAGCGCACCCGCGCAGGACTGCTGACAGAAACTGACAGTATCCTCGCCTAGCCTGGGCTTCGCCGGACGGGATCGCCCGTGCCGGAGACCAGCGAGGACACCAGCTCATGTTCAGCGCCAACATCATCCTTCTCTATGTGGACAGCCCGACCGCCAGTGCCGCCTTCTACGCCGACCTGACCGGCAAGCCGCCGGTCGAGGCGTCGCCGACCTTCGCCATGTTCGCCCTGGACTCCGGCGTCATGCTGGGGCTGTGGTCCCGCCACACGGTGGAGCCGGCGGTCTCCGCCGGGCAACTCGGCGGCAGCGGCGAGATCGGCTTCCGGGTGGCCGGCGCCGAGGCGGTGCAGGAACTTCACGACGACTGGGTGCGGCGTGGCCTGACCATCGCCCAGCCGTCGACCGCCATGGATTTCGGCCACACCTTCGTCGCGCTGGACCCAGATGGTCACCGCCTGCGTGTCTTCGCCCCGATGGAAGCGTGAGGCCCGTCATGGATCCGACCGCCGCCAGCCGCAGCTGGATCGCCGTCGCCTCCGCCGAGCATGTCCGGCGGGGGCGGGCGGAGGGCTTCATGCAGGTCTGCCACGGCAAGGCGGCGCCGCTGCGCCGCATCCGCCCGAGGGACCGCGTCGCCTACTATTCGCCGACCGAGCGCTTCCAGGGAAAAGACCGCCTGCAGTCCTTCACCGCCGTGGGGATCGTGCGGGACGGCGCCCCTTACCCGTTCGACATGGGCGGGGGCTTCGTTCCCTTCCGCCGCGACGTGCGGTGGCTGGACGGGCGGGAGACGCCGATCCTGCCCCTGCTCGACCGGCTGGACTTCTCCGCCGGCGTGCGGAACTGGGGCTATCCGCTGCGCTTCGGGTTGTTCACGGTGACCGACCGCGACCTGGACACCATCGCCGCGGCCATGGGGGCGGTCCTGTGCTGATCGGCGTCCGGCGTGGGGGGCCTCAATCCCCCCGCCCGCGGCGGCGGCCCATCAGCCCGTCCGGGCGGTAGATCAGGAAGAGGGTGAGCAGGCCAAAGGCCACGATGTCCTTATAGGCGATGGCGAAATAGGCCGACCAGAAGGTCTCGACGAGGCCGAGCAGGGCGCCCCCCAGCATGGCGCCGGGGACCGACCCGATGCCGCCGACCACCGCGGCGGCCAGCGCCTTGAAGCCGATCAGATAGCCCGTGTAGAAATTGACCCCGCCGTAATAGAGCGCGATCACCGCCCCCGCCGCGGCGGCCAGCGCCCCGCCCACCGCGAAGGTGGTGGCGACGGTGCGGTCGACATCCACCCCGACCATCTCCGCCGCACCCACATCGTCGGCGCAGGCGCGATGGGCGCGGCCGTAGGCGGTGCGCTGCATGATCGCCCACAGCAGGGCGTAGAGCCCGCCGGTCATCAGCAGGATGACGACCTGCGAGGTCAGCGCGGTGACGGTGAAGGCGCCGTCGCTGAGCAGCTCGTGCCGGTCGGCCAGGAAGGGGGCGGGCCACCAGTCGCGGGCGCCGTGCAGAAGCCGCATCCCCTCCTGATAGGCGATGGACAGGCCGACGGCGGCGATCAGCGGCGTGTGGTTGTGGGTCCGGCGCAGGCGGCGGAACACCAGCCGGTCCATGGTCCAGCCCTGGACGGCGGTGAAGGCCATCACGGTGGCGAAGACGCCCAGCACCGCCATGGGCAAGCTACCCAGCCCGGCCATGCCCAGCGCCGCCGCCCCCATGGCGGTCAGCATGGCGCCGATCATGGTCAGCTCGCCCATGGCGAGGTTGATCTGCCCGAGGATGCCGTAGACCAGCGTGTAGCCGAGCGCCAGCAGCCCGTAGACGCAGGCCACCGTGGCGGCGTTGATGACCTGTTGCAGGAAGAAGAGCAGCGGCGCCCAGTCCGTTTGCGGCCCGCGTTCCGGCCCGGCCGCGTCCGGCGGCAGGCCGAGGCGGGCGGCGGGCAGGCCGGCCCAGATGCGCAGCATGGTGAATTGCATGGGCCGCAACCGCCCCATGCGGTCGGTCGCCACCATCACCAGCTCGTGCCGGCGCGAATCGAAGAAGCGTCCGCCGAAGCGGCAGGCGATCCAGTGGGTGCCGGTGTCGGTGCGGTAGGTCAGGCGCAGCGCCGGCTCGTCGCCGCCCAGCGCTTCCGTGCCCAGGATGGTGACGGGGCCGGAGTCGAAGGCGGGGATCAGTTTGCCGCACAGCGCGGCCTGATCGCCGTCCACGCCGCAGCCGGTCAGCAACAGCGCGACGACCAGCAGGAGAAAGGGCGGGAACAGGCGCGGCGGACGGCGGTGCACGGCGGAGGAACCCCGGCCGGTTGTTCGTTCGCCGGAGAATCTATCGGTTCCCGATGTGAAACGCCAGACGCCGCCTTATGGAAGTCAGTAGCGGGCGCCGACGAAATACAGGCCATCCGGCGGGGCGGTCGGCCCGGCGGCGGAGCGGTTGCGAGCCTCCAACGCGCGGCGCAGGTCGTCGGCGCTCCACTTGCCGGCCCCGACCAGCTCCAGCGTGCCCACCATGTTGCGCACTTGATGGTGCAGGAAGGAGCGGGCGGCGGCGTGCACCCGGACCTCGTCGCCGACCCGCTCGACGGCCAGCCGCTCCAGCGTCTTGACTGGGGAGTTGGCTTGGCAGAGCGCGGCGCGGAAGCTGGTGAAGTCGTGCTGGCCGACCAGGACCTGCGCGGCTGCGTGCATCGCCTCGGCGTCCAGTGGGCGCATGACGTGCCAGGCGCGGCCCGTCTCCAGGGCGAGCGGGGCGCGGCGGTTGACGATGCGGAAGACGTAGCTGCGCCCCAGGCAGGTCATGCGCGCGTGGAAGTCCTCCGGCACCGCCTCGGCCAGCAGGACGGCGACGGGGGCGGGCCTCAGGTGGAAGTTCAGCGCGTCGCGCAGCTTCAGCCCGGTGAAGGGCTTTTCCAGGTCGAAATGGCAGACCTGACCCAGCGCGTGCACCCCGGCGTCCGTCCGCCCGGAGGTGTGGACGCGCACGGTCTCGCCGGACAGGCGCTCGATCGCCTCCTCCAGTGTCTGCTGGACGGAGGGGCCGTTGTCCTGCCGCTGCCAGCCGACGAAGGGCCGGCCGTCATATTCGAGGGTCAGTTTCCAGCGCTGCATGCGGCGTCGCCGAGACGGGTGCCGACGGGCAGGGCGCCGTGCAGGCCGCGCAGGAAGTCCGCGCCGCTCACGGGCGCCTTGCCCGGTCGCTGGACGATCAGAAGGCGTATAGCCCCGAAGTGATCTTCGCAGGCGATGGTCAGGTAATCATCCAGCAGTGTTCCGGTCGGCCTTCCATGAGGAATATCCTCAACTTCGGCCGCCAGCACCTTGATGCGCTCGACTCTGTTCGCAATCGGCACGTCGAACCAGCAACCGGGCCAAGGCGTCAGTGCGCGCACCTGCTTGTCAATATACGGAGCGCCTTTACTCCAGTCGAGCCGGCCGTCCTCGCGCGTCAGCTTGGCGGCGTAGGTCACACCCGCCTCGGGCTGCGGCTCGGCGGTCAGGCGGCCGGCGGCGAGGCCGTCGAGCGCCTCGACGATCAGGCGGGCGCCCATCTCGGCCAGCGCGTCGTGCAGGCTGCTGGCGGTGGTCTCGGCGGTGATCGGCACCGCGTCCTTGAGCAGCATGGCCCCGGTGTCCAGCCCGATGTCCATCTGCATGATGGTGATGCCGGTCTCGGCGTCGCCGGCCAGGATCGAGCGCTGGATCGGGGCGGCCCCGCGCCAGCGCGGCAGCAGCGAGCCGTGCACGTTCAGGCAGCCCAGCCGCGGCGCGTCGAGGATCGGCTGCGGCAGGATCAGCCCGTAGGCGGCGACCACCGCGGCGTCGGCCTTCAGCTCGGCGAACTCCGCCTGGGCCTCGGCGTTGCGCAGCGACTTGGGCGTGCGCACGGGGATGCCGCGTTCCTCGGCGAAGCGGTTGACGGGGGATTTCTGGACCTGCTGCCCGCGCCCGGCCGGGCGGGGCGGCTGGCTGTAGACGCAGACCACCTCGTGCCCGGCATCGGCCAGGGCGCGCAGGCTGGGCACGGCGAAGTCCGGCGTGCCCATGAAAACGAGGCGGAGCGGCGTCATGAAGAGTCGTCCAACGTCAGAAGGTTAGGCGCGCTGCATCTTCTGGACTTTGCGCAGGATCATGTTGCGCTTCAGCATCGACAGGTAGTCGACGAACAGCACGCCGTTCAGATGGTCGATCTCGTGCTGGATGCAGGTGGCCAGTATGCCGTCGGCCTCGATCTCGCGCGTCTCGTTGCTCTCGTCCAGATAGCGGACGCGGACAGAGGACGGGCGGGTGACCTCGGCATACTGGTCGGGCACCGACAGGCAGCCCTCCTCGCAGACCGAGGTCTCGTCCGACTTCCAGACGATTTCCGGGTTGGCGAGGCGGATGGGGTTCGGCTTCTCGTCCTTGTCGTGCACGTCCACGACGATCACCCGCTCAAGGATGCCGATCTGGGGCGCGGCGAGGCCGATGCCCTTCGCGGCGTACATGGTCTCGACCATGTCGTCCATCAGCTTGGCGATGCGGGCGTCGACTTTGTCGACGGGCTTCGCCTTCTGCTTCAGGACGGGGTGCGGGGCGACGAGGATATCGAGAACGGCCATGGGAACTCAGCAACGGTGCGTGGAGGTGCGACAATCCGTCAAAATATGGGGGGCGGGCCACGAGGTCAAGGAAGGCGCAAGGCACAACCCGCGGCGACCCGCCGATCCCATCGGGACGGCCGCACCTCAGAGGGGCGAGCGGGTGATCGACTTGATGGGGCCGCGGGGATTGCCGGACATCTCGGCGATCTTGCGGTCCTGCTCCTCAATGAAGCCGCGGGCCGGCTCGTCGCCGTCCAGGCCACCGACCAGCGTGCCGGGGACCTTGCGGTTGGAGGTGCGGGCGCCGTCTTCGTACAGCACGTCGAACAGCACGAAGGCGCTGTCCACCGGCTGCTTCTTCTTGGTCTTGGCCATGGGGGGAAACTCCGAACGTCAGGGGGGTGCTTGTAGAGGAAAAGCGCGCAACGGAAAAGGGCACCGGTTTCCCGGTGCCCCCTCCGATGCCGTGCCGTGAGACGTGGCTCAGACGGCCTTCAGGTTCTCCGCCGAGGTCTTGCCGCGCTTCGGATCGCGCTGCTCCTCGTAGGACACCTTCTGGCCTTCATTCAGGCTGCGCAGGCCCGCACGCTCGACCGCGGAGATGTGGACGAAGACGTCCGCGCCACCGTTGTCCGGCTGAATGAAGCCATAACCCTTGGTGCTGTTGAACCACTTGACGGTACCGACGGGCATGATTGCTCTCCGTTTCGTATGAAAGGCGCCGCATCGGCCGGTGCGGCGCATCAGACTGTGTCCAGGCATAGCGACGATCTGGGCACCCGAAGGCGTAGCAGGCCGGCAGTCCGAAGCAGAATGACAGGAGGGAAATTGGGACCGCTCCCCTCCTTTGCAAGGCGAAACAAGACGGGCAAATCTGGGTTGCAGACTTCGGCCCTACGCCCTGGCCGCCGCCCGCAGTTCCGCCGCCCTCAATTCTGTCGTCCTCAATTCTGTTGTCCGGGGGTCGGCCGCGCGAAGTTCCGGCGCCTGGAGCGGGCGCGGGGCGTGGTCCAGCGGTTCCAGCAGGGGAATCTCCTCGGCGCTGTCCGGGGTGGCGTGCAGGTCGCGGAAGCGGCGGGCGGTGACCAGGACGCGGGATTCCAGGCTGCCGACCGCCCCGTTGTAGCTGCCCACGGCCTTTTCGAGCTGCCCGCCCAGCCGCTCCATATGGCCGCCCAGGTCGTGCAGGCGCTTGTAGAGTTCGGCGCCCAAGGCGCTGATCTCGCGGGCGCTGTCGGTCAGCCGCTCCTGCCGCCAGCCATAGGCGACGGCGCGCAGAAGCGCGATCAGCGTCGTCGGGGTGGCGAGGATCACCCGGTGGTCGATGCCCGCCTCGATCAGCGCCGGGTCGTGCTCCAGCGCCGCGGAGAAGAAGTTCTCGCCGGGCAGGAACAGCACGACGAATTCCGGGGAATCCGCGAACTGGTCCCAATAGGCCTTGGTGCCGAGCTGCTTCATGTGCTCGCGCACATGGCGGGCGTGGCGCGACAACCCGTCGCGGCGGGCGCCGTCGTCGGCGGCCTGCACCCCGTCGAGATAGCCCTCCAGCGGCGTCTTGGCGTCCACCACGATGGTCTTGCCGCCGGGCAGCTTGACCACGAGGTCGGGGCGCAGCCGGCCGCCGGCGGCCTCCACGCTCATCTGCTCCGCGAAGTCACAATGATCGAGCATGCCGGCCATCTCGCAGACCCGGCGGAGCTGGATCTCGCCCCAGCGGCCGCGGGCCACCGGGCTGCGCAGGGCGCGGACGAGGTTGCCGGTCTCGGCGCGGAGCTGGGACTGGGTCTCCACCAGCGACAGCACCTGCTGCTTCAGCCCCTCATAGGCGCCGGCGCGGCTGCGCTCCATCTCCTGGATCTGGCCGTCCATGCGCTCCAGCGACTGGCGCACCGGGGCGACGATGTCGGCGATGGCGGTCTGCCGCTTCTCCAGGTCGCCGCGCGCCTGCTCCTGGAAGGTCGTCAGCGTCTCCTTGGCGAGGTCGAGGAAGCTCTGGTTGTTGGAGCGCAGGGCCTCCGCCGACAGGGCCTTGAAGCTGTCGGACAGGGTGGCCTGCGCGCGCTCCAGAAGGGCCAGCTTCTCCGCCGCCGACGCGCGCTCGCGGGCCAGCGTGGTGGACAGCTCGGCCTGCCGCTCGCGGGCGGCGGACAACTCGCCGTTCAGCCGGGCGATCTGGTGGTCGCGGGCCTCCACCTCCTCCCGCAGGTCGCCTTCGATTCGCTCGGCGACGTCGAGCCGGGTGGCCAGTTCGGCGTGGATGGCGGCGGCTTCCGCCTCGGCGCGTGCGGCGTAGAGGCGCACGATCATGCCGACGAGGATCGCCCCGAGAAGGGCGCCGGCAAGGCCGCCGAGAAGCACCGACTGTGCGTCGAACGCGAACTGCATGAAATTCCCCGGAGATCGCTGCGAACGCCGAGAGTACAGGAACGAATCAGGAAAGAGAACGGGCAATGAACAAAGAAGAACCCCCTCCGCGGCTTCGTTCCGCCTGCGCTGCGGGTCGGTGAAGCGGGCTTGCCCGCCGTCCCCGTCTGCGCCATATCCGACGGATGCCCCACGATCCGTCCTCCTCCGGTCTTCCCGCCGGCCCCCTCAAGGGCCCCCGCGTCCGCACCATCCCGCCCGGCGAGGACCGCGAGCGGCTGACCTGTCCGGACTGCGGCTACATCGCCTACCAGAACCCGCTGATCGTCGTCGGCTCGGTGGCGACGTGGGAGGACCGCATCCTGCTGTGCCGCCGCGCCATCGAACCGCGCAAGGGTTACTGGACGCTGCCCGCCGGCTTCATGGAGGAGCGGGAGAGCACCATGGAGGGTGCCGCCCGCGAGGCGTGGGAGGAGGCGCGGGCGAAAATCGCCATCGACTCGCTGCTGGCCGTCTACGACATCCCGCGCATCAGCCAGGTGCAGATGATCTTCCGCGCCCGGCTGCTGTCGCCGGACGTGTCCGCCGGGCCGGAAAGCCAGGAGGTCGGGCTGTTCCGCTGGGAGGAGATCCCCTGGGACGATCTGGCTTTTCCGACCGTCCAGTGGGCCTTGCGCGAGCACCGGTCGCGGCTGGGCCGCCAGGACTTCGCCCCGGCGGTGAACCCCACGCCGGACGTGCTGGCGCAGTGGGAGCGCATGCTCTAGCTCCCGATCACTCCACCCCGTTATTCCACGGTGGGCGAAGCGGGGAACTTCGCCACCAGTTCCGCCGTGCCCTGCTCGCGCTTCACGGTCAGCGGCAGCCATGTGCCGGGGGCTTGGCGCTGCACCACCGTCGTCAGGTCGGAGGCCTCGCGCACCGGGGACCCCGCCGCTGCGACCACGAGGTCGCCCGCCGTCAGGCCGGCGGCGGCGGCGACGCTGCCCTCGGTGACGGAGCGCACGCGCACACCCTCCGGTCCCGGCTCCAGCATCACGCCCAGCCGGGGGCGCGGCGTCTCGGCCGGCGCCTCGCTCTCGCCCAGCCCGTAGACCGCGTCGGCGATCCGCCCGTCCAACTCGGCGCAGGGGCGATCCTCGTCCCAGGGCAGCAGGACGACGCTGTTCCGGATGCCCAGATCGGCCAGCTGGTGGGGCGCGCCGTCGCGCCCTTCGATGTGCCCCTGGCCCAGGATGGCGACGACGGTGCGGTTGGTCTGGCGGTGGGTGTCGGCGATGCGCTCGGCCATGGCGCGGTCCCAGACGGATTGCGCCTCGACGAAGCGTTCGAAACTGCCGGAGCGGCGCTCACCCGGGCCATGGGCGGCCATCACCTGGCGCAGCCGCTCGGTGTAGGAGGCCGGGGGAGGGGCCGGGTCGCCCACGCCTTCGCGTTCGCCGGCGGGGACGGCGGCCCAGCCCTCGCGCGCGGTGCGGCTGACCAGCCCGCGGTCGACGTTCAGCGCGACCACCGGCAGCCGGTTCATCCGGGCGAAATGCAGGATCGGCAGATAGAAGCGCGCGTCGTAGCCCCAGACCTTCGGCCAGTTAGTCTCGCGCAGCAGCTCCGCCTCGCTCAGTTGCCCGGCGCTCCAGCGGTCGAGGATCGGCTGGACGCTGCGCGGGAACATCTCCATGCCGACCGCCAGATCGGGGTTCAGCGCGTGCAGCGCCGCCAAGCTATGAAGCTGCCAGCGGTGGTGGTCGGCGTTGTCGTGCCGCTCCCCCAGCAGCACGGCGGGCGACGCCGCGGCGCGGCGCAGCAGGTCGGCGGCGTTCAGCGGGCGGGCGGTGGCGTCGGACCAGCCGCCGGGCGGCACGCAGGCACTGGTCTGGGCGGCGGCCTTCGCCGCGGTGGCGTCACCCAAGCCGGCCAAGAGGCTGCCGGAGAGCAGAAGGACGGCCATCAAACGGGGGAGCACGTCGGCGGTCCTCCTGGACTCGGTGAAACGGTTGGACTCAGGCTGAAGGTTGGGCGGTGGAGGGCGCCCGTCAACGGTGCATGGTCTGGCCGGCAACGGCCGCGCTGGCGCGGTGCGGCGAAGCGGGGTATCCTTGGACATCATGCCGCACCGTAAAACCGTCATTCTGACCGGCGCGAGCCGGGGCATCGGCCACGCCACCGTGCAGCGCTTCAGCGCCGAGGGCTGGCGGGTCATTTCCTGTTCCCGCGAGGAGGTGCCGGACCATTGCCGGCGCGATCCGAACTGGACCCACCACATCCCGACGGACCTGTCCGATCCGGACAGCCGCGCCCGCTTCCTGGAGGAAGCCAACCGGGCGCTGGACGGGGCGCCGCTGCACGCGTTGATCAACAACGCCGGCATCTCGCCCAAGACGCCGATCAAGGAGCGTCTCGGCTGCCTGAACGGGGCCATCGAGGGTTGGCACCGGGTGTTCGAGCTGAACTTCTTCGCCCCGCTGGTGCTGGCTCGCGGCTTCGCGGCGCCGCTGTCGCGGGCGAAGGGGGCGATCGTCAACGTGACCTCCATCGCCGGCCATTCGGTGCACCCCTTCGCGGGGTCGGCCTATTCGACGTCCAAGGCGGCGCTGTCCGGCCTGACCCGCGAGATGGCCGTGGAGTTCGCCGAGATCGGCGTGCGCGTCAACGCTGTGGCGCCGGGCGAGATCGAAACCGCCATGACCGGGCCGGAATACGATGTGCTGATCCCGCGCATCCCGCTGAAGCGCATGGGCACGCCGGAGGACGTGGCGGCGGTGATCTTCTACCTGTGCGGTCCCGACTCGGGCTATGTCACCGGAACGGAGATGTTCATCACCGGCGGGCAGCACCTGTATTGATGCGGATGGCCGACCCACGGATTGCGCGGATTTCTCTAGGTAACTCCGTGTAATCCGTGAAGCCGCTGTCGCCCGCAACGGTGTTCAGCCACCTCAGCCGAGGTTGTGCTTCGCCACCACCGCCGCGAAGTCGTCGCCGAAATGCTCGCCGACGCGGATGACCGAGACGCCGTGCGGGATTTCCTTGAGGGCCGGATTGTCCAGGCTCATCGAGGTCAGCAGCGCCATCGGCACGTTGTGGGTGACGCTCATCGCGCGCAGGCCGCGGATCAGGTCCAGGCCGGACAGGCCGTCCATCACCATCGACGCGATCAGCATGTCCGGCGGGACGCGCACGGCGAGGCTGATCGACTCGATGGGGTCGCTGACCGTCACGGTGCGGAAGCCGCAGGCCGCCAGTTCACTGCCCAGCTTCTTGGCGACGACCTTGGACGGGGTGACCAGCATGATCTCGACGTTGCTGATCTGGATGTCGGTGATCTCGAACTGGTAGCGCACCGGCAGAGCGCGGATGATCCGGTTCGTTTCCGCAACCTGCGGCTGCTCGGCGCGGTCCACCAGCTCGGCGATCCGGTCCACGAAAATCTGCGCGTCGTTCAGCTCGCGCGCCTCCAGCCGCTTCAGGCCGGACAGGTAATCCTCCAGGCGGTGCGCGACGAGGCTGACGGTGGGGTAGCCGAAGCTGGTGCCCATGCCCTTGAAATTGTGGGCTTCCAGGCGGAGCACGCCGATGACCGCGGTTTCCTCCCGCGTGCCCTTGGCCACGCCTTCCAGGGCGGCGTTCATCACCTCCAGCCGGTCGCGGGCGTCGTCCATGAATTCGACGCGCAGGCGGTCTTCAAGATCGTCGGGCGACAGGTTGGAGGCCATGGCGGGGGTCCTGACTATGCTTTCGGGTTAGGCATTATGCCCCGAAAGTTACACCAGAACCCTAACGCGAAACAAACTCCCGCATGAAACGCGGCTAAAACGCCGCGACGATCACAACCGGGACAGGAGATTGTTGAACCAGTTCAGCCGTTCCTCGGCCTGGGCGATGTCGTGCTCCAGCCAATCGGCGAAATGACCGTCGGTCCCCGCACTCGCCCGCTTCAGATCGCCCAGCCGGGCCAGCTCCGTCTCGCACAGGGAGGCGAGGTGGTCGATCTGGTCGCGCTGCGACTCGACGTCCAGCAGGTGCAGGAAGCGCAGCTTCAGCGCGATGACCAGCTTGTTCAGCCCGTCCGCCGAGGGGGCGCGGACGTTGGCGCGCATCAGCGTGTCGAACTCCGCCCGTCCGGCCTCGGTCGCGCCGAGCAGGGCGTTGTCCTCCATGCCGGTGCCATCCAGCGCTTCGATCAGCCCCTCGTAGCGCAGCATCTCCAGCGACGTGCCCATGAGGTCGAGCGAGGGGCCGACGATGCGGTCGAGGAAATGGCGGAGCGCGCCGGCCAGATCGGCGTAACGCTGCGGCCCGTTCTGGATCAGCGTGCCCAGGACGGCGAGGCGCACGGCCTCCTTCGGCATCAGCGAGTTGTCACGGTACATGGCGAACCCCTGGGCGGTGGCAATTGGACGGCGGCTGTCGACGGTTGCGGACCGAACGTTGCGAAACGTTCTCATCAACGTCTAAAGGTAAGGCGCTCCGGCCCACAAGTCCAGAGCGCCGATGCCATCATCGCAGGGAGATCACCGAATCCCCTCCTCCGCACGGGCGGGGCGCGGAGGAGGGGGGAGGAGTTACGCCGCCAAGCGCAGGTCCAGGCGGCTCCACACGTCGAGCAGCGCGTCGACGAGCCGCGCCATCTCGGCGTCGCTGTGCAGCGGGGTCGGGGTGAAGCGCAGGCGCTCGCCGCCGCGCGGCACGGTCGGGTAGTTGATCGGCTGGACGTAGATGTCGTGCCGTTCCATCAGCTCGTCCGAGGCGCGCTTGCAGCGGTGGGCGTCGCCGACCATCACCGGGACGATGTGGCTGGCCGACGGCATCACCGGCAGGCCGGCCTCGGCCATCAGGCGCTTCAGGGTCGCCGCGCGCTCCTGGTGCTGGTCGCGCTCCGTCTGGCTGGCCTTGAGATAGCGGATGCTGGCCAGCGCCCCGGCGGCCAGGACCGGCGACAGGGATGTGGAGAAGATGAAGCCGGCGGCGAAGCTGCGGATGCAGTCGACCAGCGCGGTGGAGCCGGTGATGTAGCCGCCCTGGACGCCGAACGCCTTGCCCAGCGTGCCCTCGATGATGGTCAGCCGGTCCATGGCGCCGTCGCGCTCCGCCACGCCGCCGCCGCGCGGGCCGTACATGCCGACCGCGTGCACCTCGTCCAGATAGGTCATGGCGCCGTGCTTGTCGGCGACGTCGCAGAGGTCATGGATCGGGGCGACGTCGCCGTCCATGGAATAGACGCTCTCGAAGGCCACGACCTTCGGGCGGTCCGGGGCGATCTGCGACAGCAGTTCGTCCAGGTGCTTGGGGTCGTTGTGGCGGAAGATGTGCTTCTCGGCGCCGCTGTTGCGGATGCCGGTGATCATCGAATTGTGGTTCAGCGCGTCCGACAGGATCACGCAGTTCGGCAGCAGCTTGCCCAGCGTCCCCAGCGTCGCGTCGTTGGACACGTAGCCGGAGGTGAAGAGCAGCGCCGCCTCCTTCTGGTGAAGGTCGGCCAGTTCGCGCTCCAGCAGCACGTGGTAGATGTTGGTGCCGGAGATGTTGCGCGTGCCGCCGGCGCCCGCACCCACGCCGTCGACGGCGTCGTGCATCGCCTTCAGGACGACCGGGTTCTGGCCCATGCCCAGATAGTCGTTGGAGCACCAGACGGTGACCTCCCGCTCCTTTCCGGCGGCGTCGCGGAAGGTGGCTTTCGGAAAGTTCCCCGCGTGCCGTTCGAGGTTGGCGAAGACCCGGTAGCGGCCATCCTGTTTCAGGCTGGCGATCTGGGTGCGGAAAAAGCTCTCGTAATCCATCGCGCGTTCCGTTCGCATTCATCCGAAGGGGCGGGTGCCGTCCGGGTGGTCCAGCCACCGGGCCTAGCACGTTAGGAAGATGGCATGATCGTTGCCGTGTTGCCACCCGGCATTGACCGAGGTCAAAAGGTCTGCCCTGTGAGACGTCAATTCTCGCCGATCCGCCGCCGCGGAACCATTCGACCTATGGATGATCGCTGTGGCGAAGCGTCTCATGTCCGGGACCCGTCATGCCGTTGCCGAGGCCGGGAAACTCCCTTTCGCGTCGCTGTTCCGTTGGTGATTACAAGTCTTTTTGAATGTTCGCAATGTATAACGGGCAGCAATAAGCCGGCCGTTTGCTGTCCGATTGCGCCGAATACCTTTGTCGTGTTCTTTTACGAACAAGGTCGTATGGACGCTAACAGGGGAGAAGTGAGAGGGTTCACTCAAGCCGTTGATGGGGAGTGTTGTGCAATGAATGCCGTTCTGACGTTCGACAGCGCGCGTGGCCGGCGAATGTCCGGCACGGAGCCGAGCCGTGGTGCCATCGGTTCCGGCGGGAGCAAGGTCATCCCCTTCCGTCCGGCCCCCGCTGCGATGGTTTCTCCGGCGGTCCTCCCGGCGGCACCCCTGCCGCGGCGTCCCGCGGTGCCGTCTCCGGCCCGCGCCGATAAAGCGGTCCAGCCGGCGGAGCCCGCGCCGCAGCCGGAGCGTCTGGCGCGGCTGATCTACATGGCGAGCGTGGGCGGCTACATGGCCGTGCGTGAGGACTCGCTGGTGGAACTGGGCGGGCGCATGGTCTGGCCGACCGCCGACGCGCTGATCCGCGACGCGGCGGCGGCGGGCGTCCCGGTCTCGTCGCACGTCATCAACACCGCCCGGTCCTGATGCCTGCCACCAAATGAAAGGGGCCGCCCGCGCCGGATGGCGGGGCGGCCCTGTCTCGTCGCGGGCCCGGCCGTTAAAGCGGATTGCGATCCGCTTTGGACCGCGACGGCGGTCCCGGTCGCACATGCGACCGGAGCCCGCCGGCGAATGAGGCGATATGAGTCTAAAGCGAACGAATGTTCGCTTTAGCCGCGCAGGACGGGGATCGCGGCGTCCAGCGCCGTGGTCAGGCGGTCGAACATCAGGTTGATGTCCTCCTCGCCGATGACCAGCGGCGGGCAGACCGCCACGCTGTCGCCCATGGCGCGGATGATCAGGCCGTTCTCCTGGCTCAGCCCGTTCACGACGGCGCCGGCCCGTCCCACCGGATCGAACGGGGTCTTGGTCTCCTTGTCGGCGACCAGTTCTAGGGCGCCGATCAGCCCGACGCCGCGCGCCTCGCCGACCAGCGGGTGGTCGGCCAGGGCCTTCAGCCGGCGCTGGAACAGCGGGGCGACGGCGCGGACATGGCCGACCAGGTCCCGCTCCTCGTAGATCTTCAGCGTCTCGATCGCGACCGCCGCCGCCACCGGGTGGGCGGAGTAGGTGTAGCCGTGGCCGAAGGTGCCGATCTTCTTGCTCTCCTCGACGCAGGCCCGGTAGACCGCGTCCGACACCATCACGGCGGAGATCGGCAGATAGCCGGAGGACAACTGCTTGGCGCAGGTCAGGATGTCCGGCTGCATGCCCATGGTCTGGCTGCCCCAGAAATTCCCGGTGCGCCCGAAGCCGCAGATCACCTCGTCGGCGACCAGGAGGATGTCGTACTTCTTCAGGATCGGCTGGATCTTCGCGAAGTAGGTCGCGGGCGGCACGATGACGCCGCCGGCGCCCATCACCGGCTCCGCGAACATGGCGGCGATGGTGTCCGGCCCCTCGGCCAGGATCAGCGCCTCCAGGCTTTCCGCCAGACGGGTCGCGAAATCCTCCTCGCTCTCGCCCGGCTCGGCGAAGCGGTAGTGGTGCGGGCAGTCGGTGTGCTGGATGCGCGCGATCGGCAGGTCGAAATCGCGGTGGTTGTTCACCAGGCCGGTCAGGCTGGCCGTCGCCACGGTGACGCCGTGATACGCCTTCACGCGCGACAGGATCTTCTTCTTCTCCGGGCGGCCCAGCGCGTTGTTGTAGTACCAGACCAGCTTGACGGCGGTGTCGTTCGCCTCCGACCCGGAGTTGGCGAAGAACACCTTGGACATCGGCACCGGGGCCAGCTTGATCAGCCGTTCGGCCAGATCGATGCCCGGCTCGTGGCTCTTGTGGCCGAAGACGTGGTAGGTCGGCAGCTTGCGCATCTGGCGGGTGGCGGCCTCGACGAGGCGCTCCTCGCCCCAGCCCAGCGACACGCACCACAGGCTGGCCAGACCCTCGATGTATTCCTTGCCGCTGTCATCGAAGACGCGCACGCCCTCGCCCCGCTCGATGATCAGCGGGCCCTGGGTCTCGTGCGCGTGCAGGTTCGTGTAGGGGTGAAGGAAATACGCCTTGTCGCGGCTGGCGGCGGAGTTTCCAGCCCCAAAATTATCAGGCCCAGAACTTTCAGTCGCCGCGACGCCCTGTTCGGTCATGATCTCTATCCCTGTGTTCGCTGCCGGAGTCGGTCGTTGCCGATGCTGGTTCGCCGCTGTTGAAAATGTTAAACGGCGCCCCCGATCATAGGCATGGTTGGCCCTCCTGACAAAGCCGGAGAATCAGGGGGTGGGGCGGGCATTCCCATCCTGCATGGCGCCCAGACCCGTTGCACAAGCTCCGGAGTTTCGGAAGAGAAGGGGAAAGATGATCACCTTGTATGGAATGCCGAGCAGCGCGTCGATGGCGCCGCACATCCTGCTGCGCGAGATCGGGCTGCCCTTCGAAATGGTCCTGCTGGACCGCTCCACCGCCGCGCACAAGGCGCCGGATTATCTGCGTCTGAACCCCAACGGGCGGGTGCCGACGCTGGTCGACGGCGATCTGGTGCTGTTCGAGGCGGCGGCGGTCTGCCTGCATTTGGTCGATTCGCACCCGGCCGCCGGGCTGGCCCCCGCACCCGGCACGGCGGAGCGCGCGCATTTCTACCAGTGGTTGATCTTCCTGACCAACACTGTCCAGGCCGACATGCTGGTCTATTTCTACCCGGAGCGTCACGCCGAAGGGGCGGAGGCGCAGGCCTCGGTCAAGGCGATGGCGGAGGCGCGGCTGCTGGAGCGCTTCACGCTGCTGGACCGTCAACTGGGTGATAAGGTGTGGTTCCTGGGTGACCGCTGCAGCGCCGTCGATCCCTACCTGTTCATGCTGGCCCGCTGGACCCACTTCATGGGCACGCCGGCGCGCAGCCTGCCCAACCTCGGCCCCTACCTCGCCCGTGTGCTGGACCGTCCCGCGGTCAAGGCGACGTTCGAGGCCGAAGGGCTCGGCGACCCTTACTATTGAGTGGACAAGGGGATGCCGCTCCGTTTCCAAAACGGAGCGGCATCAGCCGCTCAGCGCGGCACCTGCCAGGGCAGATGCTCCGCGCCGACCAGTCGGTCGGCGTCGGCGGCGGGCATCGGGCGGGCGAAATGGTAGCCCTGCCCATAGTCGCAGGCGAGCGCGCGCAGCAGGTTGGCGTCGGCGCTCGTCTCGATGCCCTCGGCGATGACGTCGAAGCCGAGGAGCCGCGCCAGATCCATGATGATGCGGACGATGGCGCGGTTCTCCTCCGACTGGTGCATGGCCATGACGAAGGAACGGTCCACCTTCAGGCTGTCGATGGGCAGCTTGTGCAGGTAGGACAGCGACGAATAGCCGGTGCCGAAATCGTCGATGGACATCTTGATGCCCAGCCCGCGCAGGGTCTGCAGCAGGCGGATCGACTGCTCGGCCTTTTCCATGACCGCGCTTTCGGTGATCTCCAGCTTGATCCAGGACGGCTCGGCCCCGGTCTCGCGCAGCACCTCGCGCACCAGCGCGACCATGTCGGGGTCGTTCAGCTGGCGGGTGGACAGGTTGACGCTCATGAACAGGTTGGCGGAGCCGGGCAGGCGCTTGTCCTGCCATTCGGCGATCTGCCGGCACGCCTCGCGCAGCACCCAGGCGCCCAGCGTGACGATCAGGCCGGTGCTCTCGGCGATCGGGATGAAGACGCCGGGGGGGATGTTGCCGCGCTCCGGATGGTTCCAGCGCACCAGCGCCTCGAACCCGGCCAGCCCGCCGGTGACCATCTCGACGATCGGCTGGTAGGCGACCCACAGCTCCTCGCCGCGCTCCAGAGCGCGGCGGAGGTCGTGCTCCAGCCGCACCTGCTCGACGACGCGGGCGTGCATGGCCGGGTCGAACCAGGCGTGGCGCCCGCCGCCCTGCTCACGGGCGCGGCCGGTGGCGATCTCCGCATCGCGCAGCACGTCCTCGGGTCGGGTGTGGGTGTCGCAGGAGGCGGCGACGCCGATGCTGGCCGACAGGAAGACCGAGGCGCCCGACGCCGTCTTGGCCGAGCGGACCAGCGACGCGATGGTGGACAGCCGCTCCTCCACCGCCAGCGGGTCCTGCGTGCCGCCGATCAGCAGCGCGAAGGCGTGGTCGCTGATGCGGGCGATCAGGTCGACCGAGCCGGCCCGCACGCTCAGCCGCGTGGCGACGTCGGTCAGGATCTCGTTGGCGAACCCCTGGCCCAGGCTGGTGCGCACGTCGACGAAGCGGTCGAAATCCACGATCACCACCGTGAAGGGTTCCCCCATCGCGTGGAAATCGGCCATGTGCTTGACCAGCAGGAGCCGGTTCGCCAGCCCCGTCACCGGATCGTAGTAGGCCAGCCGGAAAAGGTCGTCCTGGGTGCGCCGCCGCTCCGTCATGTTCTGCATGATGACGAAATAGCCGGCGATGGAGCCGTCCGGGTCGCGGTAGGGAGCGTGCACCCGCGTCACATAGTCGTTGCCGCCGCCGGACCGGGGAAGCCAGCCCTCCACCTGCACCGTCTCGCCATCGAGCGCGCGTTCAACCGCGGCGCTGTTGTTGCGCAGCGTCTCCGGCCCGAGGATGTCGCCCACCGTGGTCCCGATGAGGGAGTCCAGCGTGCGGCCCATATAGTCCAGATACGCCTGGTTGGCGTAGAGGTGCCGCCGCTGCGTGTCGAGCAGGCCGACCATCGCCGGCATGACGTCGAGAAGTTGCCGCAGGGTGTCGAGCGCCGGAGCCCCGGAAACGGTGCCGGACAGGGCTGAGGCAAGCGAGGCGAGATGAGGGTCCGGCTTCATGGGCGGGAATGGTCGAGACACCGTTGGGAAAACCACGATCAACACTTACGCGAAAGAATGCCCGCCCGTCAAAACCAAAGCCGCCGAAGATGGTGGAAAGCATCGCCCCACTATAATTGCCGAACGACCGGGCCAACCATCATACTCGGGTATTCGTGCAAATCACGGTTGATGTTTTGATGGATGTTGATTGGATTTGTAGCATCGGCGGGGTTCGGGGCCGGCGGGTCGCGTGCCGATCCGCGCCGGACCACGGCAGGTTGCTGGCCTCGCACAGGCCATCGGCGGTTGAATCGTAGGCCCGCGACCGGACCGGACGGGCGCGCAGATGCGGCATGTCAGCGTTCTCCATTCTGACCGTCGTCAGAACCGCCCGCGCCGGGCTATAATTTCGCCCAATGCGCGAGAAGAGGTGGTGCATCACGATCGCCCACCCGCGCGAGCGAGGGAGAATCGCCATGGCACTCAAGGATCTGCTGGTGGTCGTCGACGACACCGACGCCGCAGCGGCGCGAATCGATGCCGCCGCCCAACTGGCCGCGCGCACCGACGGCCACATCACCGGCCTCTACCCCGTCGTCCCGCTGACCCTGCCGGGCTATGTCGAGGCCGAGTTGCCGGACGAGGTGCGGGCCATGCAGCGCGGCTACACCGAGAGCCAGACCGCCAGGGCCGAAGCCCTCTTCGCCGACGCGGTGCGCCGCAACGGCCTGACCGACCGCTCGGAATGGCGGGCGGTCTACGGGCATCCGACGGACAGCGCGGCGCTGCACGGGCGCTACGCCGACGTGCTGGTGGTCGGGCAGGCCGACCCGCACCGCGACCGCGACCGCCCGATCGCGCTGCCGCAGGATCTGGTGTTCGAATGCGGGCGCCCGCTGCTGGTCGTGCCCTACGCCGGCAGCTTCCCCCACATCGGGGAACGCGTTCTGGTCGCCTGGAACGGCAGCCGCGAGGCGGCCCGCGCGGTGGCCGACGCCATGCCCATCCTGACCGCCGCCAAGCGCGTGGTGGTGATGGCCGTCAACCCCAAGGCCGGTCCCGTCGGCATCGGCGACGAACCGGGCGCGGACATCGCCAAGCACCTGTCGCGCCACGGTTGCCGGGTGGAGGCCACCCACATCGTGACCGACCAGATCGATCCGGGCGACACGCTGCTGAACACGGTCGCCGACGAATCCTGCGATCTGCTGGTCATGGGGGCCTATGGGCGGTCGCGGCTGCGCGAGCAGGTGCTGGGCGGCATGACCCGCTACATGCTGGAGCACATGACGGTGCCGGTCCTGATGAGCCATTGAGGCCATTCGGTCGTCCGGGAATAGTCCGGCGAGGGCGCCTGTTCATCCCAGTGTGGCGGCGCCGGACTTCGGCCGATGGGTTCGGTCGATGGACTTCAGTCGACGGGCGCCGCCGGACCTGTGAAGGAAGGCCGGCATGAGCGCGCTGATTCCCACGTTCCTCCACCGCATGCGTCCTTCGGGCGTTGCCGCGGTGTTTCGTCCGGCGGCCCGCGTCGCGGTGCTGGGCATCGCCGGGGCGCTGGCGCTGGCCGTCCTGCCAACGGCCGCGGACGCGCACGGCCCGCGCGACCGCGGGTCCTGGTATGGCGGTCCTCCCTACGGCGGGCCTTCTGTGATCGTGCCGCCGCCGGGAAGCCGGGTGATCGTCGTACCGGGCTATCGCCCGCCGCCGCCCATCGTGGTCGCCCCGCCGCCTTACTGGGGACCGCCGCCCCGCCATCATCACCATCATCGCGGATGGCGGAACGATTGGGGGCCGCGCCCCTATCCGGGGCCGAGCGTGCAGTTCTATGGCGGCTGGTCCGCGGGCCGGGGCTGGTGACGGCCCGGTCCGTTTGAGGCCGGTCTGCTTGGGGCGGGTCCGTCGGGAAAGGGCAGGCTTCCCGTCATCGGCACCGAAGCCACTCATTCTCGCATGGACATCATCCCTTTGCCCGGCCATGCTCGCCGTGGTGGCGCTTGGTTCCAGGCGCCGCGCAGTGCGTGCATGAGGGTGTGATGCTTTTTTCCAATCGAGAAACGGGCGTTCGGCGCGCCCTGAGGCGCGGCTTTGCCGCGGCGATGCTGGGGGTGGTGGCCCTGTCGCTCGGCGCCTGCGCCAGCCAGAGCCAGAACCGTTACAGCTACCGGGACGTCGGCCACGCGACCTCGGTCGAGTTCGGCACCGTGATGGCGACCCGTCCGGTGGATATCCAGGGGCAGAACACGGGGGCCGGCGGGCTGGTCGGCGGCGCTGCCGGCGGGCTGGCGATGTCCAATGTCGGCAAGGGCTCCGGCAACGTGGCGGCGATCCTGGGCGGTGCGCTGGTGGGCGCTGTGGCCGGCGCCGTGGCCGAACAGGCGATCTCGGACCGCACCGGGATCGAGTATGTGGTGACTCTGGCCACCGGCCGCACGATCACCATCGTTCAGGAGCAGGCGACCAACGAGCCGATCTTCGGTCCCGGCCAGCGCGTGATGGTGCAGACGAACGGCACCTACCAGCGTGTCCTGTCCGCCGATCATCTGCCGACCGAGACCAACCGCCCCAAGGGCATCAACGTGGTGGATTGAGGCGGATCGGCCGTGGGCTGATGCCCCGGCACGGGATATCCTCCCGCCTGTTGACCCGAGGGGACGAGGGAAACGGTGTGCGGGAGGATGGTTCGATGAGGGACGGAACGGTCAGGACGGCGGGGTGCCTCCGGACGATTTTGCGGGGTGGTGCCATGGCGTCGGCAGTCCTCATGGGCGCCTGTGCCGGACTGAGCCCGCCACCGCAGGCCGCCCCCGAACCCGGCGCGGTGAGCGCCCTGGACCGGCTGAGCGCGAACCCCTGCAACGGGGCCGTCGCCTCCTCCCTCGCCGGGGTGCGGATACCGGTGTCCGACGTCCGCTATCTCGCCTACGGCCTGTACCGCAACATACCGGGCGACATTGTCGGTTACGATGCCTGGGTGGGCTTGAACAGCCAGCCCGGAGCCGTGGTGGTGCAACTCGACGAATATTGCGCGCCGCGCCAGATCTACGCGCGCGAGGGCGCCCGGCTTCCCGACGCCCGATGACGCGCCGGCGCTCCCGGACAATAAGCTCCCCGGACAATAAGCTCCCCGGACAAAAAAACTGCCGCTAACCCAGTGGGCTAGCGGCGAGTTGAACAGGGAGGCTTCACGTCTGGGAGACGCTGGGTCCGAGGACCCAACCCCGGAAGCGGGCTTCCGGGACGAAACGCCGGATGCTGCGGCGCAACATCCAACGCCCAAGATTTGACCATTCTGCCCAAAGGATTCCATCCCCAAATATCCAATTCGGCCATGCGCGAACCGCATAGCTTGTAAGGGATTGAAGCAACGCGAGAAATTGGCGTGCGGGTGCGTATGGTGCTGAAGGGCAGGTTGCCTCGCACGGAAAACGGCAACCGTATTGCAAAGATGCGGGATGGGTTTCGGTACAATCCGTACAAAAAGAAAGGCGCCCGGCATAGCTGCACGGGCGCCTTTGCATCAAAAACAGGCAAATACCTTGCCTGCACAACGACTGGGCTGGGTCAGAAGGCCGACTCCGCCACCTTCTTCACCAGGAAGTCGCGGAACACCGCGATGCGCTTGGAATGGCGCAGCTCCTCGGCATAGACGAAGTAGGCGTCGACCTTGGGGCCGTCCACGTCCGGCAGGACGCGCGTCAACTCCTTGCTGCCGTCCACCAGGAAATCGGGCAGGGCGGCGATGCCCAGGCCGCTCTCCACGGCGCGGTACATGGCGTAGATGCTGTTGACCTGCAGGATCGGCTTGCGCACGCCCGGCGCCGGATCGCCCACCTCGTTGATCCAGTTGACGTTGGCGATGGGCGCACGGACGTCCGGCGGGTAGGCGACGATATCGTGCCCGTCCAGGTCGGCGGGGATCTTCGGGGCGCCGCGCTTCTTCAGATACTCCTGATGGGCGTAGAGGTGGAAATGCACCGACATCAGGTGGCGCTGGATCAGGTCGGGCTGGCGCGGCGTGTTCATGCGGATGGCGATGTCCGCCTCGCGCATTGCCAGATCCAGCTCGTTGTCGTCGATCAGCAGGGTGAGCTGGATGTCCGGGTAGATCGACAGGAACTCGTTGACGCGCGGGGTCAGCCAGGTCGAGCCGAAGGCCACCGTGGTGGTCACGCGCAGCGGACCCTTCGGATGCTCCCGGCTTTCGGTCAGCATCGCTTCGGTCATCGACAGCTTGGCGAAGACATCGCGGGCGGTGCGGTGCAGAAGCTCGCCCTGCTCGGTCAGGATCAGGCCGCGCGCGTGCCGGTGAAACAGCGGCACGCCGAGGCTCTCCTCCAGCGCGCTGATCTGGCGGCTGACCGCCGACTGGCTGAGGTTCAGCGTCTCGCCGGCGTGCGTGAAACTTCCAGCCTCGGCCACGGCGTGGAAGACCCGAAGCTTGTCCCAGTCCATCATGCCTGTCTTGCTGCCCGCGCCCTGGCGGGGAGCCTCCCGTTCATTCTTGAAGACGGCGCATAGCCGCCATGCTCATTTATACCGGGAACGCGCGGCGAACGCACCCCCAACCAAAGGCCCACCGCACGAAAAAGAGCCAAGCTTGGTAAGAATTTTCCTTTGTGCTGCGAAGAGCGCACATTTGTTTATCCCGCATTGTGGGATTTTTACCTTTTCCGCAACCGAAGGACGACTTCGCCGCGCTGGATTTGCTCGGAGGACAATCGAGGACCGGCGCGGCAGCCGGAGACTCGGGGTCGGCGTATCCCCCTTGTTGCGGCGGGGCTTCCCCCCTTGCGCCGTTGCACAGGCCGACAGACGGGCCGCTAATCGGGTCTGACGCGGATTTGGGAAGGAGGGGGTTCCGAATGCCCGATCAGCATCAGCCGGCGCTTACCCGCGATCAGGTGATCGACATCTGCGGGCGCCTGGACGACATGCGCATCGCCAGCATCATCGGCACGGGCGCGACGCCCGCCGAATTGATGGAGGCCACCAGCTGGACCGGCGCCGACGATTACATGGGGGAGGCGACGCGGCATCCCCCCTCGGGCCGGGTCGCCCGGCTCCTGGAGCTTCTCAAGGCCGACGAGCCGGACTGGGAAGACCGCTGATCCGGCTGCCTTTGATCCGGCGGGGCTTCAGTCGGCCGCTTCGAGCGCGCGCGGCGGCTCCTTGGCCCGCGCGCGGGCGCGGTGGCCGCTGATCTCGGCACCGGCGTCGGGCGGCAGCCGCAGGAAGAACAGGGCCGACACGCAGGCCATCCCCCCGACCGTCAGGAAGGCCGGCACGAAGTCGGTGGGGGTCAGCGCGGCGCCGGGGCCGCCGGTGACGCTCTGCGTCAGGTGCAGCACCGTCGCCCCGACCGCGACGCCCAGGCTGAGAGAGACCTGCTGCATCACGCTGGCCAGCGTGTTGGCGCGGCTCAGACACTCCTTGGGCACCTCGGCGTAGGCCAGGCTGTTCAGGCCGGTGAACTGCAGCGAGCGGAAGAAGCCGCCCATCAGCAGCGCGCCCAGGATGACCCAATGCGCCGTCTCGGGCCGGAAGGCGGCGTAGCTCGCCAGGATCAGGCCGCTGAGCAGCGCGTTGGCGGTCAGCACCCGGCGGAAGCCCAGCCGGCGCAGGATCGGCCCGGCCAGCGCCTTCATGGTCAGCGCCCCGGCGGCTCCGGCGAAGGTCAGCGCGCCGGACTCGAAGGGCGTGCGCCCGAAGCCGACTTGGAGCATCAGCGGCATCAGGAAGGGCACGGCGCCGATGCCGATGCGGAACAGCGTGCCGCCCATGACCGAGGCGAAGTAGGTCGGCAGCCGCAGCAGCGAGGGATCGAGCACCGGCCGTTCCATCCCGCGGGCATGGCGCAGGTAGAGCCACGCGGCGGCGAAGCCCAGCCCCAGCACCCCGGCGACCGCGACGGGCGGCAGCACGCCGCGGCCGACATTCTCCAGCCCGAACATCAGCGCGGCCAGGGCCAGCGCGCTCAGCATGAAGCCGCGGCCATCGAAGGGGTCGCGCTCGGTCTCGCGCACGTTGGGGATCAGGGTCAGCACCAGCGCGATCCCGATCAGCCCGATCGGCACGTTGATGTAGAAGATCCAGCGCCAGGAGGCGTAGGTGGCGATGAAGCCGCCGACCAGGGGCCCCAGCGCCGGGCCGATCAGCGCCGGCAGGGTCATCTGGGCCATGGCGGCGACCAGCTTCTCCTTGGGCACCGTCTTCAGCAGGATCAGCCGTCCGACCGGCACCATCATCGCCCCGCCCAGCCCCTGGACGATGCGCGCGCCCACCAGCTCGTACAGCCCGTCCGCCTGGCCGCAGAGGATCGAGCCGACAGTGAACACCCCGATGGCCGCCGCGAAGACCGTCCGCGTGCCGTAGCGGTCGGCCATCCAGCCGCTGACCGGCAGGAACACCGCCAGCGCCAGCATGTAGGAGGTCATGGCGAGGCTGAGGCGCAGCGGATCCTCGCCCATCGACCGTGCGATCTCCGGCAGCGCGGTGGCGATCACCGTCGCGTCCAGATTCTCCATGAACAGGGCGCAGGCGATGATGAAGGGAATGAAGCGGGTGGCGCGGGGCATGGCGGGAGGCATAGCGGGAATGGGGCGGTGGGACGGGGGGTACAACCTTCCCAATCTGGACTTCCCCCGTCCGGAAACCATCGCTATGGGGTGAACCCTGGCATGCGCGGGCGCTCACCGCCCCTTGAAGACCGGCTTGCGTTTCTCCAGGAACGCCCGGTAGCCCTCGCGGAAATCCTCCGTGCCGAAGCAGTGGTAGCATTCGGCGATCTCCGCCTCCGACAGCGGGGCGGGGTCGGACAGGCGGCGGACGAACTGCTTGTGCAGCCGGGCGGCCAGTGGGGCGCCCCCGGCGATGCGTTCGCAGGTCGCGGCGATTTCCTCCTCGAAGGCGTCGTCGGCGACGAGGCGGTGGACCAGCCGCTTGTCCTTGGCCTCCTCCGCGCCGAAGACTCGGCCCTCCAGCAGGATCTCCAGAGCCGCCGGGCCGCCCGCGATGTCGTGGAGCAGCTTCAGCTCGGGCAGCGCCATGGAGATGCCGAGCCGGCTGACCGGCACGCCGAAGCGGCTGCCCGCCGTGCAGACCCGCAGGTCGCAGGCCAGCGCCACGGCCAGCCCGATGCCGCAGCAGGCGCCCTGGATGGCCGCCAGCGTCGGGTGCGGCAACTCGCGCAGCAGGGCCAGCCCCTCGTCCATCAGCACGCCGTAATCGGCGCCCTGCTCGGGGCTGTTGCGCTCCGTCTCGAATTCGGAGATGTCGGCGCCGGGGCTGAAGGCCCGTCCGCCGGCCCCGCGCAACACCACCGCGCGCACCGTGTCGTCGGCGCCGAGCCGGCGCAGCAGCGGGATCAGCGCCTGCCACATCGGCTTGTCGAAGGCGTTCAGCTTGTCGGGGTTGCTGAGGGTCAGCGTGGCGACGACGCCGTCGCGGCTCAGGGTCACGGTGCCGGCCATGGCCTGTCGGGCTCCCCATCCATTCGGTTGCGTATGGGGCAGACCACAAACACCGGCGGCCCCGATCCGTCAAGGGCTTCCCTAAAGCCGCATCGGCGCTGGACCACGGGGCCGCGGGTCCCCATAGTTCGTAGCCGGGACTTCACCGGACGGAGATGACGCCGCGATGCGAACGGGATTGGCGCGAACGGGATTGGCCGCTTTCACCCTGGCCGCCGCTCTGGGCGCCCCCACCATCGCCACCCCGGCGCTGGCGGCGAAGGACGAGCTGGTGATCGGCATGACCCAGTTCCCGTCCAACTGGCACCCCTCCATGGAAGCGATGATGGCGAAGAGCTACGTCCTGTCCATGGCGCGCCGGCCCTTCACCGCCTACGATCCCGACTGGCGGCTGACCTGCCTGCTCTGCACCGAGCTGCCGGCGCTGGACAAGGGCACCGCGGAGGTCGAGACGCGGGCCGACGGCAAGAAGGGCATCAAGGTCACCTACACCATCAACCCCAAGGCGACCTGGGGCGACGGCACACCGGTGACGACCGAGGACGTGCTGTTCACCTGGACGGTGGGCAAGCACCCGCAGAGCGGTTACAGCAACTTCGACCTGTTCGCCCGCGACATCGTGGCGATCGACGCCAAGGACGAGCGCACCTTCACCATCCACCGCGACAAGGCGGTGTGCAGCTACGCCGAGATCAACGACTTCGAGATCCTGCCCGCCCATCTGGAGCGCCCGGTGTTCGAGGCCGACCCGGCGACCTACCGCAACCGCTCCAAGTACGAGACGGACACGACAAATCCCGGCCTGTGGTTCGGCCCCTACCGCATCGCCCAGGTCGAGCCGGGCAGCCATGTGGTGCTGGAGCCCAACCCGACCTGGTGGGGGGCGAAGCCGACCTTCAAGCGGGTGATCGTGAAGTCCATCGAGAACACCGCCGCGCTGGAGGCCAACCTGCTGGCCGGGCAGGTCGACATGGTGCCGGGGGAGACCGGCCTGCCGCTCGACCAGGTGCTCGCCTTCGAGAAGCGGCACGGCAGCCGCTACAACGTCTTCTACAAGCCGGGCCTGTTTTTCGAGCATGTCGAGCTGAACCTCGACAACCCGGCGCTGGCCGATGTGCGGGTGCGCCGGGCGCTGCTCCACGCCATCGACCGCGAGGCGATCTCCAAGCAGCTCTACGACGGCCGCCAGCCGGTCGCCCACAACGAGATCAGCCCGCTCGACCGCGTGCACGCGCCGGGCTACCCGACCTACGCCTTCGACCCGGCGCTGGCCGGCAAGCTGCTGGACGAGGCGGGCTGGAGCGAGCGACGCGCCGGGGTGCGCCACAACGCCAAGGGGGAGCGGCTGTCGCTGGAGATCATGACGACCGCCGGCAACCGCTCCCGCGAGGTGCTGCAGCAGGTGCTCCAGGCGCAGTGGCGGCAGGCCGGGGTGGAGGTTCGCATCGTCAACGAGCCGGCCCGCGTCCTGTTCGGCGACACGCTGGAGAAGCGCCGCTTCAAGTCGATGGCGCTGTTCGCCTGGATCAGCGCGCCGGAGAACATCCCGCGCACCATCCTGCATTCCAGCATGATCCCGACGGAGGCCAACAACTGGGCGGGCCAGAACTACACCGGCTACAGGAACCCGGAGATGGACAAGGTTCTGGAAGACCTGGAGCATGTCTGCGAGCCCGACGCCAACCGCGCGCTGTGGGCGAAGCTGCAGACGCTCTACGCCCAGGACCTGCCGAACCTGCCGCTGTTCTTCCGCGCCGACCCGTTCATCCTGCCACCCTGGCTGGAGGGCGTGGTGCCGACCGGGCATCTGGATTCCAGCACGCTGTGGATCGAGACGTGGAAGGCGAAGGAGTGAGGGTGTCGCGGGTGGTTGCCCCCACCCTCCCACGCTTGCGCGTGGGTCCCTCCCTCCCCCGCTTCGCGGGAGAGGGAAAGTTGGCCCCCTCTCCCGCGAAGCGGGGGAGGGCTGGGGAGGGGGCAATGTGACCATGACACGCCCATGACCCGCTTCCTCGCCTCCCGGCTGCTCCAGGCGCTGGTCGTCCTGCTGCTGATGAGCTTCGTCATCACCGTCCTGATGACGCTGATGCCGGGCGATCCGGTGGACATGATGCTGGCCGGCAACCCGCGCGCCACCCCCGCCGACGTGGCGCGGCTGAAGGCGCTCTACGGTCTCGACAAGCCATTGCTGGACCGTTACTGGCATTGGCTCCAGGCGGCGCTGATGGGGGATTTCGGCTTCTCCCGGCTCTACGCGCAGCCGGTGCTGACGATCCTGCTGCCGCGGCTGGGCAACACGCTGCTGCTGCTCGGGGCGGCGATGGCGCTGACCCTGGCGGTGGCGCTGCCGCTCGGCGTCTACGCGGCGCGGCGGCCCTACGGCTGGGCGGACAACGCCATCAACCTGTTCTGCTTCGCCGGCATTTCCGTCCCGGCCTTCTGGCTGGCGCTGCTGCTGATCCTGCTCTTCGCGGTGGAACTGCAATGGCTGCCGGCCTCCGGCCTCGGCCCGGTGGGCGGGGAGGGCTGGTGGGAGCGGCTGCCTTATCTCGTGCTGCCGGTGGCCTCGTTGACGCTGGCGAGCATCGGCGGCTACACGCGCTACGTCCGCGCCGCGATGATGGGGGAGCTTCGCCAGGATTACGTCCGCACCGCCCGCGCAAAGGGGCTGGGGGAGGGGCGGGTGGTCTGGCGCCACGCGCTGCGCAACGCGACCATCCCCATCGTGACCATCGTGGCGCTGGAGTTCGGCGCCCTCTTCTCCGGCGCGCTGGTGACCGAGACGATGTTCGCCTGGCCGGGCATGGGCAAGCTGATCTACGACAGCATCATGGGCAACGACCTGAACGTGGCGCTGGTGGCGCTGCTCTTCGCCACGCTGACGACGCTGGCCGGCAACCTGCTGGCCGACGCCGCCTACGCGGGACTGGACCCGCGCATCTCCTTCAAGGGGGACGGGGCGTGAGGGCCGGGCGCTTGAAGGCCGGGCGCTTCCTGCGGCGCTTCGCCCGCCACCGGCTGGCGGTGGTCAGTGCCTTGCTTCTGCTGGTGCTGGCCGTCGCCGCGGCGGCCGCACCCTGGGTGGAGCACTGGCTGGGGGTGGAATCCACGGGCATCAGCCTGCTCGACCGCTTCGGCCCGCCCTCGGCCCTGCACCCGCTGGGCACCGACGAGCTTGGGCGCGACGTGCTGGTGCGGCTGCTCTACGGCGGGCGGGTGTCGCTGTTCGTCGGCGTGGCGGCGGCGCTGGCCTCCGCCGTCATCGGCACGGGGATCGGGCTGCTGGCCGGCTATTTCGGCGGGCGGCTCGACGATCTGCTGATGCGCGTTACCGACGGGCTGATCGCGCTGCCGCTGCTGCCGCTGCTGATCGTGCTGGGCGCCATCGACCTGACGCGGCTGGGCATTCCGCCGGAGGTGGCGGGATCGGAGGACGCCAGCCTGCTGCGCATCGTTGTTCTGGTGGCGCTGTTTGGCTGGACGACGGTGGCGCGGCTGGTGCGCGGGGCCACCCTGTCGGCGCGGCGGCGCGACTATGTGCGGGCGGCAGTGGCGATGGGGGCGGGCAGCCGCCGCATCATGCTGACCCACATTCTGCCGAACGTCGCCGCCCCCGCCGTGGTGGCGACGACGCTAACGGTCGGCAACGTGATCCTGCTGGAGTCGGTGCTGAGCTTCCTGGGTCTTGGCATCCAGCCGCCGCTGCCCTCCTGGGGCAACATGCTGACCAACGCGCAGGAGCTGGTGGGGACGGCGCCGCTGCTGGCGGTGTGGCCGGGGCTGTTGATCTTCCTGACGGTCATCGCCGTCAACCTGCTGGGCGACGGGCTGCAGGACGCGCTGGACCCGCGGGTGGTGGGGAAGCGGTAGTCGTTGGTGCCCCCTCCCTAACCCTCCCCCGCTGACGCAGGGGAGGGAAGGGGCCCGCGGCGAAGCCGTGGGAAGGGTGGGGGCAACGGCAAGCGCCCCCTCACTTCTCCCTTTGAAACTTCGCCGCCCCGGCCGCCATCGGGATCAGCCGCACCGCATAAGGCGACGTCTGCATCTGCGCCACCGCCTGGGCCGGACCCGGAACGCGCTCGCGGTACCCAACGACCACATCGCCGCCCGCCGCCCGCGCGCTGACGATGGACACGCCGTAGCCGCCGGTGTCGCGCGGGCCGAGGAAGACCGCCGCGGCCATGCGGTCGCCGGGCAGGGGACCCGGCGCTGCCTCGCCGACGCGGGCCCAGAGATCGTTCCACTCCTGCGGGTTGCGCGCGACCACATAGGCGCGCTCGTAGGCCTGGCTGCGGTCGCCCTGCCAATAGGTGCCGGGATCGGCGTCGGCGGGGAGCAGGGCCTGCGGCTCCGCCCCGTCCGGTGCGGTCTGGCAGGCGCCGAGAAGGGGAAGCGTGACGGCGAGGGCGAGAAGCGCGGCGGTGGGGCGGGGCATGCGGCGGCTCACTCCGGCACCGCCATGCCGCGCTTGACCGCCGGGCGTTCCGCGACCGCGGCGTGCCAGCGCTTCAGGTTGGGGTAGCGGTCCAGCACGTTGCCCTCCGCCTTGGCGGCCACGGCGACGAAGGGGAAGCAGGCGATGTCGGCGATGGAGTAGGCGCCGCCGGCCAGATAATCCGACCCGCCCAGACGCTCCTCCATTGCGGCGTGGATGCGCTGCAGCTCGCCTTTGAAATAGTCGATGGCGTAGGGGATCTTCTCCGGCGCCATGACGGCGAAGCGGAACTTGCTCAAGCCCGAGGGGCCGAGGTCGCTGACGCCCAGCATCAGCCAGCTCAGCGCCTCCGCCCGCTCATCCTCGTCCTCGGGCAGCAGGCGGCCGGTGCGCTCCGCGTAGTGCAGCAGGATGGCCCCCGAGCCGAACAGGCGCCGCCTCTTGCCGCCGGGAAGTTCCTCGACGACGGCCGGAATCTTGCCGATCGGGCTGACCGCCAGATAGTCGGGCTGACGGCCTTCGCCGGCCACGAGGTCGACCTTGTGGACCTTGTAGGTGAGACCCAGCTCTTCCAGCAGGATCGAAGCCTTTTGCCCGTTCGGCGAGGCGAAGGTGTAGAGCGTGATCATCGGTGCCCGTCCCTGGAGCCTGTTCCTTTGCCGCGTCCGCAAAGATGTTCAACAGGCGCCAGTTTCGCCGATTTGCGCGCGGAAGGCCAGAGGCAGGAAAAAGCGTCCTTTTTCCTGCCGATCACATCCTTTTCCTGCCGGTCACAAGAGCATCACGCTCACACCGCGCGGCTGTGCTTCCCGGCGCCGGTGGACAGGTAGGTGTCGAAGCGCGCGGCGACGATGCGCATCAGCGGGCGGGCGGGCTCCGGCACATGGACGCGGCGGCCCTCCACCACGGCGACCCCGTCGGCCACCAGATCGGCCATGGCCTCCAGGTCGGCGTCGAAGGTCCCGGCGGCCAGCCCATGGGCCTCGGCCACCGCGCCGACGTCCACCGACAGGTCGCACATCAGCCGCACGATCAGGTCGCGGCGCAGCCGGTCGTCGGCGGTCAGCGTCAGCCCCTTACCGGTCGGGAACCGTCCGGCCTCGACGGCCTGGGCGTATTGGTCGAAGGGAACGGCGTTCTGCACATAGCCCTGCGGCAGCGCCCCGATGGAGGAGGCGCCGAAGCCCAGAAGCACCTCCGCGTCGTCGGTCGTGTAGCCCTGGAAGTTGCGGCTGAGCCGCCCTTCGCTCTGCTGCACGGCCAGCTCGTCGTCGGGCCGGGCGAAGTGGTCGAGGCCGATGGGCTGGAAGCCGGCGTCGGTCAGAACCCCGGCGATGGCCGCGAACTGCTCCCAACGGCCGAGCGTGCCGGCGAGCGCCGACTCGTCGATCTTCTTCTGGTGCGTCTTCATCCACGGCACATGGGCGTAGCCGAAGACCGACAGCCGGTCCGGCGCCATGGTCAGGGCGATCTCGGCGGACCGCGCGACGCTCTCCACCGACTGGCCGGGCAGGCCGTACATCAGGTCGAGGTTGATGTGGCGGATGCCGTTGGCGCGCAGCCATTCCAGCGTCTGCTCGGTCTGCTCCCGCGGCTGGATGCGGTTGATGGCCGCCTGCACCGAAGCGTCGAAGTCCTGCACGCCGAGCGAGGCGCGGTTGACCCCGGCGCGGCCCAGCGCCTCGGCCATCGCACGGGTCAGGGTGCGCGGGTCGATCTCCACCGCGATCTCCGCGTCCGGCGTCACGTCGTAACGCTCGCGCAGCAGGGCGATCAGCGATTCGAAGTCGTCCGGCGCCATCATGGTCGGGGTGCCGCCGCCGAAATGGATGTGCCGCACCCGCAGCCGTCCGGATATGCGGTCGGCGACCATGCCGACTTCGCGCCGCAGATGGCCGAGATACTCGGCGATGGGGGCGTAGCGGGCGACGATCTTGGTGTGGCAGCCGCAGTACCAGCACATCTTCGCGCAGAAGGGCACGTGCAGGTACAGCGACCCCGTGTGGGCCGCCGTGTCCAGCTCCGCCAGCCAGTCCGCGTAGCGCTCCGCCCCCACGGCGGCGGTGAAGTGCGGCGCCGTCGGGTAGCTGGTGTAGCGGGGCACCCGCAGCCCATCGTACTTGGCCAGCAGGGCGGCGTTCAGCGGGGCGGTCGGGGCGGCGGTGGCGCAGGCCACGGGGGAGATCGCGTTCATGGCGGGGAGGATCGTGCAGACCGCCGTCCGCCGCTTTGACACAAGTCAAGCGTTCGAACGCCCGCCCGTCCGGCCGGCCCGTCAGTGGTGTGCGGCCAGCCGGTTCTCCAGATGCTCCAGCAGCAGGTTCAGGTTGCGGCGGTTGGCCTTGAAGCCGATGTCGAAGAGGGCGCCGACCACCGGAACCGAACCGCCGGCCCAATCCACCGCCATGTTGGCGATCATCCGGGCGATCAGGCTTTTCGGAAGGTCGAAGCGGGCGGCCTCCATGATGATGTAGGCGGCCACCACGGTGGTCGCCGTGCTGCCGGCGACCGGGACCAGCGCGGCGATGCCGTCCAGCCCGACGGGGATGCGCGTGCCGGGAACGCGCCAGCGCGTGTCCATCAGCCGGGTCAGCCGGCGCAGCCGCTCCAGCCGTTCCAGATCGATGGAGATGACCGGCGGCGCCGTGGCGACGCCCGAGAGGGTGGTGGCGGGCGCGGGACGCGTGCGGATGTCGCTCATGGGGCTTCACCGGAGCAGGAGAGCCGCCGTGGGGAGCCGCCGGCGGAGGAAGCCGTGGGCGGTGCCGGTCGGGCGTGTCGGGTTGAGCAACCCGCGGCTGTCCCCGGCGGTTCCCGGCCTATCTCCATCGGGTGTCCGGCACCACGGACGCGCTCACGGCCCGGGTGGAGCCGTCGTCATACGGATGATCGGGCGGACGCAGGGTCATCGTCCGAACGGAGAGGGGGGTTGACGACCGGATGCGGCGAATGGACGCGCAGTCCGGATTTGCGGAAGCCAAGCAATTGTTGTTTCGACGATTTTTCCAGAATCGCCGGATTTTCAGACGGCCATATGCCGAAGGCATCTCTGGTCTGGGGCGTCCCAAGGCACAACAATGGTGCGCGCAGGTCGAGACTTAAGACCGAAAAGAACCGAACGGGCACCCGCTCCACAGGGTGATGGGCGGGGCACCAGTCATCGGAAAAAACAGGGAGGATCATCATGACCACGCTTTATTGCGCCTGCTGCGGACAGCCGTTCCGCCGCAGCTCGCCGCGCGGGCCGGCGCCGCTCTACTGCTCGCGCGATTGTCGCCGCCAGATCGAGGTCCGCCGCCGCGTCTGGGCGTCGCTGCGGGCAGCGGAACAGACGGGCGCCGCACCGCTGACGCCGGTGGTTCCGGCCGGTGCGGGGTCTTTCCATAGGGTGGAAATCGTGTGGGAGCGCGCCTCCGCCTGATCGGACGCCGCACGCGGTTTGCGTATTTTTTGGCCGGTTTGGTTGTGGTCCCTCTAAAACAGCAGGGCAGCCATACCATATAGGAGGACGCTACATGAGTGAGCGTCCCCCGAACCGAGGGCTTTACCGAACACGGCCATGACCCAGAAAACGCGATCCCCCCGCACCGTTTCCCGCACTCCGGCCCGCGCCTTCGGCGCCGTCGCTCTGGCGCTGGCCGTGGCGCTGACCGCCGGTACCGCCGACGCCCGCGCCGGCAAGAGCAGCTCCGCGGGCAGCCGCGGCTCGCGCACCTACGAGGCGCCGGCCCAGACCAACACCGCGCCGCGCGCCGCCCCGATGGAGCGCTCGGCCGCCCCCGCCCAGACGCCGGGCGCCCAGCAGCCGGGCATGCAGCAGCCGGGCATGGCCAACCCGGCAGCGGCGCAGCGCGGCGGCTTCTTCTCGCGCGGCGGCTTCATGCCGGCCCTGATGGGCGGCCTGATCGGCGCCGGCATCGCCGGCATGCTGTTCGGCGGCGGCTTCCTCGACGGGCTGGGCAGCTTCGCGGGCATCCTGGGCTTCATCCTCCAGATCCTGCTGGTCGTCTTCTTGGTCCGTCTGGCCATGCGCTTCTTCCGCAACCGTTCGGCGGGAGCGGCGCGGCCGGCGGGCATGGGCGCTTCCAACGCCGCCTATGCCGGCCCGAATCCGGGCACGATGAACCGCGAGGCGGTGGACGCGCGCTCGAACCCGCTGGGTGGTGGCGCTCGCGGCAGCGCCGCTGCGGGTCCGGCTTCTTCCGGCCGTCCGGGCGTGCGCCGTGACGACCTGGGCATCGGCCCGGCCGACTATCAGGCGTTCGAGCAGACGCTGGTCGCGGTCCAGACCGCCTACGGCAACGAGGACCAAACGGCCCTGCGCAGCGCCGTGACGCCGGAGATGGCCTCCTACTTCACCGAAGAACTGGCGGCCAACCACAACCGTGGCGTGGTCAACCGTCTGTCCGACGTCCGCCTGCTCCAGGGCGACCTGGCCGAGGCGTGGCGCGAGGGCAACGCGGAATACGCCACCGTGGCGATGCGCTTCTCGCTGACCGACGTGACGGTGGACCGCGCGAGCAACCGCGTGGTCGAGGGCGACCCGAACCGTCCGGTCGAAGCCACGGAAATCTGGACCTTCACCCGTCCGCGCGGCGGGCGCTGGGTCCTGTCGGCGATCCAACAGGCCGGCTGATCCACTCTCCACTCCTCAACCGGTCTCGCGGGGGGGCGTCCGAAAGGGCGCCCCCTTTCGCATTTCCGGACTCCCCTGGGCAGATGGGGCATGATAGAACATATCAGGAACAAATACCTGCTCAGCGGAAGCAAGTCATGCCCGAACTTCCTGTGCCTGGGTCCTGCACCGAAGCGCCCCCGCCGGACCGGGCGGCGGTTCTGGCCGATCTGCGCGCCCGCATCCGGGGCCTGGAAGGGCTGGGCGGGGAGGGGGCGCGGGTGCTGCCCTTCGGCCTGCCGGATCTCGACGGAGCCTTTCCGGCGGACGGTCTCCCGCTCGGCTGTCTGCACGAGGTGGCGGGGGAGGAGCCGGGGGCCGGGACGGCCTTCGCCGCGCATCTGCTGGCGCGCCTCGCCAGCGCGGCGGCGCCCGCGCTGTGGGTCGTGCGCGGGCGCGATCTGCACGCCGCCGGGCTGGCCGCCTATGGGCTGACGCCCGACCGGCTGATCGCCGTGCGCGCGACCCGCGACACCGACGCCCTGTGGGCGATGGAGGAGGCGCTGCGCTGCAAGCGGCTGTCCGCCGTGTTGGGGGAGGTCGGCGGGCTGGACCTGACGGCGAGCCGCCGGCTGCAACTGGCCGCCGAGTCGTCGGGTGTGACGGGATTCCTGTTGCAGAGCGCCACCCGCCGCTCGGCGGCGAGCGCGGCGGTCACCCGCTGGCGGATCGCGCCGGCACACAGTTGGACGGCGGAGCCGGGCGTCGGCGATCCGCGCTGGCGCGCCGAGCTGGAGCGCTGCCGGGGCGGTCGCCTGGGGTCGTGGCTTCTGGAATGGCGTGACGGTGCCCTGGTCCCGGCGCAAGCACCGGAGCAGGCCGTTCCCGCGCCGGCATCCACGTCCACCCCGGTTCGGCGTCCGGCTCCGGCGGGCGGACACGGACCGTCCTGGGCCGAGGTGGCGTGATGCGGACGGAAGGACGGGCGGTGATGTCGTTTACACGACAGCCGTTCGAGATGTCGCTTATGCGACAGCCACCCGTCGTTTTCCGGTCAGTAGTTGGTGGCCCAGTCGGGCAGGGGATGCCCGGTCTCGGTATCCGGATCGGCGTCGGGCGGAAAGGGCGCGTCGTCCGCGTAGAGCGGCAGTTGCCGGGCGAATTCGGCCGATTCCTGAGCCCGGCGTTGCTCCAGCAAGCGGGCGGCCAAATGAGCGGGCAGCATGGCAAGCCTCCTTCTGAGCGTCGGGAGAGCCTGGGGAGCGGTCCTGTCGGCCGCCCTCGGCCCAACCCGTCCTGTGTGTCTGGACGCTATCATGCAAGGTCCAGGCCTCTAAGTGATGCAGATCACGCGTTATGCAAACTTTAATGCGCCCGGTTTCTTTTTCAGGCCCCGTTTCTTTTTTGAGGCCCGTTCCTTTTTTCGGATGGGAAGCTCATAGTCCCCGCCTCCCGCTTTTTCCGCCGATGTTCCTTCTGCCGAGACCGACCATGCACGCCGAACCCTGCCCCACCTGCCTAAAACCTATGCATTTGTGCGTTTGCGAGGCGGTGGAGCCGATCGACAACGCCGTCTTCCTGCTCATCCTCCAGCACCCGCAGGAGAAGCGCGAGACGCTGGGCACCGCGCAGATCGCCCATCTCCAGTTCAAGAACTCCGCGCTTAAGGTCGGGCTGAGCTGGTCGAACCTGAAGCGCATCCTGGGGCGCGAGGTCGATTACAAGCGCTGGGGCGTGCTCTATCTCGGCCCGGTCAAGCAGGGCGCCGGCCCCTTGCCAGAGGTGTCCGTGGTGGACAAGGGCGGCGTCCCGCAGAAGGACAGCGAGCTGGTGCTGGGCGACCTGGAGGGCGTCATCGTCCTGGACGGCACCTGGAGCCAGGCCAAGACGCTGTGGTGGCGCAACCCGTGGCTCCTGAAATGCCGCCGCATCGTGCTGAACCCGCAGTTCCGCTCCCTCTACGGGCAGGCCCGCAAGGAGCCGCGACGCGACAGCGTGTCGACCCTGGAGGCCGCTGCTTTCCTGCTGTCGCGGCTGGAGGCCGAACCGGCGGTCCTCGACCGCGCGCTGAAGCCCTTCGCGCTGCTGCTGAAGAAGCTGCGCGCCCCGCGCCCGCGTCCCGTTCTGCCGCCCCGCGCGGGGACGACGGAGCCCGCTGCGGAGATGGCCCTAAATCAGGCCCAGGATCAGAACGAGGCGGAATAATCCGCACCTCTTCCGGGATCGCCCTTTCCGGGTAAGCCCCCCTCGAGCAGGGCGGCCGTGGCAACCAATGCGCTGTTGCGCTGTTGGGGATTGCATCGGCCGCTCGGGCCTCAACCAAGGGAGCGATCCATGAAGGGCGTTTTGCTGTGGCTTGTCGGTATTCCCATTCCGATCATTCTTCTGCTGTACCTGTTCAACGTCCTCTGATCGGGCCTCTGATCGGCTTGACGGCACGGACCGGCGGCGCCACATGCGAACCGCGCCGCCCTCCGCGCGCACGGCAAGAGACGAGGACCATGGCCCGCGATTTCGTTCCCTTCGGACTGACCGTCTGCGGCATCGAGGAGCTGAACGGCTTCTGCGAGGCCGGCGTGACCCACGTCCTGTCGATCCTCGACCCCGGCCACCCGGAGCCGACCGCCTTCGGCTCTTACGGTGAGCACAAGCGGCTGGAACTGCGCTTCCACGACATCATCGACCCCTACATGGGGCAGTCCCTGCCGCAGCGCGCGGATGTCGAGCGCATCCTGGCCTTCGGGCGCGACCTGATGACCGAGCCGACCGGGGTGGGTGGGCTGCTGGTCCATTGCCACGCCGGCATCTCGCGCTCGACCGCCGCCCTGACCATGATCCTGGCCCAGGCCAGCCCCGACCGCCCCGCCGCCGAGGCGATGGCCGCCGTGGTCGGCATCCGCCACAAGGCGTGGCCCAACCTGCGCATGATCGAATTCGCCGACGAGATCCTGGAGCGCCGGGGCGAACTGGTCGCCGCCGTCCGCGCCCGCCATCGGAGCTACGGCCTGGAGCGTCCCGATCTGGTCCAGTTCATGATCGACAACGGCCGGGTGCGCGAGGTCGCGGACCTGATCGACTGACCGTTCCTTTCCAACCGTTCCTCAGCGGAAATTCCGCCCCTCCGGGAAGACCGCGGCGGCGGAGCGGTTGGGCAGCGCGTCGGGGTCGGTCAGGTCGCGCAGCCGATGCGTCAGGTCGCTCAGCCGCTCGACGCGCAGGTGGATGACCTCGCCGCCCTCGTCGTTGGGCTTGCCGCTGCGCTCCACCCGGCCGGTGGCGGCGATCAGGCGGGCGCCGATGATCGTCTTGCGGAATGTCTCGAAGACGTCCGGCATGATGACGAGGTTGGCGATGCCGGTCTCGTCCTCCAGCGTGATGAAGACCACGCCCTCGGCGCTGCCCGGCCGCTGCCGGACCAGCGCCAGCCCCGCCACGGTCAGCCGCGTGCCGGCCCGCACCGTGCCCAGCCGTTCGGTCGGGGCCACGCCGGCAAAACCGTCGCGCAGCAGCGCCATGGGATGCGCCTTCAGCGACAGGCACAGGCTGCCGTAGTCCATCACCACATGCTCGCCCAGCGCCATGGCCGGCAGGAGGGCCTGGGGCTCGTCCTGGGCGGAGTCGGCGAGGCCGGCGAACAGGGGCAGCGGCTGCGCCCCCAGCGCCTTCACCGCCCACAGCGCGGCGCGCCGGTCCAGCCCGACGGAGCGGAAGGCGTCGGCCTTGGCCAGCCGTTCCAGCCCGGCGACCGGCATCTGTGCCCGGCGCCACAGATCGTAGGGATCGCGGTAGCCCGCCCCACGGCACAGCACGAGTTGATGCGCGTCCTTTTCGTCCATCCCGCGGACGAGCCGCAGGCCGAGGCGCAGGGCATGCTTTATTCCCTCTCCCGCCCCGGGAGAGGGTGACAGCGGTTCCAGCGTGCAGTCCCAGTCGGAGGCGTTCACGTCCGGGGGCAGAACGGTCACCCCATGCTCGCGGGCGTCGCGGACGATCTGGGCGGGGGCGTAGAAGCCCATGGGCTGGCTGTTCAGCAGGGCCGCGGCAAAGACGTCCGGGTGATGGCACTTCATCCAGGCCGACACATAAGCCAGCAGGGCGAAGCTCGCCGCGTGGCTCTCGGGGAAGCCGTATTCGCCGAACCCCTCGATCTGCTGGAAGCAGCGCTCGGCGAAGGCGCGGTCGTAGCCTTTCCCGACCATGCCCTCGATGAACCGGTCGCGGAAAAGCTGGACCTCTCCGGTCTTGCGGAAGGTCGCCATGGCGCGGCGCAGCCGGTCGGCGTCCTCCGCGCTGAAGCCGGCGCCGACGATGGCGATCTGCATCGCCTGTTCCTGGAACAGCGGCACGCCCAGCGTCCTCTTCAGCACCGCTTCCAGGTCGGGAGATGGGTAGGTGACCAATTCCTCCTTGTTGCGGCGGCGCAGGTAGGGATGGACCATGTCGCCCTGGATCGGACCGGGGCGCACGATGGCGACCTGGATCACCAGATCGTAGAACTTTTTGGGCCGCAGGCGGGGCAGCATGGACATCTGCGCCCGGCTTTCCACCTGGAAGACGCCCAGGCTGTCGGCCCGGCACAGCATGTCGTAGGTCGCCGGGTCCCCCTGCGGCACCGTCGCCAGCGTCAGGTCGCGGTCATAATGCCGCTTCAATAGATTGAAGCCACGGTGCAGGCAGGTCAGCATCCCCAGCGCCAGCACGTCCACCTTCAGGATGCCCAGCGCGTCGATGTCGTCCTTGTCCCATTCGATGGTCGTGCGGTCCTTCATGGCGGCGTTGGCGATGGGGCACAGGTCGCTCAGGGGGCCGCGGGTGATGACGAAGCCGCCGACATGCTGCGACAGGTGGCGGGGAAAGCCGATCAGCTCCTGCGCCAGTTCCAGCGTCTGGCGGAGCCGCGGGTCGTCGGGGTCGAAGCCGTATTGCCGGGCGCGCTCCCCGTCCACGCCGTGGCGGCTCCAGCCCCAGACGGAGGAGGACAGCCGCGCCACCAGATCGGCGGACAGGCCCATGGCCTTGCCGACCTCGCGGATGGCGCCGCGGGCGCGGTAGCGGATGACGGTGGCGGTCAGCCCGGCCCGCTCGCGCCCGTATTTTTCGTAGATGTACTGGATGACCTTCTCGCGCTTCTCATGCTCGAAATCCACGTCGATGTCCGGCGGCTCGTTGCGGGCCGAGGAGATGAAGCGCTCGAACAGCAGCTTGAAACGAGCCGGGTCAATCTCCGTGATATGAAGGCAATAGCAGACGGCCGAATTGGCCGCCGAGCCGCGCCCCTGGCACAGGATGCCCTTTGAGCGGGCGTAGCGCACGATGTCGTGCACCGTCAGGAAATAGGGCGCGTAATCAAGTTGACCGATCAGCGTCAATTCGCGGTGCAGGGTCTGCGCCACCGTCTCCGGCACGCCGTCCGGATAGCGCTGGACCGCTCCGGCCCAGGTCAGGTCGGTCAGCGTCTCCTGCGGACTCCGCCCGACCTCCGCCACCTCGTCCGGGTATTCGTAGCGCAGCTCCTCCAGCGAGAAGAGGCAGGCGGCGGCGATCTCCACCGTGCGCGCGACCGCGTCGGGGTGGCGTTGGAACAGGCGGGCCATCTCCACCCCGGCCTTCAGGTGCCGCTCGGCGTTGGCCGACAGGCGCCAGCCCGCCTCGTCGATGGTCGTGCCGCTGCGGATGCAGGTCATCACGTCGGCCAGCGGGCGGCGGTCGGGCGTGTGGTAGAGCACGTCGTTGGTCGCCACCAGCGGCACCCGCTCCGCCTCCGCCAGCCCGCCCAGCCAGGACAGCCGCCGCTGGTCGTCGCCGCGGTAGCGGTGGCTGGCGGCGAGGTGCAGGCGGTTCCCCAGATCGTTGCGCCAGCCGCGCAGCGCGTGGAAGAACGCGGGGTCGCGCTGGTCCGGCGGCACCAGCAGGAACAGCATCCCCTCCGCATGGTCCAGCACGTCGGCGCGGGCGATGAAGCAGGCCCCCTTGGGCGCCCGCCGCTTGCCCAGCGTCAGCAGCCGCGACAGCCGCGCGTAGGCCGCCCGGTCGGTGGGGTAGGCGAGCAGGCTGTCCGCGTCGGTCAGGTCGAGCCGGCAGCCGACGATCAGGCGCAGCCCGTGCTTGCGGGCGGCGGTGTGCGCCTGCACCACCCCGGCCAGCGAGTTGCGGTCGGTCACCGCGACGGCGGCGTGGCCGAGGCCGGCGGCGGTCAGCGCCAGCTCGTCCGGGTGGGACGCGCCCTCCAGGAAGGTGAAGCTGGTCGAAACCTGGAGTTCGGCGTAGGGGGTCATGGCGCTCCCGTCATCCGAAGAAGCCGTGCAGGAACCACAGCGCCGCCACGCCGGGCCGGTACAGCCCCTGCCGATAGACCCAGAAGCGGCGGCCGGCCTCGTCCTCGACGCGGTAATAGTCGCGGGGCTCGCCGTCGCGTCGCCACCATTCGGCCTCGATCCGCTCCGGCCCGTCGGCACGGCGGATGCGATGCTGGACGCCGCGCCAGAGGAACATCACCGGCGGGTCGTCGGGAACCAGGGCCATGGCTTCGATGGGCTCCGGCGGGGCGAGCAGCCGCACCGGGCGGGGGCGGTCGGTCGGCCACAGCGCACCGCCGGAGGCCTCCGAGAAGGCCGAGGCGGGGGCCACGCTGCGCTCCGGCAGCCAGCTTTGCCGCGGGACCAGCCGCAGCACCGCCCGCTCCCCCAGCCGGTTGCCCAGCCGGTCCATCAGCTCGCCCAGCTCCGGCTGCCCGTCCATGCCCCCATCCGTTGTGCCGTCCAGCGCGGCCTGTGCGGCGGCGAGCGGGCCGGCCTCGGTGGCCGACAGCACCATCAGCTCCAGACCGGGGCCGGGTTCCACGCGGTCGAGTTTCTGGGCGAACAGCCGCATCAGCGCGTCCGGGCGGCGCACCGGGTGGCCGGTGCCGATAACCAGCGTCTGGGGCGCGTCCTCCAGCCGTCGGTCGACCCGATGCAACTCCAGCCGTAGCCGGCGGGCGCCCTCGCCGGTGTTCTCCAGCCCGGCGCAGAGGGCGGTCAGCAGGCGGCGCAGCGCCTCGGCGATGGCCTCGGCGGTGGTGATCGGCTCGGGCAGGGCGAGGCGGACGCTGTGCGGCGGCACCGGCAGGCGGGGAGACAGCGGCTCGTCCAGCCGCCCGTAGGCCTGATCGAGCCGTCGCAGCAGTTCCGGCCCGAAGCGGGCGGCCAGCGTGGCGCGGGGGAGGGCATGCAGATCCCCGATCCGCCGCAACCCCACCGCGGCCAGACCGTCCACCGTGGCGGCGGGCAGACGCAGCGCGGCGACGGGGAGGGGGGAGAGATCGGGGAGCGCTTTGCCCCCCCCGCCGAACCGCGCCAGCGCCCAGGCCGCCGCGGGCGTGTCGGCCACGGAAATCCGCGACTCGAAGCCCGCCGCGGTCAGGCGGGCGGACAGGTCGGCGGCCACGGCCTCCTCCCCGCCGAACAGGTGGGCGCAACCGGTGATGTCCAGCGCCACCCCGTCGGGGCCGTCCGGGGTGGTCCAGGGGGTGTAGCGCGTGCACCAGCCGGCGATCCGCTCCAGCAGGTGGGCGTCCGACTCGGGCTCGGCGTCGAAGACGGCCAGGGCGGGCTCAATGGCGCGGGCGTCGGCCAGACTCATGCCGGGATGCACCCCGGCCTCCGCCGCGGCGCGGTTGACGGCGGCCACGCCCAGCCGCCCGCGCTCGGCCAGGATGGCGGCCAGGGGATGGTCGCGCCGCTCCGGATGGCGGCGGCTGTGGGCGTCGGTGGGCAGCCGCGGCAGCCACAGGGACAGGATGCGCCGCGCCGTCCGTTCAGCACCCCCTTTCCCCATGCCACCCTCCCTGCACCGCTCGTTTCGTCAATCGTTTCAACTCGAACAAAACAAGAACATTCTAGCGGCAAAAGCCGGCGGTTGGGAGTCCCCTTACGGCCTCACCAAGAAGGGGGAGGTCGCCGGGAGGGCCTTGTCCCGTCTCCGCGGGACACGACATGGTTGGTATGACACCGATCCGCCCCACCGCCGTGTTCCTGCCCGTCGCCGTCGCGCTCGCCGCCCTTGCGCTGGGGGCCTGCGCGCCGGATGTGCACGACGAGATGCCGGGACGGGCCCAGGCGGCCCCGCCGGTGTCCGCGCAAGGCGGCGGGCTGAAGACGCTGCGCCAGATTCAGGCGGAGGAGAATGCCCGCCCGACTCCCGCACCGCGGCCGGAGCCTGCACCCGCTCCGCCGCAAAAGCTCTCCGACGCCTCGCAAACGCCCAACCAGCCGCCGCCGGTGCGTCGCCGCGGCAGTTCGTCCCCGCCGCCGCCGCCCATCGACCAGCCGGCCACCCCCGCCCTGCCGGAGCCGGGCTCCACCCAGGGGCTGACCGACCGCGCCAAGCGCGACCTGATGAGTCCGGAGGTCGACCGGTTGCGCACCGAGGACGCCATGGGCCGGCTCGACCCGTTGCAGCAGCGCGACCTGCTCCGCAAGCAGCAGGACCTCCGCCAGTACGGTCCTGGCCCCCTGGGTTACTGATCTCCCGGTTCTTGAAGCCCGCCACCCTGGTCACTTGACCCCACCCCGCGCAGCGGCCATACCGGCCCGGTGCTGGGCAGAGGCGTTGGGGAAAAGGGGTGGGGGATGGTGGCGATCCGGTCGGTTCTTCTGGCGCTCGCATTGATCGGCGCCGGTGCCGCGCCCGCGCTGGCGCGGATGACGGTGACCGGGCCGTTCGGCACCGGCCTGACCGAACCCGTGTGGGTGTTGCAGCATCTGCTCGGCTTCCTCGCCATCGGGCTGTGGAGCGGGCAGAACGGCGGCCCTTCCGTCTGGCAGCTTCCGGTGGCGGCGCTGACCGCGGTGCTGGCCGCCGGGCTGGCCGCGCAGATCGGCATCCGTCTGCCCTACGCCGCGGAAGGGCTGTCGGCGTCGTTGATCCTGATGGGCGGGCTGGTCGCCTTCGGACTGAAGGTGCCGCTGGCGCTGGGGGTGCTGACGGTCGCCGCGGCGGGGGCTTTCCACGGCTATGTGCATATGGGCGGGCCGCTGTTCTGGGCCGGGCTGTCGTCTGGCGTGCTGCTGGTCATCGGCGCCGGGCTGGGCCTGTCGGTGGCGGTGGGGCAGGCGGCGTCGGGCCGGGTCGTGCAAATGTGTGGCGGCGCGGTAGCACTCGCCGGGGTTCTTGATCTGGCGGGCGTCTTTTAAGGCCCCGACGCCTTGAAAAAGCCGGGCTGCGGGTATTCTTGTAAGAGCGTGTCCAACACACGCCGCCGATGGCCCATGCCGCCGGAACGGCTGGCCAGCAGGAAAGGTGGACCCGCCGGTGCCGCGCGCAGGAGCCAACCCCCGCCTTTCCGACGCCCGCCTTTCCCCCCAGGGCCTTCCCAGCCGCCGCCATGTGTTGGCCGGCATCGCCGGGGGCGCTCTCCTGGGCCTGCTGCCGCGGGGTGCCGTGGCGCAGGACATCCGCTATTTCCGGATCGGCACGGGCACCACGTCGGGCACCTATTTCCCGATCGGCGGGCTGATCGCCAACGCCATCTCCAACCCGCCCGGCTCGCGCCCCTGCGACCGCGGAGGAAGCTGCGGCGTGCCGGGGCTGATCGCGGTGGCCCAGGCCACGCTCGGCTCGGTGGAGAACATCGAGCTGTTGCGCTCGGGGGCGGTCGAGGCCGGGATGTCCCAGGCCGACATCGCCTATTGGGCCTACACCGGCTCCGGCATCTTCCACGGCAAGGCGCCCTTCGAAGGGCTGCGCTCCATCGGTATGCTCTACGCGGAGGCGATCCAGCTCGTCGTGCGCGCCGACAGCGACCTGCACGGCGTGGCCGACCTGAAGGGAAAGGCCGTCTCGCTGGGGGAGGAGGGTTCCGGCGTGCTGGTGGAGGCGCGGGCGATCCTCGACGCCTTCGGCGTGAAGGAGGCGGAGCTGCGGCCCCCGGCCTACCTGAAGCCCGGCACCGCAGCGGACCGGCTGGCCAAGAAGGAGCTGGACGCCTTCTTCATGGTCGGCGGTTTTCCGGTAGCGGCGGTGACCGATGTGGCGAACCGCGAGCCGATCCGCCTGATCCCGCTCGACGGTGACATGGCCGACCGGCTGCGCATCCGCCAGCGCTTCTACATGGACCAGACCATCCCCGCCGACACCTACCCCGGCGTGCCGGAGATCCACACGCTGGGGGTGGGGGCGGAGTTGCTGGTCCGCGCCGACCGCGACCCCGCCCTGATCCACGGCGTCACCAAGGCGCTGTGGCACGAGAACACCCGCCGCCTGCTGATCGAGGGCCACCCCAAGGGGCGCAGCTTCGACGCCACCAAGGCGGTCGCCAACGTTTCCGTTCCGCTGCATCCGGGCGCCGAGCGCTACTACCGCGAGGTCGGGCTGATCGGCAACGCCGCCAACGAGCCGACGGGCGGAGCGACGCCCTGACCGCTTTCGGCTGTCAGATGGTCCGTTCGTCGGCGTAGATGTCCCACGGCTCGGCCTTGGCGGCGGCCACCCATTCCACCATGGCCGGCAGCTCCATCACCGCCCGCGCGTAGTCGCCGCACAGCCCGTCCATCTCGACCCCGTAGGTGAGAAGGCGCGTCACCACCGGCGCGTACATGGCGTCGGCGATGGAGAAGTCGCCGAACAGGAAGGGGCCGCCCGCCCCGAAGCGGGCGCGCGTGTCGCGCCACAGGGTGAAGACGCGGGCGATGTCGGCCTCGCTCTCGGCGTTGCGGCCCACGCCGGGGCGGAAGGCCTTCAGGTCCATGGACATGTGGGTGCGCAGGCCGACGAAGCCCGAATGCATCTCCGCCGAGACCGACCGCGCCACCGCGCGGGCGTGGGCGTCCGCTGGCCAGAGGGCGGCCTCGGGGAAGGACTCCGCCAGATACTCGCAGATCGCCAGCGAATCCCAGATCACCCGATCGCCGTGCCGCAGGCAGGGCACCCGGCCGGAGGGCGAATGCTCGGCGATGCGGGCCGCGGTGTCGGGCTGGCGCAGCGGGATCATGATCTCCTGGAAGGGCCGGCCGGTCCGCTTCAGCGCCAGCCAGGGCCGCAGGGACCAGGAGGAGAAGGCCTTGTTGCCGATGACCAGCGTCAGGTCGTCCATGGATGCGCCTCGGGAGCGAAAGGAGAGGGGGGCGGAGCATGCCTGTCCCGCGACCTTGCGGCAAGCCGGCACGCAATCCCCCTTTTCAGGGGCGCCCCGGCGCGCCATGCTTTCCTTCATTGTTTCCGTTTCCTGACGAAGGACGCCCGCCTTGCTCGCCACCCTGCTCGCCACGGCCGGCCCCGGCACTGTGACCATCACCCCGCTGAACAAGGCCGGCCTCGCCACGTGGCTGGAAGGCCAGCCGCCCGCCACCGCGGCCTGGGTGAAGGCCGTGAACTTCACGGCGGAGGCCGGCACCATTGCCTTTTTTGCCGGGGGCCTTCCTGCCGGGGGAGGGCGGGGCGGTCGCCCGCGTGCTGGCCGGCGTGTCGGCGCTGGACGACCTGTGGGGTCTCGCCGGTCTTCCCAGCGGCCTGCCGCCGGGGAACTACCAGCTGGATGAGGCGGTGGACGCCGCGCTCGACCGCCGCGCTGCCACCCGTCTGGCCCTGGGCTGGGCGCTGGGCAGCTACCGCTTCGGACGCTACAAGGCGTCGGAGAAGTCCTTCGCCAACCTCGTCTGGCCCAAGCACGCCGACCAGGGCGAGGTGCAGCGCACCGCCACCGCGACCTATCTGCTGCGCGACCTCGTCAACACGCCGGCCAACGACCTCGGCCCGGCGGAACTGGCCGAGGTGGCCCATGCCGTGGCGGAGGAATTCGAGGCCGGGCTGGACGTGATCGTCGGCGACGACCTGCTCGACCGTGACTATCCGGCCATTCACGCGGTGGGCCGGGCCAGTCCGCGCGCGCCGCGGCTGATCGACCTGCGCTGGGGCAACCCGACGCACCCGAAGGTGACCATCGTCGGCAAGGGCGTCTGTTTTGACAGCGGCGGCCTGGACATCAAGCCGTCGTCGGGCATGCTGCTGATGAAGAAGGACATGGGTGGGGCGGCGCACGCCCTGGCGCTGGGCCGAATGGTGATGATGGCGGGGTTGCCGGTGCGGCTGCGCGTTCTGATCCCGGCGGTGGAGAACGTGATCTCCGGCAACGCCTTCAAGCCGATGGACGTGCTGAAGACGCGCAAGGGGCTGAGCGTGGAGGTCGGCAACACCGACGCCGAGGGCCGGCTGATCCTGTGCGACGCGCTGGCCGAGGCGGATTCCGACAAGCCCGCCCTGCTGATCGACTTCGCCACCCTGACCGGGGCCGCCCGCGTCGCGCTGGGGCCGGACCTGCCGGCGCTGTTCGCCAACGACGACGCCCTCGCCAACGACCTGCTGGCCGCCGGGGAGGAGCAGAGCGACCCGCTGTGGCGCCTGCCGCTGTGGGCGCCCTACCGCAAGGGGCTGGACAGCAAGGTGGCCGACCTCAACAACGTGACCAGCAACGGCATGGCGGGGGCGATCACCGCCGGTCTGTTTCTTCAGGAGTTCGTGTCGAAGGACACGCCCTGGGCGCATCTCGACACCTTCGCCTGGAACAGCGGCGCCCGCCCCGGACGCCCGGAGGGCGGCGAGGCGCTGGGCCTGCGCGCGGCCTATGCGGTCATCGCCAAGCGGTTCGGGTGACAGAGCGGTTCAACAAGCGGCATATGGTTAAAATTGTCACCCCCGCGGGCGTCGCGGGGGTGGCGTGCCGATTCGGAAAGGACTAAAACCTTCGGGTAGGACCGGTGGACTCGGGTGCCGGCCGGGTTTTTGGAGGCGGATACATGGCGCTGAAGGTTCGTGAGGATTATCGCACCCTCACCGGTCCGGAGAAGGCGGCCATCCTGATGCTGGCGCTGGGCGAGGAGCATTCGTCCAAGCTGTTCGCGATGATGGACGACGAGGAGATCAAGGAGCTGTCGCAGGTGATGGCGAACCTCGGCACCGTCTCCGCCAACCTGATCGAGCGCCTGTTCGTCGAATTCGCGGAGCAGATGTCGGCCACCGGCTCGCTGGTTGGTTCCTTCGACTCCACCGAACGCCTGCTGCTGAAGACGCTGCCCAAGGACAAGGTCGACTCCATCATGGAGGAGATCCGCGGTCCGGCCGGCCGCACCATGTGGGACAAGCTGGCCAACGTCAACGAATCGGTCCTGTCCAATTACCTGAAGAACGAATACCCGCAGACCGTGGCGGTGGTGCTGTCGAAGATCCGCCCGGAACACGCCGGCCGCGTGCTGACCCAGCTGCCGGAGAGCTTCGCGATGGAGGTCATCATGCGCATGCTGCGCATGGAGGCCGTGCAGAAGGAGGTTCTGGACGACGTGGAGCGCACGCTGCGCACCGAGTTCATGACCAACCTCGCCCGCACCAGCCGCCGCGACAGTCACGAAATGCTGGCGGAAATCTTCAACGGCCTGGACCGCACGACCGAGCACCGCTTCATGGCCGCCCTGGAGGAACGCAACCGCGACAGCGCCGAGCGCATCAAGTCGCTGATGTTCACCTTCGAGGACCTGTCCAAGCTCGACCCCTCCGGCGTCCAGGCCCTGCTGCGCAGCGTCGACAAGCAGAAGCTCGCCACCGCCCTGAAGGGCGCGTCGGAGACGCTGAAGGACCTGTTCTTCTCCAACATGTCCGAACGCGCGGCGAAGATCCTGCGCGAGGACATGGCCGCCATGGGCCCTGTCCGCGTCCGCGAGGTGGACGAGTCCCAGATGTACATGGTCCAGCTCGCCAAGGACTTGGCGGCCCGCGGCGAAATCGTCATCTCCGAAGGCAGCGGCGAGAACGAGTTGATTTACTGAGCGGGTTCCCGACGAGGTGCCCCCACCCTCCCCATACTCGCGCATGGGTTCCCTCCCTCCCCAGCTCTCAGCGGACCAAAGGTCCGCCTGCCGCGTCAGCGCAAACCAAAGGTTTGCGCGAGAGCTGCGCAGGGGAGGGCGTTGTCCGAAGCCAGCGGAGTTCCCTCCCCTGCGTCAGCGGGGGAGGGTGAGGGAGGGGGCGCCCGCCCCCGCGATACACTCCTCCACCTGCGACACCCTGACCGATCGACAGGAATCTCCATGGCCCTTGAAAGCCTATTGGAGCCGCATACCCTTTCTCCAGCATTCACCCCAGCGGGGCGCACCGATGTCCGAACCGGTATCCGTGACCATTCGCGTGGATGGAAAGACAGCCGAAGCGCTCGACCGACTTGCGCGGGCGACGGCGCACGATCCGGCTTGGCATGTCGAGCGCGCGGTCGAGAGTTACCTTGCCGACCAGTGTGAGGCGTTCGAGGACATCCGCCGGGCTGTCGCCGATGCCGATGAGGGTGACTTCGCCAGTGACGACGAGGTCGAAAACGCGTTTGCCTCTTTCGGCCAGCCTTTGAGGGCGCAGTGAAGGTCCGCTATCTGCGCGGTGCCCTTCGAAACATCGACGACATTTCCCGTTACGTCCGCGAGCACAATCCCGCCGCCGCAGTGCGCATCGCGCAGCGCATCCGTCAGTCTGTGGCGCTGATCGCCGAGCGGCCAACATTGGCAAGCCGGGCATTTTTCCAGGCACGCGGGAACTGAAGCTGTCCGATCTTCCTTATCGGATCGTCTATCGGGTGACGGTGTCCAATGACATGGATGCCCAACTGGAGATCCTGCGGGTGCATCACATCCGCCGCCAGCCGCCTCCGCCCGACTGGGCGTGAGCCTCCCGCGACACCCTGACCGATCGATCCGGCTGCGAAACGCTTGCCTGTCCGGGCCGGGTTGGGGGACACTCCTTCGCCGCGCGTTCCGAATGCGGGGGCCTTCGGGGCAAGGGACGCGGCACGGGGGGAAAACATGGCACGGAACCTGAAAGCGCTCGGCCTGTGGCGGACGGCTCTGATCGCCAGCGTCCGGCAGGATGGGCCGGACCTGTCGGCGCGGCAGATGGCCATCATGCTCCAGGTCTATCTGACCGATCCGCCGCACACCGTGCGCGGTCTGGCGGCGACGCTGAACATCTCCAAGCCCGCGGTGACCCGCGCGCTCGACCGGCTGTCGCTACTCGGCTTTATCAAGCGCAAGCGCGACGTCGAGGACAAGCGCAGCGTCCTCGTCCAGCGCACCGTGAAGGGCAGCGTATTCCTGTCCGATTTCGCCGAGCTGGTGGTCGCCGCGGGCGCCGTGGCGCCGGAGGACATGGCGGTCATCCGCGCCGAGGAGGAGGTGGCTGCCTCCGCCAAGGCGCGGCTGGAGGCGCAGTTGGGCGCCTCCGGACCCGTGGTGGTGCCTGCCTGACCGCCGCCGTTTTCAATAGCCCTGGCTGCGGTCTACGAGGTTCGGCAGGGGGCGCCCCTCGCGGAACGCGGTGATCGCCTCGGCCACCACCGCGGCGGAGCGCGAGGGATGGGTGATGGCGGCAACGTGCGGCGTCACATGCACCTTCGGGTGGGTCCAGAAGGGATGGCCGGCGGGCAGCGGCTCCTCCGCGAACACGTCCAAGCTGGCACCGGCGATGTGCCCGCTCTCCAGCGCCGCCAGCAGATCGTCCTCCACCAGATGCCCGCCGCGGGCGGCGTTGACGACCACCGCCCCCTTGGGCAGAGCGGCGAACAGCTTGCGGTTCAGCAGGCCGCGCGTCTCCGCCGTCAGCGGCAGCAGGCAGACCAGCAGGTTGCACTGCCCGAGCATCGCCGCCAGCCCGTCGGGTCCGGAAAAGCTCTCCACCCCCGGCAGCGTCTTCGGCGTGCGGCTCCAGCCCAGCACGCGGTAGTCCATGCTCAGCAGCGTCTTGGCCGAGGCCATGCCCAGCTCGCCCATGCCCAGGATGCCGACGCTGACCTCCGACGCCGGGCAGGGGTCCAGCGGCTCCCACCGCCCGGCCTGCTGGAGCGCCTTGTACTCGTCGAGGAGCCGGTGCCAGCGCAGCACCTGGAGCGCCACATAGCCGGCCATGTCCACCGTCAGCCCCTCCGACACCATGCGGACCAGCGGCACCTCGGGCAGGGTGGGGTCGAGCAGCAGCGATTCCACCCCGGCGCCCAGCGACACGATCAGCTTCAGGTTCGGCAGGGTGGCGAGCAGCCCGTGCGGCGGCTTCCACACCAGCGCCATCTCGATGTCCGCCGGGTTCCCCATCTCGGGCCACACCCGCACCTCCAGGCCGGGCAGGCGGGCGTCCAGCTCGCTCAGCCAGCGGTCGGAGCGGTCGGTGGTGGAGCAGAAAAGCAGCGTCACGGTGCAAACCCCTGTAGTGTTGTCGTTGTTCGTCTCAAACCCGTTCGAGCCAACCGTGCCCCGTCTGATCCTGCTGAACAAGCCCTATGGCGTGCTGCCGCAATTCACCGATGAGCAGGGGCGTCCGACGCTGGCCGACCATGTGCCGGTGAAGGGGGTCTACGCCGCCGGGCGGCTGGACCGCGACAGCGAGGGGCTGCTGGCGCTGAGCGACGACGGCGCGCTGATCGCCCGCATCGCCTCGCCCAAGCACAAGCTGCCCAAGATCTACTGGGTGCAGGTGGAGGGCGTCCCGACCGAGGAGGCGTTGCAGCGCCTGCGCGATGGGGTGACGCTCAACGACGGGCCGACCCTGCCCGCCGAGGCCCGCCGGATGGCGGAGCCGGGCGGCCTGTGGCCGCGCGACCCGCCCGTGCGCTTCCGCGCCGCCATCCCGACGAGCTGGATCGCCCTGACCCTGCGGGAGGGGCGGAACCGTCAGGTGCGCCGCATGACCGCCGCGGTCGGCTTCCCGACCCTGCGGCTGATCCGCTGGTCCATCGGCGATTGGACGCTGGACGGTCTGGCGCCCGGCCAATGGCGCGAGGTGACGGTGCCGGGGCGGGAATCCCCGAAGGCGCCGCCGCATCGGCCGAAGGCGCCGCCCGGCAACACGAAGGCGAAGCGCCCGCGGAGCCAAGGCAATCGCACTTGACCCTCATAGCCCTCTCCCCTCTGGGGAGAGGGTGGCCCGCAGGGCCTCTCGCGCTGGCTGAAAGCCAGCGCTGACGGCGGCAGGCGGATGCCTCTGGCATCCGCTGAGAGCCGGTGAGGGGGATGGGCGTGGCAGGTACGTCCGGCACAAGCGCAACCCCCTCACCCTAACCCTCTCCCCAGAGGGGAGAGGGGACATTGAATGCGATTGCGCTACATCCGCACGGCGTCGGACTTGACGGCTTCCAGGTTCAGTGCGGCGGCGAGCAGGGCGCGGGTGTATTCCTCCCGCGGCTCCTCGAAGATGCGGCGGGTGGGGCCCTGCTCGACGACCTTGCCGTCTTTCATGACAATGACGTGGCTGCTGAGCGCCCGCACCACCCGCAGGTCGTGGCTGATGAAGAGGTAGGCGAGGTTGTTGCGCGCCTGGATGTCGCGCAGCAGATCGACGATCTGCGCCTGCACCGACATGTCGAGCGCGCTGGTCGGCTCGTCCAGGACGACGAATTTCGGCTTCAGCACCAGGGCGCGGGCAATGGCAATGCGCTGGCGCTGGCCGCCGGAGAACTCGTGCGGGTAGCGGTGGCGGCTGGACGGGTCGAGCCCCACCTCCTCCAGCGCCTTTGCCACCATGGCGTCGCGTTCGGCGCCGGAGCCGATGCCATGGATCGTCAGCCCCTCGCCGATGATCTGGCCGACCGACAAGCGGGGCGACAGGCTGCCGTAGGGGTCCTGGAAGACCACCTGCATCTCCCGCCGCAGCCCGCGCAGCTTCTTCGCCTGCCAGCCCTGGATGTCCTTGCCGTCGAAGCGGATCGCCCCCTCGCTGGCGTGCAGGCGCAGCAGGGCGAGGCCCAGCGTCGTCTTGCCGGAACCGGACTCGCCGACCACCCCGACCGTGTGCCCCTGCCGCACGTTGACCGACACGCCGTCCACGGCGCGGACGTGATCGACGGTGCGGCGCAGCAGGCCCTTCTTGATGGGGAACCAGACCTTGAGGTTGTCGGCGGCCATGACCTCCGGCGCGTCGGCGGGCGGGGTCAGCGGGTCGCCCTTCGGCTCCGCGGCCAGGAGCTTGCGCGTGTAGGCGTGCTGCGGGCGGGCGAAGATGTCGGCGACGTCGGCCTGCTCGACGATCTCGCCCTGGTTCATCACGCAGACCCGGTCGGCCATCTTGCGCACCACGCCCAGGTCGTGGGTGATGAGCAGCAGCGCCATGCCGAAGCGGCGCTGGAGATCCTTCAGCAGCTCCAGGATCTGCGCCTGGATGGTGACGTCCAGCGCGGTGGTCGGTTCGTCGGCGATCAGCAGATCGGGCTCGTTGGCGAGCGCCATGGCGATCATCACGCGCTGGCGCTGGCCGCCCGACAGCTCGTGCGGGTAGGCATTCAGCCGCTTTTCCGGGCTGGGCAGCCCGACCAGCCGCAGCAGCTCCAGCGTGCGCTTGCGCGCGGCGGCGCGGGACAGGCCCTTGTGCAGGAACAGCGTCTCGTTGATCTGCCGCTCGATGCTGTGCAGCGGGTTCAGCGAGGTCATCGGCTCCTGGAAGATCATCGCGATGCGGTCGCCGCGCACGTTGCGCAGCACCTTCTCCTCCGCCCCCACCAGCTCGGTCCCGCGGAAGCGGATGGAGCCATGCGGGTGGCGCGCCATGGGGTAGGGCAGCAGTTGCAGGATCGACAGGGCGGTGACCGACTTGCCCGACCCGGACTCGCCGACCAGCGCCAGGGTTTCCCCCTTGGCGATGTCGAAGGACACGCCCTTCACCGCGTGCATCGCCCCGCCGCCCGAGCGGAACTCGACATGCAGGTTGCGGACCTGGAGGAGATCGTCGGTCCCATTGGTCGTCATGTCGGTCATGGGCGGTTCCGCCTTCTTGGGCTGGTGGTCGTCGGGGACATCATTCCGCGGCCTTCTGCGCCACCGCGCCCGCCTCGTTGGCGGTTCCGGTGGCGGTGGAGAGCTGGCCGATGGTCTTGCGCGGGTCGAAGGCGTCGCGCACCGCCTCGCCGATGAAGATCAGCAGGCTCAGCATGATCGCCAGCACGAAGAAGGCGGTCAGGCCCAGCCAGGGCGCCTGGAGGTTCGCCTTGCCCTGGGCCAGCAGCTCGCCCAGCGAGGGGGAGCCGGGGGGCAGGCCGAAGCCCAGGAAGTCGAGCGCCGTCAGGGTGGTGATGGAGCCGTTCAGGATGAAGGGCAGGAAGGTCAGCGTCGCCACCATGGCGTTGGGCAGCACGTGGCGCACCATGATCGTCGCGTCGGTGGCGCCCAGCGCGCGGGCGGCGCGCACATAGTCGAAGTTGCGCGCCCGCAGGAACTCCGCCCGCACCACATGGACCAGCGAGGTCCAGGAGAACAGAAGCAGCAGGCCGAGAAGCCACCAGAAGTTCGGCGTCACCACACTGGACAGGATGATGAGCAGGAACAGGGTGGGCAGGCCCTGCCAGATCTCGATGAAGCGCTGGAACAGCAGGTCGGTGATGCCGCCGAAGTAGCCCTGGACCGCCCCCGCCATGATGCCGACGACCGAGGAGAAGGCGGTCAGCACCAGCCCGAACAGCACCGAGATGCGGAAGCCGTAGATCAGCCGCGCCACCACGTCGCGCCCCTGGTCGTCGGTGCCCAGCCAGTTGTCGACCGACGGCGGGGCCGGGGCGGGGACCGGCAGATTGTAGTTGATGGTGCGGTAGCCGTAGGGGATCGGCGGCCAGACGATCCAGCCCTTTTCCTCGATCAGCTGGCGCACATAGGGGTCGCGGTAATCGGTCTCCGTCTCGAACTCGCCGCCGAAGGTGGTCTCCGGGTAGGCGGTGAAGACGGGCCAATAGAGCGCGTTGTCGTATTTGATGAGCAGAGGGCGGTCGTTCGCGATGAACTCCGCGCCCAGCGACAGGGTGAACAGCACCAGGAAGATCCAGAAGGACCAGAAGCCCCGCCGGTTCGCCCGGAAATTCGCCAGCCGCCGCCGGGTGAGCGGCGTGACGCGCAGGCCGAGGAAGCGGTCGCCGCTCATGGGCACCCCCTCCGACGGGCATTTGCCCTCTCCCCTCTGGGGAGAGGGGAGGGTGAGGGGGTTGCGCGTGGCGGTGCGTCCGGCAAATGCGCGCGCGTGGCGGTGCGTCCGGCAAATGCGCAACCCCCTCACCCCAACCCTCTCCCCGGGGGGGAGAGGGGGAAAATGCGGATGTTTCGAGGTGCATCACACCCTCCGCGCTTCGAAGTCGATGCGGGGATCGACGGCGACATAGGTCACATCGCCGACGAGGTTCATGATGAGCCCCAGCAGCGTGAAGAAGTACAGCGTGCCGAACATCACCGGATAGTCGCGGTTGATCGCCGCCTCGAAACCCAGCAGCCCCAGCCCGTCCAGCGAGAAGATCACCTCGATCAGCAGGGCGCCGGTGAACAGGATGCCGATGAAGGCGCCGGGGAAGCCGGCGATGACGATCAGCATGGCGTTGCGGAAGATGTGGCCGTAGAGCACCCGCCGCTCCGCCAGCCCCTTGGCGCGGGCGGTGACGACATACTGCTTGTTGATCTCCTCCAGGAAGGAGTTCTTGGTCAGCATGGTCAGCCCGGCGAAGCCGCCGATCACCATGGACAGCACCGGCAGCACCATGTGCCACATGTAATCGAGGATCTGTTGCCACCAGGGCAGGCTCGCCCAGTTGTCCGACACCAGCCCCCTCAGCGGGAACAGGTCGAAATAGCGCCCGCCGGCGAAGACGACGATCAGCAGCACGGCGAACAGGAAGCTGGGGATGGCGTAGCCGACGATGACCACGCCGGAGGTCCAGACGTCGAAGGGCTGGCCGTCGCGCACCGCCTTGGCGATGCCCAGCGGGATCGACACCAGATAGACGATCAGTGTCGTCCAGATGCCCAGCGAGATCGACACCGGCATCTTCTCGATCACCAGATCGACGACGCTGCGGTCGCGGAAATAGCTCTTGCCGAAATCGAACATCAGATAGTTCGACATCATGTGGATGAAGCGCTCGTGCAGCGGCTTGTCGAAACCGAATTCCTTCTCAAGCTGCTTGATGAATTCCGGGTCGAGCCCCTGGGCGCCGCGGTAGCGGCTGCCGGTGTCGCCGCCCTGGGCCTGCTGCGCCGCCGGGCCGCCGGTCTCGCCGCCGCCGGTGCCGCCGATGCGGGCGGTCGCCTCCACGGCGGTGCCCTGGACGCGGGCGATCATCTGCTCGATGGGACCGCCGGGGGCGATCTGCACGATCAGGAAGTTGATGACCATGATCCCGAACAGCGTCGGGATGATCAGCAGCAGACGGCGGATGATGTAGGCCAGCATCGCGCGGGTTCGCCTTTCTGTTTGCCGTCTCAGGGCGCCGCGCGGCGGGCCGTGTTGGCGAGCTTCGCGTTCTTGTCGGGATCGACCCACCAGGTGTCGGTGAAGGCCAAGCCGTATTTGGGCGCAACCGCCGGATGGGAGAAACGGTTCCAATAGGCAACGCGCCGCACGTCGTCGTGCCATTGCGGGATGACGTACCAGCCCCACAGCAGCACGCGGTCGAGCGCGCGGGTCGCCGTGATCAGGCTCTCGCGGTCGGGGGCCTGGATCACCCGGTCGATCAGCGCGTCGACCACCGGGTCCTTGATGCCGGCCAGATTGCGGCTGCCCGGCTGGTCGGCGCGGGCCGCCTGCCAGTAGTCGCGCTGCTCGTTGCCGGGCGAGGTCGATTGCAGGATGCGCTGGATGACCATGTCGAAGTCGTAGCGGTCGATCCGGTTCTGGTACTGGGCGGTGTCCACCACGCGGATGGCCGCCTCGATCCCGGCGCGCTCCAGGTTGCGGACGAAGGGCTGGACGATGCGGTCCATGTCCGGCTGCACCAGCAGGATCTCGAAGCGCATCGGCTCGCCGGTCTTGGCGTTCAGCAGCTTGTTGCCCTTCAGCTCCCACCCGGCCTCCTTGAGCAAGGAGAGCGCCGTGCGCAGGTTCGGGCGGATGTTGCCGGACCCGTCGGTCTGCGGCGGTTCGAAGGGCTTGGTGAAGACCTCCTCCGGCACCTTGCCGCGGAACGGCTCCAGCAGTTTCAACTCCTCCGGCGAGGGCAGACCGGTGGAGGCCAGCTCGGAGTTGGAGAAGAAGCTCTTGGTGCGTTGGAACAGCCCGTAGGACAGGTTCGCCCGCGTCCATTCATAGTCGAACAGGTGATTCAGCGCTTCGCGCACCTTGCGGTCGGCGAAGACCGGGCGGCGGCTGTTGAAGACGAAGGCCTGCATGCCCTGCGGGTCCTGGTGTTTGATCTCCTCGCGGACGATGTGGCCGTCGCGGACCGCGGGCACGTCGTAGCCGGTCACCCAGTTCTTCGACGAATGCTCCACCCGGAAATCGATGGCCCCGGCCTTGAAGGCTTCGAACACCACGTCGAGGTCGCGGTAATAGTCGAAGCGGATGCGGTCGAAGTTGTAGCGCCCGCGGTTGACCGGCAGGTCCTTGGCCCACCAGTCCTGCACCCGCTCGAAGACGAGGGAGCGGCCGGGCTGCACCTCGACGATCCGGTAGGGGCCGCTGCCGACGATGGGGTCGAGCGTGGTGCTGGCGAAGTCGCGCACCCCGGAGCCGTTTCCTTCGAACACATGCTTCGGCAGCACCGGCAGCTGGCCCATGATGACCGGCAGTTCGGGGTTGCCGCCGTCGCGGAAGGTGAAGGTGACCGTACGCTCGCCCGTCTTCTCCGCCTTCGTCACGTCGGCGTAGTAGGTGCGGTAGAGCGGGTGGCCCTTGTCGCGCAGCGTCTCGAAGCTCCAGACCACGTCGTCGGCGGTCACCGGCGCCCCGTCGTGGAAGCGCGCCTGCGGGCGCAGCGTGAAGCGCACCCAACTCCGGTCCTCGGCGACGGTGATGGTCTCGGCGAGCAGCCCGTAGCGGGTCAGCACCTCGTCCCCGCTCTCCACCGTCAGCGTGTCGAAGGGCAGGCTGGCCCCCGCGGCGGTCGACCCGCGCAGGATGAAGGGGTTCAGGCTGTCGAAGCTGCCGTAGGTCGCCAGCTTGATCTCGCCGCCCTTGGGGGCGTCGGGGTTGACGTAGTCGAAATGCTGGAAGTCCGGCCCGTATTTGGGCGTCCCATGGGCCGTGACGGCGTGCCCCCCCGTTTTCAGGGCGGCCTCCGGTTGGGCGGATTGGGCACGGGCCGTGGCGAAGGGTTCCGCCAGATACAGGCACATGACCGCGGCCAGGATCGCTTTACCGGTCTTCCTCATGCCCCTCTCGGTCCTTATTGTTTCCGGTAAGGTAGGGTCTCCCTTGTGGCACAATCAAGGCGGAGCCTCGGCTTTAAGGGGCTGAACAGGCGATCAGGGCTTCACCCACCACGCCTCGGGGAAGCCGCTGTTGCGGAAGCCCAGATCGTATTTCGGCGTCGTCTCCGGGAAGCCCAGCGTCGTCCGGTAGGCGATCCAGTTGTCCGGGTTGTACCAGTGCGGCACCATGTAGAAGCCCCACAAAAGCACGCGGTCGAGCGCGCGGGTCGCCGCCTGGACGGACGCCAGATCCTTCGCCGCCAGCGCCTTTTCGATCATCGCGTCGGCCGCCGGTTCCTTGATGCCGGCGTAGTTGGCCGATCCCCGGACGTCCGCGGCGGCGGAGCCGAAGTAGCTGCGCAGCTCGGTCCCCGGCGGGGTGAAGAAATTGAAGTTCGCCACCACCACGTCGAAGTCGAACTCGTCGGTGCGCGCCTGGAACTGGGCGGTGTCGACCACCCGCAGCACCGCGTCGATGCCCGCCTTGCGCAGCGCCTCCACATAGGGCTGGATCACGCGGGTCAGCGCGCCGGTGCCGTCGAGGAACTCGATGCTCAGCACCTCGCCGGTCTTGGCGCTGGTCATCCGGCCGTTCTTCAGCTCCCACCCGGCCTCGCGGAACAGGCGCATGGCCTCGCGCAGGTTGTTGCGGTTGTTGCCGCTGCCGTCGGTCTTCGGCGGCTCGAAGGGGGTGGTGAAGACGCGCTCCGGCAACTGGGCGCGGAAGGGCTCCAGCAGGGCCAGCTCATCCGGCGTCGGCGGCCCCTTGGCGCCGAAGTCGGAGTTGGGGAAGTTGGAGGTGGTGCGGAGATACTGGCCGTACAGGATGTTCTTCTGAATCCATTCGAAGTCGAACAGATAGCCCAGCGCCTCGCGCACCCGCGGGTCGGCGAACTTGGCGCGGCGGGTGTTCAGGCGGAAGCCCTGGGCGCCCAGCGGCAGGTCGCTCTTCACCTCGACGCGGTTCACCCGGCCGTCCTTTGCCGCGGGGAAGTCGTAGCCGGTGGTCCAGCGCTGCGCCCGGTGCTCGGTGCGGAAGTCGTAGGCGCCGGCCTTGAAGGCCTCGAACATCACGTCGTCGTCGCGGTAGTAATCGACCTTAACGCTGTCGAAGTTGTAGAAGCCCCGCGCCGTCGGCAGGTCGCGGCCCCACCAGTCGGCCACCCGCTCGTAGGTGATCGAGCGGCCGGGATCGACGGTCCTGATGCGGTAGGGGCCGCTGCCCAGCACCGGCTCCAGCGTCGTCTTGGAGATGTCGCGCCCGTTGGCGGTCCACCAATGCTCGGGCTGGGGGGCGATGCTGGTGGCGAAGTCGATGATCGGCTTCATCTCCCCGGTGGTCCTCAGGGTGATCTTCAGCTGGTGCTCGTCCAGCGCCTCCACCGCGGCGACGCGGTCGAGGAAGGATTTCAGGAAGGGGTTGCCGTGCGCCTGGATGGAGTCCCAGGCGAAGACCACGTCGCCGGCGGTCACCGGCACGCCGTCATGCCAGCGCGCGTCCTTGCGCAGGTGGAAGACGGCCCAGCTCTTGTCGTCGGGCAGTTCCACGCTTTCCGCCAGCGACCCGTAGGCAGCGTCCATCTCCCAGCCGGAGCCGACCATCAGCGAGTCGGCGATCAGCCCCAGCGTGCGCGGGGTGACGCCGCGCAGGATGATCGGGTTCAGGCTGTCGAAGCTGCCCTGCGCAGCCAGGGTGATCTGTCCGCCCTTGGGGGCCTCCGGGTTGGCGTGTGGGAAATGGGTGAAGCCCGGCTTGAATTCCGGCTCGCCGAACTGCTTCAGGGCGGGGACGGTGACCGTTTCCGCTTGGACCCCGTTCGCCTGGATTGGCGCCGACAGCGCAAGGAGAGCCAAGAAAGCAGTCGTCCGGGCGGCAGCGAGAACTCGGCGCATCGTCGGTCCTGATGTGGTTGGGCCTGAGATGATAAGGCGGATCAGCCCTAGCATGTACGCGCCTAGCGGCGCGTCAAGTCCGCGTACGCAACGGTATCTTACGCCCGTCCGCTGGCGCCGGCCCGTCCGGGGGCGCAAAGAAGGCGGAAATGCGGCAAGCCCGACGAGGTGGTGACATGTCGATGGTCCGGCGCACGAGCGCGGAGTTTCTCGGCACCTTCTGGCTGGTCTTCGGCGGCTGCGGCAGCGCCGTGCTGTCCGCCGCCTTCCCGGAGGTCGGGATCGGGCTGACCGGCGTCTCCCTGGCCTTCGGGCTTACCGTGCTGACCATGGCCTACTCGGTCGGCCACATCTCCGGCTGCCACCTGAACCCGGCGGTCACGGTGGGGCTGTGGGCCGGCGGGCGCTTCCCGGCCAAGGACATCCTGCCCTATGTCATCGCGCAGGTGGTCGGCGCCTTCCTGGCGGCGATGGTGCTGTACGTCATCGCCACCGGCAAGGCCGACTGGTCGCTGGCCGCCAAGGGCCTGGCCGCCAACGGGTACGGGGAGCATTCGCCGGGCGCGTACAACCTCACCTCCGGCCTGCTGATCGAGGTGGTGCTGACCTTCATGTTCCTGATCGTCATCCTGGGCTCCACCGACCGGCGGGCGCCCGCGGGCTTCGCGCCGCTGGCCATCGGTCTGGCGCTGACGCTGATCCATCTCATCAGCATCCCCGTCACCAACACGTCGGTGAACCCGGCGCGCAGCACGGGGCCGGCGCTGGTCGTCGGCGGCTGGGCGCTGCAACAGCTCTGGGCCTTCTGGGTGGCGCCGCTGGTCGGCGGATTGCTCGGCGGGCTGGCCTACCGCGCGCTGGCCGAGGAGATGCCGCCCAAACCGGCCATCACTGGCGAGGCCCGGCCGTCTACCTGACCCTTTCCCTTCGGGTCCCTCCCGACTCAGCGGACCGTGCCCCTCCGGCGCGGTCCGTTTTTTATGGGGATATCCACGTCTTCCCGGCGGAAGTCACGGCCTTGTCGCGGGAACTTCGCGGGCGTCAACGGTTATTCTGAACACCCGTTGACGCACAGGGAGTATATCATGCGGCAGTTCGACCCCGATTCCAACCCGATGACCGACGAGGATTACGGCATCGTCCTCGGCCTGTTCATCGGCATCTACCTGGGGCTGCTGGCCGTCTCGCTGCTGCCCTGACCGGCGCGGGTCTTCTTCCAGTGGTCGGCCATACGCTCCATGAGCTGACGGTAGCGGCGGTCGGACCGCATCATCCGGCGCACCGCCTTGCCGTTGCGCGGGTCGGCGAGCATCCATTCCTCCGCGGCCATCTGGTGCTCCGGGTGGATGGACAGCATGTAGATCGCCGCCTGCTCCGGCTGCGTCACGGCCTCCTCCTTCAGCCCCTCCAGGATCGCCCCGACATAGAGCGGCAGGACGTTGCGGAAGTCCTCCGGCCCGGTGCCGTCCTGGCTGCCGTGGGAGGCGGCGTCGTCTCCGGCGCCCATCAGGGCGCGGCGCTCCTCCGCCGGCAGGGCGAAGAAGGCGTCCAGCCCCAGCAGCAGGTCGCAGACCGTCTTCTTGCGGACCATCCAGTTCGCCCCGCCCGACACCCGGCCGGCCAGCGAGTGCAGGAAGGGACGCAGCTTCTCCGGCGAGGTTTCGAAGACGGAGCGGGCGGGCGTGGCGATGGTTGCCATGGGCGTGGTTCTCCTTCTCAGCCGGCCAGGGCGGCCAGCGTCTCGCGGTGGGTGCGGGCGTCGCCCGCGGCGACCACGCGCCCGTTGGAGGTGGCGTCGAGCGGCTGGCCGTCCCAATCGGTCATCAGCCCGCCGGCTCCGGTCACCACCGGCACCAGCGCCGCGAAGTCGTAGAGCTTCAGCCCCGATTCGACGACGAGGTCGTAATAGCCCGCCGCCAGCAGGCCGTAGCTGTAGCAGTCGCCGCCATAGACCGACACCTTGGCCGTCCCCGCCACCCGGCGGAAGGCGTCCTGGTCCGCTCCGGGGAACAGGTCGGGGGAGGTGGTGCCCAGCGTCGCTGCGGCCAGCCCCCCGGCGCAGGCGCGCACACTGGCCGGCTGGCCGTTGAACAGGGTCGGGCGGCCCTCGACGCCCAGCCAGCGGTCCTGGACGATGGGCTGGTCGATGACGCCGAGCACCGGGCGCCCGCGGTGCAGCAGGGCGATCAGCGTGCCGAAGATCGGGCGGCCGGTGATGAAGGACTTGGTGCCGTCGATGGGGTCGATCACCCAGACCCACTCGGCGTCCAGGTTCTTGGTCCCGAACTCCTCGCCATAGATACCGTCGTCGGGGCGCTCGGCCTCGATGATGGCGCGGATGGTCCGTTCCGCCTCGCGGTCGGCGATGGTGACGGGGGAGGCGTCGGCCTTGTCGTCCACCGCCACCGGCGTGCGGAAATACTGCCGGATGACCGGGCCGGAGGCGTCGGCCAGACGCTCCGCCAGGGTCACCAGGGGGGTGGGGCAGGGTTCGGTCATGGTCGCTCCGCCGAATCGCGCGTGGTGGGAAAGAGGGCCGCATCCTAGTCGGGCGTTCCGTCGGCGCAAACCATCAATGAAGGAGGAGGGTTGCGCGGGACGCCGCTTCCCCGTTTCGCGGGCTTGTGGCAGCCTCTTCGCCATGCACGACCGCTCCTCCCCACCCGACCGCCCGAACGCCGGCCCGAACGCCTATGCCGGCATTCCGCTCGACCGCGCCGCCGTGCGCCGCAAGGACAAGGGCTGGCTGAAAGACGCCTGGACCTCGCCGGACGCGCGCCTGCTGCCCGTGGCGAAATCGCGCAACTTCGTGACCGGCGACGCCGACTCGGCCCATGCGGTCGCCGTCGCCTGTGGCGGCGACTGGGGCGTAGAGCCGGTGTTCCTCGGCCTGCTCGACGGGGTTCCACACTTCACCGTGGACCTGACCGGCCTGGAAGCGCCGGAGGAGCATCCGGCCCTGGCCGGGCTCGGCCGTTTCGAGGACCTGCGCGCCGTCGGCCCGGTGATGGAGGCGACGGAGGCCGGGCTGTGCGCCTACGCCCGCGGCATCACCTGGTGGAACGCCCGGCACCGCTTCTGCGGCGTCTGTGGCTCCGTCGCGGCGGGTGCCGAGGGCGGGCATGTGCGCGTCTGCACCAACCCGGACTGCGCCACCCACCATTTCCCGCGCACCGACCCGGCGGTGATCATGCTGGTCCATGACGGGGCCGGGCGGGTCGTGCTGGGCCGCAACTCCCGCTTCCCGCCGGGGATGCATTCGGTGCTGGCCGGCTTCGTCGAGCCGGGCGAAAGCCTGGAGGACAGCGTGCGGCGCGAGGTGCTGGAGGAGGTGGGGCTGGAGGTCACCGACATCCGCTACCACTCGTCCCAGCCCTGGCCCTTTCCATCCTCGCTGATGCTGGGCTTCAGCGCGCGGGCAGTGACGCTGGATATCCAGACGGATATGGAGGAGTTGGAGACGGCCCACTGGTTCGACCGCGAGTTTCTGCGGACCTTCACGCCCAGCGAGGAATTCCGCCTCGCCCGCCCTGACAGCATCGCCCGCCGCCTGATCGACGAATGGATCGCCGAGGGGGAGTGAGGGAGACGGCGGGTCGCGTGCCCCCTCGGTCATTGCCCCCTCCCTAAACCCTCCCCCGCTGCGCAGGGGAGGGGATAAAGCTCCCTCTCCTGCGCAGCGGGGGAGGGAAGGGGCCCGCGGCGAAGCCGTGGGAAGGGTGGGGGCAAGCGCTGCTCGCCCCTTTCCTCAATCCTCGCCGATGCGCTGGCTCTCCTGATAGCGGAAGGGGTTGGCGGGGTAGACGCCCAGGATCTTCACCTCGCCGGCGCGGGCGAAGAAGGCCAACTCCTCCAGCGCCAGACGCAGGGAGCGCTCCTCCGGATGGCCCTCCACGTCGGCGTAGAACTGGGTCTGGGTGAAGTGCCCGCCCACCATGTAGCTTTCCAGCTTCGTCATGTTGATGCCGTTGGTGGCGAAGCCGCCCAGCGCCTTGTAGAGGGCCGCCGGCACGCTGCGCACGCGGAAGACGAAGGTGGTGATGATCTTGGCCCCGGTCCCCTCGGCGGGCAGCGGCGGGGTCTTCGGGTCGCGGGACAGGATCAGGAAGCGGGTGGTGTTGTGCTCCGCGTCCTCGATGCCGCCCTTCAGGATGTCCAGACCGTAGATGTCCGCAGCCAGCGACGAAGCGATGGCGGCGTGCTGCGGGTCGCCCAGCTTGGCGATCTCCGCGGCGGCGCCCGCGGTGTCGGCGTGGGAGATCGCCGTCAGCCCCAGCTCCCGCGTCATGTTGCGGCACTGGGACAGCGCCTGGATGTGGCTGCGCACCGTCTTCAGCCCGGCCAGCGTCGCGCCCTTGGGGGCGAGGAGCTGGTGGTTCACCCGCTGGAAATGCTCGCCGATGATGTGCAGGCCGCCTTCGGGCAGCAGATGGTGGTTGTCGGCCACGCGCCCGGCGATGGAGTTCTCCACCGGGATCATGGCGAGCGCCGCACGCCCCTCGCGCACGGCGGCGAAGGCGTCCTCGAACGTGGCGCAGGGCAGCGTCGTCATTTCCGGAAAGACCGTCCGGCAGGACAGGTCCGAATAGGCGCCGGGCAGGCCCTGGAAGGCGATCACGTTCGAGGTCGTCATCGGAAGGTCTTCTTTTAAAGGGAGGTGCGCTTGGCGAGGATCGCGCGGGCGCGCTCCAGGTCGGCGGGAGTATCGACGCCGAGCGGAACCGCGTCAACGACGGCGGCGTCGATGCGCATCCCGAAGGCCAGGGCGCGGAGCTGCTCCAGCCGCTCCCGCTGCTCCAGCGCCGAGGGCGGCAGCCGGACGTAGCGCTCCAGCGCGGCGCGGCGGTAGGCGTAGAGCCCGATGTGGTGGAACAGCGGCCCGTCGCCCCACGGGGCGGTGGCGCGGCTGAAATAGAGGGCGCGGCCCCGCCGGGCGCCGGGCGGCAGCTCCAGGACGGCCTTCACCACGTTGGGGTCGGTGCGCTCCTCCTCCCGCGTGATCTCGACCACCAGGGTGGCGATGTCCACCTGCGGGTCGGACAGCGGGGCGAAGGCGGCGCGGACCACCGCCGGCTCGATGGTGGGCAGGTCGCCCTGCACGTTCACCACCGCGTCGTACTTTCCCTCCGGGTCGAGCAGGCTGACCGCCTCGAAGATGCGGTCGGAGCCCGAGGGATGGTCGGGCCGGGTCAGCACGGCGGTGCCGCCCGCCGCCTCCACCGCCGCGGCGATCTCAGGCTCGGCGCAGGCGACCACCACCGGGCCGATCTCCGCCTCCATGGCGCGGCGCCACACCTGCACGATCATCGGCGCTCCGCCGATGTCGGCCAGCGGCTTCCCCGGCAGGCGGGTGGAGGCCATGCGGGCGGGAATGACCACGATGGGATTCGAGGGCGGCGGGTTCGCCGTGCCCCGGGTGTCTGCGCTGGCGTTCATGTCGGCGTTCATGATGGAACGGCCCCCTGTCGCGTCGGAAAGGTGGCGCGGGTGAACCATGGATCGCCCTTTGCGTCAAGCGGCGTCACTCCAATATTCAGGTAGCCAACAGTCGGAGAACCGATATTCCTGTGGCAAGGGAGGGGGCCGAAGCGGTGACAAGCCGCCGCGGTCACGCTATCGTGCGGCGGAGAACCAGCCAGCCCTGGCGACGGGCCCGCGGCACGACAAAAAAGGGGAACAAGACGTTATGAGCATGGAGTGGAACAAGATTTTCGGCGCCGTGCTGCTGGCGGGTCTGATCGCCATGCTGGCCGGCTTCGCCGCGGAAGTTCTGGTGCACCCGAAGACGCCTGAGAAACCCGGCTATGTGGTGGCCATGCCGGACGGTGCCGCTCCGGCCCCCAGCGGTGGCGCCGCCCCGTCCGGCCCCGCCGAGATCGCCCCGTTGCTCGCCAAGGCCGACGCCGCCGCCGGCCAGTCCGCGGCCAAGGCCTGCGCCGCCTGCCACAGCTTCGACAAGGGCGGCCCGAACAAGGTCGGCCCGAACCTCTACGGCATCGTCGGCGCCCCGCACGGCCATCTGGACGGCTTCGCCTATTCCGACGCGATCAAGGGCAAGGCCGGCCCCTGGAACTACGACGAGCTGAACCACTTCCTCTACGACCCGAAGGCCTACGCGCCGGGCACCAAGATGACCTTCGCCGGCGTGAAGAAGGATCAGGAACGGGCGAACATCATTGCCTATTTGCGCTCCCTGTCCGACAGCCCGGCGCCGCTGCCGCAGTAACGCGCAGCGGCCTTATCTAGGAATAAGGCAAAAGCCCCGCGTTCCGCCGGACGCGGGGCTTTTCGTTCCGCCTCAAACGGAAAGCCGGCAGATTGGCCTTGCATGGGACGGCGTGATCGCCGATATAAGGCGCGGGAGGCTGGCGGCGGACGAGTCCCTCGCCAACCCGGTCAGGTCCGGAAGGAAGCAGCCGTAACGAGTTTCGGCTCGGGTCGTTCGTCCAGCCTCCCACCCTTCCCCATAAATTCCTGCAGCGAATTGAAACGGCGACAGCCCCGTGCCGTGACGCTATTCTGCGCTCCGTCGTGAAGCCGATTACCGGGCCAGCCGCGTGACCGATACCACCGTTGCCGATATGTCCTCTTCCGTTTCCGGGACGTCCGGGGGCCTCGCCTACCGGGTGCTGGCGCGGAAATACCGTCCGAAGAGCTTTGCCGAACTGATCGGGCAGGACGCGCTCGTCCGCACCCTGACCAACGCCATCAATTCGGGCCGCATCGCCCAGGCCTTCATGCTGACCGGCGTGCGCGGCGTGGGCAAGACGACCACCGCCCGCATCATCGCCCGCGCGCTGAACTGCACCGGGCCGGACGGCACCGGCGGGCCGACGGTGACGCCCTGCGGCGTCTGCGACAACTGCCGCGCCATCGCCGAGGACCGCCACGTCGACGTGATGGAGATGGACGCCGCCAGCCACACCGGCGTGGACGACATCCGCGAGATCATCGACGGCGTGCGCTACGCCCCCGTCTCGGCGCGCTACAAGCTCTACATCATCGACGAGGTCCACATGCTCTCCAAGAGCGCGTTCAACGCGCTTTTGAAGACGCTGGAGGAACCGCCGGCCCATGTGAAGTTCGTCTTCGCCACCACCGAGATCCGCAAGGTGCCGGTGACGGTGCTCTCGCGCTGCCAGCGCTTCGACCTGCGGCGCGTCGACGCCCAGGTGCTGAAGGAGCACTTCACCCGCGTCACCGGGCTGGAGGGGGCGGGGATCGAGCCGGACGCCGCCGCGCTGATCGCGCGCGCCGCCGACGGGTCGGTGCGCGACGGATTGTCGCTGCTCGACCAGGCCATCGCGCTGGCCGCCGGGACCGTGACCGCGCAGCAGGTGCGCGACATGCTGGGTCTGGCCGACCGCAGCAAGGTGATCGACCTGTTCGAGGCCGCCGTCTCGGCCAAGCCGGCGGAGGCGATGGACCTGCTGTCCGACCTGCACCGCGTCGGCGCCGATCCGGTGGTGATCCTCCAGGACCTTCTCGACCTCGTGCACAATCTGACGCGGCTGAAGGTCGTGCCGGACAGCGCCAACGATCCCGGCCTGCCGGAGGCGGAGCGCACCCGCGGCGCCGCCCTGTCGGCGAAGCTCGGCATGCCGGCGCTGACCCGCGCGTGGCAGCTCCTGCTGAAGGGGCTGGGCGAGGTCCAGGCGGCCCCGGTGCCGCAGCAGGCGCTGGAGATGGTGATCGTGCGGCTGTCCTACGCCGCCGATATGCCGACTCCGGGCGACCTGATCCGCCAGTTCCAGAATTTGCAGAATGGCGGTGGGCAGGGTGAACAAGGTGGTGGACAAGGCGGCGGTGGCGCCCCGCGCGGTCCCGGTGGTGGGCCGGTGGCGATTGGCGGCTCCGCCGTGCGCGCCGTCGCCCAGGCCCAGCCGAGCCCGCAGCCGTCTCCCCAGCCCGTGCCGGCCGTCGCCGTGGCGGACGAGGAGCGCGTGGCGATGCCGCGCGACTTCCGCACGCTGGTCCAGGTCTTTGCCGAGAAGCGCGAGGGCGCGCTCTACGGCCATCTGACCGGCAGCGTCCATCTGGTGCGCCTGGAGCCGGGGCGGCTGGAACTGCGCCTGACGACTCTGGCCCCGTCGACCCTGCCGAATCGCGTCGGCCAACTGTTGACGGAATGGACCGGCCAGCGCTGGGTCGTCATCGTCTCGGACGCGCCGGGCGAGCCGACGCTGATCCAGCAGGAGCAGGCCGCCCAGAGGCGCGCTCTGGAGGAGGCGGAGGCGCATCCGGTGGTGCGCGCCGTTCTGGACGCCTTTCCCGGCGCGAAGATCACCGATGTCCGCGACCTCAAGGCGGCGGTCGAGGCCGAGCCCCAGGTTGCGGATGACGGGGAGAATCCCGACCTTATGGTCATGCAGCAGGACGACGGGGTTTATTACCCGCTCGACGATGAAGGAGATTTCTGACCCATGAAGAACCTCGGCCAGATGATGAAGCAGGCCCAGCAGATGCAGGCCAAGATGCAGGAGATGCAGGCCCGCCTGGGCGAGGTCGAGATGACCGGCCAGTCGGGCGCCGGCATGGTCAACGTCACGGTCAACGGCAAGGGCGAGATGAAGAAGATCAAGCTCGACAAGTCGATCGTCGATCCGGAGGACATCGAGGTCCTGGAGGACCTGATCATCGCCGCCTTCAACGACGCCAAGGCCAAGGTGGAGCAGCACGTCGCCAACGAGACCCAGAACCTGATGGGCGGGATGAAGCTGCCGCCGGGCATGAAGTTGCCGTTCTGAGTGTAGAATGGCCGGGCTGTGTCACTCGCGGCCCGGCCGCTCTTTGAAACCAACGAAGCCGTGCCAGCGAAGCCTTGAATGATCGGACCTGAAATCGAGCGCCTGATCCAGCTCCTGTCCAAGCTGCCGGGGCTGGGGCCGCGGTCGGCGAGGCGGGCGGCGCTGCACCTGATGAAGCGCCGCGACAGCCTGCTGGTGCCGCTGTCCGAATCCATGGCGCTCGCCGCGGAGGCCATCCGCAACTGCTCGGTCTGTGGCAACCTGGACAGCCGCGACCCCTGCTCCGTCTGTTCCGACCACAGCCGCGACCGCTCGACCATCTGCGTGGTGGAGGACGCCGGCGACCTCTGGGCGCTGGAGCGCACGCGCGCCTTTCACGGCACCTACCATGTCCTGGGTGGCACGCTGTCGGCCTTGCAGGGGGTGGGGCCGGACGATCTGAACATCCCGTCCCTGGTGGAGCGCGCGAAGGACCCGGCGGTGACCGAGGTCATCCTGGCGCTGAACGCCACGGTGGACGGGCAGACCACCGCCCACGTGGTGACCGACCGTCTGTCCGGCAGCGGGGTGTCCGTGTCCCGTCTGGCCCATGGCGTGCCGGTGGGCGGGGAACTGGACTATCTCGACGACGGGACGCTGACCGCGGCGCTGAAGGCGCGGCGGCCTTTGTAACGTGTTTGGGAGGGGAGGTTCTTGCCCCCTCCCTAGCCCTCCCCCGCTTCGCAGGGGAGGGGACTAAATCTCCCTCTCCTGCGAAGCGGGGGAGGGAAGGGTGGGGGCCCGTCTCGACCACCCACCCGACACACAAACCTTACTTCTTCAGCGCGGCGACGCCCGGCAGGTCCTTGCCTTCCAGCCACTCCAGGAAGGCGCCGCCAGCGGCGGAGATGTAGGTGAACTTCTCCTCCACGCCGGCATGGGCCAGCGCCGACACGGTGTCGCCGCCGCCGGCCACCGACAGCAGGCCGCCTTCCGACGTGCGCTCGGCGACGAGGCCGGCGACGGCGTTGGTGCCGGCGTCGAAGGGCTGGATCTCGAAGGCGCCCAGCGGGCCGTTCCACACCACCGTCTTCGCCCCCTGGAGCTTCAGGCCGAGGAACTCGACCGTCTTGGGGCCGACGTCGAGCGCCATCTCGTCGGCGCCGATGCCGTCCGCCGGGACGGCGCGGTTGGCCGCACCGGCCTTGAATTCCTTGGCGACGATGAAGTCCTTGGGCAGCAGAAGCTCGCAGTTGGCGGCCTTGGCGGTCTCCATGATGGCGCGGGCCTGATCGGCCATGTCCTTCTCGCAGAGCGAGGCCCCGACATCCACGCCCTGGGCGAAGAGGAAGGTGTTGGCCATGCCGCCGCCCAGCGCCAGCATGTCGACCTTCTTCACGAGGTTGCCGAGCAGGTCCAGCTTGGTGGAGATCTTGGCGCCGCCGACGACGGCGGCCACCGGGCGCTCCGGCTTCTCCAGCGCCTTGGTCAGCGCCTCAAGCTCGGCCTGCATCAGGCGGCCCGCGGCGGCGGGCAGATGCTGGGCGACGCCCTCGGTCGAGGCGTGGGCGCGGTGCGCGGCGGAGAAGGCGTCGTTGACGTAGAGGTCGCCGAGAGCGGCGATCTGCTTGGCGAAGGCCGGGTCGTTCTTTTCCTCTTCCGCGTGGAAGCGGGTGTTCTCCAGCAGCACGATGGCGCCCGGCTGCACGCCGTCGATGGCGGCCTTGGCCTTGTCGCCGACGCAATCCTCGCCGAAGGCGACGGTCTGGCCGACGGCGGCGCTCAGCGCCTCCAGCACGTTGCGCAGCGAGTTCTTGGTGTCCGGACCGTTCTTCGGGCGGCCGAAGTGCGACAGAACCACGACCTTCGCACCCTTCTTCGCCAGCTCGGTCAGAGTCGGCGCCAGACGGTCGATGCGGGTCGTGTCGGAGACCTTGCCGTCCTGCATCGGGACGTTGAGGTCGGCACGCACCAGCACCGTCTTGCCGTTCACGTCGAGGTCGTCGATGGTGTTGAACTCGGTCATGGCTGCTGTCCCTACGGGTTGAACTTTTGTCGGGCAATCCAGCACAGGGGCGCCCGCTTTGCAACGGCCCGCGTGGGCGACCGGATGCCCCATGCGGCGAAAAGGCGGGGCTCTGGGCGGGCGGGATCGCCGATCCCATCTCTATCTCCATGAACAGACTCACCCCGCCGTCCTCCGCCCGGCTGGCCCCGCGGTTGGCCCCCCGGCTGGCTTACGCGGCCAGCCAGTCCGCCCGCGTCGCCTGGTTCCTCGGCCAGTACATGATGGCCGCGCGGATCGGCCGGCGGATCACCGGACCGCCGCGGACCACCCCGCCCGGCGGGCGGCCGGTGCCCGGCACCCGCGCGATCCTTGAGGAGCTGCGCGCCCTGCTGGCCCGCGACCTCGCCAACATCGAGGCGGGCTACTACCGTCTGCCGCACGACCTGATGCCCGACCCGCGCCGGCTGCTGACCGACGCCGCCGCCTTCTTCCGCGACGTGCCGGAGGTGTCGCGCCGCCGCCGCGACCACGCGGCGGTGGAGGTGCGGGCCAATCCGCCGCCCGGCAGCGGGGGGCTGCCCGCCTATTACCGCCAGAACTTCCATTACCAGACCGGCGGTTACCTGACGGAGGAGAGCGCCCGCCTCTACGACCATCAGGTGGAGGTGCTGTTCGGTGGCGGCGCCGACGCCATGCGCCGCCAAGTCCTGGTGCCGATCTTCGAACACTTGAAAACGCGCCGCAGCGCGGATTGCCGCCTGCTCGACGTGGCCGCCGGGACGGGGCGCTTCCTGACCTTCGTGAAGGACAACCACCCGCGCCTGCCGGTCACCGCGCTCGACCTCTCCCCGGCCTATCTGCGCGAGGCGCGGCGCAACCTCGCCCCCTGGGCGCGCAGCAGCGCGCTGGTCCAGGCGGCGGCGGAGGCGATCCCGCTGGCCACCGGGTCGCAGGACATCGTGACCTGCATCTACCTGTTCCACGAACTGCCGCCGAAGATCCGCGTCCAGGCCGCCGCCGAGATGGCCCGCGTGCTGAAGCCCGGCGGCATCCTGGTCTTCATGGACAGCGTGCAGTACGGCGACAACCCGATGATGGACGGGCTGATCGACCGCTTCCCGCAGTCCTTTCACGAGCCCTTCTACGCCCATTACGCCCGCGACGACCTGCCCGCCCTGTTCGCCGCCGCCGGGTTGCGCCTGCGCGAGACGTCGCTGGCCTACATGTCCAAGCTCCTGGTGTTGGAAAAGACGGACCCCTGATTGCGGGGACTGCAACAAAAGCGTCATGGTTCTGTAACTTGACCGTGGCTGGGGCCTGTGCAAAACGGGGACCCACCGGAAACGACGGGGCACGAATGGTGGTCGAAGCGGAGTCCAACCGGGAAACCGAGCTGAAGCTGGCCGTCAGGGCCGAAGACATGGCGAAGCTCCGGTCCTGCCCGGCGGTCGCATCCCGCGCCAAGGGAAAAGCCGGCACCAAGACCCTGGAAAGCACCTATTACGACACCGCCGACCGGCGTCTGGCCGGGCGGCTGGTGACGTTGCGCGTGCGCAAGGTCGGCAACCAGTATCTCCAGACCGTGAAGGGCGCGCCGGAGAGCGGCGAGCTTGGCCGGGCGGAGTGGGAGCATCCGGTCGCCGGACCAGCCCCCGACCTGTCGGCCATCGAGTCGCAAGAGGCGCTGGACCTGCTGGGCTCGATCAGCGTGGCGGAGTTGCAGCCGCTCTTCACCACGCTCATCCAGCGCACCGTGCGCGTGGTGACGATGGGCGAGGGCGAAAGTGCCAGCCGCATCGAGGTCGCCTTCGACAGCGGCGAGATTCGCAGCCCCGATGGCGCCTCCATCCCGGTGTCGGAGGTGGAGTTGGAGCTTCTCGAAGGCTCCGCCGCCGTCCTCTACGATCTGGCGCTGGAGCTGGCCCAGGCCGCCCCGCTGCGGCTCGACCCGCGCACCAAGGCGGAGCGTGGTTATGCGCTTGCCGATGGCACGGTGGACAAGGTGGTCAAGGCGGGCAAGCTGGAGCTTGACCCCGACACCACGGTGGAAGGCGCGCTGGCCCGCATCCTGCGCTCCTGCATCGGCCACATGCTGGCGAACGAGGCGGTCACCCTGGTCGGCGAGGACGCGGAGGGCGTCCACCAGATGCGCGTGGCGCTGCGCCGCCTGCGCTCGGCGCTCGCTTTGTTCAAGCACTTCATCCCCGCCGACTCCTACGCCTGGCTGGTCGGCGAGGTGAAGTGGCTGGGCGGCAGCCTCGGACCGGCGCGCGACTGGGACGTCTTCCTGGCCGAGTTGCTGGAGCCGGTGAAGGACTCCTTCCACCGCGCCGACGGCCACGGCAAGCCGCTCCAGGAGGACATCGACGCGCTCGCCGCCGCGGCGCGCGCGCGCCGCGACCGCGCCTACGAAGGGGTGCGCGCGGCCATCCGGTCCGAGCGCTACACCACCTTCCTGCTGAAGTTCGGGGCCTGGGTCGAATCGCGCGGCTGGCGCGACCAGCCGGTCAGCGAGCATTCCGCCCGGCTGTTCGACCCGGTGGAGGATCTGGCCGACCATCTGCTGTCGCGCCGTGCCAAGAAGGCCCGCCGTGCTGGCCACGGCTTCGCGAGCTTGTCGGTGACCGAGCGGCACGAGCTGCGCATCGCCCTGAAGAAGCTGCGCTACGCGGCGGAGTTCTTCCGCAGCCTCTACGACGACAAGCCGGCCCGCCGCTACATCCAGGACCTGTCGGCCTTCCAGGACGCGCTGGGCCACCTGAACGACGTGGCGACGGCGACGCGCCTGCTGCACGAGCTGCACGACGACGGCAGCCGCCCCGAGCCGGGCGAGCCGCGCGCCGCCGGCATCGTCATCGGCTGGCACGCCCGCGGCGTCGCGGAGTCCGAACCGGCACTGCGCGACCTGTGGAAGGAGTTCGCCGACGCGAAAGCCTTCTGGTCAAAGCCCGACCGGGAGGGGTAATCTTCCCGCCCATGCGGACCATCCTCGTCGCCAACATCAAGGGCGGTTGCGGCAAGACCACGATCGCCACCCACCTCGCCGCGGCCTGCGCCGCCGCGGGTCACAGCACGGCGCTGGCCGATGTGGACCGCCAGCGCTCCTCGCTCGGCTGGCTGGCCCGCCGCCCGGCCACGGCCTCCGCCCTGGTCGGTCTGGACTGGGCCAAGGACCTGTCCGACGCGCCGAAGGGCATCCAGCGCCTCGTCATCGACGCGCCGGCCGCGCTGAAGACCAAGCAGATCGAGGATCTGGTGCGGATGGCCGACGTCGTCGTGCTGCCGGTGCTGCCCAGCGCCTTCGACGAGCAGGCGACGCAGCGCTTCCTCGGCAAGCTGGAGGAGCTGAAGTCGATCGCCAAGAACCGCAAGTCGGTGGCGGTGGTCGGCAACCGCCTGCGCGCCCGCACCAAGGCGGCGGACCGGTTGGACCAGTTCCTCGGCGGGGTCGGGCACAGCGTGGTGACCCGCCTGCGCGACAGCCAGATCTACGCCGACGCCGCGGCCTCCGGCCTCAGCCTGTTCGACCTGACCGGCAAGCGCGCCGCCGAGCACCGCGCCGACTGGGAACCGCTGCTGGCCTACATCGAGAAGGCGTAAGTCACCCCCGCCCGACCGGAATGGCGACGGCGAAGCGGGTTCCCGGATCGAGGCGTTCGGCGTCCACCGTGGCGTTGATCTGCCGGACGGTGTTGACCAGCAACCGCATGCCGAGGCTCTTCGTCGGCGCCGACAGGTCGAAGCCGGCGGGAAGCCCGACGCCCTGGTCCATCACCTCCAGGATCATCGCGTCCTCGCCGTCCCGGCGCAGGGTCACGCGGATCGGCCCCCCGCGGTCGCCGGGATAGGCGTATTTCAAAGCGTTGGTCACCAGCTCGTTGACCACCAGACCGATGGGGACGGCCTGATCGGTCGGCACGATCACCCGGTCGCCGGTGAAGCTCAGGTCATGGCCCGGTGCGGTTTCCTGGAGCTTCCGGCAGAGGCCGTGCAGGAAGCCGGACATGTCGATGAAGCTCGCGTCGTACTGCCGCCACAGATGGTCGTGCACCCCGGCGATGGTCAGAACGCGGCTGTAGGCGTCCATCAGGACGCTGCGGGCGTCGTCGTTGTCCGACGCGCGGGCCTGGAGTGAGAGCTGCGCCGCCACCAGCGCCAGACTGTTTTTCACCCGGTGGCTGACCTCCTGGGTCAGCAGCCGCTGGCGCTCCTGCGCCTCGCGCTGCTCGTTGATGTCGGTGCTGGTGCCGAACCAGCGGGTGATGGTGCCGGCGGCTTCGTCGCGGATGGGCACGGCGCGGAACAGGTGCCAGCGGTACACGCCGTCGCGGCGGCGCAGCGGGGCGGTGTACTCCCAGGACCGGCCCTCTGCCCGCGCGGCGGTGACGGCCTCCAGCATCAGGTCGGCGTGGTCGGGATGGATCACCGTCCACCAGCCGTCGTTCTGCATCTGCTCCATCGAGGTGCCGGTGAAGTCGAACCAGCGCTGGTTGTACCAGATGCTGTAGTCGGCGGGGTCGCGCATCCAGGCGAGCTGCGGTATGGCGTTGGCCATGGTGCGGAAGTTGGTTTCGCTCTCGCGCAGGGCGGCCTCGGCGCGGACGCGGTTGTCGATGTCCGTCGCGGCGCCGATCCAGGCGATCAGGCGGCCGTGCAGATGGACGGGGGACACGCGCCCGATGTGCCAGCGGTGCAGCCCGTCGCTCCGACGCCGCAGCCGGACCTGGACGTCATAGGGCTGGCCCAGGGGAACCGCCCGGCCGCGCACCTCGTCCAGGCGTGGGCGGTCGGCGGGGTGGACGGCCTCCCGCCAGTTCAGCATGCCCTCGGCGCCGCCCTGTCCGGTGTAGTCGCGCCATTCACGGTTGAAAAACTCGACCGTCCCGTCGGGCCGGGCGATCCACATCTTGCGCGGCGCGCTTTCGATGAAGGCGCGCAGGCGCTCCTCGCTCTCGTCGCGCCACGCTTCCGGCTGTTCCTGCGTGCCCATGAACCGGAAGCCCCGATGGTTGCACCACGATCACGCACTGGGATCACGCACTCATCTGGAGCGTGGGGCGGGGCGGTCAAGCGCGCGGGCGGCGCTGGGCGCCGTTACAGTCTGTTACGTTCGAGGGTGGCGCGGGACATCAAGCGGTTACAATCGGGCCTCACTTTGGCCGCATTCCGTTCAACCCGCGAGCCGTCCTCCCCCATGCCCTCCATTTCCTCCACCATCACCCGGCAGATCGTCACGCCGGTGACCATCGTCCTGTTCGTCGTCTCCACGGTGACGGGAATCATGCTGCTGCTGCACTGGAACGGCAACTTGGTGCGCTTCTCCCACGAATGGCTCAGCGTCGGCTTTTCGGCCATCGGCCTGTGGCATCTGGCGCGCAACTGGGCGGCCTTCCTCCAGTACTTCAAGCGCAACGTGGCGCTGTCGGCCTTCGTGGTCAGCGTTGCCGGCTCGCTGGTCTTTACGGCGATGACCGGGACGCCGGCCTCCACCGGCGGCCCCGGCGCGATGATGCGGGCGGTGGCGAACGCCCCGCTGGCGACGGTGGCGCCGGTCTTCGGGCTGGACGCCGACAAGGCCATCCAGGCGCTCAAGGCCGCCAACATCGAGGCGCAGCACGGCGAATCGCTGTCGGCCATCGGCGCCCGCGCCGGGATGAACGCGGTGGGCGTGGCGAACATCCTCACCGCCGCGAAGCAACCCCGACCGGCCTCGTGACGCCTTGCAAAAGGCCGCCCGCCTAGATCCGCGCCACCAGGAACAGCCGCTTGAAGGGAAACAGCGTGCGGCCGTCGGGGCGCCGGGGATAGGCGGCGGCGAGCCGTGTGCGGTAGGCCGCCAGGAAGGCGTCCAGCTCCGCGCCCGCCAGCGTGTCCAGGACGGGCAGCAGCGTCGTGCCGCGCGTCCATTCCAGAACCGGGTCCTCACCCTCCAGAACCTGGAGATACTCCGTCTCCCAGAGGTCCAGGCGACGGGTGAGCGCGGCGAGCCAGCCGTAATAGACGTCGGGCGCGTGCACCGGGGCGGTGCGCAGGACCGGGGCCAGCCGCTCGGCCCAGGGGCCGTCCGCCGCCGTCTCGTACAACAGGCGGTGCGAGGGCGCGTCGAAGTTGCGGGGCATCTGCACGGCCAGCACCCCGCCGGGAGCCAGCGCCCGCAGCAGGTCCGGGAACAGCCGCTCGTGCCCGTCCAGCCATTGCAGGGCGGCGTTGGAGATCAGCAAGTCGACCGGCCGGTCGGGGCGCCAGACGCGCAGGTCGGCCCGGAGCCAGCGCACGCGGGACGGCGTGGTCCGCGCGCGTTCCAGCATGGCGGGGGAATTGTCCACCCCCAGCACCTCGGCCTCCGGCCAGCGTTCGGCCAGCAGGCGGGCGAGCTGCCCGGCCCCGCAGCCGAGATCGACCACCGTCCGCGGTGTCAGGGAGGGCAGGGCCGCCACGAGGTCGTGGGCCGGGCGGCGGCGCCAGGACTCGAACCGTGCGTATTGTTCGGGGTCCCACGGCATGCCCGGCCTCCACCGGTTGAAGGGGGTTGTGGGTTATTCCTGCTCGCGCTGGCGGGCGATCTGCTCGTCCATGTGGTTGTAGTGCTTCGTGACCATCATGAAGATCGTCCCGATGCAGCCGATGGCCAGCAGCCAGCCGCCGTAATAGAACGCCGTGTCCGCCGCGCGCGACGCCGCCAGCAGGCCGATGAACGCCATGAAGCCCAGGATCCCCCCGGTGATCCACTTGCCCGTGCCTTCCAAAGTCCCGTTCCCTTCCTTCGCTGCCGGTCCCGCGCGGGGCGTGCGCCCGGCGGGAAGCCGACGGGTTGACCGTGCCGCGAATTCTGGTGGAGCGGGCGCCGGAAATCAATCCGGGATGGGCGAATCCGATGTGGGCATTTCGCCCACCCGGCCGGCTTCCTCCACGACGATCCCCGGGGGAAGCTCCAGCGCGAAGACGGTGCCCGCCGCGGTGCTCTCCACCAGCCGCAGGTCGCCGCCATGGGCGCGCAGCACCTCCCGTGCGATGGCGAGGCCCAGCCCGACGCCGCCCGCCCGCGCGGAGCCGGCGAAGGGCTGGAACAGGTTGTCCCGCGCCCGCGGCGGCAGGCCCGGCCCGTCGTCGGCCACCAGCAGGAACAGCCCGCCGCCGGGCCGCGTCTCCACCATCACCGTCACCGCTCCGGCCCCCGCCTGCGCCGCATTGCGCCCCAGATTGACCAGCGCGCGGGAGAGCTGGGCGGCGTCGGCGCGGACGGTCAGCCCCTCCGGCACCCGGTTGTTCCAGCGCAGCTCCACCCGTTCCCCGTCCGGGCGCACGACATCCGGGCGCAGGGCGGCCAGCGCGGTGGTCCCGGCCTCCTCGACCAGCGGGCGCAGCGGCACCGCGGTCCGCGCCAGGGGCAGCAGGCCGTCGCGGGTGTAGGTCATCGTCTGGCCGCACAGCTCCACCGCCCGGTCGATGGAGGCCATCAGCCGCGGCGTGACCCGCCGCACCTCCGGATCGGCGCTCTCGGCCAGCCGCTCCGACAGCAGGGCGGCGGTCGACAGGATGGCGCGCAGGTCGTGGTTGATCTTGGCGACCGCGGTGCCCAGCGCGGCCAGCCGTTCCCGCTGGCGCAGCGCGTTGCGGATGGTGGCCTGCATGTCGGCCAGTTCGCGCTCCGCCACGCCGATCTCGTCGGTGCGGGCGCTCGGCTGGAAGGGCGGGGTGCCGTCCGGGTCGCGGCGGATGGCGACCAGCCCCTCGGTCAGGCGGCGCATCGGCCGCACCAGCAGCCGGGTCAGCGAGACGAAGACCAGAACCGCCGCGATCAGCGAGATCGCCACCGACAGCGCCAGGATGCGGCCCGAGAAGTCGATCATCGCCTGGATCATCGGCCGTTCGTCCATCACCATGTCGACCTGGAAGGCGGGGTCCTTGGGCGACGGCCCGATCACCCGGATCACCCGGTCCCGCCGCTGGGCCAGCGCCATGAAGGCGTCGGCGGTCAGCCGCGGCGCCATGGCGGCGCGCAGGTCGAAGACGGCGTCCACCGTCGGCGGCATGGAGCGGGACAGCATGTAGACGCGGCTGTCCGGCCGGATCAGCTCCACCGCGTGGGCGCCGACATGGGCCAGCAGCTCGTTCTGAAGCTCCATCGCCACCATCATGTCCGGCGTCGCCTCCACCGACAGGGCGGCGAGATGGGCGGCGGCCAGCCGCTCCTCCAGATAGGTCAGGCGGTAGCGGGCGATGGACGGCGTGTAGATCAGCACCTCGGCCAGCAGGACGAACAGCACGGTCAGCACCAGCAGCTTGGCCGACAGGCTGCGCGTCACGGAGGGCAGGGGCATGGGCGGGATGTCCGGATGCAGGGGATGCCGGAAGATAGGGCAGGCCGCCGTGATTGCCCAGCCGGTGCCGGGCCGGTGCGGGGTTTTGTCCGGTTGAGGGGGCGGTGCCGCCGGTCCATACTGGAACCTCCGAGCAGCCCGAAATGGAGGGCAGGCCATGTCCATCCTGAGATTCGAAGCGGTTTTGCAGACCGACCGGACCGCCGCGCTGATGGCGACGACCGACGGCATCACCGGCAACGGCGGCTGGATCGTCGACCACACGCTGTTCTCCGACGTGATGGCGGTCATCGCCTTCTGCGTTCCCGCCAACCGCACGACGGCGCTGGGCGAGGCGCTGGCCGCCGCCGGCATCCTGGTCAGCCCGCCGCTGCCGCCCTCCCTTCCGGGGACCGGCGAGGCGGCGGAGCGGGAGTTGCAGGGGCAGTTGACCCTGACCTTCGCCAAGGGCACCGGCGATCTGCGGCACGAGGTCCCGGCCTTCGAATGACGCCTTCGAATGACCGCCGCGCTCCGTCCGGGGCTGCGCTCTCCTCTGGCGCGCCACTTCCAAGATTGGTAGTAGAACCGGCATGAGCGACCTTGCCCGTCACATCGACTCCCTGTCCCGCGCCAGCGTGCTGTGCGTCGGCGACGTCATGCTCGACCGATTCATCTACGGGTCGGTCGACCGCGTGTCCCCCGAAGCGCCGATCCCCGTTCTGCGGATCGAGCGCGAGACGGCCATGCTCGGCGGCGCCGGCAACGTGGCCGCCAACGTCATGGCGCTGGGCGCCGGCTGCCGCTTCGTGTCGGTGGTGGGCGAGGACGCGGCGGGGCTGGAGCTGGTCCGCCTCGTGGCGAAGGAGACGGGCGACGGCGGCGGGCTGGTCGCCGAGCCGGGGCGCCAGACCACGGTCAAGACGCGCTTCATTGGCGGCCGCCAGCAGCTCCTGCGCGCCGACGCCGAAACCATCGCCGCCATCGCGTCGGAGGAGGAGGTGATGGTCGCCGCCCGCACCGGCCTGCTGACGGTGGGTGCGGTGATCCTGTCCGACTACGGCAAGGGCGTGCTGACCGACGCTTTGGTGGCGCAGCTCATCCAGGCGGCGCGGGAGGCCGGGGTGCCGGTGGTGGTCGATCCCAAGGGCGACGATTTCGGGCGCTACCGCGGGGCCAGCGTCATCACGCCCAACCGCAAGGAGCTGATCCAGGCGACGGGGATGCCCGCCGACAGCGACGCCGAGGTCGAGGCCGCCTGCCGCTTCCTGCTGGAGACCTGCGGCATCGACGCGGTGGTCGCCACGCGCAGCGAGCGCGGCATGTCCGTGGTCACCCGTAATGGGGCCACCCATTTGCCGGCCAACGCGCGCGAGGTGTTCGACGTGTCGGGCGCCGGCGACACGGTGGTGGCGACGCTGACCTCCGCCCTGTCGGTTGGGGTGGAGCTGACCGACGCGGCGCGACTGGCCAATCTGGCCGCCGGGATCGTGGTGGGGAAGGTCGGCACCGCGGTGGTCCGCGCGCCGGAGCTGCTGTCCGCCCTGCACGAGCAGGAATGGCGCAGCGGCGAGGAGAAGGTCGACACGCTGGAGCAGGCGGTGGAGCGGGCGGCGCGCTGGCGCGCCCGCGGCAAGCGGGTGGGCTTCACCAACGGCTGCTTCGACCTGCTGCACCCCGGCCATATTTCGCTGCTGAACCAGGCGAAGGCCGCCTGCGACGTGCTGGTGGTCGGGCTGAACAGCGACGCCTCGGTGAAGCGGCTGAAGGGCGAGACGCGCCCGGTGCAGACCGAAACGGCGCGGGCGACGGTGCTCGCCTCGCTGGCCTGCGTCGATCTGGTGGTGATCTTCGGCGAGGACACGCCGGAGGAGCTGATCCGCGCCCTGCGCCCCGACGTGCTGGTGAAGGGGGCGGACTACACGGTCGCCACGGTGGTCGGCGCCGGCTTCGTGCAGAGCTACGGCGGAAAGGTCGTGCTGGCCGACCTCGTGGACGGCCAGAGCACGACCAACACCATCAAGCGCATGCAGCGCTGAACGCTGGGATGCGGAAATCGGGGCGCCGACCGCCCCGGCTTGCGGCCGGGGCGTCCACGCCACGCGATCACATCTTCTTCTGGACGCTGTCCGACGAGCGCTCCACGGCGCGGCCGCCCGCCTGCACGTCCTGGCCCATGCCTTCGACGGTGTTGCAGGCGGCGAGGCTGGTGGTCAGGGCGGCACCCAGGGCGGCGAAAAGGACGAGCTTCTTCAGGCTACGCATGGCATTTTCCTCTTGAGGTCGAAAACAATCGGCTGAAAAACGCGAGAAACCCGCCAAAGGTTTCCGAAGCCTCGCCGTGCGGAAGGACAGTTCTCCACACTCAAACGGATAGGGGAGGGCGCGCATGTTCGAAGGGTTCACCCGCCACCGCATCGCCACCGACGGCGCCGAGATCCACACGCTGGTCGGCGGGGAGGGGCCGCCGCTCCTTCTGCTTCATGGGTTTCCGCAGTGCTACGCTCTGTGGAACCGGGTCGCGCCGCGGCTGGCCGAGCGCTTCACCGTGGTGCTGACCGACCTGCGGGGGTACGGCCAATCGTCGAAGCCGCCGGGCGATTCCGCGCACGAGACCTACTGCAAACGCGCCAACGCGCGCGATCAGGTGGCGGTGATGGCCGCGCTGGGCTTCGACCGCTTCCGGCTGGCCGGGCACGACCGCGGCGCGCGGGTGGCCCACCGGCTCGTCCTTGACCATCCCGACCGGGTCGAGCGCGTCGCTTTCCTGGACGTGGTGCCGACGCTGGAGGTGTTCGCCCGCATCGACCAGCGCATGGCGACCGCCTATTACCACTGGTTCTTCCTGATCCAGCCGAACAATCTGGCGGAACGGCTGATCGGGTCGGACCCCGACTTCTACCTGGGGCAGGTGCTCGGCTCCATCGGCAGCAGCGCCGACATCTTCGAGCCGGAGGCGATGGAGGCCTACCGCGCCGCCTTCCGCGACCCCGCCACCGTCCACGCCATGTGCGAGGACTACCGCGCCGCGGCGAGCATCGACCTGGAGCACGACCGCGAGGACCGGGCGGCGGGGCGCAAGGTGGAAGGACCGGCCCTGTTCCTGTGGGGCCGCAACAGCGCGGTCGGGCGTCTCTACGACGATCCGCTGGGCATCTGGCGCGGCTACGCCCCGGCCATCGGGGGCCATGTGATGCCCGCCGGCCATTTCATCCCCGAGGAGGCGCCGGAGGAGACGGCACGGGCGCTGCTGGATTTCTTCTCCGGCTGATCCTCACGCCGCGCATCGCGGAACCGTCCCTGTGCCGAGGCCCGGACCTTCGTCCGGCCCGGCATCGAGGAAGGAGACACCACCATGCGCTGCCAGCAGTTTTTGACCACCATCCAGGGCTGCGTCGCCAACGGCACCATCAATGGCCCGCGGGCCACGGTGCTGGCCCAGAACGCCAACATCCGCGGCGGCTGGGAGGGCTGGCTCCAGGCCGAGATCGCACATGGTTTCCTGAACGTCGCGGGCAATTGGACCTGCGACCGGGAATGGGCCTATCCGTCCACCAACGCCGCGAATCCCTACCTGACCTACACGACGGTCGGCGGCCCGGCCTGGGGAGTCTCCAACAATGCCAACGCCGCCGCCCGCGCCGACTTCTACCTGCGCCGCAACGCCGGAGTGGCCGACGACGTCTACATCGAACTGAAGTGCATCCTGCCGGCTCACGCCACGCCCCTCCAGGACGCCTGGAACCGCTTCAACGCCGACGTCGTGAAGCAGCTGACCCTGCGCGGCGGCAACGCCGGCCTGAACTACGTCTCGCTCCTGGCGACCTTCGGCACTTTCCAGGCCGCGGACGTGGCGGGACCCAACCCGAACCTCGGCTGGTACTGGGCGGGCGGGCGCACCGCCTATGTGTACGATGTGGCGAACAATCAGGTCACCACCCTGGCGAACGTGGCCCAGGGCGGCGCCCCGCGCCTGTTCCTGGTCGCCGTTTCGGTGTGATGCGACCGGGGCGCGAGCCCCGGTTCCGTCCTTTTCAGCACGGGTTCCGGCAGTTCCCATGCCGGTCGTTCAACCCGGCATCCCTCCCCCCGGACGAACTGTCCCGTTGCCAGTTGGCGTGAGCGGCGGCATAAATCGGCGCGCGGCCCTCCCCGCTGGACGGGAAGGCTTTTGGCAAACACAAAAATGGCGGAAGGAAAGCCCCCAATGGCTGAAAGCACTTTCGACGTCGTCGTGGTTGGCGGCGGTCCCGGCGGGTATGTCTGCGCGATCCGTGCGGCGCAGCTCGGTTTCAAGGTCGCCTGCGTCGAGAAGCGCAGCGCGCTGGGCGGCACCTGCCTGAATGTGGGCTGCATCCCCTCCAAGGCGCTGCTCGCCGCGTCGGAGAAGTACGAGGAGGCCAAGCACGGCCTCGCCAAGTTCGGCATCAAGGTCGGCGGCGTCGAGCTGGACCTGCCGGGCATGCTGTCCCACAAGGACAAGGTCGTCAAAGAGAACACCGGCGGCATCGAGTTCCTGTTCAAGAAGAACAAGATCGCCTGGCTGAAGGGTGCCGGCCGCATCACCGCCCCGAACACTGTCGAGGTCGAGGGCATCGGCACCATCACGGCGTCGAAGGCCATCGTCATCGCCACCGGCTCGGAAGTCACCCCGCTGCCGGGCATCGAGATCGACGAGCAGAAGATCGTCTCCTCCACCGGCGCCCTGGAGCTGCCGGAGGTGCCGAAGCGCCTCGTCGTCATCGGCGGCGGCGTGATCGGTCTTGAGCTGGGCTCGGTCTGGGGCCGCCTCGGCGCGCAGGTCACCGTGGTCGAGTTCCTGGACCGCATCCTGCCGACCATGGACGGTGAAGTGTCCAAGCAGATGCAGCGCATCCTCGGCAAGCAGGGCATGACCTTCAAGCTCGGCTCCAAGGTCACCGGCGCCAAGGTCACCAACACCGGCGTCACCCTGTCGGTCGAGCCCGCCGCCGGCGGCACCGCCGAGGAGATCGAGGCCGACGTCGTGCTGGTCGCCATCGGCCGCCGCGCCTACACCAACGGCCTGGGCCTCGACACCGTCGGCGTGGAGATGGACAACCGCGGCCGCGTGAAGATCGGCAAGCATTTCGAGACCAACGTGCCGGGCATCTACGCCATCGGCGACGTGGTCGAAGGCCCGATGCTGGCCCACAAGGCCGAGGAGGAGGGCGTCGCGCTCGCCGAGCTGCTGGCCGGCCAGGCGGGCCACGTCAACCACGACCTCGTCCCCGGCGTCGTCTACACGTGGCCGGAAGTGGCCGCGGTCGGCAAGACCGAGGAAGAGCTGAAGGCCGCCGGCGTCGCCTTCAAGGCGGGCAAGTTCCCCTTCACCGCCAACGGCCGCGCCCGCGCCAGCGGCACGACCGACGGCTTCGTGAAGATCCTGGCCGACGCGCGCACCGACAAGGTGCTGGGCGTCCACATGGTCGGCCCGAACGTGTCGGAGATGGTGGCCGAGCTGGCCGTGGCGATGGAGTTCAGCGCGTCCGCCGAGGACATCGCCCGCACCTGCCACGCCCACCCGACCCTGTCGGAAGTGACCAAGGAAGCCGCCCTCGCCGTGGACGGCCGCGCCCTGCACATCTAAGGCGCGTCTCTCTCCTCTCCCTCCCCTGCGAAGCGGGGGAGGGCCGGGGAGGGGGCAATGCACCTCCCTCCCTTCGACCCTACGGTGTCTTCTTCGCCCGCGGGTGTGCCGAGCGGTACACCTGCATCAGCTGCTCGCTCTCCACGTCGGTGTAGCGCTGCGTCGTCGACAGCGAGGCGTGGCCCAGCAAATCCTGGATCGCCCGCAGATCGCCGCCGTCCGCCAGCAGATGCGTGGCGAAGCTGTGCCGCAGCGCGTGCGGCGTCGCGGTCTCCGGAAGCCCCATCAGCCGGCGCAGGTCGCGCATCCGCCGCTGCGCGATGGCCGGGGCGAGCTGCCCACCACGCACCCCGACGAACAGCGGCGCCTCCGGACCCTGTTTGTAGGGGCAGGCGCCCATGTAGGCCCGCACCGCCTCCGTCACCGCCGGCAGCACCGGCACGATCCGCTCCTTGTTGCCTTTGCCGGTGACGCGCAGCGTCTCACCCAGCGGCGCCTCGCGGCGCGTCAGGTTCAGCGCCTCCGAGATGCGCAGGCCGCAGCCGTAGAGCAGCGTGAACAGCGCCCGGTCGCGCTTGCCGACCCACGGCTCGTCCGGCTCCTTCTCCGATTCCTCCAACAGCCGGTCGGCGTCCAGCACGGTCAGCGGCTTCGGCGCCGGGCGCTTGATGCGCGGGCCGGAGAAGGTGTTGATCGCCGGGTTGTGCAGCCGCCCGTCGCGGTCCAGCCAGCGGAACAGGTTGCGCACCGACGACAGGGCGCGCGACCGGCTGTTGGAGCCGATCCCCTTCATGGCGAGGTGGGACAGCCAGGAGCGGAAGTCGGTGACGGTCAGCGCGGCAAGGTCGTTCATCGACGGCGGCTTGGCCTGATAACCGGTGATGAACTCCAGGAAGGTCGCGACGTCGCCGATGTAGGCGGTCAGCGTGTGGGGCGAGACGTTGCGCTCGCTCTCCATCCAGCGGCGCCAATGGACCAGCGTGTCCTGCACGTCGGGCTGGGCGGCGAAGCCGAGGACGGGGTTCTGTTTTCCGGTCATGCGCTCTTGCGGTTCAGGCCGGCAGTTCGAGCCAGCCGCGGATCACCCGCTCGACCACGCGGGCGAGGAAGCCGACCAGTTCGGTGCCCTGGCCGCTGTGGAAGCTGTCCGGCTCGCGGCTGCCGAAGGCCAGCATGCCGTCCGGCGTCTCGCTGGACACCTGGAGGCGGATCAGAACCTCCGACCGGACCAGCCCGGCGCCGGGGCCATACAGCTCCGGGTCGCCCTGGATGTCGGCGTTCAGCGCCACGTCGGCCTTGCCCAGCCAGCGATCGACGGTCCCCGGCTCGACCACCCGCACGCCGGAGGTCTGGACATGCGGGGTGTCGTGGCCGTTCGACTCGACGATCAGGCAGGCGACGTCCAGGTCGAGCAGCACCGCCAGATCGGTGGTGATGGTCTGGATGAGCTGCTCGAAACTCTGCGCGTCGAGGAGGAACAGCACCGCCGCGTGGATGCGGTTCTGGCTGTTCATGTTGGCGCGCGAGGTGCCGATCAGCTCGCGCTGCTGGTCCTTCAGCAGGCGGACCTCGCCGCGCAGCCGCTCGACCATGTAGGCCTGCAAATCCACCACCCCGCGACCGCGGTCCTGGGACGGCGGGGTCAGGTGGTGGACCAGATCGCCGTGATGGACCAGGAAGTCGGGATGGTCCCGCAGGTAGGCGTGCACCTCCTCGGCGGTCGGCGCGTCCTTCCCGTGGGGGGTGTGTCCCGGCTCCCGGCCCATGCTGCCGTCCTCAGAGGATGGACTGGCCGGTCTTCTGCCAGTCGGCGACGAACTGGGCGAGGCCCTTGTCGGTCAGCGGATGGTTGAAGAGCTGTTTCAGCACCGACGGCGGGGCGGTGACGACGTGGGCGCCCAGGCGGGCGGAGTCGACGATGTGGATCGGGTTGCGGATCGAGGCGACCAGCACCTCGGTCTTGAAGTAGTCGTAGTTGCTGTAAATCTCCACGATGTCGGCGATCAGGCCCATGCCGTCCTGCCCGATGTCGTCCAGGCGGCCGACGAAGGGCGACACGAAGCTGGCGCCGGCCTTGGCGGCCAGGATCGCCTGGGCCGGGGAGAAGCACAGCGTGACGTTGACCATCGTGCCTTCGGAGGACAGCGCCTTGCAGGTCTTCAGGCCGGCCGGGGTGAGCGGAACCTTGACCGTGACGTTGTCGGCGATCTTGGCAAGCTTCTTCCCTTCCGCCAGCATGGTCTCGAAGTCGGTGGAGGCCACCTCGGCGCTGACCGGGCCGTCCACCACATCACAAATTTCGGCCACGAGGTCGAGGAAGCTGCGACCGGTCTTGGCGACGAGGGAGGGGTTGGTGGTAACACCGTCCAGCAGGCCGGTGTCGGCCAGATCGCGGATCTCGGCGATGTCGGCGGTGTCAACGAAGAACTTCATGACCTGGAATCCATGCTTGCTGAGGAAGACCGTGCCCTGTTTCCCGGGATTCGCTGCCCGGCGTCGCGGCCAGGGGGCACTCTAGCCGATGCGTGAAAATTCCGCCAGATCCGGGGCCAAATCCGGTTCCGGAGATTCAGCGCAGGCGCTTCTGCCGGGCACGGTGCCGGTGGACGCGGACCCGCGCGTCCGCGTGCTTCTGCCCCTGCCGCTGCGCGAGGCCTACGACTACCGCGTGCCCGCCGGGATGACCCTCGTCCCCGGCGACTATGTGGAGGTTCCGCTGGGACCGCGCCGCGTGCTCGGGGTGGTGTGGGGCGACGGTGCCGGAGTCGTGGCGGCTGCCCGGCTGAAGCCGGTGGTCCGCCGCTTCGACGTGCCGCCGATGCCGGAGGTCGAGCGCAAGTTCGTGGAGTGGGTGGCCGCCTACACCATGACGCCGCCGGGCCATGTGCTGCGCATGGCGATCAGCGTGCCCTCGGCGCTGGAGCCGGCGAAGGCCACGCTCGCCTACCTGCGCAAGCCGGACGCGGAACCGCCCCCCGGCTTCAAGATGACCGATCCGCGGCGGCGCGTGCTGGCCCTGCTGGACGACGGCCCGCCGCGCACCCCGGCGGAGCTGGCCGAGGAGGCCGGCTGCGGCGTCACCGTGGTGCGCGGGCTGGCCGAGGCCGGGCTGCTGGAGCCGGTGCTGCTCCAGCCGACCAAGCTCGGGCGGCCCGACTGCCACCGTCCCGGCCCCACCCTGTCCGCCGACCAGGAGGCCGCGGCGGCGGACCTGCGCGCCCGCGTGGAGTCCGGCGTCTATTCCACTGTGCTGCTCGACGGGGTGACCGGCTCCGGCAAGACCGAAGTCTATTACGAAGCCATCGCCGCCGCCCTGAAGGCCGGCAAGCAGGCGCTGGTGCTGCTTCCGGAAATCGCCCTGTCGGCGCAGTGGCTGGAGCGCTTCGCCCGCCGCTTTGGCGCGCCGCCGGCGGAATGGCATTCCGAACTGACCGGGGCGCAGCGCCGCGACACTTGGAGGGCCGTGGCCAACGGCGAGGTGCCGGTGGTGGTCGGCGCCCGCTCCGCCTTGTTCCTGCCCTACAAGAACCTCGGCGTCATCATCATCGACGAGGAGCACGACTCCGCCTACAAGCAGGAGGAAGGGTCGATCTACCACGCCCGCGACATGGCCGTCGCGCGGGCGCACATCGGCGGCATTCCCACCGTGCTGGTCTCCGCCACGCCGTCGCTGGAGACCAAGGTCAACGCCGACAGCAACCGCTACGCCCGCATCGAACTGCCGGGCCGCCACGGCGGCGCCGTGCTGCCCGATGTCGAGCTGGTGGACCTGCGCAAGGACCGGCCGCCGGCGCGCCACTGGCTGGCCCCGTCGCTGAAGAAGGCCATCGAGCAGACGCTGGCGGAGAAGGAGCAGGTGATGCTGTTCCTCAACCGCCGCGGCTACGCCCCGCTGACTCTGTGCCGGGCCTGCGGGCACCGGCTGCAATGCCCCAACTGCACGGCGTGGCTGGTCGAGCACCGGCTGGCCCGCAAGCTCCAGTGCCACCATTGCGGCCTGTCGCAGCCGCTCTCCCCGACCTGCCCGGAATGCGGCGAGGAAGGCACGTTGGCGGCCTGCGGTCCCGGCGTGGAGCGGATCGCCGAGGAGGTGGCGGAGCTGTTTCCCGACGCCCGCGCCGCCATCATGGCGTCGGACACGCTGTTCGGCCCCCGCGCCATCCAGGAGATGGTCCGGCGGATCGCCGACCATGAGCTGGACATCCTGATCGGCACCCAGGTGATGGCGAAGGGCCACCATTTCCCCATGCTGACCCTGGTCGGGGTGGTGGACGCGGACCTCGGGCTGGCCGGCGGCGATCTGCGGGCGGGGGAGCGGACCTACCAGCTCCTTCACCAGGTGGCCGGGCGCGCCGGGCGCGGCGAGCGGCCGGGGCGGGTCATGCTGCAGACCTACATGCCCGAGCATCCGGTGATGCAGGCGCTGGCCGCAGGCGACCGCGACGGCTTCTACCAGCTGGAGGCGGAGATGCGGCTGGAGGCCGGAATGCCGCCCTTCGGACGGCTGGCCGCCCTGATCGTGTCGGGGGAGGACGCGGTAGCGGTGGAGAAGCTGTCCATCGCCCTGGGGCGCGCCGCGCCGCGCAGCGACACCGTCGCCGTGCTGGGGCCGGCCCCGGCGCCGCTGGCCCTGCTGCGCGGGCGGCACCGGCGGCGTCTGCTGCTGAAGGCGCCACGCACTGTCCAGGTGCAACCCCTGATCGCCCAGTGGCTGGAGCAGGTGGACATTCCGCCCAACGTGCGCGTGCAAGTGGACGTTGATCCCTACAGCTTCCTGTAAAGCTGCGGCGCCCGTTAAGAAACGTCGGACTCCTGTAAAGGGGGGCTGCGACCGATTGTCCCTGCGCGCTCCGCAAGGCACCTGTGACGTTTGGTCCGTTGCGGCCGGCGGGTCATGGTATTACCAGAGTATGGAAGTCATCTTTCGCCGAGCGATCTCATGTCCAGGCTGCGCGGTCGTTTCCACCTCCCTACCTTGCTGACGGTTCTCCCGGTTCTCGCGCTGCTGGCGATCATCGCCCTGGCGGCGGGCGTGCCCGCCCAGACCCGGGGGACGGAATCGGACGCCAAGGCGCTGCTCGACAAGACCAGCGGCTATCTGCGCCAGCACGGCGCGGAGGGCGCGGCGGACGCCTTCGCCCAGCGGGACGGCGCGCTGATCGACCGCGACCTCTACCCGATGCTGATCGACCGCGACGGCGTGATGGTGGCCCACGGCTGGACGCCGTCGCTGAACGGCGTGAACCTCAAGGACCTGAAGGACGTCGACGGCAAGCCCTTCATCCAGGAGGCGCTGGACATCGTGGCGGAGCGGGATTCGGGCGCCGTCAGCTACAAATGGACGGACCCGCTGTCGGGCCAGATCGCGCCGAAGACGATGATCGTGCGCCGCATCGTCCTGGGCGGCGAGCCCTATCTGCTGTCGGTCGGCGTCTATCGCTGACCGGGTTCCCCGGTGGGCGATCCGGCGGGTCGGCGACGACCGAATCGGACTTTTCCGAAGGGTGAAAAAGAGGCTCAGAGCACCGAAACGGAGCGGTCGGCCCGCGGGCGGGGGCGCCAGATCGACAGGCATTCGGCGGCGCTGCTTCCCGACCCGATGCCGTACCAGCCGGAGCGGTCGTTGAAGGACAGGCTGTAACGCCCGCGCCCGTCGCGCTCGAACCGGAAGACGGGACGGTCCACGCCGGGCAGGAGGACGAGGAGCCGGTCATGCTCCCGGCCCGTTTCGCGGATGACCCCGGCCCAATGGCCAAGGCGCAGCTTCGGATCGGCCACCGCCTCGAACTCGTTGAGGTCGGCGGGGGTGAAGCGGGCGCAGGAGAAGGCGACGACGGTCATGATTGGCCTGGGTTTGTCCTGTCAGACGGGCTGTGAGGCGACCGTGCGCGTGAATGGTTAAACGGGTGTTAAACAGGGCGTTAGGTCACAGTCTGGTCTCTGGACCGCCGCGGAACGGGCTTTGGAAATCCGGCCTCGGGAAGGGCCGCGGAGAGGGCAGGTCCTTCAGATGGCAAGGTGATCCGTTGCGGTTGTGAAGTGGTATGCCCATTTCCAGCGCCCGCCGCCAAGAACGGACCCCACGCCGCAGGGGCGCAAAACGCCGCACTCACCCCGCGCGCAAATTGTCCAGACCCCGTTGCGCAGGGCCTAATCCTGTGATATTGGACCGCTCGCTTTCGCGGGCTGGGCCGCCGCGATGTGGGTGTTGCCCTATTTAAGGCCCTGAAAATTCACCGTCTACCGAACTCAATTCGAGGGATCAGGTGGCAATCGAAGGTACAGGCGTTTCCGAACTCGCTACGCGCTACTCCATCGCGCTGTTCGAGCTTGCGGACGAGAACAAAGCGTTGGATCAGGTCGCGAGCGATCTGGTTGCGCTGAAGCAAATCCTGGCTGAGAGCGCCGACCTTCGCCGCCTCGTCCGCAGTCCCGTGATCAGCCGCGCCGACCAAGGCCGGGCGATGGCCGCGGTTCTGGACCGCGCCGAAGTGTCCGATCTGACCAAGCGCTTCATCGGGCTGGTGGCCAAGAACCGCCGCCTGTTCGCGCTGGAAGGCATGATCGAAGGCTATCTCGCCGAACTGGCCCGCCGTCGTGGCGAAGTGACCGCCCAGGTCACCTCGGCCCAGCCGCTGAGCGACGCTCAGCTGGCCGCGGTCACCGACGCGCTGAAGGCGTCGATCGGCTCCAAGGTGTTGATCAACACCACGGTCGATCCCGCGCTGATCGGGGGCATGATCGTTAAGTTCGGCTCGCGCATGGTCGACACCTCGGTGCGCACGAAGCTGAACAAATTGCAACTCGCCATGAAGGCCTCAGGGGGATCAGTCTGATGGATATCCGCGCCGCAGAAATCTCTGCGATCCTCAAGCAGCAGATCGCGAATTTCGGGACCGAGGCGGACGTCGCCGAGGTCGGTCAGGTCCTCTCCGTGGGTGACGGCGTCGCCCGCGTGCACGGCCTGGACAACGTGCGCGCCGGCGAGATGGTCGAGTTCCCCGGTGGCATCAAGGGCATGGCGCTGAACCTCGAGACCGACAACGTCGGCGTCGTGATCTTCGGCACCGACAGCGAGATCAAGGAAGGCGACACCGTCAAGCGCACGGGCACCATCGTGGACGTGCCGGTCGGCAAGGGTCTGCTGGGCCGCGTCGTGGACGGCCTGGGCAACCCGATCGACGGCAAGGGCCCGCTGGTGGACGTCACCCGCACCCGCGTCGAGGTCAAGGCCCCCGGCATCATCCCGCGCAAGTCGGTGCACGAGCCGATGCAGACCGGCCTGAAGGCCGTCGACAGCCTGGTTCCGATCGGCCGCGGCCAGCGCGAGCTGATCATCGGTGACCGCCAGACCGGCAAGACCGCCGTCGTCATCGACACTTTCCTGAACCAGAAGCCGATCAACCAGGGCGACGACGAGAGCAAGAAGCTCTACTGCATCTACGTCGCCGTCGGTCAGAAGCGCTCCACCGTCGCCCAGATCGTCAAGACCCTGGAAGACGCCGGCGCCCTGGAATACTCCATCGTCGTCGCGGCCACCGCGTCGGAGCCGGCCCCGCTGCAGTTCCTGGCGCCCTACACCGGCTGCACGATGGGCGAGTACTTCCGCGACAACGGCATGCACGCCCTGATCGTGTACGATGACCTGTCCAAGCAGGCCGTCGCCTACCGTCAGATGTCGCTGCTGCTCCGCCGTCCGCCGGGCCGCGAAGCCTACCCGGGCGACGTGTTCTACCTCCACAGCCGCCTGCTCGAGCGCGCCGCCAAGATGGGCGACGCCCACGGCAACGGCTCGCTGACCGCCCTGCCGGTCATCGAGACGCAGGCCGGCGACGTGTCGGCCTACATCCCGACGAACGTGATCTCGATCACCGACGGCCAGATCTTCCTCGAGACGGGCCTGTTCTATAAGGGCATCCGTCCGGCCATCAACGTCGGCCTGTCGGTGTCGCGCGTCGGCTCCGCCGCCCAGATCAAGGCGATGAAGCAGGTCGCCGGCACCATCAAGATGGAGCTGGCCCAGTACCGCGAGATGGCCGCCTTCGCGCAGTTCGCCTCGGACCTCGACGCCGCCACCCAGCGCCTGCTGGCCCGCGGCGCCCGTCTGACCGAGCTGCTGAAGCAGCCGCAGTTCCAGCCGCTGCCGGTCGAAGAGCAGGTCGTGTCGATCTTCTCGGGCGTGAAGGGCTACCTCGACAAGATCAAGGTCGAGGACGTCAACCGCTTCGAGCAGAAGTTCCTCGCCGAGGTCCGCTCCAAGGGGGCCGACATCCTGGCGACGATCCGCAACGAGAAGCAGATCACCTCTGCGACCGAGGAGCGCCTGAAGGCCTTCCTCGACAACTTCTCCAAGGTGTTCGTCTGATCGACGGCGGGGGCGCAGTCCCTGCGCCCCGTCCGTCAACCCGAACGACCCCGAGCGGAATGAAGGGCCGGCATGCCTAACCTCAAGGACCTAAAGAACCGGATCGCCAGCGTCCAATCGACGCGGAAGATCACCTCGGCGATGAAGATGGTCGCCGCCTCCAAGCTCCGCCGTGCGCAGGAGCAGGCGGAAGCCGGTCGTCCCTACGCCGAGCGCATGGGCCGCATGCTGGCCTCTCTCGCGGCCAACGTGCAGGACTCGGGCAACGGCCCGAAGCTGATGACCGGCACCGGTTCCGATCAGGTGCATCTCCTCGTCATCATCAGCTCCGACCGCGGCCTGTGCGGCGCCTTCAACGGCGCCATCGTCCGTGAGTCCCGCCGCCAGATCCTGCGCCTCCAGTCGGAAGGCAAGACGGTCAAGCTGCTCACCGTCGGCCGCAAGGCCCGCGACCAGCTGCGCCGCGAGTTCGGCTCGCTGATCGTCGAGACCTACGAGGATGTGGGCCGCCGCAAGCTGTCCTTCGCCGACGCCGATGTCGTCGCGCAGAAGGTTCTGGCGATGTACGACGCGGGCGAGTTCGACGTCTGCTCGGTGATCTTCAACAAGTTCAAGTCGGCGATCTCCCAGATCGTGACCGTCCAGCAGCTCGTTCCCTTCGCCGTCGAGGCGCAGGCGGACGAGGACGCCGCGGGCGCCGAGGTCAAGGCGATCTACGAGTTCGAGCCCGACGAGGAGCAGATCCTCGCCGAGCTGCTGCCGCGCAACCTGTCGATCCAGGTTTATCGCGCCCTCCTGGAAAGCGCCGCGTCCGAACAGGGCGCCCGCATGACCGCGATGGACAACGCGACGCGCAACGCCGGCGACATGATCAACAAGCTGACGATCACCTACAACCGCACGCGCCAGGCCTACATCACCAAGGAGCTGATCGAGATCATCTCCGGCGCCGAGGCGGTTTAACGGCGCAGCGTTCGCGGTCGATACGACGGCACATCCGACAATTATCGAGTTCCGAGGGAGCTTTACTCCATGGCCACCACCACCCAGGCGACGAACGCCGTCGGCAAGATCACGCAGGTCACGGGCGCCGTTGTCGACGTCCAGTTCGACGGCGAGCTGCCGGCCATTCTGAACGCTCTGCACACCCAGAACGACGGCAAGGTCCTCGTGCTCGAGGTCGCCCAGCACCTCGGCGAGAGCACCGTCCGCGCCATCGCCATGGACAGCACCGACGGCCTGGTCCGCGGCGCCGAAGTGACCGACACCGGCGCCCCGATCGCCGTGCCGGTCGGCCCGGCCACCCTCGGCCGCATCATCAACGTGATCGGTGAGCCGATCGACGAGCGCGGCGACGTCGGCGCCGAGCGCACCCTGCCGATCCACCGTGCGGCCCCGGACTTCGTCGAGCAGTCGACGGACGCCGAAGTGCTGATCACGGGCATCAAGGTCATCGATCTGCTGGCCCCCTACGCCAAGGGCGGCAAGATCGGCCTGTTCGGCGGCGCCGGCGTGGGCAAGACCGTGACCATCATGGAGCTGATCAACAACGTCGCGAAGGCGCACGGCGGCGTGTCGGTGTTCGCGGGCGTGGGCGAGCGCACCCGTGAGGGCAACGACCTCTACCACGAGATGATCGAGTCGGGCGTCATCAAGCTCGACGGCCCGGGCTCCAAGGTGGCCCTGGTGTACGGCCAGATGAACGAGCCGCCGGGTGCCCGCGCCCGCGTCGCCCTGTCCGGTCTGACCCTCGCGGAATACTTCCGCGACGAGGAAGGCCAGGACGTGCTGTTCTTCGTGGACAACATCTTCCGCTTCACCCAGGCCGGTTCGGAAGTGTCGGCTCTGCTGGGCCGCATCCCGTCGGCGGTGGGTTACCAGCCGACGCTGGCCACCGACATGGGCGCCCTGCAGGAGCGCATCACCTCCACGAAGAAGGGGTCGATCACCTCGGTGCAGGCCATTTACGTGCCCGCCGACGATCTGACCGACCCGGCCCCGGCCACCTCCTTCGCCCACCTGGACGCCACCACGGTGCTGTCGCGTTCGATCGCCGAAATGGCGATCTTCCCGGCGGTGGACCCGCTGGACTCGACCAGCCGCATCCTGGACCCGCGCGTCGTCGGTGAGGAGCACTACACCGTCGCCCGTTCGGTGCAGCGCGTTCTGCAGACCTACAAGTCGCTGCAGGACATCATCGCGATCCTGGGCATGGACGAGCTGTCGGAAGAGGACAAGCTGGTCGTGGCCCGCGCCCGCAAGATCCAGCGCTTCCTGTCGCAGCCGTTCCATGTCGCCGAGGTGTTCACCGGCACCCCGGGCGTGCTCGTCAGCCTGGAAGACACCATCAAGGGCTTCAAGGGCATCGTGAACGGCGACTACGACCATCTGCCGGAAGCGGCCTTCTACATGGTCGGCACCATCGACGAAGCCATCGCCAAGGCGAAGAAGCTGGCCGCCGAAGCCGCCTGATCAGGGTCGGCTGACGTTCGGTAACGAGGCTAACCCTCTCCTCCGCCCGCGCGGGGGAGGGGGTTCTTATGAAGAGGCACCAGGAAACCCATGGCCGATAAAGTCGAATTCGAGCTGGTCTCTCCGGAGAAGCTGCTGACCTCGCAGCCCGTCGACATGGTCGTGGTGCCGGGTTCGGAAGGTGACTTCGGCGTCCTCGCCGGCCACTCGCCGATGATTTCGACCGTCCGTCCGGGCGTGATCGACGTCTACGAGGCCGACCGCGTGGTCGACCGGGTGTTCGTCGCCGGCGGCTTCGCCGAGGTGACCGAGACCCGCTGCACCGTCCTGGCCGAGGAGGCCATCGCGGTCGCCGAGATCGACCGCGCCAAGGTCGAGCAGCAGATCCGCGACCTGGGCGAGGATCTGGAAGACGCCAAGTCCGACGACGAGAAGGCCCGCGTGGAGGCGAAGATCGCCATCGCCCGCGCCAAGCTCGACGCGACCGGCGCGACCACGCACTGACACCGGGCACGGCCCGGCGGCGGCGACCGCCGGCTGGGCCGTTTCCGTTGCATTGCGCCATCGCAGCCATACATAGTATCCCGCAAGGGATCGAACGCCTCCCGGCCCGTCCGTCGAGGCGTTTTTGTTTTTATGGTCCTGTTCTCCGTCAGAGCGTGGAACAACCGGCCCGGAACGGCGGCCAGCAGCGGGAGTGGAGTGTGGCGTTGCACTGGAAATACGAAGAGCTTCCCTGGGATCAATTGGACCACAGCAAGGTCGATCCCGATCTCGTCCCGCTCATCAAGGCGGCGGCCCTGGTGGAGTTCAACGCCGACGACTACACGGCCTATCTCTGCAACGTCTTCCACGACGATCCCGAGTTCCAGGAGGTCGCGCACGGCTGGGCGGTCGAGGAGGTCCAGCACGGCCGCGCGCTCGGCAAATGGGCGGAGCTGGTCGATCCGAGCTTCGACTTCGACCGGGCCGTCGAGCGCTTCCGCGCCGGCTACAAGGTGCCGATCGACCTCGACGCCTCGGTCCGCGGCTCGCGCACCGGCGAGATGATCGCCCGCTGCATGGTCGAGACGGGCACCAGCAGCTACTACGCGGCCATCGGCGACTCGACGGACGAACCGGTGCTCAAGCTGATCTGCAAGAACATCGCCGCCGACGAGCTGCGTCACTTCAAACTCTTCTACACCTACACGAAGAAGTATCTGGAGCTGGAGCAGCTCAACAAGTTCCAGCGCCTGAAGGTCGCGCTGTCGCGCATCGGCGAGTCGGAGGACGACGAGCTGGCCTACGCCTACTACGCGGCCAACGCGCCGGAGGGCGAGCCCTACGCGCACAAGACCTACAATCAGGCCTACATGCGCCGCGCTTACGGCCGTTACCGGCCCAAGCACGTCGACCGCGCGGTGGCGATGGTCTTCAAGGCTTGCGGGCTGAAGCCGCACACCCGCTTCTACAGCGTCGCCGCCCGTGGCGCCTGGTGGCTGATCGAAAGCCGCGCCAAGCGGCTGGCGAAGGTCGCCTAACAGGAAGAACGCGGCGGGGTCAGCCCCGCCGCAGCGCCGCGATCACCGGGGCGAATTCCGCCAGCACCGACTCGTAGACCGGGCGCTTGAAGGGCACGATCAGGCCGGGCAGATCATCAGCATCGACCCATTTCCAGGCGTCGAACTCGGGATGCTCGGTGGCGAGGTCGATGTCGGCGTCCAGGCCGGTGAAGCGGGCGGCCAGCCAGACCTGCTCCTGACCACGCCAGCGGCCCTTCCAGACCTTGCCCAGCAGATGATCGGGTAGGTCGTAGCGCAGCTTCTCCGCCGTCTCGCCGAGGATCTCGGCCTTGTCGGTGCCGATCTCCTCCTTCAGCTCGCGCAGGGCGGCCTCATGCACGCCCTCGCCCTCGTCGATGCCGCCCTGGGGCATCTGCCAGGCGTCCTTGCTGTCGCAGCGCCGGGCCACGAAGACCTGCCCGCGGTCGTTCAGCAGCATCACGCCCACGCAGGGGCGGTAGGGGAGGGACTCGCGGTCGATAGGCTTCTTGCTCATGCGCCTTATTGCTTCTGCATGTTGGCCACGGCGGAGACCGGCACGATGGCGATGCCACGGTCGGCCAGCCCGGTGAGCCACAGGTTGATCCGTTCGATGGTGCTGGGGTAGGGGGCGCCGATGCCCACCGCGGCGCCGTTGGCCTTGGCGATGGTCTCCAACTCGGCGAGCTGGTCGTCGATGGCGCCGCGCGACAGGTCGCGGTCGATCACCCGGTCGGCGAAGGCCCGCGGCACGCCCGCCTGACCCGCCAGTGTTCCGGCGACGCTGCGCGGGTTGGCGCGGGCGTCCAGCACCATCAGGCCGCGCGCCTTCATCGCCGCGACGACCGGGTTCACCGCGTCGGGGTTGGTGGTGAATTTGCTGCCCGTGGTGCTGGTGATGCCGACATAGCCGGCCGCCTTGCCCAGCGACCATTCCAGCCGCTCCATGTTGCGCTCAGGCGGCAGCATGGTGAGAAGGGCGTTGGGGCCGGGATCGTTGCGCGGGTAGTCCTGCGGCTCCATGGGGATGGAGAGCATCACCTCGTGCCCCTTGCCGCGGGCACGCTCGACCCAGTTGTCCAGCCGCTCGGCGTAGGGCACGAAGGCCAGCGTGATCGTCGGCGGCAGCTTCTGCAGGGCATTGCCGGTGGTCACGCCGGAGATGCCCATCTCGGCCAGCACAATGGCGATGCGCGGCCGGCGGTCGGCGGCGGGGAAGGGGCGGGCGTAGACCTGCCAGGGCTTGCGCCCGTCTTCGGCGATGCGCGGCAGCGGCCCGTTGCGTGAGTCCTCCACCAAGCCGGGGACCGGCGCCGGCGCCAGGGTGACCGGCTCATTCACGACCACGGCGAGCGGCGGCGGGGGAGCCGCGACGACGGGTGGCGGGGGAGCCGCCGGAGGCGAGGCCGCAGGCGGAGCCGGTTGGACGGGAACAGCCGCAGTCGTGGCGGGCGGTGCCGCCGGCGGTGCCGGAGGCTGCGCTCCCTTCACCGCCACCTCGACGCGGGGGATGGCGGCCTGCCACGCCTCGGTGGTGTGCTCTCCGTTCATCGCCAGCCAGCCGGCCAGCCCGCCCAGCCCGAGGGCCAGCACGGCGTAGGCGCCGAGCAGCCTCTTGGCGAGGGGTGACAGCGGGCGGCGCTCCTTGCGCGCGCGGGGAGCGTCGTCCGAATCGCCGCCGCCTTTTCGGCGCCGGAGGCGGGCCAGCAGGCCGGGTCCGGAACGTTCCCGTTTCGCGGGCTTCAGGCGGCCCAGCAGGGCGGCAGCGTTCACGGACCCGTCACTCCCCTCAGTGCGCGCGGGCCTGGAACAGGGCGACGCCCCGCAGCAGGTCGAGCGCGCGGGCCAGCTGGTAGTCGAAGGGCGGCTGGTTGGGCGCGCCTTCGCCGTTCTCCGCGGACGGCGCCGCCGGGGCGTTGCCGTTGGCGGGGGCCGGCGTCGCACCCGGCGCGGGGGCCGGAGCCGCCCCGGGAGCCGGTGCGTTGCTGGCGCCCGGTGCCGGGGCCGGCTGGGTGGTGGCCGGGCGGGGGGCGTCCGGGTTGCGCAGCGCGCCGCGCAGGTCGCTCTCGCGGCGGCGGATCAGACCCTGGTCGGTCTCCTCGACGCGGGCCGGGTGCACCTCGATGTCCGGGGTGATGCCCAGCGCCTGGATCGACTTGCCCGACGGCGTGTAGTAGCGCGCCGTGGTCAGACGCATGGCGCCGTGGCCGGGCAGCGGGATGATCGTCTGGACCGAGCCCTTGCCGAAGGACTGGGTGCCGAGGACGAGCGCCCGCTTGTGGTCCTGCAGCGCGCCGGCAACGATCTCCGAGGCCGAGGCCGAGCCGCCGTTGACCAGCACCACGATCGGCAGGCCCTTGGCAAGGTCGCCGGGCTTGGCGTTGTAGCGCGTGCCCTCCTCGGCCTTGCGGCCGCGGGTGGAGACGATCTCCCCCTTCTCCAGGAAGGTGTCGGAGACCGAGACCGCCTGGTCGAGCAGGCCGCCGGGGTTGTTGCGCAGGTCGAGGACGTAGCCCTTCAGCTTGTCGCCCAACTGCTGCTGGATCGAGGCGATGGCCTTCTCCAGACCCTGCTGCGTCTGCTCGTTGAAGCTGGTGATGCGGACGTAGCCGATGTCGCCCTCGGTGCGGTAGCGGACCGACTGCACCTTGATGACGGCGCGGGTCAGCGTGACCTCGAACGGCTCGCCGGCCTCGCCGCGGCGCACGGTGACCTTGATGTCGCTGCCCACCGGGCCGCGCATCTTCTCCACCGCCTCGTTCAGCGACAGGCCCATCACGGCCTCGCCGTTGAGCTGGATGATCAGGTCGCCCGGCTGCAGGCCGGCGCGGAAGGCCGGAGTCTCGTCGATGGGCGACACGACCTTGATCAGGCCGTTCTCCATCGTCACCTCGATGCCCAGCCCGCCGAACTCGCCGCGGGTCTGAACCTGCATGTCCTGGAAGCTCTTGCGGTTCAGATAGCTGGAATGCGGGTCGAGCGAGGTGAGCATTCCGTTGATGGCGGACTCGATCAACTGCTCGTCCGTCGTCGACTCGACATACTCGGCGCGCACGCGCTCGAACACGTCGCCGAACAGGTTGAGCTGGCGGTAGGTCTCGGAACTGTTGCCGGTGCTGTTCACCTGCGCGGTGACGGTGGCGACGCCGGCCCCCAGAAACACCAGGGCCGCGGCGGTGGCGGCACGCTTGACTATCCTCATCTACCCTTGTCCTTTCCCCTCCGGGGCGCCGAAACCGCGCTGTGGATTGATCGGCTGTCCGTGACGTCGAAGCTCGAAGTAAAGATCGGGTGACCCGTCGGCGGGCATCAGGCCGATGGGTTCCCCCGTGGCCACGCGCCGTCCGACGGCCGTGTCGATGCGGCCAAATCCAGCGATGAGACTATGATATCCGTGGCTGTGTTCCACGATCAAGATTTGGCCATAGCCGCGGAACGGCCCGGCGAAGACGATCGTTCCGGCCTGCGGTGACACCACCGTCGAGCCGGCGCGGGCCTGGATGGTGACGCCCCGGCTGGTCGCGCCGTAGCGGTCGGCCTCGCCGTAGCGGACGGTCACCCGGCCGCCCACCGGCAGGCGTTCCCCGGCGGGCGGGCTGGGCGCGGCGCGGGCGGTTTCCGTCTCGGCCCTGGCCCGCTGTTCGCTAGCCCGCTGGTCTGCGGCCCGCTGTTCGGCGAGTTTCTGTTCAGCCTGCCGTTGCTCCGCCGCTTTCTGTTCCGCCAGCTTCTGCTCGGCTTGTCTCTGCTCCGCGGCCCGTTGCTCGGCGAGCCGGCGCTCGGCTTCGCGGCGCTCCGCCTCCAGCCGTTCGGCCTCGCGCTTGGCCGCCATGGCGGCAGCGGCACGGCGTTCGGCCTCGATGCGGTCCATCAACTGGCGCAGGTCGGCGGCCTGACCGGTCAGGCGGGCGGTGCGCTGGGCGACCTGCTGCCGCTCCTCCTCGGTCTGGCGCGACAGCTCCTCGCGCCGGGCGACGAGCTGGCCGATCTCCTTCTGGCGGTCGATCAGGGTGAGGCGGGCGGCGTAGGTGCGGCTGCGCTGGGCTTGCAGCGTCTCGCGCGTCTCGGCCAGCCGCGTCAGCGCTTGGGCCAGCGCGTCGGCGCGGGCGCGCAGGGCCGGCACCGTGTCGCGCAGCAGCAGGGCCGAGCGCAGCGTGTCCACCGGCCCGTCCGGGCGGGCCAGCGCCGCTTCCGGGGGGATGCGGGCGACGCGCTGCAGGGCGGCGAGCAGGGCGGCGATCTGCTGCCGCTCGCCCTCCAGCTTTTCGGCCTGGTTGCGCTCCTGCGTCTCCAGCGCGGTCAGGGACTCCTCAAGATGGGCGAGTTCGTCCTCCTGCGCCCGCTCCTGATCGGCCAGACCGACCAGCCGGTCGCGCAGCTCGTCCAATTCCTTCTGGAGCGTCTGCGACTGGCGGTCGAGCTGCCGTTGCAGGGCCTTGTCGGTCTGGAGATCCTGCTCCACCCGCTTCAGCGTCTGGCCGGGGGACTCGGTCTGCGCCGTGGCGGCGGTGGAGACAACGAGAAGGGTGGCGGTCAGCAGGGCCGGCCGCCAGAAAAACGCCCGTCTCCGCCCGGCGCCTTGCGGAACGGAGACGGGGAGGGGGAGCAGAGCAACACCCGCCGGATGATCGCGCCCTGCGCCCATGCCCGGTTCCGCCTTATTCCGCGGCGGCCCGCGCGCTGGCGCGGTCGATCAGGCTCTTGCCGGTCATCTCCGCCGGCTGCGGCAGCTTCATCAGGTCGAGCAGCGTCGGGGCGATGTCGGCCAGACGCCCGCTGCGGATCGCCGACACCCCGGCGGGGCCGTTCACCAGCACCAGCGGCACCTTGTCCAGCGTGTGGGCGGTGTGCGGGCCGTTGGTCCGCGGGTCCTTCATCAGCTCACAGTTGCCGTGGTCGGCGGTGACCAGCATCACGCCGCCCTGGGCGCGCACGGCGGCCTCCAGCCGGCCCAGGCTGACGTCCACCGCCTCCACCGCCTTGATGGCGGCGGACAGGATGCCGCTGTGGCCGACCATGTCGGGGTTGGCGTAGTTGATGACCACCAAATCGTACTTCCCGCTGTCCACGGCGGCGACGACCTTGTCGGTCACCTCGGCGGCGGACATCTCCGGCTGGAGGTCGTAGGTCGCGACCTTCGGCGACGGCACCAGGATGCGATCCTCGCCGGGATACACGCGCTCCTCGCCACCGTTGAAGAAGAAGGTGACGTGCGGGTACTTTTCCGTTTCGGCGATGCGCAACTGGGTCAATCCGGCCTCGCTGACCACTTCGCCCAGCACCTTGGTCAAGGATTTCGGCGGAAAGATGGTCGTCATCAGCTTGGCGAGCGTGGACGAGTACTCGACCATGCCGACGGCGGCGGCCAGCTTCGGGACCGAGGCGCGCTCGAACCCGTCGAAGGCCGGGTCGACGAAGGCGGCCAGGATCTCGCGGGCGCGGTCGGCGCGGAAGTTCGCCATCAGGATGGCGTCGCCGTCCTTCATGCCGGTGTAGCCGTCGATGACGGTCGGCAGGATGAACTCGTCGTGGGTGCCGGCGGCATAGCTCTGCTCGATGGCCTGGATCGGGTCGGCGGCCGTCTCGCCCTGGGCGCTCACCAGGGTGGCGTAGGCCTTGGCGACGCGGTCCCAGCGCTTGTCGCGGTCCATGGCGTAGTAGCGCCCGCTGACCGTGGCGACGTTGACGCCGGGCAGGGCGTGCACGTCGGCCATGAACTCGGCCATCTGGTCCTTGGCGCTCTGCGGCGGCACGTCGCGGCCGTCGGTGAAGGCGTGGATCTCGACCGGGACGCCCTCATGGGCCAGCACGCCGGCCAGCGCCGCGATGTGGTCCTGGTGCGAATGGACGCCGCCCGGCGACAGCAGGCCCAGGATGTGGCAGCGCCCGCCCGAGGCCAGCAGCGTCTTGGCGAGGTCGTTCAGCGCGGCGTTGCGCTCCAGTTCGCCCTCGACGATGGCGTGGTCGATCATCACCAGATCCTGGCGGACGACGCGGCCGGCGCCCAGATTCATGTGACCGACCTCGGAGTTGCCCATCTGGCCCTTGGGCAGCCCGACCTCCTCCTCGCTGGCCTCCAGGAAGGCGCGGGGCTCCGACGACCACAGCCGGTCCCAGTTGGGCGTGTTGCCCTGCGCGATGGCGTTGTCCTCGCGCTCCTCGCGGTAGCCCCAGCCATCCAGGATGCACAGCACTACGGGTCGGGGACGATTGGTCTCGGTCATCACGCTCCTCATACGCCTGTCACGGTCGGGTTGCGGGTCTCGGTCGAACGGTCTGATGCCAGTCTTCTTATGGCCGGATTTTTATTGTCTTGGGCCGGATCAGAAAATGGCATGCCTGAGCACGCGCACAATGGGAGTCATGCACGGTGATAGGGGTGTCCGGCCAGAATTTGCTGGGCACGGTAGATTTGCTCCGCCAACATGCCTCGCACCAGCATATGTGGCCATGTCATGGCGCCCAAGGCCAAAAGAAAATCGGCGCGCGCCCGCACGGCGTCGCCGTGGCCGTCCGCCCCGCCGATGAGAAAGGCGATGTCACCCGCCCCCTGGTCCCGCCAGCCGCCGATCTTGGCGGCGAAGGCTTCGCTGGTGATGGTCTTGCCGCGCTCGTCCAGGGCCACGACGATGGCCCCGGCGGGGATGGCGGCCAAAAGCAGCTCCGCCTCCTGCCGCTTCAACTCGTCGGAGGCGAGGCGTTTCTTCACCTCGACCTCGCGCAGAGTCAGCGGCCAGGACAGGCGCCCGGCATACTCGTCATACAGGTCGCGCGCCGGACCGGTCCGTGACCGCCCAACCGCGGCAAGCCACAGACGCATCGGTCCGACTCCCGTTCCTCACCCGTCCCGAATGGTGTCCGTCAGGCGCTCATGCGCTCGGCGGAGGGCCGCGGCGTCTCCAGACCCCACATCTTCTCGATGTTGTAGAAGGTCCGGACTTCCGGGCGGAACAGGTGGATGATGACGTCCCCGGCGTCGACCAGAACCCAGTCGCACTGGTTCAGGCCCTCGACCTCGACGCCGCGCAGGCCGGCCTGTTTCATGCGGTCGGCCAGCTTCATGGCCATGGCGGCGATGTGCCGGGTGTTGCGGCCCGACGCCACGATCATGTAGTCGGCGATGCTGGTCTTGCCGGCAAGGTCGATGACGACGACGTCTTCGGCCTGATCGTCGTCCAGGGACTTCTCGACGAGCGCCTTCAGTTCGTCCGGCTGGGGAACGGGAACGGGCGCGGGCCGCACAACGGGCGCGGCCGGTTCGATGAACGTGTTGATGGTACCTACCTCGCGATACAGGGTCACGACCCGCTGGCGCGTGCCCGGCGGATCGCCGTCGCCGAAGCCGGATGCAGCGGGTTGCGGAGGAAAATCCAGGCCGGTGTTTTCGAACCGGCCAACCCCTTGGCCTTGTGCATGCTCACCCGGCGACGGGCATAGCGCTGAGCGGCTATGCCACCAAGCGCCCCCATAGAATAAGTTGGACGGGCGAGAACTGCAACCGGCACCAGCCGGAAGATTCGCGTCCACTGCCGCCAGCGGGGGATTTGCCGAAGATTGTCCGCCCCCATCAGCCAGACGAAGCGCGTTTTGGGGAAGCGGAGCGTCAGCTTGGCCAGCGTGTCGGCGGTGTAGCGGGTGCCAAGCTCTTGCTCGATGGCGGTGACCCGGATGGCCGGATGGCGGGCGGTGCGCCGGGCCTCCTCCAGCCGCTCGGCGAGCGGCGCCATGCCCCGGACGGGCTTGAGCGGGTTCTGCGGGCTGACCAGCCACCACACCTGATCGAGCCCCAGCGCCTTCAGCGCGTACAGGCTGATGTGCCGGTGCCCGGCGTGGGCCGGGTTGAAGGAGCCGCCGAGCAGCCCGACGCGCAGGCCGGCGTGGAGCGGGCCGCCGTAGCGGTGGGGGGGTGTCGCCATGCTTGCCCCCTCCCTAACCCTCCCCCGCTTCGCAGGGGAGGGGATCAATCCCCCTCCCTCGCCGAAGGCGGGGGAGGGTCGGGGAGGGGGCAGACGTAAGCTCCAGGGCCGTAAACCTCACGGCCGCGTCTGGCCATCGCCGCGCACGACATACTTGTAGCTGGTCAGCTGTTCCGCACCGACCGGGCCGCGGGCGTGGAACTTGTCGGTGGAGATGCCGATCTCGGCACCCATGCCGAACTCGCCGCCGTCGGCGAACTGGGTGCTGGCGTTCCACAGCACGATGCCGCTGTCGATGCGCTGCAGGAAACGCTCCGCCGCCGCCGGGTCCTCGGTCACGATGGCGTCGGTGTGGTGGGAGCCGTGACGGTTGATGTGGTCGATCGCCCCGTCCACCCCGTCCACCACGCCGCAGGCGATGATGGCGTCGAGATACTCGGTGTCCCAGTCCTCCGCCGTCACCGCCGTCACGCGCGGGTCGGCAGCCCGGGCGTCGTCGTCGCCGCGGACGGCGCAGCCGGCGTCGAGCAGGTCCTTCACCAGCACCGGCAGGACGGCGTCGGCGATCCTGCGGTCGACCAGCAGCGTCTCGGCGGCGCCGCAGATCGAGGTGCGGCGCATCTTGGCGTTCATCACCACCTTGCGCGCCTTCTCCGGGTCGGCCCCAGCGTCGACATAGACGGTGTTGTTGCCGTCGAGATGCTTGATGACCGGGATGCGGCTCTCCTCGGCGATGCGCTGGATCAGCGACTTGCCGCCGCGCGGGACGATCACGTCGATGTAGTCGCGCATGGTCAGCATGTGGCCGACCGCCGCCCGGTCCGTTGTGGGGACGAGCTGGATCGCCGCCTCCGGCAGCCCGGCGGCGCGCAAGCCATCGGCCAGGCAGGCGGCGATGGCACGGGACGAGCGGATGCTCTCCGACCCGCCGCGCAGGATCGCCGCGTTGCCCGACTTCAGGCAGAGGCCGCCGGCGTCGGCGGTGACGTTGGGGCGGCTCTCGTAGATGATGCCGATGACCCCCAGCGGCACGCGCACACGCTGGATGGCCAGCCCGTTGGGGCGGGTCCATTCGGCGATGACGCCGCCGATGGGATCGGGGAAGTCGGCGATGTCCTCCAGCCCCTTGGCCATCGCCTCGATGCGGGCGTCGTTGAGGGCAAGACGCTCGATCATGGGACCGGCGAGGCCGCGCTCCCGGGCGGCGGCAACGTCCGCGTCGTTGGCCGCCTGGATCTCCGCCTTGCGGGCGCGGATCGCGGCGGCCGCCGCCCGCAAGGCCTGATCCTTCGACGGGCTTGGCACGGTCGCCAGCTCCGCCGCGGCGGCGCGGGCGGCGCGGCCGAGGGCGAGCATCTGATCGTGCAAGGCGTCGGTGGTCTCAAGCAGGGCGGACATCGGTCTCACTCCAGTGGCGTTCGCCAAGCGGCATCGGCCGGTTGAAAAGGGCGGAAACCATAGCCCATCCCGCGCCGCCGCGAAAGCCATGGCGGCTAAGCCGAATTGCTGATCGGTCTACTCAACAATCCGCCTGGGCCGCGGTTGATTGCGGGCGTAGCGTGGCCCTCTGCGTCATCGGTGAGGGAGAACTCGATGGTCCGGCTTGTCCGCCGCGGCAGCGTCGCCGCGTGCCTGATGCTGTCCGGCATGATCGCGACCGCCGGGGCGGAGAGCCCGCCGGAATCGCCGGTGGAGCGGGGGCGCGCCCTGGTCAATGGCATCGTCGCCTGCGGCAACTGCCACACGCCGCAGGGGCCCAACGGTGCGGTCGCGGGACGGGAGCTGGCCGGCGGGACGCCCTTCGTCGAGGAGCCCTTCACCGCCTACGCCTCCAACATCACGCCGGACCCGGAAACGGGGATCGGGCGCTGGACCGACGAGCAGTTGATCGCCGCCATCCGCGAAGGCAGGCGCCCCGACGGCAGCCTGATCGGGCCGCCGATGCCCTTCGGCTTCTACCGCGGCCTGTCGGACGGCGACCTGCGCGCCATCGTCGCCTATCTGCGCAGCGTGCCGCCGGTGCGGCATTCTGTCCCGAAGTCCGAGTACCGCATGGCGTTGCCCGCCGCCTACGGACCGCCGGTCGGGTCGGTGGCGGAGGTGCCGCGTACGGACCCGGTGACGTACGGCGCGTACATGGCCGGTCCGCTCGGCCACTGCATGGAATGCCACACGCCGATGCTGCCGGACGGGCGGCTCGACATGACCCGCATGGGGGCCGGCGGGCGGAACTTCACCGGGCCGTGGGGCAACGCGGTGTCCCGCAACATCACGCAGGACAAGGAGCACGGGCTGGGCGGCTGGACCGACGCGGAGATCCGCAAGGCGATCACCGAGGGTGTACGTCCCGACGGCCACCGGCTGAGCCCGCCCATGGGCTATCACTATTACAAGTCCATGAGTGACGGCGAGTTGGGGGCCCTGGTCGCCTACCTCCGTACGCTTCCTCCGACCCGCTAGACCCCACCGGCCGTGCGTGAAATACCGCACCGCCGAAAACGCAATACCGTAAGCGTCGCCGAGAGGGCATAGTCCGCGGGCTTTTTCCACCCGCCGGACCGTGGCCCCATGCTGACCCTGCTGCTGATCGTCTCCGCCTTCTTCGCGGGCGTGCTCAACGCCGTGGCCGGTGGCGGCAGCTTCCTGACCTTCCCGGCGCTGATCATGGCGGGCGTGCCGCCGCTGAACGCCAACGCGACCAGCACGGTGGCGGTGTCGCCGGGCGCGCTGGCCAGTGCTTACGGCTACCGGCGGGAACTGGGGCGGATCAAGGAGGTCAGCCTGCCGGCCTTCCTCGGCGTCAGCCTGATCGGCGGTCTGCTGGGCGCGCTCCTCCTGCTGTGGACGCCGCAGCGCGTGTTCGAGGAGATCATCCCCTGGCTGCTGCTGTTCGCGACGGTGCTGTTCGCCTTCGGCCCGAAGGTGTCGGCCTACATCCGCCGCAACTTCAAGGTCGGCCACAACACCGTGCTGATCGTGCAGTTCTTCATCGCCATCTACGGCGGCTATTTCGGCGGGGGGATCGGCATCCTGATCCTGGCGACGCTGGGCGTCTTCGGCCTGACCGACTTGCACGCGATGAACGGGCTGAAGGCGCTGGTGTCCGGCTGCCTGAACGCGGTCGCGGTGGTGGCCTTCGCCTTCGGCGGCGCGGTCTATTGGAACGAAGCGCTGATCATGATGGCGGCTGCCGTGGCCGGCGGCTATGCCGGGGCCGCGGTCGCCCGCCACATCCCGCCGCCGATCCTGCGCAAGTTCGTGATCGTCGTGGGCGTGGCGATGACGGTCTATTTCTTCGTCACGAAGGGGTGAGGCGCCTTTCATCGCGCGGTTGATTAGGGAATAAATTCCTTGTATGCTCGGTGACGGACACGGAACACGTGCGACCGAATGGGGCTGGCCAGCGGGCCGGCCCTTTTTCTTTGGCGGATCGCACCGTCCCGCTTGCATGGCATTCGACAAGGATGGAGGGCTTTGGCAATGGGCGCGATCAACCCGATGAAGATTGAGGAAATGATCGGACTTGGCGATGAGGCCGATTTCCCGCCGCGGGATGCCGGAGCCGACGGAGTTGGTGATGCCGGCGGCGGTGATCCGCCAAAGGCGGCGGCGCCTCCTGCGGACGACCGGGGGCCGGTTTCGCAGCCGACCGGCAGCCCGGAGTCGGAGGGTCCGTCTCCGAAGTCCAGCGAGGACCCGTCCGACGATGCCGGGCCTTCCACCGACACGAAGAATGCTGCGAACGACGAAGAGTTCGACGCGGCGTCGATGCCGGCCACCGAGTCCGTTTCCGTTGACAAGGCCGACGGACTGCCAAATCCCGCGGACGCCTTGAATCACCTGATCGAGGACCCACGCTATCGGTCGGACCAGGAGTATGCCGATTACGTCACGCGCCAGTTCGAGCGGGTCTATGGGACCGACGGGGAAACCGACGCAACCGGACGTCTGATCGTCGATGGCGATTTCTCACGGTTCGAGCCGTTTGCGGACCGGTCCTCGGTTACGGATGACGACGCCGATGGAGTGGGCGCTGCATCCGGTTCCTCGGTGAGGGACACGGTGGAGCGGTCCGGTGCGCCGTCACGGGTCGAGTATGCCGACGAGATCGAGAACTGGCTGCGCGACCGCAGGATCGATGTGGCGGAGAATTCCAAGCCGAAGACGGCAACAGATGTCGTGACTGTGAATGAAAGCAAGAATCCGGACATTCCAGACTTGCCCTATTTCAAAGTCGAATATTTCAAGAAGCAGCCCGGAGCGTGGAGGAATTTCAACGAGGCCATCGCGCGGGTGCCGAACCTGTCGCCGAACCAACGGCTGATCTACGCGGAAATCTTCGCCATGGAAGGCGGAATGACGACGCATCCGGGGTCGGGAGCGGCAAGCGGGATCACGCAGGATATTCTGGATCGGGCGAAGGAGGATCTGCCGGGTCTCGAAAAGGTCCGGAAACCCGATCAACTGACGGTGGGGCAGCGCGCGGCGATTTACCCTTACTATTTCGACGATGTGCTGCGGACCGTCGGTGGCCGGAAAGCGCTGGACGAGATCGGAAACGACGAAGCGGCGGCGGCCTTCGCCGACACCCTGTTCCGGTTCGGCCGGAGCCGAGGAACGGAGATCATCCAGGATGCGATGAACCGGGTGTTTCGGGAGAATGGCTATCCTGAAATGCCGAAGGACGGGCAAATGGGGCCGGGGACCCTTGCCGCCTATTCTTACCTTGCAACGGATGAAAAATTGGCTGAACAGCTTTCCTATTCGCTTTTAGGGAGAAGAGCGAAACAGCTAGATGGCCAGAAGAATAAAGAAGAAGACAGATCGGGTTATTTCTCCTTTCCAAGAAAATAGCGCCGAGAGTTTAAATTTCAGTAAGGCGGTGAATACCACTCGTAGACGATCCATCGACCATCGCCGTCCTTCCGCAAGTTATAGGTCGTGCCCATCTTGATGGGGTCCTTGTAGGGTGGCGGGCAGCCGTAGCTCCAGCACGAGCGTTCGCTCAGGGTGATCTGAACATCGCCGGCCTTGCACGTCGCTTCCAGATCATCGTTGAGGCAGCGTCGCGGGATGTCCCGTGGCGTGAGCCGGCGCACTGCGACCACCCGGTAGAGCGTGGTCCCTTTGAACCGCCCTTCCATGTGTATGAAACGCCGTTCTCTTCCAGTGGCAAGTGTGCAGAGGGCGTTGATGCCGTGGTCGAAGCACGCGAGCAGGGTTTCCAACGTGCAGATGGGGCTGATCAACTGGCCGATGCAGCGGCTGCTCGACTCGGCGTCGGTGGGTCCCATCCGGTGCCAGCGGCTGGGCGGGTCCACAGGCGGCAGGTCCGGGTCCTTTCCCGCCGCCGGAAACGCCCATAAGGCGATGAGGACGGTGAGAAACGCGCGCGTCGCGGGGTGCGGCATGGTTCGGCAATCGAATGCAAGGGCGTGCATCCGGATCATGTCATGCCGTGGTTGCGGCGTCGCGTGCCGACCGGCAGCGCGTCAATCCGCCGCCATGCGCTCCGCGACGCCGCAGAGGCCGTCCCAGTCCAGCGCCGCCGGGTCCTCCACCACATGGTCGGCGGCCTCGAACAGCAGGTCGGCGTGCTGGGGCCAGGCGATGGTCAGCATGCCGGCGGCCCTGGCGGCGCGGGCGCCGGTCGGGCTGTCTTCGATCACCGCGCAGGCCGCGGGCGAGACGCCGAGGCGGGCGGCGGCGGTCAGGTAGGGCTCGGGGTCCGGCTTGCCCTTGCCCACGTCGTCGCGGCTGAGGCCGAACAGAAAATGCGGGCTGCCCATGTGGCGCAGGTTGGCCTCGACCACGCGGCGCCCGCTGTTCGACACGCAGGCCTGCCGCAGCCCCCGCTCCGCGAAGGCGTCGACCAGAGCCAGGGCGCCGGCCCGCGCCTCCACCTCGGCGATGCGCTCCAGATAGAGGTCGGTGATGGCGTCCGCCCATTCCCGGAAGGTCAGGGCCATCGGCCGGGCGGCGTGCAGCCGGGCGTACAGCTCGGGGAAGGCGACGCCCAGTGTGGCCGCGTAGTCCGTGTCGGACATAACATGGCCGTGCAGCCGGCAGACCGCGATGGTGGCGCGCTGGTGCCAGGGCTCGCTGTCGAGCAGCGTGCCGTCGATGTCCCACAGGATGGCCTGGAGGGGCGGGCGGGCCACGATCGGAACGCTCACCGCACCACCAGATCGTCGCGGTGGATCATCTCGTCGCGGCCGTGGTAGCCGAGGATCTCCTCGATCTCGTGGCTCTTGCGGCCGGCGATGCGGCGGGCGTCCTCGGCGGCGTAGGCGGTCAGGCCGCGCGCCACCTCGCGCCCGTCCGGCGCCTTGACCACCACCACGTCGCCGCGCTCGAAGTCGCCCTCGACGGCGCGCACCCCGGCGGGCAGCAGGCTGGCCCCGCGGGCAAGCGCCGACAGGGCGCCGGCGTCCACCGTCAGCGCGCCGTGGGCGTTCAGGTTGCCGCCGATCCACGCCTTGCGGGCGGAGGAGGGGGAGGCGGCGGGCAGGAACCATGTGCACAGGGCGCCGCCCTGCTCGGGCCGCTGTTCCAGCGCGGCCAGCGGGTTCATGCGCTTGCCCTTGGCGATGACCATGCGGCAGCCGGCGGCCAGCGCCACGCGCGCCGCGACGATCTTGGTCACCATGCCGCCGGAGCTGTAGCCGGGCGGCGGCTCGCCCGCCATGTTCTCGATGTCGGAGGTCAGTTCCTGGACGACCGGGATGTGCCGGGCCTCGGGGTCCTTGCGCGGGTCGGCGGTGTAGAGGCCGTCGATGTCCGACAGCAGGACCAGCGTGTCGGCGCTGATCATCTGGGCGACGCGGGCGGCCAGACGGTCGTTGTCGCCGAAGCGGATCTCCGCGGTGGCGACCGTGTCGTTCTCGTTGATGACCGGGACGGCGCCCAGCTTCAGCAGCGTGTCGATGGTGGCGCGGCCGTTGAGGTGGCGGCGGCGCTCCTCGGTGTCCTCCAGCGTCACCAGCACCTGGGCGACGGTCAGCCCGTGGCGGGCCAGCGTCTCCTGATAGGCGGCGGCGAGCCGGATCTGGCCGGTGGCGGCGGCGGCCTGCTTCTCCTCCAGCCGCAGGGCGCGCCCGACGAGGCCGAGATGCTCGCGCCCGCAGGCGACGGCGCCGGAGGTGACGATCACCACCTCCTGCCCGCGCTTGCGGCAGGCGGCCACGTCGTCGGCCAGCGCGTCCAGCCACTCGCGGCGCATCCGGCCGGTGGCGCTGTCGACGAGCAGGGCGGAGCCGATCTTGACGACCAGCCGCCGCGCGTCGAGCAGGGTGGGAAGCAGGAAGAGGGTCTCAGCCTTTGGCGTTGTCGTCGCCGTTGCCGCTGTGCTCGGTGTCGTCACCGTCATCGTCGCCTTCATCGTCCCAGTCATCCCCGTCCGAGTCGGAGTCGTCGTCCGCCTCTTCGGGGAGATCGTCGTACTCGCCCGTCTCCTCGTTCCAGCCCGCATACTCGTCGTCCATCTTCCGGCCGACCGGGGCCCGGGGGATGGAGCGCGTGACCGGAGCCTGGATGACGTCGGGCTCCTCTTCCTTGGACTGTTTGATGAGCGTGAGCAAGCGGTAAAGCACCGCCTGGACGCCCTGGCCGGTGGCGCCGGACAGAACCATCACCTCGGCACCCGACGCCGCCTCAAGCGCGGCCTTCTTCTCCGCGACTTCCTCGTCGAGCAGGGCGTCGGCCTTGTTCAGACCGATGATCTCCAGCTTGTCGGCGAGGTTGCCGCCATAGGCAACCAGCTCGTTGCGGATGGTGGTGTAGGACTGGACCACGTCCTCCGCCGTGCCGTCGATCAGGTGGAGCAGCACGCGGGTGCGCTCCACATGGCCGAGGAAGCGGTCGCCCAGCCCGTGCCCCTCGTGCGCGCCTTCGATCAGGCCGGGGATGTCGGCGATGACGAACTCCTCGTCACCCGCGCGGACGACGCCCAGGTTGGGGGCCAGCGTGGTGAAGGGGTAGTCGGCGATCTTCGGGCGCGCCGCGGTGGTCGCGGCCAGGAAGGTGGACTTGCCGGCGTTGGGCAGGCCGAGCAGGCCGGTGTCGGCGATCAGCTTCAGCCGCAGCCAGACCCAGCGCTCCTCGCCCGGCCAGCCGGGGTGCGACTTGCGCGGGGCGCGGTTGGTCGGGGTCTTGTAATGGGCGTTGCCGAAGCCGCCGTCGCCGCCCTTCAGGATGACGACGCGCTGGCCGGGCTCCGTCAGGTCGAGCAGAACGGTCTCCTGATCCTCGTCGAGGATCTGGGTGCCGACCGGCACGCGCAGGACCACGTCCTCGCCCCTGGCGCCGTTGCGGTTGGCGCCCATGCCGTGGTTGCCGCGCTGCGCCTTGAAATGCTGCTTGTAGCGGTAGTCGATCAGCGTGTTGAGGCCGTTCACGACCTCGATCACGACATCGCCACCACGGCCGCCGTTGCCGCCGTCCGGTCCGCCATATTCGATGAACTTCTCGCGGCGGAAAGCGATGGCGCCGGGGCCGCCGTCGCCGCTTTTCAGATACACCTTGGCTTGATCGAGGAACTTCATCGGGGACCGTGCCGGCCAATCTACCGTTTGCGCACCGTCCTCCAACCGAGGGAAGGGGGCGGTGACCACACCATCAAAAAAAGAAAATCGGGGGCCGGTTGCCCGAACCCCCGATCATCCCAACACACCGTACGGGCCGGACGAGATTACTCGGCCGCGACCGCCGGGACCTCGACCGCCTCGATGGCGACGTAGGTGCGCCCCTGGGCGCTGTGCTTGAAGGCCACCACGCCGTCCGTCTTGGCGAACAGGGTGTGGTCCTTGCCGATGCCGACGTTCTCACCGGGGTGGAACTTCGTGCCGCGCTGGCGCACGATGATGTTGCCGGCGACGACGTTCTCGCCACCGAAACGCTTCACGCCGAGGCGGCGGCCGGCGGAATCGCGGCCGTTGCGCGAAGAGCCGCCTGCTTTTTTATGGGCCATGGGGAGTTACTCCTGTGACTGGTCGGCGGCCGTTCAGGCGGCGCCGTTGATCCCGGTGATGCGCAGGACGGTCAGGTCCTGGCGGTGGCCGTTCTTACGGCGGTAGTTCTGGCGGCGCTTCTTCTTGAAGACGATGATCTTCGGACCGCGATCCTGGGCGACGATCTCGGCGGTCACAGCAGCGCCGGCAACCGTCGGGGTGCCAAGGGTGGTGCTGCCGCCGTCGCTGACCATCAGCACGTCGTTGAGCGTGATGGAAGCGCCGGCCTCGGCCTCGAGCTTCTCAACGCGGATCACGTCGCCATTGGCGACCTTGTACTGCTTGCCGCCGGTGCGGATCACTGCAAACATCGTCGTCACTGCCTATCTCAAAACAAACGGAAGGGCCGCTCGCCCACCGTTTGAGGTGCAAGCCCGTTCGTGAGAGCGGGGATTTAACCGATGGGCCACCGGGAGTCAACAGGCATGGTGGCATTTTCCCGTTCATTTTCCTGCAAACAAGGGCTTGCATCCCCAAAAGCTTTTGGGTAGGTTCCGCGCCACCCCGGAAACGGGGCAGCGGATGGGTGGCAGAGCGGTTGAATGCACCGCACTCGAAATGCGGCATACCCGCAAGGGTATCGGGAGTTCGAATCTCCCCCCATCCGCCACTCTCATTCGAGCGAACGCTCAGAAAAGGCCTTCCCCACCGGGAAGGCCTTTTCGTTTCCGCCTCACGTATCCTTGATCATCGCCAGCGCGGCCTCGAACAGGGCGCTGCCCGGTTCGGCGAAGCGGTCGACCACGCTGAAATGGTCGGCGCCCGGCTCCACGATCTCCCGCACCGCGTTGCCCTGCGCGGCCCAGGCCAGGGCGTAGTCGGCCTGCTGGCGGTGCATCGCGTCGGTCTCAAGGCCACCCAGCGCCGGCATCAGCAGCGGGGCAGGGGCGGGAACGGCGTGGATCGGGCTCAGCCGCCGCGCCGAGTCGGGATCGAGCCGAAGCTGCTCGTTCACCTCGAAGCCGAGCATCGGCTCCAGGTCGTAGAGGCCGCTGATCGGGATGCCGCCGGCCACGCGGTCGCGATTCTCCGAGACCAGCTTGGCCGTCAGATGGCCGCCCGCCGAATGGCCGGACACCACCACCCGACGCGGATCGCCGCCGAAGCTGGCCGCGTTGGCGAACACCCAGTCCAGCCCGGCCTGGGCGTGGCCGCACAGCTCGTCCATCGTCACGTCCGGGCACAGGCCGTAGCCGAGCAGGACGACCGCCACCCTGCGCTCCACATAGGGTGCTGCGATGAAGGAGTGCAGGTCCTTCGACAGGGCGCGCCAGTAGCCGCCGTGGATGAAGACCAGCACCGGTGTGCCCTCTCCGGCGGGGAAGACGTCGGCGCGCTGGCGGGGGTGCGGGCCGGTGGGAATGTCATAGCGCCCGCCGAGCCGGGCGCGCACCGCTTCGCTCTCCGCCTGCCAGCGGGCGAAATAGGCCGGGTGCTCCGGCACCAGCTTGCGGAAATTGTACTGGCGGTCGATCTCGGCGGCGGTCATGCCACCAAACAGGGCTTCAGACGCCAAGATAGCGCTCCTTCAGGGTGGGATCGGCGAGCAGGGCGGCGGAACTGCCGGACCACACCAGCCGCCCCTTCTCGATGACGTGATGGCGGTCGGCCAGGGCGGCGAGGGCGTGGACGTTCTTGTCCACCACCAGGATCGCCTGCCCCTCGTCCTTCAGGCGGGCGAGGCAGTCCCAGATCTCCTGGCGGACCAGCGGGGCCAGCCCCTCCGTCGCCTCGTCGAGGATCAGCAGCTTGGGGTTGGTCATCAGGGCGCGCCCGACGGCGAGCATCTGCTGCTCCCCGCCCGACAGGTTGCGGGCGAGGTTGCCGGCGCGCTCGGCCAGCCGGGGGAACAGGGCGTGGACCCGCTCCACCGTCCAGGGATCGCGCCGCGCGAAGCGGTTGGCGGCGGTGGCGATCAGGTTCTCGCGCACGGTCAGGGTGGGGAAGACCTGCCGCCCCTCCGGCACCAGGGCGATGCCGGCCCGCGCGATGCGGTGCGGCGGGCGCCCGGCAATCTCCGTGCCCTCGAAGGCGATGGAGCCACCGGTCGGTGCCACGAGGCCCATGATCGCCTTGATGGTTGTGGTCTTGCCCATGCCGTTGCGGCCCATCAGGGTCACCGCCTCTCCGGCGTCGACGGACAGCTCCATGCCGAACAGCGCTTGGCTGGAGCCGTAGGCGGCGGTCAGGTCGGCGACGCGCAGCATCAGACGACCTCCAGTTCGTCGCCGAGATAGGCCTCGCGCACCGCCGGGTCGTTGCGGATCTGCTCCGGGGTGCCGCTGGCGAGGTCCTTGCCGCGCACGAGAACGGTGATGCGGTCGGCCAGCGCGAAGACGGCGTCCATGTCGTGTTCGACCAGCAGGATCGTCACGCCGCCCTTCAGCTCTTGCAGCAGTTCAACCATGCGGGCGGAGTCCTCCGGCCCCATGCCGGCCATCGGCTCGTCGAGCAGGAGCAGCCGCGGCCCGGTGGCCAGGGCCATCGCCAGTTCGAGCTGCCGCTTCTCGCCATGGGCCAGCGCGTCGGCGCGGGTGTCGGCCCGCGAGCCCAGGCCGACCCGCTCCAGCACGGCGCGGGCGGGGTCGGCCAGCCGGCGGTCGCGCCCGGCGTCGCGCCAGAAGCGGAAGCTGTGCCCGGCGTGGGCCTGCACCGCCAGCGCCACGTTGTCGAGCGCCGTGAAGTTGGGGAAGATCGAGGTGATCTGGAAGCTGCGGGCCAGGCCGCGCTGTGCCCGCTTGTGCACGGGCAGGCGGGTCACGTCGCGCCCATCGAACAGGATGGTCCCGGAATCGGGGGTCAACTCCCCCGACAGCTGGCCGATCAGGGTGGTCTTGCCGGCCCCGTTCGGGCCGATCAGAGCGTGCAGTTCCCCCTCCGCGACGGACAGCGAGAGGCCATCGGTGGCGGCCAGACCGCCGAAGCGCTTGACCAGCGAGTCGGTGCTCAGCAGAGGGGTGCTCACGGGCGCCTCCCGGCGACAACGCCCCACAATCCTTTGCGGGCGTACAGCACCAGAAGGATCAGCACCGGCCCCAGCACGATCTTCCAATGCTCGCCCAGCCCGGCGTGGGCGAGGTCCATCAGCTCCGGCACGAACTCCTCCAGCAGCAGCAGCGCGGCGGCGCCCAGCACCGGCCCGATCAGCGTGCCGATGCCGCCCAGCACGACCATCACGATCAGGTCGCCCGAGCGGCTCCAATGCAGATATTGCGGCCCGACGAACATGGTGGCGTTGGCGAGCAGCGCCCCGGCCAGCCCGGCCAGCGCCCCGGCGATGACGAAGGCGACCAGCTTGTAGCGGGTGACCGGGTAGCCGAGCGCGGCCATCCGCCGCTCGTTGTCCTTGGCGCCGCGGATCACCCGCCCGAAGCGGGAGTTGACCAGCCGCCAACCCAGCGCCAGCGCCGCGACCAGAAGCCCCAGCACCACATAATAGAAGGTGGTGTGGTCGGCGATGTTCAGCGGGCCGGGCAGGGTGGAGCGGCTCCACAGCGCGATGCCGTCGTCCCCGCCATAGGCCTTCAGCCCGGTCATCAGGTAGAAAAGCATCTGGGCGAAGGCCAGCGTGATCATGATGAAGGGCACGCCGGTGGTGCGCAGCGAGATCGCCCCCACCGGCAGCGCCGCCAGCGCCCCGGCCAGCATGGCCAGCGGCCAGACGATCAGCCCGTTCACCGTGCCGGGAAGGCCGAACAGCGTCGATCCGTCCGACTGGTGGGCGAACAGGATGCCGACCGCGTAGCCGCCGATCCCGACGAAGGCGGCGTGGCCGAAGCTGACCATCCCCCCAAAGCCGAGGATCAGGTCGAGGCTGACCGCCGCCAGGGCGAAGACCAGGATGCGCGTCGCCAGCCGCACGTAGAAGGGTTCCCCCATCCAGTCGGCGATGGTGGGCAGGGCCAGCGCGACGGCCAGCAGGATCAGCAGGGCGATGCGGGGGCGGGAGAGCAGGGCGGTTCGGGGCGCGGTCGGGGGCATGGAAGGCCGGAAAAGAGGGGCGGTCAACCAATCGCCAAGCCAATCGGCAGGCCAATCGGTAGGCCCGTCTTTTCGCACAGATGGGCGGGCTTGAACACAAAAGGTCGCGCCGACAGCGGGTGTTTGCCCGCTTGGCTCCGCCCACTCATCCCCAGGGCGTGTCGTGGTGGCGCCGCCGCCGCGACCGCTGGAGGAGCTGGCGTTCGGTGCAGCGCTTCATGTGTTCCGGCACCTCCGAGGCCTCGCCGATGATGGGACCGCTCAGATAGGCGGCGCCCGCGGCCTCCGCCGCCTCCAGCTGCACCGGGTTTCGGACGCCATCTACGTAGGCGAACATGCCGAACTTGCGCGGTCCGGGGCAGAAGGTCTGGACCCGCTCCAGGATGTGCGGCTCGTCCTCCCGCCCGTCCAGCCGCAGACCGACCCCCTTGACGCCGGCGGTGGCGTAGACCGACAGGTCGCCCGCGTCGTCGTGCAGGATGACCATGGCGGCGCGGGCGAAGGGGCGCAGCATCGCCACGATCTCCGCCAGCCGCCCATAGGGAACGCCGGCCGGCAGCCCGTCCAGCTCGAAGGCCAGGAAGGGCATCAGCACGCGCGGGATCATCCGGCATGCCTGGATGTATTCCCGCCGCCGCCGGCTGGAGGCGAGCGTGCCGAAATGGACGGGGATGGTCTGGGCGTAACGGAATTTGTTGGCGTACAGCTCGTTGTAGGTGCTGACCGCGAGGCTCAGCGTCTCCATGTCGAGGTCGAAGACCGCCTCCTCGCGCTCCGGGTCGAAGGAGTCCATCAGGTTCAGATAGCGGGCCGTGTCCGCGTCGGTGCGGCAGCAGTAGGTCGACACCACCTTGTGCTTCACGTCGAAGACCGGACGGAACAGCACCTTGGGCCGGCTCTGCGGCGTGATGGTGTCCGCCGGCATCTCGGTCCAGTGCGGGTGCCGCGCCTCCGCCGCCGGAATGGCCGCCGGAAGGACGCCGTCCGCCGGCGGGGGGAAGGCCGCCGCGGCGCCTTCCGGCTTGTGGACGGCGTCCTTGAGCAGGTCGGCCAGCCGCGCGGTGTCCAGGGCGACCCCGCCGCCGACATCGACCACCGCGGTCTTGACGGTGATGCGCCGCGTGTCGGCGTGGCCCAGCAGCGCCTGGTGCAGGCTTTCCATCACCTTGCTGCAGGTCAGCTGCGCCGCTTTCCGGTCGGCCTGGGCGAAGACGATGATGTAGTGGTTCTCGCCATAGCGGAACCAGACGTCGCGCGGCGACAGAACCTTCTTGAGCATGCGCTCGGTGTAGACGTGCACCCGCTCGTTCACGCTTCCCCAGCGGTCGCCCAGCTCATTCCGGATCTCGTCGAGACCGATCAGGTGGACCGACCCCGCGGTAACCGTCTGGTTGTGCGTCAGGATCTGTCGGGCGCGCTCCTTGAAGGACTCGTCGATCGATTGTCCGGGGGTGGGGGGCGAGGACGACATGGCACCGTCATCCTGTTGCGGGATGGTGCCGTCCGGACCGGAGGGGTGATGCATGACCATGGCCGAGCGTCCCTTTCCGGTTGTGGGGGAGCGCGAGCCCAACGGCAGGGCCGCCGTCTGGACCGGGTACGGGCATCAATGGAATGACCGTATGAATAGGATGGTCCTTTCGCACTTGCTAATGCGTTAACGAAGCCGTCCAGGCGGCGCCTCCTGACGTCCTATGCGGAAAGGGACGTGCCTTGGCCGGACCTCTGTCTATGCGGATTCGCGCCGTGCCTTGACCCTGGCTCGCATGAGCATCTGCCGCTCGGTGCAGCGCCGCATGTGTTCGGGAACGTCGGAATCCTTGCCGACCACGGCCCCGCCGACATAGGCCGCTCCGGCCTCGATCGCGGCCTGGAACTGCTCGACGTTCCGGATGCCGTCCAGGTAGGCGAACAGGCCATGCTTGCGCGGGATGGGGCAGAAGGCGTTGATCTTGTCGATGCAGCGCTGATCGCCGTCCCGGAAATCCATAGCCAGTCCCACGCCCTTGACGCCGGCGTTGGCGTAGGTCGCGATGTCGGAGTTCTCCTCCCGCAGGATGACGATGGCGGCGCGGCCGAAGGGACGCAGCATGGTGACCATCTCGGCCAGCCGGCCGTTGGGAATGCCCTGCGGCAATCCTTCCAGCTCGAAGGCCAGGAAGGGGATCAGGCAATTGGGGATCATCCGGCAGGACTGGAGATATTCCCGCCGCCGCCGCACCGAGGCGAGGGTCTCGAAATGGACGGGGATGGTCTGGGCGTAACGGAATTTGTTCTGGTACAGCTCGTTGTAGGTGCGGACGGCATGGCACAGGGTTTCCATGTCGTAATCGAAGATGGCCTCCTCCTGCATGACATCGTCCGCGGTGATCTGGTTGATGTGCCGGCAGGTGTGGAGATCCGGCCGGCAGGTGTAGGTGGAGATCACCTTGTTGCGCACGTCGTAGACGGGGCGGAAGAGCACCTTGGGCCGCGGCGGCGGCTCGCCGTTGCCGAGCGCGAAATCCGTCAGCGATGGCCGCTGCCGCTCTTCGGACCGTTCTTCGGGGCGCCCCGCGCGCTGTGGCTTGGCGGATGGTCGCTCCGAAGGGCTGGCCGCGTGGAGCAGCAGGTCGTCCAGCCGTGCGCTGCCGACCGCGACACTGCCGTCGATTTCCACCAGCGCGGTCTTGACGATGATCTGGCTGGTGTCGCTGTGCCCCAGCAAGGACTGATGAAGGTCTTCGACGATCTTCCCGCAGATCAGCTGGGCCGCCTGGATGTCCGCGTGGGCGAACACGATGATGAATTGGGCCTCGCCATGCCGGAACCACACGTCGTGAGGGGAAAGCATCTTTTCGAGCAGGCGGGTGGTGTAGATGTGGACCCGCTCCTTCACCCGTTCCCAGCGATTGCCGAGCTGGTTCCGGATGTCCTCCAGACCGATCAGATGCACCGCCCCGGCGGTGATGAGCCGTCCGCTGAACAGGATTTCCTTGGCGCGATCCCGGAAAGCCGCGTCGTTCAGATGGCAGGAGGATTGGCAATCCGCCGCCTTGGCGGCGCCGTCGCAGTGACAAGGAGGGTCGATGCCGGTCCGGTCCGCGTGGTCGTCCTGGGCGCTGGGCGGCGGTTGGACTGCGTTCACGGCAATGTCTCCCTCGCAACCGGCGGAGGCCGCGGTGCCGGCTCTATGCCTGCTTTCTGGATGTTCGTTTTGCTAACAAGGGTGTTGCAAGGGGAATTTCCGAAGCGTTAACAGCCTGACGTTTTTCCGCCCGGCTGGAGATCGCCGCCGGTTGGCCGCCGCCGTTGACCAATGGCGAGGAGGGGATTATGCCGGGGCGGCCGGTGAGCATGGGAAAGGGCAGGGACATGACGGCAAGGAACGCGGTGGTGCTGGTCAGCGGCGGGCTGGACTCCACGACGGTGCTGGCGATCGCCCGGGAGCAGGGCTACCGGCTGAACGCGCTCAGCTTCCGCTACGGGCAGCGCCATGCGGTGGAGCTGGAAGCGGCCAAGCGGGTTGCCGCGGCCATGGCGGTGGACCGCCACGTCATCGCCGACATCGATCTGCGGGCCTTCGGCGGCTCCGCCCTGACCGACGCCATCGACGTGCCCAAGCACGCCAGCGCGGCGGACCTGGGGACGGGCATCCCGGTGACCTACGTCCCGGCGCGCAACACGGTGTTCCTGTCCTTCGCGCTGGCCTGGGCGGAAACGCTGGAGGCATCGGACATCTTCATCGGCGTGAACGCGCTGGACTATTCCGGCTATCCGGACTGCCGGCCCGAATACATCGCCGCCTTCGAGACCATGGCGAACCTCGCCACCAAGGCGGGGGTGGAGGGCGCCAGCCGGTTCAAGATCCACGCCCCGCTGATGACGCTCGACAAGGCGGGCATCATCCGCCGCGGGCTGGAACTCGGGGTGGATTACGGCCTGACCCACTCCTGCTACGACCCGGCGCCGGACGGCGCGGCCTGCGGGTCCTGCGACAGCTGCCTGCTGCGGCTGAAGGGCTTTGCCGAGGCCGGGCTGGCCGATCCGGTGGCCTACGGGGGCGGGGCCTGATGCGCGGCGCCAACCCGGTCCGCCCGCAGGAGGGGGGCGACGGCCAAAGCCTGTGGATACAGGAGGTCTTCTACACCCTTCAGGGCGAAGGCCCCTTCGTCGGGGAGCCCAGCGTCTTCGTGCGGACCGGCGGCTGCAACCTGCGCTGCCACTGGTGCGACACCGACTTCGAAAGCTCGCCCTGGCGCCCGCCCCTGGACGAGCTGCTGGCCCGCATCGGGGAACTGCGCCCCGCGGTCTGCGACCTGATCGTGCTGACCGGCGGGGAGCCGCTGCGCCAGAATGTCGTCCCGCTGATCCGCGCCCTGCTGGAGCGGGGCCTGCGCGTGCAGATCGAGACGAACGGCACGCTGTGGCTGGACGGCATGCCGGACGACCCGCGGCTGACCATCGTGTGCAGCCCGAAGACGCCCGGCCTGCACCCGGACCTCGTGCCGCGGGTGTCGGTCTACAAATACGTGCTGGCGGCGGGGGAGAGCGATCCTGGCGACGGGCTGCCCACCCTGTCCACCCAGTTGCCGGGGCAGGGCGCCCGGCTGTTCCGCCCGCCGCCCGGCGCCGCCGTCACGGTGATGCCGCGCGACGACGGCGATGCGGAGCGGAACCTCGCCAACCGGCAGGCCTGCACCGCCGTGGCGCTGGCCCACGGTTACCGGATGAGCGTCCAGCTTCACAAGCTGCTGGGGATTGCCTGAAGCCTGAAGCCTGAAGACGGTGCCCGTTACAGGTCGTTGATGCTCATATCCCCGCGCAGCCACCAGGGCGCGCCCGGCAGGCCGAGGTAGCCGGCGTCCAGGTGATGCTCCGGCACGCCGCGGAAGATCACCGTGTTGGTCGGCGTCTCCTCGATCTCCACCTCGACGCAGCGCAAGGGCGAGGTCTCCGTGGCGAACAGCGCGTTGGCCTTGGCCATCATGCAGGCGGCCAGCGCCTCCGTCGTCGGGTCGCCGGGGGTGATCAGCAGCATGGGCAGCTTTTCCGGCTCGTGCTCCCGGAAATAGCCGATCAGCGGGTCGCGGTGGGACAGCTGGAGCGCATGGTCGACATGCCCGTCGATCCAGCGGTGCCAGGTCGCCTTGGCCCGCGCGAAGGACTCCACCATGTTCGCCGCCCCGTCGAGCGGTGCGGGGTCCACGGCCTCCAGCTTCACCGAAACGGTCTCGTTGTGGCCGTGCGGCACGGCGCATTTGACGGAATCGCCGGCGATCAGGCGATGGGCCATGCTGAAGCGCCGCCGGAACAGCAGCGTGAACTCGTTCGTGGTCATAAACTGAACCTAGCCGTTCCTCAATGCGCTGGGAACAGGCCCTTGGGCCTGATCGCCAGAACCACCGCCATCAGCACGTAGATCGCCATGGAGGCAAGCGCGGCCCCGGCGGCGCTGGCGTTGGCGGCGTCCATCACCAGACGGAAGGCGGCGGGCAGCAGGGCGCGGCCCAGCGTGTCCACCATGCCGACCAGCAGGGCGCCGGCCAGTGCCCCGCGGATCGAGCCGATACCGCCGATGACGATGACCACGAAGGTCAGGATGAGGATCTGCTCGCCCATGCCGACCTGAACGGCCAGCACCGGCCCGGCCATGGCGCCGGCCAGCCCGGCCAGCCCGCAGCCCAGCGCGAAGACCAGCCCGAACAGCAGCCGGACGTCCACTCCCAGCGCCATCACCATCTCGCGGTTGGTGGCGCCGGCACGGATCAGCATGCCGACCCGCGTGCGGGCGATCAGCAGCCACAGGAACACCGCCACGGCGATGCCCACGGCGAGGATCGCCAGCCGGAAGGCCGGGTATTTCAGCCCGAACAGGTCCACCGTCCCGGCCAGCGCCGCCGGCGGGTTCAGGAAGATGGGGACCGGGCCGAAGACGATCTTCACCAGCTCGTTGAAGAACAGGATCAGCCCGAAGGTCGCCAGCACCTGATCCAGGTGGTCGCGGCGGTAGAGCGTGCGCAGCGCCACCGCCTCCACCACCAGCCCGAGCAGCGCCGTCAGCAGCACCGCCGCCGCCAGCGCCAGCGGGAAGCTGTCCAGCACCGGCACCAGCGCCGCCGTCAGGTAGGCGCCGACCATGTAGAAGGTGCCGTGGGCGAGGTTGATGAGGTCCATGATGCCGAAGACGAGCGTCAGCCCGGCGGCCATCAGGAACAGCATCACGCCGAGCTGAAGCCCGTTCAGACCCTGTTCGACGAGGAGGAGCGCGTCCATTCTCCGGCGTCCTGGCTGCGCCTCACTTCATCGGGCAGTCTTTGACGTAGGCGTCGGCGTGGTTGGTGAAGACCGTGGCGACGGTCTTGTTGGTCACCGCACCGTCGGCCCCCTTCACCACCTCGCGCAGGTAGATGTTGTGGATCGGGTAGTGGTTGGTGTTGAAGGCCACCTCGCCGCGCAGGCTCTGCAGCTTGGCCGACGCCAGCGCGGCGCGCAGCTTGTCCTTGTCCTTCAGGTTGCCGCCGACCGCCTTCACCGCGCTGTCGATCAGCAGCGCCGTGTCGTAGCCCTGGGCGGCGTACATGGATGGGATGCGCCCGTACTTGGCCTTGAAGTCGGCGACGAACGTCTTGTTGGCGGCGTTGTCGAGGTCCGGGCTCCACTGCGCCGAGTTCTTGACGCCCAGCGCGGACTCGCCGACCGCCGCCAGGATGTCCTGGTCGAAGGAGAAGCCGGGGCCGAACAGCGGGACGGCGCCCTTCAGCCCGGCCTGCTCGTACTGCTTGATGAAGTTGATGCCCATGCCGCCGGGGTAGAAGACGTAGACGGCGTCCGGCGCCGCGGCCTTGAGCTGCGCCAGCTCCGCCGCGTAGTCGAGCTGCCCGACCTGGGTGTAGACCTCGCCGGCGACCTCGCCCTTGTAGTAGCGCTTGAAGCCGGCCAGACCGTCCTTGCCCGCCGGGTAGTTGGGGGCCATCAGATAGACCTTCTTGAAGCCCTCGTCCTGGACATGCTTGCCCACGGCCTCGTGGATCTGGTCGTTCTGGTAGGCGGCGTTGAAGAAGTACGGGTTGCACTGCGCGCCCGCCAGCTGCGACGGGCCGGCGTTCGGGCTGATGAAGAAGGTCTGCCCGCCGGCCAGCGTCGGCAGCATCGCCAGCGCGAGATTCGACCAGACCACGCCGGTCACCACCTGCACGCGGTCGCGCTCGACCATGCGGTTGGCGAGGCCGACGGCGACGTCGGGCTTCTGCTGGTCGTCCGCCTCGATGACCTGGGTGTCCTGCCCGCCCAGCTTGCCGCCCGCATGCTCGACCGCCAGCGCGAAGCCGTCGCGGATGTCGATGCCCAGCCCCGCGCCGGGGCCGGACAGGGTGGTGATCATGCCGATCTTCAGCGTGTCCGCCGCCGCCGGGGTGGCGAGCAGGGCCAGCGCGGAGGCCAGCGTAAGCAGGTTGCGGGTCATGACGGTCCAGCCTCCAGAGGTATTATGATTGATTTATGGGCAGCGCGAATGTCAGGCGGCCCGCATCCGTTCGTCCGCCCGCTTGTCCGCCCAGGCGCGCGCCGTGGACGGGCGGCCCTCGGCGTCGATCAGGCCGCGGGTGAAGAGTTCCTCGACGTGGCGGATGAAGAAGGCGGCGGTGCTCTCCCGCTCCCAGCGCTCCATCCAGTTCTGCTCCAGGAAGGCGAGGATCGCCGGCTGGCCCAGTTCGGCCTCCCACAGCACGCCGAGCAGGGAGGTCTGCTGCTCCTCGTGCATGCAGTCCTCGAAGGTCAGCTTCTGCTGGCTGCGCGCCTCCTTGCGCAGCGTCGTCTCCGGCCCCGGCCCCAGGCCGAAGTCGTAGAGCGGACGGCGCTCGGGCGCGGCGACCAGCCAGTGGGCGACCTCATGAACGATGACCGTCGATTCCACATCGGTGCGGATCACCTCGCCGTCCCACATGAAGGAGGCGTTCGGCGGCTCGTCCAGCGTGCCGATGCCATGGGCGTGGGCCAGCCGCACCGCTTCGGCGCGCTGCTCCGGCGTGTCAACGCCGCCGGGCACCGGCCATGTGGCGGCGATGCGCCGGAAGGCGGCGAGGGGCAGGGGCTTGCCGGCCAGCAGGCGCTCGAAGGTCGCCAGGGCCTCCGGCATCGTCTCGGCCGGGATCGGGGTCAGGATCATGATGGGAAAAGCAGTCCGGGGTGCGCAATGACCCCTATTTGCCCAACAGGGCCGGGGCGGCGCAAGAAAAACCCCTCCTCCATCGCCATCGGATGGAGGAGGGGTGAAGACGAAACCGTCAGGCGGCCCGCATGTCGGTCAGGAAGCGGGAGACGAAGCCGCGCAGCCCTTCCGCCTCGCCGCTCAGCCCGTCGGCGGCGTCGAGCACCTGACGGGAGGCGTCGCCGGTGGCTTCCGCCGCCTGGGTCACCCCGGCGATGTTGCCCGACACCTCCTGCGTGCCGCGGGCGGCCTGCTGGACGTTGCGGCTGATCTCCTGGGTGGCCGCACCCTGCTCCTCGACCGCGGCGGCGATGGTGGTGGAGATGTGGCTGATCTCGCCGATCACGCGGCCGATCTCGGCGATGGCCCCGGCGGCCTCGCGGCTGACCTGCTGGATGCCGGCGATCTGGCCGGAGATGTCCTCAGTCGCCTTGGCGGTCTGGTTGGCGAGGCTCTTGACCTCCGACGCGACGACGGCGAAGCCCTTGCCGGCCTCGCCGGCCCGGGCGGCCTCGATGGTGGCGTTCAGCGCCAGCAGGTTGGTCTGGCTGGCGATGTCGTTGATGAGCTGCACCACCTCGCCGATGCGCTGGGCGGCGTCGACCAGACCGCGCACGGTGGCGTCGGTCCGCTCGGCGGTGCTGACCGCCTGCCCGGCGATGCTGTTGCTCTGGGCGACCTGCCGGCTGATCTCCTGGATCGAGCTGGTCAGCTCCTCCGCGGCGGCGGCGACGGTCTCCACGTTGGCGGTCGCCTGGGTGGAGGCGGCGGCGACGGCGCTGGCCTGCCGGGTGGTCTGCTCGGCGGTGGCCGACATGCCCTGGGCCGTGCTGTTGAGCTGGGTGGCGGCGGAGGAGACGCGGGACAGCACCTCCATCACCATGCGGTCGAACTCGCGGGTCAGGGAGTCGATGCGCTCCGACCGTTCGCGGCGGGTCGCATGCTCGGCGGCCTGCTCGGCGGCCATGCGGTCGGCCTCGATCAGGCTGTGCTTGAAGACTTCGACGGCCTTGGCCATGCCGCCGATCTCGTCGCCGCGGTCGAGGCCGGGCACGTCCACCCGGCGGTCGCCGCCGGCCAGACGGGTCATGGTGTCGGTCATCGAGACGATGGGCCGCGACAGGCCGCGCCCGATCAGCAGGGCGGAGATCAGCCCGAGCAGCACGGCGACCACGGCGGCGGCGGTGGTCACGGTGCGGGCGCGGTCGATGTTCTCCGCCGCGGTGGTGCCGAGCGCCGCCTGCTGGCGGGCGCTGGCGTCGCGGAGCTGCTCGACCCGCGCGTTGACGGTCGGGCCGAGCGTCTCCAGCACCTGCGAGACCAGCTCGTCCCGCTTGGTGGTGGCGACGACCGCCTTCTCGAACTGGGTGGCGAAGACGCGCTGGTAGGCCAGGAAGGACGAGGCGCCGCGGCGGCGCTCCAGCTCGGTCAGCTTGGCGAGCATCGCGTTGCCGCGCTCGCGGGCGTTCTGCAATTCCTTGCGGAAGCTGTCGGCGCTCTCCGCCGAGCCGTCGGTCAGAAAGCGGTTGACGGCGTTGCGGGCGGCCAGGAAATGGCGGGACGCCATGCCCGCCTGATAGGCGGCCTCGGTGTCGCCGTCGGCGTAGGCGCTGTCCATGACGCCGCTGAGCGCCTTCTCCATCTTGGCCCCGAGGTCCACAAGCTCCGCCGCCGCCTCGTTGCGGGTCGCCTGGAACTCCATGATGCGGGTGAAGGCCTCGCGGTACTGGCCCAGCTCGTTGTCCATCTGGGTCACCGTGCGGTTCAGCGTCGGCTCGGTGAACAGGGTCTTGGCCTCGTCGATCCGCCCGTCCAGGTCGGCGGCCAGCGAGTCCACCGCGTGGGCGGCCTCTTCGCTGCCGGTCAGCAGGAAGGTCTTGGCCTGAAGCTGGACCTCCAGCATCGTCGCCTGGATGCGGCCGACCTCGGTGGTCTGGCGCGCCAGGGTCTGGTAGGTCGCGAAGCCGTGCTTGGCGTCCATCAGGGCATAGACCCCGATGCCGCCGATGGCGACCAGGAAAAGGAGAACCCCGGCGTTCGCCGCCGTGATCTTGGTGCCGACCCGAAGATGGTTGAACAGGCTCATGGTCGGGAAAACTCCGGATGAGGCTGAATGGTTTAGATACAAAACATGGCAGTGTCCGCTTACCAATTCATTAAGTGTGCCAACTGGTTTCCGGTCCCCGAAAACGGGCATGGGGCCCCTCCACGCACGCTTGGGGATGCCCTTATCCTTCCGGGTTCTGGCGGTTCCGCGGGGCCTTGGAATATTTGTCGGGACCGTGGCGTTAGCCCACCAGCGACGGACCGTTCCGGCGCCGGTTCCAGCGGCGTGCTGGTCACGGCTTAGGCCGTGGATGGTCACAATAGAGGCGTTTTGCTCATCCACATGTATCGTGCTATATGCCAAAGGGCGAAGCGCCCCGCCGGGGACGCCTGCCAGGACCCTTCCGACCCGGCTCGTGATCATCTGACCCAACGGCCGGCCATGTCCCTGACCGACGCGCCCACGACCGACGCGCCCACTCTGGCGGCTTCCGCCAACACCGCCCCCACACCCGCCCCCATCACCGGTGACGCCGCTTCCGCCCCGAAGCCGTCGCGCTCCGCCCGCACGAAGCGGGGGCGCCTGTCGGTGGTGATCCCCTTCTACAACGAAGGCCCCAACATCGCGGCGCTGTTCGAGCGGCTGGTGCCCGTGCTCGACCGGCTGGACGCCGAGTGGGAGGTGGTCTGCGTCAACGACGGCAGCCGCGACGACACGCTCGACCGCCTGCTGGACGTCCATGACGCCGACGCGCGGGTCAAGGTGGTCGACCTGTCGCGCAACTTCGGCAAGGAGCTGGCCCTGTCGGCCGGCCTGCGCCACACCACCGGCGACGCCGTGGTGCCGATGGACGCCGACTTGCAGCACCCGCCGGAATTGCTGCCGCAGTTCCTCGCCAAATGGCGCGAGGGCTACGACGTGGTCGTCGCCGTGCGCCACGCGCGGGTGGGACAGAGCCTGAAGCACCGGGTGTTCGCCCGCGCCTTCTACTGGATCTTCGACAACCTGTCGGAGGTCAAGCTGCCGCGCGAGGTCGGCGACTTCCGGCTGATGGACCGCCGGGTGGTCGACGTCATCAACCGCATGCCGGAACGCACGCGCTTCATGAAGGGCATCTTCGCCTGGGTCGGTTTCCGTCAGGCCAGCATCCCCTATCAGCAGGGGGAGCGCGCCGGCGGCGACACCAAATGGGGCTTCCTGAAGCTGCTCAGCCTGTCCTTCGACGGGCTGACCGCCTTCTCCACCTTCCCGCTGCGGGTGTGGAGTCTGGTGGGCATGGCGATCTCCGGCTTCGCCTTCGTCTACATCCTGCTGCGCCTGCTGCGCACCCTGATCTACGGCATCGACGTGCCCGGCTATGAATCGCTGCTGGCCGCGGTGCTGTTCATGGGTGGCATCCAGCTCGTCACGCTGGGGGTCATCGGCGACTATCTGGGCCGCGTGTTCAACGAGGTGAAGGGACGCCCCCTTTACATCGTCCGCTCCGCGCACGGTTTCGAGGATGAGGCCGCGGTTCCGGCATCCAATCCAGCGGCCAATCCGGGGGCCAACGCAGGCGCTTGGCGCCGGCCCGGAAGCGAGGACCGCCCTTCATGAGCCTGATGCCGCCGCTCGGCCTGAATCCCCTCGGGGCGGCGCCCCCGGCGGGCGCGCTGTCGCAACGCCGCGCCGGTGCCCTGTGGGACGACATGGCGCGCGCGCTTCTGCTGTGCCTGATCATCCTCGCCGCGCTGACCTTCCGGAACTACGGGATCAGCACCGACGAGGAGGTGCAGCACATCTACGGCAAGAAGCTGCTGTCCTTCTACCTGTCCGGCTTCACCGACCGGTCGGCCTTCCATTTCAAGGATCTGTACCTGTATGGCGGGCTGTTCGATCTGGTGACCGCCCTGGTGGTCCCGATCTCGCCGTTCGAGGAGTACGAGACGCGCCACCTGCTGTGCGCGCTGGTCGGGGTGCTGGGCATCGCCGGCTGCTGGCGCTACGCGCGGCTGCTGGCCGGGCCGCGGGCGGGCTTCCTGGCGGCGGCGCTGCTGGCGCTGTCCGGCGTCTATTACGGCGCCATGTTCAACAACACCAAGGACGTTCCCTTCGCCGCGGGCATGGTGTGGACGCTCTATTTCGCCACCCGCATCATCGGCCAGATGCCGGCCCCGCGCCGCAGCGCCGTGCTGAAGTTCGGGCTGGCGCTGGGCCTGACCCTGTCGATCCGGGTGGGCGGGGTGCTGGCCGGCTTCTACCTCGCGGTGGCGCTGGCGCTCTATGTGGTGCTGGTGGCGTGGCAGGGTGGGCTGCGGCCGGCCTTCGGCGTCGTCCGGCGCTCCGTGCCGCCCCTGCTGCCGGCCATTCCGTTGGCCTACGGGGTGATGGCGCTGTTCTGGCCCTGGGCGGTGCAGAAGCCGCTGAACCCGCTGGAGGCGCTGCGCGTCGTCTCGCACTTCCCCATCGACATCCAGACGCTGTTCATGGGGCAGATGGTCAGCTCCGCCGCCCCGCCGGCGCTCTATCTGCCGGTTTATCTGGGGGTGAAGCTGCCGGAGGCGGTGCTGCTGGGCACCCTGGCCGCGGTGGTGCTGGCCGCCCTGTGGGTGGTGCGCGGCGGCTGGCGGAACGTGGACGGCGCCTTCGGCGCGGTGCGCTGGGTGCCGCTGGCGCTGGCGGCGTTCCTGCCGGTGATCCTGTTCATGCTGATGCGCCCGTCCGTCTACAACGGCATCCGCCATTTCCTGTTCGTGGCGCCGCCGATGGCGGTGCTGGCCGGCATCGCCTTCGACCGGCTGTGGAGCGGGGCCGAGGCGCTGGGCCGGCGTACGGGGCAGGCGTACGGGGCGGCGGCCATCGCGGTGGCCGTGCTGTACGCGTGGCAGCTCGGCGCCATGCACCCGAACCAGTACGTCTACTACAACCAGTTCGCCGGCGGGCTGAAGGGCGCCGAGGGCCGGTTCGAGCTGGATTACTGGGGCAACTCCCAGCACGAGGCGCTGGCCGAGCTGGTCGCCCTGGTGGAGCGTGAGAACGGCGGCAAGGCCCCGCCGCGCCAGTACACCCTGTCGGTCTGTGGCAACACGCTGGCCGTCCGCTTCGAGCTGCCGCCCTGGCTGAAGCTGGTCAACGGCACCGGTCTGGATTGGCGCAAGGCCGATTTCTTCATGGCCTTCACCCAGGTCAAGCAGTGCCCCAGCCTGCTGGGCGGCCAGCCGATCATCGAGATCGCTGCCGATGACGTGCCGCTGACCATCGTGAAGGACCGCCGCCCGCCGCTGGCGGAGATACCGACCGAATAAAATCCGGCCGAGTAGCCTGCCTCTCAGCGGTCTAACCCGCCCGGCATGGCCTGCTCCGTTGGCGTGATGTCCGTCCGCGGGCGTACCGGCGGGCGGGACCGCTTCCCACTCTTCCTTCAGCGCGCCCATTCCGCGCGCCGATGACGGAGGGTGGGGATGCGGGGGCCGGTGCTCGGTGTCGTGTCATTTCTTGCGCTCACCGTCTGGGCGACGGCCCCGGCCCCGGCGGACGCGGTGCCCCCGGACCGTCTTCGGGAGGCGGTGACGGCGTTGGCCGATCGCCGTCTTGAGGAGGCGGGGGCGGGCAGCATCGTCGTCGGGGTGATCCGCGACGGGCGCAGCCTCGTCGTCGGGCGCGGCGACAGCGGGCGGCCCGACGGCGGCCCGCCGGACGGGCGGACCCTGTTCCAGATCGCCTCCCTGACCAAGCCCTTCACCGGCACCATTCTGGCGGAGCTGATCCGCGCCGGGCGGGTCGCCCCGACCGACCCGTTGGCCCGCCATCTGCCCAAACCGGTCCACGCCCCGGACTTCGACGGCACGCCGATCCGCCTGCTCGACCTTGCCACCCACACGGCGGGGCTGCCCAACGTGCCGGAGACTCCGCGCTTCTCGTGGAGCCGGCTGGAGGACCCGCGCAACCCCTACAAGCCGCTGACGCGGGAGGAGGTGGGATCGTGGCTGTCCGGCTTCAGCCTGACGGTGCCGCCGGGCACACGCTTCCGCTACTCCAACGTCGGCATGGCGGTGCTGGGGGAGGCGCTGTCCACCGCGTCGGGCATTCCCTACGAGACGCTGTTGAAGCGGGTGGTCACCGACCGCTTCGGCATGACCGACACCACGCTGGCACCCACGGCCGGGCAGCGTGCCCGCAAGGCGGTGGGCCACGCCCGCGGGCAGGTGGTCCCCGATTGGGAGGCGCCGGCCATGCAGCCCTCCTTCGGCCTCTACTCCACCGCCGACGACCTGCTGCGCTGGCTGCGCGCCAACATGGGCGACTGCACCGGCCTGGGAAAGGCCGCCTGCGACGACGAGACCGCCGCGACGCTGGCGCTCGCCCAGTCGGTGCAGGTGGACGGGCGGGCGCTGCGCGATCCGGGGGCGCTGGGGCAGGGGGCGATGGCGCTGGGCTGGTTCGTCGCCTGGGCGGCGGACGGCACGCCGATCCTCTGGCATTCCGGTTCCACCGGCGGCTTCAACGCCTACATCGCCTTCTCACGCGCCCACCGCTGGGCCGCGGTGGCCCTGACCAACAGCGACCCCGAGCGGATCACCGCCGACCGGGTGGTGGGCGATCTGATCTGGCAGCTGGAGAGGGCGGCGGAGCGCCGCTGAACGCGCGAGGGGAAAGAGGGGCCGGGCTCAGTGCAGCAGGCCGCCGGGCGGCAGGCGGTCGGGCGGCGTCAGGATCTGTGAGGCGGGTTCGGCGACCGGTCCGGCCTGGTGGTGGGCCAGCCGCCACTCGCCGTCCTCGCGCGCGAACAGGTTGGTCGCGACCAGAACGGCGTCTCCCACGATCTCTTCGCAAAGGACGACCGCGGTGTCGCCGTACAGGCTGACGCGTTCGTTGCGCGCCTGCACCGCCGGGCCGCGGGGGGAACGCAGCACGTCCTGCCAGCTCGACACCACCGCTTCCCGGCCGAACAGAATGGTCCAGCCGGGATGGATGCAGGACACGGGCAGGCGGGAGGCCCACAGCCGGTCCATGGCGGGAAAGTCACGCCCGGTGAAGGCTTGGTAGAAAGCCCGGTTCGCGGCCAGAATGGCGTTGCGGTCGGTCGTGGGGCGGTCGGTCATGGGGAAGCGAATCTCCGAAACAGCGAAAGCCGCTTCTATACAGGGAGCCGGCTCGACGGCAAGCGCCGGCCCCCATTATCACAGATCGCACCCCTTTTGCGGGCACTCCTTCCGGGAAAACGGCCCGCTCTTCCTCACGCCGTGATGTCGACCTTCTGGGCCGTGTCCGCCGTAGCGCCGCTCTTGGCGCTGCTGCTGCCGTCGGTCAAGCCGGCGATGGGCTGCGACAGGTCGAGGTTCAAGTGCATCACGCCATCGGCGCTCTTGGTCGGGGTCAGGGCGCCGAGGCCGTTCATCCCGCCCTTCGCGGCCATGCCGTTCAGCTTTTCCAGGACGCCCTTGATCTCGTCGTCGCTGAAGCCGTTGGCGCGGACGATCATGCCGGTGGCCTTGCCGGACACCTTGGTCGTGGCGGCGGAGAACATGGCGCTGCCCGAGCCGTCCGCGTTCAGCGTGGCCGCCAGCCCACGGTCCTCGCGGGTGAAATCCAGGGTGGACTTGGCGAAGGAGATGCGGACCGACTTGTCGCCGTCCTGGATGGTCAGTTCCATGCCGCGGGACTCGATGGACCACTGCGAGCGGGCTTCCTGCATGCTCATGCCCATCTGGCTGAAATCCATGGACTTCAGCTTGTCCTTCATGGCGCTGCCGAAATCGCCGACGGCGCCCTTCACGTCGTCGTCCGACATCCCCAGCCCGCCGAGCAGGCTGCCGAGGTCGCCGGCCATGTTGTCGATGGCCTTCTCGAACAGGCCGGAGAGGCCCTTGGACTGCTCCAGCGCCTTCTGCATGATCTGCTCGGCCTGCTTGGCCCGGTCGGCCATCGCCTGGGCGCCGGTCTTGCCGCCGCTGGCCGCGTCGCCCGCCGCACCGGCGTTCGCGCCATCGGCACCCGCCGCGGGCTTCTTGCCCGACAGGTTGTCGAGCAGGTTTTCCATCGACTGGCTGATCGTGTAGGCCGGGCTGGCGCTTTTCGCGGGAGTCGCGGCGTCGGCGGTGGTGGCGGCAGCGGTGGTTGCGGCCTTGGCGCCGTCCGCGGCCTTGCTCTCGGTTGCCTTCTTGGCGTTGTTCGCCTGTTGCAGGACCGTACTGGTCGTCCCTGTCGGTCCGGACATTTCCGAGTAATACATCGCCGCCTCCCGCGCGTGATCGTTTCGCCGTTAGGGTATGATCGTACCGGAGTCCTTTACCACAGGTTAATTCGTCGCAGGGCTCCTGCAACGCCCGGTCGAAACTCTTCGGTTTCGAAGGATTTTATCAGTTTTTGCTTGCGGAGTCCTCCACGGGCGCGAGGGGCTGGGTGGCCGGACCGTTCAGAACCGTCCCATCCACCGCGAAGCGGGAGCCGTGGCAGGGGCAGTCCCAGCTCCGCTCGCCGGGATTCCAGCGCACCACGCATTTCAGATGAGGGCAGATGGCGGAGCGGCGGTGCAGCACCCCCGACTCGTCGCGGAAAACGGCGACGGGCCAGACGCCCGATTTCAGGACCGCGCCCTGTCCGGGCTCGATGCGGTCCTCGCCCTCCAACTCCGGCCCCTGGACGTAGGGCAGGAAGTGGCGGGCCACGTCCAGGTTCTCCCGCAGATAGGTGCCGAGCTTGTTGGTCATCTTGCGGCCGGGATCGTACAGCGCGGCCCACGGGCTGCCGCTGCCGTGGATCAGCTCGCACAGGACCAGCCCGGCGATGGTGCCGTGGGTCATGCCCATGCCGCTGTCGCCGGTCGCGACGAAGACCCGCCCGCCATAGGCCGGGTCGGGGCCGATGAAGGCCAGCCCGTCGAAGGGCTCCATCACCTGCCCGGACCAGCGGTGCTCGACCGCCCCGGCCTGGGGGAAATGCGCGCGCGTCCAGGCCTCCAGCGCGGCCCAGCGCTCGGCCATGTCGCGGGCCTCGCCGGTCTTGTGGTCCTCGCCGCCGACGATCAGCCGGTCGTGGTCGGCCTCCGGCTGGAGCCGCGCATAATGATAGGCGTCGAGCGTGTCCCAATAGAGGGCGTCGGGCACGCTGCCCTTCGGCACCCGCAGGGAGATGGCGTAGGTGCGGTAGGGCGCCTGCTTGGAATGGATGGCGAAGCGGTCGCTGATCGGGGAGTTGGTGGCGACGACCACCGCATCGGCCTCGACCAGCGCGTGGTCCGGTCCGGCCTCGACGCGCACGCGCTCGCCGTCCTGCCGGATCGTGGAGACATGCGCCCCGGTGGCCAGCGCGCCGCCGCGCGCCAGGAAGGCGCGGGTCAGCCCGGCCAGATAGTCCAGCGCGTGGATGCGCGCCTGCCGGGGGAAGCGCAGGCAGGGGCCGGGATGCCGGATGGGCGGGGCGTCCAACCACTCCACATCGTCCAGTCCGGCACGGCGGGCGGCGTCGCGCTCGCGGTCCAGCCCGGCGGGGTCCTGCCCCGGCGCCAGCATCAGATAGCCGTCGAGCCGGGCGAAGCCGCAGTCGATGTCTTCCTCGCGGGCAATCCGCTCGATGGTGTCGATGGCGGCGCCGTGGCTGTCCGCGGCCATGCAGGCGCCGGACTCGCTGTGCAGCCGTTCGATCTCGGTGAAGCGGTCGTCGATGACGTTGGAGAGATGCGCCGTGGTGCGCCCGGTCTCGCCGCCGCCCGGCGGCCCGTCGTCCAGCAGCAGCACCGACTTGCCGGAGCGCTGAAGCAGATAGGCCGCGGTGACCCCGGCGATGCCGGCCCCGACGACGATCACATCGGGTTGCAGGGCGCCCAGCCCCGCGGCGGTGGGGGCGACCGTCCCGGCGGGCATCGCCGCCCCGCCGCGGTCCATCCAGACGGAGGTCGTGGCACCGGAACTCTGCCCGGACTGTTGCATGACCGGTCATCCTTCTGTTGGCGTCCTGTCCTTCCGGCAACACAGCGTTTGGTGGCGCGGTTCCGCTGCGGCCGTGCGCCGCTTCCGCCCCCGGCCTCCGGCTGTTACGGTGTCGCCGATCCGCCGCTTCACCGGACGACGCCGCCATGACCGACCGCCTTTCCATCGCGCTGGCCCAGATCAACCCGACCGTCGGCGCCATCACCGCCAACATCGACCGCATCCGCAACGCGCGGGCGGAGGCCGCCGCGCGCGGCGCCGACCTGATGGTCTGCCCGGAGCTGGCGGTGACCGGCTACCCGCCGGAGGATCTGGTGCTGAAGCCCTTCTTCCTGGACGTGGTGGAGCGGGCGGTGCGTGAACTCGCCGCCGAGACGGCGGACGGCGGTCCGGCCCTGCTGGTCGGCGCGCCCTGGCGCGACGGCGACAAACGCCACAACGCCGCCCTGCTGCTCGACGGCGGGCGGATCGCGGCGACCCGCTTCAAGGTGGACCTGCCGAACTACGGCGTCTTCGACGAGAAGCGCCTTTTCGACCCCGGCCCGCTGCCCGGCCCGATCAACGTCCGCGGCGTGCGGCTGGGCGTACCGATCTGCGAGGACATGTGGTCCGCCGACGTGATCGAGACGCTGGCGGAGAGCGGGGCGGAGATCCTGGTGGTTCCCAACGGCAGCCCGTTCGAGCTGGGCAAGCACGACCAGCGCGTGCAGCTCGCCGTCCGGCGGGTCACCGACTCCGGCCTGCCGCTGCTCTACGTGAATCAGGTGGGCGGGCAGGACGAGCTGGTCTTCGACGGCTCCAGCTTCGCGCTGGGCGCCGATTGCCGGCTGGCCGCGCAGGCCCCCGCCTTCGCCGAGCATCTGCTGATCACCCGCTGGGAACGCGGCGAGGACGATGTGTGGAGCTGCGCCGACACGGAGTGCGTCGCCCCGCCCGACGAGCTGGAGTCGGTTTACGCGGCGCTGGTGCTGGCCTTGCGCGACTATGTGGCCAAGAACCGTTTCCCCGGCGTGATCCTCGGTCTGTCGGGCGGCATCGATTCGGCGCTGGCGGCGGCCATCGCGGTGGACGCGCTGGGCGCCGAGCGGGTGCATGGCGTGATGATGCCGTCGCCCCACACCGCGCCGGAGAGCCAGGAGGACGCCGCGGAGTCGGCGGAGCTGCTGGGCTGCCGGCTCGACACCGTTTCCATCCTGCCGGCGATGGAGGCGTTCGAGCGGATGCTGCGGCCGGCCTTCGCCGGGCGCGACCCGGACGTGACCGAGGAGAACATCCAGGCGCGCTCCCGCGGCGTCACGTTGATGGCGCTGTCCAACAAGTTCGGCCCGATGGTGCTGTCCACCGGCAACAAGTCGGAGATGTCGGTCGGCTACGCCACGCTCTACGGCGATCTGTGCGGCGGCTTCGCCGTGCTGAAGGACGTCTACAAGACGACGGTCTACGCCCTGGCGCGCTGGCGCAACGCGCATGTGCCGCAGGGCGCGCTCGGCCCGGCCGGCCGCGTCGTGCCGGAGCGGGTGCTGGTCAAGGCTCCGACCGCCGAGCTGAGTCCCGGCCAGACCGACCAGGACACGCTGCCGCCTTACGAGGCGCTGGACGACATCCTGCGCTGCCTGATCGAGGAGGACCTGGGCGTCGCGGAGATCGTCGCCCGTGGCCACGCGCCGGAAGTGGTCAACGCGGTCTGGGGCATGCTGCATGTGGCCGAATACAAGCGCCGTCAGGCGCCTCCCGGCCCGAAGATCACCCGGCGGCAGTTCGGCCGCGAGCGCCGCTACCCGATCACCAACGGGTTCGGCAGCCTCCTGTGAGGGTGGGCTCTTCCTACTCCCCGCCGGTCTTCCGCGCCAGGAAGCCCTGCGCCGGGTTGTAGCCGTAGACCGCGCCGCCCAGGAACAGGGCCAGCGCCAGCACCGTCCAGCCCAGCGCCGGCAGGTTCGCGTCCAGATACAGCGCGAAGCGGATCAGCTCGACCGCTTGGCTGAACGGGTTGACGGTGCACAGAAAATACAGAAGCTCCCCGGCCTCCTGCATCTTCCATAGCGGATAGAGCGCGGTGGACAGGAAGAAGATCGGGAAGATGACGAAGTTCATCACGCCCGCGAAATTCTCCAGCTGGCGGATGGCCGAGGACAGCAGCATCCCCAGCGCCCCCAGCATCAGCCCGCTGACCACCAGGGCCGGCAGCACCGTGAGGTAGCCGAGCGGCGGCGCCTGCACCCCGTAGACCCAGGCGACGGCGAGGAAGGCGTAGACCTGGAGGATCGACACCGCCGTTCCGGCCAGCAGCTTCGCCGTCAGCAGGAACCAGCGGGGCAGGGGGCTGACCAGCAGCATCCGCATGCTGCCCATCTCGCGGTCGTAGACCATCGACAGCGAGCTTTGCATCCCGTTGAACAGCTGCACCATCCCGGCAAGGCCGGGAACGATGTAGACCTCGTAGGGGATGTAGGTTTCGTAGGGCGGGGTGATGGCGATGCCCAGCGCCGCGCGGAAGCCCGCCGCGAAGACGAACAGCCAGAGCAGGGGCCGGACCAGGGCCGACAGGAAGCGCTCCCGCTGGTGGACGAAGCGCAGCACCTCGCGCCCGACGATTCCGCCGAGCGCGCGCGCGTAATGGGCGGGGCCATTGTGGACGGGGGCCGTCACGCCGCCTCCTTTGCGGTGAGCCGGGTGAAGCTCTCGGTCAGCGTGTCCGCCCCGGTCGCGCGGTTCACCTCCGTCACCGGCCCGGCGGCGCGGACCCGGCCGCGATGGATCACCACGACGCGGTCGCCGTCGCCGATCTCGTCGATCAGGTGGGTGGCCCAAAGCACGGCGATGCCGCGCTCCCGGCACAGCGCGTGGACATGCTCGACGATGGCGCGCCGCGCCGGGACGTCCAGCCCGACGGTCGGCTCGTCCAGCACCAGCAGGGCCGGCTCGTGCAGCAGGGCGCGGGCCAGCTCCACCCGGCGGCGGTGGCCGCCGTTCAGCGCCCGCACCGTCTCACCGATGCGCTCCGCCATGCCCAGCCGCTCCAGCGATTCCCGCGCGCGGGCCTCGGCGGTGCGGCGGGGGATGCCGTGCAGGGCCGCGAAATAGAGCAGGTTCTGCCGCACCGTCAGGTCGAGGTCGAGCGTGGGTTGCTGGAACACCACCCCCATGCGGCCGAGCGCCTGGGCCGGCTCCCGCCGCAGGTCGATGCCGCCGATGCGGATGGTGCCGCCCGGCGATTCGAACAGGCGGGTGACCAGGGCGAACAGCGTCGTCTTGCCCGCCCCGTTGGGGCCGAGCAGGGCGGTGAAGGACCCCGCCCCGACCGCCAGCGACACGTCCTTCAGCGCGAAGGTTCCGCGCCCGTAGGCGTAGCTCAGCCCTTCGATCAACAGCGCCGGTTCCGCCATGCCCTTACCCTTCCACCCGCTTAGCCCTTCACCGCGACGCCCCAGGGGTAGCGGCCGACCTTGATCGACTTGACGACCTTCAGGCTGTCCACGTCGATCACCGACACGTCGCCCGACACGCCGTTGGTGGCGTAGAGCCGCTTCTGGTCGGGCGACAGGTCGAGCTGCCAGACGCGGCGGCCGACCAGCAGATAGTCCTTCACCGCGAAGGTCTGGGCGTCCACCACCGCGACATGGTTTGCCGGGCCGAGCGCAACGAAGGCGTAGCGCCCGTCGTCGGTCAGCTTGATGCCCACCGGCTGGATGCGGTCCTGGGGCACGCCCTTGATCTTGAAGCGGATGGTCTGAGCCACCTTGCGGCTGGCCGTGTCGATCACCGACAGGGTGCCGCCGATCTCCGCCGACACCCACAGGCGGCTGCCGTCCTTGCTGAACTGGGCGTAGCGCGGGCGGGCGTCGACCAGCGTGTTGTCAACGACGGCGCGCTTCTCGGTGTCGATCCAATGGACCATGTTCGTCGTCTCCGACGTGTTCACCGCCCATTTGCCGTCGGGGCTGACCGCCATACCCTCCGGCTCAACGCCGACATCCACCTGATAGGCGACCTTGCGGCTGGGCACGTCGACGATGGTGACGACGTTGCTCTCCTCGTTGGCGATGAACAGGTGCTTGCCGTCGGGGTGCAGGGCGAACAGCTCCGGGTCCTCGCCCGAGGGCAGGTTGTGCAGGATCTTCTTGGTCGCGAGGTCCATCACCTGCACCGTGTCGTCGTCGCTGGCGCAGATGTAGAGATGCTTGCCGTCCGCGCTCAGCGTGATGCCGCGGGGGCGCCGCCCGACCTTCACCGTCTCCGTCACCGTCAGGGTCGCGCCGTCGATGATGGACAGGGTGTTGTCCTTCTCGTTCGACACATAGACGGTCTCCGCCAAAGCAGGAACGGCGCAGCCGGCCAGCAGGGCGGCGAGGAGAAGGGAGCGGGCGGTGGTCATCGGGGCGGCGTCCTTATCGGCGGAAGCGGTTGGGGAAGGTCAGCGACGGCAACCCGTTTCGGGCTGGTCGTGGCCCAGCGTGTCGAGTTCGGTCCTGGGGTGCAGGAAGCCGTCCTGCGGCGAGACGGACACCAGCGAGCGGTCGGCGGCGAGAAGCATCGGCTGGCGGAGCTGCCCGTCCCAGCTGCGGAAGGACAGCGGCACGCCCTTGAAGGCGGCCAGCGTGAAATCCGGCCCGCGGATGTAGGCGGCCAGCGCCGCCGGATCGGTGGAGCGGGTGCGGGTCGCCGCCTCGCCCACCGCGCGGATGGCGGCCCAGACGGCGTGGTCGCGGGGCAGCATGGTGCGCTGGACGGCGGCCTTGAAGCGGGACTGGAGCTGTGCGGCCCCCCACGCCTCGTGGGCGCGGTGCCAGTTGGTGGGGACGAGGCCCTGCGTGCCGGCGACCGGGCGCGGCTCCCAGGTGCGGTACAGGACATAATCGCCGAAGTCGCCGATCTCGTCGGCGACGATCACCACGTCGTGGCGCTTGCCCTGGGTGAAGACCGGCATTTCGGCCTGGGCGGTGCGGCGGGCGTCATGGTCCTCGCTCCAGGTCTTCTCCTCGACCACCTCGGCGCCGAAGCGCTTGGCCGCCCGCTTCACCGCGGCGGCGTAGAGCCGGTCCTCGGGCCGGGTGCCGACGATCAGCAGCCACTTCGTCCAGCGCTTGACCGCCAGATACTGGGCCAGCGCGTCGGCCAGCATGGCGCGGTCGGGTGCCGTGTGCAGCAGGTTGGGCGCGCACAGCGCGTTGCGCAGGCTGTCGTCGGTCGAGCCGGCGTTGAACAGCAGCAGATTCGCCGCCTCCGGCAGGCGGGCCAGCGCGCCGGGCGTCTCGCCGGGCAGGTCCAGCACGACGATGCGGTGCCCGGCGGCGGCGAGGTCGCGCAGCGCCTGCGCCGGGTCGCCATCGATGGGGACGGTCACCGCCTCCAACTCGAAGCGCTGCTTGAGGAAGCGACCGGTGGAATTGTTGTCGGCCACGGCGAGATGGGCGCCGGCCAACCCTTCGTCGGCGGGCGGTTCATCGAGGTTGGACAGGGCGGGGGGATGCTCGACCTCCTGCGTCAGGTAGGCGATGCGGACGGTGGAGTTGTCCGCGGGCGTCGCCTCCTGCGAAAAGGCGGCCGGCGAGGCGCAAAGCCCGCCGGCCAGCAAGGCGATCTGCATCAAGGAGGGTAACCAAAGGCTGAAACGCATCGCGGGTTTGCACTCGCCTGGTTTCGGGAGATCAGGGTATCCCCGCCTGGCGGCGTCCCGGAATGCAACTTTGGTACGATTGCGCGGGCGGAAAATTGCGGTTCGGTCCGATCACGGCGGGCTCGACGCACGGTTGCTACCAAAGTCCAATTATTGGCGGCACGGACCGCCCGCTATGCTCCGGGGCAACGGACAACGCTCCCTTCGCATCTTCTCTGAATGAGGACGCCCCTTATGAACGCACGGCTTCTCCGGCTTGCGATGGCCGGTTTCCTGACCGGCGCGGCCGCCGTCGCCTCCATGGTTGTCCCCACGGCGGCCTTCGCCCACGGCGACGTGACCCCCCAGGCGGTGGACACCACCGGCCTCGACAAGCTGGGCGAGGACTGGCGCGACGCGAACCCCTACCGCGGCAACCCGCGGGCGATCGAGATCGGGTCCTCCGCCTTCAACCAGAACTGCGCGCGCTGCCACGGGCTGGGCGCGGTGTCGGGCGGCATCGCCCCGGACCTGCGCTTTCTGGACAAGGGCGACACCGGCGACGAGTGGTTCAAGGAGCGGGTGATCAACGGCTCGATCCGCAACGGCGTCACCTACATGCCGCGCTTTGGCGAGGCGCTGGGCCAGGAGGCGCTGTGGGCCATCCGGTCGTGGCTGGAAACGGTGCACGAGGAATGACGGCGCCTCCGACGCGGCGCCACCTGCTGTCCTTCGCCGCCGCCGCGCTGGCCGCCGGGGTTCTCCCCCGGCGCGCCGGCGCGCGCCCGTTGGACGACGTGGTGGCCGCCGGGCGGCTGATGGTCGCGGTCTATCGCGACAACCCGCCCTTCTCCTACCGCAAGGGCGGCGCCCTGGTCGGGGTGGACGTGGACATTGCACGCGCCATCGCCGGGCGGCTGGGCGTCGGCGTCGAGTTCATGGAGCTGACCGCCGGGGAGGCCGTGTCGGACGACCTGCGCAACGCGGTGTGGCGCGGCCCGGTCGTCGGGGGCGGCGTGGCCGACGTGATGATGCATGTGCCCTATCAGAAGGAGTTCGGGCTGCGCAACCCGGAGGCCGTGCTGTTCGGCCCCTACCAGCGCGAGGGCTTCGCGCTGGCCCGCAACCCGATGCGCATGACCCAGCCGATGCTGGCCTCCCTGCCCGACGAGCCGGTGGGGGTGGAGATCGACAGCATCCCCGACTTCTACCTGCTGGGGGCCTTCGGCGGGCGGCTGCGCGAGCGGCTGGTCCATTACATGACGATCCCCGAGGCGGTCGAGGCTCTGGTCAAGGGCGACGTCGCCGCCGTCGTCGCGACGCAGAGCCAGGTGGAGGCCGCGCTGGGCGACCGCGCCGCCGGCTTCCCGATCACCCCGGTGACCTTCCCCGGCATGATGGCGTCGAACTGGGACATCGGCATGGCGGTGAAGGAGAACTCCCGCGACCTCGCCTACGCAGTGGGCGACGCGGTGACCGCGATGCTGGAGGACGGGAGTTTGCCAGCGATCTTCCGGAAACATGGGGTGACGCACAACGCGATTCCGCTGGAGTGATGCGGCTGCGGCCCCTCCCTAGCCCTCCCCCGCTTGCGCGGGAGAGGGGACTGCCGCCGCTTCCGCCCAAATTTCCTCCCTCGCCAAAGGCGGGGGAGGGTTAGGGAGGGGGCAAAGGCTGTGGAGGCAAAAAGGCTGTCAAGAATCGGGAGGGACCCAAGGTGAAGACCGTTCTGAATGCCCTTGCGCTCCTGGCCGCGCTCTCCAGCCCGGCTTACGCTGGCCCGCCGGACCCCGCCGACCCGCTCGCCTCGGTCATGTGGGACGTGCTGCGGCCGGAGCTGTTCGGCACCGCCCCCGTGCAGTTCGACGATCGCGTGACCGTCACCGCCCCCGACAACGCCGAGAACGCCGCCGCCGTCCCGGTGATGGCCGACGCCACGGCGCTGGGCGCGGTGGAGGAGATGGTGCTGTTCGCCGACCTCAACCCCTTCCCGGTCATCCTGCGCTTCCAGCCGCTGGCGGCGAAGCCGGTGATCGCCACGCGTTTCAAGGTGCAGCAGGCCACACCGTTGCGCGCCGCCGCCCGCACGCCGGACGGCGTCTGGCACATCGGCGGCAAGCTGCTCGACGCGGCGGGCGGCGGCTGCACCGCGCCGCCCGCGACCTACGCCGCCGCCGACTGGGCCGACCATGTGGGCGAGGTGCAGGGCCGCGCCTGGGCGCCGACGGGGGAAGACAAGGCGACGCGCGTCCGCTTCCTCGTCCGCCATCCCATGGACACCGGTCTGGTCGCCGGCATCCCCGCCTATTTCATCGAGGCGCTGACCCTGCGCGACGCCGACGGGCGGGCGCTGGCCCGGCTGCAAACGGCGGAGCCGCTGTCCGAGAACCCCGTCTTCACGCTTGAGGTGCAGCCCGGAACGGGCGCGCGCAGCCTGACGCTCGACGGGCGCGACAACCAGGGCGGCGAGGTGAAGGCGGCCATCCCGCTTCCCTGGGTCCAGGGAGCGCTGCCATGAGAGCGCTCATCACCTTTCTCCTGCTGGTCGTCTCCGTCGCGCCGGGCTGGGCCGCCGGCCCGCTGACCTACACTCTGAAGCCCGTCGCCATCGCGCCGGACACCTGGGTCTTCGAGGGAACGCGGGAGCATTTCACCCGCACCAACGGCGGCAACATCCTCAACCCCGGCTTCATCGTGACCGACGACGGGGTGATCGTGATCCAGACCGGCCCGTCGCGCCGCTTCGGCGAGGAGATGCGCGCGGCCATCGCCACGGTCACCGACAAGCCGATCCGCAAGGTCTTCGTCAGCAACCTGCACCCCGACTACTGGCTGGGCAACCGCGCCTTCGCCGACGTGCCAATCGCCGCCCTCCCCGGCACCATCGAGGGCATCAAGACCGAGGGGCAGGGGATGACCGAGAACATGTACCGCCTCGTCGGCGACTGGATGCGCGGCACCGAGCCGCTGGTCCCGACCGAGGCGGTCTACGGCTCCACCGTCGTCTTCGGTTCGCACCGGCTGCGGCTGATCCCGCTGGAGGGCCACACCGCCGCCGACCTCGCCATCCTGGACGAGACGACGGGCGTGCTGTTCGCCGGCGGAGTCGTCTTCTGCGACCGGACGCCGACGACGCCCCACGCCGACATCGGAAAGTGGCTGGCGGCGCTCGACGCCTTGGACGCGCTGGAGGTGACGGTTCTGGTGCCCAACCACGGGCGCATCCGCTCCGACAAGGCCGCCATTGCCCAGACCCGCGACTGGCTGATGTGGCTGGACCGAACCCTGCGCGAGCGGGCGGAGGCCGGGGCCGACATGGCCGAACTGCTCGACGCGCCGATCCCCGAGCGCTTCGCCGGGATGGGTGTGCTGCGCGAGGAGTACCGGCGCTCCGTCTCGCATCTCTGGCCGCGGATCGAGAAGGCCGTGCTGCCGCGGGTGAATTGAAGCCGTTCGCAATGAAACGGTTCCCGCTGTCCAGCAGAACGCTCCGCCCATTCGACTATTTGCCAATGGACCCCAATTGGGGCGCCGGTAAACTGCTTTATTGTCAGAAGGATAGGGGCCTCGCGATGCCGCGTCGCCCCTGCGTCGAACCCCTGATTGTTCCGAAAAGAAGCCGAGGCGGGCGGACGAGGCAGACGGATTCCGCCAATTCGTCTGCGCATGATCTCTGCCCGCGCCTCCGGCTGTCCATTCCCCTGGGAGGTATCCGCACCATGAAGCGTCTCTTCCGCACCTGCCTGCTTGCAAGCGCCATGGCCGCCGGCCTTGGTCTGAGCGGCCCCGCATTGGCCGCTGATGGGCCGGGCAACGACGACCTGCTGAACGACGCCAAGTCGACGGGCGACGTCCTGACCTACGGCATGGGTCCTCAGGCGCAGCGCTTCAGCCCGCTCGACAAGCTGAACCCGGACACCGTCAAGGGGCTGGTGCCGGTGTGGTCCTTCTCCTTCGGTGGCGAGAAGCAGCGCGGGCAGGAGTCGCAGCCGCTTATCCATGACGGCACGATCTACGTCACCGGCTCCTACTCGCGCCTCTACGCCGTGGACGTGAAGACCGGGCAGAAGAAGTGGCAGTACGACCACCGCCTGCCCGAAGGCATCATGCCCTGCTGCGACGTGGTGAACCGCGGCGCCGCGCTCTACAAGGACAAGATCTACTTCGCGACGCTGGACGCCCGTCTGGTCGCGCTGAACAAGGACACCGGCAAGGTGGTCTGGTCGAAGAAGATCGAGGACTACAAGGCCGGCTACTCGGCGACCGCCGCCCCGCTGATCGTCGACGGCAAGGTCATCACCGGCAATTCCGGCGGCGAGTTCGGCATCATCGGCATGGTCGAGGCGCGCGACGCCGAGACGGGCGAGCTGGTCTGGCAGCGTCCGACCATCGAGGGCAACATGGGCACCCTCAATGGCAAGGAATCGACCATGACCGGCGTGATGAACGCCAGCTGGTCGGGCGATCTCTACAAGACCGGCGGCGGCGCCACTTGGCTGGGCGGCACCTACGACCCGGAAACCAAGACGCTGTTCTTCGGCACCGGCAACCCGGCGCCCTGGAACTCGCACCTGCGTCCGGGCGACAATCTCTACACCTCCTCGACGCTGGCCATCGACCCGGCCAACGGCGACATCAAGTGGCACTACCAGACCACGCCGCACGACGGCTGGGACTTCGACGGCGTGAACGAGTTGGTCTCCTTCGACCTCAAGAAGGACGGCCAGACCATCAAGGCCGGCGCCAAGGCCGACCGCAACGGCTTCTTCTACGTGCTCGACCGCACCAACGGGAAGCTGCTGAGCGCCTCGCCCTTCGTCACCAAGATCACCTGGGCCAAGGAGATCGACGTGAAGACCGGGCGGCCGGTCTACAACGACGACAACCGTCCGGGCACCCCGGTCGGTGCGGAGAAGGGCACGTCGGTCTTCTCCGCCCCGGCCTTCCTCGGCGCCAAGAACTGGATGCCGATGGCCTACAGCCCGGCGACCGAGCTGTTCTACGTTCCGGCCAACGAGTGGGGCATGGACATCTGGAACGAGCCGATCACCTATAAGAAGGGTGCCGCCTATCTGGGCGCCGGCTTCACCATCAAGCCGCTGTACGACGACTACATCGGCGCGCTGCGCGCCATCGACCCGAAGACCGGCAAGATCGTCTGGGAATACAAGAACCCGGCGCCGCTGTGGGGCGGCGTGCTGACCACCGGCGGCAACCTCGTCTTCACCGGCACGCCGGAGGGCTACCTGAAGGCCTTCGACGCGAAGTCCGGCAAAGAGGTCTGGAAGTTCAACACCGGCTCCGGCGTCGTCGGCTCCCCGGTCACCTGGGAACAGGACGGCGAGCAGTATGTGGCCGTGGTCTCCGGCTGGGGCGGTGCGGTGCCGCTGTGGGGCGGCGACGTTGCCAAGCTGGTCAAGGACATCAACCAGGGCGGGTCGCTCTGGGTCTTCAAGCTGCCGAAGGCCTGAGGGGGAAACCCCATGCCGTGACCGGACCAGGAAAGGGCGGCCCGAAAACTTCGGGCCGTCTTTTCTTGCGAACCGCTTGCAAGAGGATTTGGGCATGGATTTAAAACGGAATTGCCTACGATCGTCTGTTTTGGGGAATACCCGTTCCCGTCCTTGCGCATTCTTGAACAGTCCGGCATGATCGGACCCGGAAACGCCCCGAAACGATGAGCGTGGGAACCACGCCATGAGCCGAATTCTGATTGCGGACGATCATCCGCTGGTGCGCGACGCCCTGCGCAGCGCCGTCCTCTATTCCTGCCAGGCGCAGGAGATCCACGAGGCCGGTTGCCTGGACGAAACCATCTCCATCCTCGACTCCATGCACGGCGGCAAGGGGGAGCCGGACCTCGTCCTGCTCGACCTCAACATGCCGGGCATGAACGGGCTGACCGGGCTGATCGCCCTGCGCCGCCGCTTCCCGGCCATCCCCGTCGCCGTCGTCTCGGCGCACGAGGACCGCAAGGTGATGCTGGAGGCGGTGCGCTGCGGCGCCGCCGGCTTCATCCCGAAATCAACGCCGCGGGACGCCATCGCCGGCGCGCTGCGCCAAATCCTGGCCGGGGAGGTCTATCTGCCGGCCTCGGTCGAGGAGGGGGCCGCGGCGGAGGACGAGGAAACGGCGGAGATCGCCCGCCGCCTGTCCACCCTGACGGCGCAGCAACTCCGCGTGCTGGAGATGCTGGGCACCGGCAAGCTGAACAAGGAAATCGCCTATGAGCTGAGCATCACGGAAACCACCGTGAAGGCCCACGTCTCGGCGATCCTGCAAAAGCTGAAGGTCTACAGCCGCACCCAGGCCGTGGTCTTCGCCAACCGCCTGCAACTGGAAAAGGCCCGCTTCGGCATTTGAGCCGGCGGGCCTTTTTCGGCTCAGCGGTTCCGCATCCGCCGCGCGTCCGCGGCGGCGCGCGCCGCCTCCTGTCCCGGATCGCCCCGCCCGAAGCCGAGCGGCACCGGGCCGTCGAGCCAGCCGAAGCCGTCCAGGGCATGGCCGTCGAACTCCGCCCAATCCGACCAGTCCTTGTCCTTGCTGCGCCGCTTCGCCTCCGCCTTGCGCACGGCGCGCCGGGCCTCCAGGCCGGGGTCGCGTCGACCGAGTTGCTCGTCGCGCGTCGTCCGCTCGATGATGACGATGGAGGACCCGGTGGCGGAATCGCCAATGATCGCCAGATCGCGCGACCGGTCGGCGTGGTTGGGGCTGGGACCGTGCGAGTCGAGGATCACGATCTCCCCGGCGCGCGCCGCGCCGGACAGGAGCGCCAGGCCGGCGCCCAGCAGGAACAGGGGCAGGAACAGGGTGCGCATCGTCGTCTCCGCCGGTTTCGTCGCAGCGGGACAGACTGCGCCCGGCGGACGGCGGCGGGTGTGAGCCGCTTCACAGTTTCGGCGAAAGAGTCAGGCGAGCAGCCGGAAAGCCGGATCGGGCCGGGCCAGCAGGTCCGCCCGCACGCGCTCGACCAGCGCGTCGTCGCGCAAGGCGCGCGGCGTTTCAAGCGGCACCTCCGCCGCCACCCGCGTCGGGCCGGGGGCCATCACCAGGATGCGGTCGGCCAGTTGGATCGCCTCGCGCAGATTGTGGGTGACGAACAGCACCGTGGCCGGGGACCGCTCCAGCATCGTCGCGAGAAGGGCGCGCATCCGCTGCGCCGTCGGTTCGTCCAGCGAGACGAAGGGCTCGTCCATCAGCAGCAGGCCCGGCTCCACCGCGAAGGCGCGGGCCAGGGCCACCCGCCGCGCCATGCCGCCGGACAGGCGGGCCGGGTATTCGTCAGCCACCGCCTCCAGCCCCATGGCGGCCAGCCAGCGCTCCGCCGTGCCGTCGCTCCGCCGCGCCTTGGGCAGCACCAGCGCCACGTTCTGCCGCACCGTGCGCCAGGGCAGCAGGCGGGGCGTCTGGAAGACGCAGCCGAGCACCGGCTCCGGCCCGCCGAAATCCAGCGTTCCGTCGAAATCCCGGTCCAGCCCGGCGGCGATGGTCAGCGCGGTGGTCTTGCCGCAGCCGGACGGGCCGACCAGCGCCAGGAATTCGCTTGGCGCGGCCGTCAGCGACAGGCCACGGATGACCTCCCGCCCGGCGAAGCGCTTGGAGCGGATCTCAAGCCTCAGCGCGCACCGGCCGCCACCGGGTGAGCCGGTGCTCGACGGGTTGCAGGACGCAGAGCTCGAGAAGTTGGACGACGGCCACGAAGGCGACGGTGTACGCAAGAATGCCGGCCACATCGAACATCTGGAAGTAAAGGTGGATCTGGAATCCCACCCCGTCGCTGCGGCCCAGAAGCTCGACCACCAGCACGATCTTCCAGATCAGCGCAAGGCCGGACCGCGCCGCCGCGGCGAAGTAGGGGGTGAGCTGGGGCAGCAGCACATGGCGCAGCACGTCGGACCGCGCCATGCGGAAGGTCCGCGCCATCTCGACATACTGCTCGTCGATGGCGCGCGTCCCTTCGCGCAGGACGACCACGACGTTGGGGATCTTGTTGACGGCGACCGCGCCGACCGCCGCCGCCTCGGTCAGGCCGAACCAGACATAGGCGAGCACGATCACGACCAGCGCCGGGATGTTCAGGAACACGGTCAGCCACAGCCCGAACAGCCGGTCGGCGGTGGCGGAGCGGCCGAGCAGGATGCCCAGCGCCGACCCGATGGACATGGCGATGACGAAGGCCGCGGCCATGCGCGCCAGCGTGATCCCCAGGTGATGGAACAGCGCGCCGTCCGCCGCCTCGCGGACCAGCACGGACAGCACAGCGACGGGGCCGGGCAGGCTGCGGCTGGCCGCCAGATCGGCAGCGACGGCCCACAGCCCGACCAGCAGAGCCAGCGACAGGACCGGGGCCAGCCGCCGCCACGGCATCAGAATTGGACCCCCGGCCAGAAGGTGCCGTCCGGCAGGGCCATGGCGTTGCCCACCAGCTCCCGTCCGCCGAGCTTGGCCATCAGCCCGTAGAGTTTGGCCGCGGCCTCCCGCTCCTCCTCCGTCCAGCGGTTTGGGATGCCGGCGCGGAACTGGTCGCGCAGCGCCGCCCAGGTGGCCTCGTCCTCCGCCTTCATCAGCGGGCGCAGCCGGTCCCACTCCGCGTCCGATTGCGCCATGATCGTCTTGGCCTTGCGCGAGGCGGCGACGAAGGCGTCGAGCGCCGTCGGGTTGGCCTTGGCCCAGCCCTCATGGAAGACGAAGCCGACCGCCGGCACCTGGACCGACAGGCCGAGGTCCCGCATCATCCCGTCCACCCCGATGACCGTCCGCATCCCCGCCGCCTGGAGACGGGCGGCGTAGGGCCAGAAATTCAGCACGGCGTCCAGCTCCCCCGTCGCGGCTTTCTGGTTCAGCAGGGGTGGGGCGGCGAAGACCGGCGTCGCCGCGGCGTCGAGGTCGAGCGCGTAGCGGTCGCGGGCCAGCGCCTTCAGCAGCAGCCAGCTCTTGTCGATGGGGGTTCCGGCGACGCCAATGCGCCTGCCCTTCAGGTCGGCGACGGAGGCGATGGGAGAGGCCGCCGGCACCATCAGCGCGCCGACCGCCGCGGAATGGGGAATGAAGGTCAGGTCGGCCCCTGCCGCGCGCTGGCGGGCCACCCACAGCCAGTCGCTGGCGATCATGTCCACCGCCCGGCCCTGTAGGGCGATCTGCGCCGCCTGGCCGCTCGCCAACTCCATCAGCTTCAACTCGAAGCCAGCGGCCTCGTCCAGCCGGTGGTGGCGGATAACGTCCAGCTCCCAACTGACCGTGCCGAACTTCAGCACCCCGATGGTCACCGCGGGCCGGTCCGCCGCACGCGCCACCGTGGCGACGCAGACCAGTGCCAGGAGCAGCAGCAGGCGAACGACGGGCATCAGGCGCATGGCACTGCCCCTGCGTCAAAAATTGCATTTGTGTGGAGGATGGGTCGCGTCATGGTTGCGCGGTGGACCGGGCGGCGGATTGGCCACCGCCCGTGTCCCATCACAAGGAGGCGTCGAGGATGGAGAAAATCCTCACTCTCCTGATCCTGCTGCTTCGGGTGATCAAGGGCATCCTTGATCTCCTGAACCGCTAAGGATCGGGCCGGGAGGCAGGGGTCTAGCCACCCTTGTCTCCCTAGCCTGATGATGATGCGTCCTGCGGTCGTTTGCAAGGCAGGCCTCTGCGGTGCGGTGGCGCAGCGGAACGCGGGAATTCCACGATGGCGAACGGTGAGCTTAGGCCTCGTCCGCCGGTCCCCGGTATTCGACTATCGGGCAACTTGACCCTGTCGGGCACGGGGGGATTTCGTGGATGCCGCAGAACAATGGGGGAGGGAACGTGGTGCGCGCAGGATGGCTGGGCGCCGCCGGGCTGGCGCTGCTGCTGGCCGGGCCGGCGGGAGACGCCGCGGCGGACGCGGTTCCGGTGCCGGACGGCTACCGGATGACCGAATACCGGTCGCCGACCCCGGCCTCGCTGCCCGGGGCCGAGACGGTGGACACGGTGCGGGCCCGCGCTCTGGTGGAGTCGGGGGCGGCTCTTCCCATCAACGTGATGAAGCTGGACCGCAGCACGCTGCCCGGCGGTCCCTGGCTGGTGCCGAAGCCCTTTCCGCAAATCCCCGGCAGCGTCTGGCTTCCCAACGTCGGGCTCGGCGCGCTGACGCCGGAGCTGGACGGCTACTTCCGGTCCAACCTGGAGCGGCTGACCGGTGGCGACCGCGGGCGCGGCCTGCTGTTCTACTGTTTGGCGGATTGCTGGATGTCATGGAACGCGGGCAAGCGCGCTCTGGAGATGGGCTACCGCCGCGTCCTCTGGTACCGCGACGGGGCGGACGGCTGGGCCGAGGCCGGCCTGCCGACCGAGGATGGGAAGCCGGTTCCGGTCGCCGCACCGTAACCGGCTTTTCGATGCTTACTGCTTCAGCGATTTCAGGAAGGCGATCAGATAGTCCTGCTCCGCCTGGTCGGTGATGGCGACGTGGCGCATGCGGGTGCCGGGCACGAAATTGTCGTTGCCGGCGATCCAGTGGCGCAGGTTGTCTTCGGTCCAGGTGATGTTGGACGTCTTCAGCGCGTTGGAATAGTCGAAACGCGGGATCGAGCCGGCCTTGCGCCCGACGACGTTGTACAGGCTCGGGCCGAAGGCGTTCTTGCTGGAATCCAGCGAGTGGCAGGCCGCGCACTGATGGAAGATCTGCTTGCCGGCGGCCTCCTCGGCCGTCTTGGGCTGCGGCCCGCTTTCGGCGTTGGCCGTCCCGGCGGCAAGCAGAAGGGCGGCGGCGATGACGAATCTGGAAACGGTCATGTGAGATGGCTCCCCAGCCAAAACTCCGCGGCGCCGGTCGCGGCGGCGGTCGATGCCGCGCATTTTAAGAGGCTGGGCCGGGCCGCCGAATTGGACTTTGGAACAAGCCCGCATACGCAATGAGGTTTTGGGGCCGGTCCTGTTGCCTCACGCCCCGTACTGTTCGTCGGTGACCTTTTCCATCCAGTCGACGGCCTTGCCGTCCAACTGCTCCTGGATGGCGATGTGGGTCATGAACATGGTCGGCGAAGCGCCGTGCCAGTGCTTCTCGCCGGGCGGGAACCAGACGACGTCGCCGGGGCGGATCTCCTCGATGGGGCCGCCCTCGCGCTGGACCCGGCCGAAGCCGGCGGTGACGATCAGGGTCTGCCCCAGGGGATGGGTGTGCCACGCCGTGCGGGCGCCGGGTTCGAAGGTGACGCTCGCCGCCGCGGTGCGGGCCGGGGCTTCGGTCTGAACGATGGGGTCGATGCGGACCGTGCCGGTGAACCAGTCGGCCGGTCCGGTGACGGATGGCTGCGCGCCAACCCGGGTGATCTGCATGGTCGAATCCTCCGGTGATCGCCCCTGCGGGGGCGCGGTCGTCGTGCCGCCACTCTATCGGGGACCGTCGATTCGGATTAGACCGGCGGCGTCACATGCCGTCATGAACCGCGTTCATGAATGAAAGGCACGGAGCGTAGGGCAGAGGCCCATGGGAAGGGGTGGTGCGGGCGGTCGGACTCGAACCGACATATCCGTGAGGACGGCGGATTTTGAGTCCGCTGCGTCTACCAATTCCGCCACGCCCGCACGGTGCCTGCCGGACCCGGCGCTCGCGGCGACCGGTGCCCGCTATATAGAGGGGAAATGGCCCTGGGACAAAGTGTTTTGTGCGGATGCGTCGGCGTGTCTGGCCTAAGCCTGTGGGGCGCGCTAATCTCACCCGCATGATGAACCGCCTCCCCATCGACGATCCGCGCTACACCGCCGGGCTTCTGGCCATCGCCAGCGCCGGCGTGCTGGCCGCCGCGCTGTTTTTCCAGTTCGTGCTGGGCTACCAGCCCTGCGTCCTGTGCCTGTGGCAGCGCGTGCCTTACGGCGCGGTGATGGCCTTCGGCATCGTCACGCTGCTGTTCCGCCAGTGGCGCGGGCTGGGCGACGCGCTGCTGGTGGCGAGTGGGCTGGCCCTGCTGGCCGGTGCGGGAATCGCCGCCTATCATGTGGGGGTGGAGCAGCATTGGTGGGCCGGCACCTCGGCCTGCGGGGCCAGCGGACGCGCGCCCCAGACGCTGGAGGAATTGCGCGCCCAGGTGCTCGCCGCTCCGGTCACCCGCTGCGACGAAGTGGCGTGGTCGCTGTTCGGGATTTCGATGGCGGGCTACAACGTCGTGATTTCGCTGGCGCTGTCCGCCTTCGCCTTCGCGGCGGCCCGCGCCGCCTACATCCGGACCTCGGTTTCCAGGACCTTCGCATGACCCCGCTCGACGCCACTGCCGCCACCGCTTCCACCCCGTCCGCCGGCGAGTCGTCCGCTCCCCGGCCCCGCCCGCGCGGACGCCTGCCCGGCGACCCGACTCCGGAACAGCGGCTGGCGCGGATCGTGCGCGTGGATCATGCCGGCGAGTATGGGGCCAAGCGCATCTACGAAGGCCAGCTCTCCGTCATGGGCCGGGGCCGGCACGCCAAGACCCTGCGCCACATGGCCGACCAGGAGCTGGAGCATCTCCAGTATTTCGAGAAGCAGCTCGTCGCCCGTCAGGTTCGCCCGACCGTGCTGCAGCCGCTGTGGCACGTCGCCGGCTTCCTGCTGGGCGCCGGGACCGCGGTGATGGGCGAGCGGGCGGCCATGGCCTGCACCGTCGCCGTGGAGCAGGTCATCGACGGCCATTACGAGGCGCAGCTGAAGCACCTCGGCCCGGAAGAGGAGGAGCTGAAGACCTCCATCCTCAAGTTCCAGGCGGAGGAGGTGGAGCATCGCGACATCGGCCTGCTCAACGGCGCGGAGCAGGCCCCGGCCTATCCGGTGCTGTCCGCCGCCATCAAGGCCGGCACCAAGGCGGTCATCTGGGTGGCAGAACGGGTGTGACGGGCGCGGGTGTGACCGGGGGCGGGTGGAGCGGCGGACTCAGGCGGCTTTGCCGTCCGCTCCGGTTTCCGCTGGGATGGGTGCCGGGGCGGGCGGCGTGCCGTAGATCTCATCCTCGCTCCGCCCGCAGCCTTCGCAATAGCCGTCCTCGCCGATGATGCAGATGCCCACGCAGGGATTCTCGTCGTCCATACCCAATCTTTCCCGGCTCAGCCTTCCCGATCGCGGCGTTTCTACATCGGATCGAGTTCGGTGTCCCAATAAAGAAAATCCCGCCAACTTTCGTGAAGGAAGTTTGGCGGGAATGCACGTCCGTTCTCTTGAAGCTGGTAGGCACTCGGCTGGAACGGGGGACTGAGGGGGATCATGCCGCAACTGTGCGGCAGCCTGTTTCCCTTCGCCAGATTGCAGGCCGAGCAGGAGGTGACGACGTTGTCCCAGGTGGTGCGCCCGCCGCGCGACCGTGGAATGACGTGGTCGAAGGTCAGTTCCTGCGTGGGGAAGTGATGGCCGCAATACTGGCAGGTGAAGCGGTCGCGCAGGAAAACGTTGAATCGGGTGAAGGCCGGCCGCCGCGTCGCCGGGATGAACTCCTTCAACGAAATGACGCTCGGCAGCTTGACCTCGAAGGTGGGGGAGCGGACGACGCGATCATATTCGGAGATGATGTTCACCCGGTCCAGAAAGACGGCCTTGACCGCCTCCTGCCAGGACCAGAGCGACAGAGGGAAGTAGCTGAGCGGCCGGAAGTCGGCGTTCAGCACCAGGGCCGGACAGTGATCGGGTGGTGGAGCCAATGGCCACTCCCTTATCTGAGACGTGTCTGGAACCTTTCTGGTGTTCCGCTCCCCCTTGCGGGATGCCACGCCGCCGGGTGACCGGAACACCAGATACATAGTTGATTTGTGCTTCGAACTCAATATGTCGCGCCGCACTGCGTCATTTCTTCACGATCCTGTAACCCTTTCGATGGACCGGGTTCCGGCGTTTCCGGCGGGCCGACAGGATGCCTGTGACATTTGGTTGTGGTGCCTTGAACATGCATTTTCCGACATCGTGGTTACTGAGCGTTAACCATGATCTGGGATGGTGACGGTGCCCTAGGGGGACGCTTTCAAAGGGAACATCCATGAGCGCCACGATCATCGACCTTGCCGAGAAACGCGCCGAGCGCGAGGAGCGCGACCGCCAGCGCCGCATCGACGCCTTCGACCGCGAACTGCGCCGTCGCCTCGCCATGTATCTGGAGGGTGAGGACATCCCGGTCGAGCCGATCAAGGACAACCCTTACATCTGACCGCCCTTTGCACCCCCACCCGTTGCGCCGGCGGTCCCGCATGCAGGCCGGGCGCGGTTGGGGTATAAGGCGGGAATGACCGACGTCGTCACCCGCTTCGCGCCGAGCCCGACCGGCCATCTCCATCTCGGGCACGCCCATTCCGCTCTGTTCGGCTGGACCACCGCCCGCAAGGCCGGAGGGCGTTTCCTGCTGCGCATCGAGGACATCGATCCCCAGCGCTGCCGTCCGGAGTTCGACCGCGACCTGCGCGAGGATCTGGCTTGGCTGGGCCTGACCTGGGAAGAGCCGGTGCGCCGCCAGTCGGAGCATCTGGAGGATTACCGTGCCGCGCTGGCGCGGCTCGCCGGTCTGGGCGCCGTCTATCCCTGCTTCTGCACCCGCAAGGACATCGCCGCGGAGATCGCCCGCGCCGGCCATGCGCCGCATGGGCCGGACGGTCCGCTCTATCCCGGCACCTGCCGCAGCCTGTCGGAGCCGGAGCGGCAGGACCGCATCGCCGCGGGGGCGGCCTATGCCGTGCGATTGGATGTGGGAAAGGCCATGGCGATGACTGGGCCGCTGCGCTGGCACGACCGGCGGCGCGGCTGGCAGGACGCCCTACCGGGCCTTCTCGGCGACATCGTCCTGGCCCGCAAGGACGTTCCGACGAGCTATCATCTGGCGGTCACCCTGGATGACCACCTGCAGGGTGTGACGCTGGTGACGCGTGGAGACGATCTCTTTTTCGCGACTCACGCGCATCGTCTTCTTCAAGAACTTCTTCGAGCCGTCCCTCCCGATTACGAGCATCACTCTTTGCTGGTGAACGAGCGGGGCGAGCGTCTTGCCAAGCGCGACAATGCCAAGACCTTGCGATCTCTTCGGGAATCAGGGCATACGGCGGCGGCGGTGCGCGCCCTGGCCGGCTTCCCGGAAGAGTTATGATCTACCACCAACTGTGTATTACAACAATGAGCAAGCTATCCGTTTGAGGCGAGTCGCCTGGAATCTTCTTCCTCTTGCACGTATCTTTTGAATCGCGACCGATTGTTTGCACTGCCCAATGGGTGGCGCTGAACGGTCGGCCGGCTTGCAATCCGGAGGAGGCAAGCGATGCGAGAGGAGGAGGCGGAGGACAATCCTTGTCCCGCCGACCCTGCCGGACTGCGGCGGGTCTTCGACACGATCGGCGTGGCGACCGCCTTGCTCGATCGACAGGGGCGCATTGCCGATCTCAACGCGGCGATGCTGCGCGCCATCGGGTGCCGACCGGACCTTCTGATTGGACAGCCCATGGCCGGCGCCTTCGTCTGGGGCGGCCGGGAGGACGCGGCGGATCGCTTCGCCCAAGCGGTGGCTGGCGCGGGCCGGGGGACGGTTCAGGAACTGACCCTGACGGGCGACGGAACATGGTTCGACATCACGCTGACGCCGCTTCCGGCGGAGTCCGGCGGAGAGCCGGCGGGCATCGTGATGACCGCGGCGGACGCCGGCCGCCGCATGGCCGCGGAGGCGCAGCTGCGTGGGCAGGAGGAACGGCTGCGCGCCGCGCGGGACGAGGTGGTGCGCGCCGGTCAGGCCAAGGTGCGCTTCCTGGCCGCGGCCAGCCATGACCTGCGCCAGCCCGCCCAGTCGCTGACCCTGTTCGGTGCGGTCCTGGCGGAGCGCCTGTCCGATCACCCGCAATTGCCGCTGGTCCAGACGATGAACCGGGCGGTCGAGGCGATGCGCGGCCTGCTTGACGCGTTGCTGGACGTGGCCCGGCTCGACTCCGGGATCGTGTCGCCCGACATGGCGCCCTTCGCGGTGACCGACATGCTGGAACGGCTGGAGGCCGACTATGGCCCACGCGCCACCGCCAAGGGGCTGAAGCTGCGGGTGCGTCCGCTCAAGGCGCAGGTCCGCAGCGACGCCGCCCTACTGGAGCGGCTGCTGCGCCACCTGCTCGACAACGCGGTGCGCTACACGGCGTCGGGCGGCGTGCTTCTGGGGTGCCGGCGGCGGGGCATGATGCTGTGCATCGAGGTGGCGGACACGGGCGTCGGCATCCCCACCGACAAGCTCGATGAGATTTTCGAGGAGTTCGTCCAGCTCGGCAACGCCGAACGCGACCGCAGCCGCGGTCTCGGTCTCGGGCTGGCGGTGGTAAGGCGGCTGTCGCATCTGCTCGGCCTGCCGGTTCGCGTGCGGTCGCGTCCGGGGCGGGGCACATGCTTTACGGTGGAGGTTCCCTTGCACGCTTCCTGGAATCCCAACGGGACGGAACGCGCCATGCCGTCCCTGGACCGTCCCGGCGCGCTGGCCCTGATCATCGACGACGAGGAGCTGATCCTGCAAAGCCTGCGGCTGGTGCTGGAGCAGTGGGGATGGGATGTGCTGGCCGCCGCATCGGGGGAGGAGGCGTTGCGCCAGCTCGACGGGGCGGAGCGGCTTCCCGACGTCATCATCGCCGATTACCGCCTGCGTTACGGCCGGACGGGGGTGGACGCCATCCGCGACATCCACGCCTTCGCCGGCGACATCATCCCGGCGATCCTGCTGACCGGCGACACCAGCCCCGACCGCATCCGCGAGGCCCGGCGCAGCGGCTTCACCGTCCTGCACAAGCCCGTCACCCTGTCGGAGCTGTCGTCCCACCTGGAGGAGGCGCGGGGGCGCGCCGCGGCGGAATGACCGGCGAAATGGCCGCCGCCGCCGCGACGTCTACCGTCGCAGGCCCTTCACGATCTCCAGATAGTCCGGCTCATCCGGCGTCAGCCAGCCGTGACGGACCATGAAGTCGATGACGACGAGATTCACGTTGAACTTCCAGTCCTTCGTCGTGCGCACCGACTCCGCGACGCGGTCCAGCGGCCACAGCTCGAACCGCTCGACCTCGCCGTCGGTGTTTTGCGGGACGAAATCCGTGTCGAGTTCCAGGTCGTAGAGGAACAGCGTGTCCTGCTTCAGCCCGGCCTCCGTCTCCATGCGGTAGGTGACGGCCCCGACGGGGACGGCGCGGGACGCCAGGGCGGCGTCGATCCCCGCCTCCTCCTGCGCCTCCTTGACGAGGTTCTCCGCCAGCGTCAGGCCGATCGGCTGGCCGCCGGCGATCATGTTGTCCAGCTTGCCCGGCGCCACCTCGCGGTCGCGGGCGCGGCGCCCGATCCACAGCGACAGGCCGCCGTCTGGCTGGCGGACGAAACCGTTGACGTGCAGCCCGTAGGCGGGGGTGCCGAACTGCGCCACCACCGCTCGGTCGATGCGCATCAGCGGCTCGGCTCCCCAGGCGGGCGTGACCGGGTAGAACTCGCCGCGCAGGGCGGAAACCGCTTCCGTCTCGACGAGGAACTGGGCGGCGTGCGCCAGCACGGAGGACCGCGCCTCGAAGTCGCGGACCTCCGGGGCCAGCGTCACCCGGTCGGCGGTGACGACGAAGCCCGGATCGACGCCGGGAAGCTGCTCGGCCAGCGCGTGGCGGACCCAGCCGAGACGATGCCCCTCCAGCTCGAACGGACGGAAGCCGGACAGGTCGTGCGCGTTGCACGCGCGGATGTGGTCGAGGAAGCTCATGCGACTCCGTGTAGCCGCAGCGCCCCCCGCCGTGCAACCGTTCTTCCGTGAACCGGCTCCGCGCCGGCCGTTCCGTCGTTATTCGGGGCGACGCCAACCGGGGGGCGATGCCGGACGGGGGCGATGCCAGCCCGTTGCAAAGGACAGGCTTGCGGCGTACACACACGGCCTATCGGACTCGGGGGACAGGTCGATGCCGGCGGCGTTCGGGGATTTTTCGGTTCTGGTGATCGAAGACGAGAGCTTCACCCGCATGGTGCTGGCGAAGATGCTGGCCACGCTGGGCTTCCGCTCCGTCCTTCAGGCCGCCGACGGCGAGGCCGGGCTGGCCGCCGTGCAGGCGCACGACCCCGATCTGGTCGTCTGCGACGTGGAGATGCAGCCGATGGACGGGCTGGGTTTCCTGAAGGCGCTGCGGACCAGCCCCGACGCCCGCCACCGTGCGCTGCCGGTGGTCTTCATGACGAACCGCGCCGACCAGAGCCGGATGGACGAAGCCGCGGCCTTCGGCGCCGACACCTTCATCGTCAAGCCGGCCACCCCGGCGTCGCTCAAGGAAACGCTGGGCGCCAAGCTCGGTTGAGGGGCCTCGGGCCGGCCGGGGGCGCCCGCGCCGGTCACACTTTTTCCCCGACCTGTGGCAGGACTGCAAAAACGCGGCCAAGTGCTTGATTCCAGCCGGCTTCCGGATTCACTTGAGATTGTGCGCCGCAACGGCAAAGGCGGCTCACCCAAATTCTGCCTTGTTGATCTGCTGTGATGAGGCTCACCATCCTTCTTTGGAAGGTGTGGACCGCGCCGATCGCCCATGCGTTAATATCCGGAGGCACGGCGGTGGTCACAGGCATGGAAGTGTGTTGTTAAGAAATAGACGGCACACTTAACGTTAACCGTAGCGCCTTAGTGGGTTAAGGCGCGTGGATGCACTGGAGGTCGATGGGTGATCGGCGAAGTCCAGCGAGTCCCCGACGAACGGCATCCGGGCCGCGTTCCGGAAGCCGGCTGGAAGTTTCAACCCCATCGAACTTCGTTGCTTTTGCCGTCTTTTCCGCCGGTGCTTGCACGCCGGTTCTCCCGGACAACCCGGCCGCGTGGTCTATTACTGACGACCGGTGTGTCCGACCGCCCGTCTTTTCAGGCTATCAAGGCTTTCCTCCTGGAAAGCTCTAGGTCGAGCATTACATTCAGTTTTGAAGCATTCGAGTTTAGCACTCCGAAGGGGGCGCTTCATTTGAAGGGCAACTGGATAAAAGGTCTGGCTTTCGACGGTGAGCGGGGGTGCCGCGGGACCGTTGTGTCCGTGACGCCCCAGAGTTCGCACCTGCGGCAGGTGCCGCCCCCGCCGCCCGGGTCCCCCGGCGGCAGCCCCGACGCATCGGACTAAGAGACACGGAGAGCGGAATGTTCCCGGCCGACGAACTGTTCACGCGCTACACACAGTCCTACGAGGGGCGCCGTGAGGTCGAGATGAGCCTCACGGAATACCTCCAGGAATGCCGCGACGACCCGATGATGTATGCCTCCGCGCCGGAGCGCATCCTCGCCGCCATCGGCGAACCGGAAATCGTCGACACCGCCAAGGACCCGCGCCTTGGCCGAATCTTCATGAACCGGACGATCAAGATCTATCCGGCCTTCGCCGACTTCTACGGCATGGAGGAGACGATCGAGCGGATCGTCGGCTTCTTCCGCCACGCCGCGCAGGGTCTGGAGGAGCGCAAGCAGATCCTCTACCTGCTGGGCCCGGTGGGCGGCGGCAAGTCGTCGCTGGCCGAGCGGCTGAAGTCGCTGATGGAGAAATGCCCGGTCTATGTCCTGAAGGCCGGCAAGGAGGTCAGCCCGGTCTTCGAAAGCCCGCTCGGCCTCTTCAACCCGGACGAGATGGGCGACCTGCTGGAGGACCGCTACGGCATCCCGCGCCGCCGCCTGACCGGGCTGATGAGCCCGTGGGCGGTGAAGCGGCTGGACGAGTTCGGCGGCGACATCTCCCGCTTCCGCGTCGTCAAGCTGCATCCCAGCAAGCTGCGCCAGATCTGCGTCACCAAGACGGAGCCGGGCGACGAGAACAACCAGGACATCTCCTCGCTGGTCGGCAAGGTCGACATCCGCAAGCTGGAGGTCTACAGCCAGAACGATCCCGACGCCTACAGCTTCTCCGGCGGCCTGAACCGGGCCAGCCAGGGCCTGCTCGAATTCGTCGAGATGTTCAAGGCCCCCATCAAGATGCTCCACCCGCTGCTGACGGCGACCCAGGAGGGCAACTACGTCGGCTCGGAGAACATCGGCGCCATCCCGTTCCAGGGCATCATCCTCGCCCACTCGAACGAGGCGGAGTGGCAGTCCTTCAAGAACAACAAGAACAACGAAGCCTTCATCGACCGCATCTGTGTCATCAAGGTCCCCTACTGCCTGCGCGTGCAGGAGGAGCAGCGGATCTACGACAAGCTGGTCAAGGGCTCCGATCTCGCGACCGCGCCCTGCGCGCCGTCGACGCTGGAGATGCTGGCGAAGTTCTCGGTGCTGTCGCGCATGCGCGACCATCCGAACTCCAGCCTCTACTCCAAGATGCGCGTCTATGACGGCGAGAGCATGAAGGAGACCGACCCCAAGGCCAAGTCCATGCAGGAATACCGCGACCAGGCGGGCGTGGACGAGGGCATGGACGGCATCTCCACCCGCTTCGCCTTCAAGGTGCTGGCCGCGACCTTCAACTACGACTCCAACGAGATCTCGGCCGATCCCGTCCACCTGATGTACATCCTGGAGCAGTCGATCAAGCGGGAGCAGTTCCCCGACGACACCGAGAAGAAATACATCGAGTTCATCAAGGCCGAGATGGCGCCGCGCTACGCGGAGTTCATCGGGAACGAGATCCAGAAGGCGTATCTGGAATCCTACAGCGACTACGGGCAGAACCTGTTCGACCGCTATGTGGATTACGCCGACGCGTGGATCGAGGACCAGGACTTCAAGGACCCGGACACCGGCCAGCTGATGAACCGCGAGCTTCTGAACCAGGAGCTGACCAAGATCGAGAAGCCTGCCGGGATCGCCAACCCGAAGGACTTCCGCAACGAGGTCGTCAAGTTCGCGCTGCGCGCGCGGGCGGCGAACGCCGGGCGCAACCCCTCCTGGACGTCCTACGAGAAAATCCGTGAGGTGATCGAGAAACGCATGTTCTCCCAGGTGGAGGATCTGCTTCCGGTCATCAGCTTCGGGTCCAAGAAGGACGGCGAGACCGAGAAGAAGCACAACGAGTTCGTGTCGCGCATGATGTCGCGCGGCTACACCGAGCGGCAGGTCCGCCGGTTGGTCGAGTGGTACATGCGCGTGAAGCAGGCCGGCTGACGGCCCGCTTCGCCACACGAGCGTGAACGGGTAGGAGGGGCTCCCCCTTGATGAACATCATCGACCGTCGCCTGAATCCGCAAGGCAAGAGCCTGGCCAACCGCCAGCGTTTCCTGCGCCGTGCCAAGGAGCAGGTGGTGAAGGCGGTGCGGGATGCCTCCGGCAAGCGTGGCATCCAGGACATCGAAAACGGCGAGAAGGTGACCATCTCGACCGGCGGCGTGCGGGAGCCCTCCTTCCACCGCTCCGGCGCCGGCGGCGTGCGCGACTACGTCGTGCCGGGCAACAAGGAGTATGTGGAGGGAGACACCATCGCGCGGCCCGAGAGCGGCGGCGGTCGCGGCGGCAACGAAGGCAGTCCGGACGGGGAGGGCGACGACGATTTCCGCTTCGTCCTGTCCCGCGAGGAGTTCCTGGACATCTTCCTGGAGGACCTGGAGCTTCCCGATCTCGTCAAGCAGAAGGTCAAGCAGACGGAGTCCCACTCGCTGACGCGGGCGGGCTATTCGGTGACCGGTTCGCCGGCCAACCTGAACCTCGTCCGCACCATGCGCAACAGCCTCAGCCGGCGCATCGCGCTGAAGCGCCCCAAGCCGGCGGACATGCTGGAGCTTGAGGCTCTTCTGCGCGAAGCGGAGGACCGCGGCGAGGATCCTGAGAAGCTGCGGGAGATGCGCGATCAATTGGAGCGGCACTATCTCCGCTCCAAGCGCATCCCCTTCATCGACCCGATCGACGTCCGCTACAACCGGTTCGAGACGGTGCCGAAGCCCATCGCGCAGGCGGTTATGTTCTGCCTGATGGACGTCTCCGGCTCGATGACCGAGCACATGAAGGATCTCGCCAAGCGCTTCTTCATGCTGCTGTTCCTGTTCCTGAAGCGGCGCTACCGCTCGGTGGACATCGTCTTCATCCGCCACACCCACGAGGCCAAGGAGGTGGATGAGGACACGTTCTTCTACTCCACCGAGACCGGCGGCACCGTGGTGTCCACGGCGCTGGAGGAGATGCAGCGCATCGTCAAGGAGCGCTATCCGGAGAACGAGTGGAACATCTACGCCGCCCAGGCGTCGGACGGCGACAACATGTCGTCGGACAACGCGCGGTCGGCGGGTCTGCTGCGGGACGGTATCCTGCCGCTGTGCCAGTACTTCGCCTACATCGAGGTGGCGGCGGAGCACAACATGGGCCTGTCGGCGCTGGGCCGCGAGACGGAGCTGTGGCGGACCTACAAGACGGTCCAGGGGCCGGATTTGCCGATCGCCATGCGCCGCGTCCGCTCCCGTCGGGAGATTTTCCCGGTCTTCCGCGATTTGTTTGCCCGCGAAAAGGCGGGAGCCTGATTTCCGGCCCCCTCCCCAACCCTCCCCCGCTGGCGCGGGAGAGGGGGCCGGTTCCCTCCACCGCGTAGCGGGGGAGGGCTAGGGAGGGGGCAATGCCCGCCACCGAGACGCCGCACCAAGAATCGGGGCCAACACCCCGCAGAGTTTGAGAGGATGTGAGGCATGAGCGCTGTGATCGACAAGCCCGACAGCCTGCTCTACGACGGGGCGGACTGGGATTACGACCAGATCAAGCGCGTCTACGACGCCATCGAGGACATCGCCCTGAAGGACATGGGCCTCAACGTCTATCCCAACCAGATCGAGGTCATCACCGCCGAGCAGATGCTCGACGCCTATTCGTCCATCGGCATGCCGCTGATGTACAAGCACTGGTCCTTCGGCAAGCATTTCGCTCGCGACGAGATGCTCTACCGCAAGGGCTACCGCGGCCTCGCCTACGAGATCGTCATCAACTCCAGCCCCTGCATCAGCTACATCATGGAAGAGAACACCATGACGATGCAGACGCTGGTGATCGCCCACGCCGCCTTCGGCCACAACCACTTCTTCAAGAACAACCAGCTCTTCCAGCAGTGGACGGACGCCGAGGGCATCCTCGACTATCTGGAATTCGCCAAGTCCTACATCGCCCAGTGCGAGGACCGTTACGGCCACCACGCGGTGGAGCGGGTGCTCGACGCCGCCCACGCGCTGATGAACCAGGGCGTGCACAAGTACCCGAAGAAGCGCAGCCTCGACCTGCGGCTGGAGCAGAAGCGCGAGCGGGAGCGGCAGGAGTACCAGGAGCAGACCTTCAACGACCTGTGGCGCACCGTGCCGAAGGTCGCCATCGGCGGCAACCGCCCGTCCAAGTCGGTGTCGGAGCGCAAGAAGCTGCTCGGCCTGCCCGAAGAAAACCTGCTCTATTTCCTGGAGAAGAAGGCGCCGCGGCTCGAGCATTGGCAGCGCGAGATTCTTCGCATCGTCCGCCACATGGCGCAGTATTTCTACCCGCAGAAGCAGACCAAGCTGATGAACGAGGGGTGTGCGACCTACACCCACTACACCATCCTGAACGAGATGCACCGGCGGGGGATGATCAGCGAAGGCGCGATGCTGGAATTCCTGCATTCGCACACCTCGGTGGTGTTCCAGCCGGAGTTCGACGACCAGCGCTTCTCGGGCATCAACCCCTACGCGCTCGGCTTCGCGATGATGCAGGACATCCAGCGCATCGCCGAGACCCCGACGGACGAGGACCGCTACTGGTTCCCCGACCTCGCCGGGCGGGGCGACGGCATGGGCGCGCTGCGCGACGCCTGGGCCAACTTCCGCGACGAGAGCTTCGTGCTCCAGTATCTCAGCCCGCACCTGATGCGGAAATTCAAGATGTTCAGCGTGCGCGACGACGCGGAGGACCCCTATCTGCTGGTCGAGAACATCCACAACGAGCGCGGCTACCGCGGCATCCGCAAGCTGCTGGCGCGGCAGTACGACCTGGGCTTCCTGGAGCCGGACATCCAGATCGTCGACGTCGATCTGGCCGGCGACCGCAAGCTGATCCTGCACCACCGCGTGACCAACGGCGTGCTGCTGGACGAGAGCGACGCCAAGGCGGTGCTGCGCCACATCGCCAACCTGTGGGGCTACGAGGTCCAGCTCGTCGAGGTGTCGGCCCTGTCCGACGCCATCCTGAAGGAGCACGCCGTCACCGCGCCGAGCGGCATCGGGGGGTGAGGGTGGAAAGGATTGGACGGTGCGCCTAGAGGAGCGCCGTCCAATCCCACAGCGTGTGGTAATAGGCCGCCGACCAGAGGATCACCGCCGCGTTCGCGGCCAGCAGAGCGCCGAACAGCGCTCCGCGAAGCGTGACCGCCCATCCGGCTCGCGGGCGTGAGGCGATGGACACGGCCATCAACGCCAGGGCTGCCGGCAGCAGGAAGTAGCGTCCCTGCAATCCCAGGATCATCGGCGAGGCGATCGGCGTGTAAGCCAGCCAGAAGGCGGCGAACAGCAGGGCGCTGAACAGCAGGGCGACCGTCCCCAGCACCCCGGCCCCGCGCCGGTCGGGAGCCTCGCGCCCGTCGAGGGCGGCCAGGATGACGAGAGCGCTCCAGACGGAGAGGGCCGGAATCAACAGGACCAACGCCCGTCCGCCGGCCATGGCCGTTTCGGCATCGGCGACCGTCATTGGCGGCAGCGACAGGCCCGGCGGGAAAACGTAGGGGGCCGCGTGGCCACCGATCCGGAAATACCCGTCCATCGGCAGGATGACGGACAGCGAGGCGAGGCTGCTCCAGGCCACGCCGAGCGCGTGCGCCGGAGCCGCGGCAAGGGCGGCGAGCACCGCCGTGGGACGATCCGTGCTGATCCCCCAGAACAGGCCGGGCTGGAAGGGATGGGCCGCTTGCCAAGCGATGCTGAGAGCGACCGTCACGGCCGCCAGAAGCCCACCGTAAAGCGCCTTGTTCCGGGCTCCGCCCATGTGGTCGCCCGGCAGCAGGATCAGAAGCAGCGCAAAAATGGGGGACAACGGCTTCAGGCCAGCCAGAGCCATGCACAGAACGGCGATTCCCGTCCTCCTGCCAATGGAGATCGGGCCGGCCGCGCGCCGTGTCGACCACAGCGCGGCGGCGAGCAGGAGCGGAATGGTCAAATTGAGCGGATCCGCGCTCAGCGACGCCGCTTGGTGAAGCGCGACCGGCGACAGGGCCAGCGCGGTCAGGGCGAGGCGCCCGGCGGGAAGCAGCCCAATCACCGCGCCCATGGTCATTCCGTAAGCCAGCAGATTCCCCGCGCGGGCCGCCAGGAACTGAGCGAGCGGATCGCCGCCGAGTGCCCGAGCCAGCCAAAGCCCGGCGCTCGACGGGGCATAGGCCAGCGGAGGAAAGCTGGCGGTGCTGGCAAAGCCGAGATCGACCGTCGCGGCCGGTTGCCGGTCCAGTTCCGCCGCCAGCCGGGCGACTTCGGCGGCGGACAGGGGAGTCTTGTCGATGGCGATTTCCCCGAACAGGGCGAGGTCGAACGCGACCGCAGCGGCGTCGACCGGCCCTCCCCAATCGTTGTCGCCGCGCCGCTCGGCCAGCAGCGTCCCGTCGGCGATCTGCTGGATGCGAAACCAATGATACAGCTCGTCCGATCCACCGAAGGGCGGCACGGTCAGGATGAGAAGGCCGCCGAACAGCAGGGCGAGGCCGACGAACAGCGGCACGACGTGCCGACCGGCGCGGTGGACGAGACTCATGGCGTGGGCTTTCCGGGCGAACCGACAACCCGGAACGGATATACAGCTGACCCGTGGTCTTCAAGATGGGTCTGACGCTCAACGGTTCGCTTGCCCCGCCTCCGGGTCCAGCGTGTACAGCTCCTGCGGGCGCCCCACCCCGCGCAGTAGGTAACGCCCGACCGAGATCAGCCGCTCCCGGCATTCCGGAGCGGACTCGGTGAAGGCGGAGGACAGCAGGATGTCCTGGTCGAGCGACCGGCACATGGCGGCGATGCGGCTGGCCTCGTTCACCGCCGGGCCGACCACGGTGAAGTCCAGCCGGTCCACCCCGCCGATGTTGCCGTAGAACACCTTTCCCTGGTGCAGCCCCAGATAGAAGCGCGTCACCGGCAGCCCGGCGGCGGAGCGGCGGGCGTTCAGCTCCTTGCAGCGCTCCCGCGCTTCCTCCGCCGCGTCGAGGGCGGCGCGGCAGGCGTCCTCGGCGCTGGAACGGTCGAAGACCGCCAGGATGCCGTCACCGATGAATTTCAGCACCTGCCCGCGGTGCCGGTGGATGGCCGTCACCACCAGTTCCGCGTAGTCGTTTAGCAGCGGCAGGATGGTTTCCGGGGCCGCGGTGTCGGTGATGCGGGTGAAGCCCTGGAGGTCGCTGAACCACAGCACGGCGTCCAGCTCCTCCGCGACACCGCGGCGGATGTGGCCGCGCAGCACCCGGTGGCCGGCGTCCCGTCCCAGATAGGTCTCGGCCAGCGTGTTGGCGATGTGCGCCATGGCGTGGCCGCGCAGCGCCAGCGCCAGACTGCCGGTGAGGGTGAGCAGGGCGTCGCGCTGGGCGTCGCTGAAGCCGTCGGGATGGTGCGACACCCAGGAGGAGAAGATACAGTCCAGCTCGCCGATGGCGGCGCGGGGGCCCAGGCGGTTGACGATGGCCATGTAGTCGGTGGCGCCCTGCGCCCGGAGCTCGTCGACGATCGGGAACTCGCCGCCCTCCGTGCCGTCGGTCAGCCGCAGGCGCAGCATCGTCTCGCCGGAGGTGTAGAGCCGGTGGAAGGGGCTGCGCAGCCATTTCTCGTCGATGTCGGGATCGCTGCCGTCGCCGCCATACTCGGTCCGGCGCACCTCGGCGGCGTTGCGCCCGCTGCTGTCCCAGGTGACGACATGGCCGGCGATGGTCGGGTGCAGCGTGTCCGCCCCGACCACCGTCCGGGTCAGCGGCACGCCCGCCGCGACCAGCCGTTCGCAGAAGCCGCCGATGAGGTCCGTCTCCGGCACCCCCCGCAGCCCGGCCTCCGCGATCCAGCGGCTGAGGTCGAGAATCCCTTGCGCATCCATGCCCGCCATCCTGCCACAGGTGGCGCCCTTCGGGAACGGAGGGTCAGCGGCGGGACAGGGCGTCCGCGATGAAGGCCGTGACCGTTCCGAAGTCGCCGGTTGTCCGCAATTCGGCGGGCATGGCCCGAAAGTCAAGCTCCGGTCCGAAACCGATCATCGGCTTTCCGAAGCGCAGGGCCAGCCGGACCTCGTCGAGCGTCCCGTGGCGGCCCGGCAGGACGACGATCACGTCGCTGGTCAGGATGTTGATGTGGTTGCGGCTCAGCTCCGTCGGCGGCGCGCCGGCCGGCTTGCGCGCGAAGGGCGTCAGGATGGGCAGGTCGATGTAGGGGTTGGGGTAGCCGGGCAGGGGCGCATGGCCGCGGACCGGGTCGGGCTCGGACGGCAGGATGCCGATGGAGCGGCCCCGGCGCCCCGGCGTGCCGTGGAAGGCCCGCGCGGCCGACCGCATCACCCCGCCGCCGCCGCCGGTCAGCAGGTCGTGCCCGGCCTCGGCGATCCACGCGCCGAGCGGCTCCGCGTAGTCCGCCCATTCCTCCTGCCCCGACCCCATCACCCCGATGATCGCCATGCTCTTCCGCCTCCCTGTTACCGTCCGCGTGGTTTCGCCCGCGCCGTGGGTTCGGCCTCCAGCGGGTTGTCGGGCCAATAATGCTTGGGATACTGCCCTTTGAGGTCGGCCTTCACCGCCTTGTAGGCGTTGGCCCAGAAGCTGGCGAGGTCGCGGGTCACCTGCACCGGGCGGCGGGCCGGGGACAGCAGATGCAGCAGCAGCGGCACCCGGCCGCCGGCGATGCGCGGCGTCTCGGCCAGCCCGAACATCTCCTGCAGCCGGACGGCCAGCACCGGCTCGTCCCCGCTGTAATCGATGGGGATGCGGGAACCGCTGGGCACCTCGACATGGGTCGGCGCCTCCTTGTCCAGCCGCTGCTGCATCGCCCAGGGCAGCAACCCACGCAGCGCGTTGCCCAGCTCCACCCGGTCGAGATGCGCGCGGCGCGCGGCGCCGTTCAGGAAGGGCGCTAGCCAGTCCTTCATCGTCTCCAGCAGGGCGGCGTCGGAGACGTCCGGCCACTCCTCGCCCTCCCGGCGGCGCAGGAACAGGACGCGCGTCTGCCACTTGCGCAACTCGTCGGTCCAGGGCAGGGCGGTCAGCCCCATCTCCCGGATGCCCTCCAGCATGGCGGCGGCGATGGCCTCGGCGGGCGGGTTGGGCAGGCGCTTGTCCTCCAGCGCCAGGGCGAACAGCATGCGGCGGCGGCGTGCCAGCACCGTCTGCTCACGCCCGTCCCAGGCGACTAGGGTCTCGCTGCGGATGTGCTCGGCGAAGGCCTCCTCCAGCTCGGCCAGGGTGAGCGGGGCGGCCAGGAAGATGCGCGATTCGCGGGCGGCCCCGTCCAGGTCGGCAACGGCCAGCCAGTCCTCGGCGCTCAGCGGCTCGGCGTCCTGGAAATAGGCGCCGCGCCCGTTGGACAGCCGGTACTGGGCGGCGGCTCCACCTGTGTTTCCGCCGGGACGGCGCTGGCCGATGCGGTCGGGGTAGGCCAGGGCGACCAGCAGGCCGGTGGCGCCCAGGTCGCCACCATTGCCCTTCACGCCCAACTGCCGCTTCCAGTTCCGGGCCTGCTTCAACGCCTGCTGGGCGCCGCCGCGCTCCACGGTCAGGCCACGCCCGGCGCCGCGCACCCGGCCCTCATCGTCGAGCCCGCGCAGCAACTCCACGCGCAGCCGCAGATCGGCGTCGCGGAAGCCCGGCTGGGCGCGGACAATGTCGCGCTCGCCGAGCAGGGCGGCGACCTCGCAAGCGAGCGCGCCCAGCCCCATCGCCTTGCCCTTCAGCATCATGTGGGCCAGCCGAGGATGCACGCCGAAGCCGGCCATGCGGCGGCCGTGGGCGGTGATGCCGCCGCCGGCGTCCAGCGCCCCCAGCTCGCGCAGCAGCTCCCGCGCCTGGGCCATGGCGGCGGCGGGCGGCGGGTCGAGCCACGCCAGCGACGCCGGGTCGGCGACTCCCCACACCGCCAGCTCCAACGCCAGCGGGGCGAGATCGGCGTCCATGATCTCGGGCGGGGTGAAGGGGGCCAGCGCCTTGTGCGACGGCTCCGGCCAAAGGCGGTAGCAGACGCCGGGCTCCAGCCGGCCGGCGCGGCCCCGCCGCTGCTCCGCCGACGCCTGGGAGACCTTGGCGGTGACCAGCCGCGTCATGCCGCTGCGCGGGTCGAAGCGGGGGACGCGCATCAGCCCGCCGTCCACGACGATGCGGATGCCCTCGATGGTCAGGCTGGTCTCGGCGATGGGGGTGGCGAGCACGATCTTGCGCGTGCCCGGCGGGCTGGGGGCGATGGCGCGGTCCTGGGCGTCCGCCGTCAGGTCGCCGTAGAGCGGGGCGATCACCGTGCCGGGGCCGAGGTCCCCGCTCTCCAGAAGGCTCTGCACCCGCCGGATCTCCCCGGCGCCGGGCAGGAAGACCAGCGCGTTGCCGCTCTCCTCGCGCAGGGCGCGGCGGACGGCGGCGGCCACGGCGTCTTCAATACGGGTGTTGGTGCCGGGGGCGTCGAGGTGGCGGGTCTCCACCGGGAAGGCGCGGCCCTCGCTGGTCACCATCGGGGCGTCGCCCAACAGGGCGGCGACGGGCGCGCCGTCCAGCGTCGCCGACATCACCACCAGCCGCAGGTCGTCGCGCAGCGCGCCGCGCGCCTCCTGCACCAGGGCCAGCGCCAGATCGCTGTCGATGCCGCGCTCGTGGAACTCGTCGAACAGCACGGCGCCCACCGTCGGCAGTTCGGGATCCTCCTGCAGCTGGCGCAGGAACAGGCCGTCGGTCACCACCTCGATCCGGGTCTTCGGCCCAACTTTGGTGTCCAGCCGCACGCGGTAGCCGACCGTCTCGCCGACGCTTTCCCCCAGCATCGCGGCCATGCGGCGGGCGGCGGCGCGGGCGGCCAAGCGCCGCGGCTCCAGCACGATCACCTTGCGCCCGGCCAGCCAGGGCCGGTCGAGCAGGGCCAGCGGCACGCGGGTGGTCTTGCCCGCCCCCGGCGGCGCCTGGAGCACCGCCACGCCGCGTCCGTCCAGCGCGGCCAGCAGCTCGGGAAGCACGGGATCGATGGGAAGGGGCGGGATGCTCATGAGTTCTGTGAACCGGTGGAGAGGGGCGCCGCCCGTGTTCCTGGCAGCGGCGGGCGCCCCGGTCAAGCCTTCCGCCGGGCGTTGGCGGCTATTCGGTCTCCTCCCGGCAGAAGACCCCGGCCTCGGTGTCGTGGGTGAACAGCTCGGCGTAGCGGGCCCAGCCGGTGACGGCGTTCAGTGTCTCCTCGGCGTAGTCCTCGCTCATGAAGGCTTCCAGCTCGCGGGCGAACGGGGCGTAGGGAACGCGGTGGTCGGGGCGCTCCGCCAGGGCGGCGTCGATGTGCGCGGCGAGCGGCACGAAATGGACCAGATGCTCGGCGAACAGCGCCTTGCGGTCGTCCATCCCGGCCTCGGCGAACAGGTGGCCCGGTTCGGTCAGCCGGATGTCGCCCTCCGCCACCTCGGCGAATCCGAGCATCTGGAGCGTCTCGGCGATGGGGAAGAGGTCGTCGATCTCGTGCCGCAGCGCCGCCGCGAGGTGCGGCAGGTCCGCCTTGCCCTGGTAGGGCGGGGCGGCCAGCGTCTCCATCAGGCCGGACAGCAGGTTCGTCGAGACGTGCTGGAGCGGCTCGGCATAGACCGGCCGCGGGCGCCCGGCCGTTGTCCCCGGTGCCGCCGCCGGGGCGCTCAGCGGCTTGCGCGCGGTCATCCGGCCGTAGATGTCGTCGACCAGATCGCGGAAGTCCGGGGCCAGCCGGTTGCGCGGGTGCGGGATGTCCACCCGGATCTCCGCCGCGACGCGGCCCGGGTTGGAGGCAAAGACGAGGATGCGGTCGCACATCAGCACCGCCTCCTCGATGTTGTGGGTGACCATCAGGATCGACCGGGTCGGCAGCTTGCGCTCCATCCACAGGTCGAGCAGGTCGGTGCGCAGCGTCTCCGCTGTCAGCACGTCGAGCGCCGAGAAAGGCTCGTCCATCAGCAGGATTTCCGGATGAACCACCAGCGCGCGGGCGAAGCCGACGCGCTGGCGCATCCCGCCGGACAGCTCCTTGGGATAGGCGCTCTCGAAGCCCGACAGGCCGATCAGGTCGATGGCCTCCTCGGCGCGCGCCGCCGCCTCGTTCGCGGGAACGCGCAGCGCCTTCAGCCCGGCCAGCACATTCTCCTCGACGGTCAGCCAGGGGAACAGCGCGAAGGACTGGAACACCATCGCCACCCCGTCGGTCGGCCCGGCCACCGGCGCGCCGTGGTGCAGGACTTGCCCGGAGGTCGGCTGGGCCAGCCCGGCGACGATGCGCAGCAGCGTGGACTTGCCCGAGCCGGAGCGGCCGAGCAGCCCGACGATCTCGCCGTCGCGCAGCGTCAGGTCCACACCGTCGAGCACGACATACTGCTGGCCGGACGGCTTGCGGTAGGCCTGCCGGACGCCGTGGAGTTCGAAGAGGGCGGTGGTTTGCGTCGCCGTGGGCTGGGTCATCGTGATTTGCGTCATCATGGTCTGCGTCATCATGGTACGGCCTCTGTCAGGCAAGGCGCAGGCGGCGTTCGGCGTAGCCGTAGAGCGGACGCCAGAGCAGCCGGTTGAGCAGGGTGACGAACAGGGACATCACGGCGATGCCGAGCACGATGCGCGGGTAGTCCCCGGCGGCGGTTGCCTGGGCGATGTAGCTGCCCAGCCCGTGCGCGGTGACCTCGGCGTCGCCCCAGCGCACCGCCTCGGCGACGATGCTGGCGTTCCACGAGCCTCCCGCCGCGGTCACGGCGCCGGTCAGGTAGTAGGGGAAGACGCCGGGCAGCATGACGTCGCGCCACCACTGCCAGCCGCGGATGCGGAAGCTGGAGGCCGCCTCCTTGAGGTCGCTGGGGAAGGCGGCGGTCCCGGCGACGACGTTGAACAGGATGTACCACTGCGTGCCCAGGATCATCAGCGGGCTGAGCCAGACGTCCGGGTTCAGGTCGAAGCGCAGGATGGTGACGACGGCGACCGGGAACAGCAGGTTGGCCGGAAAGGCGGCCAGGAACTGCGCCAGCGGCTGCACCGCCTCGGCGAGGCGCGGGCGCAGCCCGATCAGCACGCCGAGCGGCACCCAGACGAGCGAGGCGATGGCGATCAGCACCATGACGCGCAGCAGCGTCGCCGCCCCGAGCAGCAGCACGGTCCCGACGTCGCCCCAGCCGGCGCCGCTGGTGATGAACCGCAACATGGTCCAGCCCAGGGCGAGCGCCGCCACCGCGACGACCGCGTACCACACCCGGTCGAGCGTGCGTTCGAGCGCGGGGGAGGGCGGGCCGGCGACCCGGCGGCGCAGCGCCGGAGGCAGGGCGTCAGTCAGGGCGGAGAGGGGTGACAGGCGCAGCCACCCTACCCGGCCAAGCAGAGATTCGACCGGCGCCAGCAGCGAGCGGCAGACGCGGGTGCGCTGGAACAGCCGAAGCACCCAGGACTCGGGCGCCTCCTGCGCGCCGGTCTGCTCGAAGCGGAACTTGTCGGCCCAGGCGACCAGCGGGCGGAACAGGAACTGGTCGTAGAGCAGGATGACCGCCAGCATCGCCAGCACCGCCCAGCCGACGGCGCCGAGGTCCTTCTGCGCGATGGCCTCGGCCAAATAGGAGCCAATGCCGGGCAGCGTGACGGTGTGGTCGCCGACGGTGATCGCCTCCGACGCGACGACGAAGAACCAGCCGCCGGACATCGACATCATCATGTTCCAGACCAGCCCCGGCATGGCGAAGGGTGCCTCCAACCGCCAGAAGCGCTGCCAGCCGGAGAAGCGGAAGCTGGTCGCCGCCTCGTCCAGGTCGCGCGGCACCGAGCGCAGCGACTGGTAGACGCTGAAGGTCATGTTCCAGGCCTGGCTGGTGAAGATGGCGAAGATCGCCGCGCATTCGGCGCCCAGCACGCTGCCAGGGAACAGCGACAGGAAGAAGACCACGGTGAAGGAAATGTAGCCGAGCACCGGCACCGATTGGAGCACGTCCAGCACCGGGATCAGCACCATGCCGGCCCGGTGGCTCTTCGCCGCCAGCGTGGCGTAGGTGAAGGTGAAGAGCAGCGAGGCCGCCATCGCCGCCAGCATGCGCAGCGTCGAGCGCAGCGCATAGTCCGGCAGGTTCCAGGGGTCGAGCGAGACGGCCGGCGCGTCGAGGCTCGCCAGCGGTGCCGCCATCTGGTGACCGCCGACGGCGGCCAGGGCGAGCAGGCCGACGACCAGCGGCAGGGCTACGAGGTCCCAGCGGTTGGGCGTGGCGGTCGCCGTTTTCACGGAAACGCTTGTCTGGGTCCAGACCATGGCCCCTCCATCCTGCGGCCGGATCGGAGTCCGGTCGCGTTGGGCATGCGCAATCGGCGTGTGCAGGCACCCGACGCCGTGCGGCGTCTGGCGGGCGTCAAAGGGGGAGGATGGCGGTCAGCCCGGCGCTGGCGGCGGTAAAGGCGCGCGGAACGGCATCGGAATGGTGATGGAAGACGTCACCATGGTTCACCTGTGCGGCTGTCGGCATCGCGGCCGGCCGTGGCGAACCTGCGAAAAGGTCAGCCCAGGATCGGCAGAGTACCGAAGATTGGTCGGGGTCGACGACTGTGGCTGTCCATCTCTTGCTTTCTCGGCGCGGGACCGGACCGCGCGTCCGGACGCCCGCCAATCATGCGGTGACGTTGGTGCTGATCTATTCCTGGAATTGAAGCCGGTCAAGCGCGCGGCGGCGTTTCTTGGCGATCATTGCAGAGGTTTCATGTTGCCCGCCCTTCGCCGTCGGAGCGAGGGCTGCGCCTCCGGATGCAGATCGTCGAGGGCGTGTCAAAGTGTCGCAGAAGCCCGCAACCGGCCAGCGATCCGAGAACCTTTCGCAACAAGGCGTTATGGTTCAAATAACCACAATCCATTTGTGACTTAACGATCTCGGGACCCTATGGCCAACATTCACGACCCCGCCCTGTTCCTCGCCCACGCCTGCGCGCTGGAGGAGGACGCCGCCAACCGTTTCGCCGACCTGTCGGAGGCCATGAAGACCTACGGCAACGCGGACGTCGCGGCCTTCTTCGCCAAGATGGCCGAGTTCTCGCGCCTGCATCTGGCGGACGCCCGCAAGCGCTCCGCCTTCCGCGACGTGCCGGTGCTCGCCCCCGAGGACTTCCAGTGGCCGGACGACGAGAGCCCGGAAGCGGCCTCCATGGAAGGCTCGCATTATCTGATGACGGTGGAGTACGCGCTGGAGCTGGCGCTCGACAGCGAAAAGCGCGGGCACGCCTTCTACGCCGACGTGGCGGCCTCCACCACGGACCCGGAGGTCCGCATGATGGCCGAGGAGTTCGCCTCGGAGGAGGCGGAGCATGTGGCGGAACTGGAGCGCTGGATCGAGCGCTTCCCCAAGAAGGGGTAAAGGCCGTTTCCCGCGGTTTCCGCCCTTGCGGGAACCGCGGGAAGGGCGAACGAGCGCCTTACTTGGACAGGTCGGCGTAGTCGTACTCGTACTTCTTGTCCGCCGGCTTGAAGGTCTTGAAGGCGGCGATGATGTCGTCCACCGACACGCCCGCCGGCACGTTGAGAATCTCGTACACGACCGAGCTGCCGCTGGTCGGGCCAACGTCGGCGTTGCGGTGAGCCTGGGAAATCAGGCCCTCGCCGGCCTTCTTGATCATGATCGAAGCCATATCCGTTCCGTCTCCTGTTACACGTCGCCCGACGCAGCAATATCCATAACTCGAATAAGGGTATGGGGCCAATGGATAAATTGCTGCAGCGCGTCAGCGGCGGGTGATCCAGAGCGCGGTCACGTCGTCGTTCAACCGTTCGCCATGAAGTGCGGCGTGGTGGGCCATCAGGGCGGGCAGGGGGCGCTCGGGGGCGTCCGCCGCCGCGCGCTCGGCCAGACGGAGCAGGCCGTCCTCGCCCAGCATGGCGCCCTCGGCGTTCCGGGCTTCGCTCAGCCCGTCGGAATAGAGGAACAGGCTGTCGCCGCGCCGCAGTGGAACGCGCCGGTTCGTGTAGGCCGAGTCCGGGAAGGCGCCGAGGAGCGGGCCGGACGCGTCCAGCGGCTGGACGCCGAAGTTGGTCGCCAGGAGGGGGCTGGGCGACGCGGCGGCGGCGTAGAGCAGCGTGTCGTCGGCGCGGTCGATCACCCCGTAGAAGGCGGTGGCGAACTGGCCCAGTGGCAGGATCTCGCACAGCCGCCCGTTCAGTTGGCGCAGCAGGCCGGCGGGGTCGCGCAACTCCTCCGGCGGGGTGCGGGTGAGCAGCGTGTGCAGGCGGAAGGCGTTGATCGCCGCGGCGATGCCGTGGCCCGACAGGTCGGCGGCGAAGATCCCGACGCGGGTCCCGTCGAACGCGAAGGCCGTCCAGAAGTCGCCGCCGATCTCGTCCGACGCGCGGAAGACCGAATCCACCGTCAGCCCGTTCCGCTCGGCGAGGGTGGCCAACTCCGCCGGCTCCGGGACCAGGGCGAGCTGCATGGCGCGGGCTTGCCGCAGGTCGCGCTCCACCCGCTCGTGGAAGGCGCGCAGCTCCTGCACCATGGACCGGCGCTCCAGGTGATAGCGCACGCGGGCGATGCACTCGCCGGGGTTGATCGGCTTGGCGATCAGGTCGGTCGCCCCGGCGCTGAAGCAGACCGTCCTCATCTGGTCGGAGTGCAGCGCGCTCTGCATGAGGATCGGCAGGTCGCGCCAGCGCGGGTCGCCGCGCAGGCTGCGGCAGACGCCGATGCCGTCCATCCGCGGCATGGCCGCGTCGAGCAGCAGCAGGTCGGGCGCGAAGCTCTCCAGCCGCTCCATCACCTCGTCCGCGGAGGAGGCGAAGGCGACCTGGGTGATGCCGGCCCATTGCAGGAAGCGGGTCAACGTCCGGCGGTTGAAGGCGCTGTCGTCGGCGATCAGCACCCGGCAGCCGCCGAGCGGGATGCCCAGTTCCATCCCGTAGACCGACGCGCCGGGGCGGGCGGGGCGCGGCGGAGCGGCGTCGTCCGTGCCGGGCGGTACCGTCATGGTGCGGGCGTGCCCCATCGCGTCCGTTCCCGCCGCGTCAGTCGGCGATGTTGAACATGGTGTGGAACTTGGCGATCGTGATCAGGCGCCGCACCTCGTCGCGGGCGCCGCGGATCGCGAAGTCCAGATTGCGCCGCTGCGCGGTGTCGCGGGCGATGATGAACATGCCGAGGCCGGAGGAGTCGACGAAGTCGAGCCGCGACAGGTCGAAGACCACCCGGTGCCCCGCCGGCCGTTCGAAGGTGGCGATGACGTCGCGGAAGGTGTCGTGGTCGGCAAAGGTCATGCGCCCGCTCAGCACGATTTCGGTGCTGGCCGGGGCCTCGCGGACGGAGAAATCCATGGCGGCGCTCATCTGTGGTTCACCCGTGGCCGAAGAGAGGCGCAATCCCCCGTCGGTCGGACCGGCGAGGATGCGGGCGCATTCTAGGGCCTCGGGAATTGCACTTTGATGACGCTGCCGTGTCAGCGCGGCGTTATCCGGCTGAAATGGGCGGACTTCATTGCAGCGCGGCCTCCTCCACCCGTGGATGCGACAGACGTTCGGCGATTCCGCCGACGAGCCATGCCGAATAGGCATCGCGGCCCTCAGGCCCCAGCATGCCGTTGCGGCAGAAGGCCGACGCCTTGGCCGGCTTGGGAAGCGCCGAGTCGGGGAAACGCCAGAGCGGCAGGTCGGCTTGCCCGCTCAGCCGGTCGAGCGCGGCCGGCCGGTAGCCGTTGCCCGCGCCGTACAGCCTTTCCTCCACCGCCGCCGGGCGGGGTGGAAGCAACAGGGCGATCCCGACGCCGGCGGCACGCGCCTGATCGGCGAAGCGGCGCACCCGTTCGAAAGCGGGCGAGCCCTCGTTCATCTGGACGGCGGCGTCGCGGGCCTCAACCCAACGGCTGGCGGCGGTGGCGGTCCAGCCCTGCGGGCCGACGGCGTGGCACGGCTTGGCGTATTGCAGGGCGCTCTGGTCGGGCAGGTAGGAGCGACCGAGCATCGCCACCTCGGTCAGGTGCGAGCCGTAGCGGCGCAGGCCGGCGAAGTCGCCGCGTTCGGCGAACAGCAGGTCCACGTCCAGAAGGACCAGAGCCGGCTTGAGCTTCAGCACGTCGCCCAGCAGCGGTTCGAAGTCCTCGATCCGGGCGTGGTCATGAACGATGCGCAGGAAATGCAGGCTTTCCATCCCGTGCTTCGCCGCCAGCGCGGCCATGCCGGGTTCGTCCAGGGTGGCGTGGCGCAGCGCCGAGTCGCCGAGCGCCACCACCACGGTCGGGGACAGGTTCCGCGCCGCCCGCTCCGCCGTCGCGGCGATGCGGTTGCTGTTGTACCAGGCGAAGGGCCGGTCGTGGAGGCTGTAGCCGGTCCAGAAGGCCCCCGCCGTCCCGGCCGCGAACAGGGCGGGGATCACCGCCAGAAGGGTGATCCACAACCGCCGCGGCTTCGCTTGCGGGCCGGTTTGGTCCGTCCGGTTTCTTTGCGGTTCAACAGGCCCGGTCATGGTCCCTCTGCTCCTCCCAGCGTTGCGCCCGGCGACGCGCGGTGTCCGATGACACAAACAGTCCGGGAGGGAGCAGGGTCCCGTATGCCGCCATGTTTTCCTATGACGAAGGGGGCATCCGTCCGGATCGTGCCGGAGTAGCCGGATACGGGCGCTTTCGTGTAGTCTCGCGCGAAAGGCGAGGCACGCATCGAGGCACAGGATGAGCACCGAAATCCGCACCTTCACGATCCCCGACGCGAGCGCGGACGAGGCCCAGGGGCACCTCTCCTCCTTCCTGCGCACGGTCGAGGTGCAGCGCATCGACACCGCCTACGCCGATGGCGGCTGGCGTGTCCTCGTCCTTTACAAGGACCTGAAGCGCAAGGAGGAATCCCTCCAGATCGAGGCTGCGATCAACGCCGCCCTCACCGGTTGGCGGGACCGCAAGGCGGCCGGGGAAGGGGTGTCGCGCGACGCCATCCTGGCAGACGAACTGGTGCCGGAAATCGCCCGCTTCGCCCCCACGACGGAGCGCGAACTGTCCATCATCGTCGGCGCGCGTGACTTGGATGTCAGCCACTATGGCGGGGAGATCGTGCAGGTCGTCCGGGCGACCCTGGACGAGCTGATCGACTGACGAATCCGCTCTGCGGAAAAGCATAGGCTGAAGGGCCGGGCGGCCGATTCCGCTGTGCCGAAAGAGAAGCCGGACCCGCCGTAAGCCCGATTCCAGACGCGTCCACGCTGTGCCAGCATACCCTCGTAATTTGTGGCAATGCAGCATGGCGGGGCCATGGACGGCACTTCCGGATCGAGAGGCGGCGCTCCCGATTACCGCGCGATGGCGCGGGAACTGGAGGCCTTCAGCCGACAGGCGGCGGAGCGCGCGGCGGCCACCGGCGACGGCAGCTTGGACGCCCTGGCGCGGCGTCTGGAGCGCCACGCCGAACAAATCCAACATGATCTGGCCCAAGCCCCGACGCGCCGCTTCGGCTGGCGCCTAGGCCTTCTCCACCTTCAGCAGAGTGCCCTCGGCGCCGACGATGCGGACACGGGTTCCGGCGGGGAGGTCGGGCCCCTCGACGGTCCAAAGCCCGTCGCCGATCTGCGCCCGGCCCCGCCCGTTGACGATGGGGCCGTCCAGCGTGTGCAGCGTCCCGATGTATTGCGCCGTCCGGCGGTTCAGATGCGGCGTGTGCGTCGTATGCGCTGACGCGCGGGACAGGAAGCGGGTTCCCACCAGCGCGGCGATGGCGAGCAGGGCGAACAGAAGCCCCTGATGCTCCCACGGCAGGGACGGCCAGGCCAGAAGCACGAAGCCGACCAACGCGGCGGCGCCACCCAGCCAGAGGAAGGCCGCTCCCGGCGCCACCGTTTCCAGCGCGCCCAGCAGCACGGCCAGAACCCACCAGTGCCAGAATTCGATCATCGCGGGTCCGCTTTCGGGGTTTCGCCCAATCCTACGACTCCGGCGGCACCGGCGCATCGCGCCTGTTCGGCTCGCCACGATTCCAGGGGCCGCGCTGCTGCGGCGGCGGGGCGGCGGCCGGCGGATTCGGGGGGCGGTTCGGGAAGGCTTCGCGGGCGATCTCCGCAATGCCGCCGATGGCGCCGATCACGTTGGCGGCCTCCAGCGGCATGAACAGCACCTTCTGGTTCGGGGCGGCGGCCACCGCGGTCAGGGCGTCCACATAGCGCTGGGCGACGAAGTAGTTGATGGCCTGGACGTTGCCCCCGGCGATGGCGTCGGAGACCAGCCGGGTGGCCTCGGCTTCGGCCTGGGCGGAGCGCTCGCGCGCCTCGGCGTCGCGGAAGGCGGCCTCGCGCCGGCCCTCGGCCTGGAGGATGGCGGCCTGCTTGGCGCCCTCCGCCCGCAGAATGGCCGCTTGGCGCTGGCCCTCCGCTTCCAGGATGGAGGCGCGGCGGTCGCGCTCCGCCTTCATCTGGCGGGCCATGCTGTCCACGAGGTCGCGCGGCGGCTGGATGTCGCGGATCTCGATGCGCGTCACCTTGACCCCCCAGGGGCTGGTCGCTTCGTCCACCACGCCGAGCAGGCGGGCGTTGATCTGGTCGCGCTGGGACAGCAGTTCGTCCAGGTCCATCGAGCCCATCACCGTGCGGGTGTTGGTCATGGTCAGGTTGAGGATCGCCAGCTCCAGGTTGTTGACCTCGTAGGAGGCTTTGGCGGCGTCGATCACCTGGAAGAAGACGACGCCGTCCGCCGTGACCATGGCGTTGTCGCGGGTGATGACCTCCTGCGAGGGCACGTCGAGCACCGTTTCCATCATGCTCTGCTTGCGCCCGATGCGGTCGATCAGCGGCAGCAGCAGATGCAGGCCGGGCTGGAGCGTGCGGGTGTAGCGGCCGAACCGCTCCACCGTCCATTCCTGGCCCTGGGGCACGGTCCGCACGCCCAGCAGAACCAGCGCCAGCGCGAAGATCAGAAGCGCGATGACGAAGAGTGTCAGGCCGCTGACCACCATCACCCCACCTCCCATCCGGTCGTTTCCTCTCTCGGACCATGCCACGGCAGGGCCGCCCCGGCCAGAGCTTCAGCGGCCGGAACGTCAGCCCAGCAGGGCGCCGATGGGCTTCAGCGGCTCGTGCGCGTCGAACAGGATCTTCAGGATGGCCAGGATCGGCACCGCCAGCAGCGCGCCGGGGATGCCCCACATCCAGCCCCAGAACAGGATGGACACGAACACCGCGATGGGGTTCAGCGCCAGCCGCCGCCCGACGATCATCGGGGTCAGGAAGTTGCCCTCCATCATCGTCAGCGCCACGAAGGTCAGCGGCGGGCCGAAGATGTGCAGCCCCCCGTCGAAGGTGAGCGCCGAGACCAGGAACAGCACCGCCGTCATCACCGCCGGCCCGATGAAGGGGACATAGTTGATGAGCCCGGCCAGCGTCCCCCACAGCGCCGCGTTGGGCACCCCCCACAGCCACATCGCCAGCGTCGTCGCGAGGCCGAGCCCGATGTTGATGACCGTGATGGTCGCCAGATAGGCGGCGATGTTCTGCTGCACCGTGGCGGCGACCATGGCGTAATGCACGCGGTCGTCCACGTCGCGCATCGTGCCGATCAGCGCCTCCAGGCTCTGCCGGCCGCGGGCCAGGAAGAAATAGAGCAGCACTTGGAGGATCACCACGTTGGCGATCACCGCCTCCGCCTGATGCAGCACCTGCTCGGCCAGCGACGGGCCGCGCACCACCACTTCCCGCGCCGCACCGTTACGGTCGGAGGCCATCTGCTCGATCTGGCGGGAGGCCTCGCGGGCACGGTCGATCCCCTCGCGGATATCGCCCAGCTTGAACTCCAGCTCATGGACCACGCGGGGCATCCGGTTGACCCATTCGGTGGCCGGGGTCGCCAGCGTGAAGATGGCCCCCAGCCCGGCGCCGAACACCACGATCACCACCACCGCCGCACCCAGCGCCTCCGGCAGGCCGAGCCGGTAGAGGCCGCGCACGCAGGGGCGCAGCAGAAGGCTGAGGATCAGCGCCAGCATGATCGGCAGCAGCACGTCGCGCCCGAAATAGAGCGTGAACAGCAGCGCGATGACGAACAGCCCCACCACCGCCACCCGCACCGGGTCGCGGGGGTTCCGGGCCGGGGGCAGGGGCTCGGTCACCGGCTCCGGCGGCGGGCTCAGGGGCGGGTCGATCGTGCGGTCGCTCATCGGGGGCAGGCACTCCGGGAGTAGCGGGTCGGGGGGCGCTTGACGGCGCCGGACCCCCGCCCGATTTAGGGGTATTCCAGGACCGCGCCCACGCGGCCCCGCTTCGCGATGACCGGAGTTCCACGAGATGCGCAGCCCGTTCCCTTCGATAAACATCCGCCGCGGCCTGATGGTCCTGGCGCTATCCGTGCTGCCACCGATGGCCGCCTCCACCGCTGCTTTGGCCGAGGATGCCATCGTCGGGCGCTTCTCCAACGACTGGACCGGCAACGGGCTTCAGGTGCAGGCGATCGAGGACCCGAAGGTGAAGGGCATCACCTGCCATCTGGTGGATTTCGACCGCAGCGTGCTCGACCGGTTGACCAAGGGGAACTGGTTCGAGGACCCGTCCAACGCCTCCATCGCCTGCCGGCGCACCGGGCCGCTGGTGATCGGCGACATCGAGCTGTCGCAGAAGGGTGAGGAGGTCTTTTCCGAGCGCAAGAGTCTGGTCTTCAAGTCCATCGCCATCCGCCGCATCTACGACCGGGTGAACGACACGCTGATCTACGTCGTCTACAGCCGGCAGGTGAAGGATGCCTCGGCGAAGATGGCCATCTCCAGCGTGCCGCTGATCGACACGAACCCCCAGTGGGAAAAGGGCAAACCCCCTGTGAAGTGATCGGGGGAAATGATCGGATGGCTTGCAATCGGGCGGGTGCGGAGCCATCATCAGGCTTGGGAGGCAGGGGCCCTAATCCCCCGCCTCCCGGCCCGATCACTGCCGGTTCAGAAGATCAAGGATTGCCTTGACGATCTGGAGCAGCAGGATCAGGAGACCGAGGATTTCCTTCATCCTCCGAGCCTCCTTGTTGAGCGGCGGGGTGGTGGCGCTCCACCACCCGTCCGCGCCTCCACCTCGCACGGGGCGCGGGATGGGCGCAACGGAAACTCCACGCATGCGTGTGCGACTGATTGGCTGGTCGAACCCGTGGCGATTCGTCAGGTCTTGCCGCAGCGGGACCGCCACTTGCGCCACAGCAGGTAGACACCGGGCGCCAGTGTCACGATCAGGATGATGCGCACCATGTGGTGGGTGGCGACCAGCGCCACGTCGATGTTCAGCGCCAGCGCGACCAGCGTCATCTCGGCCAGCCCGCCCGGCGCGAAGGCGAGGATCAGCGCGGCCAGCCCCAGCCCCGTCGCTTCGTCCACCATCCAGGCCGCCGCCGTGGTGACCAGCAGCATCAGCCCGGTGAGGCCCAGTGCGGTCAGCCCGTCGCGTCCGATGCGGCGGATGTTCAGACCGGTGAAGCGGCAGCCCAGCGACGCCCCGATCACCACCTGGGCCGCGGCAACCAGCACGCCCGGCGGCTTGCCCTCGGTCAGGCCGGCGAGGTGGATCGCGGCGGACAGCAGCATCGGTCCGACGATCTGGGCGGCGGGGATGCGCAGCAGCTTCGCCAGGGGGTAGCCCAGCGCGCAGGCGGACAGCAGCGCCACGTCCAGCGGGGCGAGCGACAGCAGGGGTGGGCCGAGCGTGCCGCGCCGCGCCGGGTCGTACAGCCCCAGCGCCTGGAAGGCGAAGGGGATGACCAGCACCACCAGCATCACCCGCAGCGCGTGGGACAGCGCCATGGTCCGGCTGTCGCCGCCCATCTGGGTGCCGACCATCACCATCTCGTTCAACCCGCCGGGCGTGGCGGTGAAGAAGGATGTGGGCGGGTCCAGCCGGGCCGCGCGGCGCAGGTACTGCACGCCCAGCGTGGTCGCCAGCACCAGATAGACGGCCAGCGCGCTCAGCGACAGGCTCCATTCGCCGAGCCGCCCCAGGATGTCCGGGGTGAAGCCGCTGCCCAGCATCACGCCGAGGATCATGATCATGGCGTTGCGCAGCGGCTTCGGCACATGCAGCGCGACACCGGCCATGGCGGCGACCGTGGTGGCGGTCATGGCGCCGATCATCCAGGCCAGCGGCAGGTGGAAGTAGCTGAACAGCGCGCCCCCCGCTGTCCCCAGCGCGAGGGCGAGCGCGAAGGGCCGGAGCCCCGGTCCGATGGTCATGCCGTTCGTTGTGTCCGGTTCAAGGAACGATCCGCCCCAGCCGGACGGCGGTCTGCCCGGATTTGGGGCGCCGCGCCGGCATGATCAGCACGCAGTCGTCGTAAGGCGTCACGATCGGGCGGCTGCCGTCATGGCCCAGAACCGTTCCGGCGCGGGGAATGATCTCCATCCCCACATAGGGCTGGTCGAAGTAGAATTCGTCGGTTTCCGCGGTCACCGCCTCGGTCACCTTGACGGTGCGCAGCGGATCGGGGTGGCGGCGGATGTGGCGATCGGCCAGCGACGGGTCGATCATCTCCTGGGCGAGCAGGAAGCGCATGGCGCTTTCCAGGGCGACCAGCGCCGTCTCATCCCGCCAGTGCTGGCCGCATTCGACCAGGATGGCGGTGCGCCGCCCGTCCGCTTCGGCGAAATCCGCGTAGTCGATCACTCGCCGCCCCGCCGCGTGCCCCTCGTCGGCAACGATCCAGGCCGGGTAGCCGAGCCGGCGGGCCAGCGTGCGGGCGCGGTCCGTCCGTCCACACAGCGTCAGGGGCGGGGTGTCCGCCGTCATGGAATGCAGGTCGAGGATGACGTCCGCGGCGTCGAACACCGGACGGAGTTGCCGGGCGCGGCGCAGCTCCGCGCTGTCACGCGGGCCGTCCAGCACCTCCGGCGACCAGACGCGGTTCATGTCCTCGTCGACGAAGCGGGAGGCGTAGGGACGTTCGGCATCGAAGTTCTGATAGGCGGCGGTGTTGGCGAAGACCAGGGTCAGCCGCCCGCGGGTGGGCCGGACGCCCATCCGGAACAGCCGGTCCATCGCCACCGCGCCACTGATCTCGTTGCCGTGGATCAGCGAGACAATGACGGCGTGCGGGCCGGGGCGCCCGGACTCCAGCGTCGTGACATGGTCGATGCCGGTGTTTCCACGACGGTAGGGGCCGATGTCCGGCGGCGTCAATTCGATCGGTGGCAGGGATTCGGTCAAGCGGATCTCGCCTTTGCGGGTCTGGCCGGTGCCGGGCGCTTTCGCCGAACGGTCAGTATGGCGGAGAGTCCGGCGGCGCGCCAGTCCCGCCATTTCCCTGGCCAATCATGTCCTTTGCCTTACCGGTGTATGACGGTTTTTGGTCGACGGGCACCCGGCCATCGTCTATACCCGAATCCATCCGCCGCAGCGCCCTGCTATGCCATCCGGGCAGGCACCCTGGCGCGTCGGAGCCGTTGGTACACCGGGGTCAGCCATGAGTTTCGTGATCGAGGACGTGCTCGTCCGCAACGATCCGATCGTCCCGCGCCTGCCGGTGTTCTTCGATTCACCGCACAGCGGCACCGTCTACCCGCGCGACTTCGCCTTCGTCTGTCCGCTGTCCACCCTGCGGCAGGCCGAGGACACCCATGTGGACGAGCTGTTCGCCCACGCGCCGGAGCATGGCGCGACTCTGCTCTGCGCCCTCTTCCCGCGCACCTACATCGACGCGAACCGGGCCATCGACGACATCGACCCGGCGCTTCTCGACGGGCGCTGGCCCGAACCGCTGCGCCCGACGGAGAAGAGCGCCGCCGGCATGGGGCTGATCCGCACGCTGTGCCGCCCGGGGATGCCGCTCTACGACGGGCGGCTGTCGGTGGCCGAGGTGGCGGAGCGCATCGACCGCTACTACCGGCCCTATCATTTCCAGGTCGCCAGCGTGATGGACGATCTGGCCGATCGGTTCGGCGCCGTCTGGCACGTCGACTGCCATTCCATGCCCTCCGCGGTCGGGCCGGGGGCGGCGCACAAGCTGGGCATGGATTTCGTGCTGGGCGACCGCGACGGCACCACCTGCGAGCCGGGCTTCACGGCACTGGTCGAGCGGGTGCTGACCGGGCTCGGCTACAAGGTCACGCGGAACCATCCCTTCAAGGGGGTGGAACTGGTGTCCCGCCATTCCAACCCGGCGCGGGGCCGCCATTCCCTGCAGCTCGAGATCAACCGCCGGCTCTACATGAACGAGGAGACGCTGGAGCGGAACGAGGGCTTCGCCCGGCTCCAGGCCGACCTGACCACCTTGACCCGCCGCATCTGCGCCCATGCGCAGGCCGGCACCGCGCGCCGCGCCGCCGAATAACGGCCGGGCCAAAGAGGCGGAGCAGGGGTGTTACGGGGAGAACTGCTCCTTCAGGATCCGCTCCTCGAAATTCAGCTCCGGATCGAACAGCAGGGTCAGCGCGACGTCGCGCGCTTCTTCCACATCGACGCGGATGACCTCGCGCACCTCGGTCGAATCGGCCACGGCGCTGACCGGGCGCTTGACCTCCTCAAGGATGTCCACGGTGATCTTGGAGCTGTGAGGCAGCAGCGCGCCGCGCCAGCGCCGCGGCCGGAAGGAGCTGATGGGAGTCAGCGCCAGCACCCCGGCGCCCAGCGGGATGATCGGGCCGTGGGCCGACAGGTTGTAGGCGGTGCTGCCGGCGGGGGTGGCGACCAGCACGCCGTCGCAGATCAGCTCCGGCAGGCGGACGACGCCGTCCACGGTGATGCGCAGCTTCGAGGCCTGTCGCGTCTCGCGCAGCATCGACACCTCGTTGATGCCCAGCGCTTCGATCTGCTCGCCGTTGCAGCGGGTAGCCCTCATGCGCAAGGGGTGCAGCTTGACGCTCTGGGCGCTGGCCAGCCGTTCGGCCAGTTCGTCCTCGCGGAAGACGTTCAGCAGGAAGCCGACCGATCCCCGGTTCATGCCGTAGACCGGCGGCGGGTTCTGCCCGTCGCGCTTCAGCGCGCGGTGCAGCGTCTCCAGCAGGAAACCATCGCCGCCCAGCGCCACGACGACGTCGGCGTCCTCCAGCGGCGCGTTGCCGTAGCGGTGGACCAGCCGGGTGCGCGCCCGCATCGCCTCTTCCGTGTTCGCCGCGCAGAAGGCGATGCGGAGATCGGCGGGCTTGCGGGCCGAGGGATCGGGCGCCAGCGGGTCCAGGGTCGGATCGGCGGGCAGCTTGGCGGCGGTTTCGGTCATGGCTCGGGGACCATAGCGCAGGATGCCCGGTTGCAGAAGGCCGCTTCGGTCGAGGGGAGGAGATGCACTTCTTCCGGACGCACCACCACGCGCAACCCCCTCACCCTCCCCACGCCTGCGGCGTGGGTCCCCTCCCTCTCCCCAGAGGGGCGAGGGCGTTCGGCGGAAGGGGGATCATCCGCCGGTCACGCTCATGTGGCGGGGGACCGCCGGGCCTTGGTGGCGGCGGTCGATGATGAAGTCGTGGCCCTTGGGCTTGCGGGCGATGGCGTCGCGCACCGTCTGGACCAGAAGCCCATCGTCGTCGCTGAGGCGCAGCGGGGTGCGCAGGTCGGCGGCGTCCTCCTGGCCCAAGCACATGTAGAGGGTGCCAGTGCAGGTCAGCCGGACGCGGTTGCAGCTTTCGCAGAAATTGTGGGTCAGCGGCGTGATGAAGCCGATGCGCCCGCCGGTTTCGGCCACCCGCACATAGCGGGCCGGGCCGCCGGTGCGGTAGTCGATCTCGTCCAGCGTCCAGCGCTTGGCCAGCTCCGCCCGCACGAGGCTGAGCGGCAGATACTGGTCGAGCCGCGCCTCGTCGCCGATCTCGCCCATCGGCATGACCTCGATGAAGGTCAGGTCGAAGCCCTGCTCGCCGCACCAGCCGACCAGCCGATGGAACTCGTCGTCGTTCACGCCCTTCAGCGCGACCGTGTTGATCTTGACCTGGAGACCCGCCTCCTTGGCGGCCTGGAGCCCGCCCAGAACCTTGTCCAGCCGGCCCCAGCGGGTGATCGCCTGGAACTTGTGGGGGTCGAGCGTGTCCAGCGACACGTTGATCCGGCGCACCCCGGCCTCCGCCAGATCCCCGGCGTACTTGAACAGCATGTTGCCGTTGGTGGTCAGCGTCAGCTCGTCCAGGTCGCCGGCCTTCACATGGCGGCCCAGGCTGTGGATCAGCTCGTGGATGCCCTTGCGGACCAGCGGCTCGCCGCCGGTCAGGCGCAGCTTGCGGGTTCCCAGCTTGACGAAGGCGGAGCAGATGCGGTCGATCTCCTCCAGCGTCAGCACCTCCGCCTTGGGTAGGAAGCTCATGTCCTCCGCCATGCAGTAGACGCAGCGGAGGTCGCAGCGGTCGGTGACGGACACGCGCAGATAGCTGACGGTGCGCCCGAACGGATCGACGAGCGGGGCGGCGGCGGTCGGCGGAACGGTCGTCATCGTCAGGCTTCTCCCCAGGGGGGTCCGTGTCATGCGGTCCGGATCGCGATTATGACGCTGAATCCGGTTCTGATATATAGGTTTGCCTTGCGGCTTTTTCGCCACCTGGAATTTCAGGCGCAGGAGACCACGAAGCGCATCGCCGGAGCTTGACGGGGATCAAGTCCCGGTGAGGCGCTTCGTGAGGCGTCCGGCCCGTCAGTGGACGCTGCCGCCATCCGGGCCGCCGCCCTTGCCGTTCTGGGCGTTCTGGGCCAGCTCCCGCTCGCGCAGATAGTCCTCGGTCGTGCGGGGTGTGCGCGGCGCGCCCAGCGCGAAGGGCGAGTCGCCCCGCTCGAACTGGTCCACGACGCGACAGTCGCCGCACATGCGCATGCGCTCGGCGGCCTCCGGCGTGGCGAACATGGCGTGCCGCCCGGCCAGCACCGCCACGATCTTGTCGATGGAGGACTTGGTGGCGAAGGGCTTGCCACACTTGACGCAGCAGAAGGGCTCCTCCTCCTTCAGCACCTTGGCGCCGCGGGCGCTGTCGCGGAAATCGATCTCCGGGACCAGCGCGATGACCTTCTCCGGACAGGTCGTCTTGCACAGGCCGCACTGCACGCAGGCGTCCTGCGAGAAGGACAGCATCGGCTTGTCGGCGTTGTCGAGCAGCGCCCCGGTCGGGCAGGCGCCGACGCAAGACAGGCAGAGCGTGCAGCCCTCCGTCATCACCTGCACCCGCCCGAAGGGCGCGCCCGGCGGCAGCGGCAGGACCTCCACCGGTTCCGGCGCGACCTTGTGCAGGTGGCGCAGCGCCAGCATGGTGACGGTGCGCTTGCCGCCCATCGGCAGGAAGGTGCCGGGTGCGGGCGCGCCCTGGCGCGGCAGGTCCCACAGCTCGGCGGCCACCGCGTCGGGGTCCTGGGCGTCGATGATCGAGACCCGGCCCGAGCCGTAGCCCAGACCCGACATCGCCGTCTCGGCGAGGCCGATCTGGCTGGCCAGCCCCGCCGTCTCGCCGGCGTTGCCCGGCCCGACCAGAACGCGCACCCGCGCCGCGCCATAGGCCAGCGCCGCCGCGAACACGTCGAAGCCGAGCTGCGTCACCTCGTTCACCGCGAAGGGCAGCACACGCGCCGGCAGGCCGCGCCCGTGGCGCGCGATCAGCGAGATCATCTCGTCGCCGTGCCGCGGGTCGTGGACGAGCAGCACCGGCTCCGTCCCGCCCGCCTTGGCGTAAGAGGACAGCAGCGTGCGCAGCCGCTCGTAAACCGTCTGAAGCGGCGGCAGGGCGTAGGTGCTCGCCCCTGTCGGGCAGACCGAGGCGCAGGAACCGCAGCCGGCGCAGATGTGCGGGTCGATCGCCACATGGTCGCCGTTCGGCGTGATGGCGCCGGTCGGGCAGACCTCCAGGCAGCGGGTGCAGCCGGTCTTGCGGCTGCGCGAATGGGCGCAGAGGTCGGCCTTGAAGTCGATGTAGCGCGGCTTCTCGAACTCGCCGATCAGGTCGGCGGCCTCGAACACCGCCTTGGCGACGGCGGCGGGGCTGTCCGGGTCGGGGCGCAGATAGCCGTCGCGCTTGCCGTGCGCCGGGAACAATGGCGCCCCGCCGGTCAGGTCCACGATGACGTCGCAGCGCGAGGCGGCGCCGTGCCGCGGCTGTTCGAAGCCCAGCACGGCGCGCGAGGCCGGAAGGGCCGGGGCGTAGTCGTCGACCACGATCTCGAAGTTGCCGAGCCAGCCCTTGGCGGCGCGGATGGTGCCCTTGAAGACCGGCACGTCCATGACGCGGGGCGGGGCGACGTCCTTCGGCGACTTCAACAGAACGGTGACGTCCAGGCTGCCGGACAGCTGCCGGGCCACCTCGATGGCGCGCTCGTCGGTGCCGTAGACCAGCGCGGTGCCTTCCGACGCCAGGGTGATCGTGCCGGTTGGCGGGATGTCCATGGCCGCTTCGGCCAGCAGCGCGGCGATCTTCGGCCCGGCCAGCGCGCCCTCCTCCGACCAGCCGGCGCGCTCGCGGATGTTGGTGAAGGCCAGGGCGGCGTCGGGGTTGTCGGCGTTAGGATTGTCCTGGGCGGCAATCTCCGCGAACAGCGGGGCCTCCTGGGTGCAGGCGACGAGCAAGGGAGCGCCCTCCGCCACGCGCGCCTCGAACCGGTCGAGCTGGGTGCGGCAGAGCTGGGTGGCGACGGACAGGTCGCCCTCCGCCCCCGCCGCGGCCCCGCAGGCCCTGGCCAACGCCTTGCCGTCGAGCGCCATGCTGTGGGCGCAATCGCAGACGAGCACCGTCCGGCCGTTGATCTTCATCGCTTCCAACCCCTTGCCCTGAAAAGACATGCTCTAAAAAGCCCTGTTGCACACAGCGCGTTCCAGTTCTGTACATATCGGCTGGGTGGCACGGTTGCGACAGCAAAATGCGTGCGGCAGGATGGTGGACCTGCCCCTCCTTCGGATTCATCCGGCCATGACCAGAACCCCCACCGTCCGCGACGCCCGCATCGAGGACGTTGCCGCCTTCCAGCGGATTTACGAGCATCATGTCCGGCACGGCGTCGGCACTTTCGAGGAGGAGCCGCCCGATGTGGCGGAGTTGGAAGGGCGCTTCCGCGCCATCACCGGCGCGGGGCTGCCCTGGCTGGTCGCCGAGCGCGACGGCGTAGTCCTGGGTTACGCCTACGGCAGCGCCTACCACGTCCGCTCCGCCTACCGCTTCACCATCCAGGATTCCGTCTACATCGCCGAGGAGGCGCGCGGCCAGGGCCTCGGGCGTCTGCTGCTCCAGGCGCTGATCGACCGCTGCGTGGCGCAGGGCTACCGCCAGATGGTGGCGCTGGTCGGCGGGTCGGAGAACGCCGGGTCCATCGGGCTGCACGCCGCGCTGGGCTTCGGCACCTGCGGCGTCGTCGAGGCCGTGGGGTTGAAGTTCGGGCGCTGGCTGGACGTGGTCATGATGCAGAAGGACCTGGGGGCGGGGCGGTCGGACATTCCGCATGGCAAGGGGCCGAGCCAGCCGGTGGCGGTGCGTTAGCCGCCGCTCCACCGGTCCAAGGCGGCGAGCGCCGGAGGAACCGCGGCGTCCAGCGCACGGCACAGGGCGTCGGGATCGCCGTCGCCGGTGTCCAGGGCGCGTTCTAGCGCCTGCGCCGCGCGCCGCAGCGCCATGCAGCCGTAAATGCCGGCCACCCCGGCGATCTTGTGGGCCATGGCCGCGGCGGTCGCCCGGTCCCCGGCGCTCCAGGCCTGCTCCAGGGCGGCGTGGTAGCCGCGCAGCGTGACGAGGGTGTTGGTCACCAGGGTGGTCACCCGTTCCGCCGGCAGATGCTCGCGCATCTGGCGGATGGCGTCCTCATCGAACACGGGCTCGAACACGGGAGGGCTGGGTTCCGGGTCCGCAATAGCCGAAGCGGCGCCGGCGCCGGTGGACAGGCGCTCCAGCAGGGCGGCCAGCGCGGGCAGGCGGAGCGGCTTTTCCAGGACGGCGTCGGCCCCCGCCGCACGGCACAGCTCCTCCGTTCCGGGAAGGGCGGAGGCGGTCAGCGCAACGATGCGCAGCCCGGCCGCCGTGGTTCCGGCGCCGTCGGGAAGGGCGCGGATGCGGCGGGTCGCCTCGACCCCGTCCATGCCCGGCATCTGCACGTCCATCAGGACGAGGTCGTGGCGCTCCCGCTCCACAGCCGCCAGGGCGGCCCGCCCGTCGCCCACCACCGTCACCGCGTGGCCGGCGCGGCGCAGCAGCATGGCCGCGGCCTGCTGGCTGACCGGCTCGTCCTCCGCCAGAAGGACGCGCAGCGAGGGCGTTTCGCGCGGTGCGCCGGTTCGCTCCGCCCCGGCCGAATTGGACGGTATTGGATCGGGCTGGGCTAAATTGGGATAAGCTAAATTAGGCTGGGCGGCCCGTGGAACCCGGGTCCGCGCAACGCCCAGACCGACCGCGAGGACCGCCAACCCGGTGACCAGCCCGACCCCGGCCGGTGCGGCGGCGGACAGCTCCGCCCCCGTCGGGTGGATGGATGTGTCCCCATCCCGCAACCCGTCGCGCAGGGCCAACGCGCCGCGCCCGGCCCGTTGGGCGAGGTCCATGGCGGTGCCGCGCAGCAGCGCGGCGATCCCCGCCGCCTTGGCGGCCAGCGCCTCCTGCTCCTGCCGCAGGTCGAAGACGTTCTGATCGTCCATACCCAGCGCGACGAGCTGGCGCGCGGCGTCGGCGCGGCGCGGGCTCGCGGCGTCGATCGGCAGGTCGTTCAGGGCGTCGAACAGCGCCCCGGCGGCCTTGCGGAAATCGCTCAGGGCCGTGGTGGCCGAGGGCGCCGCCGTCGCGCTGGCGAGGAGGCGGAGGGCCACCGCCTGCCGCGAGTCGTCGATCCGGCGCAGCGTGGCGCTGTCCGGCGGTGGCGTGCGCGCCGTGGCGAGCGCCGCCGCCAGAGCCTCGCTGCGCGCCGCCACCTGCCCGGTGAGATCCTGAAAGCGGTCCTGGACGGTCAGACGGCGCTCCACCGTGGCATTCAGCTCGTCCGCCTCCGCGCGGATGGCCAAGGCGGCGAACCGCAGCTCGGCGTGCCATTCCGGCGGCAGGGCGTCCAGCGTGGCGCCGAGCTGCTGAGTCCTCTGGCGCAACGCGTTGTGGGCGGCCAGCCGGCGCTGGGCGGTGCCCGCCGATTCCAGCTCGGCCGCGCTGGAGGACAGCCCGGCGGCCAGCTCCGCGACGCGCATGAGGCCGAGCGCTTCATCCAGGCTGCGGGCGGCCTGACCGCGGGCGCGGGCGTCCATCTCGGCCAGGGCGAGCCAAACGGAGCCGCCGGCACCGGCGCCGGCCAGCAGCGCGGCCACGGCGAGCGCGCCAATCCACGGGGCCCCGATCCTGAAGGCGCCCATCAGCGGGCCGCGGTCCCGATGGTGCGTCTGCGCCGCGGCGGCTGGCCCGGCGTCCTCTGCGTGCATGTCCGCCCGCCCGTTCCCGTTCGTGGCGCACATTACACCGGCTTGGCGAGGCTTTGCCATGGAGCTTCGATCACAGGGCTTCGATCACACTGGCGATGTGTCCTGCGTCCAGGACGGGTCCTCGATCCGGTGCAGGCGCCCGGCCCCGGTGAGCGCGGCCCGCAGGGTCAGCGCCTTGCGCCGCGCCGGGGCCAGCCGGTGCTCCGGCGCCTCGCGCAGGATCTCCGCGCCGTAGGCGTCGGCGACCATCAGGCCGCAATCGTCGGGGATCAGTTCCGCGGGGAAGGCGTCGTCCACCGCGAAGTAGAAGGCATCGCACCAATCCCGGTATTCCGGCCATTTCTGGTCGGAGCGGAAGTCGGCCACGCAGCTTTTCACTTCCACGATGACGACGGTGCCGGCGCCGTCCATCGCCAGGACGTCGGCGCGGCGCCCGCTGGCCAGCCGGAACTCCGCCATGCTGACGAAGCCGCGGGCGGCCAGCGCCCGGCGCACCCCGCGGAAGATCGAAACGGCGCCGCTCGCCGGCATCGGCGGCTCGTCGCCGTGCAACAGGATATCGACCATTTGAAACGGAACGGTTCAGGAACAAAGCGGCACAATGACCCGGCTTCGCACCTTTGCCAAGGGACTTTTGCCGAATCCGGGCCGCGAGAAAGGGGTATGGCGAGAGGGGCGGGCGCCGGCTCAGGCCACGCCGTGAGGGATCCCATGGGAGGCGGCATGGGGCAGGCTGCGCCGCGGCGGGAACATCAGGATGGCGGTCGTGCCGGCGCCGGGTTCGCTGTACAGGTCGAGCCGTCCGCCGTGCATCTCCATCAGCCGCTTGACCACGGGCAGGCCGATGCCCGTCCCGGTGGGGCCGCGGGGCACGGTCATGTCGGCGCTGCCGAAAGGCTCCAGGACGCGGGCCATCTCGTCCTCGGCGATGCCGGCGCCGGTGTCGGCCACCATCAGCCCGATTCCACCGTCCGGCATGGGGCTGGCCGACAGCATCACCTGTCCGCCCGACGGGGTGAACTTCACCGCGTTCGACAGCAGGTTGGTCAGCATCCGCTGAAGCGCCCGGGCGTCGCCGTAGAGCAGGGGAAGGTCGCCGGACAGGTCCTCGCCGATGTCCACGCCGCGGGCCGCCGCCTTGTCGCCCACCTGGGCCAGCGCCTGACGGGCGGCGTCGGCCACGTTGATGGCCTCCTCCTGCATTTCCGTTCGCGTGGTCTCGCTCTGTGACAGGTCGAGGATGCCGTCGATCAGCGAAAGAAGATGCGTGCCACTGGCGTGGATGTCCGCGGCGTAGCTGCGGTATCGGGGGGAGCCGAGCGGGCCGAAGGTCTCCGCCAGAAGCACTTCGGAGAAGCCGAGAACCGCGTTCAGCGGGGTGCGCAGCTCATGGCTCATGTGCGCCAGGAATTCCGCCTTGGCCCGATGGGCGCGGTCCGATTCCGGCACGGTGGGAACCTCGGGGCCGAGTTCCACCAAGGATACGCAGACGGTTGGCGCCGCGAGGCCGGCGCCAGGAGAAGGCATGTCGAACGGGGTGGCGGCGATCCGCCAGCGCGCGCCGCCGGGGGCGACCATCAGGCGGCGCACCGTCTGCTTCTCCATCAGGCAGTCGGCCAGACAGGCGAACAGGCCGGCACCGTCGCCATCCTGAAGATCGTCGGCGCGGAGACGGCGCCCGGCCAGGGGATGCCCGAACAGCCGTTCCGCCGCGCGGTTGGCCGTCAGCCACTCGAAATCGGTGATGGTGCCCGTGCCCCTGATATCCGAGCCGTCCATGATCGCAGCCAGCACGCCGACGCCGTCGGCCAGCACAGCCATCGCCGCGCCGACCAGGGCGTCGCCAGCCGGTGCATGGCCGGTGGAGCCATGTCCGACCGAAATGTGACCATTCAAAAGCGCAACAGGGTCTGCGCCAGCCGGCGTTGCCGCCTCCGGTTGTCGGTCGCGGAAAGGGGTTTCGGTCACGGCATCCATTGGTCGCATGATCGAAAAATTTTGAGGAACATGCAACCGACAAATTGCGACAACTCCTGTCGTTACTACGGCGCTCTGGGGTTGCTCAGGGCCTTTTCTTGACTTTTATATAAAAGTGCGTGAAATTGTTTGCGTGGCCAGCGGCCTCGCGGTTGCCATGCGGGTGCATGCCGAATAGTCCTGTCGGGGGTCGGACGAACGGTGGGCTTGATCCGCGACGCCGCTTTCGTAGCCTGTTCGCAGGCGACCGCTTCCGGTCGCCGGAAAATCGCGTGCACGCAGTGGGAGACGCCGCCCGTGACGAGCGAAGGAGCTTATCCGTTTGGCGTGGGACGGCATGGCGCGGTCCTGGTCTTCGACGCCGACGACCGGCTGACCGCCTGGAACGAGGCGGCGGAGGCGCTGGCCGATGCCGGGCGCCTTCTGGTCCAGGGTGCCTTGCCGGAAGCGCTGGCCCCGCTGTTCCGCGGCCTGCCGCCCGGTCACACCGTCACGGACTGGCCGCTCAGCGGGGGCGGGTTCGTCCGCCGCACCGCCGGAGAGGGCGCCGTGGACGGCGGACCCGCGGCGGGTGGCGACCTGTCGGGGCGCCTGTTCGCCGCGGCCAGCCACGACCTGCGCCAGCCGCTGGCCGCCCTGTCGCTGTTGCTGGGGGCTCTGGAAGGGCGGCTCGACGGGGCCACGGGCGGCGGGAAGAGCGCAACGGTCCGGTCCGGCGCCCTCAACGACCCGGCGGCGCGCGACCTGCTGAACGCCATGGGCAACGCGGTGCAGTCGCTGCGCGGGATGGTGGACGGGCATTTCGACCTCGTGCGGCTGGAAGCCGGTCTGGTGCAGCCGGACATCGGCACGCCCGCGGTCAACGGTATCCTGACGCGGATCGCGCTGGACGCGGCCCCGCGCTTCGACGGGCGGGGGCTGCGCTTCTCGGTGCTGCCCTGCTCGGTGCGGGTCGCCACCGACGCCTCGCTTCTGGAGCGCATCCTCCAGGGGTTCGTCGCCAGCACCCTGCGCCACACCGAGCGGGGGCGGGTCGTGCTCGGCTGCCGCCGTCAGGGGGCGGATCTGCGGATCGAGCTGTGGTCCACCGGTCGCGGGCTGCTGCCCGATCAACTGCTCGCCCTGCGGCAGGAGTTCCAGCGTCCGGACGGGTCGGGCGATCCATCGGTGATCGACCTCGGCCTGCGGCTGGCCTGCGGGCTGGCGCGGCGGCTGGGGCACCGGCTGGAGGTCGACTCGGCGCCGGGCCACGGCACGATGCTGGCGGTGCTGGTGCCGCAGGCGGCGGATGGTGCGGACGAGTCGCCTCCCGCCGTGGAGCCCGGCCCCGGCGATGCGGGCCCCGCTCCCGGCGCGGACGTCAGCCGCGCCCGCGTGCTGGTCATCGAGGACGACCCGATGGTGCTGGAGGCGCTGGGCGCGCTGCTCGGCCAATGGGGCTGCGCGGTGGTCGCCGCGGATTCGGTGGACGCCGCGCTGGAGCGGCTGGGCCCGGACCCGCAGCCGCCCGACCTCGTCATCTCCGACCTGCGGCTGAAGGGGGCGATGAACGGGATCGTCGCCATCCGCCAGATCGGCAAGGCGCTCGACGCCACGCTGCCCGGGTTGATCCTCACCGGCGACACCGATCCGATGCGCCTGCGCGAGGCGCGGCTGTCGGGCTATCCGCTGCTGCACAAGCCGGTGGCGCCGATGGCCCTGCGGGGGGCGGTGGCGCGGCTTCTCGGTCGCGAGCGGCTGAAGTCCTGAGAAGGTTTCGGGTCGCTCTCAAAGGCGGAACGTTGCCCTGCGCCTTGTATTGCAGAATTGACATCGAAATGTGAGCGCAATCCCGCTGCAAGTGACAATCAATAGTCGGCGGGCCTCATGTCCTCGTTGAAACCAACTATCCATTTGGGAGGATAAGGGCTTTTCCATTATCGACTCGCAGTCCTGCTTGCTATAGTCGAACGATCCGACGATTTTGGTGAAAACGCCGTTGGGAACGGGTGGCATGGCGCTGCTGGATAGAAGGAGGCGGGTCTCGTTTGCGGTTCCGGTGCTGGTCGCCGCGGGCCTGACGCTGACCTTCGGCGCCTTTTTCCAGATGCGCGCCGCCAACCGGGAGGACGAACGCACGCATCACGAGCGGCAGTTCGCTCAGTTCCATGACGCCCTGACGGAGCGGATCGGAAGCCACACGCTGCTGCTGCGCACGCTGCGCTCGGCCTTTTCGGACCCCCGTCCGGCCAACCGCGACGGATTCGCGGCCGCGGTCCGGCCGATCATGCCGCTCTATTCCGGCTTATGGTCGGTTACCTGGGTGAGCCGCATTCCGTCGGCTGAGGTTCCCGCGCTGGAAGCGGAAATGCGCGCCGCCGGCCGCCGGGACTTTGCCGTCCGGGATGCGGACGAGACGGGCGACGGCATCCGCGGCCCGGCCCTGGCGGCTTCCCATGGGGATCTGTTCGTCAACACGTTGATGGAGCCGGAGCGGAGCGGTGCCTTCGGGCAGGGGATCAACATTCTTTCCCTGCCCAACCGGGCGGAGGTGCTGGTGCGGGCCTGCGCATCCGGCGACCTGACGGCGACGGAGGCCCTGCCGCCGCGCCATCAGGGGGAAACTGGTCGCAGCATCGGCCTGTATCTTCCCGTTTACCGCTACTCCGTGGACGAAATGGACGGGGCCGACCGCTGCGCCGAGATCGCCGGTTACGTCGCCTCGGTCTTCGGCATCGCCCGCCTGCTGGAGGAGGCGGGCAACCGTGTGAATGGTCTGCACGGGGCCGTGCATCTGCTCGACGGGCCGGCGGAGGATGGCGGACGCATCCTGGCGTCCCGCGACCTCGACGCCCCGTCGGCGAGCCGGGAGGGCGTGTCCTTCCGCGACATCCGCAAGGACGGCGAAACGGTGCTCGAACGCGATCTGGTGATCGGTGGGCGTCGCTGGACGCTGGTGCTGGCGATTCCGCCCGAACCGGAGCTGGCGCCAGCGGATTATCCGGCCTGGATCGTCCTGGTGATGGGACTTCTGCTGACCGGCGCGCTGGCCGGCTACACCCGGCGCGAGGCGCAGGCCAAGCGTTTCCTGGTGACCGAGGCCCGCGCCCGCGCCGCCATGGCCCGCGCGCTGCGCGAAAGCGAGGAGCGCTTCCGCATGGCGCTGCGCCATTCGCGGGTCGCCGTCTTCAGTCTGGACCGCAACCTGCGCTACATGTGGATGTACAACCCGCAGACCGGGCGGGCCGCGGAAACCTTCATCGGGCGGACCAACGCCGACATCCACGCCCCGGACGACGCGGCGCGGCTGGACGCGGTGAAGCGGGCCGTTCTGGACACCGGCACCGGCGCCCGGCAGGAGGTCCGCATCGGGGCGGCGCCCGGTCCCGAGCAGGTGTTCGACCTGATCGTCGAGCCGCTGCGGGACGAAGCCGGAGCGGTGTCGGGCGTGATCTGCGCCGCCATCGACATCTCCGACGGGGTGCGCATCCGCGAAGCGCTGGCCGAGGCCCATGACGAGGCGGAGCGGGCCAACCGGGCCAAATCGCGCTTCCTCGCCGCGGCCAGCCACGATTTGCGCCAGCCCTTCCAGGCGATGAGCCTGTTCCACCACATCCTCTCCGCCCGCCTGTCCGACGCCAAGCAGCTTGAGGTGGCCGACAAGCTGGGGGAGGCGATCGCCGCCGGCAACACGCTGCTCAACACGCTGCTCGACACCTCCGCGCTGGAGGCCGGCAACGTCAAGCCGCGCCCCACCGTCTTCCCGTTCCAGGACATCGCCGACCGGCTGAACCGCGAGTTCGCCGAGCAGGCGGCCAGCAGGGGCATGGTCCTGCGGATGGTCCCGACCTCCGCCTATGTGCTCAGCGATCCGGTGCTGCTGGAGCGCATGGTGCGCAACCTGCTGGTCAACGCGCTGCGCTACGCCGGGACCGGGGCGATCCTGCTGGGCTGCCGGCACCGCGACGGCCACGCGCTGGTCGAGGTGTGGGACACCGGGCCGGGCATCCCCGCCGACCAGCTCAAGCTGATCTTCGACGATTTCTACCGCTGCGGCACCGACCAGCGGGACAGCGGGCGCGGGCTGGGGCTGGGTCTGTCGATCGTCCGGCGCACCGCGCAGATCCTCGGTCATCAGGTCGATGTGCGATCGCGCGTGGGCAAGGGCACGGTCTTCTCTATTGCCGTGCTGATGGTCGGCGACCGTCACCATCCGTTGCCCGAGGAACCCACCACATCGGTGGCCAGCGCCTGAGCCGGTCCGGCGGAGCCGGCTTTGCCGCCGCTTTGCCATGCGCGCAGCGGGCCTGTGCGCCGCAAAATCGGCAGGGATGGTCGGGTGCCTTCTTCGCCTTTTCACGAAAAACCCAACGATCCGTCAATCCTGCGTCTCCGCACGCAAGGTCTTGCCATGCTGCGCCTGCTCAGTGATACAATGCTGCGCGAGCGGTTTGTGGTGCCGGGAAGTAAACAATGTCCGTCTTCCAACCGCTTGACATAGGTCATGGGGTGAGACCTTGGGCCGTCGTAAGACCGTGACGGAACGACATTTCCGCCGGTCGTCGAAGACGGTCGGCGTGGGATGCGGTGGGGCGGCGGTGCCGACGCGGCGACGGGGGGTGCGACATTGTTGCACCGCAACGGAACCGCGAAATGCGCCACCCTGTCACATCTCTTTCACGGTGCCGCGTTATTCAGGGCACCCCGAACCGGCCCCTGGCGGGCGGCCCTTCCCGGGCCAACCGATCCAGGGGTCCAACAAAAAGGCCGCGGACGACAGGGCGATCCGCAGGCCGGGAGGATTCGGCCCGGGGATCATGCGATTCCGAGCCGCTATCCGATTGAGGAGCTTCTCCAATGGACCGTGTTATTGCGCCCGCCACCCCCGACTTCGGCAAGAACGGCTCAGCCATGATCGAGAACGTCACCTTCGAGGAAATCCAGATCGGCCAGCAGGCGAGCCTGTCGCGGCGTCTGACCATGTCCGACATCGAGCTGTTCGCCACGGTGTCCGGCGACATCAACCCCGCGCACCTCGACGAGGAGTATGCGGCGGACAGCCAGTTCCACAAGGTGATCGGCCATGGCATGTGGTCGGGCTCGCTGATCTCGGCCGTCCTGGGCACGCTGCTGCCGGGTCCGGGGACGATCTACATGGGCCAGGACCTGCGCTTCAAGCGCCCGGTGGGCCTGGGCGACGTCATCACCGTGACGGTCACCGCCAAGGAGAAGCACGCCGAGAAGAACATCGTCGTCTTCGATTGCGTCGCCCGCAACCAGGACGGCAAGGAGGTCGTCTCCGGCCTCGCCGAGGTGATCGCGCCGACCCGCAAGGTCCGCCGCGCCGCGCACGAACTGCCGCAGGTCCAGGTCATCCGCCACGACGGCCATGACGAGCTGCTGGGCAAGACGGAAACGCTGCCCCCGGTGCCGACCGCCGTCGTCCATCCCTGCGACGAAAGCTCGCTGAAGGGCGCGGTCGAGGCCGCCGAGGCCAACCTGATCGACCCGGTGCTGATCGGCCCGGCCTCCAAGATCAAGTCGGTCGCCGAGGCCCATGGGCTGGACATCAGCCGCTACCGCATCGTCGACGTGGCGCATTCCCACGCGTCGGCCGAGACCGGCGTCCGGCTGGCCCGCTCCGGCGAGTGCGAGGCGGTGATGAAGGGCAGCCTGCACACCGACGAGCTGATGGCCGAGGTCGTCCGCAAGGAGACCGGCCTGCGCACCGGCCGGCGGCTCAGCCACGTCTTCGTGATGAACGTGCCGACCTACCCGCGCACGCTGCTGATCACCGACGCGGCGATCAACATCTACCCGACGCTGGAAGACAAGGTCGACATCGTCCAGAACGCCATCGACCTCGCCAAGGTGCTGGGCGTCGAGACGCCGCGCGTCGCCATCCTGTCGGCGGTCGAGACGGTGAACCCGAAGATCGCCTCGACGCTGGAGGCCGCCGCACTCTGCAAGATGGCCGACCGCGGCCAGATCAAGGGCGGCATCCTCGACGGCCCGCTGGCCTTTGACAACGCCATCAGCCTGGAGGCCGCCCGCACCAAGGGCATCGTGTCCGAGGTCGCCGGTCAGGCCGACATCCTGCTGGTTCCGGACCTGGAGGCCGGCAACATGCTGGCCAAGCAGCTGTCCTTCCTGGCGAACTCCGACGCCGCCGGCATCGTGCTCGGCGCGCGCGTGCCGATCATCCTGACCAGCCGCGCCGACAACGTCCGCACCCGTCTGGCGTCCTGCGCCGTGGCCGTCCTGGCCGCCGCCGCCCGCCGCCGTGGCGCCGCCGCTGCGGCCGAGTGAGAGGGGCGACCGTCATGACCAGCCAGAACGCGGGTGGCGGCAACGCCATCCTGGTCATCAACGCCGGTTCCTCCAGCCTGAAATTCTCGGTCTTCCGGGAAAGCGGGGCGGGGGGGCTGCGGGTGACGATCAACGGCCAGATCTCCGGGATCGGCACCGAGCCGAAATTCGAGGCCAAGGACGCCGCCAAGTGTCCGCTGGCCGAGCGGGTCTGGACGGCGGGCGAGCCGTCCGACCGCACCGCCCTGCTGGCCTTCCTGTTGGAGTGGATCGAAGGGCGGCTGGACGGGGCGAAGCTGCTGGCCGCCGGCCACCGCGTCGTCCATGGCGGCACCCGCCACGCCGCCCCGGTGCTGCTGACCCCGGCGGTGATGGAGGAGCTTGAGAGCTTCATCCCGCTGGCCCCGCTGCACCAGCCGCACAACCTCGCCGCCATCCGCGCGCTGGCCGAGGCCCATCCGGAGCTGCCGCAGGTCGCCTGCTTCGACACCGCCTTCCACCGCGGCCAGCCCTGGCAGGCGCAGATGTTCGCCATTCCGCGCGAACTGACCGACGAAGGCGTGCGCCGCTACGGCTTCCACGGCCTGTCCTACGAGTACATCGCCCGCCGCCTGCCGGAGCTGGCTCCGGAATTGGCGGATGGCCGGGTGGTGGTCGCCCATCTCGGCAGCGGCGCCAGCATGTGCGCCATCCACGCCGGGCGCAGCGTGGACAGCACCATGGGCTTCACGGCGCTGGACGGGCTGCCCATGGGCACCCGTTGCGGCAACATCGACCCCGGCGTGCTGATCTACCTGATGCGCCAGAAGGGCATGGGCGCCGACGCCATCGAGAAGCTGCTCTACAACAAGTCCGGCCTGCTCGGCGTGTCGGGCCTGTCCAACGACATGCGCGCCCTGCTGGACAGCGAGGACCCGCATGCCGGGGAGGCGGTGGAGCTGTTCTGCTTCCGCATCGCCAAGGAGACCGGCGCGCTTGCCGCGTCCATGGGCGGCATCGACGCGCTGGTCTTCACGGCCGGCATCGGCGAACGCTCCGCCCCGGTGCGGGCGCGGGTGGGCGACAAGCTGGCTTGGCTGGGCGTGGTCATCGACCCGGCGGCCAACGAGGCCAACGGCCCGCTGATCTCCGCCCCCACCAGCCGCATCCCCGTCTACGTCATCCCGACCGACGAGGAGCAGATGATCGCCCTGCACAGCCGCAAGGCGCTGGAGACCGCTTGACCGGCGGTCCGTCCGGTGCCGCCGCATGAAGGCTGAATGAAGAAGGCCCGCCGTCGTGACGGCGGGCCTTCCTTTTGCGGGGGAGAGCGGTCCGCGTTTACAGACCTTTCCAGAGCTTCAGATACTCGATCAACTTGCGCGTGTGAACCGGTGGCGGCTGGTGGAAGCGGGCGACGAGGCCGACCTGCTCGTCCATCTTCACGACGACGCCCCGGCAGGCGAAATCCAAGCTTTCCTCGCCGAGCCGGAAGAGGATGCGGAAGTCGAACTGCTGCTTGGCGATCAAATCGCCGTCATAGGGGCGGATGCGGAAAGACCCGAGGACGAACTCCTCCGGCACATATTCGTGGCTGTCGATCCGGATGGTCGGGGGATCGGCGGGGCGTTCCTTGGCGTTGGACGCGGAAGCCGCGGTGGATTTGCCTCGTCCGCTCAATTTCGACAACCACGACATGGCGGCCCAGGCCCTTTCCAGACGACATCGTGACAGAACTGCAATTGTCCGGAGTTTCGGACCTATTTCCTTTAATAATGGTTAAGCTTGATCCGCCAGCGAAAATGCTCTGATTTTCCATGCCAGAACCACCGCCGTCGGGCAATGGTGAGTGGTTTTGTCGCATGTTGCACCGTCATGGCAACCATGACGTTGTTTTGCGGTGGCTTTGCTCGTCAAGTGGTGAGAAAGTGATTACCTTTTTCAACACTTGATAAATAGGTCTGTGGACAGATTTCGCCCGTTTCGGCACTTCGCAGGTGCGGCATTCTTTTCGCATCCGCAAATGAACAGCGAAAGGAGGCGCGAGCCGACGACTGGGCGCGGGCGCGGCGGTCAGACCAAAGAAAACAGCCGCCGTAGCCTTCCAAAACATCCGCACTTGGAGGAGGAAAGCCATGATGCATCGCAACATCGGAGATCTTTTGAACCGCCGCCGCGTGGTCAGCCTGCCGGCGGGGGCCTCGGTGCGGGATGCCGCGCGGCAGATGAAGGCCGCCCATGTGGCGTCCGTCGTGGTCACCGCCTCCATCGACGAACAGATCGAAGGCATCTTCACCGAGCGCGACCTGACCGACCGCGTGGTGGCCGACGGGCTGGACCCGGATCAGACCCGGCTGTCGGAGGTGATGACCCCGTGCCCGATCACCGCGGCCCACGACATCACGGTGGGCGAGGCGTTGCGCCGGATGGCCGACCATGGCCTGCGCCACCTGCCGGTCGTCCGCGACGGCCGCGTCGTCGGCGTCGTGTCCATGCGCGACTTCATGGGCGAGGAGCTGATGCTGATCGAGCACGAGCGCGAGATGATGGACAGCCTGACCGAGGTCATGATGTGAACGCGCCCGAAGCCCCCCGCGCACTCCGGGCTGCGCGGAGGGCTTCGGCGGTCTCGCCTCTTACCCCAGCTTCTTGAGAGCGGTCTCGACCTTGTCGATCTTGGTCTCGGCCTTGGTCAGGGCGGCGTGCGATTCCTTCAGCCCGTCCAGGGACACCTTCGCCTCGGCGAGCAGCGGGCCGAAGTCGGGGTCCTTGTCGGAAACCATGGCCGGGAAGGACTTGCGGGTGCCGGTGATCTCGTTGGCGGCGGCGAGGATCTCCTTCTTCGCCTGGGCGGCCTGCTGGCGCACCTGGGTGATGTAGAAGGTGGCCGTCTTGAGCGAGGCCGCCCGCTTGTCGTCCTCCGCCTCTTCGGCGACCATCTGCTCCTGCTGTGCGCGGTCGGCCTGCCCGCCGACGTCGCGGGCGATGTTGTCGTAGAAGGAGTCGGCGTCCTGCGCCCGTTTGGCCAGCTTGCGGCAGCTCGCCAGATAGGTGGCGCGCAGGTCCAGGGCGCCCTTCAGCGCCTGGGCGGCCTCCTTGACGATCCCGGCGGCCTCGGTGGCGGCCTCGGCGGTGTCGTCCTTCAGCTGGTCCAGCTTCATGACGATGGCGTCGGCGCGGTCGAAGGCCCCCTGGGCCGGGTCGCGTCCCCCATACTGCTTGGGGTCGAGCTTCATCTTCGCGACGGCCGCCTTGCCCTGCGAGAACAGCTTGGCGGCCTGGGCGGCGGTCGCGGCGACCTTCTTGGCCTGGGCGTCCACCGTCTTGGCGGCGGCCTGGACCGCGGCGGCTTGGGCCTTCGCCTCCTTGGCGTTGCCGGCCCCCTGCGCCTCCAGCACGTTGCGCAGCGCGAGGTCGGCGTTGGCGGCGGCCTGATCGAGCAGCTTGATGTCGGCGTTGGTGGCCTTCAGCAGCCCGTCGATCTGCACCGCGACCTTGTCGGCGATGGCGCGGGCGGCCTTGCCCTGCTCCTCGGCCTCCTTGGCCTTTTCCGCCTCGGCGTCCTCGCGCATCTCGGCGATGCGCTCGTTGACGGCCACGCCGGCGCGGCGCCCGATGTCGTCCAGCGACTGCCCGAGCTTCTTCAGCTCCGCCGCGATGGTCGCGACGCCCTCGGCCTTGGCCGACTTCTCCAGCGTCGTCTGATAGGCGGTGGCGCTCTTCACATAGTCGAGCAGCGCCTTCTCCAGAGCCTTGGCGTCGTTCTTGCCGAGGGCGGTGTCGAGTGCCTTGGTCACGTCCTCCAGCCCGGACTTGTGGAAGACGCCCATGAACTTGGCGCTCGGCTTCTTCTTGCCGGTGGCGGTTTCAAAAGCCGTCTTGGCGGATTTCCAGTCGCTTGCGAATCCCATGGCGTTCCTCCCCGGATTGGACGGCGGAACGATGGGCCGGACGAACTGGACCGACAATCCGGGATGGGTCCATTGCGGATGGGTTCGGGGAACGCTTCACGGGGGTGATTCACAGGGCGCGGGCCGGGGCGTAGACTGGAGTGGTCCGTCTCCGGAACCTCCTGGCGCGAGGAAGGCGATGTTTCTGCCGTCCATCCACGATTTCACCGCCGAAGCCGCCGATCCCGCCCATTACGCGGCGCTGGACGGCGACTGGTCGCTGGCCGTCGCCGACGTGGTGGCGAGCACCCGTCTGGCCGGGGAGGGGCGTCACCGTGACGTGAATTTCGTCGCCGCCGCGGTGGTCGCCGTCCTGTCCGAGGCGGTGCGGGAACCGGAGCAGCCCGCCGCCTGCCAGTTCGGCGGGGACGGCGCCATCGCCGCGGTTCCGCCGGGCCGCCGCACGGCGGCCGAGCAGGCGCTGGCGGCGCTCGCCCATTGGGCGGCGACGGAGATGGACGTGCCTCTGCGGGTCGGCCTCGTGCCGGTGCGGGCGCTTCTCGACGAGGGGTTGGAGGTGCTGGTCGCCTTGCAGGATTTCGGCAACGGCGACGCTTTCGGTCTGTTCCTGGGGAGCGGGGTCACTGCGGCGGACGCCTGGGTGAAGGCCGATCCGCGCTGGCGGCTGGAGCCGCGGCCCGGCCCGCTGACCGGGCTGGAGGGCGTGTCCTGCCGCTGGAACCCGGTCAACAGCGGACGCGGCGTGATCCTGTGCGTAATCGTCGATCCATTGCCCGGTGGCGGTCCGGGGCTGTCGGTGCTGGCCCGGGTCCAGGCCGACATCGAGCGGATCGTGCCGACCGCCACGGCGGCGCCGCTCGGCATGGGGGAACGGCTGGCTGTGCGCTGGCCGCCTTCCTGGCGGTCGCTGTGGCTGGAGGCGCGCACGCGCCCGCGCGGGCGGAGGCTGGCCTGCGTCCTGTCGCTTCTCGGGAAATCCGCACTGCTCGCCGCGATTCTGGGCGGCGGCTGGCGGGTGGCCGGCTTCGATCCGGACCGCTACCGCCGCGGCATGGCCGAGCGGTCGGACTTCCGCAAATCGGCCGGCGGGCCACGCCTCGTCCTCGACGTGACGGAGACGGAGGCCGCCGCCATCGAGACCATGCTGGCCGGCCACGCGGCGGCCGGGCGCATCCGCTACGGCACGGCGCGGGCGGCGGCCTCCACGGTAACCTGCCTGGTCGGCGACCTCGCCGCCGACCGGCACGTCCATTTCGTGGATGGAGCGGACCTCGGCTTCTGGCGGGCCTCGGTCATGCTGAAGCGGATGGCCGAGCGGGAGCCGTCCGCTCAGTAGGCCCCACGGCCGAGCAGGCGGCGGCGGGATTCCGCCTCGTCCACCGTCACGATCTCGGTGCCGACCGGCCACAGGGCCAGCAGGGCGAGCTTCAGATGCGCCCAGGCGAAGGGCAGGCCGATGATGGTGATGGCGAGGCCGACCGCGGCCACCAGATGGCCGAGCGCCAGCCACCAACCGGCCAGCGCGAACCACAGGATGTTGCCCAGCGTGCCGAGCAGGCCGGTGCCGATGTCCTCGCGGCCACGGAACTCATCCCGGCGGACGGCGGTTTGTCCAAAGGGCAACAGAGTGTACCAGGCAATCGTGAAGGCGGATCGCGCCCACGGAATGCCGACGATGGTGAGGACCATCAGGACGGCCGCGAGGAGCCATCCCGCGGCCATCCAGATGCCGCCGGTCACCACCCACAGGATGTTGAGAAGAAGGCTGAGGAAGGGCATCGGGTGTTTCTCCTTTTGCCCGCACATGTGGGGATGGCGGGCGGCTTCGCCCAGAGGAGGGATCGGCGAAAGTGGCGCATCGAAAGATTCATCCCCTCCCGGCTTCCGGTGGCTTGAATGCCCTCCGGAAAGGCCACAGATCGAACGAGGGGCCTTTGAGCAAAAAGCGGTTCCGCAGGGAACCGGGGTCCGCGCCGCACGCCATCCAGGGTATCACCGGATCGGAGGCCGCATGAACGAGGTCCAGAACCACGAAGAGTCCACCGACGCCGCCGTCATGGGCGACGACGCCGAAAGCATGGCGCCGGTGGTCACCGCCATCCTTGGCACCGCCATCGCGGCGGCGGCCAAGCGCGCCGGCACCGCCGACGTCGCCCACGGGGTGATCGCGGGGTTGCGCCTGCTGCGCTCCGCCGCGGAGTCGGAGGCCGGCTACACCATGGGGGCGGCGATCGACACCGCCATCCGCACCCGCCTGCTGGTGGAGAACCTGTCGGCCCTGCGCACCACCGGGTCCGCCCCGGCGCCGGTGCCGTTGCCCGAACCGGGGCCGGGGGTGGCCATCGCATCGGCCATCTTCGTCAGCGCCGCGGAATCCTGCCTGACCGTCAACGCCCATGCCGAGGACAACGGGCCGCTCGAGATGGCCGTGTTCGCCTTCTCCACGCAGTTGATCCAGCAGCTTGGCGGGTCGCCGGACTGGCGGGATCTGATGCGCGAGCTGCACCGCCCGTCCGAGCCGCGCGACGACCGTCCGGTCGAGGCGCTTCCCGATGGCAACACCATTCACTGACGGTGCCGGGATGGTGCCGGCCCACTGACGTTTTCGGCCCTCGATAGTCCCAATTCTTGTGCGGATTTCGCCGGCAATGGCGGGACTGCACAACAATTGGGGTAAAAACCTGCGATTTTCGGGATTTGCGGCCACCGTTCGCGCCATTTCGGGCCTTTTTATGGTACGGGACAAGGCTGCAGACCCTCCATTAGGCTCCCTGTCAATCGGCGGAGACGATCTCCGCGACGTGTTCGGGAATCGGGGAGCGGAGCCTTGACCATACACAGCAGCGCCGGGCGGCCCGCGGGGGCCGCGTTCGGCATCGTGCCGTCGTCGCCCGGCGAGGCGCCGACGTCACGCTGCGGCGCATCGCGGGAGGTGGGGCCGGGCTGCGTCGTCGCCGGCGATCCCGCCGGACGGCGCATCATCCTGGTCCATGCGGCGTCGAGCGAATCCCGGGCCTGGACCCGCCTGCTGCGCGCCGTTCCGGCGGGGCAGGAGTGGGTGGCCGTGCCGCGTCCCGACCCGGCGCCGATCAGCGGCGCCTCCCGGCTGCGCGGCGGCGACCCCGGCGTGCCGGCGGCGGCGCTGCGCCCTCTGCTGACGCTCCGCCGTTCGCGAAAGCCGCTGCTGATCGGCTGTGGCAACGGCGTGCCGGTGGCGCTGCGGGCCGTGCTGGATTTCCCGGAACTGGTCGGCGGCCTTCTGCTGATCGACCCGATGACCGAGGAGGCCGCCCGGCCGGGCGTGTTCCGCCGCATCGCCGCCCGCATCCTGCCGCCGGTCGTCCGCGACAGCGCGGCGGAGCTTCAGGCCATGGCGCCCGCGCTCGACGCGGTCCGTGTCCCGGTCACCCTGGTGCAGGGGAAGGACGTGCCGGACGGCTTTGCGGGCGCGTCCTTCCTGGAGCAGCGCCTGACCGGCTGCCGCACCTTGACGGTGGTGACCGTTCCCGGCCAGCAGGTTCTGCCCGCCAAGCATGAATCGGCCATCCGCGGCGCTCTGGCCGCGTTGGTCGCTTCGGTGGAGCGGGGAGGGGCCTGAGCGGAGCAGGCCCGGAAAGGGCGTCCGGTCAGAGACCGTTCGCAGTGATCGCCGCCTGGGTGCGGTTGCGCACACCGAGCTGGCGCAGGATCGCCGTCACGTGCACCTTCACGGTGCCTTCGGTCAGGCCCAGTTCGTGCGCGATCTGCTTGTTGGACTTGCCGTCGCGCAGGCGGTTCAGCACGTCGCGCTGGCGCGGGGTCAACTGGTCGCCCGCCCCGTCGGCCAGGGAGCCCAGCGGATCGGCGTCGCCTGAGCCGTTGCCGGCGTGCGGCGCGCTGTCGGTCATCCGGTCGCCGCGGATCGCCTGTTCCGGCAGATAGACGCCGCCGGCCAGCACCAGCTGCAGGGCACCCATCAGCACCTTCGCGCTGCTCGACTTCGGGATGAAGCCGGCGGCGCCGTTCTCCAGCGCGGCCAGCAGGTCCGACCGCTTTTCCGATCCCGACACCACGACCAGCAGCGCCTTGGGAAGCCGCTGGTGGATCTCGCCGAGCAGGGAGAAGCCGTTCCATCCCGGCATGCCGAGATCCAGGAGGATCAGGTCGAAGGCGATGGCGCCGTCGCACAGGCGGCGGACGTCGTCGAACGTCCCGGCCTCGTGAAACACCATGCTGTCGTCCGACTGGGCGAGCAGACGCCGCAGCCCGTCCCGGAACAGCAGGTGATCGTCGGCAAGCAGAACGTTCAGGGTCGGCTTTTCCGCGCTGTATTCCATGATGCTCATCGTGTCGGGGCTGCGATCCAAACAAATTCGGAGCGTATTGCCGAAATAGCCATCATCATTTCGAGGCGGAAGAGGGCCTTTGGTCCTATGGCGCACCACTTATGGCGTGTCGTCGCACCCAAAACGGGTGCTCCGGACGCGACAACGCCGGCCGCGGGATGGCGCGGCCGGCGTTGTGGGTGCCGGGAAGGCAGAACCGCAAGAAGCAGGACGATGGATCAGACCACGTTGGCGCTGATCCCGGCGGCTTCCGCCGGCTGGTCGCCGATGCCGTTGTTCAGCGCCCAGATCGCCGCCTGGGTGCGGTTGGAGGCGTTGATCTTGCGCAGCAGGCTCTTCAGATGGACCTTCACCGTAGCCTCCGTGATGTGGAGGTGGTTGGCGATCATCTTGTTGGAGTTGCCGTTCAGCAGGCAGCGCAGGATCTGGATCTCACGCTGGGACAGGCCCTTGCGGCGGGCCGGGACCTCGGTCGCCAGCTCATCGCTGCGGCCGTTGATCAGCAGCTCGGCCAGGTGGGTGGGGAACACCTTCTCGCCCATCATCACCAGCTTCAGCGACTGCATCAGCGCTTCGCAGGCGATGTCCTTCATCAGGTAGCCGTGGGCGCCGGCGCCGAGCGCGCCCGACAGGCGGCGGGTGCACAGGTCGGTGGTCAGGATGACGACGCGGATGCCGGGGTGGCCGTCGCGCAGGGCGCGGAGCTGGTCGGCCTCGTCCTCGCCGCCGTTGACGAGGTCGATGAGGACCAGGTCGGGCTGGGTGCCCGCCGCCTCGACCGCGGGGACGCCCTCGCGCAGGGTGCCGGCCTCGCCCATCACCTTGAAGGGCGTGTTCTCGAACAGACGCTTCATGCCTTCGCGGAAGAGCTTGTTCGCGTCGATCAGGAAAACGTTCACGGGGTCCATTGTTCCTACCCGCCCTCTGTTTGTTTCAATTCGGTCGTTGACTGGCGCCTCCGTGGACATCCGGTCCGGGGGGAGGGCCGCTCTCCGCGGCTGTCCGTTTGGTTTCGGGGTGCCACGATCTGATTGGACCTTACCCCGGATTTGCGGAACAGAAAATTTCCCCAAAGGAAAAGTTATGTCTCGCAATGGGCATATGCCCTAAGCCGAAATAAGACAAACCGTCCAACGAACCATTCACGAATGTCTCACCGGGAATAATCAATCGGTCTTGAATTCGGTTCTGCCTGTGATTTGTCTGTGACTGCGGGTGATTCTTGGGCTCCTATGGCCGATGTGACTTCGAGCGATTGTGGTAAGACAAGCGCTATGGTGTCGGACATAGTGCGGGTCGCGTCCATCCCTGCCCATGGGCCTAGGTCCATGCCCATTGGCGGAGCGCCCTGGCCGTTCCGTCAAGGGAAGGGGTTCGATGCGCCGGGGGGCGTGCTATATACGGTGTCCTCTTTCGATGAAGGGCGTCTCCCGACCGCGGGGGAGCCCACCCAGGAAATCCGGTGCCGCATGTCCGATCCCTACGCCTACGACGATCCGCTGGGCCATGATCCCCTCAGCCACGCGGGCGCCCCGGCCCCCGCGCCGGCGCAGCGTTTCGCCTATCTGGACGGGCTGAACCCCGTGCAGCGCGAGGCGGTCGAGGCGCTGGACGGTCCGGTTCTGGTGCTGGCCGGCGCCGGCACGGGCAAGACGCGCGTGCTGACCACCCGGCTGGCCCATCTGCTGATGACGCGCCGCGCCGCCGCCTTCCAGATCCTGGCGGTGACCTTCACCAACAAGGCCGCCCGCGAGATGCGCGAGCGCGTCGCCCATCTGGTGGGGATCGAGCCGGAAGGCTGGTGGCTGGGCACCTTCCACGCGCTGGCCGCGCGCATCCTGCGCCGCCATGCCGAGCTGGTGGGGCTGAAGTCCAACTTCACCATCCTCGACACGGACGACCAGATCCGCCTGATCAAGCAGCTTCTGGAGGCGGCGAACGTCGATTCCAAGAAGTGGCCGGCGCGGCAGGTGCTGGGCGTGATCGAGCGCTGGAAGGACCGCGGCCTGACCCCGGACCGGCTGAACGAGGGCGACGGCGGCGACGTGGCCGGCGGGCGCGTGGTGGCGCTCTACCGCGCCTACCAGGAGCGGCTGCGCACGCTGAACGCCTGCGACTTCGGCGACCTGCTGCTGCACAACATCACGCTGTTCCAGAAGCACCCGGACGTGCTGGCGGAATACCACCGCAAGTTCAAATACATCCTGGTGGACGAATATCAGGACACCAACGTCGCCCAGTATCTGTGGCTGCGCATCCTCTCGCAGGCCCACAAGAACATCTGCTGCGTCGGCGACGAGGACCAGTCGATCTACGCCTGGCGCGGCGCCGAGATCGGCAACATCCTGCGCTTCGAGGCCGACTTCCCCGGCGCCACCGTCATCAAGCTGGAGCAGAACTACCGCTCCACCGGCCACATCCTGTCGGCGGCCTCCGGCCTGATCGCCAACAACAAGGGGCGACTCGGCAAGACGCTGTGGACCCAGGCGGACGGCGGCGAGCCGGTGCGCGTGCGCGGCGTCTGGGATGGCGAGGAGGAGGCCCGCTGGGTCGGCGACGAGATCGAGGCGCTGCAGCGCCAGGGCGTCTCGCTCGCCCAGATCGCCGTCCTGGTCCGCGCCGGCTTCCAGACCCGCGAGTTCGAAGAGCGCTTCATCACGCTGGGCCTGCCCTACCGGGTGATCGGCGGCCCGCGCTTCTACGAGCGGCAGGAGATCCGCGACGCGCTGGCCTATCTGCGCGTCGTCAACTCGCCCGACGACGATCTCGCCTTCGAGCGCATCGTCAATGTGCCCAAGCGCGGCGTCGGCCCGGCGGCCCTGCAATGCCTCTATCAGGCGGCGCGCTCGCGCGGGATGCCGCTGACCGAGGCGGGCTGGGCGCTGACCGAGACGGACGAGTTGAAGCCCAAGGTGCGCGGCGTGATGCGCAACCTGCTTCAGGACTTCTTCCGCTGGCGCACCCTGTCGGCGACCATGCCGCACACCGAACTGGCCCGCATGGTGCTGGACGAGTCCGGCTACACCCGCATGTGGCAGGAGGACAAGACGCCCGAGGCGCCGGGCCGGCTGGAGAACCTGAAGGAACTCATCACCGCCATGGCGGAGTTCGAGAACCTGTCGGGCTTTATGGAGCATGTCGCGCTGGTCATGGAGAACGCCGAGGCCGCCGGTGTCGATCAGGTCACGGTGATGACCCTGCATGGGGCCAAGGGGCTGGAGTTCGACATGGTCTTTCTGCCCGGCTGGGAGGAGGGCGTGTTCCCCAACCAGCGCGCGCTGGACGAGACCGGCATCGCCGGGTTGGAGGAGGAGCGCCGCCTCGCCTATGTCGGGCTGACCCGGGCGCGCAAGCGGGCCTACATCAGCCACGCCGCCAACCGGCGCCTCTACGGCAACTGGGTCAGCGCCATCCCCTCCCGCTTCGTCGAGGAGATCCCCGGCGGCGACGTCGAGGCGGAGGCGGCGAGCGGCCTTTATCCGGGCGGCAACGCCGGCGGCGGGGGATTTGGCGGGGGAGGGAGCTTCCGCGATTCGTCGAGCTACGCCGCCTTCCGCGCCGGCCAGCAGGCGGCAGGCCGCCAGCAGCCCCCGTCGCCGCGCACCATCACGCTGGACAGCGGTTCCTATCAGGTCGCCCCGCGCGCCCGTCCGAACGCGCCCTTCCCGAAGGGGGCGCGGGTGTTCCACCAGAAGTTCGGCTACGGCACCGTCACGGCGGTCGACCAGGACAAGCTGGAGATCGACTTCGATCAGGCCGGCAGCAAGAAGGTGATGGACAGCTTCGTGGTGCCGGCGGAGAAGGCGGGCTGACACAGGCGGGGTGATCGGGGCGGGGTGATCGGGGCAGGGTGACCGATTGCCGCAGCGCCCCGCCGCGGTGACGATCGTCACAGGCCGGGCGGCGGCGTTCGGCTACTGGTTGTGCACAGACATCGTGCCCACAGCCACGGAACCCGCACAGTGTTCGGCAAGAGCAGCACCGCGTTCGAGGTCCAGATCCGCCGCGAGGGTCGCTGGACCATCGAAGGGACCTACGACGAGGAGCGCCGAGCCCTGGCCTCCGCCCGCAGTTGGCTGGCGGTCAGCGGGGTTGAGGAGGTCAAGGCCCTCAGGTTCCGCTCGCTGGCCGGACTGTCGCTGGAGACGGTGATCTTCCAGAAGGCCGTTCCGGTGGTGAAGGACAAGCCCATGGCGCTGGGCGGCACGGCGGAGGGCGCGCCCTACTGCACGGCCCCCGGCGATCTCTACGGGTTCGAGTCACGGGTGGTCACCGGCCGGCTGCTGCGCCCCTTCCTCGACAAGTTCCGCATCACCCCGACCGAGCTTCTCCACAGCTGGACCTACCTGCGCAAGCTCGACGAGCAGGGCCTGCTGCTGGGCGCGGCGCTCCAGGCGGTGGCCCGCCACCACGCGGATCGCCATGGCGTCGCCGTGCCGGCGCGGGCGCGCGAGCTGCGGGGCTTCGCCGACGTCGTGATGACCCGCGCCCGCGACTTCCAGGCCGAGCGCAAGGCCCTGCCGGCCTTCGATCCCGCCGACCTGTCCCGCTCCAGCCGCGCCCTTGCCGCCGCGGTGGGGGAGGAGGGGCACGACTTCGCCTTCCTCAGCCAGCTCACGTTTCATCTGGCCGACCGCAATTCGCTGGCCGGCAAGCTGGAGATGCTGCTCGACCTGATCGGGCCGGAGGTGGAGCCGCGCCACCTCGCCCTGCTCGACGGGGTGATGGCCGACACGCTGGGCTCCGCCGAGCTGGTGAAGGAGCTTCTGGGCGCACAGCCGAACCTCGCCCTGGGGCTGTGCGCTCTGGCCGACCTGATCCTGGGCCGCGACCCGCAGCCGAAGAGCGAACCGGTCAGCCCGCTGTTGGCCCATGTCGGCGCGCTGATCGTCCAGGCGCGCGCGCCGTGCTGCCGCGCCGTCCTGCTGGAGCGCATCCAGCACTCGCTGAACGGCACCCAGCCGCTCGACCGCCGCGACCCGAAGAAGGAGGCGCTGCTGGCCGACCATCTCGCCACCCACCTGCGCGATCCGCAGGGGCGCCTGCTTGGCGGCGCCGAGGTCGAGAAGGCGCTGGCCCGCCGCCTTATCCGCCACCGTCAGGCGATCCTGCGCGAGCAGGGGATGCACGACATCGCGGACCGGCTGTCGGGACGGTGATTCCGCCGGCTTCGCCTCACGACGCCGGCGGCGACCAGGGGAGTTCGGTCTGCGGCTTGTCCCGCCGCAGCGCTTCGTAGATCTCCGCGCCCTTCCTGCGGTCCGTCTCGCACAGCATCATCAGCACGTCGGAGTCGGCGCTGGCCGACGTGCAGACCTTCGAATCCCGGGTGCAGGTCGGCCGCGGGTGCGGCGCCAGCCAGTATCCGGGTTGAGCCTTCCGCGCCGCCTCCCAAAAGGCCGTCGTCAGCTTGGCGCTTTCCGCCTCGCTGCCGTCGTTTCGCACTGTGAACAGCGGCGAGTGCACGCTGCTCGAGAACAGGCCCGAACCGGTCATCTGGGCCACGCAGAAGCGCTCGCGCACCGGCGCGGCCGCCAGGACCGGCGCATCGGCGTACACGGCACCCGGCGGCAGGGCCGGGGTCGTGCTGATGATCGGGCCGACGATCAGCTCGCGCGGCTCGCGGGCGCGCCACAGCTTGACCAGCACGCTCTGCCCGCTGGGCACCGCGCCCAGAACACCGCGCATCTGCACCACATCGCCCACCGCGACGCCGCGCACTTCCAGGATCACGTCGCCGGCCCGGATGTCTGACAGCTCGGCCGCCTTGCCCGGTATCAGCGCCGTCACCACCAGACCGCGTGGCGATTCCACCCCCAATGCCTGCATCAGATGGGGAGTCAGGGGCTCCACCGCCGCCCCCATCGTCCCCTGCGGCTCGCGCGCTGCCGGTGCTGCGGCGGGATCGGCTGTGACCGCCGCCGCCGAAGCGGAGCCTGTACCCGCCACCGCACCGGCGCCCGCCGTGCAACGCTGCTCCGCCATGACTTGACGCACCGCCTTGACGTTGACCATCACGGCCTCGTGGAATTCGGGGTCCAACGAAGGCAGTTGGTCGATGTACCCTCGCTGCAGCGACGCCAGAGCCTTGCAGTCCGTGCCCCGGTAGGAGGGAACCATATCGGCCACCAGCGACGCTTCCGATGGCATGTTCACTGCGCTCACCGCCCCGATCGCCAGCCCGACCGGATCGAGCGCGCAGCCCGACACCATCGCCGCCCCCGAAACCGCCACCAGCGCCGCCATCCATGCCCTGGCCGCTTTGCTAACGCGCTGCATCAAGCCCGTCTCCCCCGTGTCGCTCTTGCGGAACCCTCGATCCGCTGATCTCCGGGTGCAGTGTGCCCGCTCAAAAGTGGTAAGAAAAGCGGCGGCAAGCCCGTAACGTGCTTTCGCCGGTCAAAACGTCGCACACTGCGGTCGATCCAGCCCGGTGGACCCGTTTCCGGATGCGGCAGTCCTGTGCCGCGATGGGCGCGTGCGCGCGGTTGCAGGACGTTCCGGCTGCAGGAAATCTTTGTGTCGCCGCGTCTCTGTGGTTAAGTCTCCCACCAGACAACGACCACCCCATCATCGGCGACCTTCCCATGTCCTCCTCCAAGCTCTGGCGCATCGCGCTCGTCATTCCCGAAGCCCACGCCCCCGCGTTCGCCGAGGCGATTGGCGATCACGCCGACGCGGTGTCCACCTTCGAGCTGGAGGAGCACGGCGACTGGCTGGTCGAGGCGACGGTCTACGGGCAGCCGGACGAGCCGCGGCTGAACGCCCGCGTCGCCGTTCTGGCCGAGGCCATGGGCATCCCCGAGCCCAAGCTGATCGTCGAGGAGCTGCCCCTGATCGACTGGGTGTCGCACAGCTACCAGGGCTTTCCGCCGATCCAGGCCGGGCGCTTCTTCGTTCATGGCTCCCACCATGAGGGCATCGTCCCAGCGGGCAGCATCCCGCTGCTGGTCGACGCCGCCACCGCCTTCGGCACGGGCGAGCACGGCTCGACCAAAGGCTGCCTGATGGCGCTGGACCGGCTGGCCCGGCGGATGAGCCTGCCGCGCGCCGGGCGGGGCGGGGCGCTCGACATGGGCTGCGGTTCGGGCATCCTGGCGCTGGCGGTGACCAAGCGCTGGCGGGTGCCCGTCACCGCCGTGGACATCGACCCGGAGGCGGTGCGCGTCACCCGCGTCAACGCCGCGCTCAACGGGGTGAAGGCCCGCATCCGCTCGCAGGGCGGCGACGGCTACCACACCGCCATCGTGGGCAAGCACAAGCCCTACCGCTTGATCACCGCCAACATCCTGGCCCGTCCGCTGGCCCGCATGGCGCCGAAGCTCAAGCGCCATCTGCAGCGCGGCGGGGTCGCCGTGCTGGCCGGCCTGCTGAACCGGCAGGAGCGCCACGTCATCCAGGCGCACCGCACCCAGGGCCTGCATCTGGTGGCGCGCATCCCGGTCGGCGAATGGACCACCCTTGTGGTGAAGCGCCCGAAGCGGACGGCCGTAAAGGGCTGACGCCCCTGGATTTCGGTCCTCCCGCCGCCAATGTCTTCCGAATGTATGGACGACCCGCGGAGGACCGATGCTGAACCGGATCAGGGCGCTGTTCCAGGAGAACGACCCCGGCGACGACCGCCACAGGCTGGAGGCCGCCGCCGCCGCCCTTCTGGTCGAGGCCGCACGCACCGACAACACCATTTCCCCGGCGGAGCGCGAGCGCATCCTCGACGTCACCCGCCGCCACTTCCACCTGAGCGAGGAGGAGGCGCAGGACCTGCTGTCCGCCGCCGTGTTCGACACGGAGGGCGCCTCGCCCTACTACCGCTACGTCACGGTGATCAACGACCACTGCCCGCCGGACAAGCGGCTGTGGATCATCGAGATGCTGTGGGAGGTCGCCTACGCCGATGGCGAGCTGAACGACCTGGAGTCCAACCTGCTGCGCCGCATCGGCGGCCTGCTCCATGTGCCCGACGTCGATCGTGGCCTCGCCCGCAAGCGCGTCCTGGAGCGGCTGGGGCTGCCCGACGATTCGGGGCTGTAGGGCGTCCCGCCGGGGCCTTCGCGCGGCTATGCCCTTTCCCGCGCTTGCGCGGTGGGGCGTCCCTGCCTAGCCTGTCGCGGACGGCTTCACCGGATGAGGATCAGCCCCCGTGTCCAGCGCTTACCGCGGCGACGAAACCCTGGCGCAGCTCCTGGCCCAAGCGGGCCTGCCCCACACCCCCGCGGACATCCGCAGCCTCGTCGCCGGGGTGCTCGCCGCGCCGGAGGGGGAGGACCCTGACGGATGGATGGTCCTGGTCGGGGCGCGGCTTCCGGAGGATCTCGCCGGGCAGCTCCGCGCCCTGAAGGCCGACCTTGCTGATGGCCGTGTCGCCGAGGCACCGGATTACCCCGCCCGCATCGCCGCCCTGCGCGGTGTCCTGGGGCGCGCCGACCTCGACGGCTTCATCGTGCCGCGCGGCGACGAGCATCAGGGCGAGTATGTGCCGCCGCGCGCCCAGCGCCTCGCCTGGCTGACCGGCTTCACCGGATCGGCCGGCCACGCCGTCGTGGGGCGGCAGCGCGCGGCCATCTTCGTGGACGGGCGTTACACCCTCCAGGTCCAGACGGAGGTGTCGGGCGACCTCTACGAATACCGGCATCTGGTCGACGACCCGCTGACCGAATGGGCGGGAGAGGCGCTGCCGCGCGGCGGACGGCTCGGCTACGATCCGTGGCTGCACACCGCCGGCTGGGTGGAGCGCACCCGCCAGCAGCTGGAGCGCATCGGCCTGTCGCTGGTGCCCTGCCCGGACAACCCGGTGGACCGCGTCTGGACGGACCAGCCGCCGCCCCCGCTGGCCCCGGTGGTTGCCCAGGACCTCGTCTTCGCCGGGGACAGCGCCGCCGACAAGCGCGCCCGCATCGCCGGCGACCTGGCGCGCAACGGCATCGGCGCCGTGGTGCTGACCCAGCCCGACTCCATCGCGTGGCTGCTCAACCTGCGCGGCGCGGACGTGCCCTGCACGCCGCTGCCGCTGTCCTTCGCGATCCTGAAGGACGACGCACAGGTGGACCTGTTCATCGACCGCCGCAAGCTGGCGCCGGGCGTCGAGGCCCATCTCGGCAATCAGGTCGCCGTGCGCGCCCCGGACGAGCTGGGCGCCGCTCTGGACGGGCTGGGGCGCGAGGGGCGCAAGGTGATGGCCGACCCGGCCGGCACCTCGGCCTGGATCTTCGACCGGCTGCACATGGCCGGCGCCAAGCTGGAGCGCGACCCCGACCCCTGCGCTCTGCCCAAGGCCTGCAAGAACGAGGCGGAGCTGGCCGGCACCCGCGCCGCCCACGCCCGCGACGGCGCGGCACTCGTCCGCTTCCTGCACTGGCTGTCGCAGGAGGCGCCGTCGGGCACGGTGACGGAGATCGCGGCGGCGGACCGGCTGCTGGCCTTCCGCCGCGCCAACGACCGCTTCCGCGGCCTCAGCTTCGACACCATCTCCGGGGCGGGGCCAAACGGCGCCATCGTCCATTACCGGGTGTCGGAGGCGACCGACCGCCGGCTGGAGCCGGGCAGCCTGTTCCTGCTGGACAGCGGCGCCCAGTATCAGGACGGCACCACCGACGTGACGCGCACCATCGCCATCGGCGCGCCGACCCCGGAGATGCGCGAGCGTTTCACGCTGGTCCTCAAGGGCCACATCGCCGTCAGCACGGCGCGATTCCCGCGCGGCACCACCGGGTCGCAGCTCGACACTCTGGCCCGCCTGCCGCTGTGGTCGCTGGGGCTGGACTACGACCACGGCACCGGCCACGGGGTGGGCAGCTATCTGTCGGTGCACGAGGGGCCGCAGCGGATCTCCAAGGTGCCGAACAGCGTAGCGCTGCAGCCCGGCATGATCCTGTCCAACGAGCCCGGCTACTACAAGACCGGCGCCTACGGCATCCGCATCGAGAACCTGATCGTCGTCCAGCCGCTCGAGCTGCCGATGGCGGAGCGGCCCATGCTGGGATTCGAGGTGCTGACCCTGGCCCCCATCGACCGCACTCTGGTCGAGCCGGCGCTGCTGACCCAGGCGGAGATCGCGTGGCTGAACGCCTATCACACCCACGTGCGCGAGGCGCTGGAGCCGCGGCTCGCGGGCGAGGGGGATGCCGCCGTGAGGCAATGGTTGAGGCAGGCGACCTCGCCGATCATCGACTGAGGGACATGGTCCGGGATGGAGCGTTGCCGGCAGTTGGAAGGCGTGCCGCGCGAGAATCAGCCCGTGCGTTCGCCTGTGAAATCTGGCAAGGTCCCCACCCGACGCAGGGGTATGTCCGTTCGGACCGCCGCCGGACGCGCGTCCGTGCCTTGAAGCGATGCCTCATCGCCTTGGGGAGCGGCGGAAATTCGGCGGTCTTGGTAACCCGATATTTACGGGCGTACGTCACTGTGGCCGTGAGGGATGACTTTTCGGCAGACTTAAGGCATCACAGTCGGACCAGACCGACCCCGGCGCACGCCACGCAGCGCCGGGCGGCTGAACGCCGGGCCGGTGCCTAGCAACGGAAGAATGCGGAGACGCGTAGATGAAGATCCTTGTCGTCGATGACTACGCCACCATGCGGCGCATCGTGCGGAACCTCCTGACCCAGATCGGCTACACGGACATCGACGAGGCCGGCGACGGCGTCTCGGCCCTGCAGAAGCTGCGCGAGAGCAAGTTCGGCCTCATCATTTCCGATTGGAACATGGAGCCGATGACCGGCCTGCAGCTCCTCAAGGAGATCCGCGCCGACGCCAAGCTCGCCTCGACCCCGTTCATCATGGTCACCGCCGAGAGCAAGACCGAGAACGTGATCGCCGCCAAGCAGGCCGGTGTGAACAACTACATCGTCAAGCCTTTCAACGCCGATACCCTGAAGCAGAAGATCCAGGCCGTCATCGGCGGGTAAGGAGTGGTTGGGTTGGATCAGCTTCCGCAGCTTTCCGAGGAAGAGTTCGACCAGATCGAGGAAGCGATCGCCCGCACGACCAAGGGGCGAGCCTTCCTGCGCCGCTTCCACCGCCGGGCCCACGGGGCCGCGGCGGAGGAGGTGCGCAAGATGCTGCTGGAGTTCCGCAGCTCCTGGCATCAGCAGAGCGAGGTGGTGGAAGCCTCCAAGCACGTCGAGGTGCTGCGGCGCGAGCTGATGGAGATGGCTGCCTCCATCGAGCAGGCGCGGCGCGAGGTCGCAGCCCTGCGTCCGCCCGACGCCGGTGGCGACAAGATCACGTCGGCCACCAACGAGCTGGACGCCATCGTCATCTCCACCGAACGCGCGTCCTTCGAGATCCTGAACGCCGCCGAGCGGCTGATGGACCTGTCGGGCAAGCTGAAGGCGGACGGCGCCGACCCCGGCCTGTGCTCCGAGATCGAGGGGGAGGTGACCAACATCTTCACCGCCTGCTCGTTCCAGGACCTGACCGGCCAGCGCACCAGCAAGGTGGTCAACGCGCTCCGCTACATCGAGCAGCGGGTCAACGCGATGATCAACATCTGGGGCGTCGAGAAGCTCGCCGGCCTCCAGATCGCGCCTGAGAACACGGACACCCGGCCGGACTCCCATCTGCTGAACGGTCCCCAGCTCGACGGCCTCGGCGTCAGCCAGGCCGACGTGGACAGCATGTTCGACAGTCCGGCGATGGCGGCACCGCCGCCGGCTCCCGAACCGCCGCCCGCGCCGCCTCCGGCCCCCGCGGCCCAGACCGGAGCCAAGGCCAGCCAGGCGGACATCGACAGCCTGTTCGACAGCCCAGCACCGGCCCCTGCCGCTCCGGCGAAGGCCAGTCAGGCGGACATCGACAGCCTGTTCGACAGTCCGGCTCCCGCCGCGACTCCGCCGGCTTCCGCTCCGGCTCCGGCGCCCGCCGCCAAGAAGCCGGTGCCGAAGCCGGCCTCGGCGGCCAAGCCCGCCCCGAAGCCGGCCTCGGCGGCCAAGCCGGCGGCCGCCCCGCCGCCCGCGGCGGACGAGCCTCCGGCGCCGCTGGATCAGGCGGCCATCGACGCCCTGTTCGGCTGACCTCACGGTCAACAAGACGGTCCGGCGTCGGATTTGTGAAGAGTTGCCGCCGCACCAATCGGCGGGCGAATTGGGACATGCAGTTTGCTATGACGATCGTCGCCCGCCGGGCCGATGCCGGCCTTGGCGGGCAGTCCTGACCAGACGGGCCGGCGTGCGCGGATGCCCCGGACGTCCCTTCGGAAAGAGGCGCAGCCCGCATGAAGAATCTCTCGAAACCCTTCATGGCGGAGCTTCAAAAGGCCCGCCGGACCGGCAATCCCTATCAGGCGGTGGTGGATGACGCCTCCGCCCTGGCGCCGGCGCTGGCGTCGCTGCCGTCCGGCCCGGTCACGGTGGACAACAGCGACGTCATCCGCGCCATCAGCGACCTCGGCGCGAAGCTCGACCGCTTCCTGACCATGGACGCCCAGCAGATCGACCAGATCCAGGTCGAGATCGCCGACATCTCGGGCCGCATCAAGGCCACCAAGGTGGAGATGGCGGCGATCCGCCACCCGCTGGCCGGCGACGACAAGTTCGTGCAGGCGTCGCAGGAACTGAACGCCGTCGTCTCGGCGACGGAGGCCGCGACCAACACCATCATGGCCTGCGCCGAGGAGTTGGAGGAGGTCGTTCACGAGCTGAAGTCGTCGCTGCCGGAGGGCTACCACGCCGACCGCGTCAACGACATGAACGACGTGATCGTCCGCATCTACGAGGCCTGCAACTTCCAGGATCTGACCGGCCAGCGCATCACCAAGGTCGTCCGCGCCCTGTCCTTCATCGAAGAGCGCGTCGACGCGATGATGAGCCACTGGAACAAGCGCGAGTTCGAGGCGATGCCGCTGCCGCCCACCGTCACCAAGATGGACGAGACGCTGGAGCTGCACGGCCCGGCCGACCATCAGGAGATGGGCAACATCAGCCAAGCCGACATCGACGCGCTGTTCGGCTGATCGCCGTCCATTCCGGGTGTCCGTCCGCGTCATGGCGGCGAGGTTCGAAATTTGTTCGCCGAAGCGGCTTGCCGCCCCCGCGCCCCGGCGTGCTATATAGGGCCAACTTCGAAAGCATCGCGACGACCATGCCCTGCCGTTTTTCCCGTCTGCCGCTTGCGGCCCTCCTCCTGGCTTCCGTCCTGACCGCCTGCTCCTCGACCAAAACCGAGGACCAGTATGTCGAGCGTCCGGCCGAGCAGATCTACCAAGAGGCCGACGCCGCCATGCGGGAGGAGCGGTTCAAGGTGGCCGCCAAGCTCTATGACGAGGTGGAGCGCCAGCACCCCTATTCCGAATGGGCGGGCAAGGCGCAGATCATGGCGGCCTACGCCCATTACCAGGATCTGAAGTACGACGACGCGATCCTGGCGCTCGACCGCTACATCCAGCTTCATCCGGGCAGCCCCGACGTCGCCTACGCCTACTACATGCGGGCGCTGTCCTATTACGAGCAGATCACCGACGTCCGCCGCGACCAGCGCATGACCCGTCTGGCGCTCGACGCGCTGTCGGAGGTCGTGCGCCGCTTCCCGGACAGCCAGTACGCCCGCGACGCCAAGATCAAGATCGACCTGACCAATGACCATCTTGCCGGCAAGGAGATGGAGGTCGGGCGCTTCTATCTGAAGCAGGGTCAGTACACTGCCGCCATCGGCCGGTTCCGCACGGTGATTGAAAACTACCAGACCACCTCCCACGTCCCTGAGGCGCTGCACCGGTTGGTGGAGTGCTATCTGGCGCTGGGAATCACGGACGAGGCGAAGACCGCCGCCGCCGTGCTCGGCCACAACTTCCCCGGCAGCGAATGGTACACGGACAGCTACGCACTGCTGGTGGACGCCAACGTGCGTCCGGAGCGAAACGAGAAGTCCTGGATCAGCAGAGCCTGGAGCTCCCTGTTCTAGGACGATCCATGCTGGCGTCGCTGACGATCCGGGACGTCGTCCTGATCGAACGGCTGGGGCTGGGCTTCCGCAAGGGGCTGTGCGTCCTCACCGGCGAGACCGGTGCGGGCAAGTCAATCCTGCTCGACGCGCTGGGATTGGCGCTCGGTGCGCGGGCCGATTCGGGCCTCGTCCGTCACGGCGCCGATCAGGCGTCGGTGACGGCGGAGTTCGACCTGTCCGGCGACCACCCGGCGCTCGCCATCCTCAGGGAGCAGGGGCTCGACCCCGAGGAGCGGCTGGTCGTCCGCCGCACCGTCAGTGCCGACGGGCGCAGCCGCGCCTGGGTCAACGATCAGGCGGTCGGCGTCGGCCTGCTGAAGCGGCTGGGCGAGGAGCTGGTCGAGGTCCATGGCCAGTTCGACACCCACGGCCTGCTGAATCCGCAAACCCACCGCGGCGTGCTGGACGCCTACGCCGGGCTGTCCGGCCACGCTGCCCAGGTCGCCGCCGCCCACCGGGCGTGGAGGCAGGTCGAGGACGCGCGCGCCAACGCCGCCGCCGAGATCGCCCGCGCCCGCTCGGAGGAGGAGTATCTCCGCCACGCCGTGGCCGAGCTGGATGCCCTCGCCCCCAAGGCTGGCGAGGAGGAGGAACTGGCCGAGACCCGCGCCGTGCTGATGCACCGGGAAAAGCTGGTCGACGCCCTGAACGCCGCCTATGGGGAGCTGTCGGGCGACCGCGGGGTGGAGCGCGCCCTGTCCTCGGCCATCCGCACGCTGAGCCGCATCGCCGACAAGGCCGCCGGCAAGCTCGATCCGGTCATTGCCGCTCTGGACCGCGCCGCGACCGAGGCAGGGGAGGCCATTGCCGGTCTTCAGGCCGTGTCTTCCGACGTGGACATGGACCCGCAGGCACTGGAGAAGCTGGAGGAGCGGCTGTTCGCCCTGCGCGCCGCCGCCCGCAAGCACGGGGTGGACGTGGACGCGCTGGCCCCCCTGCGCAAGGACATGGCCGACCGGCTGCTGCTGATCGAGGATCAGGGCGATCTGCTGGCCCGCCTCGCCCGTGAGGCCGAGGTCGCCCGTGACGCCTACCGCAAGGCCGCCGAGTCGCTGAGCCGGGAGCGCCAGCAGGCCGCCGGGCGCCTGGACGCCGCCGTTGCCACGGAACTCGCTCCGCTGAAGCTGGAGAAGGCGAAGTTCCGCACGCTGGTCGAGCCGCTGGCCGACGAGTCGGACTGGACGGCATCGGGCATGGACCGCGTGGCCTTCCAGGTCGCCACCAACCCCGGCTCGCCCCCCGGCGCGCTGAACAAGATCGCGTCGGGCGGTGAGCTGGCGCGCTTCATGCTGGCGCTGAAGGTGGTGCTGGCCCAGACCTCGACCGTCGGCACGCTGGTGTTCGACGAGGTGGACACCGGCATCGGCGGCGCCGTCGCCGCCGCGGTGGGCGAGCGTCTGAAGACGCTCGGGCAGGGGCTTCAGGTGCTCGTGGTCACCCACAGCCCGCAGGTCGCCGCCCGCGGCTCCATCCACCTCAAGGTGCAGAAGTCGGTAAAGGGCGAGCAGGTGACGACCGGCGTGGTCGAGCTGGACGGCGACGACCGCCGCGAGGAGATCGCCCGCATGCTGTCCGGCGCCACCGTCACCGCCGAGGCCCGCGCCGCCGCCGACAGCCTGATCGCCGGACGGGGGTAATTCGGTACCGTGATCCCGGTGAGCGGATGAATGGACTTTCCCCATTCATCCGCTCGCCGGAGCGCCCGACCGGGCGCCGCGCCTAAGATGGAATTTGGCTTGGCGCGAAAAGCCTGCGTGGCGTTTGAACGCAATACGTCAAGCCAAGTCCTTGGCTTGACGGTATCAGGTCACAGCAATCGCCCGCAGCGGTCATACGGCGGCCACAGCAAAACACGCATAGTCCAGCCCTGCGCGTCCGGTAACCGGGCGCCGTTCGCCCAAGAACGAACAAGGTTGGCAAGATGTCGAACAGCTCCGCTTCCGCCGGCAACGTCGTCGTGATCGACAGTGGCCTGTCCTCCGCCTGGAACACGGGCCGGCTGGTCTACCAGCATGACTTCTACGGAAACGACAACGACGTCATGGTCGCCAACGCGAACACGCACGGCGCCCTGGTCACCGCGGAAATCCTGGAGAACGCGCCCGACGTCGGCATCATCGCGCTGAAGGTCATGCCCGACGACGGCAGCGGCGCCAGCGAGGCCAACATCGAGAAGGCCCTGCAGTGGGTCGTCGCCAACGCCGACGCCTACAACATCACGGCGGTGAACCTGTCGCTGGGCGGCGGCGCGCAGACGACCGCGGCCACCACCTCGATCTCCGACGAGCTGGCCGCTCTGGCGGCCAAGCGCGTGCTGACCGTGGCCGCCGCCGGCAACAGCGGCGACGGCGGGGTGTCGCAGAGCGTGTCCAGCTACTCGGCTGACGTGAACCAGATCTGCGTGTCGGCCTCGACCGGCGACGGCGCCTTCCCGTCCTGGGCGCAGCGCAGCCCGTCCCTGACCGACGTCTGCGCCGATGGCACCGACGTGCGGATCACCAATCTGTCGGGCGTCACCTACACGGCCAACGGCTCCTCCTTCGCCGCTCCGGCGGTCACCGCGGCGGTGGCGAAAGCGCAGCAGGCCTGGGTGGAACAGACCGGCACCCGGCTGACCCAGGACGAGTTCCTCGACCTCGCCCGCAGCACCGGCAAGGCCATGGGCACCGCCGGCTACTTCGAGCTGGACACCGATGCCCTGCTCGCCAAGATCGCCCAATCCGCTCCGGTCTCCACGGCGCAGAGCGCCACGACGATCACCGTCAACGCCTCCGGCGCCCCGGCCGGCGGGGTGAACGCCCATTTCAAGCTGCTGGTGGACGGCAAGACGGTGGGGCAGGCCACGGTGGATTCGGCGGCGAAGGACTACAGCTTCACCACGAACCTGACCGCCGACCAGGCGCACAAGGTCCAGGTCCAGTACGACAACGACGGCTTCGTGAACGGCCAGGACCGCAACCTGTTCGTCAACAAGGTCACCATCAACGGCACCGCCCACAGCCCGACCGCCGCCAACGTCACCTATGACAAGGGCGCTCTCGACGGCAAGGACGTGGTGAAGGGCCAGTCCTCCATGTGGTGGGGCGGCACGCTGGTGGTCGATGCTCCGGCCAAGGATTTCCCAGTCCAGACGGCGCCCGCCAACACGACCATCACGGTCAACGCCTCCGGTGCTGCGGCGGGCGGGGTGAACGCCCACTTCAACCTGCTGGTCGACGGCCACAAGGTCGGCGAGGGCGTGGCCGGCACGGCGGCCAAGGACTTCACCTTCGCCACCAACCTGACCGCCGATCAGGCGCACAAGGTCCAGGTCCAGTACGACAACGACGCCGTGGTGAACGGGCAGGACCGCTCGCTGTTCGTCAACAAGGTCACCATCAACGGCCACGCCGTCGCCCCCACGGCGTCGAACGTCACCTACGACAAGGGCGCGCTCGACGGGAAGGATGTGGTCAAGGGGCAGGCCGGCCTGTGGTGGAGCGGCACGCTGGTCGTCGACGCCGACAAGTCCTGGTTCCCCTCCGCCACCGGGACGGGGGCCGTGGCGTCGGCCCTCTCCCACTCCACAGACGGCGAGGACACCGTGTGGCAGCATCTCGTCGCGCAGGGGCTGGAGGCGGCCCCATCGCATGGGGATCATGCGGCGTCGCTGTACGAGGCCGTGCCGTCGATGGACGGCTACGCCCACGCCGCGGCTCTGGCGGAGCATCACCCCGACCCGCTGCATCCGCTCGACATGGTTTGAGGGCGGTCGCCTCTTCACGAAGGTCCGCTCCGCTTCGTCCTTTCCGGAGGTGTTCGGCCGGTGCGCGCCTTCGCGGGCGCCGGCGGCACCGCTGCCGATCGAGGAGGAGCGATGCCCAGGGAAAAATTCATCGGGAACGACAGCCATCACGACATGGCGTGCCATGTCTTCGCCCTGTCCGGCGATCCCGAGACGGCCGTCGAAATCAACACACGCTACGCCAGGCTGGGCGATCTTCTCTACGGGGTGGAGGACGTCCCGGTCGACGACAACGTCGCCAATGGGCTGACGGCGGTCACCAACAACGACATCTGGAAATGTCCGGGACCCGATCAGCCTGCGGCGCAGGTCGCGCCGTCCAGCCTGATTCTGTTGTGCCGGGAGTTCGGCTTCGCACCGCAGGAAGGCAGCGGCATCCGTCTGTGGGGTCGCTTTCTTCCGGGGCAGGTGCTGCCGCAGCACATGTATGTGACCACGCCCAACGGCATGATCTGGGACACCATGCCGGAAATGCCCGTCTACCGCCGCATCGACAAGGACGGACGGAATCCGGGGGCCGAGGGTGACGGACCCGACGGGCAGGACATCATGCTGGCCCCCGACGAGGTCTTCAGCATCGAGGTGGCGTCCCTGGCCCCGAAAACGTTGGAGGTCATCGAAACCCCCAACGGCCAGTGGGAAAAGGACGTCGAGGACGCCGACGCGGGTCAGGGCGGGCTGAACGGGCTTGGAGCCGGCGGCGATTTCATCGGCGACGAGGACGAGAACGCCCTGGGCGATTCCTGATCCCCGACGGCTTGCCGTCTCCGATTTCCGCCTCCGATCCCCGCGCCCCCTATCCCCCTGCCGATGGTCCGGTCACGCCGCCACGCGCAGGGACATCATGTGTGACAGGAACTTGTCCAGCGCGGCGCGCAGCTCCTCCGCCGTCCCGGTCAGCCGGGCGGTGGTGTGGAAGGCGTCCTCGACCGACGTCATGACCGACCGCGCGCCGTCGGCGAGGTGCCCGGCCTCGTCGGACATGCGTTCCGCGGACTGGCTGGCCTCGTGGATGTTCTGGGCGATTTCCCGGGTCGCCTCGTTCTGCTGGCCCATGATGGACAGCACGTCCTGCGAATGGGCGCGCAACGCCCCGACCACCGTGCCGATCCCGGCGATTTCGTCGCGGGTCCGCCCGGTCGCGCCGTCGATTTCCTGAAGCAGGCGGGTGATGTCCTCCGTCGCTCCGGCGGTCTGCTTGGCGAGCACCTTCACCTCCGCCGCCACCACGGAAAAGCCGCGCCCGGCCTCGCCGGCGCGGGCCGCTTCGATGGTGGCGTTCAAAGCCAGAAGGTTGGTCTGGTTGGCGATGGCGTTGATCAGCTTCAGCGTCCCGCCGATCCGCCCGGCGATGCCGGCCAGCGCGGTGACCGCGTCGGTGGAGCGCTGGGTGGCGGCCTGGGCCTCGTTGACGATGGAGAAGGCGCTTTCCATGCGCGACACCACGCTGTGGTTGGTGGCGGTCAACTCCTCGGCGGCGGCGGCGATGGCCCGGGCGTTGCTGGCGGTGCCGGACACCGCGCCGGTCAGATGCTCCGTGCGCACGCCGGTGTCCTGGGCAATGCCGCGCACCGCGCCGGTCGCCGCGTTGACCGCCGCCGCCGACTGTCCGACGGTCTCGATGGCGCCCTGCACCGTGTCCCGGAAATTCTCCGCCAGCTCGACCAGCATCCGGTTGGTCATGGTCGTCACGGCGGTGCTGTAGGCGTCGAAGGACAGGTCGAGATCGAGGAAGATCGCGGTTTCCACCGCCCCCATGATCTTCATGGCGCGCGGCGCGTCGCGGCGGTGCCGCTCGCCGATCAGACCGCCCAGCCGCCCCATGACCAGCCGGTAGGCTCCGAAATACCAGCGCGGGTGCAGGCCGATGCGGTAATGCGCCTGGCCCACCGCCTTCACGCGCGTCAGGTAGACGTCGTCGAAGCTCCCGGAAAACAGGTGTCGCCAGTGGTTGACCTGGGCTTCCTTCAACCGCTCGACGGATTTTCCATCCAGGATCTTCCGGAGTTCGGGAATGGCGAGAAGGTGGTCGTAGAAGTCTTTGAGAATGACGGGCAGGTGAGGCTCGGCGATGCTCCAGGCTTCCTTCAGAAGCGGTGCCGTCTCGCCGCCAATGCGCAGAAAGGAGAGGCGTTCCTGAATGCCGCCTTGGTTGCCGCCTTGATTGCCATTGTCCATGGTGTTCGTCTCTTTGTTCTTGGTTGGCAAGCGTTGAACTGCGGCGGGACCGGGGCTCCTCCCGGCTGATCGCCGCCCGGCTATCACCATGCAGGCATCATGGACATGACAATTTTAACGATTGGTTTCACACTCTATTGCAGCTCTGTAAAATATTAAACTTATCCAATTGTGAGAGATGAAAAGAGAAAATCACGGAAACAACATAATTTCAGACACCAACGCCTTGATGGCGGTCATAGGAAGTAAGGCGACAGATCAAGTCTCTGAAAAATTTCGCAAAGATGTGGCGCGCCAGAGCCGCTCTGCCCTCTGGAGGTTCTCTGTCGGAACGTTTTAATACTCCGGTATGCGACAACCGGGCGCAGGCCTATGCCGGTCTCAGGCGGCGCGCTTCCAGGGCTGCCAGCCGCCCAGGCGAAGCCCGACCGCGATGCCCGTGAAGGGAATGCGCAACTCCAGGTCGCGGGGCTGGAAGAAGGTCAGGCGCTCCGGTGCGCCGGTAGGGCCGTATTCCAGGCGGGCGCCCTTCGGCTCCTCGGCGAACTCGTCGCTCATCACCTGCCAGATCTCGAGGTCGTCGCCGTGGTTGGAGATCTTGTACTGGCCGCAGCGCCAGACCGGGGATTCGCCCACGCCGCCCTCGACCACCGTCTTGTCGCCGTCCATCTTCACGTCGCCCACGCCGGCGGCGCGGCCCGACATGGACGGTCCCTGGCTTTCCGCGCGGAAGCCCAGCCGCAGCCAGGGGGAGCGGGTGCGCGGGATCATCCGGCGCAGCAGGCGCGCGTCCTCCGTCGCGAAATGGTCGGGATCGTCGTACAGGATGCGGTCAAGCGCCGCGGCGATGACGAATCGATCGTCGATGGTCAGGCTGCCTGCAGTCAGGCTGCCGGCGGTCGCACGGCTGGTCGGCTCGGTCATACAGCACATCCGTTCACGGGCGCCGGCTCATCATACACACAACCCTCGCGCCCCCGCAGCTTTCTAGGTCTGCTCAATCTCGGCGGTTTCAAGGTTGGTGCGCACGGGGTCGAATGCCAGACCGGCTCAAGGCCGGACTCCACGGCACGCCCCCGCGGCGCTATGCTGCGCGCCCGGCGGCGCCCGCCGATCCAGCGCCGTCCTCATGAGAAGGCACCGAAGAGACCCGCCATGAACGACCTGTTCGATACCCCCGCCGCGCTCCGCAGCATCCCCGTGGAGGAGCTGACGGTGGAGCAGGCGCAGGCGGAACTGGCCGCGCTGGCCCAGGAGATCGCCCACCACGACCGGCTCTATCACCAGCAGGACAAGCCGGAGATTTCCGACGCCGCCTACGATGCGTTGGTCCGCCGCAACAACGGGATCGAGGCGCGCTATCCGGAGCTGCGCCGGGCCGATTCGCCGTCGCTGCGTGTCGGGGCCGCCCCGTCGTCGGCCTTCCGCAAGGTGCGGCACGCGCTGCCCATGCTGTCGCTCGGCAACGCCTTCGAGCCGGAGGAGGCGCACGAATTCGTCGCCCGCGTCCGCCGCTTCCTCGGCCTGTCCGACGACGCCCCGCTGGAGTTCGTGGCCGAGCCGAAGATCGACGGGCTGTCCTGCTCGCTGCGCTACGAGAACGGCCGGCTGGTCCTGGCCGCCACCCGCGGCGACGGGACGGAGGGGGAGGATGTGACCGCCAACGTCCGCACCATCCGCGACGTGCCGCAAACCCTGGAGGCGCCGTTTCCCGCGGTGCTGGAGGTGCGCGGCGAGGTCTACATGAACCGCGACGACTTCTTGGGCATGAACCGTGCCTATGCGGAGCGGGGGGAGGACCTGTTCGCCAACCCGCGCAACGCCGCCGCCGGGTCGCTGCGCCAGAAGGACTCGAAGATCACCGCGTCGCGCCCGCTCTGCTTCTTCGGCTACGCGCTGGGCGAGCTGTCGGAGCCGATCGCCGACACCCAATGGGGCATCCGCGAGCGGCTGCGCGGCTGGGGCTTCTCGCTGAACCGCCCGGCCAACCTGTGCGACGGCGCCGAGGCGCTGCTGACCCATTACCGCAAGATCGGCGAGGAGCGCTCGGCGCTGCCCTTCGACATCGACGGGGTGGTCTACAAGGTCAACAGCCTGGAGCTTCAGCAGCGGCTGGGCTTCGTCAGCCGGGCGCCGCGCTGGGCCATCGCCCACAAGTTCCCGGCGGAACAGGCGCAGACCCGGCTGAAGGGCATCACCATCCAGGTCGGCCGCACCGGCGCCCTGACTCCGGTGGCGGAACTGGAGGACATCACCGTCGGCGGCGTGGTGGTCAGCCGGGCCACCCTGCACAACGAGGACGAGATCGCCCGCAAGGACGTCCGGATCGGCGATCTGGTGACCGTCCAGCGCGCCGGCGACGTGATCCCGCAGATCGTCGGGGTGGTGGAGGGGCAGCGCCCCGACGACGCTGTGCCCTACGTCTTCCCCGACCATTGCCCGGTCTGCGGCAGCCTCGCCGTGCGCGAGCCGGACGAGGCGGTGCGCCGCTGCACCGGCGGGCTGATCTGCGCCGCCCAGGCCAAGGAGCGGCTGCGCCATTTCGTGTCGCGCAACGCCTTCGACATCGAAGGGCTGGGCGAGAAGACCATCGAGGAGTTCTGGGAGGACGGGCTGATCCGCTCCCCGGTGGACATCTTTACGCTGGAGCGCCGGGTGGCGGCGGGGGAGATCGCCATCCTCGGCCGTCCGGGCTGGAAGGAGAAGTCGGTCGAGAACCTGTTCGCCGCCATCAACCAGCGGCGCGAGCGCATCGACCTGCACCGCTTCATCTTCGCGCTGGGCATCCGCCACATCGGCGAGGTGACGGCCAAGTCGCTGGCCCGCCAGTACGGCTCGATCGACGGCTGGCTGGAGGGGATGGAGCGCGCCGTCGCCAACATGCCGGGGGAGGCATGGCGCGACCTGCACGCGCTGAGCGGGCTCGGCCCGGTAAAGGCCGACGCTCTGCTCGCCTGGTTCGCCGACCCGGAGAACCTGCCGAAGCTGGACTTCTACGCCGGCCAGGAGGCGCTGCGGCTGGACAGCGTCATCAAGCTGCTGGGCATCAAGAAGGTGGACAGCCGCGCCGCCCAGGCTCTGGCCGAGCGCTACGGCGCGCTGGCGGACTGGAAGGCGGCGATGCTCGCCGCCGTGGCCGCGCAGCCCGGCCCCGGCTGGGGCGAGCTGGCCGCCATCCCGGACGTGGGCGAGGTCGCCGCGGAGGAATTGGCCGGCTTCTTCCAGGAGGAGCGCAACCGCGCCATCATCGATGACCTGCGCGCCGCGGGCGTGCGGGTGGCCGATGCCGAGCGCCCGAAGGCGGCCAGCGGCTCCCCGGTCGCCGGCAAGACGGTGGTCTTCACCGGCACGCTGGAGACCATGACCCGCACCGAGGCCAAGACCCGCGCGGAGTCGCTGGGCGCCAAGGTCGCCGGCTCGGTCTCGGCCAAGACCGACTACGTCATCTGCGGGGCGGACGCGGGCAGCAAGGCCGCCAAGGCACGCGACCTGGGCGTGACCATCCTCAGCGAGCAGGAGTGGGCCGAGCTGATCGCCGGCTGACCGGGGCTGAAAGGGAGGGGCGGCGCGGCTGTGTGCCGCGTTGACGCCCCTCGCCGCCAGTTCCATAAAGGGTCAAGCACCATAAGAAGAATGAGACGGGGGATCGCTATGGACTCCATTCAATGGTCGCGCTGGATGAGCGTCGGCATCGAAGAACTCGATGACGACCACCGCGTTCTCGTGGACATCGTCAACAAGCTGGGTGCGGACGAAAACCGCGCCTCTCCTGACGTCGTCGAAGCGATCCTCGACGAACTGATCCACTACACCAAGGATCATTTCGCACGCGAAGAAGCGCACATGGCGCAGGCCAATTACCCGACCTTCGCCGCGCACAAGGCCTTGCACGACACCCTGACGCGCAATGTGGAATCCTACCGCGAGCGCTTCCACGCCCAGCGCGACACCATCACGGGCGACGCGGTGTTCGAATTCTGCGCCGACTGGCTGGGCCAGCACATCCTGAAGGAAGACACCCGTTTCGGCGCCTACGCCGCGGAGCAGTGAATTGTTTCATTTCCCCTCTCCCGAGGCAGGAGAGGGGACTTCGACGGCGTCAACTCAGACGAAGTCTCAAAAACACCATATAAAATATTGATATAATTCAATATCTCTGCAATTCCGGGAAAAGGGCGCAGAAATCATGTCCTTCCACTCCCGGAAGGGGAGGGGAGTGCGTGCGCGACTCGCCTCGCGCGAATCCGAGAGGGGAGGGGGGTGCGCAAAACGAAAATGCCCTCCCCGGAAGGGGAGGGCAGGGGCAACGCGGCGCTGTAAGGTGCGTATCAGGCGACGGCCAGCCGCTCGGTCGCGTGCCAGACGGCACCCGGCAGCGCCGTGCTCGGCGGGGTTTCGTAGCACCAGGCACTGGCGTCGGCGAACAGCGCGTGCAGGAGCTGGTTGTTCAGGGCGTGGCCGGACCGGACGCCGTGGAAGTGACCGACGAACATCGCGCCGGCCAGATAGAGGTCGCCGACCGCGTCCAGGATCTTGTGGCGCACGAACTCGTCGTCGAAGCGCAGGCCGCCTTCGTTCATCACCTCGTCACCGGAGATGACCACCGCATTGTCCAGCGAACCGCCGCGGGCGAGGCCCATCTTGCGCAGCCCCTCGACCTCGTGCAGGAAGCCGAAGGTGCGGGCGGCGCTGATCTCGTCGCGGAAGGTCTCGGCGTCCAGCTCCACCTCGTGGCTCTGCTGGGCGATGGCCTTGCTGGCGAAGTCGATCTCGAAGCTGAAGCCCGTCGTGTGGTCCGGCGTGAAGGTGGCGCTCTTGTTGCCCTCGGTCACGGTGACCGTCTTCAGGATGCGGATGGCCCGGCGCGGCGCGTTCTGCGACACGGTGCCGACACGCTCGATGGCCTCCACGAAGGGGGCGGCGCTGCCGTCCATGATCGGCACCTCGATGTTGTCCAGCGCGACCACGGCGTTGTCCACGCCGCAGCCGGCCAGCGCCGACATCAGATGCTCGATGGTGCCGATGGTGGTGCCGTGGGCGTTGCCGATGACCGTGCACAGCTTGGTGTCGACGACATGATCCCAGCGCGCCGGGATCACCGCGGCGGGGCCGCTGAGATCGGTGCGGCGGAAGACGATGCCGGTGTTCGGCTCGGCCGGGGAAATCGTCAGGGTGACCGTCGCGCCCGTATGCAGCCCGACGCCCGAGCAACGCACCGGCTTCGCCAGGGTACGCTGCAGCATGCCTTCGGTCTTGATGCGATTCTGAGCCACGGTGTCTGTCCCGTTTCAATCTTGGTCTTGTGCGGCCGGTCCGCGAAGTGCCGCCGGTCTCCGTTGGGAGGGGGCGGGTCAGCGCTTATGACCGCATATGCTAGGTATCATTGGCCCCTATGGAGGACAAATCACTCTTTGTTACCGTTTGTTGCAGGGCGGTAGAGCACCGTCGCCGGACGCGAAACGGGCATCCCCCAGACACGAAAAGACCGCCCCCGGAGCGCTCTTGCGAAGCTCTGGAGGCGGTTGAAGTCAAACAGGTTGTGGATGCCCGCCGATGCCGCTTCGAAAGAGGCGGCGGCGACCGGCGGGTTGCTGTTGCCCTCAGATCAATTGGGCCAGCCTCTGTGACGCGTCAGTTGGCCTGACGGCGCAGGAAGGCGGGGATGTCCAGCGCTTCCTCGTCGATCTTCTGGGTGGTGCCGTCGCCCATCGCCTGCGGGCGCGGGGCCTGGGCCATCGGCGGTTGCGGGGCGGCCATCGGCGGCTGCGGCATCACCGGCTGCTGGTGCTGCGGCTGATGATGCTGCTGGGGCTGATGGTGATGCTGCGGCTGGTGCTGCGGGGCCGGCTGCGGCGCCGGGTCGGCCTTGCGGCCGGCCAGACCGGTGACCAGACCGAACAGGAAGTTCGGCTTGCGGGCCGGCGGCTCCGCCTGGGGGGCGTGGCTCGCCATCGGCGGGGCGTTCATCGGCTGGCGCGGGCCGGGGTCGGCGGCCTTCGGGGCGATGAAGTGGCCATCGCGGCGCTCGCTGTGCAGCGGGCCGGTGGCGACGTTGGGGGCCGGAGCGGACTCCACCGGCTGCATGGCGTCATGGCTCATCGGCATGTGCGGGTGGGGCGCATGCTGCGGAGCGTGCTGGACCATCGGGTCCATGGGCTGCTGGACCGGTTGCGGCGCCGGCTGCTGCGGAACGTGCTGCTGGAACTCCGACGGGTGCGGCGGCTGAACCTGGGGCTGCGCGACTCCGCCCATCGGGCGCGGGGCCAGACCGGCGCCGGGGATCGCCGGGGCGACCTGACCGGGGGAGGCGAGCGGCGCCGGGGCGGCCTGGGTCAGGCCGGTCGCGCCGGCGGGCTTCTTGGCGCCGGCGTTGCCGCCGTTGCGGTCGGAGACCAGCGACAGGTTGACCGGGTGCAGGGTGCGCGGGTTGGACATGGCCGCGGCGTCGATGCCGGTGGCGACCACCGACACGCGCATCACGCCGTCCAGCGAGCTGTCGAAGGTCGAGCCGAAGATGATGTTGGCGTCCGGATCGACCTCGTCGCGGACGCGGTTCGCCGCCTCGTCGACCTCGAACAGGGTCATGTCGTAGCCGCCGGTGATGTTGATGAGGACGCCGCGGGCACCCTTCATCGACACGTCGTCGAGCAGCGGGTTGGAGATGGCGGCCTCGGCGGCCTCGATGGCGCGGCGCTCGCCGCCGGCCTCGCCGGTGCCCATCATCGCCTTGCCCATCTCGGTCATCACCGAGCGGATGTCGGCGAAGTCCAGGTTGATGAGGCCGGGCATCACCATCAGGTCGGTCACGCCGCGCACGCCGGAATGCAGAACGTCGTCGGCCATCTTGAAGGCGTCCGCGAAGGTCGTCTTCTCATTGGCGATGCGGAACAGGTTCTGGTTCGGGATGATGATCAGCGTGTCGACATACTGCTGCAGCTCGGCGATGCCGGATTCGGCCAGCCGCATGCGGTGCGCGCCCTCGAAATGGAAGGGCTTGGTCACCACGCCGACGGTCAGCAGGCCGCGCTCGCGGGCCGCGCGGGCGATGACCGGGGCCGCACCCGTGCCGGTGCCGCCGCCCATGCCGGCGGTGATGAACACCATGTTGGCGCCTTCGAGGTGACCGATGATCTCCTCGAGCTGCTCCTCGGCGGAGGCCCGGCCGACGTCCGGCTTGGAGCCGGCGCCCAGGCCGCGGGTCATGGTGGTGCCGAGCTGGACGCGCTTCTCGCAGAGCGAGCCCTTGAGGGCCTGCGCGTCGGTGTTGCCGACCACGAAGTCCACGCCTTCGAGGTTGGACTTAATCATGTTGTTCACAGCGTTGCCGCCGGCGCCGCCGACACCGAAGACGGTGATGCGGGGCTTCAGCTCGGGTTCGATGCTGGGGATGGTCACGTTGATCATGTTATGGCCTCCACAACCTTTTGATTGGTTCGATGCTTTGCGTCGCGGGTTCTTGCCCGGTTGGTTCCGGGGTGGATTTGTATGGCAGGAATGGCACGGCGTGCCGGGAGCCTTTTTGGGTTCGGTTCAAAGGTTCTCCCGCAGCCACAGGCCGACGCGCCCGAAGAACCCCGTGCCGGCGCCAGCCTCATGGCCCGCCACGGGAAGTTCCGCCGGATTGCGCACGGCGTGGAGAAGGAGGCCCGCGGCGGTCGAATAGGACGGACCGCCTTGCGCCTCGTTCAGACCGGTGATCCGCGTCGGTCGCCCGATGCGGACCTGTTTGTCCAGGATCAGCTGCGCCAGTTCGCGCATGCCCGGAAGCTGGCTGGCGCCGCCCGTCAGGACGACGCGCCGGCCGACCAGCTTCGCGTAGCCGGAATGCTCCAGCCGCGAGCGGACATGCTCGAAGATTTCCTCCAGCCGTGGCTGGATGATGCGCACCAGATAGGATTTCGGCAGGTTGTTGGCGCCGAGGCGCTCCTCCTCGCCGACCTGGGGGACGTCGATCATCTCGCGCTCGTCGGCGGGGCTGGTGATGGCGCTGCCGTGCAGCGTCTTCATGCGCTCCGCATGGACGACCGGCGTGGTCAGCCCGCGCGCGATGTCGTTGGTGACGTGGTTGCCGCCCAGCCGGATGCAGTCCGACCAGACCAGCGTGCCTTCGGAGAAGACCGAGATCGTCGTGGTGCCGCCGCCCATGTCGATGCAGGCCGAGCCCATCTCCATCTCGTCATCGACCAGACAGGCGAGGCCGGACGCGTAGGGGCTGGCGACCAGACCCTCGATGTCGAGGTGGCAGCGGGCCACGCAGGTCTGCAGGTTGCGCACGGCCCCGGCGGGCGAGGTGATGACGTGGGCCTGGACGCCCAGCCGCTCGCCGTACATGCCCTTGGGATCGCGGATGCCGCGGCTGCCGTCGAGCGCGAAGCCGACGGGGATCGCGTGGACCAGCGCCTGGTCCGGGCCGACCTGCAGGCTGCGGGCGTGGGCCAGTGCGCGGCGGACGTCGCTCTCCGTCACCTCCTGGCCGGAAACGGGGACCTCGGCGTTGAAACCGTGGGAGATCGGGGACGACACGTTGACGATCACGTCGCGGATCGTCTCGTTGGCCATCTGCTCGGCGGCGTGGACGGCGGCGCCGATGGAGGTCTCCGCCGCCTCCATGTCGATGATGGCGCCGGCGCGAACCCCCGTGGCGATCTGGTGGCCGATCCCCACGATGCGCACGGCCCCCGCATCCTCGACGCGGGCGATGAGGCAGCACACCTTGGTCGAGCCGACGTCCAGCGCGGCGATGATCCCGCCGCGGGTGGCTCGTTTTGGCTTTTTCGCCCCGTTGAAGCCCATGTTCAGCACAACCCTATGGCCTCGATGCGTCCGGTCGTCCGCGTTTCAGAAAGAGGGGTTCAGGAAAAGGGATGAGGGAGGATCACGTCTTCTTGCCCGGCTTCTTCTTGTTCTCCTCCTCCGTCCAGGGCAGGACGGCGGTGGCGGAGGTCTGCAGCACGGCGCGGTCGTTCTGGCGCAGGTCGATGGCCACGATGTCGCGGTCCAGGACCTGACCCGTCGCGTCCATCTCCGCCAACTGGCGCAGCGCGGACGGCATGCGGGCTTCCGGAAGCTTCACCACGACACCGTTCTTCAGCTTGAGATCCCAGCGGCGGTCGCCGACCCAGGAGGCGGCGCTCACCTTTTCGCGCAGCGCCGGCACGTTGTCGAGGGCCGCGAGCAGCTTCGGCACCTGCATCGGCGCGTTGGCGCCGACGACCTGCGGCAGCGTCTCGATCCGCCGGTTGCCGCGGCGCGCCAGCTCGGTCGCGTCGGCCAGCGGGCGGCCTTCGCGGTCGATGACGGTGAACTTGCGGTCGTGCTGCCAGATCGCCATCGGCTGCCGTTCGGTCAGGCGGACGAACAGGATGCCGGGCAGGTGGCGCTCGATGGAGGCCGAGGCCACCCAGGGCAGGCTTTCCAGCTTCTCCTTGGCATCGGACAGCGTGATGGCGAGGATCGGGTCGCCGCGCTGCACGCCGAGCACGCGCAGGATGGAGGCCGGGTCGGTCTCCGTCCGGCCCTCGACCAGCACATCGGCGATGGCGAAGCCGGCGGACGCGCTGGTCTGGATCAGGCTTTCCTGAAGCGCCGCCGTGGTCTCGGCGAAGGTGCCGCGCTGCCACGCCGACACGGCCATGCCGGCGACGACCAGGACGGGCGTCAGCAGGATGGCCGCCTTGACCGCGGGACGGGTCCAGCGCGGCCAGGCGCGGCGGCGGTTGCCTTTCTGCGCCGACTTCGCCATGGCGCGCGGCGGCACGGGCATGTCCTCGCGGCCCCGGTTCGCAGAGCCCCCGAAGCCGGCGCGGAACTGCGGATCGATGCTCAGTCGAGTTGACATGCGGCGTTCTCCACCATCCAAGCGACGAGAGCCCCGTAGGAGAGCCCCACGGCAGCGGCCTGTTCGGGAACCAGCGACAGCGGCGTCATGCCCGGCTGGTTGTTGATTTCCAGGAAAAAGAGTCCGTCGGTCCCACTTTTACGATCATCCCAGCGGAAGTCGCTGCGCGAAACGCCGCGGCACCCCAGGGTCCGGTGGGCCAGGACCGCCAACCTCTTGGCTTCTTCCGCGACGTGGTCGGGAATCTGCGCGGGCACAGTATGAACGGCATGGCCCGCGCTGTATTTAGCCGTGTAGTCATACACCTGTGCTTCGAAGCGGATCTCCGTCACGGTCAGGGGGCGGCACTCGCCGTCCAGCCCGCCCATGACGCCCACGGTCAACTCGCGGCCCGGGATGAACTCCTCGACCAGGGCGCGCTCGCCGAAGGTCCAGGCGTCGCCGACCGGGCTGTTCTGCCCCTCGCGCACCAGCGTGACCCCGACCGTCGAACCCTCGTCCACCGGCTTGACGATGTAGGGGGCGGGCATCGGGTGGGCGCCGCCGGTCAGCTCGCCCTTGGTCAGGACGAGGCCCTTGGGCGAGCGCACGCCGACCGGGGCGAGCAGCGCCTTCGTCATCGCCTTGTCCATGGCGACGGCGGCGGCGCGCACGCCGGAATGGGTGTAGGGAATGCCGAGGAATTCCAGCACGCCCTGGATGGTCCCGTCCTCGCCGCCGCGCCCGTGCAGGGCGTTGAACACCGCGTCGGGGCGCGGATCGGTCAGCGCGCGCAGCAACCCCTCCAGGTCGCGCTGCACGTCCACCGCGGTGACGCGGTAGCCTTCCTCCTCCAGCGCCTTGGCGACGCCGGCGCCGCTGACCAGCGACACCTCGCGCTCCGCCGACCAGCCGCCCATCAGGACGGCGACATGCTTCTTGTGGGGGGTGGTCATGCGGACGCTCCTTCGCGGGCCACGCCGACCCGCTTGATTTCCCACTCCAGCGTGACGCCGGAGGTCTCGAACACCCGGCGCCGGACCTCTTCGCCCAGCGCCTCCAGCTCCGCCGCGGTGGCGGTGCCCTGGTTGATGAGGAAGTTGCAGTGCTTCTCCGACACCTGCGCGCCGCCGACGGTCAGCCCGCGGCAGCCGGCCTGGTCGATCAGCTCCCACGCCTTGTGGCCGGGCGGGTTCTTGAAGGTCGAGCCGCCGGTGCGCGAGCGGACCGGCTGGGTGTCGGCGCGCTTGCCGGAAATCTCCGCCATGCGCTGCGCGATCTCCGCCGGGTCGCCGACCGTGCCGCGCAGGGTGGCGCCGGTGAAGATGACGTCCTCCGGCACTCCGGCGTGGCGGTAGGTGAAGCCCATGCCGGCGTTGTCGTAGGACACGCGTTCGCCACGGCGGGTCACGCCCTGGGCGGAGACCAGCACGTCCTTGATTTCGTGGCCGTAGGCGCCGCCGTTCATGCGCAGCGCGCCGCCGATGGTGCCGGGAATGCCCGACAGGAACTCCAGCCCGGCGACGCCGGCGTCGCGCGCCACGGCGGCGACGTTCAGGTCGAGCGCCGCGGCGCCGGCCTCCAGAGTCAGCCCGTCCGCCGCGATGCCGGCGAAGCCGCGGCCCAGCCGGATCACCACGCCAGGAATGCCGCCGTCGCGGATCAGCAGGTTGGACGCGACGCCCAGCACCGTCACTGGCACGTCGTCCGGCAGTCCGGCCAGGAAGCCCGCCAGATCATCGGCGTCCTCCGGCCGGAACATGACCTCCGCCGGACCGCCGACACGGAACCACGTCACGTTGGCCAGCGGCGCCGCGGCGGTCAGCCGTCCGCGGCAGGCGGGCATCCGGTCGATGAGGGAGGCGGTGGTGGCTGTCATCGGAGAACCCGTCACGCCTTGCCCGACAGCTTGTCCAGTTCACCCGGCAGGGCGTTGGCCCACTGGGTGATGTTGCCGGCGCCCAGGCAGACCACGAGGTCGCCGGACCGCGCGATCTCGCGGACCAGCTGCGGCAGCTCGTCCGGGCCGTGCAGGGCGAGCACCTGACGGTGGCCGTGCATGCGCAGGCCCTCGACGAGGCTGTCGCGGTTGACGTTCTCGATCGGCTGCTCCCCGGCGGCGTAGACGTCGGCCACGATCACCGCGTCGGCGTCGTTGAAGCAGGTGCAGAACTCCTCGAACAGGTTGGCGAGGCGCGAATAGCGGTGCGGCTGCACGACGGCGATGGTGCGGCCGGTGCCGGCGGTGCGCGCGGCCTTCAGAACGGCGGCGATCTCCACCGGGTGGTGGCCGTAATCGTCGATGACGGTGATGCCGTTCGACTCGCCGGTCTTGGTGAAGCGGCGCTTGACACCCTGGAACTTCGCCATGCTGTCGCGCATCACCACGTCGGGCAGGCCCATCTCGTTGCCCACGGCGAAGCAGGCCAGCGAGTTCTGGACGTTGTGCGGCCCGTACATCGGCAGGCGCACGCCGATGATCGTCCGGCTCTCCCCGGTGTGGCGGTCGTCGATCACCACGTCGTACTCGGCCCCCTCGGTGCCCAGCCGCATGTTCACGGCGCGCACGTCGGCCTGCGGGCTGAAGCCGTAGGTGATGATGCGGCGGTCCGACACGCGCGGGATCATCGCCTGCACCTCCGGATGGTCGATGCAGAGCGCGGCGAAGCCATAGAAGGGGATGTTCTGGACGAAGCTGTCGAAGGCGGCCCGCATGTTGTCGAAGGTGCCGTAATAGTCCAGATGCTCCGGGTCCATGTTGGTGACCACGGCGATGCAGGCCGGCAGCTTGATGAAGGTGCCGTCGCTCTCGTCCGCCTCGACGACCATCCAGTCACCGGAGCCGAGCCGCGTGTTGGTGCCGTAGGCGTTGATGATGCCGCCGTTGATCACCGTGGGGTCGAGGTTGGCGTGCTCCAGCATATTGCCGACCATCGAGGTCGTCGTGGTCTTGCCGTGGGTGCCGCCGATGGCGATGGCCCATTTCAGGCGCATCAGCTCACCCAGCATCTCGGCGCGGCGGACGACCGGGACCAGGGCGGCGCGGGCGGCGACGACCTCCGGGTTGTCGCGCTTGACGGCGGAGGAGACGACGACGACCGCGGCCCCGGCGATGTTCTCCGCGCGGTGGCCGATGCTGATCTGGATGCCCAGCCCGCGCAGGCGCTTGACGTTGGCGCTCTCCGCCAGGTCGGAGCCCTGGACGGTGTAGCCGAGGTTGCGCAGCACTTCGGCGATGCCGCTCATGCCGATGCCGCCGATGCCGACGAAATGGATGGTGCCGATCGAGAGGGGGAGGGCGCGCATGTCTGGATTACTTTCCGCGGCGGAGCATCAGGCTGAGGGTGGCGTCCACGGCCATGTCGGACAGGCCGTAGGGAAGGGGCTGGGAACCGATCGTGACGTGCAGCCGGTCGCGCAGGAAGCCGGCGCCGGCGCGCGGCAGCAGCGGGCAGTCGGGCCGGTTGCCCCAGGCGCCTTCGGTCCGCGTCATGGCCGCCGGCCAATCGCCCAGGGGCCGGGACAAGGGGGGCCGGGACGAGCGGGGGCGTGCGATGGTGCTGCGCGTTGCCTTGTTCATTCCGCGGCTTCCTTGGTTCGGGCGTGGTTGGGGTTGGCGATCATGTCGAGCACGGCGTCGGCCAGCCGGCGCGCGGCGTCGGCCATGCCCCAGCCGTGGGCGGCCTGCGCCGCTGCGGTCAGCGCGTCGGGCGACTCCAGCAGCGCCGTCAGGCGGGCGGCGAGCGCGTCGGCGGTGAAGTCCGGCTGCGCCATCACCCAGGCGGCCCCGGCGGCGGCGAGCTGCCGCGCGTTGGCCGTCTGGTGGTCGTCCATGGCATGGGGATATGGCACAAGAATGGCCGGGCGCCCGATGCAGGTCAGTTCGGCGATGGTCGAGGCGCCGGCCCGCGTGATGGCGAGATGGCAGGCGGCCAGCCGGTCCGGCACGTCGCGGAAGAAGCTCTCCAGCTCCAGCCCGCCGAGACCCATGCCGGCGTAAGCGTTGCGGGCGGCCTCCAGGTCCTCGGGCCGGCACTGCTGCGCCAGATGAATGCGGGCGCGCAGTTCGGTGGGCAGGCGGCCCAGCGCTTCGGGGATGACCTCTGAGAAGACGCGCGCGCCCTGGCTGCCGCCCATCACCAGGATGCGGACGGGGCCGCCGGCGCCGGGAACGGCGTAGGCGGCGTCGCGCTGGGCGGCGATGGCGGGGCGGACCGGGTTGCCGGTGCGGACGAGGCGCGGCCGGTGCTCCTCCTTTACCGAGGCGACCTCGGGGAAAGCGACGGCGATGCGGCGGGCGGCGGCGGCGAGCATCCGGTTGGCGCGGCCGAGCACGGCGTTCTGCTCGTGCAGCATCACCGGCACGCGGCCCTGCGCGGCGGCGTAGACCGTGGGGACGGAGGGGTAGCCGCCGAAGCCGACGACCGCCGCCGGCTTCAGGTGGCGCATCAGCGCGTTGGCGCCGAGCAGGCCGAGGCCCATCTGCCACGCCGCGTTCACCTTGGCCAGCAGGTTGCCGCCGGGGGCGGCGGAGCGGATGCGGTGGACCGTCACCTCCGGCAGGCTGTCGCCGAAGGCTTGGCCGCGCTTGTCGGTGACCAGCGCCACCGCCTCGCCGCGGGCCAGCAGCTCGCGCGCCAGCGCTTCCGCCGGGAAGAAGTGCCCGCCGGTGCCGCCGGCGGCGAGGATGATGGGGCGTTGCGTGGTGTCGGCCATCGTCGTCACTCCGCCGGGCCGAAGCGCTTGCGGGTCAGCGCCAGCACCATCCCCATGCCGAAGCCCAGCGCCAGCAGCGAGGAGCCGCCGTAGGAGATGAAGGGCAGCGTCATGCCCTTGGTCGGCATCAGATGCAGGGCGGAGCCCATGTTGATCGCCGCCTGCAGGCCGAACTGGATCAGCAGGCCGCTCGCCGCCAGCAGCACGAAGTAGTTGGTGTCGTTGAACACCCGCGCGAAGCCGCGCAGCACGATGAAGGCGAACAGGATGATGATGATCAGGCAGAAGATCAGCCCCATCTCCTCGCCGGCGACGGCGAAGATGAAGTCGGCGTGGCTGTCCGGCAGCGAATACTTCACCGTTCCCTGGCCGGGGCCGGTGCCCATCAGTCCGCCGTTGGCGAAGGCCTCCAGCGAACGGCTGACCTGATAGGTGTCGCCGCTCGACGGGTCGAGGAAGCGGTTGATGCGGCTGTGGACGTGCGGCAGCGTGAAATAGGCGCCGACGAGGCCGGCGACGCCCAGCACACCCAGGCCGCCGACCAGCATGATGTTCAGCCCGGCCAGGAAGAACTGCGAGAACCACACCGCCGACACCACCACCGTCATGCCCAGGTCGGGCTGGAGCAGCAGGCCGCCGACGGTGAGGCCGTAGAGCAGGATCGACAGGATCGTGCCGGGAAAACCGGGGTTGGTGCGCGACAGCGAGAACAGCCACGCCCCGACCACCGCGAAGGCCGGCTTCACGAACTCCGACGGCTGGATCGACAGGCCGGGGATGTGAATCCAGCGCCGCGCGCCCTTGATCTCGACGCCGACGACCAGCGTCGCGTAGACCAGCGCCACCGAAATCAGGAAGACCGCCAGCGCCGCCCGCCGCACGCCGCGTGGGCTGAGCAGAGAGACGCCGCACATGATGGCGACGCTGGGGATCAGCATCATCAGATGGCGTTCGACGAAGTAGAAGGTGTCCTGGATGCCGATGCGCTCCGCCACCGGCGGGCTGGCCGCGGTGATCAGGACCGTGCCGAGCGCCATCAGCACCGCCAGCGCGGCGAGCTGCCAGCGGTCGACCGTCCACCACCAGCGGCCGAAGATGGATTGGTCGGTGCGGTCGAAGGTCATCATCAGGCGCGGTCCCCCGGAACGGCGTTGCCTTCGAGGCGGTTCACGGCGTCGGCGAAGGCCTCGCCGCGCTTCTCGAAATTCGCGAACTGGTCCCAGGAGGCGCAGGCCGGCGACAGCAGCACGCAGGCGCCGGGCAGCGCTTCGGCCAGCGCCAGCTCAGCCGCGGCGTTGACCGCCACGTCCAGCGTGCCGCAGCGGGTGTGCGGGACCTTGTTGGCCTCTAGCCACGCGGCGAAACGGTCCGACGCCTCGCCGATCAGGAAGGCGTGGCGGACGCGCGGCGCGTAGGCCTCCAGCCCGTCCAGACCGGTCTCCTTCGCCTGACCACCGAGGATCCAGTAGATCGGGTCGAAGGTCGCCAGCGCCTTCTCCGTCGCGTCGGCGTTGGTCGCCTTGCTGTCGTTGACGAAGCGCACGCCGTCGATGGTCCGCACCAACTGCTGGCGGTGGGCGAGGCCGGGGAAGGTGGTCATGGCGGCGACGATGGCCGGGGTCGGCACGCCCGCCGCCTTGCAGGCGGCATAAGCCGCGGCGGCGTTCTGCCAATTGTGCGTGCCGAGCAGCGCCGGGAAGGCGGCCAGCTCGGCCACGCGCTCCGCGGCGCCGAAGGTGTCGTCGACCAGCCAGCCGTCCGCGGCGTAGACGCCGCCGGCCACCGGACCCAGGGCGGAGACCGGCCAGATCACCTGGTCGCCCTTGGCCTTCAGCTCCTCCCAGATCGCCCGGCAAATCGGGTCGTCCACGCCGATCACCGCGGTGCGCGGCTTGGTCTGGCGGTGGAAAATCAGTTTCTTGGCGGCGACGTAGCCGTCCATGCCACCATGCCGGGTCAGATGGTCCGGCGTGATGTTGAGCAGCACCGCCACGTCGAAGGTGATCGAGTAGGTCAGCTCAAGCTGGTAGCTCGACATCTCCAGAACGTAGCTGCCGCCGGCCCCCACGGAGGGAAAGGTCAGCGCCGGGGTGCCCAGGTTGCCGCCGACCGCGATGCGCCGCCCGGCGGCTTCCATCACATGACCGATCAGGGTCGTGGTGGTGGACTTCCCGTTGGTGCCGGTGATGCCGATGTAGGCCGAATCGCGCTCCGACCGGGCCAGCAGCTCGATGTCGCAGACCAGCTCGATGTTCGCGGCGCGGGCGCGCAGGGCCACCGGGTGGGGCTTCGGGTGGGTGTGCGGGATGCCCGGCGACCAGACGATGGTGGTCAGCTCGGTCAGGTCCGCCGTGGTCAGGTCGACGACCTTGTAGCCCTTGCTCAGCGCGTCCGCGCGGCTGGACTCGTTGTCGTCCCACACCCACACGTCGGCGCCGCTCTGGGTCAGCGCCTCCGCCGTGGCGAGGCCCGACTTGCCCAGCCCCATGACCGCCACCGGCAGTCCTTCCATGTAGAACAGGTTGATCATCGGGCGGCGACCCTCAGCGGAGCTTCAGCGTGGACAGGCCGACCAGGGCCAGGATGGAGGCGATGATCCAGAAGCGGATGACCACGGTGGACTCCGCCCACCCCTTCTTCTCGAAGTGATGGTGCAGGGGCGCCATGCGGAACACCCGCTTGCCGGTCAGCTTGAACGAGGCGACCTGGACGATCACCGACACGGTCTCCAGCACGAACAGGCCGCCGATGATCGCCAGCACGATCTCGTGCTTGGTGACCACGCTGACGGCTCCCAGCGCGCCGCCGAGGGCCAGCGAGCCGGTGTCGCCCATGAAGACCATGGCGGGGGGCGCGTTGTACCAGAGGAAACCGATCCCCGCACCGACCAGAGCCCCGCAGAAAACGGCAAGCTCACCAGCACCGGGCACATGGTGGATCTGGAGATAGTTGGCGAAGATCGCGTTGCCGGTCAGATAGGCGATCAGGCCGAAGCAGCCCGCCGCGATCATCGTCGGCACGATGGCCAGCCCGTCCAGCCCGTCCGTCAGGTTCACCGCGTTCGACGCCCCGACCATGACGAAGGCGCCCACCGGGATGAAGAACCAGGAGAGCTGGATCAGGAAATCCTTCACGAAGGGCACGGCCAGACCGCCCGACAGCGGCGGCGCCGACACATACATGATGGCGGCGGCGGCGGAGACGCCGATGATGATTTCCCAGGTCAGGCGGAAGCGGCCCGACAGGCCCTTGGTGTTGCGCTTGGTCAGCTTCAGGTAGTCGTCGCCGAAGCCGATCAGCCCGTAGCCGATCGTCACCAGCAGCACGATCCAGGTGTAGGCGTTGGTCAGGTCGACCCACAGCAGCGTGCTGATCGACACGGCGATCAGGATCATCAGGCCGCCCATGGTGGGCGTGCCCTTCTTCTTCGCATGGCTTTCCGGCCCGTCGGAGCGGATCGGCTGGCCCTCGCCCTGCTTGCGTTTCAGCCACGCGATCAGGCGCGGAAAGAACACGAAGCTGATGACGAGCGCCGTCAGCACCGCGCCTCCCGTCCGGAAGGTCAGATACCGGAACAGGTTGAACGGCGTGAAGACGTCCGCCAGAGGGAAGAGCAGGTTGTAGAGCATCGTGAAGCGGTCAGCCTTTGTGCCCGTGCGCCGCGGTCTGATCCGTGTCAGCCGCGGGCGAGGAGCCGTTGTTGTTCTTTTCGGTTTGTTTGCTGTCTTTGGTGTCCAGGGCGGACAGGGCGTCCACCACCGTCGCCATGCGGCTGCCCAGCGAACCCTTGATCAGCATCACGTCGCCGCCGCGCACCGCACCGGCCAGGAGGGGGGCCAGCTCGGCGCTGGTCTCCGTCCAGGCGCCGCGCATGGCGGCGGGCAGACGGTCGAACAGGGCGCGCATGTGCGGACCGCAGGCGTAGACCGCGTCCACACGCGCGGCGCGCAGCGGTTCGGCCAGCGCGGCGTGCAGGGCGTCGGCGCGGTCGCCCAGCTCCCGCATGTCGCCCAGCACGGCGAGGCGCCGGCCGCCGGCGCCGGGGTCGATCTTGCCGAGCACCGCGAAGGTCGCGGTCATGGCGGCGGGGCTGGCGTTGTAGCTCTCGTCGATCAGGGTGAAGGCGCCCCGCGCGGCCTGGACGCGCTTGCGCGTGCCGCGGCCCTTGACCGGCGCGATGGTCGACAGCGCGCGGGCCGCCGCGGCGACGTCGGCGCCCAGCGCCTTGACCGCCAGCAGCACGGCGAGGCTGTTCATCACCCAGTGCCGGCCGGGCAAGGCGAGGCAGTACTGGATGCGCTCGCCCCGGACGATCGCGGTCACCGCGCTGCAGGTGGCGTGCAGCGAGCACTCCACCAGACGCGCGTCGGCGTCGGCGTGGGAGCCGAAGCTCCAGATGCGGCTCAGCCCCTGGGTCCGCGCGGCGGCCAGCAGACGGGCGAAATGCGGGTTGTCGCGGTTGAGGACGGCGACCCCGTTGGGGTTCATGCCCTCGAAGATCTCGGCCTTGGCGTCGGCGATCGCCTCAACGGAGTCGAAGAACTCCAGATGCGCCGCCTCGACCGTGGTGATGATCGCGACGTCGGGCATCACCTGCCGCGACAGCGGCCCGAGCTCCCCGGCGTGGTTCATGCCAAGCTCGAACACGCCGAACTCGCTGTCCTCCGGCATGCGGGCCAGCGACAGGGGCACGCCCCAATGGTTGTTCAGGCTGCCTTCGGTGGCGAAGGTGCGGCCCTGCTCCGACAGGACGTGGCGCAGCGCCTCCTTGGTGCTGGTCTTGCCGACCGAGCCGGTGACGCCCACCACCTTGGCCTGGGTGCGCAGCCGCGCGACGTGGCCGAGATCGCCCAGCGCCGCCAGCGTGTCCTGCTCCACCGCCAGAAGGGAGGCGTCGCCCGGCACGCCGGGCGGCACGGTGCTGACCAGCGCCGCGGCGGCGCCGGCCTCCAGCGCCTTCGCCACGAAGTCGTGCCCGTCGAAGTTCGGCCCCTTGATGGCGACGAACAGGTCGCCCGGCGCCACCTTGCGGCTGTCGATGCTGACCCCGGTCGCCGCCCAGGAGCGCGTCGCCTGACCGCTGGTGGCGGCGGCGGCGTCCTCAGCGGTCCACAGGACGGTCTTGGCCTCGCTCATGCTGCTCCAACCTCTGCCACGGCGGCTCGTGCCTCGGTCGCGTCGTCGAAGGGAAGGACCTCCGTCCCGACGATCTGACCATGCTCATGTCCCTTGCCGGCGATGACCAGGACGTCACCGGGCCGAAGGCTGCGGACGGCGGCGCGGATGGCCTCGCGCCGGTCGCCGATCTCCTCCAGGGCCGGGTGGCCCGCCAGGACCTCCTTGCGGATGGCCGCCGGCACCTCGGTGCGCGGGTTGTCGTCGGTGACGATGGCGCGGTCGGCCAGACGGCCGGCCAGCTCCCCCATCACCGGCCGCTTCCCGCGGTCGCGGTCGCCGCCGCACCCGAACACCGCGATCAGGCGGTTCCGGGCGTGCTGCTTCAGCGCCAGCAGCACCGTTTCCAGCGCGTCGGGCGTGTGGGCGAAATCGACATAGACCGCCGCCCCGCAGGGGTGGGTCGCGACGTGCTGCAGGCGTCCCGGCACGCCTTCCAGGCGGGTCAGGGTGGCGAGAGCCTCGTCACGGTCCGCGCCGGAGCCGATCACCAGGCCGAGCGCGCACAGCACGTTCCACGCCTGGAAGCGGCCCGCCAGCGGCAGGTCCACGGTGATGCCGCGGCCCAGGACCGTCAGGTCCAGACGCTGGCCGTGGGCCAGCGGCTCGACCCCGTTCACCCGGATCTCGCGACCGGCCAGACCGTATCCGAAGACGCGGTGACCGCGCTGTGAACAAATCCCGGCAAGCTCGGCAAAGGTGCCGCTGTCGGCGTTCAGGACGGCGGTTCCCCCATCGGGCAACACCCGTCCGAACAGCATCGCCTTGGCCTGGAGATAGGCCTCCATCGTACCGTGGTAGTCCAGATGGTCACGGGTCAGGTTGGTGAAGCCCGCGGCCTTGAGGACGACGCCGTCGAGACGGAACTGCTCCAGCCCGTGGCTGGACGCCTCCATCGCCAGATGCTCGATCCCCTTGTCCTTGACGGCGGCGAGGTCGCGGTGGAGCGACACCGGGTCCGGCGTGGTCATCCCGCCGTAATCGTCCAGCCCCGGCCCGATCAGCCCCAGCGTGCCCAGGCTGGCCGCCTTCAGGCCCATCAGGTCCCACATCTGGCGGGCGAACTGCACGGTGGAGGTCTTGCCGTTGGTCCCCGTCACCGCCACCACGGTGTCCGGCTGCTGCCCGTGGAAGGCGGCGGCGAGGCGGGCGAAAAGGCGGCGCGGCTGCTCGTCCGCAATCAGCGTCGCGGCGCTGCCGGCGGGCAGCGCGGTCCCGATGGGCGCCACCACTGCGACGGCGCCCTTGGCGAGCGCGTCGGCGATGAAGGCGCGCCCGTCCGCCTTCGCGCCCGGCAGGGCGGCAAAGACGAAACCGGGCCTGACCGCGCGGCTGTCCGCGGTCAACCCGGTCACTTCGACGGCTGGCACCTCGACGGAGGAGGACGCAGCGTCAGCGCGGCTTGTTGCCAGCAGGTGGGACAGAAGCAACGGTGCTGCCTTTCGGTTGCGCGGGCGGAGGCGGCGGTGCGGGCGGGGTCGTCTGACCGGCGGTGTTGATGTAGGTGGCGTTGATGACGTCGGGGGAAGCCTCGTCCACCGGCTGGACGCCCAGCAGCGGGCCGATCTGCTTCACGATCCGGCCGACCGCGGGAGCGGCGACCCAGCCGCCGGTGGCGAAGCCGTAGGTCTTCTTGGTGCCCTTCGGCTCGTCCACCAGGACATAGACGATGTAGCGGGGATCGTGCATCGGGAAGGCGCCGAGGAACGACGACATGCGGGAGTTCCGGGCGTAGCTCCGGCCCTTCTGCTTCTCCGCCGTGCCGGTCTTGCCGCCGACGACGTAGCCCTTGGCGTTGGCCGACTTCGCCGTGCCGTCGGTGACCACGAAGCGGAACAGGCGGCGCATCATCGCCGAGGTCTTCGGGCTGATGACCTGCTCGCCCGGCACTTCGACCGCGGGGTCGCGCTTCAGCAGGGTCGGCGGGTGCAGCACGCCGCCATTGATGATCGAGGCGGCGGCGTTGACCGTGTGCATCGGGCTGACCGACATGCCGTGGCCGAAAGAGATGGTCATGGTGTTGACCTCCCGCCACGGATTCGGCACCAGCGGCCAGCCGTTCTCCGGCAGCTCCAGCGAGGTCGGGCGGGTCATGCCCAGCTTGGTCATGAAGGACTTCTGATGCTGCACGCCCAGAGACATGGCCATGCGCACCGACCCGAGGTTCGACGATTCCTGGAACACCTCCGCCACCGTCAGGTTGTGGCGGAAGGGGTGGTATTCACGGATCGTGAAACGGCCCACCTTGATGTTGTTGATCGTGTCGAAGGTGTCGGAGACGCGGATCTTGCCCGAATCCAGCGACATCGCCGTGTTGAAGATCTTGAAGGTGGAGCCCATCTCGTACACGCCGAGCGTCGCGCGGTTGAACAGCGTGTCCGGGTCGAGCCCCGTCGGGTTGTGCGGATCGAAATCGGGCAGCGAGACCATCGACATGACTTCGCCGTTGCGGACATCGTAGATGATGCCGGTGGCGCCGATGGCGCTGAACTCGTCGATCGTCGTCTGCAATTCCTTCTTCATGATGTGCTGAAGGCGCAGGTCGATCGACAGCTGCAACGGCTTGGGGTCGGTGGTCAGCCGCTTGTTGAACTGCTGCTCCAGCCCGGCGAGGCCGTTGTTGTCCACGCCGGTGAAGCCGACCAGATGCGAGGTCAGGTTGGAGGCCGGGTAGAAGCGGCGCTCCTCCCGTTCGAAATAGACGCCGGGCAGGCCGAGCCGGAACACCGCCGCCTGCTGCTTGGGCGTCAGGTTGCGCTTGATCCAGACGAACCGCTTGTCGCCGCTGAGCTTGGTCAGCAGGTCCTTGTAGTCCAGCTCCGGAAGGGCGGTGGTCAGCTTGCGCGCCACCTCGTCCGGGCGGCTGATCAGCTTCGGGTCGGCGTAGAGCGACTGCGTGGCGAGCGAGGTCGCCAGCAGGTTGCCGTTGCGGTCCACGATGTCGGCACGGTTGACCGGCGGGGCGTCGACCTCCGCGGCCATGCGCGGGCGCGGTTCCGCCGCGTGGTTGAACAGCGTCGCGTCCACCAGCTTCACGCCGATGGCGGAGAAGACCACGGCGACCATGGCCGCGGTCACCATCAACCGGTTCCGGCTCTGCTCCAGCGCGACCGACAGCGACGTCCGCGGCTTGGAAGCCGGGGGCGGAACGCTGTAGGCGCCGTGCGCGGGATCGATGCCGGGCGGCGGAACGCTCATCGGTTGGCTCCGAGACGGGCGACGAGAAGACCGATGCTGTCATGCTGGGCCGGCGCGGCCGGCGGCGGGGCGGCCTGGAAGCCGGCCTGCTGCGGCTGCGGACGGGCCGCGGGCGGCGGCGCCAGCGTCCGCGCGGTGACCGGCGGCTTGGTGGCGACCTCCGTCGGCTTGGTCGTCACCACCGGAGCCGGGGCGGACTTGGCGGCGGAGGGCAGGGGCGGGACCTTGGCCGAGGCGGGCACGATGGCCGAGGGCTTGATCGGGGCCGGCTTGATCGGCGAGGCCGAGGCCGGGATCACCACGCCACCCTGAATGATGGCGCCGCCGCCCACGACGCTGTCCCCGGTGGAGGCCGTCGCCACGTTCGGCGCCTTGCCCGGCGTCTGGTTGCGGACCATCGGCGGCAGCGGAGCTTCCTCCGGCGCGACGGTGGGGGAGGGGCGCATCGGGACGATGTTCATCGCCACGAACTGGCGTGCCTCGGTCGGCTGCAGCGCCAGATGCTCGCGCGACAGATTCTCAAGACGGGTCGGGTCGTTGAGGAAGCTCCACTCGGCCTTGAGGACCTGGATGGCCTCCTGCTCCACCATGATCTTGCGGTTGAGCGAGCCCAGCTTTTCCTCCAGCTCCTGAACCTCGTAGCTGGTCTCGAACAGAACGAAGCCGGCGGTGGCGATCAGGCCACCCCAGAAAAGTGCGGATTTGTATTTCATGCCGCCTCCTTGCCGGGCGCCGGATAGGCCGGCGCCGCCGTGCGTTCAGCCGCGCGCAGCCGGGCAGAGCGCGCGCGTGGGTTGCTGTGGGCTTCCTGATCCGTCGGCACGATGGGCTTGCGCGACAGGAGCCGGAAGGATGGGGAACGCGCGTCCGCCGCAAGGCTCGGCGCGTGTCGGGACGGGGAGGGCGGGGGCGAGGAGCGTTCCTTCAGGAACGTCTTCACTTCCCGGTCCTCCAGCGAATGGAAGGAGACGACGGCGAGGCGGCCGCCGGGCTTCAGCAGCGATTCGGCGGCGGCAAGGCCGCGGCGCAGCTCGCCCAGCTCATCGTTCACATGGATGCGCAGCGCCTGGAAGGTGCGGGTCGCCGGGTCGATGGCGTCGCCCTTCCCCTTCGGCACCACCGACCGTACCACGTCGGCCAGCTGCTTGGTGCGCGCGAACGGGGTGTCCAGACGCGCGGCGATGATGGCGCGGGCCACGCGGCGGGCCATGCGCTCCTCGCCGTAATGGAAGATGATGTCGGCCAGCTCGTCCTGGGTGGCGGTGTTCACCACGTCGGCGGCGGTCGGCCCATCGCGTCCCATCCGCATGTCGAGCGGACCGTCGAATCGGAAGGAGAAGCCGCGCTCCGGCTCGTCGATCTGCGGGGAGGAGACGCCGATGTCCAGCGCCACGCCGTCCACCGATTCGACGCCGTGCTCGGCGAGCAGCCGGTCCATGTCGCCGAATCGGCCTTCGACGATCTCCAGCCGGCCCGGATAGGCGAGGGCGAGTTGGCGGCCGCGCTCGATGGCTTCGGGGTCACGGTCGATTCCCCAGACCCGGCAGTCGGCGCGATCGAGAATCGCGCGGGAATAGCCGCCGGCGCCGAAGGTGCCGTCCACATAGACGCCGCCGTCGCGCGGGGAGAGCGCGTCCACGACCTCGTTCAGCAGGACGGAGATGTGGGGGGAGGCCGGAGCGGAGGAGATGGAGGCGGGGGTGATCATGCGCCCTCCCCTCCCCGGCCGGCGGCGGCGCGGGACGCCTTGGCGACGATCTGGCTCAGCGAAATGTCCTTGCGCACGACCTGGTCGCGCAGCGTTTGTTCATGGGCCTTCAGGGCGCCGGGCTCCCAGATCTGGAAGGTCTTGCGGCGGCCGATGAAGGCGGCTTCCTCGTCGATTCCGGCGAATTCGGCGAGTTCCTTGGGCAGGACGATCCGGCCTTCGGTGTCCAGCGAGACGGGGATCAGCTTGCCGAAGATGAAGGTCTCGATCATGTCGCGCTCGTCCGAATCCAGATCGGGGGATTCCAAGCTTTCGGAAAGCACGTCGAGGTAATCCTGGTCGGCGCCTTCCAGCGCCTGATGATTCAGCGAAGGCCAGAGATAGACGGTGCCGGGAGCCGACGTCTTGGCAAGCGACTGCCGGAACTGCGCCGGGATGGAGCAGCGGCCTTTCCTGTCAACTTTGTTGACGTATGTGGACAGGAAAATGGCCATCGGCCTGACGAACGCCCCCCTTATCCCGTTGCCGGTCTTCGCCGTCGCGAAGCCCTATCCGCTCTTGCCGCTGAACGCGCCCGGTTTGGCTACCTTGGTTGGGTAGTTCCCCCTCCGAACTGGGCTTTCATGGGATAGCATGGGACAGTTTGGGCGTCAACGCCCCCTCCAGTATTCATATGGTGCTGTCAAGACTTTTGGGGCGATGTGTTGCCAGCGTGCAAATAGGTGAACCGAATCGGCGAGAATCGGCAATATACCAGCGCGCTAATGAGCGATTACGCGGCGTTGCCCCACAGAGTTCGCAGGATGTTCCGTGAGTCCCGCGAATGGTTCCCACCATGTGGCTTTCCATAAAGGCGAATCGCACCCTACGAATGGTATAGCCAGCTGGGGTAACCTGCCGTGGTGAGGCATGGGACGGCATGGGAATTTGCCCCACAGTTATCCACCGGCTGTGGATGAAGCTGGGGACATCTGTGGACAAGGGGGCGCCATCCCGGTCCCGCGCCGCGGAAAAGGGGTGGTCCGGTGATCCGGAGGTGGTGGGGATAAACGCCAGATGGCCTGTAAGCCGGGTTTTGTCCTCAGGTTACCCTGATGGATGGCCATTCATCTGGGACGCCGGTTGCCCGGCGCCTCACGCAACCAACCCGGGCGGCGGCGCGGAAACGCGCTTGGCCCCAAACCATCCCAACCGATCAAGGATCAGGGGAGATGGCGGGCCGTGCCGCCCCTATTCGGTCTTGCTCCCGGTGGGGTTTACCGTGCCGCCCCTGTTGCCAGGCGCGCGGTGCGCTCTTACCGCACCCTTTCACCCTTACCGCCGGCACGAGGCCGGTGGCGGTTTGCTCTCTGTGGCACTTTCCCTAGGGTCGCCCCCGCCGGCCGTTAGCCGGCACCGTGTTTCCGTGGAGCCCGGACTTTCCTCCCCCGATCCAAAAGGTCGAAGGCGGCCATCCGGCCATCTGGCGCGGCACTGTGTACAGAGTCGCCGTTCGATTCGCAACGGTGTTCGGGGGCGATTCGGATTCTCAGCGCCCGGTCATCCGCAGCAGCGCGCGCAGGCGGCGCAGCGTTTCCGGATCGGGCTTCCCGGTCAGGCGTTCGGGGTGGAAATGGCGCTGGAAGGACAGCAGGACCCGCGATTCGGCGGTGTCGTACCCATAGCGTCCCAGAAGCGCCGCCACATCCTCTGCGGACTCCGCCAAGTCGACCGGCGAGTTGTCCACCGCGGTGGGCTGGGGCCACAGCCCGATCCCGCGCGCGGCCAGCCCCGGCCAGTCGAACAGCTCGCCGGGGTCCTCCTTGCGAGCCGGGGCGATGTCGCTGTGGCCGAGCACATCGGCGGGCGCGATCCCATGACGGCCCATGATGTCCAGGCAGAGATCGGCCACGGCGGCCATCTGGGCGGCGGGGAAGGGGCGGTAGCCGAACTCGTGCCCCGGATTGACGATCTCGATTCCGATGGAGCGGCTGTTGACGTCGGCCCGCCCCCGCCAGGAGGACAGGCCGGCGTGCCAAGCGCGCCGGTCCTCCGGCACATGGGCGTAGACGGTGCCGTCCTCGTCCACCGTGTAGTGGGCGCTGACCTGGGCGGCGGGCTCGCACAGCCGGCTCAGCGCCGACTCGGCGGTGGGCATCCCCGTGTAATGGAGGATCAGCAGCTCCACCCCCACCCCCTCGGGGCGCGGCCCGTGGTTGGGGGAGGGGCGGTCGATGCATCCGGTGCCCGTGCGCGTCATGGTGTCCTCAGGTCGGGCTTCCTCAGGTCGGATTCGTCACCTTCTCCGCCAGCGTCGTCGGGCGCCGCTTCACGATGACGGCCATGCCGCCCACGGTCAACAGCCCGCCCAGGACCAGACGGAGCGTGAAGGGATCGTCCATCAGCAGAACGCCTGCCAGCACGCCGAAGACCGGCACGGTCAGCAGGAAGGGCATGGTCTGGTTGACCGAGTATTTGCGCAGCAGCGGGTACCACATCCCATAGGCGCCGATCGTCACGCCCACCGCCATGTAGGCGATGGCGCCCCAGCCCCACAGGGTGGCGTCGGTGAGCGCGGCCATCTGCCCCTCCTCGAACAGGAAGGAGAGCAGGAGCAGCTGCGGGGCGGCGAACAGCGCCATCCAGCCGTTCAGCGCGAAGCCGTCCACCCCGACGATCAGCTTCATCTGGATGCTGGCGACGGCGAAGGCGAAGCTGGCGCCCAGGATCATGAACAGCGACAGCAACGATCCGGACAGCCGCGGCTCCCCCGCGATGACCATGACGCCGGCGAAGGCGGCGGCCATCCCGGCGGCGCGGCGCCAGCCCAGCTTGTCCTTGAAGACCAGCGCGGCCAGCAGGGAGGAGAAGGGCACCTGCGCCTGCGCGGCCAGCGAGGCGGTGGCCGCGTCGATGCCGTTCAACCCAGTGAACATCAGCGGGAAATGCACGGTCCCCAGCGTCACCGACAGGATCGCGATGGGCCGCACCGCGCTCCACGGAATCCGCTTGAAGGGCAGGATCAGCGCCGCCACCGCGACGAAGCGCAGCGCCATGATGAACAGCGGCGGGAACTCGGCCAGCCCCCATTTCGCGACAACGAAGTTCAGGCCCCAGGTCGCCATGACCAGGAGCGCCAGCAGCGAGTCGCGCAGACTCATCCGCGGCCGCCTTCCAGCTCCTCGCGCAGGGCCTCCAACTCCAGCCAGCGCTCCTCGGCGCCGGCCAGCTCGTTTTGTTTCGCCTGCAACTGATCGGACGTCTTCTGGAACTTGGCGGCGTCGCGGGCGAACAGGTCGGGATCGGCCAGCGCCGCTTCGAGCTTCGCCACCTCCGCGGTCAGCTTGTCCATGCGGGCGGGCAGGTCGTCCAGCTCCCGCTGGTCCTTGTAGCTGAGCTTGCCCTTCGGCTTGGCGGCCGCCGGGGCGGCGGGCTTCGCCTTGGCCGGGGCGGCGGCCTTCTCCTTGGGCGGCGGGCGCTGCACCAGATAGTCGGAATAGCCGCCGGGATACTCGGCGATCACGCCGTCCCCCTCCACCGCGATGGTGCTGGTGACCAGCCGGTCGAGGAAGTCGCGGTCGTGGCTGACCAGCAGCAGCGTGCCCTGGTAGTCGCCGAGCACGTCCTCCAGCAGGTCGAGCGTGTCCATGTCGAGGTCGTTGGTCGGCTCGTCGAGGATCATCATGTTGCTCGGCCGTGCGAACAGGCGGGCGAGCAGCAGCCGGTTGCGCTCACCGCCGGACAGCGCCTTGACCGGGCTGTCGAGCTGGCGCGTGTCGAACAGGAAGTCGCGCATGTAGCCGGCGACGTGGCGCGGCTGGCCGTTGACCATCACGCTGTCGCCGCCGAAGGGGCACAGCACCTTGCGGATGGTGTCCTCGGGGTCCAGCCCGTCGCGCCGCTGGTCGAAATAGGCGGTTTCCATGTTGGTGCCCAGCCGGACCGTGCCGCTGTCGGGCTCCATCTGGCCGGTCAGCATCTTCAGCAGGGTGGTCTTGCCGGCGCCGTTCGGCCCGATCAGCCCGACCCGGTCGCCGCGCAGGATGCGGGTGGAGAAGTCGTTGACGATGGTCTTGCGGCCGTCCGCCGTGTCGAAACCCTTCGAGATGCGCTCGGCCTCGATGACCAAGCGCCCGCCGCGCTCGGCCTCGGCGACGGCGAGCTTGGCCTGCTGGCCGCCCTTGATGCGCTCGGCGCGGTCGGTGCGGAGTTGGAGCAGGGCGCGCACGCGGCCCATGTTGCGGGTGCGCCGGGCGGAGATGCCCTCGCGCAGCCACTTCATCTCGCCTTCAATCTTGCGGTCGAGCTTCTGGGCGGCGATCTCCTCCGATTCGAACACCTCGGCCTGCCAGGTCTCGAACTCGGCGAAGCCGCGGTCGGTGGCGCGCACCGTGCCGCGGTCCAGCCACAGCGTGCGCTTGGCCAGCCGGTTCAGGAAGCTGCGGTCGTGCGAGATCAGCAGCAGACCGCCGCGGTAGGCCAGCAGCTCCTCCTCCAGCCACTCGATGGTGGGGAGGTCGAGGTGGTTGGTCGGCTCGTCGAGCAGCATGACGTCGGGGGCGCCGACCAGCGTGCGGGCCAGCGCCGTGCGCCTCGCCTCGCCGCCGGACAGCGTGTTGGGGTCGAGATGGCCGGGCACCTGGAGCCGGTCCAGCACGGCGTCCACCCGGTGCGTCTCGTCCCGCTCGTCGGCGGGCAGGCCGGCGGCGACGTAGTCGTGGACGGTGGCGCAGCCGGTGAAGTCCGGCTCCTGCGGCAGATAGGCGATGCGGGCGCCCGGCTGGGTGAAGACGGTGCCGCCGTCCGGCTGGATCATGCCGGCCAGCACCTTCATCAGCGTCGATTTGCCGGACCCGTTCCGCCCGACCAGACAGGCCTTGTCGCCCCGCCCGATGGACAGGTCGATGGTTTCGAACAGCGGACGGCCACCGAAGGTGACGGACACGCCCTGGAGCGCGGTGATCGGAGCGGGAGGAGCCATGACCCAACGGTACGGTGTGCGGAGGTGTGCTTATATAGCGTGCGGTCCGCAGGCTCGCGACACCCGATTGCGCCGGGGCGGGGATGCGTCGGCAGGGAAGGACGGCGCGACGCCTGGCTTTACCCGCGCGCGCGCTCCTTCTCGATCCGGTCGAAGGCGGCGTTGATGGCGGCGACCTTCTGCGTCGCCAGATCCACGAACTCCTGCGGCATGCCCTGGGCGATCAGCACGTCCGGATGATGCTCGCGCACCAAGCGGCGGTGCGCGGCCTTGATCGCCTCGTCGCTGGCGCGGCGGGAGACGCCGAGCACGCCGTAGGGATCGGTCTCGTTCGGCGTGCCGGCGATGTGGTGGCCGGCGACGATGCGCTCGAACTCCTCGTCGGTGAAACCGAAGATGTGGGCGACCGTGCGCAGATACTCGACTTCCGTCTCGTGCAGCTCGTCGTCGGCCTCGGCGATGGCCAGCAGGCTGTCGAGCAGTTCCTCCAGAACGGCGCGGCGGTCATCGAACAGGCCGGCGATCTGCTGGGCGTATTCCTCGAAGCCGTGGGTGTCCTTGCGGGCGAGGTCGAAGACGTGGCCCACCGTGTCCAGCTCCTCCGGCGGGACGCGGAACAGGCGCTTGAAGGTGTCCACCTCCACCCGCTTCACCACGCCGTCGGCGCGGGCCATCTTCGCCGACAGGGCGATCACGCCGATGGTGAAGGCGATGGACTTGGTGGCGTCCGCCGGGCCGCACAGGCCGCGGATGCCGCGCCCCACCGCGTAACCGGCGGCCAAACCGATCAGGCCCCCGATCGGGCCGCCGACGGTGAAACCGGCCGCCCCGCCCAGGACGCTGCCCCAGATGCTCATTTTTATCCGCCTTTCGCCCGCGGGAGCAGCATACCGGCAGTCCGGCGCCGCGCCAACCGGCCCATACTTTTTCGTTGTTTCCCAGAATCTTCGTGCGCTGCGTCCTTTTCATCCGTTGGAGGTACGGGATTTTCCGGCGGGGCGGGATGTTGCTGCACTGCAACAGAGTCGTGCCGTCGTCGCCAGGGGCCTTGCCCTTTGGTCCCGTCTTCTCCATGTTGCGCCGCAACAAAAGAGGGTGGCTGGTCCAGGCCGCCGACGGGGAAGCGGACGACGCGAAGCGGTGCGATGTCCCGAATCACCAGCGCCACGAGTCCCCCATGTCCGCCATCCGCAAGCTTCTCCCCGCCGAGCGCGGTCCGTACCGCGCGCATCTGCTGCGGCTGGACAAGGCGGACCGCTACGCCCGCTTCACCGGCACCGTCTCCGACGAGGTCATCGCCCAGCATTGCGAGTCGCTCGACTGGACGCGGACCACGCTGGTCGGCCTGTTCGACCGCGGCGAGCTGCGCGGCGCGGTGGAGCTGTGCTTCGATCGGCTGCTGTGGCCCGGCGCGGCGGAGCTGGCGATCAGCGTCGAGAAGGGGTTTCAGGGGCGGGGCGTCGGCTCCACCCTGGTCCGCCGCTCGCTGTCCATCGCCGCCAACCGGGGCATCCGGCAGGTCCACCTGATGTGCCTGTCCGACAACACCCGCATGCGCGTCCTGTCGCGCCGCTTCGGCGGCCACATGGAGCGCGACGGCGGGGAGTTCGCCATCACCATCGACCTGCCGCGTCCCTCGCAATTCTCGCTGGCGCTGGAGGCGTTCGAGGACGGAGCAGGGGCGGTAAGCGCTGTGCTGGACGGGTTGCCCGCGCTGCTCAAGGCGGCCTGACCGGACGGGCAGGAGGAGGGGGCGCATCCCACCCTTTCGTGCACCCCGTCTTGACCCGCGGCGGCGTATCGTCACACTCCCGTCAAGACATCAGGCGTCGAGACAAGACATCAGGGAGTTGGGTATGGCGTCCCAAGCGCAGGGTCGGTGGCAGTTCTGGATCGACCGCGGCGGCACCTTCACCGACATCGTGGCCAAACGCCCGGACGGGTCGGTGGTCACGCACAAGCTGCTGTCGGAGAATCCGGAACGCTACCGCGACGCCGCCATCCAGGGCATCCGCGACCTGCTGGGCCTCGCCTCCGGCCAGCCGATCCCGGCGGAGGCGGTCGAGGCGGTGAAGATGGGCACCACCGTCGCCACCAACGCGCTTCTGGAGCGCAAGGGCGAGCGCACGCTGCTGCTGATCACCGAGGGGCTGGGCGACCAGCTCCGCATCGGCTACCAAGCCCGCCCGAAGATCTTCGCCCGCCATATCGTGCTGCCCGAGCTGCTCTACGAGCGGGTGGCCGAGGTGCCGGAGCGGGTCAAGGCCGACGGCACGGTGCTGAAGGCCGTGGACCTGCGCGCCGTGCGGGTCCAGCTGGAGCAGGCCTACCAGGACGGCTTCCGCGCCGCCGCGGTGGTGCTGATGCACGGCTACCGCTTCCCGGACCATGAGAAGCAGGTGGCGGCGCTGGCCCGTTCCATCGGCTTCACCCAGGTGTCGGTCAGCCATCAGGTCAGCCCGCTGATGAAGATCGTCGGGCGCGGCGACACCACCGTTGTCGACGCCTACCTGTCGCCGATCCTGCGGCGCTATGTGGAGCAGGTGGCCGGGGACCTCTCCGGCGTGCGGCTGATGTTCATGCAATCGAACGGCGGGCTCACCGACGCGCGCTGGTTCCAGGGCAAGGACGCCATCCTCTCCGGCCCGGCGGGCGGCATCGTCGGGGCGGTGCGCACCGCGCGCATGGCCGGCTTCGACCGGGTCATCGGCTTCGACATGGGCGGCACCTCCACCGACGTGTCGCACTACGCCGGGGAGTATGAGCGCGCCTTCGACACGGTGGTGGCGGGGGTGCGGATGCGCGCCCCGATGATGCACATCCACACCGTGGCGGCGGGCGGCGGTTCGGTCTGCTTCTTCGACGGGGCGCGCTTCCGCGTCGGGCCGGAGAGCGCCGGCGCCAACCCCGGCCCGGCCTGCTACCGCCGCGGCGGGCCGCTGACCGTGACCGACTGCAACGTGATGGTCGGCAAGCTGCACCCCGACTTCTTCCCCCACGTCTTCGGGCCGGAGGCCGACCAGCCGCTCGACGCGACCATCGTGCGCGAGAGGTTCGCCGAACTGGCCGAGGAGGTGAACGAGGCGCTGGGCACCGAGATGACCCCGCATCAGGTGGCCGAGGGCTTCCTGAAGATCGCCGTGGACAACATGGCGAACGCCATCAAGAAGATCTCGGTCCAGCGCGGCTACGACGTCACCCAATACACGCTGAACGGCTTCGGCGGGGCGGCGGGGCAGCATGTCTGTCTGGTCGCCGACGCGCTGGGCATGCGGAAGGTCTTCCTCCACCCGCACGCCGGCGTGCTGTCCGCCTACGGCATCGGCCTCGCCGACACGGTGGCGATCCGCGAGCGCGCGGTGGAGGCCCGCCTCGACGACGCCCTGGTGGACGAGCTGACCGCCACGCTCGCCGCGCTGGAGGCCGAGGGGCGGATGGAGCTGGCCCGCCAGGGCGTGCCGGAGGACCGGCTGGCCGTCCTGCGCAAGGCGCACATCAAGGTGGAGGGCTCCGACAGCCCGCTGGTCGTCGATTTCGGGCCGCTCGACGCCATGGCCGCGGCCTTCGAGGCGGCGCACCGCCAGCGCTACGGCTTCATGATGGAGGGCAAGGCCCTGGTGGTCGAGGCCGTGTCGGTGGAAGCGGTGGGCCGCACCGAGAGCGCCGACGATCAGGACCTGCCCAGCGTCACTGGCGCCCTGCCGCGCCGCCTCGCCACCGTCACCCTGCACACCGGCGCCGCCGACCGCGAGGCGCCGGTCTACGACCGCGACCAGCTCCAGCCCGGCAACCGTGTGACCGGCCCCGCCGTCATCAAGGAGAAGATCGCCACCACGGTGGTCGAGCCCGGCTGGATCGCCGAGGTGACGCGCAAGAACCACCTCGTGCTGACCCGCTTCGAGGAGCTGCCGCAGCGCCTCGCCATCGGCACCAAGGCCGATCCGGTGATGCTGGAGGTCTTCAACAACCTCTTCATGTCCATCGCCGAGCAGATGGGCTTCACGCTGGAGAAGACCGCCTATTCCGTGAACATCAAGGAGCGTCTGGACTTCTCCTGCGCCCTGTTCGACGCCGACGGCGGGCTGATCGCCAACGCCCCGCACATGCCGGTGCATCTCGGCTCCATGGGCGAGAGCGTGCGCGCCATCGTCGAGCGGCGCCGGGGGGAGATGAACCCCGGCGACGTCTACATGCTGAACGACCCCTATCATGGGGGCACGCATCTGCCGGACATCACCGTCATCACCCCGGTCTTCGACGAGGCCGGCGAGCGCGTGCTGTTCTACGTCGCCTCGCGCGGGCACCACGCCGACGTCGGTGGGATCACCCCCGGCTCGATGCCGCCGGACAGCACGACCATCGACCAGGAGGGCGTCCTCCTCGACAACATCCAGCTGGTCGAGCGCGGCCGCTTCCTGGAGGAGGAGGTCGTCGCCCTCTTCACCGCCGGGCCGCAGCCGGCGCGCAACGTGGCGCAGAACCTGGGCGACCTGAAGGCCCAGATCGCCGCCAATGAGCAGGGCGCGCGGGAGCTTCGCCGCATCGTCGCCCAGTTCGGGCTGGAGACGGTCAACGCCTACATGAAGCTGGTCCAGGACAACGCCGAGGAACAGGTCCGCCGCGTCATCGACGTGCTGACCGACGGCGAGTTCGTGCAGGAGCTGGACAACGGCGCGGTCATCAAGGTCCGCATCACCATCGACAAGGACGAGCGGTCGGCGCGGGTGGACTTCACCGGCACCAGCCCGCAGCTCACCAGCAACTTCAACGCCCCGACGGCGGTGTGCCGGGCGGCGGTGCTCTACGTCTTCCGCACACTGGTCGACGACGAGATCCCGATGAACGAGGGCTGCCTGAAGCCCATCGAGATCGTCATCCCGCCGGGCACCATGCTGTCGCCCAGCTACCCCGCCGCGGTGGTGGCCGGCAACGTGGAGACCAGCCAGTGCGTCACCGACGCGCTGTACGGCGCGCTCGGCGTGCTGGCCTCGGCCCAGGGGACCATGAACAACACGACCTTCGGCAACGAGCGCTACCAGTATTACGAGACGGTCTGCGGCGGCTCCGGCGCCGGTCCCGGCTTCGACGGGACGGATGCGGTGCACACCCACATGACCAACTCGCGTCTGACCGACCCGGAGGTGCTGGAATGGCGCTTCCCGGTGCTGCTGGACAGCTTCCGCATTCGCCGCGAATCGGGCGGGGCGGGGCGCTGGCGTGGTGGCGACGGGGTGGTGCGGCGTCTGAGGTTCCTGGAGCCGATGACCGCCGCCATCCTGTCCAACCACCGCCGCGTGCCCCCCTTCGGTCTGAAGGGCGGTGCCCCCGGCCAGATCGGGCGCACCTGGGTCCAGCGCACCGACGGCTCGGTGGAGGAACTCGGCCCCCAGGACAAGACCGCCATGGGGGAGGGCGACGTGCTGGTCGTCGAAACCCCGGGCGGCGGCGGCTACGAGGAGGCGTGACGGCGCCAATCCCCCTCTCCCCCTCCGGGGGAGAGGGGTTAGTGGAGGGGTGGGTCGGCGGTGGCGAGTACGTCCGGCGATCGGCGACTACCGTACCGGACAAACGCCGACCACCCCTCCACCCTCCCGCGCCTGCGGCGCGGGTCCCCTCCCTCTCCCCGGAGGGGCGAGGGGCTTCCAAAAGCGCAAGCCCCCCACCCATGCGCGCGAGTCGCTTGTCTGCGCGGGCGGGGGGGCTTAGCTTCTCCGGTCCTACCACCGCACGGCACCGTGCCAAAAGGACCCCCGGGGAGAATCGTCCATGACCGCCGTACCCGCCGCCCAGCCTCGCGTCGCCTTCACCGACGAGATGAAGGCCGAGTTCAAGGCCCTGCTTGGGGACCGCTTCACCACCGCCGCGGCGGTGCGCGAGCATCACGGCAAGGACGAGTCCTACCACCCCAACTTCCCGCCCGACGGCGTCGCCTTCGCCACCTCCACCGAGGAGGTCAGCGCCATCGTCACGCTCTGCGCGAAGCACAAGCTGCCGATCATTCCCTTCGGGACCGGCACCTCGCTGGAGGGTGGCGTCGCCGCGCTGGCCGGCGGCGTCTGCATCGACGTGTCGAACATGAAGGAGGTCCTGCGCGTCAGCCCGGAGGACCTCGACGTCACCGTCCAGGCCGGCGTGACCCGCAAGCAGCTCAACGAGCATCTGCGCGACACCGGCCTGTTCTTCCCGATCGACCCCGGCGCCGACGCCTCGCTCGGCGGCATGGCCTCCACCCGCGCCAGCGGCACCAACGCCGTGCGCTACGGCACCATGCGCGAGAACGTGCTGGGGCTGACGGTGGTTCTGGCCGACGGCCGGATCATCAAGACCGGCGGGCGCGCCCGCAAGTCGGCCGCCGGCTATGACCTGACCCGCCTGTTCGTCGGGGCGGAAGGCACGCTCGGCATCATCACCGAGGTGACGCTGCGCCTCTACGGCATTCCGGAGGCGATCTCGTCGGCGGTCTGCCCGTTCAACGACATCCGCGGCGCCGTGGACACCGTGATCCAGACCATCCAGTCGGGCATCCCGGTCGCCCGCATCGAGCTGCTGGACGAGGTCCAGATGGACGCGGTGAACAAGTATTCCAAGCTGGACTACAAGGTCGCCCCGACCCTGTTCTTCGAGTTCCACGGCACGGCCGCCGGGGTGAAGGAGCAGGCGGAGATGGTCTCGGCCATCGCTGCGGAGTTTGGCGGCAGCGAATTCACCTGGGCGACCCGTCCGGAGGACCGCTCCAAGCTCTGGCAGGCCCGCCACGACGGCTATTACGCGGCGCTGGCGCTGCGCCCCGGTTCCAAGGGCTGGCCGACCGACGTCTGCGTGCCGATCTCGCGGCTGGCCGACTGCATCCTGGAGACCAAGAAGGACATCGCCGAATCCTCGATGCTGGCCCCGCTGGTCGGCCATGTCGGCGACGGCAACTTCCACCTCGTCTACGTCATCGACCCCGACAAGCCGGAGGAGATGGCCGAGGCCAAGCGCCTGAACGACCGCATGGTCGACCGGGCGCTCGCCATGGGCGGCACCTGCACCGGCGAGCACGGCATCGGCTACGGCAAGATGGAGTTCCTGGAGAAGGAGGCCGGCGATGCCTTCGCCGTGATGGGCGAGCTGAAGCGCGCCTTCGACCCGGAGAACCGGATGAACCCCGGCAAGGTCGTCCGCATCTGAGGACAAAAAAAGGGGAGCGCCGCGGCGCTCCCCATCTCCTTTCCCTCAGCGCGTCAGCCGCGTCATCAGGCTGGAGGTGTCCAGCCGATTGCCGCCCATCCCCTGGACCTCGGCGTAGAACTGGTCGACCAGGGCGGTGACGGGCAGGGTGGCGCCGTTGTTGCGCGCCTCGTCCAGCACGATGCCCAGGTCCTTGCGCATCCAGTCCACGGCGAAGCCGAAGTCGAACTTGCCGTCCAGCATCGTCTTGGCGCGGTTGTCCATCTGCCAGGACTGCGCCGCCCCCTTTCCGATCACGTCCACGACCTTGTGCCCGTCCAGACCCGCCTTCTGCGCGAAGGCCATGCCCTCGGCCAACCCCTGCAGCAGCCCGGCGATGCAGATTTGGTTGACCATCTTGGTCAGCTGACCGGCTCCCGCCGGCCCCATGTGGGTGACGGAGCGGCCGTAGCAGGCCATCAGCGGCTGGACGCGGGCGAAGGCGTCGGCGTCGCCGCCCACCATCACCGTGAGCACCCCGTTCTCCGCCCCGGCCTGCCCGCCGGACACCGGCGCGTCGAGGAAGAACAGGCCGCGCGCGCGGGCCAGTTCGGCCACCTCGCGCGAGACGGTGGCGGAGACGGTGGAATGGTCGGCGATGATTGTGCCGGGCTTCATGGCGCCAATCGCCTCGCCGGCCACCGCCCGCACGTCGTCGTCACCGCCGACGCAGAGGAAGACCACCTCGGCGTCGCGGGCGGCCTCGGCCGGGGTGGCGGCGCCGGCGCCGCCGAAGCGGGCGGTCCAGGCGTCGGCCTTGGCGGCGGTGCGGTTGAAGACGGTCACCCGGTGGCCGCCCCGGACGGCCAGATGGCCGGCCATGGGAAAGCCCATCGTGCCAAGCCCCAGAAAGGCGACGGAGCGGGAATCGGTCGCGGTGTCGGCCATGGTCCTGTCTTTCTTCGTTGTATCGGCTGCGGATCGTTTTTTGTCGGCGACCGCCTTTTTGTCGGCGTCTGCCCTTGGACCGCCAAGCTAGGCCGGGAGCGCGCCCCGATCAAACGCCGTCCGTCGAACGCAGCGCGATTGAAGCGCGACGGGATCCTTCCCCCATCCGGCATCCCCGGGCAGCGGCACTCTGCCGCGGGAGGCATGACTCTTTCGAACGAGGTTGTCTTGCCGCGCCCTTGCTACCGGCGCGTGATGTGTTAAGACGTTGAATGCCGGGTTTGCAGCGCAGCACCCGGCCATGCCGGCGCAACGGCGCCGGTGAACCAGGGCAGAGCCGGGGCCGCAAGACCCGGGCCGGAGAACAAGGGAAGGATAGCCGCATGACGAATCAGTCGGGTTTCCAGGATGCGCCGCCGGACGAGCGTTCGAACCTCACGGACGAGCAGGAAAGCGCCATCCGCGTCCTCGCCAACAGCCTGCACCGCCTGAACGACGCCGTCGTCAAGGCCGTGGAAGCCGGCGTGACGGTCGAGCTGATGCGCACGGCCCGCTATCACAACGCGACGGGCAACTGGGGCGACCAGCTCACCCCGATGATCCGCACCAAGTAAGCGGCTCGTCCCATCCGACCGGAGGGCCTCCCGTCCGAAAGGACAGGGAGGCCTTTTCCTTTTCGGCATGCCCCCATCCTGTCCCACCATTGTTCCCGTCGCGGTGCGGAACCGCTGCGCCCTTCGCCGGTTCCTTCCTTTTGGCCCCCAGCAAGGAAACGGTCATGAAGGACGCTCAGAACCACACCCCGCAGCGTCAGGGGCAGCGTCAGGGCATGAACGACCGCGAAGCGTTCTGGCGCATGCACTGCCTGTCGGAACCGACCTTCACCGACCTCACTCACGGCATCTTCCTGGGGCTGATCTGGTCGGCGGTGCTGTGGGCGCCGATGTTCATCAGCGTTCTGCTCTGACCCTTCCAGCCGTCAGGCGGTCTTCGCGGTGCGGAGCAGGGCGCGGACGCGGGCGGCGAGCTGGTCCGGGGTGAAGGGCTTGGGCAGGACGGCGGCATCGGCCTTGAGCCCGCTCAGCGATTCGGGGCTGTAGCCGGAAATCAGCAGGACCCGGATGCCGGGCCAGCGCTCCTGGACCCGCCGCGCCAGATCGATTCCCGACACGCCGTAGGGCATCACCACGTCGGTCACGATCACGTCGAAGGCCGCGTCCTGCTCCAGGATCTCCAGCGCGGCGGCGCCGTGGTCGGCGGTCTCCACCTCGAAGCCCTCCTGGGTCAGCCCCTCCACGGTGGCCATCAGGACCAGCGCGTTGTCCTCGACCACCAGCAGGCGGACCGGGCCGCTCGGCGCTGACTCCGCGGCATCCGGCATGGCTTCCGGCTCCGGCGCCCGGCCGGACACCGGCAAGGAAACGCGGACGACCGTGCCGCGGCGCGGCGCGCTGGAAATGGTCGCGTTGCCGCCCGACTGCCGGGCGAAGCCGTAGACCATCGACAGGCCCAGGCCCGTCCCCTTGCCGTGCGGCTTGGTGGTGAAGAAGGGCTCGAAGGCTCGGGCGGCGACCTCCGGGGGCATGCCGCCGCCGGTGTCGGTGATCTCCAGAACGGCCAGCGGGCCGTCGGGCGTTTCCTCCTGCCGGACGGCGATGCGGATGCGCCCGCCCGACGGCATCGCGTCGCGGGCGTTCACCACGAGGTTCAGCACCGCCAGCTCCAGCTGGACCGGGTCCACCTCCACCCGCAGCGGGGCGCTGGATAACGCCCAGTCCAGCGCGATGTCGGCGCGGATGGAGCGTTCCAGCAGATCGGCCATGGCGCGCAGGGCATCCCCCAGATCGATCACCTTGGGGTCCACCGCCTCCTGGCGCGAGAAGGCCAGCAATTGCCCGGTCAGCGTCCGGGCGCGCTCCAGCGCGGTGCGGGTGCCGTCCAGATAGCGCGTGCCTTCCGCCGGCAGGTGCCGTTCCATCAGATGCAGGTTGGTCAGGGCGGCGGTCAGAAGGTTGTTGAAGTCGTGGGCGACGCCACCCGTCAACTGGCCCAGCGCCTCCAACTTCTGCGACTGGCGCAGCGTGTTCTCCAAGGACTCGCGGGCACGGGCCTCCTCGGTCCAGCGGCGGACCGCCCGCATCTCGCTCTGCGCGCGGCGCAGCGCCAGCAGGGTGATGCCGACCAGAGCCAGCATCGCCGGCACGGCGAAGCTGGCGTACAGAAGGATGTTGCGCGCCCAGCCGGCCCGGATCTCGGAGATCGGGATGCCGTAGGTGACGTAGATCGGGTAGGGGGTGACGTGCATGAAGCCGTTGAGCCTCGGCATGCCGTCCATGCGGCCCCGAGAGCGGAACACGCCCTCGGTCCGCCCGGTCGCCATGGCGCTGAGCAGAATGCTGTCCGCGGCGTGGCGGGCCTGCCGGTCGCCCATCGAGGGGAAGCGGACCAGGACCGAGCCGTCTTGGCGGACGAGGGAGATCGACTCCTTCGGATCGGAAACGACGAGCTGGTAGAAATCCACCAGATAATCGGTCAGCACCGCGGTCAGCAGGACGCCGTTGAACGGCCCCTCCGGTCCACCCGCGGCGGTGCGGCGGCGCGTGACGTTGAACTGCCGCTTGCCCGAGCCGCGCCCCGTGATCGCCTCGCTGACGAAGATGCCGGCGTCCGCGGCCGCCTGCGTGCGGAAATACTCGCGGTCGCCGACGTTGATCGACGAGGTGGGGAACAGGCGGTTGTCGTTGCGCACAGCGCCGTTGGGATCGATCAGCCCGACGACGCCGATTTGCGGAAGCTCTTCGATCAAGGTGCGCAGATAGCCGTGCAGATCGTCGGAACGGCCGATCTCGTCCCAGCTCATGCCGGCGCTGCGCTCGTTCAGCCGGTCGAGAACCTGTTCGACCGTGTCGAAGACCTTCTGCATGTGCTCGTGCAGGATCAGCACGGTCTTGCGGATGTTGCGCTCCGCCTCGGCTTCGGCCTCGTGATAGTCGTGCCAGGCGATGGCCGTGAACAGCAGGGCGGGGACCAGGATGGCGGCCACCAGCAGGATGCGCAGAAGACGCACCATTCCCGCCGATTCGGTTGCCAGGGCATCGAGGTAGCGAAGAGGCATGGGCTGCGGAGCTGCGGAGCTGTGTGGCGATGGGGGGAGGGCGATCGCGGGCGGCGGTGGGGCGGGACACCATGCGCGGGCCAGCGCGGTCAGGAAGCTATGCCGGTCCGGGACAACCGGGGCAACCTGAACTTTCCGGCATCCCTATGACTTTCAGCGTGGTTGGGGGTAGGGCCTAAGCCATTCCCCGTGGCCCCGCCGTGCGGAAGCGGCGAGAATGCTGCGAAGCCGGTGCCCCCACCGATGCCAACGCTGCCGCGGAGACCATCCACCATGCCCCTGAAGCCCATCGAGCACGCCGACGCCGCTCCCGAGGTGCGCGCCGTCTACGACGACATCAAGGCGGCCCGCAACGTGCCGGACGTCAACAATTTCTGGAAGATGGCCGCCCATCACCCGCCCACGCTGAAGCGCACCTGGGAGAGCCTGAGGGAGGTGATGGCCCCCGGCGCGCTGGACCCGCTGGTCAAGGAGATGATCTTCGTCGCGGTCAGCGTGACCAATGGCTGCGACTATTGCATCCGCTCGCACGAGGCGGCGGCGCGGCGCGCCGGCATGACCGACGCCCAGTTCGGCGAGCTGATGGCCGTCATCGGCATGGCCAACGAGACCAACCGCCTCGCCAAGGGCTATCAGGTGGAGATCGACGAGGCGCTGAAGTAGCGCGTCACGCGATGTCGTCGAGGGCGTCCTCCAGCGACGGGTAGATGCCCTCGGCCAGCGAGCCGTCCACCCGCACCGGCCGGGGCAGGACCGCCACGGCGTCCAGCGCGCCGCGCAGCGTCAGGCCGGTGACCTCGACGAAGCCGCCGCGGTTGCCGTAGCGCCCGGCGGTCCATTCCGCCCGGTCGGGGTCGCCGGACAACCGTCCGTTGCAAGTGATCATCTCGTGGGTGTCGTCGCCGCCGCGCCGGTTCCAGGCCATGCCGCCGCCCAGGCCGCTGCCGATGTCGCGGGGACGGAAGCCGTGGGGCTGGAGCAGGTCACGCACCGCGCGGGACACCACCACGGCCTTGGGGTCGATTTCGGTCCCCACCGGGCCGCCCGCCGCCTGGGGTTCCTGTCCGATCGCCTGTTCCATGGGTCCGCTCCCCGTCTTGTGTCGCTTACCAGGGACAACAGGCGGGAGCGCGGCCTGTGCCGCGGCGGCGGAGCGGAAACGCGAAAGGGCCGATGCGTTGCCGCATCGGCCCTTTTCGTATTGGTCGGAGAGAGAGGATTCGAACCTCCGGCCCCTGCCTCCCGAAAGCAGTGCTCTACCAGGCTGAGCTACTCTCCGGTCCAGTCGGTGCCGCCGTTGCCAGCGTCGCCGTGGAGCGGGTGTATAGACCCATTGCCCGCGGGCTGCAATGGGAATAAGCGGCATTTGCGGAATGTTTTTTTGTCGGGGCCGCGAAAGCCGGTGCGCAGGCCGCTGCAACGGCTGGTTGGCCGGGCCGGAAAAGCGAAAGGGCCGATGCGTTGCCGCATCGGCCCTTTTCGTGTTGGTCGGAGAGAGAGGATTCGAACCTCCGGCCCCTGCCTCCCGAAAGCAGTGCTCTACCAGGCTGAGCTACTCTCCGGTCCGTCGGTGGCGCCGTCGCCAGCGTCACCGTGGGCCGCGTATATAGCCGCTCGATCCGGGGGCTGCAACGTGAAAATCACCCCCGGCGGCGAAAAAGTTCCCGAAGCTTAGAAATCGCGCTCGATCACGAAATCCAGCACCTCCAGCAGGGCGGCCTTCACCGGCGTGTCCGGGAACAGGCCCAGCGCGTCGCGCGCGATGGAGCCGTAGTGGCGTGCGCGCTCCACGGTGTCCTTCAGCGCGTTGTGCTTGGCCATCAGCTCCTGGGCGCGCTCCAGGTCGCCCTCCTGCTGGTCCAGCTCCTCCATGGTGCGGCGCCAGAAGGCCCGCTCCTCGTCGTTGCCGCGGCGGAAGGCCAGCACGACGGGGAGGGTGATCTTGCCCTCGCGGAAGTCGTCGCCGACCGTCTTGCCCAGCTTCGCCTGCTTGGCCGAATAGTCCAGCACGTCGTCGACGAGCTGGAAGGCGATGCCCAGGTTCATGCCGTAGTCGTAGAGGGCCAGCTCCTCCGCCTGCGGGCGGGCGGCCACCACGGCGCCGACGCGGCAGGCGGCGGCGAACAGCTCCGCCGTCTTGGCCTTGATGACCTCCAGATAGGCCTGCTCGCTGGTCTCGGTGTCGTTGGTGGTGCGCAGTTGCAGCACCTCGCCCTCGGCGATCACCGCGGACGCCTTGGACAGGATGCGCAGCACGTCCAGCGACCCGACCTCCACCATCAGCTCGAAGCTGCGGGAGAACAGGAAGTCGCCGACCAGCACGCTGGCCTTGTTGCCGAACACCGCGTTGGCCGAGGCGAGGCCGCGGCGCAGGTCGCTCTCGTCCACGACGTCGTCGTGCAGCAGGGTGGCGGTGTGGATGAACTCCACCACCGCGGCCAGCATCTTGTGATCCTCGCCCTTGTAGCCGCACAACTCGGCGGCGGCGAGGGTGAGGACGGGGCGCAGGCGCTTGCCGCCGGCGGCGATGAGATAGCCGGCAAGCTGCGGGATCATATCGACGGATGAGTGCATCCGCTGGACGATGATCTCGTTCACCGCGCTCAGGTCATCGGCCACCAGGGCGGTCAGATCGTCGAGCGGGGTGGACTTCCGCCGTTTCGGCTCGAGGTTGGTCACGACCGCCAAGGTCGACTCCAATGATGATTGACGTGACGAATTCCGGCAGGGAGCATAACGGCATAGCCTCTTCGGTCAAGTCCGCAAGGCGAATAAGGGCACAGAACAGCCGGGATTTCATGAAGGAACTGCTGCGCACCACCGATCCGGTCCGTCTGAGCTGGCTTCTCGCCCTGCTGACCGACGCGGGAATCGAGGGGATCGTGCTGGACACCCACACCAGCATCCTGGAGGGCTCCATCGGCGCCATCCCCCGCCGCCTGATGGTGGCGGAGGAGGATCATGCGGCCGCCTGCCGCCTGCTGCGCGACGCCGGGGAGGAGCTGGGGGCGTGACGATGGAGAGCGACGCGGCGTTCGACACGCTTCTCGACGGGCGCGTCCGCCTGCACCAGCCGCAGGCCGGCTACCGCGCCGCCATCGACCCGGTGCTGCTCGCCGCCTTCACCGCCGCCGGGGCGGGGGAGCGGGTGCTGGACGTCGGCACCGGCACCGGGGCGGCGGCGCTGTGCCTCGCCGCCCGCGTGCCGGGTGTCGTGGTCGTCGGGCTGGAGAAGCGGGCGGAGGCGGCGGCGTTCGCCCGGCGTAACGCCGCCCTCAACGGGCTGGAAAGCCGGGTGGGCATCCTTGAGGGCGACTTGCTGGCCCCGCCGCCGGAGCTGGTTCCCGGAACCTTCGACCGGGTGATGATGAATCCACCCTATCTGCGCGCCGGGGCGGCCAGCGTGCCGCCCGACCCCTGGAAGGCCGCGGCGAACGTGGAGGGGGAGGCGGGGCTGACCGACTGGGTGCGCTTCGCCGCCGCGATGCTGAAGCCGCGCGGCACGCTGACCATGGTCCATCGGGCCGACCGGGTGGACGAGATCCTGGCCGCCCTGCACGGCGCCCGATTCGGCTCCCTGACGCTCGTCCCACTCTGGCCGAAGGCGGGGGAGGAGGCGCGGCGCATCCTGCTGGCGGTGCAGAAGGGGGGGCGATCACCGGCGCGATTCACCGCCGGGCTGGTGCTGCATGGCCCCGATGGTGCCTATGGCGGGCAGGCGCAGCGGATTCTGCGCGACATGGAACCGCTGATCGCTTAAGCCAACGCTTTCAATCCGGCGTCAGCGCCACCATTTCAACCGGCGATGAACATGACGAAGCTGCTCGCCAAACTCCCGTTCGGCCCCTGGCGCGACGCCGGGCCGATCGTGTCCGTCCTCCGCCTGTCCGGTGTCATCGGTCAGGCCGGAGCCTTCCGCCAGGGCCTGACCATGGCCAACATGGCCGGGCTGATCGAACGCGCCTTTGCGCCGAAGGGTCAGGCGGCGGTGGCGTTGGTCGTCAACTCGCCGGGCGGGTCGCCGGTGCAGTCGGCGCTGATCGCCAAGCGCATCCGCGACCTCGCCACCGAGAAGAAGGTTCCCGTCTTCGCCTTCTGCGAGGACGCGGCGGCGTCCGGCGGCTATTGGCTGGCCTGCGCCGCGGACGAGATCTGGGCGGACGAGAGCAGCATCCTGGGGTCCATCGGCGTGGTGTCCGCCGGCTTCGGCGCGCACGAGTTCATAGAGCGCTACGGCATCGAGCGGCGGCTCTACACCGCGGGCGACAAGAAGGTGATTCTCGACCCCTTCTCGCCCGAGCGGGAGGACGGGGTGGCCCATCTGAAGGCGATCCAGGCGGAGATCCACGACGCCTTCAAGGCGATGGTGCGCGACCGCCGCGGCGCCCGCCTGTCCGGGGCGGAGGAGGAGCTGTTCTCCGGTGCCTTCTGGGCGGGGCGGCGCGCTCTGGAACTGGGGCTGATCGACGGCATCGGCGACCTGCGCACCGTGCTGCGCGGCCGCTTCGGCGAGAAGGTCCGGCTGCGCGTGGTGCAGGAGGACCGGCGCTGGTTCCGCCGCATGGGCTTCCGCGTGGATGCGCCGGTGGGCACGGCCGCGCTGGACCGTCTTGCGGCGGACCTTCCCGCGGCGGCTCTGTCCGCCGTCGAGGAGCGCGCGCTCTGGTCGCGCTACGGCCTCTGAGTTTTCCGTTTGTGGTCGCCGTGAGGCCCGGTTCGAGGGCTCATTCCCTCTTACCGGGGCTCCGGACTCTCACTGGGTGACCTCGCGCAGGCGTTCGGACGGAGGCGGGACCGGCGCGCCGGTGCGGCGGGCGTTCTCGATCCAGGCGGCGATGGCGTCGAGCGCCGCCGTGCTGGCGTCGGCGGGGGTGGCGCCGCCCGCGGTGCAGCCCGGCAGGTCGGGCACCTCGGCCACATAGCCGACACCCTGTTCCGGGGGCAGGGGGCGGACGATGACCGGATAGGCGCTGGCGTTCATGACGTTGCGTCTCCTCTGCGCACGGTTTTCATCCATTAGGTGCCGCTTCCGCTGCGGACGACAAGGATTCTTTGCACTGGACGGGCGCTTCTTTCGATGTTCGATCCATTTTCGATGGTTCAACCGTTCGAGGTGCGTTCGGGGTGAAGGCCGCTCTTGACCGGGCGGCCCCGCACCCCCTAATCCTCCTCCCATGTTCAGTCTCTCCAAGATCCTGTTCCTGGCCCTGGTGATCGGCGCCGTGTGGTTCGGCTGGCGCTGGTACAACCGCGTCGGCGCGGTCGGTCGGGAGCGCCTGCGCGAGCGGGAGCGTCGCGGCTCCGGAAAGCCCACCTCCACCAGCGGCGGTGGCTCGCCCCAGGTGGGCGCCGAGGACATGGAGAAGTGCCCGGAATGCGGCGCCTACGTCGCCCCGCGCTCCGCCGTGGCCTGCGGCCGCCCGGTCTGCCCTTACGGTCGTTGAACCTTAAACCCAGGCGGGCGCTTGATTCCGGGGATTCCGCCGCGTATCGTGCGGCGCGTTTTTCCACACCAATCATAAGTGACCGCCGATGGCCTCCCCGAGCGGGTCTTCCCAAGACAGCCGCGGCCTGTCCTTTCAGGCCCTGATCCTCAAGCTCCACCAGTTCTGGTCGGAGCAGGGCTGCGTGATCCTCCAGCCCTACGACATGGAGGTGGGTGCGGGCACCTTCCACCCGGCGACGACGCTGCGCGCGCTTGGCCCGCAGCCGTGGAAGGCGGCCTATGTGCAGCCCTCGCGCCGCCCGAAGGATGGCCGCTACGGCGAGAACCCGAACCGGCTCCAGCACTACTACCAGTATCAGGTGATCCTGAAGCCCTCGCCGGCCAACCCGCAGGAGCTGTATCTGGAAAGCCTGAAGGTGCTGGGCATCGACCCGTCGCTGCACGACATCCGATTCGTCGAGGACGACTGGGAAAGCCCGACGCTGGGCGCCTGGGGCCTCGGCTGGGAGGTCTGGTGCGACGGCATGGAGGTCACCCAGTACACCTACTTCCAGCAGGTCGGCGGCATCGAGTGCGACCCGGTCGCGGTCGAGCTGACCTACGGGCTGGAGCGTCTGGCCATGTATGTGCAGGGCGTGGAGAACGTCTACGACCTGGACTTCAACGGCCAGGGTGTGAAGTACGGCGACGTGTTCAAGCGCGCCGAGGTCGAGTATTCGGCCCACAACTTCGAGCACGCCAACACCGACATGCTGCTCCAGCATTTCAAGGACGCCGAGGCGGAGTGCCAGTCGCTGATCGCCAAGGGCGTCGCGCTGCCGGCCTACGACCAGTGCATCAAGGCGTCGCACCTCTTCAACCTGCTGGACGCGCGCGGCGTCATCAGCGTCGTGGAGCGCGCCGCCTACATCGGCCGCGTGCGCGCGCTGGCGAAAGCCTGCTGCGAGGCGTGGATCGCCGGGGGGGCCAAGTAACATGTCGGTCAACATGCCCGAACTTCTGATCGAGTTCTTCTCCGAGGAAATCCCGGCCCGCATGCAGGCGCGCGCGGCGGACGACCTCAAGCGCCTTGTCACCGAGAAGCTGGCCGCCAACGGCCTGACCTTCGCGTCGGCCGAGGCCCATTCCACCCCCCGCCGCCTCGCGCTGGTGATCGAAGGCCTGCCCGAGCGCACCGCCGACGTCCGCGAGGAGAAGAAGGGGCCGCGCGTCGGCTCGCCCGAGCAGGCGGTCGCCGGCTTCCTGAAGTCCGCCGGCCTGACCAGCCTCGACCAGTGCGAGCAGCGCGACACCGGAAAGGGCATTTTCTACTTCGCCGTGACGGAGAAGAAGGGCCGTGCCACCGCGGAGGTGCTGGCCGAGATCATCCCGGCGGTCATGGGCGACTTCCCCTGGCCGAAGTCGATGCGCTGGGGCACCGGCACGGTGCGCTGGGTGCGCCCGCTGCACTCGATCATCGCGCTGTTCGGCGGCGCCGTGCTGGAGGGCTCGTTCGACCTGGGCGGGTCGCAGGGCAAGCTGGCCTTCGGCAACAGCACCCGCGGCCACCGCTTCCTGTCGCCGGACGCCTTCACGGTCACCGGCTTCGCCGACTACAAGGCCAAGCTGCGGGCCGCCCACGTCGTGCTCGACCGCGCGGAGCGCAAGGCCAAGATCAAGGCCGACGCCGAGGCGCTGGCCGCGCAGGAGGGACTGACCCTCTCCCCCGACGACGGGCTGCTGGAGGAGGTCGCCGGCCTCGTCGAATGGCCGGTCGCCCTGGTCGGCACCATCGACGAGAAGTTCATGGACGTGCCGTCGGAGGTCCTCATCACCTCCATGCGCACGCACCAGAAGTATTTCGCGCTGCTGGACAAGGCCGGGAAGATGGCGCCGCGCTTCGTCGTGGTCGCCAACACGGTGACGGCGGACGAGGGCAAGGCCATCGTCGCTGGCAACGAGCGCGTTCTGCGCGCCCGTCTGTCCGACGCCAAGTTCTTCTGGGACCAGGACCGCAAGACCAAGCTGGAAGACCGCGTGTCCAAGCTGGGCGCCATCACCTTCCACGCCAAGCTCGGCACGGTGGCGGAGAAGGTCACCCGCGTCCAGGTCCTGGCCGCCGAGATCGCCCGTGCCATCGGCGCCGACGCGGACGCCGCGACCCGCGCCGCCCTGCTGTCCAAGGCGGACCTCGTGACCGAGGTGGTCGGCGAGTTCCCCGAGGTCCAGGGCATCATGGGCCGCTACTACGCGCTGGGCGAAGGCGAGAACCCGGCGGTGGCCGAGGCGATCGCCGAGCACTACAAGCCGCTCGGGCCCTCCGACAGCTGCCCGACGGCGCCGGTGTCGGTCGCCGTGGCGCTGGCCGACAAGCTCGACACGCTGGTCGGCTTTTTCGCCATCGACGAGAAGCCCACGGGCTCCAAGGACCCCTACGCGCTGCGCCGCGCCGCGCTGGGCATCATCCGGCTGATCCTGGAGAACGGGCTGCGGTTGAACCTGACGCAGCTGTTCAAGGCGGCGCACGGCGCTTACACGGTCGGCGGTTTCGCCGCTGCCGACGGCGTCGCCACCGACTTGATGGCCTTCTTCGCCGACCGCCTGAAGGTCACGCTGCGCGACCAGGGCGTGCGGCACGATCTGGTGGACGCAGTGTTCGCGCTGGGCGGCGAGGACGATCTCGTCCGTCTGCTGGCCCGCGTGAAGGCGCTCCAGACCTTCGTCGGGTCGGAGGAGGGGGCGAACCTGCTCGCCGCCTACAAGCGCGCCAGCAACATCGTCCGCATCGAGGAGAAGAAGGACGGCAAGGCCTACGACCAGCCGGTCGATCCGGCCCTGCTGACGCTCGCGGAGGAAAAGGACCTCTACGGCGCCCTGTCCGGTGCCGGCGAGACGGCCCGGCCGCTACTGGCGCAGGAGGACTTCACCGGCACCATGGCGGCTCTGGCCCGCCTGCGCGGCCCGGTGGACGCCTTCTTCGACAAGGTGACGGTGAACGCCGAGCAGGCCGACCTGCGCGCCAACCGCCTGCGCCTGCTCAGCCAGATCCGGGCGACGCTGAACGCGGTCGCGGACTTCTCGCGCATCGAGGGGTGATGGGGAGGGGGTGCCGTTGTGGTGCCCCCACCCTCCCACGCTTGCGCGTGGGTCCCTGGAGAGGGGAAAGTTCCAAAGTCCCCTCCCTCGCCGCAGGCGGGGGAGGGTTAGGGAGGGGGCACAGCGCCAGCACTCCCTCCAACAAAAAAGGGGCGCCCCACCGGGCGCCCCTTTCTCATGTCCCCGAACCCCTTACCGCGCGGCGCGGTTCGCGGCGCTGACCAAGGCGCGCAGCGAGGCGGTCACGATGTCCGCGTCCATGCCGACGCCGAACAGCGTGCGGTCGTCGTTGGTCTTGACCTCGACATAGGCGCAGGCTTGGGCGTCCTCGCCCTCGCCGACGGCGTGCTCGCGGTAGTCCACCACATGCAGGTCGATGCCGGCACCCTGGCGCAGCGCGTCCAGGAAGGCGTCGATCGGACCCTTGCCCGACCCCTTCAGCGTGCTGACCACGCCGTCGCGCGACACCACCACGTTCAGCACGCGGGCGCCGGAGTTCGGGCCGCGCGGCTCGGTCGAATGCTCGATCAGGGCCAGCGGGGCGTCGATGTCCAGATACTCCGCCTTGAAGGCGTTGTGGATGTCGGCGGGGGCCAGCTCCTTGCCGGTCTCGTCGGCGATGCGCTGCACCGTCTTGGAGAACTCGATCTGCAGGCGGCGCGGGATCTGGATGCCGTAATCCTTCTCCAGCACATAGGCGATGCCGCCCTTGCCCGACTGGCTGTTGATGCGGATCACCGCCTCGTAGCTGCGGCCCAGGTCCTGCGGGTCGATGGGCAGATACGGAACCTCCCAGGTGCCGTGGTTGGACTTGGCCAGCGCCTTCAGGCCCTTGTTGATGGCGTCCTGGTGCGAGCCGGAGAAGGCCGTGAAGACCAGCTCGCCGGCGTAGGGGTGGCGCGGGTGGACGGGCAGCTGCGTGCAGTATTCGGCGACGCGGACGATCTCGTTGATGTCGTCGATGCGCAGCTCCGGATCGACGCCCTGGGTCAGCAGGTTCAGCGCCAGCGTGATGACGTCCACGTTGCCGGTGCGCTCGCCGTTGCCGAACAGGGTGCCTTCCACGCGGTCGGCGCCGGCCAGCATGCCCAGCTCCGCCGCCGCGACGCCGGTGCCGCGGTCGTTGTGCGGGTGCAGGGAGATGATCGCCGCGTCGCGGTTCTTCATGTTGCGGCAGAACCACTCGATCTGGTCGGCGTGGATGTTCGGGGTGGACATCTCCACCGTCGCCGGCAGGTTCAGGATGACCTTGTTGCCGGCGTCGGCGCCCCAGGTCTCCATCACCGCTTCACAGATCTCCAGGGCGAACTCCAGCTCGGTTCCGGTGAAGCTCTCCGGCGAGTATTGCAGGACGATCTCGGTCTCCGGATGCTCGGCGGCCAGCTGCTTGATCAGCTTGGTGCCGGCGACGGCGATGTCGACGATGCCCTGGCGGTCCAGCCCGAAGACGACGCGGCGCTGCAGCTCCGAGGTCGAGTTGTACAGGTGGACGATGGCGCGCTTGGCGCCCTTGATGCCCTCGAAGGTGCGGCGGATCAGTTCCTCACGGGCCTGCGTCAGGACCTGGATGGTCACGCCGTCGGGGATCTTGCCGCCCTCGATGATCTCGCGGCAGAAGTCGAAATCGGTCTGCGAGGCGGCGGGGAAGCCGATCTCGATCTCCTTGAAGCCCATCTTCAGCAGCGCGTCGAACATCGCGCGCTTGCGGTCCGGACCCATCGGCTCGATCAGCGCCTGGTTGCCGTCGCGCAGGTCCACCGAGCACCAGACCGGCGCCTTCTCGATGGTCCGGTTGGGCCACTGGCGGTCGGTCAGCTTCACCGGGGCGAAGGGGACGTACTTCTCATGCTTGGCAGAGGTGGCGGCGGCGGGGGTGGCGATGTGGTTCATGACGCTTCGTGATCCCTTGGGAGCCCCGGTTTGTGCAGCGGGGCGTTGTCTCGTGTGGTGTGGGGACCGGCGGGATTACGGTCGCCGAGCTGCCGGACGGCTCAGCGACCGTTCCTAAGTCGCAGCCCCGGCCCCAGCCGGGAGACACGCTTCACCCCGCAAGGGCGCGTGCCGAAAGGACGCGTGCAATAGGTGCTCATGGGAAAACAGACACTTCGACCAGGGAACAGGGCAGACGAACGCAGACGACCCGGACGCTCAAAGCGCCGGGGTGATAAGTCGCAGAAGGGCGTTCGTGTGGTCGATGCGGGTCATGGGGCACACTCTGCGCAGGCAGGCTTGCTCTGTCAAGCCACGATTCCATGAAATCTTCTGTCGCGGAACGGGGCTTCACGTGAAGAACAGGCGGTAGAGGACCGGCAGAAGGATCGCCGTCACCAGCCCGTTCAGCCCCATCCCCAGCCCGGCGAAGGCCCCCGCCACCTCGTTGACCTGGAGCGCGCGGGCGGTGCCGATGCCGTGGGCGGCCACCCCCAGGCCGAAGCCGCGCGCCCGCCAGTCCGTCACCCGGACGAGGTTCAGCACCCAGGTGCCGAAGGAGGCGGCGATGATCCCGGTCAGGATCACGAAGACCGCGGTGAGGGAGGGCAGGCCGCCGATCTGTTCCGACACGCCCATGGCGATGGGGGAGGTCACCGACTTCGGCGCCAGCGACAGCATGGTGCGCTCCGACGCGCCCAGCGCCCAGGCGATGGCGACGGCACTCAGCGCCGACGCGGCGGAACCGGTCAGCAGGGCGACCAGCAGCGCCACGGCGGAGCGGCGGACCTGCTGGAACTGGCGGTAGAGCGGGACCGCCAGCGCCACCGTGGCCGGGCCGAGCAGGAAATGCACGAACTGCGCGCCGTCGAAATAGGTGCGGTAGTCGATCCCAGCGACCATCAACGTTGCGGCGATCAGCAGCACCGCGATCATCACCGGGTTCAGCGCGGGCCGCCGGCCGAACCGTTCGAACACCCACATTCCCGCCTGATAGGCGGCCAAAGTCAGGGTCAGGCCGGCGAGCGGGCTGGCCGACAGATAGACCCAGATTTCGTGGAAATCGGGGCTCACGGCGCGTCCCTCCCGACTGAACTCTTCTCATTGCCGGCTTCGGCGTCGGGGCCGCGGCGGCTCAGCACGCTCATCACCCAGGCGGTCAGCGCGACGCCGATCAGCGTGCTGCCCAGCAGGGCGGCGGCGATGGGCAGGGCCTCCTCCTCCAGCCGGTTCAGGTGCGCCATCACCCCGACGCCCGCCGGAACGAAGAGAAGGGACAGGTGGCGCAGGATGCCGCCCGCCGTCTCCTGCAACGGCTCCGGCACGCCGCCGCGGACCAGCAGGCCGACGAACAGCAGGACCATGCCGAGCACCGGCCCCGGCACGGGCAGATGCAGCAGGCGGGCGGTCAGTTCCCCCGCCAGCTGGCAGGAGAGAAGAAGGGTCAGGGTGCCGAGCATCGGCAGGCTCCGGGCTTTTCGGGGAGGTGGCCGCAGCCTAATCCCGGAGGACGCCGTGGGGGAGAGGATATGCCCTACCGCGCCAGCAGTTGAGCCTTGAGCCAGTCGCGCACCTCGCGGCAGACGGCCTCGGCGGTCTCGTCCAGGCAATGGCCGGCGCCGGGCATCAGGACCAGCTTTTTCGGCTCGCGCGCCATGCGGTGGACGTGGATGGAGCACATGGGCGTCAGCACCTCGTCGGCCTCGCCATGGACCAGCAGCACCGGGCAGCTCAGGTCCGCCACCGCGTCGGTGCCCAGCCCCTGGGTCGCCAGCGTCACCACCGTGCAGACTGCGCCACGGTTCGAGGCCGCGGCCTGGATCGCCACCGCCCCGCCGAAGGAGTGGCCGACCAGGGCGACATGGTGGATGCCCATCCGGCCGAGGAAGGTCAGGCCGCACAGCGTGTCGTACACCGCCTCGTCCAGCGCGCGGGGGTTGCGGTAGCGGACACGCAGCGAGGCGATGCCGTCGGGCCTGAGATCCTCCGCCAGCCGCGGATACAGCCCATGGGCCGGCGAGTCGAAGCCGCCGCCGACGCCGCCCAGCCAGATGACGCCCAGCGTTCCCGCCGCCTTATGCCCGTCCGGGGCGGCGTAGAGGCGGGCGTCCACGGGGCCGCGGTCGGTCTCCAGGCGCACGGGGGCGAACCCCTCGTCCAGGGTGTCACCGATCTGCGCCGACAGGAGCGGCATGGGTGTTCTCCGGCTTGCCAAGGTCTTGCGGGGATTAACAGGTCACCGGGCATCTGTGTTGCTTCGGAACCTCGCCGCACCGTCTCCGGTTGTGCCGAGAGGCGGTTCGCGACACGGGCTCCGCGACAAGGGGTGCGGGCAACGCCCCGCTGCGCCAAGGCCGCCAAACCGACAAACCACACCGGGAGAAACCCCATGTCCCGCAGCAACCGCGACACCGAGCAGGAAAAGCACCAGTCCGGCGGTGCCGGAAAGGCCGCCAAGTCCGGCCATGAGGACCCGGACAAGGCCGCCGGCAACAAGCCCGGCCAGAACCAGTCCAGCGGGCAGGGGCGCGAGCGTGGCTCGGGCTCCGGCGGGTCCCGCGGCGCCTCCGACGAGCAGCGCAAGCGGGACGGGTGACCGGGGTCCCTCCGCGACGAACCCCCAGCCCGGCTGTTGGCGTCGGGCAAAGCCGTGCAACTGAAAAGAAGTGCGACACATGCTCAAACAGATTTCGGTCGATACCGTGAAGCAGGCCGCCGACCTCGCGTACGAGGCCGTGGCCGACCGCCAGCGTTTCCTCGCGGGAATGCGCAACATCGACCTCGGGGAGCAGACCAGCGAACGCGGTTCGCGGAACCCGACCGATCTCGACGCCCTCAGCATCCTGTCCTCCGACGCCAGCGGCGCGCTGAGCCAGTTAAACCGGATGCTGGAGGACCTGACCCCCGAACAACGGATGGAACTGCGCGCCGTCATGTTCGTCGGGCGCGGCGATTTCGCCGGAAACCAGTGGGACCGCGCGCTGGACGAGGCCGGGCGGGCCCCGGACGCCACCCACTACACCGACATCGCGGAGCGCATCGACCTGCACCGCGACCTGATGAAGGGGCTGTACGAGCTGGACCTGCTGAAGAAGAAGGACGGGCAATGACCAGGGGCCGGGACGGCAGGCGGCGCCAGGAGGGCTCCGCCGGGACGCTCGAACGCTGGGCCGCCATCCTCGGCGGCACGGCGCTGGGTTTCGCCGGGGTGCGGCGGGGAAGCTGGGCGCTGGGCGCGCTCGGCGGCGGGCTGTTCCTCGCCGGGGCGGCGGGGGTTCCGCTGTCCAGCCCGCTGCGGCAGGCCGCGCTGCCGGCGCTGCGCCGGGAGCCGACGACCACCCAGGCGAACGTCACCATCGCGGTCCCGGCCGAGAAGCTGTTCCGCCACTGGCGCAACGTCCGCCATCTGGCGGCGCTGTTCCCCCACCTCGACGCCGTGGAGATCCTGTCCGACACGGAAAGCCGCTGGAAGGCCCATGGCCCCGGCGGCGTTCCGGTGGTCTGGAACAGCCGGCTCGACAAGATCCGGGAAAACGAACTCATCACCTGGCACACGCTGGAGGGGGCCGACCTGCCGCACCGCGGCACCGTCCTGTTCCGTCCGGCGCCGGGCGGCCGAGGGACGGAGGTCAGCCTGACGCTGGCCTACCACCCGCCGGGCGGTGTCGGCGGAAACGCCGTGTCCCGCCTGTTCGGCGCCGCGCCGGAGCAGCAGGCGCGCGAGGCGTTGCGCCGCCTGAAGCGGATCATGGAGGTCGGCGAGCTTCCCACCATCGAGGGCCAGCCGAGCGGGCGGGCTGAACGGGGCGGGGTCGACGCGCGATTGCGGGAGGTGACGGGATGAGGGCGCTCTGCTGGAACGGCGTGAACGACCTGCGGGTGGAGCGGGTACCGGACCCCACGATCCTCGCCCCGCAGGACGCGATCATCAAGGTCAGCCTGTCCTCGGTCTGCGGGTCGGACCTGCATCTGATCGGCGGCTACGTCCCAACCATGCGGGCCGGCGACATCATCGGCCATGAATTCCTGGGCGAGGTGGTCGAGAAGGGGCCGGAGGTGACGCGGCTGAACCGCGGCGACCGGGTGATCACCGTCTCGATCATCGGCTGCGGCAAATGCTGGCACTGCCAGCACGAGGAGTTTTCGCTCTGCGACAACTCCAACCCGCAACCGGCCTTCGAGGAGGCGGCCTACGGGCATTGCACCGCCGGCATCTTCGGCTACAGCCACGCCTTTGGCGGCTACGCCGGAAGCCACGCCGAATACATCCGCGTCCCCTTCGCCGACACCAACTGCTTTCGCGTGCCGGAGGGGGTGACGGACGAGCAGGCGGTCTTCGTCTCCGACGCCGTGCCGACCGGCTACATGGCCGCCGACATGGGCAACATCAAGCCGGGAGACGTGGTGGCCGTCTGGGGCTGCGGCGGCGTCGGCCAGATGGCGATGAAGAGCGCCTTCCTGATGGGGGCGGAGCGGGTGATCGGCATCGACCGCTTTCCCGACCGGCTGCGCGCCGCCCAGATGAAGGCGGGGGCAGAGACGCTGGATTACAGCCGCGTGGACATCTACGACGCCCTGCTGGCGATGACCGGCGGGCGTGGCCCGGACGTCTGCATCGACGCGGTGGGGATGGAGGCGGACAGCGGCGCCTCGGCCATCGAGGATCTGTACGACCGCGGCAAGCAGGTCCTGCGGCTGGAGAGCGACCGGCCCGCCGTCCTGCGCCAGATGATCCAGTGCTGCCGCAAGGGCGGCACCCTGTCCATTGTCGGCGTCTATGGCGGTCTTCTCGACAAGTTCCCCATGGGCGCGGCGATGAACAAGGCGCTGACCTTCCGCATGGGCCAGCAGCACGGCCAGCGCTACGTCAAGCGCCTGTTCGAGCACATCGAGAAGGGCGATCTCGATCCCGCCTACCTGTTGACCCATAAATGGGCGTTGGACGACGCGCCCCAGGGCTACCGCATGTTCAAGGAGAAGGCCGACGACTGCATGCGGGTCGTCTTCGCGCCGTGACGGCGGGCCAAAACAAGGGATGGAAGGCCATGAAGATCGTTTACGCCTATCCGGCCGAGAAAGGGCGCGGCGTCGAGGCGGAGATCGTCGGAGGCTTGCGCGACCGCTGCGGCCACGTCGTCCAGACCGCACGCGAGGAGCGCGACGCGGAGCGCGGCAGCGCCGTCGATGTCATCGTCACGCTGGAACTGGACGATTCCCAGCAGGACACCGCCCTCAACAGGCTGCGCGCCCACCCCGCGGTGATCGACGCGGCGGCGGAGAGCTTCGGGGAACGGGTCTGACCCCTTCATGATCGCGGCGGGATCGGCTCCAGCGGGGTGGTCCGCCGTCCTCGCACCGGCGCCTCCAGCCCCTCCGGCCGCGCCGCCCAGCGGACGGCGTTGAGGATCACGCGCTGGATCTGCGGGTGGTGGTAGGTGGGGTAGGTCTCGTGGCCGGGCCGGAAGTAGAAGACGCGGCCAAGCCCCCGCCGCCAGCCGCAGCCGCTGCGGAACACCTCGCCGCCCTGGAACCAGCTCAGGAAGACCAGATCGTCCGGTGGCGGGACGTCGAAGGGCTCGCCGTACATCTCCTCATGGTCCAGCTCGATGCAATCCGCGATGCCCGCCGCCACAGGGTGACCGGGATCGACGACCCACAGCCGCTCCTTCTCCGCCGCGACACGGTATTTCAGGAAGCAGCCGGTGCCCATCAGCGCCAGGAAGGGCTTGGAGAAATGGCTGGAATGGAGCGCCACGAGGCCCATCCCCTGCTCGGTCACCCGCCGCTTCACCCGCTCCACCGCCGTGTCCGAAACCTCGGCGTGGGCGCGGTGGCCCCACCAGACCAGCGTGTCGGCGGCGTTCAGCCGCTCCTCGGTGAGGCCGTGCTCCGGCTCGTCCAAAGTGGCGGTCTCCACGGTCAGACCGGCGGCGCGCAGAGGGGCCGCAAGCGCCTCGTGGATGCCCTGGGGATAGTGGGACCTCACCGTCTCGTCCCGGCGTTCGTGAAGGAACTCGTTCCAAATCAGGACGCGCGGCGACTGGAGCGGCATGGCGGGAAACCTTTTCAAGGGGATGGCGGCGGCTCCAATGGAATCGCCCATGGGACGAAGGCAGGCGGCGTCTGTTGGTGGGCCGTTGATCGAAACATTGCGGTGGGAGCGTTCCGTGTCGAGTCCTCCCGATGCAGCGCAGGTCGGCGGTTCGGCTTTTACCCTCCGCCGCTGTTCCATAGGCGTGGAACCGGCGCCCGGCGACCGGGTGCTGGCGCGGGTCTGGGCGCCCGCCTGCCGCGGCGTCCACCTGCTGGTCGGGCCGGAGGAGCGCGCGGTGGCGCTGGACGCGGAGGGTGACGGCTACTTCTCCGCGATGGTCGAAGGGGTGCCGGTGGGCAGCCTCTACCGGTTCCAGCTCGACAACGGCCCGACCTTCCCCGATCCGGCGTCCCGCTTCCAGCCCGACGGGCCGGAGGGGCCGTCGCAGGTGGTGGACCCCTCCGCCTTCGCCTGGACCGACGCCGGCTGGGCGGGATGCGGTCTGCGCGGACAGGTGATCTACGAGATGCACATCGGCACCTTTACGGCGGAGGGCACCTGGGAGGCGGCGGCGCGCGAACTGCCAAGCCTGGCGGAGCTGGGGATAACGGTCCTCGAACTGATGCCGGTGGCGGAGTTTCCGGGGCGCTTCGGCTGGGGCTACGACGGGGTGGACCTGTTCGCGCCGACCCGGCTCTACGGCGGACCGGACGACATGCGGCGCTTCGTGGACCGCGCCCACGCGCTGGGCCTCGCGGTGATCCTCGACGTGGTCTACAACCACCTCGGTCCCAGCGGGAATTTCCTGTCCCGCTTCTCCCCGGACTACTTCACCACCCGTTACAAGAACGAGTGGGGGGACGCGCTCAATTTCGACGGTCCGAACTGCGGCCCGGTGCGGGAGTTCTTCCGGGCGAACGCCGCCTTCTGGGTCAACGAGTATCATCTGGACGGGCTGCGTCTGGACGCCACCCAGCAAATCTTCGACCGCTCCACCCCGCACATCATCCAGGAGTTCGGGCAGGCCGTCCGTCAGGCGGCGCGCGGGCGCGGCACCCTGCTGATCGGGGAGAACGAACCCCAACTGGCCACCATGGCCACACCGGTGGAACAGGGTGGTTGCGGGCTGGACGCCCTGTGGAACGACGATTTCCACCATACGGCCCGGGTCGCGCTGACCGGGCGGAACGAGGCCTACTACACCGACTACCGCGGCACGCCGCAGGAACTGCTGTCGGCCGTCAAGCACGGCTTCCTCTACCAGGGGCAATGGTACCGCTGGCAGGGCAAGCGGCGGGGCTTGCCGGCTTACGGGTTGCCGCGCCCGGCCTTCGTCACCTTCCTCCAGAACCACGACCAGATCGCCAATTCCGGCCGTGGCCAGCGGATCCACGCCCTGACCACGCCGGGGCGCTTCCGGGCGCTGACCGCGCTGACGCTGCTGGGTCCCGGCACGCCGATGCTGTTCCAGGGGCAGGAATTCGCGGCGAGCGCGCCCTTCTACTACTTCGCCGACCACGAACCCGATCTGGCCGCCAAGGTGGAGACGGGACGGGCGGAGTTCCTGTCCCAGTTTCCCAGCCTCGCCACCCCCGCCATGCGCGCCCATCTGACGCGCCCGCAGGACGCGGAGACCTTCCGGCACTGCAAGCTCGACCACACGGAGCGGGAGGCCCACACCGAGGTCTGGGCGCTGCACCGCGACCTTCTGCGCCTGCGCCGCGAGGACCCGGTGTTCCGCGCCCAGGGCGACGGCGGGCTGGACGGCGCCGTGCTGGCGGAGGAGGCGTTCGTCCTGCGCTTCTTCGGCGCGAAGGAGGGTGGGGCGGGGGACGACCGGCTGCTGCTGGTCAATCTGGGCCGCGACCTGCGGCTGGACATCCTGCCGGAACCGCTGCTGGCGCCGCCGGTTGGCAGGGACTGGACGCCCTTGTGGTCCAGCGAGGACCCCCGCTACGGCGGCTGCGGCATCGCCCCGCTGGAATCCTCGGACGGCGGCTGGCGGCTCCCCGGCCACGCTGCGGTCGTCCTGGCCGCCACGGACATTGTTCCGGACCAGGAACGGGGCGAAGGCAACGGTACGAGCGCTCAGGAGACCCATGGCTGATTTCATCCGCAAGATCACCCGCGACGCCCTGCGATCCGCGCCGGACGCCGCGCTGTCCCGCGAATGGCTGGTCGCCAACGGGCTGGGCGGCTACGCCTCCTCCTCCCTGTCGGGGGCGGTGACGCGGCGCTATCACGGGCTTCTGGTGGCGGCTTTGCCGGCGCCGCTGGGCCGGGTGGTGATGCTGAGCCAGCTCAACGACGTGCTGATCGAGCGCGACGGGACCGAGCGGCGGCTGACCGGCCACAACCCGCAGGCGGACCAGTGGCCCGACCCGAACTACCCGTCCGATGCCGCGCCCTCCGGCCTCGCCGAGTTCCGCATGGAATCCGGCCTGCCGGTCTGGCGCTACGAGATCGGCGACGTGGTGATCGAAAAGCAGATCGTGCTACCGCACCTGCAGAACATCGTCCATGTCACCTACCGGGTGGTGAAGGCGCCGCAGCCGATCTGCCTTCGCCTCCGCCCGGTGATGGCCTTCCGCAAACTGGAATCCGCGGTGGACGAGCCGTTGGCCCGCGACTACCGCGTCACCGCCCGCGGCCACGAGTATGAGATATGGGCCGGGCCGGAACTGCCGGTGCTGCGCATGACCATCGAGGGGGCGGAGCTTCCGCTGACGCTGGACGGCGGGGCGCGGCGCGACATCGTCTATCCGGTGGAGGCGGAGCGCGGCTATGAATCGCGCGGCTCGCTGTGGACGCCCGGCTATTTCAGCGGCCCCCTCAGCCAGGGCCAGACGCTGAGCTTCGTCGCGGCGACCGAGCCGTGGCAGCGGCTGTGGGCGCTGCCGCCCGCCGACGTCCTGCGCTTCGAGAAGGAGCGGCGGCGGCGCATCGTCGGGACGGCCCATCCGTCGCTGCGCGAGGGGGCGATGGCGGAGCTGGTGCTGTCGGCGGACAGCTTCCTGTTCGTGCCGGCGGGCCGCGTCGCCGACCAGATGCGCGCCCGCGCCGAGGGCGACGAGGTGCGCACGGTGATCGCCGGCTACCACTGGTTCACCGACTGGGGCCGCGACACCATGATCAGCCTGGAGGGGCTGACCCTGACCACCGGGCGCCACATGGAGGCCGGCTGGATCCTGCGCACCTTCGCGCACTACATCCGCGACGGGCTGATTCCCAACATGTTCCCCGACGGCAAGGACGAAGGGCTGTACCACACCGCCGACGCCACCCTGTGGTTCTTCCACGCGCTGAACCGCTACGTCCAGGCGACCGGGGACCGCCACACGCTGCAATTGCTGCTGCCCCGGCTGGTCGAGGTGATCGACCATCACCGGCGCGGCACCCGCTTCGGCATCGCCGTGGACCCCGGCGACGGGCTGCTGCGCCAGGGGCGGGAGGGCTACCAGCTCACCTGGATGGACGCGAAGGTCGAGGACTGGGTGGTCACGCCGCGCCGGGGCAAGGCGGTGGAGATCAACGCGCTCTGGTACAACGCCCTGTGCCTGACCGCCGGCTGGCTGACCGAGGAGGGGGACGCCCAGGCCGCCCGCCCGCTGGCGGAGCTGGCGGAGCAGGCCCGCGCTTCCTTCAACGCGCGCTTCTGGTGCGCCCACGCCGGGCATCTCTACGACGTGGTGGACGGGGAGCGGGGGGACGACGACGCCTGCCGGCCCAACCAGATCTTCGCCGTCTCGCTCGACAACCCGGTGCTCGACCGCGCCCGCTGGGAGCCGGTGGTGGAGACGGTGCGGCAGCGGCTGCTGACCCCGGTCGGGCTGCGCTCGCTGGCGCCGGGGCAGCGCGACTACAAGCCGAAATACTTCGGCGATCTGCGCGCCCGCGACGCCGCCTACCACCAGGGCACGGTCTGGGGGTGGCTGATCGGTCCCTACGTCGATGCGTGGCTGAAGCTGCATCCGGACGACAAGGCGGGGGCGCGGGAGCTGCTCCAGGGCTTTCTGCCGCATCTCGATCAGGCGGGGATCGGCACCATCTCGGAGATCTTCGACGCCGAACCGCCCTTCAGCCCGCGCGGTTGCATCTCGCAGGCCTGGAGCGTGGCGGAAGTCCTGCGCTGCTGGGCGGCGACGGCGGAGGATCGCTGACGCCGGTCTTCCCAACACAACGCCTATGAAAAGCGTCATAAGAACTTAAGCAGAGAGGGTACGAAAGCCGTTTGGTTACTGAACAGAAAGCGGCGGGGTGGATAAAGCGCGAATCGATGACGGCGCTATAACATTCGCGAAACCCACATTTTGTTGAAGGTTTCTGCCGCCCGTGCCTATCATTGGTAGCGGGTCGAAAAGAAAACGGACGAACACACGGCCGTGTAACCGACCCGCCCAGGATGAGGACGGGAGGGGTCATGCTGGCACTGCTGTCGAAGCCCACGCGCCCGGCGGTCGATTGGGACCGCTTGAGCCGACGGATTCTGGATCGGAGCGCGCAGGCCTGCTGGGTGGTGGATCGCGAACTGGTCACCATCGGCGTCAACCCGGCGCTGTGCGCCTTGCTCGGCTACCGGGCCGGGGAGCTGGTGGGAACCCACCTTCTGGCTTATGTGGCCGAGGAAAGCCGGAGCGTCCTGGAGCGGCAGGCGGCCATCCGCGACCTGACCCCGCACCGCAGCTACGACGTCACCCTGATCCGCTCCGACGGGATGTCGCTCCGTGTGATCTTCAACGACTCGTGGCTGGACGGCGACGCCGACTCGGACGAGGGGCCGGCGCCGGGCTTCTGCATCTTCGTCACCGACATCACCCGCCGTGTCGAGGAGGAGACGCAGCGCGCCCTGCGGGTGGACCAGTTGGCGGACGCGGTCGCGCGCATGAACCGCTTCCTGGGGCAGATCTGCCAGGAGCTGAAGGACCCGCTGAGCGCCATCCTCGGCGCGACGCAGATGATCTCCTCCGACGCGGCACTCCCCGACCCGGCGGGCGGCGGTTCGGCGGTGGGGAGCGCGCATCTCGACGCCTACGCCGCGCTGTGCAGCGACGCCGGGCGGCAGATGATGCGGACCATCGAGAACCTGTCGCTGTGGTCCCGCCTGCAGTTGAATCAGGTGCCGCTCGATCTGCGGAGCTATGAGCTGGGCGGCCTGCTTCAGGACGTGCTGGAGGAGCTGGCGCCACGCGCCCGCGCCCGCGACATCCTGATCGTCAACCGCATCGTCGCCACCCCGGTGCTGGGCGACCTGTCCGCGCTGAGCACCGTGCTGAAGCATCTGGTCGAGAACGCGGTGCGCTTCTCCCCCTCGGGGAGCATGGTCATGCTGTCCGCCGCTCTGGCGGACGGGCGGGTGACCGTGCGGGTCCAGGACAACGGGATGGGCATTCCGGAGGATCTGCAGCCCCATCTGTTCCGCATCGACCCGCACCACGCCGCCCCCGGCGCCGACGGCGAGGTGGGGAGCGGCCTTGGCCTGCTGATCTGCAAGGCGCTGGTCGAGCGCATGGGCGGCGGCATCCGCGTCTTCAGCAAGGCGGGCGGCGGAACCGCGGTCACCGTGACCCTGACCCAAGGGGCTTGCGCCGGATTGTAACACCGGCAAACGGATGGTCGTACGAACCGTTTCCTCCGCCCGGGGTGAGCGGCGGCGGGATCGGGGTGCCCCATGCGGGGAATCCGAACATTCAGTTGTCAACAGGGCACAGACCCGCGCGAAATCGCCGCGCCGGGAGTCCGGCGTCAGAATCCAATTGACAGGCGTGAGCGCTGCAACACCCTTCGGAATCGGGAAAGGCAATGCATTTCAATGGTTTGTGTGACATGCTCAAAAAATGGGCAAATCGCGCTATGGCCTTGTCGCGCTTGACTCGAATCGGGAAAAGCCGGGCCTTGTCAACACAGTTATCCACAGACTCTGTGGAGAGCCTACGCGGGAGGTGAAGGGACGTGCCGCCCGGCCCATAACCTTTGGCGGGAGGACCGTCCAATCAGAATAAGTACTTCAGATTTTAGGCTTCGCGCATTTTTGCCGCTATAGTGGTCGCGCCTCATCCCACCGTGTTGCTCCAATCCAACCGGCACCGGATGAGCAGTGACGGAAGGAGTGCCCATGCTGGATGTCTATGGGACGTCTTGCCCGGCGGCGCGTCCACGCTGGTCATGGCGCGCGGCGACCGGTGAAACACGCGGCCGACGCGTGCAGGGATTTGCCGCTCCGGCTTTGGCGGCGGTGATGCTGTCCGCGTTGATCCTCCATCTCCTGCTGACGCTCGCCGCTCATCTGGGCGGGGCCGACATGGCTGGGGTGCTGGCGGTGGCGGTGGGCATGGCGGCGGTGCTGGTGGTCTTGCTTCCCTTTGCCCTGCTGTGCGTCCGGCGGGCTCAGGAAGCGCTGGCGGCCGGCTCGGATCGCCGCGGGAGGACGGCCTCGCCGCAAGGTTGAAGCGGCGCCGGTCGGGGAAATCCCGGTTGCCCCCTTTTGTAAGTCCGCGCATAAAGTGATGACGCCGTGGCGATGAACGGCGCTGTTCGGCGGGGGCTGTGCATGGGGTTGTTCGATTTTCTGAAGGTCACCGTCAAGGATGAGAAGAAGGCGGCACCGCGCCGGCCCAATCCACCCGGTGGCCCGTCGAATGTGATCGAGTTCGACGGCAAGAGCTTTCCGTTGGCCGGGGTCAGCCACAAGGGCTTCGTGGCGACCGGCTTCGACGGCTCGCTCATTCCCAGCCAGACCGCGCGGATCACGGTGCGGATCGACGACGCCTGCGGGAAGTTCACCTTCGCCGCCACCGTGACCATCGAGGAGGTCAAGGGCGGGTCGGTGTCCGGCGCCTGGAACATGCTGCCGCCGGAGGTCGAGACGACCATCCGCAAGTACCTGCAGATCCGCAAGCAGAAGACCGGAAAGTAAGAGGCACGGTCTTGACCGGGCGACCGCCGTTCAGTTGGCGGCGCGGAGCGCCGCGTCGCCGGCTTTTCCCCCGGCCTTGACAGCGGCGTTCACCCCGGCGTTCACCCCAGCGTTCACCAGGGTCGGGGCCATGGCCGGCGTGGCGAGCTGGTGCATCCGCTCGATCCATTCCGACAGGGTGACGAATTCGCAGCCCTTCGCGCGCATCGCGGCGATCACGCGGGGCAGGGCGTTGAGGGTGGATGGGTAGGTGGAGTGCAGCAGAAGCACGCTGCCGGTTCCCGCCTCGGTCTTCACATGCTGCACGATGCGGTCGGGGTCGCGGACCTGCCAGTCCCGGGTGTCCACGGTCCACAGCACCGGGCTCATGCTCTCCTCGCGGGCGATGGCCAGCAGGTCCGGCGTGTAGCGCCCATAGGGCGGCCGGAACAGCACCGGGTTGGCGCCGAATCCGCGCAGGATGCGGTTGGCCTCGGCAATCTCGTGGCGCTGCGCCTCGGGGTCCATGGCGCGCAGGTCGGCGTGCGTCAGGCTGTGGTTGCCGATCTCGTGCCCGGCGGCGATGAAGTCGCGGATCACCTCGCCCTGGTTCTCGGCGACGCTGGCGACCGGAAAATAGGTTGCGGGGATCTTCTCGCGGTTCAGCACGTCCAGGATCTGGCGGGTGACCACCCGGTGCGGCCCGTCGTCGAAGGTGAGGGCGCAGAGATTCCAGCCCTCCTCCTTCAGCGTCGCCGGCATGACGTCGAGCGTCGTGTCGGGAACCACCGCGCCCAGCCGGCCCTTGCGGCGCCCGGACTTCTCGATGGCGGCCATGGTCCGGGCGGCTTCCGGCGGGTAGGTGAGGGCGACGTCGGCCTTGCCGTCCCCGCCGGGGCGGGGCGGGGCGAGTTGCGCGCTGTCGGCGGGCGGCCTGATCTCCGGTGCTTGGGGCGATGCCTGAGGCGGCGCGGGCAAGGGAGGGGCGGGCGGAGGCGCGGCCGGAGGTGCGGGCGGAGGCGCGTCGAGGACGAGGCAGCCGAACCCGGCGCCGAGCATGCGGCGGCACAGCGCCGTCACGTCCAGCCCCACCGGGGCGGTGGCCCGCAGGGCGACGCCCTCGCCCTGGCGCCGCGCGTCGAGCGGAACGACCGCCGGGCTGAGGCCGTCCGCCAAATCGGGGGAGCGGCGGCGCAGGCTGTCCCACGCCCACCAGGCATCCCCTTCCCTTTGGAAGAGGCCGAGTTGCAGCAGCGACGGCCCATCCGCGGCGCGGGCGGCGGTGTTTGGGAGCGCCATCAGCACTCCCGCGGCCAGCGGCAACGCGAACAGGGAAGAGCGGAAGCGGCGCATGCCCATGAGGAGGGAGGACGTGAGGGAGCGTCCGTGTTCAGGCCGATTCACACGTTTCTCCTCCGGATCGTCGCCGTCGTCGAATACCACCCCTTCGGGATTAATTCAAACGGCGCGGTCTCCGTCGGTTTGCCCGCTCCGATTATCCCTTCGGGAGGAACCTTCGGTGTTCCGGCGCGGTTGACGGGAAGCGCGCCCGGCCCAAAGGCCCATCCGGCAGCGGGGTGTGGGCGGCGCGGAACAAGAACGGACAGGAGGCAGCCCGGATGGCGGATGATTTGGAAAGCCGGATCAGAGCGCGCGCTCACCAGATCTGGGAGCGTGAAGGCCGTCCGGAGGATCGCGCCGAAGACCATTGGAAGCTGGCGAGCGAGGAAATCGCCATCGAGGACAATTACCGGGACACGTTGCGCCCGAATCCGGCGCGCGGCCCCGACGACACCGCGGAACGGACCGAGCCGGTCGAACCCGTGCTGAGCATGGAGAGCCAGGGCGAGATGCCCGGCATCGCCGACCAGGGCGAAGAATTCCGCATTCCCGGCCAGGCCCGCGACTCCTGACGGCGGCTCCCACCGCTTTCCTCACGTCGTGCTTAGAGAGGACCCCCATGGACACGAACCTGGAAATCGCCTTCCACAACATGGACTCCCAGCCCGAGCTGGAGGCCTACATCCGCGAACGGGCGGAGAAGACGGAAAAGCTGTTCGACCGGCTGGTCGGCATGCGGGTCGCCGTGGAAGCCCAGCATCGCCAGCACAAGACCGGCAACGTCTTCGACGTCCACATCGAGCTGATGGTGCCGGGCCAGGACATCGTGGTCAGCCGCAAGCCGAACAAGGCGAAGGAGCGCTACGCCAACCCCGACGCCCGCACCTCGATCCGCGACGCCTTCGAAGCCGCGGAGCGGCAGTTGAAGGAGTACAAGGACAAGATGCGCCGCGACGTGAAGGTCCATGATCCGGAGCAGCCCGGCCGCGTCTCGCAGCTCAACCCGACCGAGGACCACGGCTTCATCACGACCAACACCGGGACGCAGCTCTATTTCCACCGGAACAGCTGCCTGAACGTGGACATGGACCAGCTCAAGACCGGCGACCCGGTGAAGTATGTGGAGGCGACGGGCGACACCGGCCCGACCGCCGCCAAGGTGTGGCGGGCGTCCGGGTCCGACACTGAATTGCGGGCCACCTGACGAAAAAGCCCCCGCCAACCGGCGGGGGCTTTTTCTTGGAAGGGTTTTCCTTGAATTCAGGCTCTTTGGGCTGGAGGCATCGGGTCGGCCGAGGTCGGACCGCTCGGGTCCGGTGCCGCGGCTGGAACGGTGTCCTCGTTCAGGTCATAGATGTCCGGGTGCAGGCGGACGGCGTCGCGGTCGTCCACCGTCGCGGTCCAGTAGACGAAGCGCACCGGCACCGGCTGGGAAAGCTTGATCCATTGCGGTTCCTGCCGGTCCAGCATGCGGTCGAGCCGCGCCGTGGACACATGCTCGGTCGCCAGAAGCGCCTCGGCCATGCCGCGCGCGTCCTCCAGGCGGACGCAACCGGAGCTGACGGTGCGGATCTCGCGGTCGAACAGCCGCGGCTCGTTGGTGCCGTGCAGGTAGATGTTGTAGGGGTTGGTCATGTTGAACCGGTACCGGCCCAGCGCGTTGTGGTCGCCCGGCTGCTGGACGATCCGCACGCGGCGCGGCGAGACGTTGCGCCAGTCCACGACGCCCGGTTCGACCGGGGCGCCGTCCAGATAGACCACCGCGTTGGCGATGCCCGGCGTGCCCTTGGCCCGCAGCAGGGGCAGCTTGTCCTCCTTCAGGACGGTGGGCGGCACGGTCCAGGTCGGGTTGACGATGACGTGGGTGATCTGGTCCTGAAGCAGCGGCGTCTCGCGCGACGGACGACCGACGATGGAGCGCATGGTCAGCGCCTCCTCCCCGTCGCGGACCAGCGTGGTGGTCTGGCTGGGCAGGTTCACCAGGATCACGGTGTCCGGCGCGGTGTCGCGGAAGGCGCGCATGGACAGCGCGCTGCGCCGCATCTGGGCGGCCGACTCCTGCGGGCTGCGGTCCAGCGCCACCCGCGTGCCGCCGCCGACCAGCCCGTCGACCTTCATGCGCTGGCTGAACTGGAAGGCGCGCACCGCGGTGTCCACCTCCTCGTCGTACAGATCGCCCCTGCGCAGCCGGTCGAGGAAACCCAGTTCGGCCAAACGCTGCGTCAGCCGCTCCACGCGTTCGCCGCTGCTGCCCCTCTTGAGAAGCGGGCCGGACCCGATGCGGGTGATGGGACGCTCCGGTTCCGCCTCCAGCACCGTGGCGGCGGCGTCCAGCCGGTCGGCCCAGCCGGTCAGCGTGTCGCGGTAGGGGGCCGCCTCGGCGGTGGCCGGGGTGGCGGCCGTGCCGGCGATCACGGACAGCGCCAGCGTCAGCGCGGCCAGGACCGGCGCCGGGCGGCGTCGTTGGTCGGTAAGCGTCTGGGATGTGTGCATGATCCGTCCTCGGCTGGCAGGTGGTCCGATCCCCTGTCCTTTCTATCGAATGTAGTACGTGAAGCCCCGTCCGGCGAGGCGGGGACGCGCGTTCCAGGGGTCGGGAAATCGGCGTACGGCCTCCGGCCAGGGGGCAACCAGTGCGGGTGAGGGCGCCGAGGGCCGATTTGTGACCGATTCGGGCCATTTTCGGGTTGATCCCGGCCAAGCCCTAGCCTATAGGGAATAGTCGTTCGCTATGACCACAATATTTTGGTCCTATCCGAACAATCCCTAGGGGGCCGGCCGGCGCTGGAACGGTGCGGCCCGATCACCAAAATGCATAGGGAGTGATGCTTTTGGGGAGTGACGACCGTGCCGCGCCGATGAATGGGCGCGAGACTGGCCGCCGTGGGTTTCTGACCTTCGCCGCCGCGACCCTGACCGCCCTGGCCGTTCCGGTCCTGGTGCCCGCCGCGCCGGCCCTTGCGGCCCCCCTGGCCGGTGGCGTCCGCCGACTGGCCCTGCACAACATCAACACCAACGAACAGTTCAGCGGCGTCTATTGGGCCGATGGCGCCTACCGACCGGACGCGCTGAAGAGGCTGGACGTGCTGCTGCGCGATCATCGGGCCAAGCAGGTCGGCCGCTACGACCCCCGCCTGTTCGACGTGCTGGCCCGTCTGCATCAGACGCTGGACAGCGACGAGCCCTTCCGGGTCATCTGCGGCTACCGCTCGCGCCGCACCAACGCCATGGCCCGCCGCCGCTCGCGCGGGGTGGCGAAGGAAAGCTACCACACCCGCGGCATGGCCATCGACGTGATGCTGCCGGATGTCGAGTTGAAGGCCATCGCCACCGCGGCCCGCGGCATGGAAGCCGGCGGCGTCGGCTACTACCCGCGTAGCGGCTTCGTGCACATCGACACCGGGCCCGTCCGCACCTGGTGACGTCGGGCCTGGGGTGGGGCCTGGGGTGGGCCTGTGGTCGGCCGCGATCCTCGTCGCGGGCGTCATAGGCCGGGTTGCCGTACGCCCTGTTCCGGGCGCCTGCCCAGTCGGTAGGCACCCCGGAACCATGGCCCGACGCGCCGGTTGCTCCAATCGGAATTCCCCGAACGAGCAACATGGAGGGCGACGAAGGCGATGTTCTGCAAACACGATCTGGGACGACTCCTGACCGTCGATGCCGCCCCGGCGGTGTCCATCTTCCTGCCCACCCACATCGCCGGGCGCGACATCCGCCAAGACGTGATCCGGCTGCGCAACCTGCTCGCCAAGGCCCAGGACCAGCTGTGCGAGAAGCACGGCCTGCGCCGGCCCGACGCCGAAGCGTTCCTAAAGCCGGCCTCCGACCTGCTGGTGCAGAACGAGTTCTGGCGCCATATGGACCGTGGGCTGGCAATTTTCCTGGCCAAGGGCGTGTCGGCCATCCACCGCGTGCCCGTTGAACTGCCGGAGGAGGTCGTCGTCAATGCGCGCTTCACGCTGCGGCCTTTGCTGCCGCTGTTGGCGGATGACGGAACCTTCATGATCCTGGCCGTCACCGCCGGGCGGGCCCGGCTGTTCTGCGCGACCCGCCACGGCATCGCGGAGGAGGATGCCGGGTTGCCTCAGGGTGTCGCGGAAATCCATGCCGAAACCAATTACGAAAACAACCTGCACTCAGCCCCGCCGGCCCGCCATGCCGACCGCACGGACCGCGGCGGCGTGTCGATGGTCAAGACGCACAATTTCGGCGAAGACCCCGAGGAACTGCGCAAGGCCCATCTCATCGAGTATCTCGGTCGGGTCGGTGGTCGCGTGCGCGATCACCTGAAGCCTTTCCGCGGCCCGCTCGTCCTGGTGGCGGACGAGGAGATCCAGGGGCATTTGCGCAAGGACGCGCATCTTCAGGGACTGCTGGAGCAGGGGGTGGTCACGAACCCCGATGCGCTGGATGTGGAGGAATTGCACCGTCGCGCCTACGCGGTGGTCCAGCCGATGTTCGAGTCGACCCGGCGGACGGCCGTGGAGCGCTTCAACGCCCTGTATGGCGACCGCAACACGGCGGAACGGACGACGACGCGGGCCGAGGATGTGATGGTGGCGGCGCGCGAGGGACGGGTCGGGGTTCTTCTGGTGGCCGGGAACGAGAAGGTCTGGGGGCATTTCCGGGAGGACTATCACCGGGCCTTCCCGTTGCACCACGAAACGGACGGCGCCATCGACCTCGTCGAGGAGGCCGCCACCGAAACGCTGCTGCGCGGCGGCGAGGTGCATGTGGTGACCAAGGAGGAACTGCCCTCCGGCGCCTCGACCGCGGCGATCCTGCGCTTCTGATCGCCGATACCAAGAGTCGTTCGGTGTGTGGGGCGGTGTCCTGTGGGGCGCCGCCCCACCGGCGTTTCGCCGTCAGGTGGACGCCTTGCTGGGCTTGCCGGCGTGGTAAATGTCGGCCGGATCCCATACCGCGCCATGGCGCCGCCGCTTTCCGCCGGTCGTCTCGACCTTGATGCGGGACTTGGCGGGCGCTTTCGCTGCCATCTTTCCCACCGGCGTCTTTCCCCCGGGTGCCTTTCCCACCAGTGTGTTCGACGCCGTCGGGACCGTCAGCGTACTCCTCTCTCCCGGGAAGCCGTTCGGCGCGCTTCCCATGAGCGCGGCGCTCGCCAGTCCACTCTCCTCCTCATCCCGCGCCTCCTGCAGGTGAGGCGACAGGGAGCTGAGGAGCGACAGGAGTTCATCGCCAACACTGTCCGGTGCGGCCCGCCACAAGCGCAGCATGCGCGCCTCGCGGCGGCTGATGGAACTGTCGCTGATTCGCGCGTTGTCCGCGCTGGGCGTCCTCGTGACGGAGGCTTGCGGGTCGTCGTAGCAATCGAAGAAGAAGCTGACGGGGACATCAAGTACCTGCCCCAGGCGATACAACGTTCCGGCCGAGATCCGGTTGGAGCCGCGCTCGTATTTCTGGACCTGTTGAAACGTCAGGCCAATGGCTTCGCCCAGCTTTTCCTGGCTCATGCCCATCAAGGTGCGGCGCATGCGAACGCGCTGCCCGACATGTGCATCGACCGACCAGGATTCGGGCGATCCGCGCCGCCCCCTTTTGCGCACCGCAGGTTCGCTCATGGACCCGGAACTCCAATGCTTGCGAATAAATATGTAGGATTTGAGAATGTTAAAGAGATTGTTCACACAGAACTTTCCGGTGCGCAAGCGGAATCTCTGAAATTACTGCGCTATGGTTGTTGTTTAGGCATGAATGAGGGCATATGAATTCCCTGGTCCCTTGCGGTCCGGTGTGTTGAAGGCACTGATTGCGGCGCTTTGCCTGCGTCGCGCGTGACGGTTGCACGCTTCCACAGGGCGTTGAAATGGAAATAAATGGCGCAAAATCGCGCGCCATATAAAAATAATATTTTAATTTATGGTGATTTTGCCGCCTCGTCCTGGTGTGGAAACACTTTGATAATCAAATTCGGATAGGCCGGATGAGATAGAATTCGCGCCACAGGCTGCGCCGGGTCCGGGTGCCGGACCGGCGGGGAGGGGTGGCTGCGACGGTCGGCTGCGACGGTCGGCAGCGAGTTTCCTTGCGCTGCCGCGTCGCAATCAAAGGATCAGGTCGATGCAGACAAGCAGTCTGGCGGGACGCTTCAAGGTCGGGACCCGCATTTACTTTGGTTTCCTCGTGGTGTTGCTGCTGCTGGCGGTGGTGGTCGCCATCGGCGTGCGGGGCCTCGGGGTGGCGCGGGACGGCTTCGAATCCTATGCGGCGGTGAGCAACCACTCGATCCAGGTCAGTTCCATCGACGCGCAGGTCGCCCAGATGCGCCGCCTCGCCCTGACCTTCAACACGTTCGGCGACCCGAAGGTGGCGGATCAGGTGCGCGCCGTCCAGGCGACCCTCGTCAAGGATCTGCGGAGCGCCCTGGATGGCACGACCGGCGAACGCCGCGCCCTGCTGGAGCGGATGAATCAGGTCTTCGCCAACTATGTGACCGACTTCAACACGCTGGCGGAGCTTCGCCTGCGCCGCGACCGCCTGTACACCGAGCAGCTCGTCCCGGCGGGCGAGAAGGCGCGCGAGACCGTGTCGCAGCTCGTCTCCACCCTGATCGCCGACGGCGAGCACGAGGCCGCGGCCAACGCCGCCCTCGCGCAGGAGCAGCTTCTGCTGGCGCGGCTGGCCGCGTCGCGCTTCTTCACCAGCCCGAACGAGTCGATTATCACGGAGGTGTCGGCCCGTGACGACGCCTTCGGCGAGGCCATCCGCCGGGCGACGGAGCGGCTGAACAACCCGGCGCGCCGGGCTGCGGCGCTGGCCGCCGACCAGCTGGCCGACCGCTACGTCTCGCTGTTCCGCGAAACCTCCGCCGTCATGCTGGAGAACACCCGGCTGGTCGACGTGATGGGCGCCCGCGGCGTCGAGTTTGCGGACCTCTCCGACCGCACCGTCGCGATCGAGGGCAAGGACCGCGAGGGCGTTCTGGCCGAAACCACCGGCAGCATGGACCGCACCCTGTCGGCCAACGTGACGATCGCGGCCGGCGCCTTCCTGTTCGGCCTGCTGCTGGCCTGGGCGGTGGCGCGGTCCATCGTGAAGCCGGTCGTGTCGATGACCGAGACGATGACCAACCTCGCCGGCGGCGACTTGACGGTGACCATCCCGGCGCTGGCCAACCGCGACGAGATCGGGCAGATGGCGCAGGCGGTGCAGGTGTTCAAGGACAACGCCATCCAGAAGAAGGCGATGGACGAGGCCGAGCGCGAACGTCTGGAGGCCGAACGCCGCGCCGACGAGGCGCAGCGCGCCCGCGAGACCGCCATCGGCGAGGAGATCGCCGCGCTGATCGACGGCGTGTCGAAGGGCGACCTGTCGCGCCGCCTGGAGCTGACCGGCAAGGACGGCTTCTACAAGACCATGTCGGAGGGCATCAACCGCCTGACCGACACGGTCGAGGCGGTCATCGCCGACCTCGGCGCGGTGCTCAGCGCGCTTGCCCAGGGTGACCTCAACAAGCGGGTGGAGCGCGACTACCAGGGCGCCTTCCAGACGCTGAAGACCGACGTCAACACGACCTCCGCCAAGCTCGGCGAGATCGTCGGCCAGATCCTGCGCGCCACCGACGCGATTTCCGGCGCGGCCTCCGAAGTCTCGCTGGGGTCGAGCGACCTCGCGGAGCGGACGGAGCAGCAGGCTTCCTCGCTGGAGGAGACGGCGGCGAGCATGGAGGAGCTGGGGGCAACCGTGCGCTCCAACGCTGACAACGCCCAGCGCGCCAACGGCATGGCCGCCGACGCCCGCACCGCTGCGGAGTCCGGCGGGACGGTGGCGGATTCGGCCATCGACGCGATGAAGCGCATCGAGGCGTCGAGCCGCAAGATCACCGACATCATCGGGGTGATCGACGAGATCGCCTTCCAGACCAACCTGCTGGCGCTGAACGCGGCGGTCGAGGCGGCGCGGGCCGGCGACGCCGGGCGCGGCTTCGCGGTGGTGGCGCAGGAGGTGCGCAATCTCGCCCAGCGCTCCGCCCAGGCGTCCAAGGAGATCAAGGGCCTGATCCTCGACAGCGACAGTCAGGTGAAGGACGGGGTGGAACTGGTCAAGAAGGCCGGCGACGCGCTGGAGGGCATCGTGTCCGGCGTCCAGCAGGTTGCCGGGCTGATCGCCGAGATGGCCTCGGCCTCTTCGGAGCAGGCGGCGGCGCTCGACGAGATCAACGCCACCGTCTCGCAAATGGACGAGATGACCCAGAAGAACGCCGCGCTCGTCGAGGAAACCACCGCGGCGGCCCAGTCGCTCGCCAACCAGGCGACGGACCTGCGGTCGCTGGTCAGCTTCTTCAAGCTGGACGCGGCGGCCCTTGCGGCGGCGCCCGCCGTCCACCATGGCGGGGCGTCGCCGGCTTTGCGGCGCAGCATTGCTCCGACCAAGCCAGCCCCCGCCAAGCCCGCGGTGCGCAAGGCGGCGGCTCCGGCCCGTCCGGTGGCGGCGGGCAAGGCGGCTTCGGCGACCTTGCAACGCGCTTCCGCCGATGAGGACGATTGGAAGGAGTTCTGAGTCGAGCTGCGCTGAAAAAAGCGTGCGATGGAAAGGGCGGCGCGGACGTTTGTCAGGGTAGGCCATCACACCGGCCTCATCCACCAACCGGGAGTGACGAACCCATGACCGCGCGCCGCCCCATCCCCGTAAGTCTCATGGCGCCTCTGTTCCTTGCCGGCGCCCTGTGGACGGTGCCGGCGGGCGCCGCCGACACGCCGCCCCCGCCCGGCGCCACGCCTCCGGCCCCCGGCATGCCCAGCACGCCGGGCGAGCAGGCCCGCCAGGGCGTGGAATTGCTGATGAAGGCTCTGGAGGGGTGGGTGCGGCAGGTGCCGATGTTCGCTCCCCCCGAAGTCACGCCGGAGGGCGACATCGTCATCCGGCGGCTCGACCGTTCCCGTCCGGCACCTCCCAACCCTGGGCCGGCCGAACCGGCGCCGCCGAAGTCCGAACCACCGAAGTCCGAACCGCCGGTGCCAAACGCACCGACCGACCTTTAAGGCCAGCGGCGAAGCCCGATACAGCGTGTCACGCAGCGCGCCGGCGTGGTCTTCGATGCGTGGCGAAGCCTCCAAGCAGCCTTAACGCTCCCTTAATTCATAGTTAACGGTAGGTTAACGACCGTTTGCGGGCCGAACAGAGGCCGCACGGGGCGGTCTGCGTGACGCGCTGTATCGGCCTTTCCGCTCTGCCGGTCAGCCGGCGTGCCAGGGGCCTCCGGGGCGGGCGAAGCCCTCCACCTGATCGCGCAGCTTCTGGATTTGCGACGGGGTGAGGGTGAGGCCAAGACGCGCGGCGAAGGCGGCGGCCAGCGCGCCGCGCGTCGGGCGCTCCCCCCGGTCCGACAGGGTGCGGTACAGTTCGAACGCCGCGGCGTAGCGTTGCAAGGCGTCCGGGCGGCGGCGCAACTGGGCCGCCTGCGGGGTGGCGGCCCCCTCCAGATGGGCTTCCAGGCGGCGCAGGGCGTCCGCCGCCGACAGGGCGGGCAGGGGAACGGGCGGCTCGGGTTCCCGCTCGGGCCGGCCGATGGCCGCCTTGGCGCGGTGCCGCCGCTGGCGCAGCCGGTCGTCGTTGCGCAGGCGCTCCGCATAGGCGGGGTCGCTGCGCCGCCGCTCGGTGCGGGCCCGGTTGGCGCGGGCGTTGCGCTCCTCCCGATCCGCGTGGCTCTGCGGATCGCTGAGCAGGAAGGCCAGCTCCTCCGCGGTCAGGCGCAGGGAGTCGGTGTCGGGGTCGTTTTCGGCAGTCATGCCGAAAGCAACGTTTCGGGCGCCGGTTCCGATCCATACCACCAAAGAAGGTCACAGTTCGGGGAACGCGTCAGGCCGCGTGGTGCATCTCCCGGCCGTCCGGGCAGGGGCCGGTTTCGACCTGGACCGTGGCGTGGCCGATGCCGAAGCGTCCGCGCAGGGTCTCGACCAGATCGCGCAACACCGCGTCGCGGTCGGTTCCCGGCGGCACCACGGCGTGCATGGTCAGCAGCGGCCGTTCCGCCGTCAGCGACCAGACATGGACGTGATGGATGTCGGTGACCGCCGGCACAGCCTCGTGCAGGGCGCTGCGCAGCTCGTCCACGTCGATGCCGACCGGCGTGCCCTCCACCAGGATGTGGGCGCTCTGCCGCACCACCTCCCAGGCGCCGCGCAGGATCAGCAGGGCGACCAGCACCGACAGGATCGGGTCGATGGGTGTCCAGCCGGTCGCCAGGATGATGCCCGCCGCCACGACCGCCGCCACCGAGCCGAGCAGGTCGCCCAGCACGTGCAGGGCGGCGCCGCGGACGTTCAGGTTCTCCCGGTCGCCGCGGTGCAGGATGTAGAGGCCGGCGAGGTTGCCCAGCCCGCCCAGCACCGCCACCGCCATCATGGTGCCGCCCAGGACCGGCTGGGGTTCCATCAGCCGCTGCGCCGCCTCCCACAGGATCCAGGCGGAGAGCAGGAACAGGCTGAGGCCGTTGACGAAAGCGGCGAGGACCTGGAGCCGGTGGTAGCCGAAGCTGCGCCGCCGGTCCGACGGGCGCCGCCCCAGCCGGAAGGCCAGCCAAGCCAGCGCCAGCGCCGCCGCGTCGGTCAGCATGTGCCCGGCGTCGGCCAGCAGGGCGAGCGACCCGGACAGCACGCCGCCCACCACCTCCACCACCATCAGGCTGGCGGTCAACAACAGGACCAGCAAAATCCGCCGCTCGCTGTCGGCCGTCACCGTCGCGGTGTGGGCATGGCCGTGGCTGTGGGCATGTCCGTGGTCATGGCCGTGCTCATGCCCATTCCCGTGCTCATGATCATGGTCATAATGCTGGTGGTCGTGGTCATGATCGTGGTCATGGGCACCGTGGCCCTGCGGTCCCTGCGTCACTGGCCTGCCCCCTCGCGGTCATGCTTGGAATAGGACGACGGCGTCAGGATAGGACCGATGCTGCGCCGCCGTCACGGCGTTTCCGGTCACGGCGATTTCGCTGTCCATCGCAACGGCCCCTCGTGCTAGAGAATGCCTCCGACACGACACGTCACCCCATTTCACAGCAGACGGGACCCGGCCGGCCATGACCCCCAGGCAAGCCCTCCAGCAGCGCCTCGCCGCCCTGGACGCGCATCTCCGCGCGGAAAACCCGAACCTCCTCCCGGTCATTCCGACCTTCCGCAATTTCGACCGGGTGCTGGTTCGGCTGGGCCTGCTGGGGCCGCACGAGTCGCTGACCACACGCATTCCGTGGTGGCCGATGATCGCGGTGCTGGGGACCTTCTCCGCGGGCAAGTCCACCTTCCTCAACGGTTATCTCGGCGCGCCGCTGCAGAACACCGGCAACCAGGCGGTGGACGACAAGTTCACGGTGATCTGCCACGGCCCGGACACCCGGCGGGAGGCCCTGCCGGGCACCGCGCTGAACGCCGACCCGCGCTTTCCCTTCTACCGGATCGCCGACGAGATCGAGAAGGTCGCGGCGGGTGAGGGCAAGCGCATCGACAACTACCTGCAGCTCAAGACGCTGTCCGGCGACCGGGCGCGCGGCAAGATCTTCATCGACTCGCCGGGCTTCGATGCCGACGACCAGCGCCGCTCGGTGCTGCGGCTGGTCGATCACATCGTCGAGCTGTCCGACCTCGTGCTGGTCTTCTTCGACGGGCGTCACCCGGAACCGGGGGCGATGCAGGACACGCTGAAGCATCTGGTGGCGAAGACGGTGGACCGCGCCGACGCGCGCAAGGTCTGCTACATCCTGAACCAGATCGACACCACGGCGAAGGAAGACAATCTGGAGGCGGTGTTCGGCGCGTGGCAGCGCGCCATCGCCCAGGCCGGTCTGGTGTCCGGCCGCTTCTACGCCCTCTACGACAGCAAGTCGGCGGTCGCCATCGCTGACGACGCGGTGCGCGCCCGCTACGAGGCGCGGCGCGACTCCGACCTTGCCGAACTCCAGGTGCGCATCAACGAGGTGGAGGTCGCCCGCGCCTACCGCATCGTCGGCATGATCGACAGCCTCGTGAAGGAGTTGAAGGGCGAGATCGTCCCGCAGCTCGCCGCGGCGATGAAGCGCTGGCGCAAGCTGGTGCTGATCGGCGACGCGGTGTGGCTGGCCCTGCTCGCCCTGCTGTTCGGCGGGATCGCCAGCCTCGCCGGCGGCGACACGGTGTCGGCGTTCCTGACTTGGCTGACCCAGTCGCAGCCGGCCTGGGCCGGCGGCCTGCCGGTCGGGGTTCTGGCGGCGCTGGTGGTGCTGGGCGGCCTGTTCGGCGCGGGGCATTTCTGGCTGCGCTCCTTCATGGCCCGGCGGGTCGCCCGCGGCCTGCCGGAGCGCTACGGCGACGTGGACCTGAACCTCCAGCAGGGCTTCCTGCGCAACACCCGCTTCTTCCGCTCGATCTTCCGCAAGAAGCCGGTGGGCTGGAGCGGCGGTGCGGAAAAGCGCATCTTCTCCATCCGCGAGGCGGTGGCGGAGCATGTCCAGCGCATCAACGACCTGTTCACCGACCCCGCCGGGCGGCGCAACCGCGCCCCGGCGGAGTGAGCGGGCGTCTGCGGGAGAGGGGTTAGGGGATAGGCGATGGCGGGGCGGCGGTGTCTTCTGGCCATGCTCCTGCTGTTGGCGGCGGTCGGCCCCGTCCGGGCGGCCCCGCTCGATTCGGCGCTCCTTGGCTCGGCCCCCCTCGACTCGGCTCCCCTCGACTCGGCCCTGGATCTGGTCACCGGCAACGACTTCGCCCCCTTCACCGGGGAGGATCTGCCGGAGGGCGGTCTGCTGACCGAGATCGTGCGCCGCGCCTTCGGCGAGGTCGGGCTGCGTTACGAGGTGCGCTTCATGCCCTGGCGCCGCGGCTACGACGGCGTCCTGGCGGGCAAGTTCCTGGGCACCTTTCCCTATGTCCGCACGCCGGACCGCGAGATGGAGATGCTGTTCTCCGACCCGCTGCTGGAGGTGCGCCAACTCGTCTACCTGTCCGCCCACAGCGGCATGGTGTTTCACACGCCGCAGGATTTCCGGGGCCGCACGGTCTGCGCGCCGGTCGGCTACGCCCTGCCGACGGAGCTGGCGGAACTGGCCGCGGCGGGCGTACTGGCGCGGGAAAGCCCGGCGGACCTGCCGGCCTGCGTGCGGATGGTCGCCTCGGGCCGGGTGGACGCCTTCGTCATCGACGAATTCACCGGGCGGAGCGCAGTGGCGAAGGCGATGGTCGGGGACGAGATCCGCGTCGCCCCCTTGCCCTACGCCCGCGCCGGGCAGCACCTGATTCTCTCGCGTTCGTTGCCGGAGGCGGCGGCAATCCTGGCCGCCTTCAACGCCGGATTGAGGAAATTAAAGGATGGCGGGGCCTTCGAGGAGATCCTGCGCCGCCATCTGTCCGCCGCGCCGTGAGGCGTTTGGCGCCGAAGGGGGCAGAACACGCCGAATGGGCGTAACGTTTGCGCCATGCGGCATTGCCAGCGCGACGCAAAGTGCTATAAACGCGCGGACTCGATCTTGGAAAAGGGGCGTGGCCCGTGGCCATCGACGCTTCCGTTCTGGTCCTGAACGGACCGAACCTGAACATGCTGGGCGTGCGCGAACCGCACATTTATGGCTCCATGACGCTCGACGATCTGGAAGGCGCGTGCCAGGAACGCGCCGAACAGCTCGGGCTGGCCATCGACTTCCGGCAGTCGAACCACGAGGGCGAACTCGTTTCCTGGATTCAGCAGGCGCGGACGGAGCATGACGGCATCGTCATCAACGCCGGCGCCTACAGCCACACCTCCGTCGCCATCATGGACGCGCTGATCCTGTCCGAGCTGCCGATCGTCGAGGTGCATCTCTCCAACATCTACAAGCGTGAGGCCATCCGCCACCACTCGCACATTTCCGCGGTGGCCAAGGGGATGATCTGCGGCTTCGGCCCTCACGGGTATCTGCTGGCGCTGGACGCCATGGCGAATATCCTCGAGCGCGACTAAGGAACACGGGAAAAACGAACACCATGGCAAGCTTCGACATCGACGGCGATCTGGTCCGCAAGCTCGCGGATCTCCTGCGTGAGACGGGCTTGAGCGAGATCGAGTTTGCCGAGGGCGAGAAGCGGATCCGCGTCACCCGCCCGACGGCCGCCCAGGCGGTGGCCGTGCACGCTCCGGTCGCCGCTCCCGCCCCCGTTGCGGCTCCGGCCGCCGTCCCGGCGGGCAAGCCCGCCAGCCATCCCGGCGCCGTCACCTCGCCGATGGTCGGCACGGCCTACGCCGCCGCCGAGCCGGGCGGCACGCCCTTCGTCCGCGTCGGCGACACGGTGAAGGCCGGCCAGACCGTCCTCATCATCGAGGCGATGAAGGTCATGAACCCCATCAAGGCCCCGCGGGGCGGCACGGTTGTCGAGGTCCTGGTCTCCGACAGCCAGCCGGTGGAGTTCGGCGAAGTCCTTATGATCATCGAGTGAGCGGGGATCATCCCTTGGCGATGTTCGAGAAGGTCCTGATCGCGAACCGCGGTGAGATTGCTCTGCGCATCCACCGCGCCTGCCGTGAGATGGGAATCCAGACCGTGGCGGTGCATTCCACCGCCGACGCCGACGCCATGCACGTCCGCCTCGCGGACGAAAGCGTGTGCATCGGCCCCGCGTCGGCCCGCGAAAGCTACCTGAACATTCCGGCGATCCTGTCGGCAGCGTCGATCACCGGGGCGGACGCGATCCATCCCGGCATTGGCTTCCTGTCGGAGAACGCCCAGTTCGCGGAGATGGTGGAGGAGCACGGCTTCACCTTCATCGGCCCGACCGCGGAGCACATCCGCATCATGGGCGACAAGGTCACCGCGAAGAAGACGGTGATGGAGCAGGGGCTGCCCGTGGTCCCCGGTTCCGACGGCCCTGTGCCGACGCTGGAGGAGGCGGAGAAGATCGGCCGCGAGACCGGCTATCCGATCCTCATCAAGGCGGCGGCGGGCGGCGGCGGCAAGGGCATGAAGGTCGCCCGCAACCCCGACCAGCTCAAGGAAGCCTACCAGCTCGCCCGTGGCGAGGCGCGCGCCGCCTTCGGCAATGACGAGGTCTACATCGAGAAGTATCTCGGCAAGCCCCGGCACATCGAGATCCAGCTTCTCGGCGACGAGCACGGCAACTGCGTGCATTTCGGCGAGCGCGACTGCTCCGTGCAGCGCCGTCACCAGAAGGTCATCGAGGAAGCCCCGTCGCCGGCCCTGAACGCCGAGCAGCGCGCCTTCATCGGCGATCTGGCGGCCAAGACGGCAGCGGCCATCGGCTACCGCGGCGTCGGCACGATGGAGTTCCTGTTCGAGGACGGGCAGTTCTACTTCATCGAGATGAACACCCGCCTGCAGGTCGAGCACACGATCACCGAGATGATCACCGGCATCGACCTGGTGCGCGAGCAGATCCGCGTGGCGACCGGCGCCCCGCTCGGCTACGGCCAGGCGGACATCCGGTTCCAGGGCCATTCGATCGAGTGCCGCGTGAACGCGGAGCATCCGGAGACCTTCATCCCGTCGCCGGGGAAGATCGACGGCTACCACGCGCCGGGCGGCCTGGGCGTGCGCGTCGACTCGGCTCTCTACGACGGCTACCGCATCCCGCCCCACTACGACAGCCTGATCGCCAAGCTGGTCGTCCACGGCACCACCCGCAACGAGTGCCTGATGCGGCTGCGCCGGACGATCGAGGAGTATGTGATCGGCGGCGTCGACACCACGCTGCCCCTGCACCAGCGCATCATCGCGCAGCAGGCCTTCATCGACGGCAACTACGACATCCACTGGCTCGAACAGCTGATGGGCATGAAGAAGTAAGCCGTCGAACGGTTCGCCGAGCGGGTCAATGAAAAGAGCCCTTCTTCCCTGGTGGGGAGGAAGGGCTCTTTTCGTTTGGGGCAGATTCTAACCCTCTCCCTTCCGGGGAGAGGGAACATCGAAAGCGTTCATTTCGGATGTCACGGCGCCGCGGTCAGCAACGCGTCGCGGCGGCAGCGGTCGACCACCTTGGCGCCGCAGGGCATGAAGGACAGGTCCTTGTTCAGGCACAGCCGCACTTCGGCCACGTCGCGTTTGGAGCAGACCAGCGCCACCGACTCCGGTTCCAGCCCCGGATTGGCCTGCACGAACAGGCGCTCGACCTGGGTGGCCGGGATCGACAGGTCGGGCTTCGGGGCCTGGAGGGCCTCAGGGATATTCACCTTGGCGAAGGCCTTGCGGACCTGCGCGAAATAGTCGGTGACGGGCAGGCCGCTGCAGGTGCCGTGCTTCGTCCATTGGTGCACGATCAGCCCGACGCTGGGCATCACCGGCATGGTGGCGTCGACCACGGCGCGGGGGACCGTGCGGTCGCGGGTGCAGGTGGCCGGGTAGCCGCCGTTGCTGTATTGCGGCCACAGGCCGTGGACGATGAAGCCGAACTTGCGCTCCACCCCGCACTGGTCGGGATCGGAATCGCCCTGATTCTTGGCGCAGTGGGTGGGCGACCAGGACAGGCTGAGCACATAGTAATCGAAGGTGCCGGGCTCCGCCTTGCGCTGCGCCCATGACGCGCCGGTCATCGAGAGAAACGCAACCACCGATACGGCGATGGCTGACAGAACCGTCTTCATGTTGGAACTCCTGCGATAAACACCTCTTTCCGTTGCATACCATGGTGGGAGCCACCTGTCGCGCGGAAGTGGTGCGCTGAGATAACGTTGCGGGGGTGAGGGGGCAAACGGCTATAGTGTCCGCGATGATCGAACTGTCCGCATCGCTGCTTCTGCGCGCCTACGCCGCCGGCATTTTCCCGATGGCGGAGAACGCCGACTCCGAGGAGCTGTACTGGTTCGATCCGGAGCGGCGCGGCGTCCTGCCGCTGGAGGGCTTCCACGTCCCGCGCAAGCTGCGCAAGACGGTGCGGCGCGGTCCGTTCGCTCTGCGCTTCGACACGGCCTTCCGCGCGGTGATCGAGGCCTGCGCGGAGCCGACCCCGGACCGCCCGAAGACCTGGATCAACGGCGACATCCTGCGGCTCTACACCGAACTGCACGAGCGCGGCTGCGCCCACAGCGTGGAATGCTGGAGCGGCGGCCAACTCGTCGGTGGCCTTTACGGCGTCGCGCTGGGCGGCGCCTTCTTCGGGGAAAGCATGTTCAGCCGCGTCACCGACGCCAGCAAGGTGGCGCTGGTGCATCTGGTCGCCCGGCTGCGGGCGGCGGGTTACACGCTGCTGGACGCGCAATTCGTGACGGAGCATCTGAGCCAGTTCGGCGCCATGGAGATCCCGCGCGCCGAGTACCGCCGCCGGCTGGCCGCCGCCCTGTCGGTGCCGACCGACTTCGGCGGCGTCGACCAGGATGCGGCCATCACGGCGTTGTTCGGCCCGGAGGGCTGAAGGCGGGGCGCTGGGCCGGCCTCAGTCGCCCTCGCAGGACAGGACCCAGACGTCGTAGATCGGGTGCTCCATCGCCGACAGGGCGGGGCTGGAGGCGAACATCCAGCCGCTGAACACCGGCTCGGCCTGCTCGCCGGGCTTGCTCTCGATCACTTCGAGGAAGGCGGCGGTCTCCGGCGGCTCGATCGGCGGGTTCTCCTTGCAGGCGCGCAGGGTGATGCGCAGGCTGCCGAGCGCCTTGGTCTCGCCGACGGCGATGGTGAAGGTGGAGGTGCGGGCGGTGATCTTGTCCAGCCCCTGCAGCTTGGCGGCGGAGCGGCTGACCATCTCCTCCGGCACCGGGGCGGCGGCGGCCGGGCCGGTCAGGCTGGTCAGGCCCAGGGCCGGAAGGCAGAGCAGCGCGGCCGCCAGGGCCACGCCGCGAACGCGTTTGCCACCGACCGGGCCGATGAGGCTTTTCGGAGTCGTCGTCACTGGGATCGTCGTCACTGGGGATCGCTTCCGTGATGTCGAACGGCGTGGGCCGAAACCCGACAGCCTTCTAGCCCGGAAGCGTCTCCCCGTCTACTCCGTGACCGCTTTGTCGGGGCCGCTTACTGGGTGATGCTGCCGCTGGGGCGGGTGCCGCCATAGGGGGCCTTGGTGGTGGACGGACCGGCGGTGCCCTCCTTCTCCTCGACCTTCTGGGTGGCGGTGCCGCCCGCGGCGCCCGCGGCGCCACCGACCACCGCGCCGACTGGCCCGCCGACCACGGCGCCCGCCGCAGCCCCGCCCAGAGCGCCGCTGGCGGCCTTCTCCTCGGTGTTGACGCCGCAGGCGGCGGCGAGCAGGGCGAGGCCGAGAACCAGGAAACGGGCTTTCATCGCTGATCTCCTTTGATGAGGGTGCCGTGTTGGGTCTGCGGAAGGAAACGGCAGCGTGGCCGCGGCTGTTCCGAAGGGGGTTGGGAAAAAGTGGGTGAGCAAACGAAAAAAGGGGCCGTGAGGCCCCTTCGTTCGTCGTCTCAATTGTGTGCAGCGTTTACAGCTTGGGCGGCTCGCCGCCCTCCTGGCCGGGCTTGCTCATGTTCTGCAGTGAGAAGATGACCTGGCCCAGGAGCTGCTCGATGCCGGGGGTGCTCTGCGTGTATTCGACGCGGCCGTCCGGCTTGAGCATGTCTTCTTCGCCGCCCGGCTCCAGCGACAGGAACTTGCCGCCCAGCAGGCTTTCCGAGGCGATGACCGCCGCGGTGTCCTTGGGCAGCTTGATGTCCGGGTGGATCGACATGTGCACGACCGCCTGATAGCTCTTCGGGTCGAGCGTCAGTTCGGTGACCGACCCCACCTTCACGCCGCTGATCCGCACGTCCGCACCGCTCTGCAGGCCGGAGATGCTGGTGAAATTGGCGGTGAGGGCGTAGCCGTTCACCTTGCGCAAATCGGCGCTGGTGTAGGCGAAAGCCAGAAAAAAGCCGGCCACGGCGAGGACGACCCCGCCGAGCACGGTTTCAATCACATTGCGGCGCATGAGGGATTCCTAAGGGACCGCGTGGGCGTCTCAGCCCGGAGTCCAGGGTTCGTAATCGCCGGTGGCGCGCACGCGCTGCCCGCCCGCATACTGGTGCCCGGGCGGCCGGTAGGCCTGGAGCGAGCCGGACAGGTTCGGGAGATGTTCCTTCTGCCACGGCTTGTGGAAGGCGCTGTTGCCTTCCGGCAGCGGCTCCTTGGTGGTGTGGTGCAGCCAGGAATGCCATTCCGGCGGCACCTTGGAGGCATCCGGCTCGCCGGCATAGATCACCCAGCGGCGTTCCTTGACGCCGGCGATCGCGCTCGGGGAGCGGTAATAGGTGTTGCCGAAGCGGTCGGTGCCGACCTTGTTGCCCCGGCGCCAGGTGACAAACCGGATGTGGATGTTCGCCATCCAGGTGATCAGGGAGATCTTCTCGCTCATCGTCGCTCGCGGTCGGTAAGCCATTCGGCCGGACGGGCTGGCCGGTTAAACGCGGGCGGCACTATGACACCCCCGGCCACGCTCGTCCACTGACTCCGCAACGTCTTTTCCCGCCTGACGGATTTGCCGTCAGGCGATGCGCCGGTCGGTCAGCAGCAGGCGCAGCGCGAAACCCAGGAACAGCACCCCCGCGACACCGTCCAGAACCGCCCGCACCCGCGCGCTCGACAGGGCGCGGCGTGCGGCCCCGGCGCTGAGGGCGGCGACGCCCAGCAGGTAGAGGCCGCCGATGACGCCGAGGATCGAGCCGAGCAGGAAGATCTGCAACGCGACGTGGCCGAGCGCCGGTGCGACGAATTGCGGCACGAAGGCGAGATAGAAGAGGATGACCTTCGGATTCAGCAGGTTGGTCAGCAACGCCTGGAGGAAGACACGGTGCGCCGGGGCCGACTCGGGCTTGGCGGTGGTCGCCTCTTCGCCGCCGCGGCGGCCGAAGCCGGTCCGCAGGGCGCTCCACAGCGCACGCCCGCCGATCCAGCCCAGATAGGCCCCGCCGGCGTAGCGCAGCACGTCGAACAGGGCCGGCGAGGCGGCGACCAGCGCCGAGATGCCGGCGGCGGCGAGCAGCGCGTGGATCAGGTTGCCCAGCGTGATGCCGGCGGTGGCGACCACCCCGGCGTTGCGCCCCTCCATCACGCTGCGCGACAGGACGAGCAGCGAATCCGGTCCCGGCGCCAGCGTCAGGACCAGCGCCGCGACGAGGTAGAGCTGAAGCAGATGCGGGTCGAGCGGCAGGGGCATGGAAGTCTCCGTCAGTCGGGCCAGCGCCGGTGCAGCCAGAGCCATTCGGCGGGGCGCTCGCGAATCCATTGCTCCAACAGGGCGTTCAGACGCTCCATCAAAATCCGCACATCAGCGTTGCGGTCGCCGCTGTTCGGTGGCTCCACCGGCGGCAGGACGGTGATGCGGAAGCGCGCGCCGTCCAGACGCTCGGTGCGCGCCGGCACCAGCGGGATGCCCAGCCGCAGGGCGAGCTGTGCCGCCGCCGGGGCGGTCATGGCGTCGCGCCCGAAGAAGGGGACGGGCATGCCGTCGTTCATCTTCTGGTCGATCAGCATGCCGACATGCCCGCCCTTGGTCAGCACCCGGATCAGCGTGCGCGCGCCCTCAGGCCCCTTGGGAATGTGCGTGCCGCCGGCGGCCCCCCGCAGTTCGGTCAGCAGCCGGTCGACATAGGGATTGTTGGGCGCGCGGTAGACCACCGCCAGTTCCAATCCCATCTTGCGGGAGCAGACGGGCTTCACTTCCCAGTTGGCGAAATGGCCGGACACCAGGATGCCGGCCTTGCCGTCCTCGCGCAGGGCGTCGATGTGCTCCGCCCCGATCACCTCGGTCCGCCCGCCGGGGCCATAGGCACCGATGGCGTCCAGATGCGGGTACTCGGCGATGACGCGGCCCAGATTGTCCCACATGCCGAGGATGATCGCGTCGATCTCCGCGGGGGATTTCTCGGGGAAGGCGCGCTCCAGGTTGCGGCGGGCGGTGCGGGTGCTGCGAAGGCGCGGGCCGACGGTCCGTCCGATCCAGCCGCCGAGCGCCGAGGCGCGGTCGACCGGAAGGGCGCGGAACAGGCCGCAGAAGCCGTGGACGAGAACGGCCTCCAGCGGGTAGCCGACCCGGCGGGTCAGCCAGGACACCAGGGGGCCGCGCGGCTTAGCCATTGGGAACTCCAGTCGGAAGCCCGATCAGAAGAGGGGCGAGCAGGCGGTCGAGGGCGGCGGGGTCCCGCCAGACGGCGCGCACCGGCACCGCCCGGACCAGGGCGCGCAGAGGCTCCGGCAGGCGGACGGCGTCCTTCACGGTGGTGACCGGCAGGGCGCCCAGCGCGGTGGCGCGGTCGACCAGCCCCATCACCTCCTCGGGGCGGTAGGGATGGTGGTCGGCGAAGGCGGCGCGCTCCACCACGCGGGCGCCCAGCGCCTCCAGCGTCGCGAAGAACTTCTCGGGCCGCCCGATGCCGGCGAAGGCGAGGACCGTTTGTCCGGCCAGCGCGCGGGCGCTTTCCACCGGTTCCAGGCGGGCGTGCAGGACGGGCAGGGCGTCGGCAACGCGCCGTTCCACCCCGCTGCGGTCCTCGCCCACGACCACGACGGCCCCGGCGCGGGCCAGGCCGCGCTCCACCGGTTCGCGCAGGGGGCCGGCGGGGATGAGACGGCCGTTGCCGAAGCCCACCGCCCCGTCCACCACGATCAGCGAGAAATCCTTGGCGAGACCGGGATTCTGGAAGCCATCGTCCATCACCAGGACGGGCGCGCCGGCGGTGATGGCCGCCCGCGCCCCGGCGGCGCGGTCGCGCGCCACCCAGCAGCGGCCGTGGGCGGCCAGCAGCAGCGCCTCGTCGCCCACCGCGGCGGAATCATGGACGCCGAGATTGACGGCCAGCGGCCCTCGCTCGCGCCCGCCATGGGGGGATCAGCAGGGTCAGCAGGCCGGGCAGGCGTGGGGCCAGCGCCTCATGCACCGCGGCGGCCAGCTCGTCCTCGCCGGGGTGGGTGCTGGCGAGCAGCCAGACGGGGCGCCCGGCGCAGGCCGTGCGCAGCGCCGCCAGCGCGGCGGGGTCGGCAGGTGGCGGCTCGGCGGAGAATTTCAGGTTGCCGACGCTGACGACGCCCCGAGCGCCGAGACGGCGCAGGCGGTCGGCGTCCTCCTCCGACTGGGCCAGCGTGACCTGGAAGGTGGAGAGCAGCGGCGTGATCAGGCCCGACGCGCAACGCCAGCGGTTGAAGGAGCGCTCCGACATGCGGGCGTTGACCAGCGCCGCCGGGATGCCGCGCGCCCGTACGGCGCCGAGCAGGTTTGGCCAGATCTCCGATTCCGTCCACAGCACCAGATCGGGACGCCAATGGTCGAGGAAGCGGTCCACCGCCGCCGGCAGGTCCACCGGCACATACTGGTGAAAGGCGCGCTCCGGCAGGCGGCGGGCCATCAGCTCCGCCGAGGTGACCGTGCCGGTGGTCATCAGGACCGTCAGGTCCGGCGTCTCGTCGAGCAGGCGGTCGATGAGGACGAGAACCGAGTTGGCTTCCCCCACGCTGGCCGCGTGAATCCAGGCGAGCCGTCCGGGCGGGCGCGGGCGCGCGGCCGTGCCGAACCGTTCCCCCCGGCGGGCGGAGTCCTCCTTGCCGGCGGCAAGCCGTCGGTCGAGGTACAGACGAACCGCCGGCCCGGCGAGGGTCGTCAAGCCGCGGTAGAGTGATTGAAGCATGCGGGTCGAAACGCCATCCGACAAAACCAACGCGGCCAAGTTTCCCGGCCGCGGTCCCCACCACTTTAGCACGGGGGGCTGTGGCAGAGGTAAGGCTTTGCGCTAGTGCCTGCCGGAAGGCTGATGGCCGTATGGGGTTTGCTCGCATACTAGGGTATGACGATTTTGCGACCCATTATGATAATTTTGAAGCAATCCGCTGCTATCCTGGTGGCGTAGAAACGTTGGCAGTTTCGAGGGAGGCGGGCAATGCGCCGGTCTCCAACATTTTGGGATGATAACATCATGGCGGGCGTACAGGAACGTGACGGCCAGGAAAACCGGCTCCGGGCCTTCAACATCACCGAAGCGGACATCGCGCGCCTGCGCGCCAACCGGGAGTTCGCGCAGCACCGTCTGCCCGTGCTTCTGGAACAGTGGCACAGCGCCTTCGCAGCGTGGCCGGAAATCCGCGACGCCCTGATCGTGCCCGACGTCCACGCCGCGCGTGTCGCCCATTGGAGCCGCGTGGTTTCGGGCGACCTCGGTGCGGGCTTCCTGGAATCCGCCCACCGGCTGGCCAAGGCCTTCTACGACAACGGCGTGCCGGGCTATGCGGTGGCCATCTGCCATCACACGGTGTCCAACGGCATCGTCCGCGAGCTGGGCCTCGACGCGGCGGCGGGGCAACGGTCGCTGTTCGGAGCGAAGAGGGCGGCGGAGGCCGCCGCCCTGCGCGACACGCTGGGCCGCGTCGCCTGGCTCGACCTCGAGGTGCTGCTGGAGACCTACGCGGCGGCTGAGCAGGAGAGCAAGCGCGCCATCCTGAGCCAGCTCGCCGACAGCCTGGAAGGGAGCGTCAGCGGCATCGCCGACAACACGGTGGCCGCGTCGGACGAGATGAAGGGCAACGCCCAGCGCATGGCGCAGATCGCCGCCGCCACCAACCGGCAGTCGCTCGCCGTGGCCGCCGCCGCCGAGCAGGCGTCCGCCAACGTGCAGACGGTCGCCGCCGCGTCGGAACAGCTCACCAGCTCCATCGGCGAGATCAGCCGGCAGGTCGCCCAGTCCTCGCAGATCGCCCGCGGCGCGGTGGCCGAGGCGGAGCGGACCAACACCACGGTGAACGGTCTGGTCGACGCCGCCCAGAAGATCGGCGCGGTGCTTCAGCTCATCAACAGCATCGCCGGGCAGACCAACCTGCTGGCGTTGAACGCAACCATCGAGGCGGCTCGCGCCGGGGAGGCCGGCAAGGGCTTCGCCGTGGTCGCGCAGGAGGTCAAGAACCTCGCCAACCAGACGGCCAAGGCGACCGAGGACATCTCCTCCCAGATCGCCAGCATCCAGGAGGTGGCGCGCGGTTCCGCCGAGGCGCTGAGCGGGATCGGCGCCACCATCGGCAGCATCAACGACATCGTCATCACGGTCGCCGCCGCGGTGGAGCAGCAGACCAGCGCCACCCAGGAGATCGTCCGCAACGTCCAGGAGGCCGCCCGCGGGACCCGCAGCGTGAGCGACACCATCGGCGCGGTGACCCGCGGCGCGTCGGAGACCGGCAGCCTCGCCGAGGAGGTGCTGGGGTCCGCCGGCAACCTGCACCGCGAATCCGACCGCCTGCGCGAGAGCGTGGACCTGTTCATGCAGCGCATCCGCGCCGCGTGATCGGGGGAGCGGGGGCGGCCGTGCGCCGGTCCCGCTCCATGTCCTCCTCAGGCGAAAGGGCGCAGGTTCGCCAGGAACTGCTCGGCGGAGCGCCGCCAAGAGAAGTTCAGGGCATAGTCCCGGCACAGGTCCGGCGGAATGGTCAGGGCGCGTTCGACCGCCCCCTTCAGATCCTCGTCCAGGCAACCGACGCCGGAGCCGTCGACCACGTCCAGCGGGCCGGGCACCGGGTAGGCCGCCACCGGCACGCCCGAGGCCAGTGCCTCCAGCAGCACCAGGCCGAAGGTGTCGGTGCGCGACGGGAAGACGAAGACGTCCGCCGCGGCGTAATGCTGGGCCAGCTCCTCGCCATGGCGGGCGCCGGCCCAATGGACGTCCGGGTATTTCTGCTGAAGCTCCGCGCGGGCCGGGCCGTCGCCGACCACCAGCTTGCTGCCCGGCAGGTCGAGTTTCAGGAATTCCTCCAGGTTCTTCTCCACCGCCACGCGCCCGACATAGAGGGCGATGGGGCGGGGCAACGCCAGGAAGTCCTTGGCGCGGGGGCGGAACAGCTCGGTGTCCACGCCGCGCGTCCAGCGCCGGATGTTGGTGAAGCCGCGGGCGGCAAGGTCGCTCTCGATGGATGGCGTCGCCACCATCACCGCCGAGGACGGTTTGTGGAAGCGGCGCACCACCGCGTAGCTGAGGGCCAGCGGCACCGGCGCCCGGTCGCGCACATATTCCGGGAAGCGGGTGTGGTAGGCGGTGGTGAAAGGCTTGCCGCGGCCGAGGCAATAGCGCCGGGTGGCGAAACCCAGTGGCCCTTCGGTGGCGATGTGGATGCAGTCGGGGCGCAGCGCGTCGATCATCGCGGTCAGCCGCCGTCCCGCGCCCAGCGCCAGCCGGATTTCCGGGTAGGTGGGCATGGGCACGGTGCGGAAGCGGTCGGGGCCGATCACTTCCACGCGGTGGCCCATGGCCTCCAGCTCCGAGCGGACGGTGCCGATGGTGCGCACCACGCCGTTGACCTGAGGCAGCCAAGCGTCGGAGACGATCAGGATGTTCACGCCGCAACCGATTCCTTGGCCGCCTTCTCCTTCTCCGGCTTCTCCTTGGCCGGGATGCGGGCGGGCAGCGTCGTTGCGGTGCGCCGGCGGATGTCCGCCGCCCAGTCGATGATCTCCAGCCGGCCGCAGGGGTGCTCGACCAAGGCGGTGCAGGACTCGACCCAGTCGCCGTCGTTGCAATAGAGGATTCCTTCCATGTCGCGGATTTCCGCGGTGTGGATGTGGCCGCAGACGACCCCGTCCACCTTGCGGCGCCGGGCCTCGTCGCCCAGCGCGGTCTCGTAGTTGCCGATGAACTCGACCGCCGTCTTCGTCTTGTGCTTCAGGAAGGCGGACAGCGACCAGTAGGGGAAGCCCAGCTTGCGGCGGACCCAGTTGAACAGCGTGTTGGCCTGGAGCAGGACCACGTAGGCGTTGTCGCCGATGAAGGCCAGCCAGCGGGCGTACTTCACCACCACGTCGAAGCGGTCGCCGTGGGTGACCAGCAACTGCCTCCCGTCGGCGGTGACGTGGATCATCTCCTCCACCACCTGGACGCCGCCGAACTGCAGGCCGGCGTAGTCGCGGGCGGCCTCGTCGTGGTTGCCGGGGATGTAATAGACCTGCACGCCCTTGCGCGCCCGGCGCAGGATCTTCTGCACCACGTCGTTGTGCGCCTGCGGCCAGTACCAGGTCTTGCGCAGACGCCAGCCGTCCACGATGTCGCCGACGAGATAAAGGTGGTCGGACTCGTTGTGCTTCAGGAAATCGAGAAGATACTCCGCCTTGCATCCCCGCGTGCCCAGATGGACGTCGGAGATCCAGATGCTGCGGTATCGCTTGACGTCGCGTGATGCGCTCATGCCCCGCTCCATCGCCGTTCCGGAAAAGTTTCGGTGAAACGCTTTCCCTATATCCGCGGGTCATTGTCTTGACAATGATTTCGAGTGCTCGCATCTGTTGGGGAAAATGATTTCGATAAGACTTCTTGTCGACGTAACAAAGGCGCAAAATGACTTTATCAAAACTGAAACGGGATGGTCATATTGGGGGCTGGCGTGGCTGACGGGGCCGAATCGGTGCCTAAGGCGTCCGGGCCGGCCGCGGCAACCCGGCGGCGCCTTCTGATCATCCACAACCCGGTGGCCGGCGCCCGTCGGGCGCGCCGTCTGGGTGCGGTGCTGGAGCTGCTGGAGCAGCGCCACGGGGCGGTGGTGACGCTTCGGGCCACCGGCGGGCGTGGCGACGCGGAGGCGATGGCCCGCGCGGTGGCGCCCGGCGCCTTCGACGCGGTGGTCGCGGCGGGTGGCGACGGCACCATCAACGAGGTGGTCAACGGGCTGGGCGCGCGCGGAGGCGGGGAGACGACGATACCCTTGGGCATCGTGCCGCTGGGCACCGCCAACGTGCTCGCCCATGAACTGGACCTGCCGCTGGATGCGGAGGGCGTGGCGCGGGTGTTGGCGGAAGGGCGCACGATGCCCGTGCATCTGGGTGTGGCGAATGGCCGCGCCTTCGCCATGATGGCCGGCGCCGGCCTGGATGCCCGGGTTGTCGAGCGGGTGGACACGCGGCTGAAGCGGCTGATCGGCAAGGGCGCCTATGCGGTGGAAACGCTGGCCCGGATCGCCGCGGGCGGTGGCGGTCCCTACCGCGTGGCGGTGGACGGCGCAGAGCCGGTGAAGGTCGCCTCGGTCATCGTCGCCAAAGGGCACTTCTACGGGGGGCGCTTCGTCTGCGCGCCCGACGCCCGGCTGACCGACCCGCGGCTGCACGTCTGCCTGTTTCCGCGGGCGGGGCGGGGGAACGCCCTGCGCTACCTCTGGGGCGTCACTGCCGGGCGGCTGCCGCGCTACCCCGACTACCGCGTCCTGCCCGCCCGCCGGGTGGTCATTGACGGGCCGGTGGGGGAGCCCGTGCAGGGCGACGGCGATGTGATCGCCCATCTGCCGGTGGAGATCGCGTTGGCACCGTGGATTCTGCCGGTGCTGGCGCGCCGAACAGTGTTTTAAGAGTCCGTTAAGGGGTCTCTTGGGAAAATTACTTGGGAACATTCAATAATTACTTCGATCTCTAAGGGTCAAGGCCCCGCGGCTCAGGCGGGACCGCAAGGGGGAAGCCATGTCCACGTCGATCAACGCCCTGTTTTCCGCCACCACGGCCAGCAGCACCGCAACCGCCACCAAATGGAAGCCCGCCGGGGGTGCCGCCGAGGCGGAGGGGACCTGGAAGGCGGCCTCCGATGCCGGGTCTTCGGCGGGCTCCGCCGCCCTGGCCGCCCTGAAGGGCGAGGACAGCGTGGAACTCAGCGGGCTGGCCAAGTCGCTGACCGGCGTGGCGGGCAAGGTCTTCGCGTCCATCGGCTCCAAGGGCCGCGCGATGCTGGAAGACTTCGTCAAGTCCGGCAAGATGACCGAGAAGGACGTGGCGTTGGGACTGCGCCAAATGGCGACCAACGCCGTGAAGGACCGCTTCATCAAGGAGCGGCCCGAGGATGAGGAGGACAAGGCCTGGGCGGAGAAGCTCGGGGCGGCTGAAAAGGCCTTCAAGACCAAGACGGAACGCATGGACAAGGCCATGTCGGCCCTGAACGAGGCGCGCACCGCCGCTTTCGCCGCCTTCGGGAAGGACGAGGACACCGAGGCGTTCCAGGCGGCGATGGCTCCGGCCAATGCCCTCTTCCGCGCGGAGTCGGCGGACATCGACCGCGAGATGATGGAAACCGTCGGCGGCGACCCGAACAAGATCAAGGGGAATGCCTTCAGGTATTTCGCGACGAAGGGAGAGGACGCGTTCGAAAAATTGGATTTCGGCGCGGAAGCGGAAGGCGGCGAGGGTGGGCTGCTGTCACCGGACAATGAGAAGGGAAAGGCCGCCGCCAAGCTTATGTATGACCTGGGCTTCGAGGGGAAGCTCTGGGCGAATGGTCTCGCGCAGTACGCTGCGGACGTGGACATTCCCGGCATCGGACGCGGTGAGGTCGACAAGAGCCGCCCAAGTGGCAAAGGCTACGAACCCTCCGCCAAGGAGGAGGCGGAGGCCGCCGGCCTGCCGCCGCCGCCCACCACGGTGCTGACCACCAGCCAGACGCCGGGTCTCCAGGGCTTCGCGAAGGTCATCCAGGACGCCCGCGATTCGCTGGACGCCACCTACACGGCCATGGCGAAGGAAGGCAAAGGGGTGAACTACTCCGACCCGACCGGAAAGGACGTGGAGCGGCTGTTCGGCGGCTTCGATCGGCGCAGCCTCCACGCCATCGCCAGCAACAAGGACGGAACCTTCTCCAAGAACGAGCAGGAGGCGGCGCAGTCCGTCATGGCCCGCCAGCAGAAGCAGGCGATGGACGCCGCCGACCCTCTCGGCACCGACAAGGCGGCCGCCTACCGCGCCGGGGTGAAGTTCCTCGACGAGGCCAGCCAGGAGGAGAAGGAGTCGGTCAACTGGTCGGTCCAGCGCGCCGCGCTCCAGTACAGCTACGAGAAGACGATGAAGGAGACCGGTGCGCCGATGGAGCGGCTGGGCAACGGCAGTGCGCTCGCCTCCGTGTTGAAGGACGCGTTGGAGGCCCAGGAGGCGAAGACCGCCGACGTGATGAAGAGCGTCGGCGGGAAGGTGATGGGCGGGGAGGGCACGGGCTATGTGTCCGACCTGAAGAGCCTGTCGCTGTTCCGCGACTTCCTGCCCAACCTGTCGGTGCGCGGCGCCGGTGGTCCGATGAGCGTGACGGTCTGATATCCCGTTCTTGCCACAGGCCGGCGGTGACGCCAGCGGCTAATCCGATGGGGGTAGGGTCGCGGGTTGCGCTGGCGGCCCACCTTCGGCAGGCAGGGGAATGCGGATCATGAGCAGGGATCGGATGCGGCATTGGGATGGGCGTGCCGCGCTGGCGCTTCTGGCGGTGCTGTGCATCACCGGCCCGGCGCTGGCAGACAAGCCCGACTGGGCCGGTGGTCCCGGTGGTGGGCACGGCAAGCCTCAGGGTGGGCCATCTTATGAATCCCAGGGGCGCGACTCAAAAGGGCGCGCCTCCGGAGGGTCGGTGTCCCGCGGCGAGGTGACGATCATCCGCGATTATTTCGTCGCCCATCCGGTCGGGACGACAGCCCTGCCGCCGGGGATCGCGAAGAAGCTGGCGCGGGGCCAGCCGCTGCCGCCGGGTATTGCCAAGAAAATGGCGCCCGTCGATCTGCGCCAGCGGGTGCCGGTGTGCATGAGCGGCTGGGAATGCATCCTGGCCGGCGCGGACATGCTGATCCTGGACGCGGTGCACGGCACCATCGCCGACATCGTCCGCGGCGTGGTTCGTTAACAGGGGGTCCGCTGACAGGAAGAGGGGGCGCCTTGCGGCGCCTCCCGTTGCGCTCACAGCCCGGCGATGGTCAGCCCGTCGATGCGGATGGTCGGGGCGTCCATGCCGAAGCGCAGTTCCAGGTCGCTGGCCGGCTCCAGGTTCAGGAACATCTCCTTCAGGTTGCCGGCGATGGTCAGTTCGGTGACCGGATAGGCGATCTGGCCGTTCTCGATCCAGTAACCAGCGGCACCCCGGCTGTAGTCGCCGGTCACCCCGTTGACGCCCGTCCCCATCAGCTCCGTCACGTAGAAGCCGTTGGGGATTTCGGCCAGCAGCTCGTCGCGGCTCTTGGCGCCCGGGGCCATGTAGACGTTGGCCGGGGCCGGGCCCGGCGGGCCGGAGGTGCCGCGCGCCGCGTGGCCGGTCGTCGACAGGCCGAGCTGGCGGGCCGAGCGCAGGTCGAGCAGCCAGGTGGTCAGGTGCCCGTCCTCGATCAGGTTGCGGCGGGTGGTGGCGATGCCCTCCGCGTCGAAGGGGCGGGAGCGCAGGCCGCGCTTCACATGCGGATCGTCGACGATGGTGATGCCGGCGGCGAAGATCCGCTGCCCCATCTTGTCCTTGAGGAAGCTGGTGCCCCGCGCGATGCTCGGCCCGCTGATCGAGCCGGTCAGATGGCCGAGCAGCCCGCGGGAGACGCGGGGGTCGAACACCACCGGCACCTTGCAGCTCTTGACCCGGCGCGGGTTCAGGCGGCGGATGGCGCGCTCGCCGGCCTCGCGCCCGATCGACGCCGGGTCGCGCAGGTCGGAACCGTAGACCTTGCTGTCGTAATCATAGTCGCGCTCCATCCCCGTGCCCGTCCCGGCGAGCACCGAGGCCGACAGCGACTGCCGCGACACGCCGTAGCGGCCGGTGAAGCCGTTGGACGCGGCGATGGCGATGGTGGAGCGGCTCCACCCGGCGTCGGCCCCTTCGGAGTTGGTGACGCCCTCGACCGCCAGCGCGGCCTCCTCGGCGATGCGGGCGCGTTCGATAAGCAGCTCCGCCGAGGGCTCCGACGGGTCGCAGACGTCGAGATCGGGGACGGTGGTGTAGATCTGCTCCGGGTCGGCGAGGCCGCAGAAGGGGTCCTCCGGCACCACGCGGGCCATGGCGACGGCGCGCTCCACCAGCTCGTCCAGCGCCTTGGCGCTGCGGTCGGTGGAGGAGACGATGGCCTGCCGCTTGCCGATGAAGACGCGCAGGCCCAGGTCGCCCGACTCGGACCGCTCCAGCTTTTCCGTCTTGCCGAAACGCTGGCTCAGCGACAGGGAGGCGCTGTCGAACAGCACGGCGTCGGCGGAGTCGGCCCCGGCGCCCTTCGCCTTGCGGATCAGATCGTCCAGCAGGTTCAGAACGTCGGGCTGCGAGGTGGTCGAAACGGGCATTACGGTCTCCGCTAGGTCTCCGGCTTGTCTAGCAAATGGGAGCCCGGAGAAGAAGAGGAAGGGGCATATCGCCTCAGGTCCGGATTGCCCGCCGCGCAAATGCGGCGGCGCGCGGGGGGGCTGGTGCCCGCCCGCGCGCCGCTCGTCATGCTCGCTTCAGGGTCAGGCCAGCCGGTTCTGAAGGGCGCTGCGGCCGGCGGTCGGCAGCTTCAGGGCGAAGGCGCCGTCGCCCAGCAGGGCCTGCACGCCGAGCAGCACCGTCCAGAACACCGGGAACTCCCAGCCGCCGCCCTGGGCCGAGAAGACCCAGCCGTTGCCGGTGTGCTGGAGCGTCGCGCCGATCAGGATCGGCAGCAGGGCCAGCGAAATCCAGCGGGTGAAGACGCCGGCCAGCAGCAGCAGGCCGCCGCCGATCTCGCCGAGGATGACCAGATAGGCGAAGAGGCCGGGGTAGCCGAGGCTCTCGAAGTAACCGACCGTGCCGGCGATGCCGAAGGTGAAGACCTTCAGGATCAGGCCGTGGGCGATGAACAGAAGGCCCAGGCTGACGCGCAGCAGGAAGGCGGCGTAGGGGGCGGTGCGGGTGTCGATGGCGGCGGTGTTGGCGGTCATGGCGTGGTCTCCTTGTCTCAGCGTGGCGCCCCGCGTCGGGGCCGTTGTCGTCTGAGGGCAAGAATAGCGATGTCCACGTTTGGGATAATCCGCTTAATCATGCACTGATTGTTGCATCAATGAGAACGACGACTCACGCCCGGAAGGCGTTGGCCGGATCGTAGCGGGAGGGCAGGGCGAACAGGTCGGCGGTGGTCCCGGCACCATGCCGGCGCGCCTTGGATGGGCTGTCATAGACCACCAGAAGGGCGGGCGGGGCGCCGTCGCGGCGGACGCAGGCGATGCCCTCCGCGTGGTCGTCGCCCTTGCCATAGGGCAGGTTCAGCAGGGGAACCAGCCGGTCGCGCGGGATGACGGTCTCGTGAGTGACGGACAGGGCGTCGGTCCAGCGCCACACGGCGACGGGACCGTCGAGGTCCATGGTCGGTCCGGCCAGGATGACCAGATCCTCGCCGTCGAAGGTCAGTTCGCGGATGCCCAGACCGTCCAGATCGACGAAATGCTTGCGGTACTTCTCGCCGTTCGGCCCGATGGGGCGCAGCCGCAGACGCTCCTCGACGTCCGGGTGGTCCTCCACCGCCAGTTCGAGAATGCAGGCCCAGCCGCGCAGCACCGGGCCGCGCAGCCCCAGCCAGACCCGGTCGCCGTGGGCGGCCATGCCCTCCACGTCGAAGCCGTTCTCCTTGGCGGGCACCGCGACGAAGCGGGCCAGATGCTCGTCTTCCGCCAGCGCCTTGGTCAGCGCGTTGCCGCCCTTGCGGAACTTCAGGCAACCGGCCACCCGCGCTCCGTCGCGGCGGACCGGGGTGAGCCGCCCGTCCGCCTCGGTGACCAGCGGGATGCGGCCGAGCAGGAAGCGGTTGGGGTCGCAGCGCACCTCGGTCAGCCGCTCCAGCGCCTTTTCGGTGCCGTTCTCCGCGCGCTCCGGCTTTTTGCGGGCCAGCGCGTGCGAGCCGGTGACCCACAGCCAGCCGTCGGCGATGGCCATGCCTTCGATGTCCGCCTCGTCCTCCCCCGGGATCGTCACCGGCAGGGTGAAGGCGTCTGCCAGGGGAAAGGTGGCGTCCTGGCGGTAGAGGGTGCCGCCCTCCTCGGCCATCATGCGGACGACCCGCGCCCCCTCGTCCGACGCCACGAACAGGGTGTCTCCCGACCGCTCGGCCACCGACAGGTCCCCGGCGGTCTCGCCGCCGTCGCGGAAGACCAGACGGACGGTGGCGATGGGGCGGGCGATCTCGCTGGGCATGGCGGGGGTTCCCTTGAGGGTGCGGACCGTCCCTTAACGCCTCACTTCCAGATCGGGGTCCCGCTGCCCGGAAGACCGTAGGACGCCCATTTGCGCGACACTTCGTCGACCACGCCCTGGTCCATGCGTATTTTCTGGCCCCATTCGCGCTTGGTCTCCGGCGGCCACTTGTTGGTGGCGTCCAGCCCGACCTTGCCGCCCAGGCCCGACTCGGGGCTGGCGAAGTCCAGATAGTCGATGGGGGTGCCCTCGATCACGGTGATGTCGCGGGCCGGGTCCATGCGGGTGCTCATCGCCCACATCACGTCCTTCCAGTTCCGCGCGTCGATGTCGTCGTCCACGACGATCACCCATTTCGTGTACATGAACTGACGCAGGAAGGACCAGACGCCCATCATCACGCGCTTGGCGTGGCCGGGATAGGCCTTCTTCATGCTGACCACGGCGATCCGGTAGGAGCAGCCTTCCGGCGGCAGCCAGAAATCCACGATCTCCGGGAATTGCTGGGTCAGCAGGGGGATGAAGACCTCGTTCAGCGCCTCGCCCAGCACCGACGGCTCGTCGGGCGGGCGGCCGGTGAAGGTGGACAGGTAGATCGGGTTGCGCCGCATGGTCATCGCCGTGACGGTGAAGACCGGGAAGGGCTCGACCGAGTTGTAATAGCCGGTGTGGTCGCCGTAGGGCCCCTCGTCGGCGTATTCGTCCAGGCTGACATGGCCTTCCAGGATGATCTCGGCCTGGGCGGGCACCTTCAGCGGCACCGTCTTGCAATCCACCAGCTCGACCTTCTTGCCGCGCAGCAGGCCAGCGAACTGGTATTCCGACAGCGTGTCCGGCACCGGCGTGACGGCGGCCAGGATGGTGCCGGGATCGGCACCGAGGACCACCGCGCAGGGCAGCGGCTCGCGCTTGCCGCTGGCGGCCCAGCGGTGATGGTGCTGCGCGCCGCCGCGGTGCTTCAGCCAGCGCATGATCGTCTTGTTCTTCCCCAGCACCTGCATCCGGTAGATGCCGAGGTTGAAGTCGTCCTCGCGCTTGGCCGTGGGGCCCTTGGTGACGACCAGCGGCCACGTGATCAGCGGCGCCGGCTCGCCCGGCCAGCAGCTCTGCACCGGCAGGCGGCCGAGGTCGATCCGGTCGCCGGTCAGCACCACCTCCTGGCAGGGGGCGGAGCCGACGGTCTTCGGCTTCATCGACAGCACGGTCTTGGCGAGCGGGATCAGCTCCATCGCCTCGCGGAAGCCGCCCGGCGGCTCCGGCTGCTTCAGGAAGGCCAGCGTCTCGCCGACGCCGCGCAGCTCATGCGGCTCGCGGTCCATGCCCCAGGCCACGCGCTCCACCGTGCCGAACAGGTTGACCAGCACCGGCATCTCCGAGCGGGTGCCGTCGGCCTTGATGACGTTCTCGAACAGCACCGCCGGGCCGCCTTCGGCGAGCAGGCGGGTCTGGATCTCGGTCATCTCCAGCGCCGTGGACACCGGCTCCCGGACCACCACCAGCCGCCCGGCCTTCTCCAGCCGGTCGATGAAGTCGCGCAACGAGGTGTAGGGCATGGTCGAGGGTCCGTTCGGATGCGATGGGGTCGGATCGGGAGAGGGCGCTTAGCATCGGCCTGGAGGGCGCCGCGTCAAGGGGTGAGGTGCCGCCTCACGCGGGTTCCTTCACGCTGCGCAGGGCGCGGCGGACGATGCGGCGGGTGGCGTCTGGGTCGGGGCTGTCCGTTTCCCAGCGGGCGCAGAGGGCCTGCACCCAGCCGGGCTGGCTCTTCGCCGCGTCGTTCAGCCAGTTGGCGACCGAATCCTGGACGTAGCGCGCGCCGTCCGCCCGCAGCGGGTCGAGCACCGGCAACCCGCGTGCCGGGTCGGTCTTCAGCGCACCGATGTGGCTGCACCAGACGCCGCGGGGCCGGGTGGCCTCGCTGGCGAAACGGCGCAGCCGCTCCGACGGCTCGGCGGTCCACGGCGTGAGGAGGGCCAGCGTCTCGTCGATGGCGGCGGCGATGTGGGGGCGCAGGGCCAGCCATGCCCATTCGCGCACGCCGAAATGTGGGTCGTCGGCGAGCGGGCGGACGCGCTCCAGCCGCTCCGCCAGAGTCAGGCCGGGGGCCGCCGCCAGCGCGTAGCAGGCCCAGCCGCGCACCGTGTCGGAGGGGTGGGCGGCCAGCCGCTCCACGGCCCCCAGGCCGAGACGCTCGACGGCCGCGCTCCCCGCCGCCGCCATGCGCCGGGTCACGCCCTCCTTCGGGTCGAAGGACACGGCGCCTGCGGCTTCCGGAACGGCGGTGGCCAGCAGGGCGGCGAAGTCGATGGCCAGCGATTCGGCCAGCGTGGCGGTCTCGCGCCGGCCGGCGTTCAGGTCGGCCAGCACCTCCGGCGGGATGTCGGCCATCCGGGTGGCGCCCTTGCGCGGGGCGGTCGTGGTCATGCTCAGGCCTCCGGCAGCAGGCGCCAGATCACCGTTTCGCGCATCTCGCGGTCCTCCAGCTCCAGGGAGGTCGGGACGCTGTACTGCGCGACCCGCTCGATTCCGCTGAGAGGGACATAGGCGCGGCCCGGATCGCCCAGCAGGACCAGCGTGCCGGTTGCGGCGATTCCGCGCAGCCAGGCGGTCACCCGGTCGGCCATCGGCTTCTCGTAGCAGACGTCGCCGGCCAGGACGACGTCGATGCCGGGCAGGGGACGGTCCACCAGATCGGCGCTGACCGCCTTCACGTCGACTCCGTTGGATTCGGCGTTCAGGGCGATGGCGGACAGGGCGAAGCGGTCGATGTCGCAGGACTGAACGCGCGCCGCCCCGGCCATCATCGCGGCGATGCCGACCAGCCCGGTGCCGGCGGCGAAATCCAGCACCGACTTGCCCGCCACCAGCTCCGGCCGGTCGAGCACGAGCCGCGCCACCGCCTGACCGCCCGGCCAAGCAAAGGCCCAATAGGGCGGCGGTACATTGGACTCTTTCAAAGAATCCTCCGTAGCCTCCCACAACGGCGTGATTTCCGTCGCCAGATGCAGCGCGATTTCGGGCAGCAAAGGAGTCCGCGTTACGACCGTGTTGGAGCGGATGAAGTCGATTTGAGAAAAGTTGTTCATAACTGGACTCTCACCGGAGCTGCGCGGGGATGGATGATCTATCCACAACCGGTTTTGGTTACATAATTCAAACGGAGTAGACACACCTGCTGTCCCGTGTTACCCGTTCGAAAGGAGAAAAACAAAGGTCATGGGGCTGATATGCGGTCGAAAGGGATTGCACTCTGCGCATCGTTCGCGGCGTTCATCGCTCTCAGCCCGTTCACCATATCCCAAGCCCAGGCCCAGGACGGGGATTGCGTCCGCACGCTGCGTTCCATATCGGATTTCGAGATCCGGGGCGATGCCTGGACGTGGTGGAACACCGCCGCCGAGCAATATGAGCGCGACAAGCGCCCGGCGCTCGGTTCCGTCCTCGTCTTCAAGCGGTCGCAGCGGTTGGGTCGCGGCCACGTCTCTCTGGTCAGCCATATCATCGACCGCCGCACCATCGAGGTGGACCACTCCTGGCTCGATGGCCGTGGCCTGCGCCGCAACATGCGCGTGGTCGACGTGTCGCCGCGCAACGACTGGACGGCCGTCCGCGTCTGGCACGAGCCGTCGGACCAGCTCGGCCTGCGCGTCTACACCACCTACGGCTTCATCCTGCCGGAGGGCGAGGAGGCGGAAATCCGTCAGGCCGACTCCCGCAGTGCCGGCATCGGCAGCACCTTTGCCGTTGCCCCGCAGGGCCGCGCCGCGCCCAAGCCCACCGCCGGGCCGCGCCTGATGGAAGCCTCCCTGAAGGGCCACGCCGTCGCCGTTCCAGGCCGCAAGCCGCAGGTGCTGACCGCGTCCCTCACCCTTTCCGGCAAGGGCACTGCCGCGAAGACGGTTCAGCCGCTCCAGACCGCCGCCATGGTGACCGCCGTGCTGCCGGCCCGCAAGCCGACCCAGCCGGCCGCGCAGAAGGGCGTCGAGATGGTGGCCTCCGCCGAGGGCATCCGCGCGGTGCTACCGCCGCGCAAGCCGGGCTCTGGCGACAGCACCGTCGCCGAGCTGACGCGCTGAAACCTCCCTCCAAGTCCTCTGCCGCCTAGATTTTCCCGGCCAGGAAGGCCGCCAGCACCAGCCAGCCGAACCAGCGGTTCGACTTGAACTTCTTCAGGCAGTCCGTCTGATCGTCGGGGTTCCAGGTCGCGACCTGCCAGGACAGCTGCAGCGCGGCCAGCGAGAGCAGCGGCAGGAACAGTCCTCCCAGCCCGGCCAGACGCCCGGCAATGCCGATCCCCACGAAGGTCAGCGTGTAGAAGCCGTAGATCCAGATCTTGCTCTGGTCGCCCAGCCGCAGGGCGGTGGACTTCACGCCGATTCGCGCGTCGTCCTCCTTGTCCTGGTGGGCGTAGATGGTGTCGTAGCCCAGCGTCCAGACGATCCCCGCGGCGTAGAGCGCCAGCGCCGGCCACTCCAACTCGCCGCGCACCGCCGTCCAGCCCATCAGGGCGCCCCAGTTGAAGGTCAGCCCCAGGAACGCCTGCGGCCACCAGGTGATGCGCTTCATCAGCGGGTAGGTGAAGACCAGCACCAGCGACAGCACGCCAAGCCCGATGGTGAGCGGGTTGAACTGCACCAGCACCGCCAGCCCGATCAGGAGTTGGAAGCCGAGGAAGGCCAGCGCCTGTTTCACCGACACCTGCCCGGAGGGGATCGGGCGCGTCCGCGTGCGCTCCACCATGGCGTCGAAGTCGCGGTCGAGGATGTCGTTGACCGTGCAGCCGGCCCCGCGCATGACCACGGCGCCGATCGCGAACAGGGCCATCAGCCAGAGGTCGGGCAGCGGTCCCGACCCGGCCAGCGCGATGCTCCACCAGCCGGGAAACAGCAGCAACCACGTGCCGATGGGCCGGTCCAGCCGCGCCAGCCGCAGATAGGGCCGGACCGCCGCCGGGGCGAAGCGGTCGATCCAGTCGCCACGCCGGATGTCGGTGAAGTCGCCGGGGGCGGGGGAGGCGGGGCTGGTCATGGCGGACTCAGGAAATGGGATTGCGGGATGGAGAGTGGAAGAAGCCGGGGGCAAGGTAGCGGCGGGGGTGGGTCCCCGCAAGGCTGGGCCGTTTCCGCCCCGCAGCGTTATCGCTATAGTCGGCGCCGCACACCGGAGACCTCGCGCCATGTCAATCCAACCGAAGACCCGCCTCTATGTGGACAGCCCCCTCGGCGAGGGGCAGGCGGTGGGGCTCGACCCCGAGCGGGCGCATTTCCTGCGTCATGTCCTGCGGCTCGACAAGGGCAACGTCGTGGCCGTCTTCAACGGGCGGGACGGCGAATGGCTGGCCGCCATCGACGGCTTCGGCAAGGGTTGGTGTTCGCTTACCGTGACGGAGCAGCGGCGTCTTCAGGCGGCGGGCCCGGACCTCTGGTTGCTGTTCGCCCCGATCAAGCGCGGGCGCATCGATTTCGTCGCGGAGAAGGCCAGCGAGCTGGGCGTGTCGCGGCTGTGGCCGGTCTTCACCCGCCGCACCGACCCCAACCGCGTCAACACCGACCGCCTGCTTGCCAACGCCATCGAGGCCGCCGAACAGTCGGAGCGGCTGACCGTGCCGGAGATGGCCGACCCGCTGCCGCTGGACAGGGCGCTGGCCGGCTGGCCGGCCGAACGTACGCTGTACCTGTGCGCCGAGGCCGGGAACGTACGCCCCATCGCGGAGGCCGTCCGCGCCCGGCCGCGCGGCCCCGCCGCCTTCCTGATCGGGCCGGAGGGCGGCTTTGCGCAGTCCGAACTTGACGAAATTTGCAAACTCCCCTTTGTTGTTCCCGTCGGTCTGGGGCCCCGCATTCTCCGGGCCGACACGGCGGTGGTCGCGGCGCTCGCCTGCTGGCAGGCCCTTGCGGGGGACTGGACGGCGGACGGCGGCGACACCCGACCGCCCTTCCGCGCGCCGGCCGACCCCACCGTCGGGGAGTAAGGGCCGCTCGACGCGCCGCTGTTCCGAGGCGGGCCGTTTGACACTTTGGCGAATTCAGACTTTTTGAAAGCGGGAGCTTCCATGTCCGCACCTCCGCAGACGCGTGGTGAACCGATCACCGACCGCCGCCAACTGGCGGCCTATCTGGAATCCGGCAACAAGCCGGCCGACCAGTGGCGCATCGGGACCGAACACGAAAAATTCGCCTACCGCGTCTCCGACCACCGGCCGCTGCCCTACGAAGGGCCGGACGGGATCGGCGAACTGCTGACGCGCCTGCAGCGCTTCGGCTGGGACCCGGTGGAGGAGAAGGGCAACCTGATCGCCCTGACCCAGGGCATGGCGAACATCACGCTGGAGCCGGGCGGGCAGGTGGAGCTGTCCGGCGCCCCGCTGGAGACCCTGCACCAGACCTGCGCCGAGGTGCACCGCCACCTCGATCAGGTGAAGGAGATTGGCGGGGAACTGGGCATCGCCATGATGGGCCTCGGCTTCCAGCCAAAATGGCGGCGCGACGAGATCCCCTGGATGCCCAAGGGCCGCTACAAGATCATGGGCGACTACATGCCCAAGCGCGGCAATCTCGGCCTGGACATGATGATGCGCACCTGCACCGTGCAGGTGAACCTGGACTTCGCGTCGGAAGCCGACATGGTGAAGAAGTTCCGGGTCAGCCTGGCGCTTCAGCCCATCGCCACGGCGCTGTTCGCCAACTCGCCCTTCACCGAGGGCAAGCCGAACGGCTTCCAGAGCTTCCGCAGCCACATCTGGACCGACACCGACCCCGACCGCACCGGCGACCTGCCCTTCGTGTTCGAGGACGGCTTCGGGTTCGAGCGGTATGTGGACTACCTGCTCGACGTGCCGATGTACTTCGTCTATCGCGACGGCACGTACATCGACGCCTCCGGCCAGTCCTTCCGCGACTTCATGCAGGGCCGCCTGCCGGCGCTGCCGGGCGAGGTCCCGCTGATCACCGACTGGGCCGACCACATGACCACCTCCTTCCCCGAGGTGCGTCTAAAGAAGTATCTGGAGATGCGCGGCGCCGACGGCGGTCCGTGGCGTCGCCTGTGCGCCCTGCCGGCCCTGTGGGTCGGGCTGCTCTATGACAGCCAGGCGCTCGACGCCGCCTGGGACCTCGTGAAGGGCTGGACGACGGAAGAGCGCGCCCATCTGCGCGCCGAGGTGCCGCGCCATGCCCTGCGCACCCCCTTCCGCGGCCGCACGGTGCGGGAGGTCGCGCTTGAGGTTCTGGAGATTGCCCGTGGCGGTCTGGCCCGGCGCGCCCGCAACGACAACTGGGGCGACGACGAGGCGCATTTCCTGAACACGCTGCTCGACATCGCTGAGTCCGGCCAGACCCCGGCCGACGAGCTTCTGGCGAAGTTCAACGGCCCCTGGGGCGGCAGCGTCGACCCGGTGTTCAAGGAATACGCGTACTGAGTTCCGCCCTGGCGGCTGTTTGGCAAAGTGGTCGCGTTGAGCCCCCACCCTAACCCTCCCCCGCTATCGCAGGGGAGGGGACTGCCGCCGCTTCGCAGAAGGCACCCTCCCTTGCGCAGCTCTCGCGCAAACCAAAGGTTTGCGCTGACGCGGCAGGCGGACCTTTGGTCCGCCGAGAGCGGGGGAGGGTCGGGGTGGGGGCTCGGTGCGAGAGGACCGAAGGGCTATCCTACCTCTTCCAGGCGATCAGCCGCCGGGCCGCCTCGGCGATGGTTTCCTCCGAACCGGCGAAGCTGAAGCGCACGAAGCGGAGGCCGCGCGCCGGGTCGAAGTCGACGCCGGGGGTGCAGGCGATGCCCGTCTCCGCAAGGATGCGCTTGCAGAAGGCCTCGCTGTCGTCGGTCATCTCCGTCACATCGGCGTAGATGTAGAAGGCACCATCGGCCGGAGCCAGCTTGTCGAAGCCGGCCTTTGGCAGCTCCCTCAGCAGAAGCTCGCGGTTGCGGGCGTAGCGGGCGACGTGGCCGTCCAGTTCCTCGGTGCAGTTGAACGCCGCGACCGCGGCGGCCTGCGACAGGCTGGGGGCGGAGATGAACAGGTTCTGGGCGAGGCATTCGACCGAGCGGATCAGGTCGTCCGGCACGATCATCCAGCCCAGCCGCCAGCCGGTCATCGAGAAGTATTTGGAGAAGCTGTTCACCACCAGCGCGCTTTCGCTGACCTCGGCGGCGGTGACGGCCTCCGGCCCATAGGTCAGGCCGTGGTAGATCTCGTCGGAGACGAGGCGCACCCCCTTGGCGTCGCACCAGGCGGCGAGCGCGGTCAGTTCCTCGCGGCTCAGCATTGTGCCGGTCGGGTTGGCCGGGCTGGCGACGATCAGCCCCTGGATGGGCGGATCGAGCTGCTCCAGAAGCTCGATGGTCGGCTGGAAGCGGTGCTCCGGCCCGGTCGGCAGCTCCACCGGCTCGACCCCGATGGCGGTCAGAGTGTGGCGGTAGGCCGGGTAGCTGGGCGAGGCCATGGCCACCCGGTCGCCCGGATCGAAGGCCGCCAGGAAACCGAGCTGGAAGGCCCCGGACGAGCCGGTGGTGACCACCACGCGCCGCTCCGGTACGTCGATCCCGTAACGGTCGCGGTACCAGCCGGCGATGGCCGCCCGCAGCGCCGGAATGCCCAGCGCCCCGGTGTAGCCCAGCACGTCGGCGTCGAGCATGCGGTGGGCGGCCTCCAGCACGCCCTTCGGCGCGCCGGTCGAGGGCTGCCCGACCTCCATATGCAGGACCTCGAGGCCGGCGGCCTCGCGCTCGGCGGCGGCGCGCATCACTTCCATGACGAAGAAGGGCGGGATGGCGCCCCGTTTGGAGACTTTGGGTGCTTTGCTCATGATTCCAGACTTTTGAACATCAACGCTCGGTTTCGACCAGGATGCCCAGGGCGTGGGCGCGCGGGTCGGCGGCGATCTGGCATTCCTTCCAGCCGCTCTCGATCGAGGTCTGGCAGGTGACGAAGGTGGCCCGGCCCGGCCCGCTCGCGGCGCGGCTGACCCGGATGGCGGCGCCCGGCTCCTTGTCCAGCGCGGCGGGCAGGGCGGCGGTCAGCAGGGCGGCGGGCGCGGCGGCGGGCCGTCGTCGCCGGCGGCGCTGGCCGCACCGGCGAACTGGGTGCGGCCGACGATGGCGTTGGTGAGCAGGCCGGGCGCGCCGAAGCCGGCGCCGTCCACCCCGCGGGCGGCCAGAAGGCCGGTGCCCGGCACCATGCGGCCGCTGCCGAAGGGTGCCCCCATGGTGAAGGAGCAGGCGACCCCGTTCTCCTCGTGGTCGATCACGACGAGGCCGGCGCCGGGCGCGGAGGCGCCGTTGGAGACGCCGTTGCCGGTGGCGCCCAACGCCTGGGCGACGCGGGCGGCGCGCTGGTCGGACGGCAGGTCGGCGGCGGCGTTCCAGGCGGCGGTCAGGGCGGTTCCGTTGTTGGTCTCGGGAAGCTGGGCGAAATGCATGGAGACGATGCCCAGCGGAACGGCGGCGGTGCCGGTCCAGCGCGGCTGGAAGCCGCGGACGGTCGCCGGATCGATGGCGGCGGCCTGCGCCACGGCACCCCCCAGCGGCCCGCCATACATCGCCGCGATGCCGCTGCGGCGCACCTGCGACAGGGTTGCGGCCAGCTCCGGCTGGCTCAGCAGCGCGCCCTCGGCCAGCGGTGCGCCGGTCGGCAGGAAGACGCGGCGCGCCTCCGGATCGGCGGACAGGCGGGCGGCGGAGTCGGCGAGGTCGCGCGCCAGCGCCCGGCTGACCGGAGTGGAGCGGGCAAGCTGCTCGGCCGGGACCACGGCCTGCTCCCAGCGCATCGCCCCGTTGGCGGCTTGGAGCGCGTAGACGCCGCGCAGGAAGCCGGGCAGGGCCGCCCCTCCAGTGCCGGCCGGGCGGGGAAGGAAATCGAGCGTGCGGGTTTCCTTCTTCGCCGCATCGAACACCACGCAGACGCCGCCGCCGGTCAACCCGACGCGCGACGGCAGGGTGACGGTCATCGCCATCGCCATGGCGGCGGCGGCGTCGCCGGCCTTGCCGCCCTGGGCGATGATGTCGCGCCCGATCTCCGCCGCGCGCGGCTCGTCCGCCGCGATGTAGTTCTGGGCGGGGGCGCCGGTGCGGTATTTCGTGTTGACGCAGCCACCGACCAGCGATGCGGCTATGGCAATCGCGCCCAACCCTTGCCAGATTCGGCGGGTGGAATGGGGCGCACGGACCGGCATCTTGACCGGCTGCCCGGTGCCCCGGTGTGCGGAGGAAGTAACGGTGCGCAAGCCCAGCAGGCTGGTTTCGGTCATCGCCATGGTTGCCGTGATGGTTCTGTCGTGGTCGCCGCCCGCGGGCGCGCAGCGGCGCCAGGAGATGCAATTCCTGAGCGACGCCGAGACGGAACATATCATCCGCGACATGGCGCGGCCAATCTTCCAGGCCGCCGGCATCGATCCGGACGCGGTGAACATCGTCCTGGTCAACGACAACACCATGAACGCCTTCGTCGCCGGCGGTCAGAACATCTTCCTGCACACCGGCCTGCTGCTGGGGCTGGAGGACGCCGGGCAGCTCATCGGCGTGATCGCCCACGAGACCGGCCACATCGCCGGCGGCCATCTGGTCCGCGGGTCGGAGGCGATGGAGAACGCCTTCCTGTCCTCGCTGATTGGCATGGGCATCGGCATCGTCGGCGGCATCGCCGCGGGCAACGCCGGCGCCGGTGCGGCGGGCGTCATGCTGGGCCAGCATCTGGCGGAGCGCAATTTCTTGTCCTTCTCGCGCAGCCAGGAGTCCTCGGCCGACCAGGCGGGCCTGTCCTACATGGAGCAGTCCGGCATCTCGGCGGAGGGGCTGGTCACCTTCCTGGAGAAGCTGGGCGCCGCCGACGACCCGCTTCTGGTCGACCGCGACGCCGGCTACCGGCGCACCCACCCGCTGACCCGCGAGCGCATCGAGACGGTGCGCAATTTCGTGGAGCGGTCGCGCGCCGGCAAGAAGCCGGTGCCGGCGCAGTGGAACGAGGAATTCCGCCGCATCCAGGCCAAGCTCTACGCCTATCTCGACCCCAACGGGGCGCTGCGCCGCTACAAGGCGGACGACCCGTCCTTCGTGGCGCGCTACGGCCGGGCCTACGCCTATTTCCGGCGCGGCGAGGTCCGGCAGGCCCTGCCTCTGGTCGACGGGCTGATCGCCCAGGAGCCGAAGAACGCCTTCCTCTACGAGATGAAGGGCGACCTGATGCTTCAGAATGGGCGGGCGGTGGACGCCGCCGCCCCCTACCGCAAGGCGATCGAGCTGGAGCCGGACGCCGGCAGCATCCGCGTCTCGCTGGCCCATTCGCTGATGGAACAGAACGACAGCCGGCTGGCCGACGAGGCGCTGCGCAACCTTCAGGTGGCGTCCAAGACGCAGGCCCAGTCCGCCTTCCTGTGGCGGCTGATGGCCCAGGCCTGGAGCATGAAGGGCAACGCCGGCATGGTCGCCTACGCCACCGCCGAGGAGGCCTTTGCCCGCGGCGACAAGCCGATGGCCCGCTTCCAGGCGGAGCGGGCGGAGAAGCTGCTGCCCGCCGGTTCCCCTGGCTGGTTGCGCGCCCAGGACATCCGCGGGCAGGCGGGCGGCAAGTGAGCCTTCTCCGTTCGCGCGCCCTCCGTTTGCGCGGTGCACAGCCGTCTTGCCTGACCCCGCCGTCCCGGTCCACAGTATCGCCCCGATTCGCGCCGTTTTGGCTCCCCACGAGAGAGTTCGACATGACCCGCTTCCGCCCCGCCGCCCTGGCGCTCGCCGCCACGCTGGCCCTTCCGACGGGGCTGCTGGCCCCCGCCCTCCAGGCGCAGAGCCCGATGGACGACGCGCAGCGCAAGGCCGTCGAGGAGGTCGTGCGCGACTACATCCTGAAAAACCCTGAGATCATCCTGGAGGCCGTGGACTCGCTCCAGAAGCGCCAGAAGATGGCCGAGGAGCAGAAGGCCAAGACGGCGCTGGCCGAGAACAAGGCGGCGCTGTTCCAGAACCCCGCCGATCCGGTGGCCGGCAACCCCAAGGGCGACGTGACGGTGGTCGAGTTCTTCGACTACCAGTGCGGCTACTGCAAGGCCGTGCAGGCCGACACCGAGCGCCTGATCAAGGACGACGGCAAGCTGCGCTTCGTCTTCAAGGAGTTCCCGATCCTCAGCCCGGCCTCGCTGACCGCGGCCAAGGCGGCCCTGGCGTCGCGCGGGCAGGGCAAGTATCTGGAATTCCACAACGCGTTGATGGCCCACCGCGGCCAGCTCGACGACGACGTGATCCAGCGGCTGGCCAAGTCGGTCGGGCTGGACACCGACAAGCTGAAGAAGGACATGAACAGCCCCGAGGTGCTGAAGGTCATCGCCGCCAACCAGGCGCTGGCCGAGGAGCTGGGCATCCGCGGCACCCCGGCCTTCGTCATCGGCGACGAGCTGGTCCCCGGCGCCATCAAGCTGGACCAGATGAAGGACCTCGTCGCCGCGGCCCGCAAGGGCTGAGGCCGGGACAAGAATTGACGATGACCAAGCCGACCACCGTCGTCTTCGACATCGGGCAGGTGCTCATCGAATGGGACCCGCGGCATCTCTACCGCGAGCTGTTCGACGGGTACGAGGACCTGATGGAGGACTTCCTCGACACCGTCTGCACCCCCGCCTGGAACCTGGAGCAGGACCGCGGCCGGCCCTGGGACGAGGCGGTCGCCCTTCTGACCGCCGAGTTTCCCGACTGCCGCGAGCTGATCCGTGCCTATCACGAGCGGTGGGAGGAGATGGTGCCCGGCCCCATGGCCGGGACGCCGGAAATCCTGATGGAGCTGAAGCAGCGCGGGACGCCGCTCTACTCCATCACCAACTTCTCGTCGGAAAAGCTGGCGCTGACCCGCAGGCGCTTCGATTTCCTGAACGTCTTCGACGGGATCATCGTGTCCGGCGACGAGAGGCTGGTGAAGCCGGACCCGGCGATCTTCCAGCTTCTTCTGGATCGCTATGGCTTGTCGGCGGCGGACTGTTACTTCATCGACGACAGCCCCGCCAACGTCGAGGCCGCCCGCGCCCTCGGCATGACGGTGCATCGTTTCTCCGGCGCCGCCAGCCTGCGCGCCGAACTGGAGGAGCTGGGGCTTCTGTAGCCCCCAGCCTTCCTTACGCCGCGTCACCCGGATAGCGGATGGCGACGACCTCGATCTGCTCCAGCCCGGCGGGGGTGCGCAGGTCCACCACGTCGCCCTCCTGCGCCTTCAGCAGGGCGCGGGCGATGGGCGAAATCCAGCTCACATGGGCGCGGTCCATGTCCACCTCGTCGGCGCCAACGATGGTGACGGTGTTCTCCGTCCCGTCCTCCCGCGCGTAGGTGACGGTGGCGCCGAAGTACACGCGGTCGCGGTTCTTCTGAAGCGTGGGATCGACCACCTCCGCCGATTCCAGGCGCTTGGTCAGGAAGCGGATGCGCCGGTCGATCTCGCGCAGGCGCTTCTTGCCGTAGATGTAGTCGCCGTTTTCCGAACGGTCGCCGTTGCCGGCGGCCCAGGACACCACCTCGACCACCTTTGGACGCTCGACGCGCAGCAGCGAGCGCAACTCCTCCTGCATGCGCTGGAAGCCTTCGGGCGTCATGTAGTTCTTCACGCCCTTGGGCAAGGGTTTGGGATCGTCGGCCTCGTCGTCGTCGGGGGCGGAGTCGTTCTCCCGGGTGAAGGCCTTGCTCATGGTCGGGACCCTTCGCGGTTCTCAGGAAAAGGAAAAGGCGCCGCGAGGCGCCTTTTCCAGTCTTTACGGCGATAAAGCGCGCGCTTAGCGGCTCCACCAACCCCGGCGCGGCTTGGCCTCCGGGGCGGCGCTGGCGCTGGCCGGCTCATTGGCCGGGGCCGGAGCCGCCGGCGCTTCGCTGACCGCCGGGGCGGGCGCGGCCTCGGCGGGGGCGTCCGCCGCGGTCTTGCGCTTGCGCGCCGGGCGCTTCTTCGCCTCCTCGGCGACCGGAGCAGCGACCGGGGCCGGAGCGGGCGCGGCCTCGGCGGGAGCGTCCGCCGCGGTCTTGCGCTTGCGCGCCGGGCGCTTCTTCGCCTCCTCGGCGACCGGAGCAGCGACCGGGGCCGGAGCGGGCGCCGCCTCGACGGCCGCGGTCTTCGCCTTGCGGCTGCGCGACGGCTTGGCCGGCGGCGGAGCGGTTTCCTCCGGAGCGGCGGCTTTCGCCGCGGCCTTGCCACCCTTGGCGGTGCCCTTCGTGGCGCGCTTCGGCTTGGCGGCGGGGGCCGCTTCCGGCTCTGCGGTCACCACTTCGGCGGCCTCGGCGGCGGTCGCCTTGGCGCGGCCACGGCGCGGCTTGCGGGCCGGAGCCTCCTCGGCCACCGGGGCGGCTTCCTCGGCGGCCGGAACCTCCGCGGCGGTGTCCGCCGCAGTTTCCGGAGCCGCCTCGGCGGCCACCGCGCTGGTCAGGACCCAGTCGAACTCGACCGGTTCCATGTCCGCCGGCAGTTCCGGCGGGTTGACGGCGCGGCCGGCCTCGACGGCGGTCGGGAAGGACTCGGCGTCCGCCTCGCCCTCGACGCCATCGTCCGATTCGGCGGCGGGCAGACCCTCGCCGGCCTCCAGGCCCTCGCGCTGGCGGGACCGCCGGCGACCACCGCGCTTGCCGCGGCGGCGCTTCTTGCGCTCGCCATTGGCGTCACCGTTCGTCTCGAAGGCGTCGGCGCCGTCGTCCGCTTCGGAGGCGGCCAAGTCGGCGTCCTCGTCCTCGTCGTCCTCGATGTGGGCGGGGCCAACATCGACATCGTTGATGACGAACTCCGGAGCGTCGATCTGGGCGCGCTCGATCGCTTCCTCGTCGACCGCCGTCTCGTCGATGTCGGCGTCGGCGGCGGCCTCCGCTTCGATCTCGTCGCCCTCGGTCGCCTCGTCGGACGCTTCGGCGGACTCGCCGAACGGCGCGCGGCCATCCTCGCGGTCACGCCCGCGGCCACGGCGGCGGCGGCGGCGGCGGCGGCGGTCGCCCTCGCTTTCCCCGGCGGCGTCGGCGCGTTCCGTGACCTCGGCCCCGGCGACCTCGGCGGCCTCGACGACGGGCGCCTCCTCCTCGGCCTCCTCGGCTTCGGCGGCCAGGATGCGGTCGGTCTCGGCCAGGACGCGCTCGGCGCTGACCAGCGGCACGTCGTCTTCCGGCGTGCGGGCCTTCACGCGCTCAAGCCGCAGGTCCGGCGCGATCAGCGTGTCGTCGGCCTGGACCATGACGCGGAACCGGTAGCGGTCCTCGATCTTGGTCAGTTCGCCGCGCTTCTGGTTGAGGATGTAGAGCGCGATGCGGGTCGGCACGAAGACGGTGATCTCCGACGACCGCTTGCGGATGCCCTCCTCCTCGATGGCGCGCAGAACGTGCAGCGAGGCGGACTCCACCGAGCGGATGACGCCGGTGCCGGAGCAGTGCGGGCAGCGCTCGAAGTTGGTTTCCAGCAGCGACGGGCGCAGGCGCTGGCGCGACAGCTCCAGCAGGCCGAAGGCGGAGATGCGGCCGAGCTGGATGCGCGCCCGGTCGTTCTTCATCGCCTCCTTCAGGCGGCGCTCCACCGCGGCGTTGTTGCGGGGCTCCTCCATGTCGATGAAATCGATCACGATGAGGCCCGCGAGGTCGCGCAGGCGGAGCTGGCGCGCCACCTCGTCGGCGGCTTCGAGGTTGGTCTTGTAGGCCGTTTCCTCGATGTTGCGCTCGCGCGTCGACTTGCCCGAGTTGACGTCGATGGAAACCAGCGCCTCGGTCGGGTTGATGACGATGTAGCCGCCGGAGCGGAGCTGCACGACCGGGCTGTGGATCGCGTCGATCTGCGTTTCCACCTGATAGCGGTGGAACAGCGGAATCGTGTCGTCCTGGTACTGCATGACGCGCTTGCTGTGGCTCGGCATCATCATGCGCATGAAGTCGCGCGCGGTGTTGAAGCCGGCGCTGCCCTCCACCCAGATCTCGTCGATGTCGTCGGTGTAGAGATCGCGGATCGAGCGCTTGATGAGGTTCGCCTCCTCATAGATGAGGCAGGGCGCGGAGGACTTCAGCGTCTGGACGCGGATGTCGTCCCACAGGCGCAGCAGATATTCGAGGTCGCGCTTGATTTCCTGCTTGGAGCGTTCCAGCCCCGCGGTGCGCAGGATGACCGCCATGCCTTCCGGAATGTCGAGATCGGACAGGATCTCCTTCAGGCGCTTGCGGTCGGCGGGGTTGGTGATCTTGCGGGAAATCCCGCCGCCGCGGCCCGTGTTGGGCATCAGCACGCAGTAGCGGCCCGGCAACGACAGGTAGGTGGTCAGCGCCGCGCCCTTGTTGCCGCGCTCCTCCTTGGTCACCTGGACCAGCATGACCTGCCGGCGCTTGATGACTTCCTGGATCTTGTAGCTGCGCAGCGGGCGGGCGCGGCGGCGGTGGGCCTCCTCGACCTCGTCCCCGCCGATGACGTCCGGGCTTTCGGCCGGAGCGGCGCCTTCCGGAGCCTCGTCCGAATCCGCGGCCTCGTCCGAACCGCCATCCGAACCGGCGTCCGTGGCGAAAGCCGGGATGTCGCCCTCGAACCCGTCGCCCTCGGCCTCGGCGTAGGAGCCCGGCATCGGGGAGTTTTCCTCGACCACCACATCCGGGCGGATCGGCTCGGCCATCACGGCGCCGTCGGCGGCGGCCTCGGCGCGGGCCTCGGCCTGCTCCTCCAGCCGGCGCTCCTCGGCCAGCAGGGCCTCACGGTCGGCGATCGGGATGCGGTAATAGTCGGGATGGATTTCCGAGAAGGCGAGGAAGCCGTGGCGGTTCCCGCCATATTCCACGAAGGCCGCCTGGAGCGACGGCTCGACCCGGGTCACCTTGGCAAGGTAAATGTTGCCCTTGAGTTGCTTCCGGGTGGCGATTTCGAAGTCGAGGTCTTCGAGTCTGTTCCCATTGACCACGGCAACCCGGGTTTCCTCCGGGTGCGTGGCGTCCACCAGCATGCGCTTGGCCATACAAGATCCCCATGACGCCCCAGGCCGCCCGCGCGACGGTCAAGCCGCCGGGGCACGTCATCGTTGTGAGCGAAGCCTGCGGAACCGGCCCCTAACCCGTCGAACGGCGCTGACGAAGCAGCCAGGACGGGTCGGGCTTCGGCCTCCGGGTTACGGCCTTGCGGCCGGCACCAGCTTCGAGGTTTCGTCCCAATCCACCGGCAACCCAGAAGCGTCACGCCCCGGACCGCGCCCGATGATGTAAATTTCGGCCGTGGGGGTCCGCGGGCGACGCCCACAGTCACCCCAAAGAGAAACCTCTCGGAAGAGTGGGCTGGTGGGTCGCGGTATGTCGCAGAGCTACCATAGACAAGCACGAAACCATGCACAACGTGGAATTCGGCGAAAGTTGCGGTCCGTCGCATCCGGTTCGGCGGCATTCCACCGGGATGGGGGCGAAGCAGGGCAGTGTTGCACGAACGGCACCCTCGCCGACAATTCCGCCACGGCCCCGGAAACCACCGTTGAGCGCCTTGATTTCGCTGCGCTATAGCTGACCGCTGGCTTTGCCGGTTTGTGGTTTCTGGTGGAACGGATGCCCCGATTGCTCGCGATTGTCGCTGCGCTGGGCGCCCTTCTGGGGGCGGTCGCCCTGCCGTGCGCCCCGGCGCAGGCCCAGACCACCGCGGCGCTGCCCTTTCCGCCGCCGGTACAGGAGCGGGTGTCCGTCCTGAACGCGCGGCTCGGCCTGCATCCCGACAAGACGCGGCTGGTGCTGGAGCTGACCGACTCGGTTCCCTTCACCGTGTCGGTGCACGGCTCGCCCTACCGCGTCGTGATCGATCTGCCGGACGTGAGCTGGCCGGGCGGCAACACGGTGATGGCGGGCAAGGGCGTGGTCGCCCGCTACCGCTTCGAGGGGCGCGACGGCGGCGCCTCCCGCCTCGTGGTGGAGACCGATGGCCCGGCGCGGGTGGTCGAGTCCTACCTCATCCCGCCGCGCGACGGCTTCAAGCCGCGCTTCGTCCTCGACATCGCCCGCACCACCCCGGCGCAGTTCGCCGCCTCCGCCCCGGTCGCCGCCACCACGGCCACCGCGTCGGTGAGCCGCGAGGCGGTCCGCCCGCCGGCGAAGAGGGACCCCATCGTGCCGGTCGCCGCGGCCCTGCCGCCGCCGGTCCCGCCGCGGGCGGCGCCGGTGCCGGAAAAGCCGATGGTCGTGGTCGATCCCGGCCATGGCGGCGTCGATCCCGGCGCGGTCGGGGTTGGCGGGGTCTATGAGAAGGACATCACGCTGGCGATGGCGCGGGAGCTGAAGCGCCAGTTGGAAGGGTCGGGCCGCTACCGGGTGCGGCTGACCCGCGACAAGGACGTGTTCATCCGCCTGCGCGACCGCGTCGCCATCGCGCGGGAGGCCAACGCGGACCTGTTCCTCTCGCTGCACGCCGACAGCATCGGCTCCGCCAACATGCGCGGTCTGTCCATCTACACCCTGTCCGACCGGGCGTCCGACCGCGAGGCGGAGATGCTGGCCGCCAAGGAGAACCGGGCCGATGCGCTGGCCGGCATGGACCTGTCCTCCGAGAACGATCTGGTGGCCTCGATCCTGATCGACCTCGCCCAGCGCGACACGATGAACCACTCCAAGCGCTTCGCCAACATGGCGCTGGAGCATCTCGGCCGCGAGGTCAAGCTGATCCCCAACAAGCCGCACCGTCAGGCCGGCTTCGCCGTGCTGACCGCGCCGGACATGCCGTCCGCGCTGGTCGAGATGGGCTACCTGTCGAGCCCGCAGGACGTCAGCTTGCTGAGCAAGTCGGCCCACCGCGAGAAGCTCGGCCGCGGCATGGTCCGCACCATCGACGCTTATTTCAAATGGCTGACCGGGGCGCAGAAGAGCTGAGGTTCGGGTGAAGCGAAGTCGGCCGCGCCGGGCACCGTTGCCCGGTGCAGCCATGCGGGCGGAGGCGGTCGGGCATACGCGTCGCCCGGTCACCACTTTCTTGCAAGCGCCTTGTGGCCGTCACATTTTCCTGACATGGCTGCGAGGGAGTCGGACTGCCGCCCCTCGCGGTGTAGGATGCCGCCCATCGGATGGTTCCGCGTCTTCCCGGTCTCTGTCCCGGACGAAGGCGGCGGGACCGCCGCCATGCCTGTCTGGGAACCGTCATGCGCTTTATTCTGTCCGCCCTGATGGCCATCGTGATCCTCGCCCTGGCCGGGGCGGGGGGGCTGGTCTACATGCTGGACCATTACGATCACGAACTGCCGGACTACACCAAGCTCGCCAACTACGAACCGCCGGTGACCACCCGCGTCCATGCGGGCGACGGACGCCTGCTGGCGGAGTTCGCGTCGGAAAAGCGCGTGTTCGTCCCCATCGACGCCATGCCGAAGCGCGTGACCAACGCCTTCCTGTCCGCCGAGGACAAGAATTTCTACGACCACAAGGGCATCGACCCCGTCGGCATCGCCCGCGCCATCCTGACCAACGTGGAGAATCTCGGCCGCGACCGCCGGCCGATGGGCGCCTCGACGATCACGCAGCAGGTCGCCAAGAACATGCTGCTGACCAACGAGGTGTCCTTCTCGCGCAAGATCAAGGAGGCGATCCTGGCGGTCCGCATCGAGCGGGCCTTCAGCAAGGACCGCATCCTCGAGTTGTATCTGAACGAGATCTTCCTGGGATACCGCTCCTACGGCGTGGCGGCGGCGGCGCTGAACTACTTCAACAAGGCGCTGGACGAGCTGGACATCGAGGAGGCGGCCTATCTGGCGGCCCTGCCCAAGGCACCCAGCAACTATCACCCGGAACGCCAGCGCGACGCCGCCATCGCGCGGCGCAACTGGGTGATCGGGCGCATGGCCGAGGACGGGCACATCACCCCGGAAGAGGCCAGGATCGCCCAGTCCAAGCCCCTGGTCGTGCGCAAGCGCGACGAGCAGGAGTATGTGACGTCGGAGTATTTCGCCGAGGAGGTCCGGCGCGAGCTGGTGAAGCTCTACGGCGAGCAGGCGCTCTACGAGGGCGGCCTGTCGGTCCGCGCCTCGATGGACCCGGTGCTCCAGCAGGCGGCGACCAAGGCGCTGCGCACCGGGCTGGTGCAGTACGACCGCCGCCACGGCTACCGCGGGCCGGTCGGCAAGATGGAGAATTTCGACAACTGGGCGAAGAAGCTCGCCTCCATGGCGCCGCCTCCGGGGTCCGAGGGCTGGCATCTGGCGGTGGTGCTGAAAGACGACGAGGCGGCGGCGCTCGACATCGGTCTGCCGGACGGCTCGCGCGGCCGCGTGCCGCTGGCCGAGCTGCGCTGGGCGCGGGCGCAGCGCGACGACAACCGGCTCGGCCCGGAAATCCGCCGCCCCTCCGACGTCGCCAAGCTGGGCGACCTGATCCTGGTCGAGGCCGCCGGCAAGGACGAGAAGGGCAAGGAGCCGCCGGCGGGCACCTACGCGCTGCGTCAGGTCCCGGCGGTGCAGGGCGGTCTGGTCGCGCTCGACCCGCACACCGGCCGCGTGCTCGCCATGGTCGGCGGCTTCTCGCCGCACATGAGTTCCTTCAACCGTGCCACCCAGGCGATGCGGCAGCCGGGCTCCTCCTTCAAGCCCTTCGTCTATCTGACGGCGCTGAACCAGGGCTTCACCCCGTCCTCGCTGGTGATGGACGCGCCGTTCGAATACGACCCCGGCCACGGCCAGCCGATCTGGAGGCCGGAGAACTACAGCCACGAGTTCTACGGCCCGACGCCGCTGCGCGCCGGCATCGAGAAGTCGCGGAACGTCATGACCGTCCGTCTGGCCCAGGCCGTCGGCATGGACAAGGTGAAGGCGGTGGCCGAGAATTTCGGCATCACCGACAACCTCCAGCCCTACCTGCCGATGTCGCTCGGCGCGGGTGAGACGACGGTGCTGCGCCTCGCCACCGCCTACGCCATGCTGGCCAACGGCGGCAAGCGGGTGAGCCCGACCTTCATCGACCGGGTGCAGGACCGCAACGGCAAGACCGTCTTCCGCCACGACACGCGCCCCTGCGCCTCCTGCAACCAAGTGGCCTGGAGCGACGGGCTGACCGTTCCCGCCGTCGCCGACACGCGGGAGCAGGTGAACGACCCGCGCACCGTCTACCAGATGGTCTCCATGCTGGAGGGCGTCGTCCAGCGCGGCACGGCGACGAAGCTGCTGTCGCTGGGCAAGCCGCTGGCCGGCAAGACCGGCACGACCAACGACAGCCACGACGCGTGGTTCATGGGCTTCTCGCCCGACCTCGTCGTCGGCACCTACATCGGCTTCGACCAGCCGCGCTCGCTGGGCGCCCGCGAAACCGGCGGCTCGGCGGCGGTTCCGGTGTTCAAGGACGTGATGGAGGTCGCGCTGAAGGACCAGCCGGCCACGCCGTTCCGCGTGCCGCGCGGCCTGCGCCTCGTCCGTGTCAACCCGGAGAACGGGCGTCTCGCCCAGCCCGGCGAGCGCAAGGCGATCTGGGAAGCCTTCATCCCCGGCACCGAGCCGAACCCCGACCAGCCGCAGATGGTGCTGGACGGCTCGGCCCACGCCGCGGACGGCGGCTGGACCGGTGGGGTGCCCGGCGGCGACCCGGCGGCCCAGCAGCCGGGTGGCTGGGGCGCTCCGGCGGCTCCGCCCTCGGCGGCGACGGTGGGGACCGGCGGCCTCTACTGACCGCGTTCCCTCGGCAAGAAAAAAGCCCCGCTTCCCGGTTCGGGAGGCGGGGCTTTTCTTTTGTGCGGAGGTTCAGGGCCGCGCGGCGGTGTGGGTGTCCGGGCGGAGCTGGGCGATGGCGTCGGCGGGCGCCGTGTCGGTGGGGCAATCGGCGAGCGGGCGCAGGCGGTCCTCCATCCGCGCCAGCATCACGCGGACCCCCTCCTGGTTGATGTGCAGGGCATCCACGAAATGGGCCTCGTCCTCGACCTCGCGGCGGGTGTCGATGACCGGCACGTCGGGCGGCAGGCGGGCCTTCAGATCCTCGAAGAAGGCGTCGAAGTTGGTCACCTTCTCGATGTAGCCGGGGAAGAAGGGCGTAATGACCACGGCGACCCGCGTGCCCTTCTCGCGCGCCGTGCCGATGATGCGGTCCAGCGCGTCCCAGTTCGGCTGGAAGCCCTCCATCCGCTCCGTCGGCGCCTTTTCGAGCTGGGCCTTGAGGAAGGGCGACATGGTGCCGCTCAGCGTCCGGTCGCCGGTCGGGTGCAGCCCGTCGAAGGCCAGCCGGATCGTCTGGTTGTTGTTGAAGATCAGCGTGTTGAACAGCTTGTTGGAGGCCCACATGGTGGCGTCGACCTGCCGGATGAAGCCGTCCACCCGCTCCGAGTAGTAGGCCAGCAGCGGCAGGTCGGCGAGCGCCTTGGGATCGTCGACCACGCTCGTCGGCTCGACCAGCAGCAGGCGGGGGGCGCCGTGCCGGTCCAGATAATCCTCCCACAGCAGGTCGCCGACCGTGGTAGGGGCGCCGCCCATGCCCAGGTTCAGCACCCGGCCGCAGGTCAGCGCCTGCACCTCCTCCACCGGAAAGTGGTTGTCGGCGCGGGAGTTGCCCAGGATCACCACGTCGGCGGGCGGCCCGTTGCGATAGACGGTCATGAAGCGGTCCGACGACTGGAGGAGCGTGTCGCCCATCCAGGACGCCACCGCGCGGTCCATGGCGACCACCATGCCCAGGATCAGTCCGACGACGGCCAAAAGGCGGATCATGGTTCGGGCTCCCTCAGAACTGGAAATAGATGAAGGATCGGTTGGCGAAGTTGCCGAAGAGCAGGAGCATCAGGATCAGCGTGGCGCAGCCGGCGGAGCGGACCACGACGTTCACCCCGGCGTAGCGGCGGCCGGCGCCGAACTCGATCATCGCGTCGATCATCAGCACGACGAGGCCGAACAGGGCGACGCGGACCAGATAGCTCATCTGCTGCATGCCGCGCGGCAGGCTGAAATCGCCCTCGGCGATGATGCCCAGGATGGTCCGGACCGTGTGCATGTCGTCGGCGCGGAAGGGCAGCCAGGTCAGCGTGATCAGCAGGAAGACCAGCCCGACGGTCAGCAGCTTGCCCGCCACCAGCGGCGCGCCGCTCAGCCGCAGCGGGCTGCGCTTGGCCAGCCAGCGCAGGCCGTCCTCCGCCGCCATCAGGGTGGCGTGCATGGCGCCCCACAGGACGAAGGTCCAGGCGGCGCCGTGCCACAGGCCGGACACCAGCATCACGATGGTCAGGTTGCGGATGCGCAGCCAGTGGGTGCGTCCGCCGCCCATCGGGATGTAGACATAGTCGCGGAACCATGTGGACAGCGAGATGTGCCAGCGCCGCCAGAAGTCCTTCACGCCCAAGGCGAAGTAGGGGCGGGCGAAGTTCTGGCAGAGCGTGTAGCCGAAGATCTGCGCCAGACCGATGGCGATCAGCGAGTAGCCGGCGAAGTCGCCGTAGATCTGGAGCGAGAAGCAGATCAGCCCGATGACGTGGTTCAGCGCGTTGAAGAACTCAGGCTGGGCGAATCGCGCGTCGACCACGGCGGCGGCGTTGTCGGCCAGACCAAGCTTGAGGAAATAGCCCCAGATGATCTTCTCCAGCCCGGCGAAGCGGAAGGCAAAGCTGACATCCTGGCGGGGACCGTTCTGGATCTGGGGCAGCAGGTCGCGCGCCCGGACGATCGGCCCGGCGACGAGCTGCGGGAAGAAGGCGACGAAGGTCGCGTAGCGCAGCAGCGACCGCTCCGGCTTCTCCAGATGGCCGAGATAGAGGTCCAGCGTGTAGCTGAGATTCTGGAAGGTGTAGAAGGAAATGCCGACCGGCAGGATGATGGACAGCGTGCGGTGACCGACGTCGAGGCCGAGCGAGGCCAGCGCCACCTGCGCGCTGTCGATGAAGAAGTTGAAGTATTTGAAAAAGAACAGGATCGCCAGATTGGTCGCCACGCTGATCTGCATGAAGATGCGCGCGGTGGCCCGGTTCGGCGCGTCGGCGATGCGCAGGCCGCAATAGAAGTCGAGCAGCGTCGTGCCGGCGAGCAGCAAGCAGAAGCGGTAATCCCAGAAGCCGTAGAAGATGTAGCTGGACACCAGCAGCAGCGGCGTGAACAGCCGCGTCCTGGCGAGCATCATAAAGCCCGCCGTGAAGGCCGTGATGAACAGCAGGAACCCCAGGCTGGTGAAGTTCATCGGGGGGCCACGCTATTGTTGTTGGGAAACGGGGGCGCCGACAGCCCGCGCCCGTCGAATGACGGGCACGAACGTCGGTGACGCTATCACGGGGGGCTGCCACTTATTCGCGCCGCGAAAGTGGTTTTGCGGCGCAAAAACGGTTTCATCCGAGTGGGTTGCCCAGCTGTCCCTGTGACGGCGTGGCGCTCCGGCGGGTTACCGTTCCGGTCTGGTCCAGCGTCGCGGAAGCCGGGGAGGCTGTGGAATAAGAGGGTGCAACGCCGCTCCCAACCCGCTACATAAGGGCCAAGACACTGGTTCAACTCTGGCTGACGAGGAGGCACTGCGATGCGGGCCGAGATCGAAGCGGCCGCCGGCGAGATTAGAGAATCGCTGGCGCTGCTGAGGAGGCATCTTTGACTGGGATAACGCGCTGCGTCGTCTCGACGAACTGAACGCCCACGCCGAAGACCCCAAGCTGTGGGACGACCCGTCCCGCGCGCAGACCATCATGCGCGAGCGCACCCAGCTCGAAAATTCCGTGAACGGTTACCGCGCGCTTGAGCGCGACCTGTCCGACAGCCTGGAACTGATCGAGATGGGCGAGGCCGAGGGCGACGCGACCGTGGTCGCCGATGCCGAGGCCCAGCTCTACGCGCTGCGCGACCGTGCCGCGAAGCTCCAGATCGAGAGCCTGCTCTCGGGCGAGGCGGACGCCAACGACTGCTTCATCGAGGTGAACGCCGGCGCTGGCGGCACGGAGGCCCAGGACTGGGCACTGATGCTGATGCGCATGTACCTCCGCTGGGCGGAACAGCACGGCTACAAGACGCAGTGGCTTGAGGAAAGCCCCGGCGAAGAGGCCGGCATCAAGTCCGCCACCGCGCAGATCAGCGGCCACAACGCCTATGGCTGGCTGAAGACCGAGGCCGGCGTGCACCGTCTGGTGCGCATCAGCCCGTTCGACAGCCAGGCCCGCCGCCAGACCAGCTTCGCCGCCGTCTCGGTGTCTCCGGTGATCGACGACAAGATCAACATCGAGATCAACGAGAAGGACTGCCGCATCGACACCTTCCGGGCGTCGGGCGCCGGTGGCCAGCACGTCAACAAGACGGACTCGGCGATCCGCATCACCCACTTGCCCACCGGCATCGTGGTGGCCTGCCAGCAGGAGCGCTCGCAGCACAAAAACCGCGCCAAGGCGTGGGACATGCTGCGCGCCCGCCTGTACGAGCGGGAGCTGAAGATCCGCGAGGACGCCGCCGCTGCCCTTGAGGCGACCAAGAGCGACATCGGCTGGGGCCACCAGATCCGCTCCTACGTCCTGCACCCCTACCAGATGGTGAAGGACCTGCGGACCGAGGTGGAGACCTCGCAGAGCCAGGCGGTGCTGGACGGCGACCTGGACATGTTCCTGGAAGCCGCACTGGCCGCCCGGCTTAAGGGGCAGAGCGACGACGCGGCTGCGTGAGGTTGCGCTTGCCCCCTCCCTAGTCCTTCCCCGCTTTGCGGTGGAGGGGATAATCTCCCTCCCCTGCGATAGCGGGGGAGGGCCGGGGAGGGGGCAAAGGCGCCCCCTAATTTTATCCCTTGGGAAGAAACGCGGCCTCTGCGTTGTTGATCTCCGCAACAAGAAACGGAGAGAGACCATGAACCGCAGCCTGTTCGCCGCCTTCCTCGCCGCCACGGCCTTCGCGGCGCCGGCCTATGCCGCCTGTCCGACGGACTCGATGACGCCGGACATGTACTTCGCCTATGTGGAAGGAATCCAGAAGACCCTGACCGAGCAGGGCTTCCGTCCAGGCGTGATCGACGGGAAGATCGGCCCCAACACCCGCTCCGCCATCCGCGCCTATCAGAAGGCCGCGAAGCTCCCGGTGGACGGCTGTCCGACGCAGGAGCTTCTCGACCATATCAACTTCTCCCAGCCGAAGGTCTACGGACCGGGCAAGCGCTGAACCCTACGTCCCCTCTCCCGGGGCGGGAGAGGGGTTTGGCGAGCAACTTACTTGACGAAGGTCAGGTCCATGACGGACTTGGCGTCCAGCGCCTTGTCCACCTGACCTTCGGACTGCCAGAACTTCACCTGATTGACGACGTCGTCGACCAGCAGCTTGCCCTTCGGCTCGACATAGGGCAGGCCGGCGGCGACGACCTCGGGCTTCTGCTTCGTCGCCTCGGCGATGATCGCCAGAAGCTCGTCGTAGCCGGGGCCCTTCACCACGGCGCCCGAAGCGTCCTTGGCGTTGAAGGCGGCGTGGTATTCGGCCAGCCCGGTCAGATAGGCGCTGACGAACTTCTCGGCCAGCGGGCGGCGCTGGGCGACGGTCTTCGGGCTGGTGAAGAGGGCGCCGAGTTGCCACGGCGTCTCATCGCCGACCCAGCCCAGGATGGTGCCGGAGCCTTCGGCGGCGAGCTGGCGGGCCACCGTCACCGGGGCGATCACCGCGTCCACCTGACCGCCCTTGAAGGCGGCGACCATCTTCGGCACGTCCTGCATCGCCACCATGGTCACGTCCTTGACCGTGAAGCCGTGCTTCTGGCCGAGCAGGCCGACCATGTAATGGAAGGTCGAGCCCACCGTGGTGATGGCGATGCGCTTGCCCTTGAGGTCCGCCGGCTTGGTCAGCCCGGCGTCGTACGCCGCCTTGGTCGCCACATAGGCGCTGAGCTGGAAGCCCGGCTCGTCGCGGCTCTGCGCGGCGATCATGGTGACGGCACCCTTGGCGGCGAGGTTGTAGAAGCCCGCCGTCAGGCCGGTGACGCCGAAATCGACGTCGCCCGAGGCCACGGCCACCGGCACCTGCTGGGCCGAGGTAAACATCTTCAGGTCGACGTCCAGCCCTTCCTTCTCGAAATAGCCCTTGGACTTGGCGATGAAGATCGGGCCGGAGGAGGCCAGCGCCAGCACGCCGATGGAGGTCTTCTCCAGCCCCTGCGCCTCGGCGGCGGGCGTCCCGGCCAGCGCCAGGGCCGCGGCACCCATTGCACCCAGAACCAAACGGCGGCTCCAACGCACGACGGTCATTCTCAGTCTCCCATTCTCAATCATCATTTTTCTCACCGCCATTTCAGCAGGCGGCGTTCCAAGATGGACAGCACGGTCCCGATGCTCAGGCCGAGCAGCGAGAGAACCAGCACGCCGGCCAGAAGCTGGTCGGTCAGCATCAGGTTGCCGGCGGTCAGGACGAAGGCGCCGATGCCGTATTCCGCGCCGATCATCTCCGCCGCGACCACCAGGATCAGCGCGATGGAGGCGGTGATGCGGAAGCCGGCGAGGATGCCGGGCAGGGCGCCGGGAAGCACGATCTTGCGCAGGATCGACGCCCAGGGCAGGCCGAAGCTCTGCGCCATGCGGATCAGGTTGCGCGGCACCGAATCGATGGCGCTGTAGGTGGCGATCACGGTCGGGAAGAAGACGCCGAAGCCGATGGTGGCGAACTTCGACGGCTCGCCGATGCCGAACCACAGGATGAACAGCGGCAGCAGCGCGATCTTCGGGATCGGGAAGAAGGCCGAGACCAGCGGCACGCCGACCGCCCGCGCGACCGACCCGATGCCCATGGCGAAGCCCACGGCCATGCCGGCCACCGTGCCCATGACCCAGCCCACGCCGATGCGCATCAGCGACGCCTTCAGGTGCTGCCACAGCGACCCGTCCTGCGCCATGGCGGCCAGCGCCGAGGCGACCGCGCTCGGCGGCGGCAGGAACAGCTCGCTGACGAGGCCGAAGCGGTTGGTGGATTCCCACACCGCGATCAGGACCACGAAGGCGAGCAGCGCCGCCCAGCGGTGCCCCTTGACCGTGAAGCCGCCGCCGCGGAAGCGGACGGGCTGAGATGGGGAGCGATCCTGAAGGGGGAGGCTGGTATCAGGCATCGGCGATCTCCCGGTCGGCCAGTTGGGCCTCGGCCCGGATCAGGTGCCACAGCCGGTCGCGCACCTCCGCCAGATGGGCCTGGGCGGAGGGTTCCAGCCGCTGGTCGCGCGGCTCCTCGATGGTCACGATCTCGCGCAGGCGGCCCGGACGGCGGCTGAGCACGACGACCCGGTCGGCCAACCGCAACGCCTCGTCCAGATTGTGGGTGACGTAAAGGGCGGTCGTCCGCTCGCGCTGCCAGAGCGACAGGAAATCCTCCATCAGCAGTTCGCGCGTCTGGGCGTCGAGCGCCGACAGCGGCTCGTCCAGCAGCAGCATGGCCGGGCGCACGGCCAGCGCGCGGGCGATGCCGACGCGCTGGCGCATGCCGCCCGACAGCTGCTTTGGCAGCGCCTTGCGGAAGTCCCACAGCCCCATGCGGCGCAGGCCGGACTCGATGCGCTCCCGCCGCTCGGCCGCCGACAGCGGGTGGTGTTCGAGGACGAGTGACAGGTTGTCCTCGACGCTGCGCCAGGGCAGCAGGGCGAAATCCTGGAAGATGAAGGTGATCGGGTTCAGGCAGCCGTCCGGCACCTCGCCCGCCACCGCGATGGTGCCGGAGCTGGGCGCCACGATGCCGCCGGCGATGCCGAGCAGGGTGGACTTGCCGCAGCCCGACGGGCCGATGACGGCCAGAACCTCCCCCTCCTGCACCGTCAGGTCGATGCCTTCCAGCACGACGAGGTCGTCGTAGCGGTGGCACAGGTCCTTGATGATAAGCCTCATTGTCCCTTTCCTGTTGCCGACCCCGCCCAGGCGATCAGCAGTTCGTCGCGCGAGGTCAGGCCCGCTTCCGGCAGCGCGTGGTTTACGACGGCCTTGGCGGCGCCGCCGGTCGCTTCCGGCAGGCGGTTCTCCCACATGGCCTGATGGAGCGTGGGCAGCTCGTCCCAGTTACCGAGGTATGTCGTTGGCACACGGACCGCCCCCGACGCAATGACGCGGTTCAGCCCTGCGATTTCCGCAGCGTTCGAAAGATGCGTACCGACGATGGACGCGGATGGCATCAGGATGCGGCGCTGGCGCATCCACACCTGCGGCGCGTAGAAGCTGTAGCGACGACCACTCATATCGCCGCAATAGACCACGCGCCCCGTGTGCGGCTTCACGAGCATGGTCGAGACGGCCAGCGTGTCGCGCCGCGCCCGCTCCACCACCACATCCGGCATGCCGCGCGGGTTGTCGGCGGCGCGCAGGATGCGGCCCACCGCCTGGCCCAGCGGCTTGAACGTGTCCTCGGTGAACAGGCGCACGGCCTCCTTGAAGGCGGCGGTTTCGCGCTGCGGGTCGGGCAGGTCCGGCATGGTGTCGGGCCAGTCGAAATGCGGGACGCGGCGCGTGATCTCGGCCAGCGACACGGCGCCGGCCAGAGCCTCGCCGTAGCCCAGCGACAGCACGAAGTCGCGTTCGGAATCCCGGTCGGTGACGACGCAGACGCGGGCGCCGGACTCGCGCGCCGCCTCGATGGCGGACAGCGCCATGTCGTCGCGCAGCCCCACCGCCCCGGCGCCGTAGAAGACCAGCACGGCCTCGCCGGGGCGCAGGCGGGCGCGGCGGAGCATCTCGGCGGGTTCGGCGGCGCCGGGCTTGCCGAGGAAGGTCATGTGGTAGCCGCTGGAGGCGCCGAAGAAAGTGAGCGCGCCGCCTTCGGCCAACGATTGGAAGGTGCGCGGGAAGGTCGTCTCGCCGGCGTGGCTGACGGCGTAGTCCACGAGCTGGCCGCCGTTGGCGGCGCGCAGCGCGTCGATGTAGGGCTGGCCCGCGCTCTCCCACGCCGCCCACTGCGCCGGGTCGGCGGGGATGCGGGTGAAGGCGGCCTCGGCGACGGCGCGGTCCACCGCCTCCGCACCGCGGGCGCGGATCGCGGCGGCGCGGCGTTCTGACGACACCATGCCGGTCACCTTCATGCGCCGTGCCAGCGCCAGTTCCACCGTCCAGGCGCCGGTGCCGCCCGCCGCACCCTCGACCAGCAGGCGCTTGCCGGGCTGCACGTCGAGCGCGGTGAACAGCGCGCGGTAGCCGGTGCCGGCGGCGAGCATGTAGCTTCCCGCCTCCTCCAGCGCGAGGCCGGGCGGCAGGGGGAAGAGCTGCGGCCCGTCGGCCAGCATGAACTGCTGGTGGCTGCCGTCCGGCGACTGGTAGCCCTGGATGTGGAAGTCGGTGAACATCGGGTCGGCCCCGGCCTCCGGGTCCAGCAGATCGGAGACGCCGGAATAGACGGCCACCAGATCGCCGACCGCAAGGCGCCCCTGCGCCTGCAACGCCTCGCCCATCCGCACGACCATTCCAACGCCGCCGGAGCCGGTGACGTGCACGTCCTCGTCATGCTCGTCGAACAGGGAGATGGGGATGCCGGTCAGCGCCCAGACGTCGTTGTAGTTGACCTCCGACGCGAGGACGTAGACGAGCGCTTGGTTGGGGCCGGGCTCGGGAACGGGGATGATGACCTCGGTTTCGGCCTGCGCCGGGTCGCCGTGGGCGGCCGCGCCGGTTTCCAGGTCGCGGACGACGGCCTGGGCGAGCTGCCAGCGGGGCAGGGGTGTGGCGCCGGGGACGAAGGGACTGCCGATGGGCAGCACGCCGTCGCAGCTCGCGCGTCTTGGTCGTGCGGGCAGGGACGGGGACTTCTTCTCCAGGAACAGGGTGATGCCCTTCTTGGCGCCGTTGTCGGAGTCCAGCAGGAAGCGGGCAAAGGCGTCGATCTCGGCCTTGCTGCCGGCGTCGAAGCCGTCGCGCAGGCCGGTGTCGACCAACCGGACGATGGTGTCGGCCACCGGGCCGCGGCCGACGCTGTGGGCTTGGCGGAGGAGGCGCATCACCTCCGGCCCCCTCCCGCCCGCTTCGCGGGCACCCTCCGGACGGACGGACGCCGCCGCGACGGCGGAGGGGGGGCGGGAGGGGGCATGAGAAGTGGAGGGGGCCAGCGCCGCCTCCCTTGCCATCGCCTTTGCCAGCGTCAGCGCGTCGTCCGCCCCGCGCGCCACCACATCGACCAAGCCATACTCCAGCGCCGTCTCGGCGTCGATCTGGCGCCCGGACAGCAGGATCTCCAACGCCCGCCCATAGCCCCGTTCCGGGTCCTTACGCAGCAGCAAGCGCGGCAGGCGCTGCGTCCCGCCATAGCCCGGCGGCAGGAACAGGTTGATCTCCGGCTGGCCCAGCCGGGCCCGCGGGTCAGCCACCCGGACGTGGCAGGCCATCGCCAGCTCGCAGCCGCCGCCCAGCGCCACGCCGCGGATCGCCGCGAACACCGGCTTGTCCAGCGCCGCGAGGGCGCGGAAGACGGCATGAGCCTTGGCGGGCAGGGCGCGGGCCTCGCTCTCGTCCCGCACTTCGTCGAGAAGCTGGCGGATGTCGGCGCCGGCCACGAAGTTGCGGCCCGTGCCGGTGATCACCACGGCGCGCACGTCCGCCCGCCGGGCGAGATGGGCGACCAGCGTGTCCAGCTCGTCGAGCAGGCGGTCGGACAGGGCGTTGACCGGCGGATTGTCAATGGTGATGGTCGCCATCCGCACGCCGTCGGCCAGCCGGTCGTACTGGACGGACAGGAAGCGCTGCCGCTCGATGAGGGTCTGTTCCTCGGCGCGCTGCTGGCCGCGCTTCCAGGCGGCGATGCGCGCCTCCAGGTCGGTCAGGCATTCCGGGTTGCGCAGGGTGGAGGTATCGCCCAGCGGCTCCCCGTTCATCATCGCCGTTAGGAAGCGGCGCATGTATTTGCCGGACCGCGTCTCGGGAAAGGCCGGGACAGAGAGGATGTCGGAGGGGACGGCGACCGCACCCTTCTCCTGCCGCACCAGATCCTTCAGCCGGCGTTCGTCGTCGGCGGTGATGTCGCGGCCCTTGGCGGGCAGGACGAAGGCGACGGGGGTCAGGCCCTTCTCGCGGTGCGGGGCGCCGACCACGATGACGTTGCCGACCGGGCTGTCGGGGTTGATCTGCTTGTCGCGCAGGATCGCGCCCTCGATCTCCTCCGTGCCCATGCGGTGGCCGGACACGTTGATGACGTCGTCGGACCGCCCGTGCAGGCTGAAGCTGCCGTCCTCGTAGCGCCGCGCGAAGTCGCCTTGCAGATAGGCCCAGACCGGATTGCCGTCGGCGTCCCGGAAGCGCCCGAAATAGGTCGTCACGAAACGGTCGAAGTCGCCCTTCCAGCCCGGCTTTCCAACGTTCTCCGCGTCGCCCCAGATGGTGCGGGTCAGATAGGGGTAGGGGGCGGTGACGACGATCTCGCCCTTCTCCTCCGGCTCGGCGGGGCGGAAGGCGACGCGGCCCGTGGCGTCCGGCTCGCTCTCGGGAACCCAGACGTCGCCCAGAACCCAGGGCAGGGGATAGGTGTGGGCGTCGGCGCGCAGCGGCTGGTCGGGGTTGCCGTAGGGGTGGGTCCAGACGATGCCGCCATGCTCCGTCGCCCAATAGCTGTTGATGTATTGCGGCGTCATCACCGCCATGCCGAAGGCCTGGACGGCGGGGCTGGTCGGCTCCGCGCAGAAGGTGGCGACCCGCAGGCTGCTGCGATCGTAGCGCTCGACGTCGGCGCGGTTCTCCGGGTGGGTCATGACCGTCTTCAGGAAGGTCACGCCCGCCTTGAAGATGGTTACCTTGTGCCGCTCGATGATCGAGGCGAAGCGCCCGGCGTTGGGGAAGACCGGCGCCCCCTCCGTCACGATGCCGGGGATGCGGGCGGCGAGGCTGGCGGTGATGAGGTAGCTCTGCCCGGTGATCCAGCCGGGATCGGCGACGACGTAGATCGCGTCGCGGCCCGGCAGGGCGTCGAAGCTGACCTTCATGGTGTGGGCGAGGCCGGCGACGTAGCCGCCATGGACATGCACCACGCCCTTCGGCTTCCCGGTGGAGCCGGAGGTGTAGATGATGAACAGCGGATACTCGGCATCCACCGGAACGCAGGGCACGGCCTTCGCCACGGCGGCGTAGAGCGCCCGGTCGTCCAGCGCGTGCAGCGCGTCCATGCCGGGCAGGACGGTGTCCGGAAGTCCGGCGGCGGCGCACAGCTCCGCCTCGGCCTTCGCCAGCAGCTCGTGCGCCCAGACGTCGCGGCCGTCGGTCCAGGGGATGTCGGGAAGCCCGGCGTGGCGGACAACGATCACCGCCTCAACCCGCGGCGGGGCGGCGGTCAGCGCTTCAGCGACGCTGGCGCGCAGGTCGGCCACGGTGGCGGCGTCGAGCGTCCCGGCGCGGTCCAGCGCGCGGCCCAGCTCGCGCATGACGTCGGCGGGAGCGACGGTGATCTCGCCCGCCAAGCCGCGGCGCACCGGCTCCATCAGGGTGTCGTCTCCCAGCTTGGCGCGCAAAACCTCCTTGGTGATGCGCAGCGCCGTGGGCAGGGCGACGAAGCGGTCGAGCGCCGGGTCGCTGTAGGCTTCCTTGAAGGGGGCCATCTCGGCGTTGCGGCTGGCGCCGTCGGCGGTGATGACGACGCGGGCGCCGGCGTTCTCGATGCGGTCGGACAGCGTCTTGTCGGAGAATCCGCCGAAGACGGCGGTGTAGATGACGCCGATGCGCTTCGCCCCCTCCGTCCAGACGATCTGGTCGAGGATGTTGGGCATGTTCAGCGCGATGCGGTCGCCTTGCCTCAACCCCAGCCCGCGCAGTGCCAGAGCGGCCAGCGCGGAGCGGACCAGCAGCTCGCGCCGGGTCAGCGTGACGTGATGGACCGGGCCGCCGCGCCCGCCGTTGGCGGCGGCGTCCCAGCGGTCGCCCTCGTACCAATAGGCGGTCTCCGACCCATGGCCGGACAGGACGTGGCGGTCCACCTCGTTGAAGGCGGCGTTGGTCAGCCCGCCTGCGAACCAGCGGTAGAAGGGCGCTTCCGATCCGTCGAAGGCCTGGGTCCAGGGCGTCCAGTCCGCCCTTTCCGCCGCCTTGCCCGCCGGTTCGCCCGTGGCGGCGTCCCAGCCGCGCCACACGCCGTCCGCCTCGCGCATCAGCCAATTCGCGCCGTCGAACCAGTGGATCGTCTCAGCGGCGATCGCGCCGTGGAAGGCGCCGGGATCGGCCGCGCAGGCGTCCCGCTGGCTCTGCCAGTCCGCGGCGGAGCGGATGGGGTTGACGGCGACGTCCTGCGGCAGCGGCGGCTGTCCGGCGGACTCCGCGACGGCGTGATCCATGCTTTCCTCCCGATCGGGCATTTCTTCCTTGGCGGCCACGTCTTGTGCGCGGCGGGCATCACTATAGCGCGGCGCCCTGCATGGGCCGCAATGGCGCCGTGCGCGGCGGGGGTATGCCGTATACGCGGCTTTCGGTCATACTCGGTTCAATCAATGACGATGGGAGGAAACGGCATGTCGAAAAACGACGCGCCTGCGAACGATTCGGTGACCTTCGCGGTCAGCCATCCCGACCCGGCGGACTTCAAGCGCGACGGGCTGCGGCCCTTCTTCGAATACCGCGATCTGGGCATCCGCGCCGCCACGGCGGGCAAGGCGAACGCCCACGTCATCCGCGCCCGCCCCGGCGAGCCGTCGCACGGCGGCTGGCATCGGCACGCGCTGGATTTCCAGATGGTCTACGTGCTGAAGGGCTGGGTGAAGTTCTCTTACGAAGGCGTGGGGGAGGTGCTGTTGCAGGCCGGTTCCTGCGTGCACCAGCCGCCGGGCATCCGGCATGTGGAGATCGCCCATTCCGACGATCTGGAAATGCTGGAGATCACGCTTCCCGCCGACTTCCCGACCGAGGGGGCCGAAGCGCCCGCCGGGGACTGATGTTCGTCAAAGAAGTCCCGGCCCAAAAAGTGCCGGTCGCACCCGTCGTGGAAACGACGGTGCGGCCGGCCAGATGCTTTGGAGGAATCGCCGCCATGGCCACAGGGAACGACGCGGCCATGGGACGCTTCGTTGCAAAGGAAAGCAATGCCCATGCCAGAGCTTGGGCGGGCTCCCGGAGCCGGTTTTCCGTGCTTTCGGCAAGAACCTCCGGACCGCACCTGTCTGGAAGACTGGACAGGTGACCGGATCGCTGGACAGACGGGCGGGCGCCGCTGTTCTGGCATGTTGGGCGTGTCGAGGGTATTAGGGCGGTGTGTGGCGGCGTGATGAGGATGCGGACGGGATGCCCGAAGTCGAGATCTCCCGCGAGGACAAGGGGCAGGCGACGGTGTTCGAGGCGTCGCCGTCCAGCGTGCCGCCCCAGCGTTACGCCCACCTCCTCTACGCCGCCCTGCTGCTGGCCGGTTTCGTCGTCGTGGCCGAACTGACGCTGGAGCCGACGGCCTCGATGCTGCGCTGGCTGGGCGTCCTGTGCGCGGTGCCGCTTCTGCTGATGTGGATGATCACGCTGCTGCGGGCCGCAAGGCGCAGCGCCGTGCGGCTGGTCGTGGCGCCGGAAGGATTGACCGCCCATGGGCAGCTTGTCCCCCACGACACGATCCGCGGGGTGGCGCTCTACCCGCCGCAGGGCAAACGTCCGCTGTTCGTGGCCCGCATCCAGACGATGACCCTGCAGCAGCACCAAAAGGAACTGGCGCTGGCCGGCGGGGACGTGGATGCGGAGGAGGACGGGAAACCGGGGAAGGGCCGTCGGCGACGCGCCGGCTACCGGCTGCTTCTGCTGCGCCGGAACCATCTGCCGGCGCTCGTCCTGGTGCGTGGCCTCACCCTGTCGGGCGGCGAGACGCTGATGGCCGGGCTGGCCGCGGAACTGCGCCGCCACAGCCGGCCGGGCTGACATTCGCCCTGAGTTCTATCGGCGAGTTCCATCGGCGCGCGGGCAAGCGCCCCTCCCGCCGCGGGGCGGGAGAGGACCGCGCTGGAAGGACGCCGGAAGGGCGTGACTCAGCGACGGGCCGTCGGGGCTGCCGGCAGGTCTTCTTCCAGAATGACGACGTGCAGGGCGTAGGAGACCTCACCCTCGTCCACGTCGCGATGCAGGGTGCCGACGAACTCGTCGCCCAGCATGACTTCTGCGGACTGGCCGGCCTTCTCGGGCGGCTGGATGATGATCTTGTCGTTGCCGAGCGTCTTGCGCAGATAGCTCTGCACACGGGCGATTTCGGTTTCGGTCATCTTGGCGACCGTCGGCTTGGCGGGCGGCATGGCATGATCCCTGTGTTGTCGAAGGGGTCATATAGAAACCTTTCGGGCAAAGGGAAAGCACAACATCGCCACGGATCGCGCATTCGCCGCTCCGCCTGCCGCAGGCCCCCATCTTTCTTGCGGGGGGGCATACCCCCGCCTGTGGAGAGCCCTTAGCCGGTTTTGTCCTCTTGTTCCTGGGGGCGCGGCCAAATACTGAACGGATTGGAATGTGGGGGCGTCCTCGCTCCGCCGTCCGGTGACCATGGCATGGGGTGCCCATGGCTGCGCGCCTTCGCCGTTTCGTCTCGTTCCGCATCCTTCTGGCGCTGACCGCCGGCCTGCTGCTGGCCGTGGCGGCGTGGGCCGTACCCGGTCTGGCCGCCACCGCGCCGGAGCAACGCATCGCCCTGGTCATCGGCGTCGGCGCCTACCGTCACGCAACCGAGTTGCCCAACCCGCGCAACGACGCCCGCGCCATGTCGGCGGCTTTGCGCAAGATGGGCTTCGCAGTGGAGGAGCGCTACGACCTCGACAACCGCGGCATGGCGGAGGCGTTGCGCGGCTTCGGCATCCAGGCGGCGCAGGCCGACGTGGCACTGCTCTACTTCGCCGGCCACGGCATGCAGGTCGGCGGCACCAATTTTCTGATCCCCGCCGACGCCCGTCTGGAGCGCGAGCGCGATCTGGTCTACGAGGCGCTGCCGCTGAACCTGCCGATGGGCGAGTTGGCCCAGGCGCGCAAGCTGGGCATCCTGATCCTGGACGCCTGCCGCAACAACCCCTTCGCCGACCGGCTGGTGCGGTCCGGCACCAAGAAGACGGAGGTGCATTCCGGTTTCGCCCGCGTCGACGACACGCCGACCGACACGCTGGTCGCCATGGCCACCCGCGCCGACGCGGTGGCGGAGGACGGGCAGGGCGACCACAGCCCCTACACCGCCTCGCTGCTGAAGAATTTCGACGTGCCGGGGCTGGAGCTGAGCCTGTTCTTCCGCCGCGTGCGCGACGACGTGATGCAGGTCACCCAGGGCCGGCAGGAGCCGTTCCTCTACGGCTCGCTGGGCGCCGCGCCCTTCTATTTCAACCCGCTGCCGGAGAACCGGCCGCCGCAACTCGCCGCCTTCAAGACGCTGGAGGTCTTCGACCGCGGCGGGACGGAGGGGTTGGGCATCGCGCGGCCAAGCGATCCCGACAACGACCAGCTCTTCGCCCAGGTGACCGGCCTGCCGCGCGGCGGCGGGGTGCGCATCGGCGACCGGGTGGTGCTGATCGGCGACTATCTGACGCTCGACCAGCTCACCGCCGCGACCTTCCGGGCGGACGCCACCCACCTCGGCGACGCCGGCAGCTTCGAGTTCGCGGTGATGGACGGGCGCGGCGGGGTGGCGCGGGGCGCCGTGCCGATCGTCATCAAGCCGAGCAACCGCCCGCCGGTGGCCGTCGCCGAGCGCAGCGTGCGCGCCGTCGTCAACAGCCTGCGGCTGGAGGTGCCGACCGACCCGGACGGCGACCCGCTGACCTTCACCGTCAGCGCCGTGCCGGAGCGGGGCAAGGTCCACGACGGCACCACCCCGCTGAAGCCCGGCGACAAGCTGGCGCCGGAGCGCCTGACCGCCCTGACCTTCGACCCGGAACGGGCACCGGCGGGCCGCGCCGGGGTGTTCAGCGTGCTGGTCGAGGACGGGCGCGGCGGGCGCACGACGATGAGCGCGCTTCTGGAGGTCGAGGAGGCCGGCGCCCCGCCGCCGCAGGCCGATCTGGAGGAGTCGCTGTGGCGCCGCGTGCGCGACAGCCGCGACGCCGACGCGCTGGACGCCTTCCTGCGGCTGTTCGGCACCGGCCCCTTCGCCGCCCCGGCGCGGGACCGGCTGAACCGGCTGCGCGCCGAATCGGCCAAGGTTGCGGCGGCGTCTCCAACGGGCGGTGCGGGGAGCAGCGGGTCGTCGGGCAATGGGGCGGGGAATGGAGCGCCCGGCGGCAAGGCGTCTCCGCCACCGGAACTCCAGCTCGACACCGCCGGGGAGGGGATGTATGTGGCCGTCGCCGACGCGGAGCTGCGCGCCGGGCCGGACGCGCGGTCGGAACGGGTCGGCGCCTTGGCCAAGGACGGCGCGGTGCGGGTGCTGGGCCGGGTGGCCGACGCCGACTGGTACCGGGTGGCCCTGGATGACGGCACCCAAGGCGGCGTGCAGGGCTTCGTCCGCGGTCCCGCGCTGCGTCCCGCCGGGCCGGAGGACCGCCAGCGGCTGGCGCTCGCCGCACCGGTCCAGCCGGGGGGCTCGCAGGGGCGGGCGCAGGGCAACGGCAGCAGCTTCCAGGATTGCCCGGAATGTCCGCCGATGATGCGGATTCCCGCCGGCAGTTTCGTTATGGGCAGCGAGCGCGGCGACACCAGCCAGCGCCCGCCCCGCCGCGTCACCTTCGCCCGGCCTTTCGCCATCGGGGTCTACGAGGTGACGGTCGCCAACTGGCGGGCCTGCGTGGAGGGTGGCGGCTGCGCCGCCATGCCGCGGATGCGCAATCCCACCGACGACATGCCGGTGCACAACATCCATGTCGAGGACGCGCTGGCCTACACCGAGTGGCTCAGCCGCAAGACCGGCCAGCGCTACCGCCTGCCGAGCGAGGCCGAGTGGGAGTATGCGGCGCGCGGCGGCAGCGCGGCGCGCTTCGCCTGGGGGGACAGCCTGACGCCGGGGGCGCGGCTGGCCAACTGCCGTGACTGCGGCGGGGCCGCCGACCGCTCCCTGCCGGCGCCAGTCGGCAGCTTCCAGCCCAACGCCTTCGGCCTCTACGACACCAGCGGCGGGGTGGCGGAGTGGGTCGCCGACTGCTGGAACCCCGGCTACAAGGGCGCCCCGACGGACGGCAGCGCCTGGACGGAGGGTGATTGCCGCAAGCGGGTGTTGCGCGGCGGCTCCTGGCGGGATGGGCAGGACGCCATCGCCGTCACCGCCCGCATCGGCTACGACGCGGACGTGCGCTATTTCGCCGACGGGTTGCGGGTGGCCCGCGACCTCAACTGACTCCGCTTGCGTTCGTTGGTGGGACGCACCGTCTGCGGATGGGACCACGGCGCCCCCGAAATTGCAGAAATTGGTGTTGGGCCAATGCGCTAGACTTGGCTGTTCAAGGCTTGGCGATCTGCGGACCGGACGGCCCGACAACGGAAGGCCGGCGACTGCTTCGACCAAATTCGTTACAGCCGCCGTGGCCTGAGACTCCCTAAAGGGGTGGTCAAAGAGAAGATCAGGTGGAGGGTATCGACGTGTTGCGCTGGCCCCGGAGCGCCGTTTGGACTGTTGCGCTGGTCCTGGTGACGGCGAACGTTGCCTTTGCCCCCCTGGCGTTCGCCGACGACAAGCGCGTCGCGCTGGTGATCGGCAACGCGCAGTACCAGGAGGGTGGCCCGGCCGCCGGGGTGGGCGCCAACACGGCGGTCGTCGCCGACGCGCTGCGCCGCGCCGGCTTCACCGTCACTGCCGCCGAGAACCTCGACCACCGCGGCATGGTCGCGGCGTTGAGCCGTTTCCAGGACGCTCTGGGGCAGGCCGGCCTGGGCTTCCTCTATTACTCCGGCGTGGCGCTGAGCCTGTCGGCCAAGGGCTTCCTGGTGCCGGTGGATGCCAAGCCCGGCTCCGAATACGACGTGATCTTCGACACCATCGAGCTGGACTACGCGCTGAAGGAAATTCAGCGCAGCGGGCGCAAGGCCGTCGCCGTGTTCGACCCGGTGCCCGCCCATCCGCTGGCCGACCGGCTGGCGTCGGCGATGGGCGAGGAGGGGCGGTCCGTGAAGCCGGCGCTGGCGGCCCCGGCGGCGCTCGACAACCTGTTCGTCGTCTACTCGCACCGGCCCGGCACGCCGCCCGCCTCGCCGCCGGGCAAGGGAGCGGACGTTTTCTCCACCGCCCTGGCGCAGGAGATGGTCAAGCCGGGCGTGCCGCTGCGCGACGCGCTGGCCGAGGTCGCCCGCACCGTCGTCGGACGCACCCGCGGGACGCAGCATCCCTGGCTCCAGGACCGGCTGGGCACGGATCTCGTGCTGGTGCCCGGCCCGCACGCGCCGTCCGCCCCCGTCGTTGCCCGGACTGAGGAGGCGCCGCCCGCCGTGGAGGCGACGGCCCCCGAACCGAAGCCGGCCGAATCCAAGCCAATCGAACCCAAGTCAGTCGAGCCCAAGTCAATCGAACCCAAGCCGCTGCCGCAGAAGGCGGAGGAAAAGCCCGCCGCCCTGGCGGTCGCCGAGGTCGAGGTGGACCCGCTGAACGAGAAGCGGGTGGTGACGCGCGACACCAACCTGCGCGCCGGTCCCGACACCAAGGCGGCGGTCGTCGGCACGCTGCGCCACGACAGCGAGGTCACGGTCACCGGGCGGACCCGGCGCAACGGCGGCTGGCTGCGCGTCGAGCAGGACGGCAAGACCGGCTTCGCCTTCTCCAGCAACCTCGCCAAGTCGGAGGAGGTGCCGGTCGCCTCCGCCCAACCGACGACGCCCCAGCAACCGCCCCAGCCGGCGATGCTGGCTCCCGGTGTCTATACCGTGGCACGCGACGCCAACCTGTTCGCCCGCCCGGTGCTGGGCGCCCGCAGCCTGCGCGATCTGGAGCAGGGGCAGCGGGTGACGCTGCTCCAGGCGGCGCCCGACTCCGGCTGGGTGCTGGTGCGGGATTCGTCGGGGCAGGAGGGCTACGTCACCACGGGGACACTGGCCGGCCGGTCGGGCGAGGCGGTGTCCATGGGTGGTGCGGCGCCCAACGCCTACCCGCCGCCCACGGTGGTTCGCAACGATGTCGATCCGGTGGCCGGCGCGTTGTCCGGCACGACCGGTCCGACGCGGCTGGCGGCTTTGCCGGACATCAGCGGGCAAAGCGCCGCGGGGCGCTCCACCTCCGGTACGGACCCGGTCGTCGTGCCTTGAGAGACGCCGACCACACCACTCGCCCCAACGGCGACGTCTACGAGGGAGCGTGGAACCGCGGTCTGGGCAATTTCTCCATCCAGGGAACGATCAGCCGCAACGGCGTCGGCGTCTACCGCTTCGCCAACGGGCAGGTCTATGAGGGAGAGTGGAAGGACGACCAGATGTCCGGCTACGGCGTCCTGGGTTTTCCGTCCGGCGACCGCTTCGAGGGGACCTTCGTGAACGCCGTGCCGAACGGGCCGGGCGTTTACCGCTTCGCCAACGGCGATTCCTACGCCGGCGAGGTCCGCCAGGGCCGCGTGGACGGCCACGGCGAGTTGGCCTTCACCAACGGCGAGCGGTTCAGCGGCGTGGTGGTGGACCGGCTTCCGGCGGGGCCGGGCGAATTGTCGATGCGCGGCGGCACCCGCCATGTCGGGCAGTTCCGCGGCGGCATCCAGGACGGTCCGGGAGCGGCCATCGACACCACCGGCGCGATGCAGCCCGGCATCTGGCGCGGCGCGACGCTCTTGAGTCGGTAACGCCGCTTCGTCTTTCCGTTTCGGCTGATATGCTCCACATTGGAACGCATTGCGGCTCGCCCTCCGGCCGCGCCATGCGAGGACCCGGCCTGGATGGACACGCTGACCGACCCGAAGAAGACCGCTTCCGCAGCCAAGCCGGCCCCAATTAAGCCGGCCAAGGCCGCGAAGGTCACCCGCGACCCGGAGGGCACCCGCGCGCGCATCCTCGCCGCCGCGACGGAGGAGTTCGCGCGCCATGGGCTGGGCGGCGCCCGCGTGGAGCGGATCGCCGAGGTCGCCGGCACCAACAAGCGCATGCTCTACTACCATGTCGGCAACAAGGAGAGCCTGTACCTGACCGTGCTGGAGGGCGCCTACGCGCACATCCGCGCCACCGAACGCACGCTGAGCCTGGAGACGCTGGACCCGCCCGCCGCCATCGCCCGGCTGATCCACTTCACTTGGCAGTATTTCCTCGACCATCCCGAGTTCATGGCGCTGCTGAACATCGAGAATCTGCACCGGGCGGAGTTGCTGAAGACCTCCGACAAGGTGCACGCCATGCATTCGCCCTTCGTGCAGATGATCGCCGACGTGCTGGCGCGCGGCGTCGCCACCGGTATTTTTCGGACGGGGGTGGACCCGGTGCAGCTCTACATCTCCATCGCCGGGCAGTCCTACTTCTACCTGTCCAACGTCCACACCCTGTCGGTCATCTTCGGCCGCGACCTGCTCGCCGAGGAGGCCAAGGCGGAGCGGCTGGACCATATGGTGGAGCTGATCCTGTCGTCGCTGCGGGCTTGAGCCGCCGGTGGTTTCATCATGAATAATCCGCATACCTGACCATCCGTCCTACCTCTTTGGCAGGGTTGACCGCTTTGCCGCGCCGGGCTTACTTTTAACCAGCCGGTTAAAAGAGCGCCTCACGTCGGCGCCGCAACGACCGGGGAGGAGGAGCGATGGCTGTCGATGCGGCGGCTCACGGGAATGCGTCCCGTGGCGGTCCCGCTTCGGGAACGGCGGCGCGACGGGGCGGGGCGGGTGCCACGCTGCTGCGTTTGCTCAATTCCGGCTGGTTCCGGCCGGTGCTGTTCCTGGTGGTCCTGACCGTCCTGTGGGACCTGTCGGTGCGGATCTTCGCGATCCCGCCCTATCTGATACCGAAACCGGGCGACGTGGCCTTGGCCCTCGCCGCGGATTGGGACCAGCTCCTGGCGGCGTCGGTGCCGACCACGCTGGCGACCTTGGGCGGCTTCGCCCTGTCGGTGCTGTTCGGCATTCCCATCGCCATGCTGATCGCCGGGTCGAAGACGGTGGAATCCTACGTCTACCCGCTGCTGGTCTTCTCGCAGTCGATCCCGAAGGTCGCCATCGCGCCGCTGTTCGTGGTGTGGTTCGGCTTCGGGCTGCTGCCCAAGGTGATCTCCGCCTTCCTGCTGGCTTTCTTCCCCATCGTCGTATCGGCGGTGCAGGGCTTCAAGTCGGTGGACGGCGACATGATGGACCTTGCCAAGTCCATGAAGGCGACGCGCCTTCAGACCTTCCGCATGGTCAGCCTGCCGCACGCCATGCCGGCCATCTTCGCCGGCCTGAAGGTGTCGATCACGCTGGCCGTGGTGGGCGCCGTGGTGGGGGAGTTCGTCGGGGCGAATTCCGGCATCGGCTTCGTCCTGCAACGCTCCATCGGCAATTTCGAACTTCCCCTGATGTTCGCGGCCCTGGTGGTGCTGGCGCTGATCGGGGTGGTGCTTTTCTGGGTCATCGACGTGATCGAGCGGCTCGCCATCCCCTGGCACGCGAGCCAACGCCACAACTACATCCCGACGTCGTAACGCCGACAACAAAACCAACAGCGACGCCGGATACCCTTCGGGAGGAGACGAGATGAAACGGACGCTCTTCGCGGCGCTCTGCGCCCTCACGGCCACGACGCTTCCGGCCCAGGCCGCGGACAAGGTCGTGCTGATGCTGAACTGGTACGTGTATGGCGAGCACGCCCCCTTCTACTACGGCAAGGACAAGGGCCTGTACGAAGCCGAGGGCATCGACCTGGAAATCCAGGAGGGCCGCGGGTCGGCGGTGACGACCCAGGCGGTGGCCGCGAAGACCGTCGATTTCGGTTACGTCGACGTGCCGACCATGATGAAGGCGGCGGTGAAGGGCGCCCCGGTCACCTCGCCCGGCGTGCTGCTCCAGACCAGCCCGATGTCGGCCATGGGCTTCACCGACAAGAACATCCGCAAGCCCGAGGACATCAAGGGCAAGACCGTCGCCATGACGCCGGGGGACAGCATGTCCCAGATCTGGCCGCTGTTCCTGAAGAAGACCGGCCTGAAGGACAGCGATTTCCGCGTCGTGTCGGGCGACGCCCAGACCAAGCTGAATGCCGTCATCAACGGGCAGGCGGACCTGCTGCTGGGCTACGTCATGGACCAGAGCATGAAGATCAAGGATGCCACCGGCAAGTCGGTGACGCCGATCCGCTTCGCCGATTACGGCGTCAACATGGTCTCCTCCGGCATCATCGCCCACACCGACACGCTGAAGGACAAGCCGGACCTCGTGAAGCGCTTCATGGCCGCGACGACCAAGGCGGTCGAAGGGGCTGAGAAGAATCCGAAGGAGGCCGTGGCCGCCATCCTCAAGGCCAACCCCAAGGGCGGCCAGGAAGCCACCCTGCTGGAGGGCTTCGAGCTGACCACGCCGCTCTACCGCACGGCGGAGACCAAGGGGCAACGGCCCTTCCGCGTCACCGACGCCAACATGGCCGAGACCGTGGACCTGCTGGTCGAATACGGCGGTCTGGACGCCGCGGCGAAGAAGAACCCGAAGGCCTTCTACACCCGCGACTTCCTCCCCGATCCCGCCGCGGCGGGCCAGTGAGGCCGAACGGACAGGAGAGCAGGGACATGGCTCAGCCCCAGTTGAAAGTCGTCGGATCGGCCGAAACGGCCCGCCTGTCGCAAAAGACCCTGATCCAGATCGACGGCGTGACCAAGACCTACCGCACCCGCGACGGGGAGGTGCCGTCCCTGCGCCCGATCACCTTCGACGTTCGGGACGGCGAATTCCTGGTGGTGGTCGGCCCGTCCGGCTGCGGCAAGTCCACGCTGCTGAAGCTGGTCGCCGGCCTGCTGCCGGTCAGCGAGGGCGCCATCACCATCGAAGGCACCACGGTGACCGAGCCGCACGACGATGTGGGCATCGTGTTCCAGAGCCCGGTGCTGCTCGCCTGGCGGACGGTGCTGCGCAACATCATGATGCCGGTGGAGGTCCGCGGCCTGCCGCGCGACAAGTATCTGGAGCGCGCCCGCGCCCTGATCCGCATGACCGGGCTGGAGGGGTTCGAGAACAAGTACCCCTGGCAGCTCTCCGGCGGCATGCAGCAGCGCGCCTCGCTGTGCCGGGCGCTGGTCCACGACCCGAAGATCCTGCTGATGGACGAGCCGTTCGGCGCGCTTGACGCCATGACGCGGGAGAAGATGAACGTCGAGCTGCAACGCATCCAGCACGAGACGGGCAAGACGGTTCTGCTGATCACCCACTCGATCCCCGAGGCGGTGTTCCTGGCAGACCGGGTGATGGTGATGTCGGAGCGTCCCGGCGCCATCGCCGCGACCTACGAGGTGCCGCTGCCCCGCCCGCGTTCGCTGGATGTCATGGGGCACCCGGTCTTCATCGAGCTGACCCAGCGCATCCGGGCGCATTTCAACGCCCAAGGGCATCTGGACTGAGGGGGCGTGTGGTGATGGCTGAGTCTTGCCCCCTCCCTAACCCTCCCCCGCTCTCGGCGGACCAAAGGTCCGCCTGCCGCGTCAGCGCAAACCATAGGTTTGCGCGAGAGCTTCGCAGGGGAGGGGAATCAGCTCCCTCCCCTGCGTCAGCGGGGGAGGGAAGGGGCCCGCAAAGCGGGAAGGGTGGGGGCAATGCACCCGTCCTCACCATCCGAGCCATCGGCCTGTACGAACGCCCCGTCCACTTCGTGAAGCCCTTCCGCTTCGGCAGCGTGACGGTGGAGGCGGCACCCCAGGCCTTCGTTCGTGCCCTGGTCCATGTGAACGGCGTCGGCGAAGCGTGGGGCGGCACCGCCGAGATGATGATGCCGAAGTGGTTCGACAAACGCCCGGACCGCAGCCCGGACGAGACGGTGGACGGCCTGCGCCGCTCCCTGCGCCTCGCCCGCGACGCCTACGGGACGGATCGCACGGACACCGCCTTCGGCCACCATGCGGCGGCCTACGAGACTCAGCGGGCGGCCTGCCGCGCCGCCGGGTTGCCCGACCTGACGGCCGCCTACGGGCCGGCGCTGATCGACAAGGCGGTGCTGGACGGGCTGCTGCGGGTCCTGAACACGGATTTCTTCACCGGCATGCAGGCGAACCGCGCCGGGATCGACGCGCGGCTGACGCCGGACTTGGCGGACTTCGACCTGGACGGTTTTCTCACCGGGCTGGAGGTGCGGCCGTCCGTTGCGCTCCGCCACACGGTCGGGCTGCTCGACGAGCCGCAGGCCCTGCGCGACCTGCTGGCGCGGGAGCGGCTGGGGCGCTTCAAGATCAAGCTGGGCGGCGATCCGTCCGCCGATCTCGCGCGCTTGGCCGAGATCGCCGGCGTGCTGGACGCGGCGGCGGGCGACTATCGCGCCACGCTGGACGGCAACGAGCAATACGCGGACGCCGCGGCCCTTAACGCCTTCGTGGCGGGGCTGGAGCGCGACCCGGCGCTGGCCGGGTTCCGCGGGCGCCTGCTCTACATCGAGCAGCCGGTGGCGCGGGAGCGCGCGCTGGAGGCGCCGCTGGGCGCCGTGGCGGAACGCATCCCCTTCATCATCGACGAGTCCGACGACGGCTACGACGCCTTCCCGCGCGCCCGCGCCGCCGGCTACCGCGGTGTGTCGTCCAAGTCCTGCAAGGGTCTCTACAAGGCCGTCCTGAACCGGGCGCGCTGCGAGGCCTGGGGCGCGCCGCACTTCATCGCCGCGGAGGACCTGACCTGTCAGGCCGGGCTGGCGGTGCAGCAGGACACGGCCCTGGTCGCGCTGCTCGGCATCGCCGACGCGGAGCGCAACGGCCATCAGTACGGAAACGGCTTCGACGGAGCGCCGGAGGCCGACGCCTTCCTCGGCGCGCATCCCGGCTTCTACACCCGGCGGGACGGCACCGTCCGCCTCGCCACGGCGGGCGGCAGCCTGCCGACCGAAACCCTGGCCGTCCCCGGCTTCGCCAGCGCGGCGCAGCCCCGATGGGACCGCCTGTCCCCTCTACAGAACGAATAATCCCCTAGGGAGTCCCCGACATGAGCACGAAGCGCCTTGGTATCATCATGCATGGCGTGACCGGCCGCATGGGCATGAACCAGCACCTGATCCGGTCGATCCTCGCCATCCGGGCGCAAGGCGGCGTCACGCTGTCCGACGGGTCCCGCGTCATGCCGGACCCCATCCTGGTCGGGCGCAACGCCGAGAAGATCCGCGAGCTGGCCCAGCGCCACGGCGTGGAGCGCTGGACCGACAATCTGGACGCGGCCCTGGCGAACCCCGACGACACGATCTTCTTCGACGCCGGCACCACCCAGATGCGGCCGACGCTGCTGGAGGCGGCGATCCGCGCCGGCAAGCACGTCTATTGCGAGAAGCCCATCGCCACCAACCTGGAGGAGGCGCTGCGCGTCGTCCGGCTGGCCGAGGAGGCCGGGGTGAAGAATGGCACCGTGCAGGATAAGCTGTTCCTGCCCGGCTTGCAGAAGCTGAAGATGCTGCGCGACAGCGGCTTCTTCGGGAAGATCCTCTCGGTGCGCGGCGAGTTCGGCTATTGGGTGTTCGAGGGCGACTGGCAGCCGGCGCAGCGCCCCTCCTGGAATTACCGGGAGGAGGACGGTGGCGGCATCATCCTCGACATGGTCTGCCACTGGCGCTACGTGCTCGACAACCTGTTCGGACAGGTGAAGAGCGTCTCCTGCCTGGGCGCCATCCACATCCCGGAGCGCTGGGACGAGCAGGGCAAGCGCTATCAGGCCACCGCCGACGACGCGGCCTACGCCACCTTCGAGCTGGAGGGCGGCGTCATCGCCCACATCAACTCCTCCTGGGCGACGCGGGTGTACCGCGACGATCTGGTGACCTTCCAGGTGGACGGCACCCATGGCTCGGCGGTCGCGGGCTTGAGCGACTGCGTGATCCAGCCGCGCCAGGGCACGCCGCGCCCGGTGTGGAACCCCGACCAGAAGCAGACCATGGACTTCTACGCGACGTGGCAGCCGGTGCCCGACAACCAGCCGACCGACAACGGCTTCAAGACGCAGTGGGAATCCTTCATCCGCCACGTCGTCGAGGACGCCCCCTTCGACCATGGCTTGATCGAGGGCGCCAAGGGCGTGCAGCTCGTGGAGGCCGCGCTGAAGAGCTGGAAGGAGCGCCGCTGGGTCGACGTTCCCTCGCTGACCGCCTGACCGGAGACTCCGTCCATGGCACTGACCATCAAGCTGCCGCGCGCCGACCGCTCGCTGGAAAGCTACGAGGTCGCCCCGGCGCGGGGCTTCCCCGCCCGCACCGACCGGCCCTTGAACCGCGTGGCCTACGCCGCCGCCCACATGGTGGCCGATCCGCTGGCCGACAACGACCCCTGGCTGACCCCGGCCATCGACTGGGACCGCACCATCGCCTTCCGCGAGCATTTGTGGGACCTCGGCTTCGGCGTGGCCGAGGCGATGGACACCGCGCAGCGCGGCATGGGGCTGGACTGGAACGCCTCGCTGGAGCTGATCCGGCGCTCCCTGACCGCGGCGAAGGCGCGCGGCAACGCGCTGATCGCCTGCGGGGCGGGCACCGACCATCTGGCGCCGGAGGACGCGCGCTCGCTGGACGACGTGATCCGCGCCTATGAGACTCAGGTCGCCGCTGTGGAGGACCTTGGCGGACGGGTGATCCTGATGGCGTCGCGCGCGCTCGCGCGCGTGGCCAAGGGGCCGGAGGATTACGTCCGCGTCTACAGCCGCATCCTCTCCCAGGTGCGCAGCCCGGTGATCATCCACTGGCTGGGCGACATGTTCGACCCGGCGCTGGCCGGCTATTGGGGGACCAACGAGTTCCCGGTGGCGCTCGACACGGCGGTCGGCATCATCAACGACTTCGCGGCCAAGGTCGACGGGGTGAAGATCTCCCTGCTCGACAAGGACAAGGAGATTGTCATGCGCCGCCGGCTGGCTCCCGGCGTGCGCATGTACACCGGCGACGACTTCAACTACGCGGAGCTGATCGCCGGCGACGCGGAGGGCCATTCCGACGCCCTGCTGGGCATCTTCGACGCCATCGCCCCGGCGGCGGCGGCGGCCTTGGCCGAGCTGGCGGCGGGCGAGGAGGGGCGCTTCCACGAAATCCTGGAGCCGACCGTCCCGCTGTCCCGCCACATCTTCAAGGCGCCGACCCGCTTCTACAAGACCGGCGTGGTCTTTATGGCCTACCTGAACGGCCACCAGGACCATTTCACGATGATCGGCGGGCAGGAGGGCACGCGCTCCACCCTGCATCTGGCCGAGATTTTCCGGCTGGCCGACAAGGCCGGGCTGCTGCGCGACCCGGAAGAGGCGGTGTGGCGCATGGCCGACGTCCTGGCCGTCCGCGGCATCGAAGCGGTGTGAGGGGATAAGCCCCTCTCCCCTCTGGGGAGAGGGTGGCGCCGAAGGCGCCGGGTGAGGGGGTTCTCGGGGGACCGTACGCTCAGGCATCGCGGGACCCCCTCACCCCAGCCCTCTCCCCAGAGGGGAGAGGGGGCGAGAACGAAAAGGACCACGATCATGCGCGACTTCTCCGGCGATCATCGCTGGCTGTCCATCAACACGGCCACGGTGCGCAAGCAGGGCGACCTGCTGCAGATCTTCGACGCCTGCGCCCGCCAGGGCATCCGCGCCGTCTCACCCTGGCGGGATCAGGTGGCCGCGGTGGGGCTGGACCGCGCCGTCCGGGCCGTGAAGGAGCTGGGGCTGGAGCTGTCCGGCTATTGCCGCGGCGGCATGTTCCCCGCCGATCCCGACCGCCGGGCCGAGGTGCGCGACGACAACCGCCGCGCGGTGGACGAGGCGGTGGCGCTGGGCGCTCCCTGCCTCGTGCTGGTGGTCGGCGGGCTGCCGCAATTCTCCCGCCCCGGCTCCCCGCCGTCCAAGGACATCGCCCTGGCCCGCGCCCAGGTGGAGGACGGCATCGCCGAACTGCTGGAGCACGCCCGCGGCGCCGAGATGCCGCTCGCCATCGAGCCGCTGCACCCGATGTACGCCGCCGACCGGGCCTGCGTGAACACGATGGGCCACGCGCTCGACCTTTGCGACCGGCTGGACCCGCAGGGAACCGGCGCGCTGGGTGTGGCGTTGGACGTCTACCACGTCTGGTGGGACCCGGAACTGGAGGCTCAGATCCGCCGGGCGGGCCGGAATCGCCTGTGTGCCTTCCATGTGTGCGATTGGCTGGTGCCGACCGCCGACCTGCTGGAGGACCGGGGCATGATGGGCGACGGAATGATTGATATACCAATGATCCGTGGTTGGGTGGAAGCCGTTGGATTCCAAGGCTATTCCGAGGTCGAAATATTCTCGCGCCGGTGGTGGGCACGACCTTTGGATGAGGTGCTGGCGGTCTGTGTCGAACGGCATCGGTCTTCGGTGTGATTGACTGCCTAAAAATCAACCATTCTGGCGGAAGTGAGTAAAATTCGATCATAAAAAGGGAGGCATGCATAATTCGTAAGCGAATACTGGGCTGCAAATCGCTGCGGATTCCTTGACCGGCCCTCCTGTCGACGTGTCGTGGCATCACATTTGCGAAGGACACCCCCGGGCGCCTGAGGCGGGCGCTAGACCAAAGAACGGGGGGTATTCACAATGTTGAAGACGGGGTTCCAGTCGGGCTTCAAGACCGGTCGCACCCTTGCGGCGGCCGCGGGTCTTGCCGTCACGTTCGCCGCGGGCTTCGCCGCCCCGGCGTCGGCCCAGGACACCATCAAGGTTGGCATCCTCCATTCCCTGTCGGGCACCATGGCGATCAGCGAGACCACGCTGAAGGACGTCATGCTGATGCTCATCGAAGAGCAGAACAAGAAAGGCGGCGTTCTCGGCAAGAAGCTGGAGCCGGTCGTCGTCGATCCCGCCTCCAACTGGCCCCTGTTCGCCGAGAAGGCGCGCGAGCTGATCAGCAAGGACAAGGTGGCCGCGGTGTTCGGCTGCTGGACCTCGGTCAGCCGCAAGTCCGTCCTGCCGGTGTTCGAGGAGCTGAACAGCGTCCTGTTCTACCCGGTGCAGTATGAGGGCGAGGAGTCCTCGCGCAACGTCTTCTACACCGGTGCGGCCCCGAACCAGCAGGCCATCCCCGCCGTCGACTATCTGGCGGAGAAGGAAGGCGTGCAGCGCTGGGTGCTGGCCGGCACCGACTACGTCTACCCGCGCACGACCAACAAGATCCTGGAGACCTATCTGAAGTCCAAGGGCGTGAAGTCCGAGGACATCATGATCAACTACACGCCGTTCGGCCATGCCGACTGGCAGAACATCGTTGCCGACATCAAGAAGTTCGGCTCCGCCGGTAAGAAGACCGCCGTCGTCTCAACCATCAACGGCGACGCCAACGTCCCCTTCTACAAGGAGCTGGGCAACCAGGGCGTCAAGGCGCAGGACATCCCGGTCGTCGCCTTCTCCGTGGGTGAGGAGGAGCTGGCCGGCATCGACACGAAGCCGCTGGTCGGGCATCTCGCCGCCTGGAACTACTTCATGTCGGTGGACACGCCGGAGAACGGCGACTTCATCAAGAAGTGGCAGGCCTACACCAAGAACGACAAGCGCGTCACCAACGACCCGATGGAGGCCCACTACATCGGCTTCAACATGTGGGTGAAGGCGGTCGAGAAGGCCGGCACCACCGACAGCAACGCCGTGATCGACAGCCTCGTCGGCGTCGCCGTGCCGAACCTGACCGGCGGCTATTCGGCCATGCTGCCGAACCACCACATCACCAAGCCGGTGCTGATCGGCGAAGTGCAGGAGAACGGCCAGTTCGAGACCGTTTCCAAGACGCCGGGCCTCGTGGCCGGCGACGAGTGGTCGGACTTCCTGCCGGACAGCAAGGACCTGATCTCCGATTGGCGCGCCCCGATGTCCTGCGGCAACTTCAACGTGAAGACCGGCAAGTGCGGCGGCAAGGGGTCGTGAGGACCGTCTGAACACCTTTTGGTGACTGGCTGCGTGATGCCCCCTCCCTAACCCTCCCCGCGCTGACGCAGGGGAGGGGATTGTTCCCTCTCCTGCGCGGACGGGACGGGACGGGACGGACGGACGAGGAGGGGNGCAGCCCCTTCCCACTCAAAAACGCCCCCAACGACTTCCGACACATCACAGGAACCGCGATGCACCGCGCATTCTGCTGGCTGCTGGCCGCGTTTCTGGCGCTGGCCGCACCGTCCGCCTTCTCCGCCAATCTGGGCGCCGCTGATCTGGCACCGCTGGTCCGCGGCCTGGGCGCCGGCAGCTACGCCGAGACCGAAAAGGCCATCGCCGGGCTGGCCGAGACGGGTGATCCCGCCGTCGTGCCGGTGATCGAGGCCCTGCAAGCCGGCGATCTGCATGTCCGCAAGGCTGACGGCGCCGTGGTCGTCGCCAAGCGCGCCGGCAACGGCTACGCCCTGACCGACCCGTTGACTGGCGCCGCGCTGGGCGAGGCGGACCGCAACGCGGTCGAGAAAATTCGCATCAACAATGCTTTGCGCCGCACGATCAGCGCGACGCTCGGCGCGCTCACCCTGATGAGCCCCGACGCCAACACGCGCCGGCAGGCCGCCGAGGCGGTGTTCAAGAGCCGCGACGCCAACGCGCTGGACGCGCTGAACACGGCGCTGGGCAAGGAAACCGATGAGCGCGTCCGCCGCGCGATGACCCAGGCGCGGGCCTCCGTCCTGCTGGCCGGGGACGCGCCCGACGCCGACAAGATCGCCGCCGTCGCGGTGCTTCAGGAGCGTGGAGACCAGGACGCGCGGGCCCTGCTGAACGGCGCGGCCAACACGGGAAGCGACGCGGTGAAGGACGCTGCGACGAAGGCCATCGCCTCCGTCGAGCAGCGGCTCGCCCTGTGGGGGGCGGCGCAGAACCTGTGGTACGGCCTGTCGCTCGGCTCGGTGCTGCTGCTGGCGGCGATCGGGCTGGCCGTCACCTTCGGCGTCATGGGCGTCATCAACATGGCGCATGGCGAGATGGTGATGATCGGCGCCTACGCCACCTTCCTGGTGCAGGAGGCCTTCCGCCAGTGGGCGCCGGGCCTGTTCGATTTCTCCATTCTGGTGGCTCTACCCGTCGCCTTCCTGGTCTCCGGCGCGGTCGGCGTCGCCATCGAGCGCAGCGTGATCCGCTGGCTCTACGGGCGTCCGCTGGAAACGCTGCTGGCGACCTGGGGCCTGTCGCTGGCGCTCCAGCAGGCGGTGCGCTCCATCTTCGGGCCGACGAACCGCGAGGTCGGCGCCCCCTCCTGGATGTCCGGCGCCTTCGAGCTGGGCGGGCTGACCATCACCTACGGGCGGCTGTGGATCGTCGTCTTCGCCTTCCTCGTCTTCGGCGCGCTGCTGGTGGCGCTGCGCAAGACGTGGTTCGGGCTGAGCATCCGCGCCGTCACCCAGAACCGCAGCATGGCCAACGCCATGGGCATCCGCACCGCGCGGGTGGATGCGCTGACCTTCGGGCTCGGCTCCGGCATCGCCGGTCTGGCCGGGGTGGCGCTGAGCCAGATCGACAACGTCAGCCCCAACCTGGGCCAGGGCTACATCATCGACAGCTTCATGGTCGTGGTGTTCGGCGGGGTGGGCAACCTGTGGGGAACGCTGGTCGGCGCGCTGGCGCTCGGCGGCGTCAACAAGTTCCTGGAGCCCTACGCGGGCGCGGTGCTGGGCAAGATCCTGGTGCTGATCTTCATCATCCTGTTCATCCAACGGCGTCCGCGCGGCCTGTTCGCGCTGAAGGGCCGGGCGGTGGAGGCCTGATCCGATGCTGACCCGTTTCTTCCTGATGGGCCTGGACAAGAAGGCCGGCGTTCTGCTGACCGTCCTGGCGGTGCTGGCTGTGGCGGTTCCGGTCATGGCGCTGGGCACCGCCCCGGACTCGCCGTGGCACCTGTCCACCCACACGGTGGCGCTGCTCGGCAAGTATCTGTGCTTCGCCCTGCTGGCGCTGTCGCTCGACCTCGTCTGGGGCTTCGTCGGCATCCTGTCGCTGGGCCACGCCGCCTTCTTCACGCTCGGCGGCTACGCCATGGGCATGTACCTGATGCGGCAGATCGGCTCGCGCGGGATGTACGGCAACGCCGACCTGCCGGACTTCATGGTCTTCCTGAACTGGACGGAGCTGCCCTGGTACTGGCACGGCTTCGACCAGTTCTGGTTCGCCGCGATCATGGTGATGCTGGTGCCGGGCCTGCTCGCCTTCGCCTTCGGCTGGTTCGCCTTCCGCTCGCGCGTTACCGGCGTCTATCTGTCGATCATCACCCAAGCGTTGACCTTTGCGCTGATGCTGGCCTTCTTCCGCAACGACATGGGCTTTGGCGGCAACAACGGCCTGACCGACTTCAAGGAGATCCTGGGCTTCGACATCCAGGCCGCCTCGACCCGCGTCGGGCTGTTCGTGGCGACGGTGGTGGCGCTGGCCGCCGGCTACGTCCTGGCCTCGGCCGTGGTGGCGTCCAAGCTGGGCAAGGTGCTGATCGCCGTGCGCGACGCCGAGAGCCGGGTGCGCTTCCTGGGCTACGAGACCGACCGCTACAAGCTGTTCGCCTGGACGCTGTCGGCCTGCATGGCCGGCGTGGCGGGCGCGCTCTACGTGCCGCAGGTGGGCATCATCAACCCGTCGGAGTTCTCCCCCGCCAGCAGCATCGAGGCGGTGATCTGGGTCGCCGTCGGCGGGCGCGGCACGCTGGCCGGGCCGGTGCTGGGCGCGGTGCTGGTGAATTTCGGCAAGAGCTACTTCACGGCGGCGCTGCCGGAGTTCTGGCTGTTCGCGCTGGGCGGCCTGTTCGTCCTGGTCACCCTGTTCCTGCCCAAGGGCATCCTCGGTCTGGCGGCGCAGCTCCGCGACCGGCTGCCGGCGCGCGCCACGGTCACCGCCAAACCGGTGGACCAGAAGGGAGTCTGAGAGAGATGAGCACCGAGGACACCCTGCTGTATCTCGACGGCGTGTCGGTCAGCTTCGACGGGTTCCGGGCGCTGAACAGCCTGTCGCTGGTCATCGAACCGGGCGAGATGCGGGCGATCATCGGGCCGAACGGCGCCGGCAAGACGACCATGATGGACGTCATCACCGGCAAGACCCGGCCCGACACCGGCACCATCCTGTTCGAGGGCCGCACCGACCTGACCAGCCTGCGCGAGCCGGCCATCGCCAACCTGGGCATCGGCCGCAAGTTCCAGCGCCCCACCGTGTTCGAGATGCACACGGTCTGGGACAATCTGGAACTGTCGCTGAAGGCGCCGCGCCGCCCGCTGAAGACGCTGACCTACTCGGCGACGCGGGAGGACCGGGCGCGGATCGAGGAGATCCTCGACATCACCCGCCTGTCGCCGCGGCGCGACCGCCCGGCGGGCAGCCTGTCGCACGGCGAGAAGCAGTGGCTGGAGATCGGCATGCTGCTGGCCCAGGACCCGAAGCTGCTGCTGGTCGACGAGCCGGTGGCCGGCATGACCGACGCCGAGACGGAACAGACCGCCCATCTGCTGAAGGACATCGCCGGCAAGCATTCGGTGATCGTCGTGGAGCACGACATGGTTTTCGTCCGCGAACTGGGCGTGAAGGTCACGGTGCTGCACGAGGGCTCGGTGCTGGCCGAAGGCTCGCTCGACACGGTGAGCGCCAACAAGCAGGTCATCGACGTCTATCTGGGCCGGTGACCGCCAACAATCATCCCTCTCCCGTCCCGGGAGAGGGTGCCCGCGCAGCGGGCGGGTGAGGGTCGTGCGAGGATCAAGGCACTGTTTCTTGCCGGCAGCGTGCGAGGATCAAGGCACTGTTTCTTGCCGGCACCCTCACCCTCCCATGCTGCGCATGGGGCCCTCCCTCTCCCGGGGCGGGAGAGGGGTTTTGGATCAGAGGAAGTTTCATGCTCGACGTACGGTCTGTCGATCTCCATTACGGCGCGGCGCAGGCGCTGCGCGGCGTGTCGCTGACGGCGGAGGTGGGAAAGGTCACCTGCCTGCTGGGGCGCAACGGCGTCGGCAAGTCCTCGCTGCTGCGCGCCATCGTCGGGCTGAAGCCGGTGACCGGCGGCACCATCGCCTGGGACGGCGGCGACATCACCAAACTCGCCCCGTCGGAGCGGGCGCGGCGCGGCATCGCCTATGTCCCGCAGGGGCGCGAGATTTTCCCGCTGCTGACGGTGCGGGAGAACCTGCTGACCGGCTACGCGCCGCTGAAGCGCGCCGACCGCTCGATTCCCGACGAGGTGTTCGAGCTGTTTCCGGTGCTCAAGTCCATGCTGGACCGCCGTGGCGGCGACCTGTCGGGCGGGCAGCAGCAGCAGCTCGCCATCGGGCGGGCGCTGGTGACGCGGCCCCGGCTGCTGGTGCTGGACGAGCCGACCGAGGGCATCCAGCCCAGCATCATCAAGGACATCGGGCGGGCCATCGCCTACCTGCGCGACAAGGGCACCATGGCGATCCTGCTGGTGGAGCAGTATTTCGAGTTCGCCCGCGATCTGGCCGACGACTGGGCGGTGATGGAGCGCGGCGAGGTCATGCTGGCGGGCAGCCGCGACGGGCTGGAGGAGAGCGAGGTCCGGCGGTATCTCACCGTCTGACGCGCCTGCGTCCAGGGCATCCTCGCGAGGGCGGAGCCGTGCTCCCGCCATCCTGTGCTTCCCGTGGCGGGAACCGGGAACGCCGCCGTCGCGAGGATGGCACCCCTGCGCTTTGTGGAGCTTGGCGCGGAACCGCGATGCGCTACCATCGGTGCCAGTCATTCACACCGAAGGCAGTTCCGAATGTCGAGCGTCCTGTCAGCCGACCCCGTTCTTCAGCAGGTTGACCGCAGTTTCGAAGACTCCCTTGGCCGCCTCTGCGACCTGCTGCGCATCCCCAGCGTCAGCACCGACCCGGCCTACAAGGGCGACGTGCGCCGCGCCGCCGACTGGCTGGTCCGCGAGCTGAGCGGGCTGGGCTTCGACGCCTCCGTGCGCGAGACGGCCGGCCATCCCGCGGTCGTCGCCCACCATCCGGGGCCGGGCGGTGAGGATGTGCCGCACATCCTCTATTACGGCCATTACGACGTGCAGCCGGCGGAGCCGCTGGAGCTGTGGAACAGCCCGCCCTTCGAGCCGGCCATCGTCGAGGCCGAGCATGGCCGCCGCATCGTCGCCCGCGGCGCCGTGGACGACAAGGGCCAGGTGATGACCTTCATCGAGGCGTTCCGCGCCTGGCACGCCGTGCACGGCACGCTGCCGATCCGCGTGACCGTCCTGCTGGAGGGCGAGGAGGAGACCGGCAGCCCCAACCTGCTGCCCTTCCTGAAGGCCAACGCGGAGGAGCTGAAGGCCGACGTCTGCGTCATCACCGACACCAACGCCTGGAACATCGACACCCCGGCCATCACCACGCGGCTGCGCGGTCTGCTCTACGTCGAGGCGACGCTGCATGGGCCGAGCCACGACCTGCATTCCGGCATGTTCGGCGGCGCGGTGCTGAACCCGATCAACGCGCTGACCCGCATCCTCGGCCAGATCCACGACGAGGACGGCCGCGTCCGCTTCCCCGGCTTCTACGACGACGTGGCCGAGCCGACGGATGAGGAGAAGGCGATGTGGCGCGACCTCGGCTTCGACGAGAGCGCCTTCCTGGCCGGCGTCGGGCTGAAGACCCCGGCGGGGGAGGCCGGGCGCAGCGCGCTGGAGCGGCTGTGGTCGCGCCCGACCTGCGACATCAACGGCATCTGGGGCGGCTACACCGGGGAGGGATCCAAGACGGTCATCGCCTCCAAGGCCTCGGCCAAGCTGTCCTGCCGCCTCGTGCCCGCCCAGGACCCGGAGAAGATCCTGGCCGGCATCCGGAGCTTCCTGGAGGAGCGCACACCGGCCGACGGGCGCTGGGAGATCAAGGTGTTCGGCCGCTCGCCGGGCGTCCAGGTGCCGACCGACAGCCCCTATCTGCGCGCCGCCATGGCGGGACTGGGCGACGTCTTCGCCAACAAGCCGGCGCTGGTCGGCAGCGGTGGGTCGATCCCGGTCGGCGGCTACATCCGGCAGGCGCTGGGCTTCGATTCGATCTTCGTCGGCTTCGGGCTGGAGGATGACCGCATCCATTCGCCCAACGAGAAGTTCGAGGTGAAGTGCCTGCACAACGGCATCCGCTCGCACGCGGCCATGCTGGCTCGCTTCGCCGCTCTCTGATCCGTCCCAGTCCGCAATTTTTCGTGGTTCAGCCCGCGGTTGCGCATCACGCGCCCGCGGGCTTTTTTTGCGCCTTTGGCACCCCCTGGCGATCCGTGACGTCTCCGGCGAAACAAATGCTTCTCAAGTGAGAAACTTTATAAAAACACCGAGATAATAAATAAAAACAAAAAAGATCGCAGCTTTCATAGCGCTTTAATGACTGATTTACTTATTCCGTGATATAACAAACGTACTGGACGCAGTCCAGATTAGCATTGGCGTGCACCGGCAAGTGCCTGAAGGCCATCTGATCCAGATGAAGCATCATCAATCGCCTGTTGTTCAAATCAAGCGTTTGGCCTGTGTGCTCGCGCGTTGGGAAGTTCTTGCGTGACGTGCATGTCTGTTGTGCTCGCGCGCGTCATCGCTGATGGAACTCATCGCGCCTAAGGGGAAACAATCAAAACAAACTTTCTGCACAAAGTATCACGCTGATCGTCCTGTGAATCCGCGGAGGGAGTGTCGCATGTCTGTTCTTTCGAACATAACAATAAAAACGAAGATTGCCTCTTCGTTTTTCATACTTGTCATGTTCATCATCGGTTTGGGTATTTTCAGCATCGACCGCATTTCGACGGTGAATGACGCGGGAAAAGACATCCGCGACAACTGGCTGCCGAGTGTTGGCGAGATTTCCCGGCTCACCGACTATTTCGAATTCTACCGCATTCTGGAGTCTGCCCATATTTTGGTTTCCGATCCTGCTCAGAAGGCCGAGGAGGAGAAGAGCTTGCGGTCGGCCCTGGAAAATTTTCAGGAAGCCGCCCGCAAGTATAAAGGCATGCTGACTCCCGGTTACGAGATGGAGACGTTCCAGAAGCTCATGGGGCACTGGGAGCGTTATCAAAATCTGAGCAATCAGAAGCTTCTCCCTTTGTCACGCGCCAATCGCGACAGTGAAGCGACCGAGCTTTACCGGGGGGATTCGCGCGCCGAGTTCCGCAAGGCCCAGGAGCTCATGCGTGAACTGTCCGAATTCAACATCCGTAACGGCCGCATCGCCGCCGACCATGGCGAGGCGATCTACGCGTCGAGCAGGATGCTGCTCATCATCGTCATTGCCATCGTGACCCTTCTCGGCGCCGCGATGGGATTGGTGATCATCGCCGGTGTCTCCAAGCCGATCCAGCAGCTTACCGGGGTGATGAACCGGCTGGCGGGACGCGAGTTGACGGTCGCCGTGGACGGTGCGCAGCGCAAGGACGAGCTGGGCGCCATGGCCCGCGCGGTGCAGGTTTTCAAGGACGGCCTGATCGAGGCGGACCGGCTGGCCGCCGCCCAGGCGGCGGAACAGGCGTCCAAGCAGCGCCGGGCGGAAGCCGTGGAACGGCTGGTGAGCCGCTTCGGCGACTCCTCCGCGGCCTCCCTGCGCACGGTGGCGGCCGCCGCGTCCGAACTGGACGCCACCGCCCACAGCATGACCTCCATGGCCGAACGGACCAACATCCAGGCAACCGCCGTCCAGGCGGCGGCAGAGCAGACCAGCGCCAACGTCCAGACCGTCGCCTCGGCCACGGAGGAGATGGCCAGTTCGATCCGCGAGATCGCGACGCAGGTGTCGCGCTCCTCGCAGATCGCCGGGCAGGCGGTCGAGCAGGCGACCCGCACCAACGAGACGGTGCGCGGTCTGGTCGAGGCCGCGCAGAAGATCGGCGAGGTGGTCAGCCTCATCACCAACATCGCCAGCCAGACCAACCTGCTGGCCCTGAACGCGACCATCGAGGCGGCGCGGGCGGGCGAGGCCGGCAAGGGCTTCGCCGTCGTCGCCGGCGAGGTGAAGCATCTCGCCTCCCAGACCGCCAAGGCGACCGACGAGATCGCCGCCCAGATCGCCGCCATCCAGGGCGCGACCGACGGCGCGGTGCGCGACATCTCCGCCATCGGCGGCATCATCGGCCAGATCGACGAGATCTCCACAACCATCGCCGCCGCCATCGAGGAGCAGGGCGCCGCGACCAACGAGATCTCCCGCAACGTCCAGGAGGCCGCGACGGGCACCCACCAAGTTTCCGGCAGCATCACCGAGGTCACGCTGGCCGCAGGCGAGACGGGTGCGGCGGCCGGTCAGGTGATGAGCGCGTCGGGCGAACTGGCCCGCCAGTCGGAAACGCTGCGCAAGGAGATCGAGAGCTTCCTGGCGGAGATCAGAGCCGCCTGAACGGGCAACGGCTCGGAGAAGATGGGTTCGGCAGGATCGACATGCGAAAACGGCGGGCGTCCCTGGGGGCGCCCGCCGTCTTTTTTTGCTTGGCTTGCCGGTCAGTGCGGCTTCAGCGCCTCGACCACCTGCATGTGGCCCTGCAGCGCGCCGAGGGTGAGGGCGGAGTTTCCGGCGGTGTCCATGCGGAACGGGTTGGCGCCGCGCTCCACCAGCATCCGGGCCACGCGGTCGTGGCCGTTGTTGGCGGCGTACATCAGGGCCGACCAGCCGTGGGTGGCCACCCGGTCCACCGACACGCCGCGGTCGACCAGGATCTTCACCACCCCTTCATGGCCGCGGGCCGCGGCGGCCATCAGCGCGGTCTTCCCGTCGTCGTTGGTGGCGTCGAGTTCGGCCCCGGCGGCGGCCAGCGCGTGGATCACCGCCTCGTGCCCGCCCCAGGCGGCGTACATCACCGCGGTGGCGCCGTCGGCGGTGCGCAGCTCCGTCTTGGCCCGGCGGTCGATGAGCAGCCGCACCGCGTCGGTCAGCCCCTGTTCGGAGGCCAGCATCAGCAGGGTCTTGCCGTTGTCCACCCGCTTGTTCGGATCGGCACCGCCATCCAGCGCGCGCTTCAGCTCGTCGGTGCGGCGCATCAGGGCGATGGCGCCGTCACGGCTGTCCAGGCCGGGCTTGGCCTCGGCGGTGGCTGGAGTCGCCGGCGGGGTGCCGGGCGCCGCCGATGCCGTGGGTGTCGCAGGCAGGACGCGCCCTTCGCCGGCGGCCTTGATGCGGTCGCGCAGGTCGCCGGTGTTGGGGGCGACGATCAGGGCGCGCTCGTAGAAGCGCCGCGCCTCGTCCCAATTGCCGTCGCGCTCCGCCAGCGAAGCCCAGCGGCGGTAGGTCTCCTCCATGGTCGTCAGGAGTTCCTGGATCTCCGGCGTCGCCGGGGCGATCTCGCGCAGGCGCGACACCGTCTCGTAGGCGTTGTTGTTCGGCGGCGTGGTCAGCAGCTTGGCGGCGATCTGCCGGCGGGCCTGATCGACCAGGGTGCGGACGCGCGGGTTCAGGCCGTTGTCGCTGGCCGAGAAGGGCGTGGACGCCGTGGGGGGCGCGGGCTGGGGCATCACCGGGGCGGCCATCTGGGGCGCCGGCTCATCGACCAGCGGCGGCAGGGTGGCGGAACCGGTCGGGCCTTCGCTTTGCTCCGTGCGGTACTCGGTCGCCCGCGGCTTGGGCGGTTGGGTGTGCTCCGCAGCCAACGGATCGGCCACCGGCACCGGCGGTTTCGGCAATTGCGCCGCCGGAGCGACGGGCGGCTGTTCCGGCTTCGCCGCCATCGTCGGGGTGGGGGCCGGTGTCGGCGCTTGGGTCGTCGCCGGGTTCGGGGCCGGCGTGGCGTTCATGGTGCGCGCGGCGGGCGGCGGGGCGTCGGCCCTGGTCGGCGCGGGGCCGGCGACCGGAACACCCGCCTCGGCGGGGAGGGAGGCGAGGTAGGGGTTCTGCGGCCGGGCGATCGCCAGCGTGTCGGGGCCGCGGCTGCCCAGGCTGGGCTCGTCGGTAAACGGGTTGTGCACCCGCTCCGTCACGAAGCTGCGGAGGTCCTGCCAGCCCTGCCGGGCGTAATCGAGCGCCCGTTCGGGCGTTGCACCGGGAACGGTCAGGGCCACGCCGGCGCCGGCGGCGCCCAGCAGGATCAGCGTGGTGATCGCCGCTCCGGCCAGCGCGGCGCGGCGGCGCGGGCGCTTGGCGGGCAGATCGGCGACCGGGGCGCCGGTTTCCGGGATCGTCCAGCCGTCCGGCGCGTCCCAATCGTTGGCCGGCCAGTCGTTGGCGTCGCGCTCCGCGGCGCGGCGCGGCGGCGGGGGAGCGGCGCGCGGCGGGGCGGCCACCGGCCCGGCAACGGGGGAGACGGAGGGGCCGGCGGAGGGAATGACGGCGGTGGGGGCGACGGACGGGCCGGCACCGGGCGTCATGCGGTAGATCACGCCGAGTTCGCGCACCGCCTCGGCCAGTCCGGGGCGGGCCAGGGTCCGTTCCATCTCCGGCGTGCCGCAGAGCAGGACCTGGAGGAAACGCCCGCTCGGCGTCTCGGAGCGGGTGAGGTCGATCAGGTCGGCCAGCGTCGGGGCGGCGAGGACGCCGGCGTTCTCCACCGCCAACAGGCCGGTGCCAGCGAGGTCGAGCCGCTCCTCCAACTCCTCGATCAGCGTGTCGAAGTCGCGGTCGTCGCTGTCGGAGGGCAGGGCGGCGTCTCCGGCGGCGGACACCAGATCCTCCACCTGCGCTCCGGCGCTGGCGGCGACCGGAAGCACCAGCGCCCCGTCGGAGCCGACCTGCTCGACGAGCTGGTGGAAGACCGCGGCCCGTCCGGACCCGGCCTCGCCGACCAGCACCAGCAGCCGTTTGCGCGCCAGCAGGGCCAGAAGAAGGCCGTCGAAGACCTCCGTCTGGTCGGGGCGCAGGCCGGCGGCCTGGGGTTGGGGCTTCGCCTTCGCCGCAGAGCGATTCGAGGATGGCGTGGCTTTCGGAGCGGAACGGTCCATGGGGGCGCGCGCAATCCAATTGATGGAAGTGACACTCCTGACTCTAGTGGTCCGCCGCCGTCCTGCGACGGTGCAAAGGGACGGGACCGCCACCTCTTATGGAGGAGGCGCGCGTCGGGATGGCTGATTCGGGCGGAGCGCTGCGCTATAGGGGGGACTGCTTTTTCCACCCCCTTCACTGTCCACCCGCGCTGGGAGTCCGTCATGGGCATGGGTCCGATGCGAATCGGCGTCGATCTGGGCGGCACCAAGATCGCCGCCACCCTTCTGGCACCCGACGGTACGGAGCGGGCGCGGCACCGCGCCGACACGCCGCGCGGCTATGCGGAGACGCTGGAAGCGTTGGCGACCACCGTGGCGACGCTGGAGGCGGGGGCGGGCCGCCGGGACGCCGCGGTCGGCCTGTGCCTGCCGGGAATCGTCGACGCCGCCGCGGGCACCGTGCGCGCGGTCAACCTGCCCTGGCTGGATGGGCGGCCCTTCGCCGCCGATCTGGCGCGGGCGTTGGAGCGTCCGGTGCGCATCGCCAACGACGCCAACGCCTTCGTCCTGTCGGAGGCGATGGACGGCGCCGCCGCCGGGGCGCCGCTGGTCTTCGGGATCATCCTGGGCACCGGCGTCGGCGGCGGGATCGTCGCGGACCGGCGCATCCTGCCCGGCGCCAACGCGCTCGCCGGAGAGTGGGGGCACAACCCGCTGCCCTGGCGGGTGGCGGAGGACGGCCCGCCCGTGCCCTGCGGCTGCGGGCGGGAGGGCTGCATCGAGACGCTGCTGTGCGGCGCCGGACTGGCCCGCCTGCACCAATGGCGAACGGGGGAAACGCTGACGCCGCCGGAGATCGCCGCCCGCGCCGCGGCCGGCGACGCGCCGGCGCGGGCGACGCTGGACCGCCATGCCGATGCGTTGGCCCGCGCGCTGGCCGCCGTCATCAATCTGCTGGACCCCGACGCGGTGGTGGTCGGCGGCGGCCTGTCGGAGCTGCCGGGGCTCTACGAGGCCGTGCCGGCCCGGTGGGGACGCTGGGCGCTGAGCCCGGCCCCCCGCACCCGCTTCCTCCGGGCGCGCCATGGCGCCGAAAGCGGTATGCGCGGCGCGGCGTGGCTTTGGCCCAAGGCGTGATCCCTTCGGCCGATGTTTCGAAATTGGCGCGGCTTTTGCTCTATACCCTCCGACACGGAAGGGAGAGGGCCCATGTTCGGCTTCATCACGGGATTTCAGAAGGGACGGCGCGGGGCTTCGCTGCAAAGTGCAAATCAAAATGCCTATCGCAATATGCAGAAGGCGCCTTTGTCGCATGCTGCAAACGGCGTAACGGCCAAACGCCAGTTGGAGGAGGCCTGCGTCCTCCTGCAGGACGCCGCCGACGATCTGGAATCGGTCCTGTCGGGAATGCCCGTGCCGGCCGGCCGGGCCGACCTGAACGAGGCGATCGGAACGATCATGGAGACGTTGAGGCTGGTCGCCTCCGCCCATGCGCGGCTGGAACACCCGCAGATCCATGGCGGGGCGCTGGCCGACTGAGGGCTCCATCCGGCGGCCGAACTGATGGGTCAGAAACGGAAAGGGCGGCTCCGCCGGGGAGCCGCCCTTTCGCTTGTCCGGATGTCCGGACCCCGATCACTCGGAAACGGTCTGCCAGAAGAAGAACACGACGGCCAGAACCATCAGGGCGATGTCCATGGGTAACTCTCCTCGATGCTGCGTATGAGGGTCAAAATTCTGCGGCCTCTATACGACAGATTTTCGCGCGCGTGCAGGGGGTGTTTCACGGAACGGCCATTTTGCCGCTGATCCAGGTCGCCCGCACCCGCAGCCGCTCGTCGAGATGCACGAGGTCGGCGGCCAGGCCGGGCCGGATGCGGCCGCGCCGTCCCGCCATCCCCATGAAATCGGCCGGATAGGCGGAGGCCATGCGCAGCGCCTCGTCCAGCGGGATGCCGACCCGTTCCACGGCGTTGCGCACCGCCGTCGCCATGTCCAGGGCGGAACCGGCCAGCGTGCCGTCGGCGGTGACGCAGCGCCCGTCCTCCACCCGGATCTCCTCGCCGTAGAGCTGGAAACTGCCGGCCGGGTGATCTTCGGGAGCGCCGACCGGCGGCATCGCGTCGGTCACCAGGAACAGCCGGCCGGGGGCCTTCGCCTTCCAGGCCAGACGGACGGAAGCGTCATGGACATGGTGCCCATCGACGATGATGCCGCACCAGACCGCATCGTCCTCCAGCGCGGCCCCGACCATGCCGGGCTCGCGGGAGCCGAGCGGGCTCATGGCGTTGAACAGGTGGGTCACCCCGGTGATGCCGGCGGCGAAGCCGGCCTTGGCCTGGACCCAGGTCGCGGTGCTGTGGCCGGCGGCGATGCGCAGGCCGGCGGCGGCGAGCCGGCGGATCGGCTCCGGCGGAACCGCCTCCGGCGCCAGGGTGACCAGGGCCGGCAGGCCGGAGAGGCCGCCGAGCAGGGCGAGATCGTCCGCGTCGGGGGGTGCGATGAAGCGCGCGTCATGGACGCCGCGGCGTTCCGGCGCGATGTGGGGGCCTTCCAGATGGATGCCGAGCACGCCGGGCATCCCTTGAGCCAGCGCGGCGCGCACCGCGGCGACGGCGACGGCGCGCTTTTCGGCCGAGTCGGTGATGAGGGTGGGCAGCAGGCCGGTGGTGCCGAAGCGGCGGTGCGCCTCGGCGATGCGGCGCAGCGTCGGCAGGTCGGGCGTGTCGTTGAACAGCGCGCCGCCACCGCCATTCACCTGGAGATCGATGAAGCCGGGGGCGAGGATGCCGCCGCCCAGATCGATCACCGCGGCCTCCGGCGGAATTGCTTCGGGTGCGACGATGGCGGCGATGGCCGGGCCGTCGATCAGCAGGGCGGCACCCGCCAGCACCGAGGCTCCGGTGTGGAGCGTGGCGTTGACGAGCGCCGTCAGCGGCCGGTCGGCAGCGGGGCTGTGTGCATGGCTCAATTCGGCACCCGATGGGCTGCGGCGGGGAGTCGGCGGTGGGCCGACAGGAAAACCCGGCGGGGCCTGTGGCGCAAGAGCGCGTCGTGAGGGGTAAAACCCTTCAATTTGTGCGGATTATGTCGCTGGATTTGTTGGGGTATGGTGTTTGTTAGGGATTGCCAGAAGGGACAGGTTTCTGGCAGAAAAAAGGCCGCTGACGAACAGCGGCCTGAGTTTAGGGAGGAAACGCCCAAGAAGGGCGAAGCAGCAATCTCTTGCTGCGCTGCAAAATTAACAAAGATCTCAGGTGGGTGAAAACCCCGAAGCAATGGCCCCTTGCGGGGCCGTTGCTTTTTCCGGGGTCGCTGTGACCGGAGAGTCACAATCGTATCGGATGCGATAACATCGTTGATTGACGCATCCGGACCTGATGGCGCGCTTTCCCGTTGTTCCGATCGTGCGCCGGCGCGACAGCGCCCACCGACGATGCCCCGGACAACGAAGGAGAGCCGCCCGTGACCGACCAGCCGTCCCCCGCTTCCACCGAAGGCAAGCCGTCGGCGCTCGTTCGGTTTGACGCCTTTGCGGCGATGCTGGGCGACCGGCGGCCCGCCGTCTTCCTCGATTATGACGGGACCCTGACGCCCATCGTGGAGCGGCCCGATCTGGCACTCCTCGACGAGTCCGTGCGCGCGGTGATCCGGCGGCTGGCCGCGCTGTGCCCCGTGGCGGTGGTCAGCGGGCGCGATCTGGAGGATGTGGCCCGCCATGTCGGGATCGACGACCTGATCTACGCTGGCAGCCATGGCTTCGACATCCGCGGCCCCGGCCTGCGCACCCAGATCGGCGAGGAGTATCTGGGCGACCTCGACGCGGCCGAAGCGGACCTGCTGCGGCGCCTGCACGGCGTCGAGGGCGCGCTGGTCGAGCGCAAGCGCTTCGCCATCGCCATCCACACCCGCAGGGTGGTCCCGGACCGCAAGGCGTTGGTCGGCGACACGGTGCGGGATGTCGCGGCGGCCTTCCCGACGCTGCGCGTTACCGGCGGCAAGGAGATTCACGAGTTGCGGCCCAACGTCCCCTGGGACAAGGGCAAGGCGGTCCTGTCGCTGCTCGACACCCTGGGGCTGGCGGGCCCGGAGACGCTGCCGCTCTACCTCGGCGACGACGAGACGGACGAGGACGCCTTCCGCGCCCTGGCGGCGCGTGGAGAGGGGCGGGGATTCGGCATCCGCGTCATGGACCCGCCGGCCCCCAGCGCCGCCGGATGGAGCCTGAAGGACCCCGCGGAAGCCGGCGCCTTTCTCGACCGTCTGGCCGTCTGGCTGGCGAAGGGCTGAACCAGCCCGCCGGTCCCCACAGGCGGGTCCCCATCGCTTTTCCTCCGAAAAAGGGGTAGGATGGTCGCCGATCAATCGAGGGGTCCCGCCATGGACATCGGCGCGCTCGGCGCACCGCGGATGCCGTCCCTGCAAGACGTCCAAGCCTCTGCCCTGGCGGGGCTTCAGGGCGCCCAGTCCCGCGCCGACGAGGCGGGGGCGCAGCTCGCCGCCGGCAACCTTGATCCGGCGGTGGTGGTCAGCCTCTCTTCGGCCCAGACCGACTTCGCCGCCAACGTCAAGGTCATGCAGGCCGCGCAGGACAACACCAAGCGCGTCCTCGACATGCTGGTGTGATCCGCCTTCACACTGCCAGATAGGCCCGGCGCACCGTTTCATCCTCCAGCAGCGTCCGCATCGGACCTTCGAAGCGGATCTGCCCCTTCTCGATGACGCTCGCGCGGTCGGCGACCGCGGCGGCGAAGGCGAGGTTCTGCTCCGACACGAGGATTGACAGCCCCTCGGCCTTCAGGGCGCGCAGGGCGTCGGCCATCTGCTGCACGATGCGCGGGGCCAGCCCCTCCGACGGTTCGTCGAGCAGCAGGAGCGACGGGTTGCCCATCAGCGTGCGGGCGAGCGTCAGCATCTGCTGCTCCCCGCCGCTCATCCGCCCGCCGCGGCGGCCCCGCATCTCGGCGAGGTTGGGAAAGAGGGCGTAGAGTCGCTCCGGCGTCCAGTGGGGGGCACCGTCGCGGGGCGGCTGACGGCCGACCTCCAGATTCTCCTCCACCGTCAGGTCGGTGAAGACGCGGCGGTCCTCCGGCACATAGCCGAGACCGAGCCGCGCGATGCGGTGCGGCGGCAGGCCGGAGACCTCGCGCCCGTCGAAGGCCACCGCGCCGGAGCGCCGGTCGAGCAGGCCCATGATCGCCTTCATTGTCGTCGTCTTGCCAGCGCCGTTGCGGCCCATCAGGGCGACCACCTCGCCCCGGCCCACCGCCAGATCGACTCCGGTCAGGATGTGGGCGCGTCCGTACCAGGCCTGAAGCCCGCGAACGCTCAGAAGGGGCTGGCCGGTCATGCCGCACCTCCCAGATAGACGGCCTGCACCCGCGGGTCGGCGCGCACGGCGTCGGGCGTGCCCTCGGCGATCAGCTGGCCGCGGTCGAGCACGATGATGCGGGTGGCGTGGCCGAACACGACGTCCATGTCATGCTCCGTGAACAGAACGGCGAGGCCGCGCTCGCGGACGAGGGACGAGGTCAGCGCCATCAGCTCCTGCCGCTCGCCGGGGGCCATGCCGGCGGTGGGTTCGTCCATCAGCAGGATTTTCGGGTCGCCGGCCAGCGCCATGGCGAGTTCGACGCGCTTCAGGTCGCCATAGGCCAGCACGCCGCAGGGCCGCTCCGCCTGGGCGCCCATGCCGACACGCTCCAGCAGGGCCATCGCCTCGTCGCGGAACCCGGAGGCGGCCGGGGTCCACAGCCCGAACAGGCGCCTGTGGACGGAGAGCAGGACCATCTGCACGTTCTCGCGCACCGTCATCGAGGCGAAGGTGGCGGTGATCTGGAAGGTGCGGCCGACGCCCAACCGCCAGATGCGGCGCGGCGGCAGGCCGACGATGTCCATCCCGTCGAGCCGCACCGTCCCCGCGTCGGGCCGCAGCTGGCCGTTCAGCAGGTTGAAGCAGGTCGTCTTGCCGGCGCCGTTCGGCCCGATCAGCGCCAGGACCTCCCCGGCGTCCAGCGCGAAGGACACGCCGCGCACGGCCTGCACGCCGCCGAACGCGCGCTGGAGATTCTGCACGGCGAGGCGGCGGCTCATGAGTCCCTCCCGCGGGTCCACAGGTCGCGGACGAAGCCGGCGACGCCCTTGGGGAAGGCCAGAACCAGCACCAGGATGACGGCGCCCAGGACCAGCCGCCACCAGTCGGTCCGGCTCATCGCCTCGGTCTCCAGCAGGTGGAACAGAGCCGCGCCCACCACCGGGCCGCTCAGCGTCTGGATGCCGCCCATCAGCACCATGACCAGCGCGTCCACCGACACCGGAACGGCCATCAGGGTGGGGAAGACGCTGCCCTTGGAAAAGGCGTAGAGCCCGCCGGCCAGACCGGCGGCGGAGCCGGCCAGGGCGAAGCTCAGCCACTGGTGCCGCCGGACGTCGATGCCCACCGATTCGGCGCGCAGCGCGGAATCGCGCCCGGCGCGCAGCGTGTAGCCAAAGGGCGCGAAGGCGGCACGGCGCAGCAGCAGCAGCGCGCCGCCGGCCAGCGCCAGCGTCAGCCAGTAATAGGCCGCCTTGCCCGCCGCCCAGTCCGGCGGCCAGACGCCGAGGATGCCGTTGTCGCCGCCGGTGACGCCGTACCACTGGAAGGTCACCGACCAGACGATCTGCGCGAAGGCCAGCGTGAGCATGGCGAAGTAGAGGCCTGAGCGCCGCACGCAGAACCAGCCGGCGGCCAGCGCGCCCAGCCCGGCGACCAGCGGGGCGGCGGCCAGCGCCAGCGGCATGGGGGCGGCCAGATGCTTCACCAGCAGGGCCGCGCCGTAGGCGCCGAGCCCGAAATAGGCGGCGTGCCCGAAGGAGACGAGGCCGCCCAGCCCGATCAGCAGATGCAGGCTGGCCGCCAGCAGCGCCAGGATCACCACCTCGGTCAGCACGATCAGCGCGTAGTCGCCGGCGACCAGCGGCACCGCCGCCAGCAAGGCGAGCAGCAGGGCGGGCACCCAGCGCGCCATGCCGGCCGAGGCGATCAGCGGCGGGTCGAGGCTGGCGGCGGTGGGCGGCGCGTCCTCGGCGCGGCCGAGCAGGCCGTAGGGGCGGATGACCAGCACCACCGCCATGAATAGGAAGACCAGGACCAACGTGATTTGCGGGAAGACCAGGATGCCGAAGGCCTGCAACTGCCCGATCAGCAGCGAGGCGACGAAGGCCCCGGTCAGGCTGCCCATGCCGCCGACCACGACGACGACGAAGGCCTCGACCACGATGGCCATGTCCATGTGCAGGTTGACCGCCTCGCGCGGGACCTGGAGCGCGCCGCCGAGCCCGGCCAGCGCCGACCCCAGGAACAGCACCCCGGTGAACAGCCGCGCCGGATCGACGCCGAGCGCCGAGGCCATGTCGCGGTCCTGCGTCGCCGCGCGGACCAGCGTGCCCCAGCGCGTGCGGTTGAACAGCAGCCAGAGCAGGCCCAGCACCAGCGGCCCCAGCCCGATCAGCACGAGGTCGTAGAGGGGGAAGGGCTGGTCCAGAATGTCCACGGAGCCGCGCAGCCCCGGCGCCCTTCGACCGAGCAGATCCTCCGACCCCCAGATCCAGGAGGCGGCGTCCTGCACCACCAGCACCACGCCGAAGGTGGCGAGCAGCTGGAACAGCTCCGGCGAGCGGTAGAGGCGGCGCAGCAGCCCGACCTCCATCAGCGCGCCGAGCAGCCCGACCGCCAGCGAGGCGGCGGCCACCGCGCCCCAGAAGCCCAGCGGCGTGGTCCCCCAGCGCTCCACCAGCGTCCAGCCGAGATAGGCGCCCAGCATGTAGAAGGAGCCGTGCGCGAAATTCACGATCCGCGTCACGCCGAACACGATGGTCAGCCCGGACGACACCAGGAACAGCGTCGCCGCCGTGGCGAGGCCGCTGAGGAATTGCACGAGGTAGAAGGACATCGGCTCTTTCGGCAGTCTGCGGGGGGTGACCGGTTGCCCCATCCCTAACCCTCCCCCGCTACGCGGTGGAGGGGATCAAACTCCCTCTCCTGCGAAGCGGGGGAGGGAAGGGGCCCGCGGCGAAGCCGTGGGAAGGGTGGGGGCAAGCGCGGCCCCTCCGCGCCTTACTCCGGACGCATCTTGCGGACGGCCTCGTCGGACGGCAGATAGTCCGCGCCGTCGGCGTAGCGCCAGCCGCTCATCACGCCCTGGCCGTTCTTCACCGTGGTCTTGCCGACATAGGCGCCCATGGTCGCCTGATGGTCGAGCGCGCGGAAGGTGATCGGGCCGAACGGGCTGGACAGGGCCAGGCCAGACAGCGCGTCCACGACCTTCTCCGCATCGGTGGAGCCGGCCTTTTCCACGGCGGCGGCGATGGCCTTGAAGGTGGCGTAGCCGACGACGGAGCCCTGGCGCGGCGGCTCGTTGAAGCGCTTCACATAGGCTTCGCGGAAGGCCTTGTGCTCCGGCGTGTCGATCTGCTCCTGCGGGTAGCCGGTGACGATCCACCCCTCCGGCGCCTCGTCCTTCATTGGGTCGAGATATTCCGGCTCGCCGGTCAGCAGGCTGACGACGGTGCGGTTGCGGAACAGGCCGCGGCCCTCGCCCTCGCGTACGAACTTGGCGAGATCGGCGCCGAAGGTGACGTTGAAGATGGCGTCGGGCTTCGCCGCGGCCAGCGCCTGCACGGTGGGGCCGGCCTCCAGCTTGCCCTGGGCCGGCCATTGCTCGGCCACGAACTCCACGTCCGGGCGCTTCTCCGACAGGAGCTGGCGGAACCACTGCACCGCCGACTGGCCGTACTCGTAGTTGGGGGCGACGGTGGCCCAGCGCTTGGCCGGCAGCTTCGCCGCCTCCTCGACCAGCATCGCGGCCTGCATGTAGGTGCTGGGGCGCAGGCGGAAGGTGTAGCGGTTGCCCTTGGTCCAGGTGATGGCGTCGGTCAGCGGCTCCGCCGCCACGAAGGGCACCTTGTTGCGCGCGGCGAAGTCCGCCACGGCCAACCCGACGTGGGAGAAGTAGGTGCCGGCCAGCAGCTCGACCTTCTCGTTCGACAGCAGCTCCTGCGCGACGCGCACGGCGTCGTCCGGCTTGCCGGCATCGTCGCGGGAGACGACCTCCAGCTTGCGCCCACCGAGCAGGCCGCCCGCCGCGTTCACCTCCTCCACCGCGAGCTGCCAGCCCTGGCGGTAGGGGATCGTGAAGGCCGGCAGGCCGGTGTAGCTGTTGATCTCGCCGACGCGAATCGGCTGGCCGCCCGGTTGGGCCGGGGCGGATTGCGCCTGGGCGGCGGGCATCGGCGCGGCGATCCAGACGGCGGCGGCGAGGGCGGCAGCGCCCGGCGCAAGCAGGAGATGGCGGCGGTTCATGGTCGGCGGTATCCCGGCGCGGTGGACGGCTGCGTGGACGCATGGAGCGGCAGCCTGAACGCAATGTCTGCGTTCATAGCAAACCCACCGCAAAAGTCACCGTTCCGTTGCGCCGCACCACGCCGGTTTTCCGCGGGCCGGTGCCGGAACCACCGGTCTCACATCAGGCGGGAGAGAAGCAGGAGGAAGGTCGCCTGTTCCTCCGGGGTCAGCGGGTCCAGGGTGCGGTGATGCGCCTGGGTGGCGTTCTCCAGCAGGGTGTTGACCAGCGATTGGCCGGCGCGGGTCAGACTGACGCTGGTGCGGCGCCGGTCCTGCGGGTCCGGCTGGCGCTCCACCAGCTTGCGCTCCACAAGGCGCAGGATCACGCCCTGGGTGGTCGCCGGGTCCATGAAGGTCAGCCGTCCGAGCTGGTTCTGCGACAGCGAACCCTCGGTCCGCAGCGTGACCAGGGCGCCCCACTGGGTGGGGGTGAGCTGGGAGTCGCCGATCATGTCCATGAAGATGGACGACGCGCGCTGATGAGCCCGGCGGAGGCGATAGTGCACCTGCCCGGTCAGCAGGTAATCGTCGGTCGGAGGGTGGGCAATCTGATCCATGGGCGCACACGAGCGTTGCGGAGCCGGACCGTTTCCGGTTGCGGCGGGTGTCGGCGGAACACCGTGCGACAGGTTCGGCGCCGATCCCGGGGAATGTTCCCGGGGTTGCGCCAAATGCAGCAGGCTTCGCTTTGAAGCCTAGGGGTGGAAGTCGCAATAGGCAACGCTCGTCGCTGCGGCATAGAGCCACAGTCTAGGCCCTTTGACTATTTAAAGTGCAAAGCACTCGCGAACGAAGATGAGTCGTGCGTTTCAATAATCTTTCGGGGGGACTGGCCAGCAATCTGCATATGCGGGTGTGTTTTGGTCATACCAGCCGGTTGTCCGTATTTCGATTATGGGTTTTGTTTCGGTGGATACGTGTTCGGCGGCGGAGTCCTTTCGCGGTCGGACTTCGGAAGGTCGCCGTCCGGCGGTGGGACACTCCCCGGTGTGTAAGGGGGCATCACGACATCGTCGCCAGGATGGCGGGGTGATTTGGGCGGCGGGGGCGTGGTCAGGGGTCTGGTCATGCTTCGGCGCTCTCTCATCGTTCCAGGGTGCGGCTCCGGACCGCCTTTGCGTGAACGGATGCCGCCGACGGGTGGTTCCCGGGAACACGCGCGCCTCGGATCGCGGTCGTATGACCTTAGCTCTAACGATGCGGACGTATGGCAATAGAGCGCGCGTCTGACGCAAGTCTTGTTGCGCCAACAACACAGGCGCGGGCAAAAACCACGGCTGAACGGCTTCACTGTTGCACGGACATCACGCTATGAGTTGTCTTTGCAGCGACTGTCCGCTTCTGCCGGAGCGGCGATTGCACATTCCAAGGCCATTCGGCCGCCCGATACGAGCCACTGATTTCAGCCTTGCGCGGTGACCCATGAAGCCCAGCTCCCTGTCCCTTCTCGCCCTCGCGCTCGCGTCCACCGTGCTGACGGCGCTGCCCGCGGCCACGCCGGTGAGCGCCCAGGAACTGCAGCCCGGTGAAACCGTGCTGGAGCGCCGCCGTCCGGAGGTCGAACAGCTCGGCATCCGCGCCGGATCGTTCCGAATCCTGCCGCGCATCGAGACCGGCCTGACCTATGAAAGCAACGTCTTCGCGACCGAGAGCAACACCCGCGACGACTTCATCTGGGTCACCCAGCCGCGCGTCGACGTGCGTTCGGATTTCAACAACCATGCCCTGAACTTCTCGGCCTCCGGCAACATCGGGCGCTTCTTCGACTACTCGTCGGAGAACTACGCCGATTACCGGGCGCAGGTGGACGGCCGCTACGACATCACCCGCGACAGCTCGGTCAGCGGCCTGCTGTTCAGCCGCCGCGACCATGAGGGGCGGTCCGACCCGAACTTCGACGTGTCGCTGGGCACCGGCACCGTGGTGCCGCGCTTCGCGGAACCGGTGAACTACTTCACCCACGGCGGCGAGGCGTCCTTCAACCAGCGCTTCAACCGCCTGCGCGTCCGCCTGACCGGTGGCGCCCAGTACACCTCCTACCAGGACGCCGAGCTGATCACCGGGCGGACGGAGTCGCAGGAGGACCGCGACCGCTGGAGCTACACGGGCACCGCCCGCGCCGGCTACGAGTTCATCCAGGGCTACGAGGCCTTCGTCCAGGGCTCCTACAACTGGACCCGGTACCGGCTGACCCCGGATTTCGGCGGCGTCAACCGCGACTCGGACGGCTACGAGGTCGTCGGCGGCCTGTCCACCGACCTGACCGGCCTTATCAACGGTGAGATCTATGCCGGTTATCTGAGCCGGACCTACGACGATCCGACGCTGAAGGATTTCGGCGGTCTGGCCTTGGGCGGCCGCCTGAACTGGTCGGTGACCCAGCTCACGTCGGTCACCGGCTCGCTCAGCCGTCAGGTCCGCGAATCGACCTACGCTCGCGGCAGCCAGATCGCGTCGAGCTACAACCGCACCGTCGCCGCGGTCGGCGTGGATCACGAGCTTCTGCGCACCCTGCTGCTGAACGCCCGCGTCCAGTGGCGCCAGGACGACTTCAACGGCGTGGACCGCACCGACGACGTCTACACGCTGGGGGCCGGTGCCAGCTACCAGCTCAGCCGCTATGTTTTCGTGAATGGCGGTTATACTTACGAAAAGCGTAACTCGAACCTCAGTGGTTTCGATTACTCCGACAATCTGGTCTATCTGCGCGTCGGCGCTCAGATGTAATCAGTTCGTCTGGGCCATGCACAGAGGGGCGCTCATCTTCCGATGGGCGCCCCTTTTGCATTTCCGCCTATACGGTGACGCGAATCCTTTTCCTCCGTTGGCGTTACTTCCTCTCCACTTTTTCCCAAGCGCGTGCGAGTTGCTAGTCTCCCTCCGTGACCGCTCAGGGTTCGGCCGCTCCGTCCGCGGGCGCCTGGACCCGATGTCCTCACGAGCTATGGAGAAGGGTTAGGGATGAATCGACGTAACGTGTTCCGCGCGCTCGGAATGACCGTGGTCGCCGCCGCGATGGTCGGCTGCGCCGGTGGCCAGGATGCCCCTCTCGAACCGCCCGGCGTCGCCCAGATGACGGACTACCGCCTGGGGGCCGGCGACGCGCTGCGCGTCATCGTCTTCGGCGAGGAGCAGCTCTCCGGCGAGTTCCGCGTCGACGGGTCGGGCAAGGTCGCCATGCCGCTGATCGGCGAGGTGTCGGCCCGCGGCCACACCCCGCGCGAGCTGGAGGCCGACATTTCCAAGCGCCTGTCGCAGGGCTATGTCCGCGACGCCAAGGTCAGCGTCGAGGTGCTGAACCACCGGCCCTTCTTCATCCTGGGCGAGGTCCGCAACCCCGGCCAGTACCAGTATGTGAACGGCATGACCGCCCTGTCCGCGGTGGCGATGGCCGGCGGCTACACTTACCGCGCCAAGGAGGACTATGTCCTCATCACCCGAGGGGCCGATCCGAAGAAGGAACTGCGCCGCGCCCCGATCACCACGCCGGTGATGCCCGACGACGTGCTGCGCGTGCCGGAGCGCTATTTCTGATCGGCAGCCGGTTCCGAACACTCGCCAGACGGTCCTTCAGACGGCCCATTTGTTTCGGAAAACTGGGGCAGGCGCCCCGCCACCATTCAACGCCATGACGATGTCCCTCTTCCCGCCGGGAGGAGGGACATTTTTTTGCGCGGCAGCCCTTCCCGCCGCGGCGGTCATCCGTCGTCGCGGGTGCCCTCGCCGTAGGGGAGATCGCCTTTGCGGAAGGCGTCGGCGCCCTTTGAGTGGCCCGAGGGCGCGCGGGCCTCGGGAGGGGCAGGCTCGTGCGCGCTGGCGGCGGGAGGCGGTCGGGTGCCCGCGGCCTCGTCGTCGGTCCCCAGCGGGGCCGCAGCGGGGTCGGCGGCGGGGACCTTGTCGCCGGTCAGTCCCTTGTCGATGGCATCACGCAAGCGCTGCGCCCCGGCGTTGGGCCTGGCGTCGGGTGTGTCGGACGTTGTCATGAAGAAGCCTGGATCAGTTGCGGGAAGGGATCGTTCCTTCTCCAACCGGCGCCCGCAGGCACGGTTCCCCGGACGGCGCGGCACGGCCGTCTCAGGAGCGCAGGGCGTCCCGGTCGGCCTCGTCCAGGCTGTCCAGCCATTCGTCCATTGAAATCATCGGCGGCTCGTCGCCGGCCCGCCGGGCGGCCTCCACCAGCTCGGTGTCGGCGGTGTTGGAGTGCACGATGAACCACAGCATCAGCCGATTCGCATCGTCGCCGGTCAGCGGATCGCCGCGCTCCGCGGTTTCGATCAACGCATCGATGCTGGCGAGGTAGCTTCGGTGGGCCTGCTCGTGCCGCTCCCGCCGTTCCGCGGTCAGGATGGCCATCTCCACCGTCTCAGTGGCGAAATGCTCCGCCACTTCGAGCCGAAGCGCGGTCAGCTCCGCCGGCCCGACCGGCCCGCCCGCGGTCATTGCCGACAGGAGGTCGAGAATGGAACTGTGCTCCGCGTCGATGACGCCGGAACCAGTGGGGATCAGAGGGCCGCCATCGGAAGCGTGCGTCATGGGCGGGATCGGGCGTTGGTCTGGCGGAAGGGAAAAAGTGGTGCCGGTTGCAGGGCTCGAACCCGCGACCTTCGGTTTACAAAACCGCTGCTCTACCAACTGAGCTAAACCGGCGTGCCGCCCGGCCAGACCGCGGCGGGCGCTTACACTAGCGTCCCGCGCGGTCCGCAGCAAGCCTCACCTGTGCGGTGCGTCCGGCGACGCGTCAGCGCAGCCGGGCGACCTCGTAGAGGGCGACCGCGGCGGCGTTGGAGACGTTCAGGCTGCCGACCGGCCCCTGGGTCGGCAGGCGGGCGATGATGTCGCAGCGCTCCATGGTCAGGCGGCGCAGCCCGGCGCCTTCCGCCCCCAGCACCAGAGCGGTGCGCCCCGTCAGGTTGCACTGGGCGAGCGTGCTCTTCCCCGACTCGGCGAGGCCAACGGTCCAGAAGCCGGCCTGCTGAAGATCGGCGAGCGCGCGGGCAAGGTTGGTGACGCGGACCAGCGGCACCGACTCCAGCGCTCCCGAGGCGCTCTTGGCGAGGACGCCGGTGGTCTCCGGCGCGTTGCGCTCCGTCACCACCACCGCCTTGGCCCCGAAGGCCGAGGCGGAGCGCAGGATCGCGCCGACGTTGTGCGGGTCGGTCACCTGGTCGAGGACGACGACGAGCGCCGATGGGTCCGAATCGGCCTCCACGCAGAGGTCCTCAATCCCGATCTCGTCCAGCGGGGCGACGTCCACCGCCACGCCCTGGTGGACGGCGCCCGGCGGCAGCATGCGGTCCAGGTCGTTGCGGTCGGCCGGCATCAGGCCGGGGCGCTGGAGCCCGCGCGCCTTGGCCTGGGCCAGAACCGGCTCCAATGCCGCGCGGCCCGCTTCCGTCGCGATCAGGCGGTGGATGCGCCGCTCCGGGTTCAGCCACGCCGCCGACACCGGGTGCAGGCCGTAGAGCAGGACGCCCTGCGCGCCGCGCCCGGGGGAGGAGCGGTCGCCGCGCGACTCGCGGTTGGATGGGGAGTGGCTCTTGGCCGGGGCAGGGGGCTGGCCGTGGGGCGCGGATGGCTTCTTCGAACGGGTCATGGTGTCCGGCTGGAGGGGGCAGGCCTAAGCCCGCCGCGGTTATTCACAGTTTTCTGGTTTGGACTGCTTCAGACGTGTTGACAAGGCCTGAAAAATTCTCATAGTGCCGAACTCCGCGGCGGGCATGTCCCGCAACGGGCCTGAGGAAGGGTGGCCGAGTGGTTAAAGGCAGCAGACTGTAAATCTGCCCGCGTAAGCGTACGCTGGTTCAAATCCAGCCCCTTCCACCACTACATTCCACGGCTTGTCCGTGATCGCGTTTCCCGGTCGATAGCGCCGGGCGGGGCATGGCGGGTGTAGCTCAATGGTAGAGCAGAAGCCTTCCAAGCTTACGACGGGGGTTCGATTCCCCTCACCCGCTCCAATCCCCCCGCGCTAAGGGAAATGTCGGTCTCGGCCGGGCCATTGTGTGCGTCCGGAACGTCGGGAACGAAAGACCAAAGCGATGGCGAAGGCAAAGTTTGAGCGGAACAAGCCGCACTGCAACATTGGCACGATCGGCCACGTCGACCACGGCAAGACGTCGCTGACGGCGGCGATCACGAAGGTGCTGGCCGAGAGCGGCGGCGCGACCTTCACCGCCTACGACCAGATCGACAAGGCGCCGGAAGAGAAGGCGCGCGGCATCACGATCTCGACGGCGCACGTCGAGTACGAGACGACCAACCGCCACTACGCCCACGTCGATTGCCCGGGCCACGCCGACTACGTGAAGAACATGATCACGGGCGCCGCGCAGATGGACGGCGCGATCCTGGTCGTGTCGGCCGCCGACGGCCCGATGCCGCAGACCCGCGAGCACATCCTGCTGGCCCGCCAGGTCGGCGTGCCGGCGCTGGTGGTGTTCATGAACAAGGTCGACATGGTCGACGATCCGGAGCTGCTCGAGCTGGTCGAGATGGAGGTGCGCGAGCTGCTGTCCTCCTACCAGTTCCCGGGCGACGACATTCCGATCGTCAAGGGCTCGGCGCTGTGCGCGCTGGAGGACCGTTCGCCGGAGATCGGCCGTGACGCGATCCTCAAGCTGATGGCCGAGGTCGACCAGTACATCCCGCAGCCGGAGCGTCCGAAGGACCGTCCGTTCCTGATGCCGATCGAGGACGTGTTCTCGATCTCGGGCCGCGGCACCGTGGTGACCGGCCGCGTCGAGCGCGGCATCGTCAAGGTCGGCGAGGAAGTCGAGATCGTCGGTCTGAAGACCACGGTCAAGACCACGGTGACCGGCGTGGAGATGTTCCGCAAGCTGCTCGACTCGGGTGAGGCCGGCGACAACATCGGCGCGCTGCTGCGCGGCACGAAGCGTGAGGACGTCGAGCGCGGCCAGGTTCTGGCCAAGCCGGGCAGCATCACGCCGCACACCACCTTCAAGGCCGAGGCCTACATCCTGACGAAGGAAGAGGGTGGCCGTCACACGCCGTTCTTCACCAACTACCGTCCGCAGTTCTACTTCCGCACGACCGACGTGACGGGCATGGTGAAGCTGCCGGAAGGCACCGAGATGGTGATGCCGGGCGACAACATCTCCATGGAAGTCGAGCTGATCGCTCCGATCGCCATGGACGAGGGCCTGCGCTTCGCCATCCGCGAGGGTGGCCGCACGGTCGGCGCCGGCGTCGTCGCCTCGATCATCAAGTAAGTTAAAGGTGTCGATCCCGCCGTCGTTCCCCATGGTTCGGCGGCGGGATTGATCCCTGTCGTTTTCGGCATGCCGGCCGATAAAAAGGCTAGCAAGCCACGCGGCTATGCGCTATAAGCTCCGCTCCCCGCCGGGGGTAGAGCCTGCGGCGATAGGAGTGTAGCTCAATTGGTAGAGCACCGGTCTCCAAAACCGGGGGCTGGGGGTTCGAGCCCCTCCACTCCTGCCACGCCGTACCGAACCAGAACGGGCCGCTGACCGCGCCCTACACGTCGCACCGGAGCCCGCACGGTCTACGATGGCTAAAGTGAACCCCGCAGAATTCGCGCGCGACGTCCGCCGCGAGGTGGCCAAGGTCACCTGGCCGACCCGCAAGGAAACCGGCGTGACGACCGCCATGGTGTTCGTCATGGTGGTGCTGGCTTCGCTGTTCTTCCTCGTCGTGGATCAGGTGCTGGCCTTCGCCGTCCGTATGATCCTTGGGCTGGGAGCCTGATCGCCATGGCCGCGCGCTGGTACGTCGTTCACGTCTATTCGGGCTTCGAAAAGAAGGTCTCCCAGGCCATCCGCGAGAAGGCGGCCCAGAAGGGTCTGGAAGACAAGTTCGAAGAAATCCTGGTGCCGACCGAGGAAGTGGTCGAAGTGCGCCGGGGTTCCAAGATCAACACCGAGCGGAAGTTCTTCCCCGGCTACGTCCTCATCAAGATGGATTTGACGGACGAGTCCTGGCATCTCGTGAAGAACACGCCGAAGGTCACCGGGTTCCTGGGTGGCGGCGGCAAGCCGCAGCCGATCAGCCAGCGCGAAGCCGAGCGGATCATCCATCAGGTGCAGGAAGGCTTTGAGCGCCCCAAGCCCTCGATCACCTTCGAGGTGGGCGAGCAGGTTCGTGTGAGCGACGGCCCCTTCACCTCCTTCAACGGCATCGTCGAGGAAGTCGACGAGGAGAAGGCCCGCCTCAAGGTGGCGGTGTCGATCTTCGGCCGCTCCACGCCGGTCGAGCTGGAATACACCCAGGTCGAGAAGGTCTGAGACCAACAGTTTTCCCGGGGCACGTGATGAACAGTCACGTGCTCCTTTCTGCTGCGGAAGGCCCGCCATAGCCGCACCGCAAAGCCCCGCGACGCCGGACAGCGTATCGAGGCGTCGTATCTGGAGGTTGTGACATGGCAAAGAAAATCGTCGGCTTCATCAAGCTGCAGGTTCCGGCCGGCAAGGCGAATCCGTCGCCGCCCATCGGCCCGGCGCTCGGTCAGCGCGGCCTGAACATCATGGAGTTCTGCAAGGCGTTCAACGCCAAGACGCAGGACCTGGAAGTCGGTATGCCGATCCCGGTGGTCATCACCGCCTACGGCGACCGTACCTTCACCTTCGTCACGAAGACCCCGCCGGTCAGCTACTTCCTGAAGAAGGCCGCTGGCATCGACAAGGGCTCGCAGACCACCGGCAAGGGCGCTTTCGCCGGCAAGATCACGAAGACCCAGATTCGTGACATCGCCGAGAAGAAGATGAAGGACCTGAACGCCCACGACGTCGAGGCGGCCGCGAGCATGATCGCTGGTTCCGCCCGCTCGATGGGCCTCGAAGTGGTGGAGGGCTGATCCCATGGCGAAGCTCGGCAAGCGACTGACCGATTCCTACAAGAAGGTCGACCGCGAGGCGCTCTACTCCCTGGAAGGCGCCGTCTCCCTGATCAAGGGCCTGCCCAAGGCGAAGTTCGATGAGACCATCGAAATCGCCATGAACCTGGGCATCGATCCGCGTCACGCCGACCAGATGGTCCGCGGCGTGGTGAACCTGCCGAACGGCACGGGCAAGACCGTGCGCGTCGCCGTGTTCGCCAAGGGCACCAAGGCGGACGACGCCCTGGCCGCCGGTGCGGACATCGTCGGCGCCGACGATCTGGCCGAGAAGATCCTGGCCGGCAACATCGACTTCGACCGCTGCATCGCGTCCCCGGACATGATGGGCGTCGTCGGCAAGCTCGGTAAGGTCCTCGGCCCGCGCGGCCTGATGCCGAACCCGAAGCTCGGCACCGTGACCCCCGACGTGGCCGGCGCCGTCAAGGCCGCCAAGGCCGGCGCCGTGGAGTTCCGCGCCGAGAAGACCGGCATCGTGCACGCCGGCGTCGGCAAGGCCAGCTTCTCGGAAGAGGCTCTGGTGCAGAACATCCGCGCCTTCGTGGATGCCATCACCCGTGCCAAGCCGACCGGTGCCAAGGGCCAGTACCTGCTGAAGGTCTCGCTGTCCTCGACGATGGGCCCGGGCCTGAAGCTGGATCTGTCCACTCTGGCCGCCACGGCCTGAGTGACCTGAGTTTCGCCGCCGGCTCCTTCGGGAACCGGCGGCGATCGGGTGTCCCTGCGGGGATGCCCACCCTGTCCAAGACCGCTGGTGCCCGCGTCTCTCCGGAGGCAAGGGCTTAAACCCGCCAGAGCAGACAGGAGTTGAACCGTTAACCACGCGGATTCGCCCGCGGTTCAGGAACGGCTCGAACTTCTGGGACAGGTTCGCCGGGGCTCCTCACCGAAAGGGAAGGGGTCCCTCGTAAACCTCTGTGCAAGGAGGCGATCCGTGGATCGTACACAAAAAGAAGCGACGATCGCGGACCTGCAGTCGAAGCTCCAGGAAACGGGCCTGGTGGTGGTCACCCACCATCTCGGCCTGACGGTGGCGGAAGTCACCGACCTGCGTGGCAAGATTCGGGCCGCGGGCGCGAGCTTCAAGGTGACGAAGAACCGGCTCGCCCGCCGCGCCCTTCAGGGCACGCAGTTCGAAGGTCTGGACGGTCTCTTCAAGGGACCGACCGCGATCGCTTACTCGAAGGATCCCGTCGCGGCCGCCAAGGTGGTGGCCGACTACGCGAAGACCAACGAGAAGCTGAAGATCGTCGGTGCCGCTCTCGGCGACCAGATCCTCGACGCGGAGGGAGTGAAGGCTCTCGCCACGCTCCCGTCGCTGGACGAACTGCGCGCCAAGCTCGTGGGCATGATCCAGACTCCGGCGACCCGTATCGCCGGCGTTCTCCAGGCTCCGGGCGGCCAGGTCGCCCGCGTGCTGGCGGCCTACGCGAAGAAGGACGAGGCGGCCTGAGCCGCACCCGTCTAGCTGTCTACCCATCCCAGAACATCGAGTTGTTGGAGCATTAAAATGGCTGATCTGCAGAAGCTGGTCGACGATCTCTCGGCCCTGACCGTCATCGAGGCCGCCGAGCTGTCGAAGCTGCTGGAAGAGAAGTGGGGCGTCTCCGCCGCCGCTCCGGTGGCCGTTGCCGCCGCCGGTCCGGCCGCTGCCGCCGCCCCGGTCGAAGAGCAGACCGAGTTCAACGTGATCCTCGCCGACGCCGGCGACAAGAAGATCAACGTGATCAAGGAAGTCCGCGCCATCACCGGCCTGGGCCTGAAGGAAGCCAAGGACCTGGTCGAAGGCGCTCCGAAGCCGGTCAAGGAAGGCGTGTCGAAGGACGAGGCCGCCAAGATCAAGAAGCAGCTTGAAGAGGCCGGCGCCAAGGTCGATATTAAGTAAGACCGTCTTGCTGCGACGGATAAGACATATCCACGCCGGACGGCGGCTGGTCCCCGAGGGGGCCTGCCGCCGCACGGCGTTTTCTGCCTTCCACCGGACCGGGTTTCTCGGTCCGGCTCTTTCCGTCCCTGCATAAGGGGCGGGCCGCGCGATCATCGCCGCGTCGCGGCGAGCACCCTGGTTCGCGTGCTTCTGGTCGAGCGTACTCACGATTCTGACGTTTGGGGACATCCATGGCCAAATCCTTTACGGGTCGAAAGCGTGTTCGGAAGAGCTTCGGGCGCATCCCGGAAGTCACCCAGATGCCCAACCTCATCGAGGTGCAGCGCAGCTCCTACGACCACTTCCTGCAAATGGACGTCCCGCCGGAGAAGCGGGCCAACCTGGGTCTGCAGGAGGTGTTCCGGTCGGTGTTCCCGATCAAGGATTTCTCCGACCGCGCCGTCCTCGACTTCGTGAAGTACGAGCTTGAGCAGCCGAAGTATGACGTCGAGGAGTGCCAGCAGCGCGGCATGACCTTCGCCGCCCCGCTGAAGGTGACCCTGCGCCTCTCCGTCTTCGACGTGGAAGAGGACACGGGCCTGCGCTCGATCCGCGACATCAAGGAGCAGGACGTCTACATGGGCGACATGCCCCTGATGACGGCCAACGGCACCTTCATCATCAACGGCACCGAGCGCGTCATCGTCTCGCAGATGCACCGCAGCCCGGGCGTCTTCTTCGACCATGACAAGGGCAAGACCCATTCGTCGGGCAAGTATCTCTTCGCCGCCCGCGTGATCCCGTACCGCGGCTCCTGGCTGGACTTCGAGTTCGACGCCAAGGACCTCGTCTACGTGCGCATCGACCGCCGCCGCAAGCTGCCGGCCACCACGCTGCTGTTCGCCCTGGACGGCGCGGACACCGAGGCGCTGCGCGCCGAGCGGAAGGCCCAGAAGAAGGATCTGCTGCCCTACGAGGCGCAGGGCATGTCGAAGGAAGAGATCCTCAATTTCTTCTACGAGACGATCACCTACACCCGCGCGTCGGGCGGCTGGAAGACCCCCTTCAATGCCGACCGCATGAAGGGCGTGAAGGTCGCCTCCGACCTCGTGGACGCGACCTCCGGCCAAGTCGTCGCCGAGGCCGGCACCAAGATGACGCCGCGCCTGATCAAGAAGCTGGTCGAGGGCGGCCTCACCGAGCAGCTCGTCTCCACCGAGGAGCTGACCGGCCGCTATCTTGCCGTCGACATCATCAACGAGCGGACCGGCGAAGTCCTGTTCGAAGCCGGTGACGAACTGTCGGCGAGCGACCTCGACAAGCTGGAGAAGGCCGGCGTCGACGAGCTGCCGGTGCTGGCGATCGACCACCTCAACGTCGGCGCCTACATCCGCAACACGATGGCCGCCGACCGCAACGCGTCCCGTGAGGACGCGCTGATCGACATCTACCGCGTCATGCGTCCGGGCGAGCCGCCGACCCTGGAGTCGGCCGAGGCGCTGTTCGCCGGCCTGTTCTTCGACAGCGAGCGCTACGACCTGTCGGCGGTGGGCCGCGTCAAGATGAACGCGCGCCTGAACTTCCAGACCGAGGACAGCGTCCGCGTCCTGCGCAAGCAGGACATCATGTCGATCCTCAAGGTCCTGGTGAACCTGAAGGACGGCCGAGGCGAGATCGACGACATCGACCATCTCGGCAACCGCCGCGTCCGCTCGGTCGGTGAGCTGATGGAGAACCAGTACCGCGTCGGTCTGCTGCGCATGGAGCGTGCGATCCGCGAGCGCATGAGCTCGGTCGAGATCGACACGGTCATGCCGCACGACCTGATCAACGCCAAGCCGGCGGCGGCGGCGGTGCGCGAGTTCTTCGGCTCGTCGCAGCTCTCGCAGTTCATGGACCAGACCAACCCGCTGTCCGAGATCACGCACAAGCGTCGCCTCTCGGCTCTCGGCCCGGGCGGTCTGACCCGCGAGCGCGCCGGCTTCGAGGTGCGCGACGTGCACCCGACGCACTACGGCCGCATCTGCCCGATTGAGACGCCCGAAGGTCCGAACATCGGCCTGATCAACTCGCTGGCGACCTACGCCCGCGTGAACCAGTACGGCTTCATCGAGAGCCCGTACCGCAAGGTGCGCGACAGCATCGTCACAGACGAGGTGGTCTACCTCTCCGCCATGGAGGAGGGCCGCTACGTCGTCGCCCAGGCCAACGCCGAGCTGGACGCGAACAACCGCTTCGCCGCCGACCTCGTGTCGTGCCGGCAGGGCGGCGAATACCTGATGTTCCGCCCGGAGGCCATCGATCTGATCGACGTGTCGCCGAAGCAGCTTGTCTCCGTCGCCGCGGCGCTGATCCCGTTCCTCGAGAACGACGACGCGAACCGCGCGCTGATGGGCTCGAACATGCAGCGTCAGGCGGTGCCGCTGGTCAAGGCCGACGCGCCGCTGGTCGGCACGGGCATGGAGGCCACGGTCGCCCGTGACAGCGGCGTGACCATCGTCGCGAAGCGCAAGGGCATCGTCGACCAGATCGACGCGACCCGCATCGTGGTCCGGGCGACCGACTCGTCCGACGCCACGGCGCCGGGCGTGGACATCTACAACCTGCTGAAGTTCCAGCGTTCCAACCAGAACACCTGCATCACCCAGCGTCCGCTGGTGAAGGTGGGCGACCGCGTGGCGGCCGGCGACATCATCGCCGACGGTCCCTCGACGGAGCTGGGCGAGCTGGCGCTGGGCCGCAACGTGCTCGTCGCCTTCATGCCGTGGAACGGCTACAACTTCGAGGACTCGATCCTCATCAACGAGCGCATCGTCAAGGACGACGTCTTCACCTCGATCCACATCGAGGAGTTCGAGGTCATGGCCCGCGACACGAAGCTGGGCCAGGAGGAAATCACCCGCGACATTCCGAACGTCGGTGAGGAAGCCCTCAAGAACCTCGACGAGGCCGGCATCGTCTACATCGGCGCCGAGGTCCGTCCGGGCGACATCCTGGTCGGCAAGGTGACGCCGAAGGGCGAAAGCCCGATGACGCCGGAAGAGAAGCTGCTGCGCGCCATCTTCGGCGAGAAGGCGTCCGACGTCCGCGACACCTCGCTGCGCCTGCCGCCGGGCGTCGCCGGGACGATCGTCGAGGTCCGCGTGTTCAGCCGCCGCGGCGTCGACAAGGACGAGCGCGCCCTGGCCATCGAGCGGGCCGAGATCGAGAAGCTGGCCAAGGACCGCGACGACGAGCGCGCGATCCTGGAGCGCAGCTTCTACACCCGCCTGAAGGAGGTCATCCTCGGCCAGACCGCGCAGTCCGGCCCGAAGGGCATGCGGGCCGGCACGGTGCTGACCGACGCCGAGCTGGCGAACCTGACCAAGGGCCAGTGGCGCCAGATCTCCATCGCCGACGAGCAGGTGATGGAGACGGTGGAGAGCCTGGGCAAGGTCTTCGACGACTCGATCCAGGCGCTGCAGAACCGCTTCGAGAACAAGGTCGAGAAGCTGCAGCGCGGCGACGAGCTGCCGCCGGGCGTGATGAAGATGGTCAAGGTCTTCGTCGCGGTGAAGCGCAAGCTGCAGCCGGGCGACAAGATGGCCGGCCGCCACGGCAACAAGGGTGTGGTCTCCCGCATCCTGCCGCAGGAGGACATGCCGTACCTGGAGGACGGCCAGCCGGTCGATCTGGTGCTGAACCCGCTGGGCGTGCCGTCGCGCATGAACATCGGTCAGATTCTGGAGACACACCTGGGCTGGGCGTCGGCCGGCCTCGGCAAGCAGATCGGCCGCGCCATCGACCAGTACCGCCTCGCCATGAAGGGCCGCGGCGACGCCGCCCAGACCATGGACGGGCTGCGCATCACGCTGAAGGAGGCCTACGGCGAGAAGGTCTACGACGACCAGATCGCCGACATGACCGAAGGCGAGCTGCTGGAACTGGGCGGCAACCTGCGCAAGGGCGTTCCCTTCGCCACGCCGGTCTTCGACGGCGCGCGCGAGGAGGACATCTGCCAGCAGCTGGAGAAGGCGGGTCTGGACCGTTCCGGTCAAGTCACCCTGATCGACGGGCGCACTGGCGAGGCCTTCGACCGTAAGGTGACCGTCGGCTACATCTACATGCTGAAGCTGCACCACCTCGTGGACGACAAGATCCACGCGCGCTCGATCGGTCCCTACTCGCTGGTCACCCAGCAGCCGCTCGGCGGTAAGGCCCAGTTCGGCGGACAGCGCTTCGGTGAGATGGAAGTGTGGGCCCTCGAAGCCTACGGCGCCGCCTACACGCTGCAGGAAATGCTCACGGTCAAGTCTGACGACGTGTCCGGCCGCACCAAGGTCTACGAGGCGATCGTCCGCGGCGACGACAACTTCGAGGCGGGCATCCCTGAGTCCTTCAACGTTCTGGTCAAGGAGCTGCGCTCCCTGGGCCTGAACGTCGAGCTGAACCAGCGGTCGTACTGAGCCCAAGAGACTTGAACCCGCCGGAGGAGGGGCCATGTTGGCCCCTTCCGGCGGGAACTGCCCTTAACCGACAACGCGGCGCTGCCAGCGGGAGACGGTCATGAACGAGTTGATGAACATTTTCGGCCAAGTCCAGGGTCCCCAGAGCTTCGATCAGATCCGCATCCAGATCGCGAGCCCCGAGCGCATCCGGTCCTGGTCGTTCGGCGAGATCAAGAAGCCGGAAACCATCAACTATCGCACTTTCAAGCCTGAGCGCGACGGCCTGTTCTGCGCCCGCATCTTCGGCCCGATCAAGGACTACGAGTGCTTGTGCGGCAAGTACAAGCGCATGAAGTACCGTGGCATCATCTGCGAGAAGTGCGGCGTCGAGGTGACGCTGTCGAAGGTCCGGCGCGAGCGCATGGGCCACATCGAGCTGGCCTCGCCGGTCGCCCACATCTGGTTCCTGAAGTCCCTGCCGAGCCGCATCGGTCTGCTGCTCGACATGACGCTGAAGGATCTGGAGCGCATCCTCTATTTCGAAAACTACGTCGTCATCGAGCCGGGCCTGACTCCGCTGAAGCTGCACCAGCTTCTGAGCGAGGAGGAGTTCGTCTCCGCCCAGGACGAGTATGGCGAGGACGCCTTCACCGCCTCGATCGGTGCCGAAGCGCTGCGCATCATGCTGTCGGCGCTCGACATGGAGGAGGAGAAGAAGACCTGCCGCGAGGAGCTGCGGGACACCTCGTCCGAGGCCAAGCGCAAGAAGCTCGTGAAGCGGCTGAAGCTGATCGATGCCTTCCTGTCGTCGCAGTCGCGTCCGGAATGGATGATCCTGGAAGTCATTCCGGTGATCCCGCCGGAGCTGCGCCCGCTCGTCCCGCTGGACGGCGGCCGCTTCGCGACGTCCGACCTGAACGACCTGTACCGCCGCGTCATCAACCGCAACAACCGTCTGAAGCGGCTGATCGAGCTGAAGGCGCCGGACATCATCGTCCGCAACGAGAAGCGCATGCTGCAGGAGGCCGTCGACGCGCTGTTCGACAACGGCCGCCGTGGCCGCGTCATCACCGGCGCCAACAAGCGTCCGCTGAAGTCGCTGTCCGACATGCTGAAGGGCAAGCAGGGCCGCTTCCGTCAGAACCTCCTCGGCAAGCGCGTCGACTACTCGGGCCGTTCGGTCATCGTGGTCGGTCCGGAGCTGAAGCTGCACCAGTGCGGCCTGCCGAAGAAGATGGCGCTGGAGCTGTTCAAGCCCTTCATCTACGCGAAGCTGGAGCTGTACGGCCTCGCCTCGACCATCAAGGCCGCCAAGAGGATGGTCGAGAAGGAGCGTCCCGAGGTGTGGGACATCCTCGAGGAGGTCATCCGCGAGCATCCGGTGATGCTGAACCGCGCGCCGACGCTTCACCGCCTGGGCATCCAGGCCTTCGAGCCGACGCTGATCGAAGGCAAGGCGATCCAGCTCCACCCGCTGGTCTGCACCGCCTTCAACGCGGACTTCGACGGCGACCAGATGGCCGTGCACGTCCCGCTGAGCCTCGAGGCCCAGCTGGAAGCGCGCGTCCTGATGATGTCGACCAACAACATCCTGTCGCCCGCCAACGGCAAGCCGATCATCGTGCCGTCGCAGGACATCGTGCTGGGTCTCTACTACATCACGATGGACCGGCCGGGCGAGAAGGGCGAGGGCATGACCTTCGCCAACGTCGGCGAGATCGAGCAGGCGCTGGACGCCAAGGTCGTGACGCTGCACGCCAAGGTGAAGGCCCGCTACAAGGGCGTGGACGAGAACGGCGACGAGAAGATCTCCATCGTGGAGACGACTCCGGGCCGCATGCTGCTGTCCGAGATCCTGCCGCGCAACCCGGCGGTGCCCTTCTCGCTGATCAACCGCCTGCTGACCAAGAAGGACGTCGGCAACGTCATCGACGCCGTCTACCGCCATTGCGGTCAGAAGGAGACGGTGATCTTCGCCGACCGCCTGATGAAGCTCGGCTTCGGCCACGCCTGCCGCGCCGGCATCTCCTTCGGCAAGGATGACATGGTCATCCCCGAGGCGAAGAAGAAGCTGGTCAACGACAGCAAGGAGCGGGTGAAGGAGTTCGAGCAGCAGTATCTCGACGGCCTGATCACCCAGGGCGAGAAGTACAACAAGGTCGTCGACGTCTGGTCGGAATGCACCGAGAAGGTGGCGACGGAGATGATGAAGGTCATCTCCGACACCAAGCCGGGCAAGCCGGTCAACTCGGTCTACATGATGGCCCACTCCGGCGCGCGTGGCTCGGCCGCCCAGATCCGCCAGCTGGCGGGCATGCGCGGCCTGATGGCCAAGCCGTCGGGCGAGATCATCGAGACGCCGATCATCTCGAACTTCAAGGAAGGCCTGACCGTGCTGGAGTACTTCAACTCCACCCACGGCGCCCGCAAGGGTCTGGCCGACACCGCCTTGAAGACGGCGAACTCCGGTTACCTGACCCGTCGTCTCGTCGACGTGGCCCAGGACGCCATCATCGTCGAGACGGATTGCGGCACCGACAAGGGCATCACCGTCAAGGCGGTGATCGACGGCGGCGAGGTCATCTCCCCGCTGGGTGACCGCATCCTCGGCCGGACGGTGGTCGGCGACCTGATCGACCCGCTGAACGGCGAGCTGATCGTGCCGAACGCCGGCCTGATCGACGAGCCCACGGTGGACCGCATCGAGCGCTCGGGCATCGACAGCGTCATGATCCGTTCGGTCCTGACCTGCGAGACCAAGGACGGCGTCTGCGCCAAGTGCTACGGCCGCGATCTGGCCCGCGGCACGCTGGTCAACGTCGGCGAGGCCGTCGGCGTCATCGCCGCCCAGTCGATCGGCGAGCCGGGCACGCAGCTCACCATGCGCACGTTCCACATCGGTGGCGCCGCGCAGCGCGGTGCTGAGCAGAGTCAGGTGGAGGCGGCGTTCGATGCCACGGTGCGGATCCACAACCGCAACGTCGTCATCAACTCCTCCAACATCCCGGTGGTCATGGGCCGCAGCACCGAGGTGATCCTGCTCGACGAGCAGGGCCGCGAGCGGGCGCGTCACCGCGTTCCGTACGGTGCGAAGCTGCTGGCCGACGAGGGCGTGAAGGTCGAGCGCGGCCAGAAGCTGGCCGAGTGGGACCCCTACACCCTGCCGATCATCACCGAGCGCGAGGGTACCGCCCACTACGTCGACCTCGTGGAAGGCATCTCCATGCGCGAGGTGATGGACGAGGCGACCGGCATCTCGTCCAAGGTTGTGGTGGACTGGCGTCAGCAGCCGCGCGGTGCGGATCTGAAGCCGCGCATCACGCTGCGCGACGAGCGGGGCGAGATCATCACGCTGGCCAACGGTCTGGAGGCCCGCTACTTCATGTCGGTGGACGCCATTCTATCGGTCGAAAACGGCGCCCATGTCCGGGCCGGCGACGTGCTGGCGCGTATCCCGCGCGAGTCGTCCAAGACCCGCGACATCACGGGCGGTCTGCCGCGCGTGGCCGAGCTGTTCGAGGCGCGCCGTCCGAAGGACTTCGCGATCATCTCGGACCTCGACGGCCGCGTGGAGTTCGGCAAGGACTACAAGACCAAGCGCCGCATCGTCGTCCGCAACGACGAGACGGGGGACGAGCGCGAGTATCTGATCCCGAAGGGCAAGCACATCTCCGTGCAGGAGGGTGACTATGTCCAGCGCGGCGACTTGCTGATGGACGGCAACCCGGTGCCGCACGACATCCTGTCGGTGATGGGCGTGGAGGCTCTGGCCAACTACCTCATCAACGAGATCCAGGACGTCTATCGACTGCAGGGCGTGAAGATCAACGACAAGCACATCGAGGTGATCGTTCGCCAGATGCTGCAGAAGGTCGAGATCACCGACGCCGGCGAGACCACCTTCCTGGTGGGCGAGCAGGTCGATCGTCAGGAGTTCGACGAGGAGAACGAGAAGACCGTCGCCGAGGGGCTGAAGCCGGCCGCCGGCCATCCGGTCCTGCAGGGCATCACCAAGGCGTCGCTGCAGACCCGGTCCTTCATCTCCGCCGCGTCGTTCCAGGAAACCACCCGCGTCCTCACCGAGGCGGCGGTGTCGGGCAAGACCGACAACCTGGAAGGCCTGAAAGAGAACGTCATCGTCGGCCGCCTGATCCCGGCGGGCACCGGCTCCGTCGTCAACCGCCTGAAGCAGATCGCCGCCGAGCGGGATCGCGCCCTGGCGGAGGGCGAGGGCCAGGACGGCGAGGCTCCGGCCCTGCCGCACCCGGGCGAGAGCACCGCGGCCTGAGGTTTCGGAACCTGAGGCTTCGGCGCATAGGGTAGGGCAGGGGGCGCGTTCCGCAGGGGACGCGCCCCTTTCTCATTCCGGCACGTGGGGTTAGCATCATCGCTCCCACGCATCGGAGCCTTCGCCATGACCGAGAACGCGCCAAGCTTCGGCCTGCTGCTGTTTCCCAACGTCACGCAGCTCGACCTCACCGGCCCCTACGAGGTGCTGGCCCGCGTGCCCGGCGCCAAGGTCCATCTGCTGTGGAAGACGCTCGATCCGGTGCGCTCCGACACCGGCCTGACCATCCTCCCCACGGCCACCCTGGCCGAAGCTCCGCCGCTCGACCTTCTTCTCGTGCCCGGCGGCAGCGGAATCAACGCGCTGCTGACCGACGAGGAGGTGCTGACCTTCCTGGCGGAACGGGCGGCGGGCACCCGCTATCTGTCCGGGATCTGCACCGGCTCCCTGGTGCTCGCCGCCGCCGGGCTGCTGGAGGGGAGGCGGGCCGGCACGCATTGGGCCTCCCGCGACTTCCTTTCATCCTTCGGTGCCGTGCCGGTGGCCAAGCGCGTGGTGGTGGACGGCACGCTGTTCACCGGCGGCGGCGTCACCGCGGGAATCGACGTGGCGCTGCGGATCGTCGGCGAGCTGTTCGGCGCGGACGCCGCGAAGCGCATCCAACTCTCCATCGAATACGACCCGCAGCCGCCCTTCAACGCCGGCTCGCCGGATGGAGCGGGGGAGGTGGTGACGGCCGATCTCCTCGCCCGGATGCGCCCGATACTCGAGGCGCGGGCCGCCGCGGTGGCGGCGGGTGTGGACGCGTTGCGGCGCCGCCGATCCGCTCGCGCCGGCTGACGCGGAAACGTCGTCGAAGCGCACGACGAACGGTCATCTGCGCGCTTGACGGGTCCCTGGCAGACCCATATAGTCCGCGAACTTCAAAAGGAGCCTCGGGAAGGTCTTTCGTCCATCCCGACCGGCATCCGGCTGAACCCAAGCGACATAGCTGAACGACGGGTTCCTTGCGAACCGATCCGACGGCGATCGACCATTGGGCCCGCTCGAAGCCCCTCAGGCTTCGCAGGCGGGCTTTTGCATCGTCCGGTACCGCCGGGCGATTTTCCAATCGGTCCGGCTCCGCCGGCCGAGTGACCTGAAGGGATGAAGGGCAGATATGCCGACGATCAACCAGTTGATCCGTAAGCCGCGCGAGCCCTTGGCCGCGCGCAATAAGGTTCCCGCGATGGAGGCGTGCCCGCAGAAGCGTGGCGTCTGCACCCGCGTCTACACGACCACGCCGAAGAAGCCGAACTCGGCTCTGCGTAAGGTCGCCCGCGTTCGCCTGACGAACGGCTTCGAAGTGACCTCCTACATCCCCGGTGAAGGCCATAACCTCCAGGAACACTCGGTGGTTATGATCCGCGGCGGCCGTGTGAAGGATCTTCCCGGCGTTCGCTACCACATCATCCGCGGCACGCTCGATACCCAGGGCGTGAAGGATCGTAAGCAGCGTCGTTCGAAGTACGGCGCGAAGCGTCCGAAGTAAGGAGTATTCACGATGTCCCGTCGTCGTCGCGCCGAGAAGCGTGAGGTCCTGCCGGACGCCAAGTATGGCGACCGCGTCCTGACCAAGTTCATGAACTGCCTGATGCTGGACGGCAAGAAGTCCGCCGCCGAGCGCATCGTCTACGGCGCCCTCAGCCGCATCGAGGCCAAGACCAAGAACGAGCCGGTTCAGGTCTTCCACGACGCCCTGCTGAACGTGAAGCCGCACCTCGAAGTGCGCTCGCGTCGCGTCGGTGGCGCCACCTACCAGGTTCCGGTCGAGGTCCGCACGGACCGCGCCCAGGCCCTGGCCATCCGTTGGCTCATCGGCGCCGCCCGCGCCCGCTCGGAAAACACCATGACCGAGCGTCTGTCGGGTGAGCTGCTGGATGCCGCCAACCAGCGTGGCACCGCCGTGAAGAAGCGCGAAGACACCCATCGTATGGCGGAAGCCAACAAGGCCTTCTCGCACTACCGCTGGTAAGGCACCCACCGGCCCAGGTGCTTGTCATGCCCCGTTCCCATCCCCTGAACCGTTACCGCAACATCGGCATCATGGCTCACATCGATGCCGGTAAGACCACGACCACCGAGCGGATTTTGTACTACACTGGAAAGTCGTACAAAATCGGCGAGGTGCACGAGGGCACCGCGGTGATGGATTGGATGGAGCAGGAACAGGAACGGGGCATCACCATCACCTCCGCGGCCACGACCTGCTTCTGGCGCGACCACCGCATCAACATCATCGACACGCCGGGCCACGTCGACTTCACCATTGAAGTCGAACGCAGCCTGCGCGTGCTCGACGGTGCCGTTGCGGTGTTCGATTCCGTTGCGGGGGTGGAGCCTCAGTCCGAGACCGTGTGGCGGCAGGCCGACAAGTACGGCGTGCCCCGCATGTGTTTCGTCAACAAGCTGGATCGCACCGGCGCGGACTTCTTCCGCTGCGTCGCCATGATGAAGGAACGGCTGGGCGCTTTCCCGCTCGTTCTCCAGCTTCCGATCGGGTCCGAGGCCAGCTTTGTCGGCGTCGTCGATCTGGTCGCCATGCGCGCCATCGTCTGGAAAGAAGAGACGCTGGGCGCCGAATTCTATTACACCGACATTCCGGACGCCCTGAGGGACGAAGCGGCGCGCCACCGCCAGGCGCTGCTCGACGCCGTCCTGGAACTCGACGACGCAGCCATGGAGGCCTATCTCGAGTCCGGCCGGGAACCGTCCGAGGACACGCTCAGGGCCTGCATCCGCAAGGGCACCGTGGGTCTGCGCTTCGTGCCGGTCCTCTGCGGCTCCGCGTTCAAGAACAAGGGCATCCAGCCGATGCTGGACGCCGTGGTGGACTATCTGCCGGCTCCCGTGGACATCGGGGCAGTCCGGGGACACCGCGTCGGCAGCCCCGAGACGGACGAGCGCGCACCGGACGACGCCGCTCCCTTCTCGGCGCTCGCCTTCAAGATCATGAACGACCCCTTCGTCGGGTCGCTGACCTTCGTGCGCGTCTATTCCGGCACCGTCGCCTCCGGCACCGCCGTGCTGAACCCCGGCAAGGACGAGAAGGAGCGCATCGGCCGCATGCTGCTGATGCACGCCAACAGCCGGGAGGAGATCGACGAGGCCTACGCCGGCGACATCGTCGCCTTCACCGCGCTGAAGAGCACGACGACCGGCGACACGCTGTGCGATCCCGCCAAGCCCATCGTCCTGGAACGGATGGAGTTTCCGGAACCGGTCATCGAGGTGGCCGTCGAGCCGAAGTCCAAGGCCGACCAGGAAAAGATGAGCATGGCGCTGTCCCGCCTTGCCCAGGAGGACCCCTCCTTCCGCGTGGCCGTCGACCATGAAAGCGGTCAGACGATCATCAAGGGCATGGGCGAACTGCATCTGGAAATCATCGTCGACCGCATGAAGCGTGAGTTCAAGGTGGATGCGAACGTCGGCGCCCCCCAGGTGGCGTACCGCGAGACCATCACCAGGACCGCCGAGATCGACTACACCCACAAGAAGCAGACCGGCGGCACCGGCCAGTTCGCCCGCGTGACGCTGGTCTTCGAGCCGCAGCCCGCCGGCAGCGGCTTCGTCTTCCAGAACAAGGTCGTCGGCGGCGCCGTGCCCAAGGAGTTCATTCCCGGCGTGCAGAAGGGGCTGGATGCCTCGCTGCACAGCGGGGTGGTCGCCGGCTTCCCGGTGATCGACCTCAAGGTGGCGCTGGTCGACGGCGCCTTCCACGACGTCGACTCCTCGGTGCTGACCTTCGAGATCGCGACCCGCGCGGCCTTCCGCGAAGGCATGCAGAAGGCCGGTCCGATGCTTCTGGAGCCGATCATGAGGGTTGAGGTGGTGACGCCCGAAGACTACATGGGCGACATCATCGGGGACCTGAACAGCCGCCGTGGACAGATCACCGCCATGGACCAGCGGGGCAACGCCCGTTCGATCCTGGCGATGGTTCCGCTGGCGTCGATGTTCGGTTATGTGAACACCCTGCGCTCGATGAGTCAGGGGCGCGCGCAGTACACGATGCAGTTCGACCACCACGAGCCGGTGCCGCAGACCATTGCGGAGACCATCCGCGCCAGGATGGCCTGAAACCGCTGGAACGACAAAGAGACGGAGAGCACACACCATGGCGAAGGCAAAGTTCGAGCGGAACAAGCCGCACTGCAACATCGGCACGATCGGCCACGTCGACCACGGCAAGACGTCGCTGACGGCGGCGATCACGAAGGTGCTGGCCGAGAGCGGCGGCGCGACCTTCACCGCCTACGACCAGATCGACAAGGCGCCGGAAGAGAAGGCGCGCGGCATCACGATCTCGACGGCGCACGTCGAGTACGAGACGACCAACCGCCACTACGCCCACGTCGATTGCCCGGGCCACGCCGACTACGTGAAGAACATGATCACGGGCGCCGCGCAGATGGACGGCGCGATCCTGGTCGTGTCGGCCGCCGACGGCCCGATGCCGCAGACCCGCGAGCACATCCTGCTGGCCCGCCAGGTCGGCGTGCCGGCGCTGGTGGTGTTCATGAACAAGGTCGACATGGTCGACGATCCGGAGCTGCTCGAGCTGGTCGAGATGGAGGTGCGCGAGCTGCTGTCCTCCTACCAGTTCCCGGGCGACGACATTCCGATCGTCAAGGGCTCGGCGCTGTGCGCGCTGGAGGACCGTTCGCCGGAGATCGGCCGTGACGCGATCCTCAAGCTGATGGCCGAGGTCGACCAGTACATCCCGCAGCCGGAGCGTCCGAAGGACCGTCCGTTCCTGATGCCGATCGAGGACGTGTTCTCGATCTCGGGCCGCGGCACCGTGGTGACCGGCCGCGTCGAGCGCGGCATCGTCAAGGTCGGCGAGGAAGTCGAGATCGTCGGTCTGAAGGCCACGGTCAAGACCACCGTGACCGGCGTGGAGATGTTCCGCAAGCTGCTCGACTCGGGTGAGGCCGGCGACAACATCGGCGCGCTGCTGCGCGGCACGAAGCGTGAGGACGTCGAGCGCGGCCAGGTTCTGGCCAAGCCGGGCAGCATCACGCCGCACACCACCTTCAAGGCCGAGGCCTACATCCTGACGAAGGAAGAGGGTGGCCGTCACACGCCGTTCTTCACCAACTACCGTCCGCAGTTCTACTTCCGCACGACCGACGTGACGGGCATGGTGAAGCTGCCGGAAGGCACCGAGATGGTGATGCCGGGCGACAACATCTCCATGGAAGTCGAGCTGATCGCTCCGATCGCCATGGACGAGGGCCTGCGCTTCGCCATCCGCGAGGGTGGCCGTACGGTCGGCGCCGGCGTCGTCGCCTCGATCATCAAGTAAGTTGGTCTTTTGCGAAGGGGGGCCGACCCGCGGGTCGGCCCCCCTTTTGCATAGCCGATCCGCGAAAATGCGGCGTGACGCGCCGAACCGGTCCGATCCCGTCATCCTCCTGTCACAAGGGGGAAAATGTGGGTTGACACCGGGGCGCCTAGGGCATACACGTTACGCCCTCTGGAATTTGGGTTGGTAGTAGGCACGTCCGGCCTAGACGCAGCCCGATCACGAACGGCACCGCAAGCTCCACTTGCACCGGTTGCTGCCAGGAACATCCATCCGCATTGCGATGCGGGGGATGTTCTTTTTCGTATCGGCCGTCAGATCGGACAGACGAACCGCCGCCCACCGCTTCGGTGAGCCGGCGCAGGTTCGCCTGCCGCCGCGGGTCCCCGGGGGACAGATTTTGGGGTGCCGGTGACGCAGTCGCGTCACCGAAACGAGGTGCAAGGGACGTTTGGACATGGACAGCCAGAACATCCGCATCCGCTTGAAGGCGTTCGATCATCGCGTGCTCGACCAGTCGACCAGCGAGATCGTCAACACCGCCAAGCGGACCGGTGCTCGGGTGCGGGGCCCGATCCCGCTGCCGACGCAGATCGAGAAGTTTACGGTGAACCGCTCGCCGCACGTCGACAAGAAGTCGCGCGAGCAGTTCGAAATCCGCACCCACAAGCGTCTGCTCGACATCGTCGATCCGACGCCGCAGACGGTGGACGCGCTGATGAAGCTCGACCTCGCTGCCGGTGTGGACGTCGAGATCAAGCTCTAATTCGTTGCTGTTGAGGGACCTCTCCCTCTGAGGATGTCCCTGGTCAGGAGATAAAGAACAATGCGATCCGGTTTGATCGCGCAGAAAGTCGGCATGACCCGCGTCTTCACGGACGACGGGCAGCACGTGCCGGTGACTGTGCTGAAAGTCGACAGCTGCCAGGTCGTCGCCGTCCGCACCGAGGACAAGGATGGCTACACCGCCGTCCAGCTCGGCGCAGGCGCCATCAAGGTGAAGAACGTCACGAAGCCGCAGCGCGGGCATTTCGCCAAGGCGCGCGTCGAGCCCAAGCGCAAGCTGGTCGAGTTCCGCGTCGATGCCGACGCGCTGATCGAGGTCGGCGCCGAGCTCTCGGCTGCGCATTTCCTCCCGGGCCAGTTCGTCGACGTCACCGGCACTTCCATCGGTAAGGGCTTCGCCGGCCCGATGAAGCGCTGGAACTTCGGTGGTCTGCGCGCGACGCACGGCGTGTCGGTGTCGCACCGCTCGCACGGTTCGACGGGTAACCGCCAGGACCCCGGCAAGGTCTTCAAGAACAAGAAGATGGCCGGTCATCTCGGCGACGAGAAGGTCACGGTTCTGAACCTGAAGGTCGTGTCGGTCGATGAGGACCGCGGTCTGATCTTCCTCAAGGGTGCCGTTCCGGGCGCCGAGGGAGCTTGGCTCCGCATCCGCGACGCGGTGAAGAAGAAGGCTCCGGAAGGTCTGCCGTTCCCCGCCGGGATCAAGGCTGCGCCGGCCGCTGAAGCCGCCGCCGAGCCGCAGGAGTGATGGCCATGAAGGCGACCATTAAGAACCTGAACAACGAGACCGTCGGCGAGATCGAGCTGGCTGACGAGGTCTTCGGCCTTCCGTCCCGCACGGACATCCTCGCCCGTATGGTCAACTGGCAGCTGGCCAAGCGCCGCGCCGGTACGCACAAGACCAAGACGATCAGCGAGATCTCCGGCACCGGCAAGAAGCCGTACCGCCAGAAGGGCACCGGCCGCGCCCGTCAGGGCTCCATGCGCTCCGCCCAGTTCCGTGGCGGTGCGACCATCTTCGGCCCGGTCGTCCGCTCGCACGAGCACGACCTGACCAAGAAGGTCCGCAAGCTGGCCCTGAAGACCGCGCTGTCCACCAAGGCCGCGGAAGGCAAGCTCCTGGTCCTCGACGCCGCTTCGGCCGAGAGCCACAAGACCAAGGAACTGGCTGTCCGTCTCGCCTCGCTCGGCCTGACCTCGGCTCTGATCATCGATGGCGCCAACCTGAACGAGAACTTCGCTCGGGCCTCGCGCAACATCCCGCTGATCGACGTGCTGCCGGAGCAGGGCGCCAACGTCTACGACATTCTTCGCCGCGATACGCTGGTCCTGACCCGCAACGCGGTCGAGCAGCTGGAGGCTCGCCTGAAATGAGCAAGCAGTCGAAACCTGCGGTGAGCCAGGAGCGGATGTACGACCTCATCCTGGCTCCGGTGATCACCGAGAAGTCGACGATGGCGTCGGAGCACAATCAGGTGACGTTCCGCGTGCCGCTGTCGGCGACCAAGCCGGAGATCAAGTCGGCGGTCGAGGGGCTGTTCAACGTGAAGGTGACGGCGGTCAACACCCTGGTTACCAAGGGCAAGACCAAGCGCTTCCGCGGCACCATCGGCCGTCGCTCGGACTTCAAGAAGGCCGTCGTGACCCTCGCCGAGGGGAACAAGATCGACGTGACCACGGGCATCTGAGCGGGAGTGTGATCCGATGGCTCTGAAGCAATATCGCCCAATTACGCCGTCGCTCCGCCAGCTGGTCATCGTCGACCGCTCGGAGCTGTGGAAGGGCAAGCCGGTCAAGACCCTCACCGAGGGCCTGACCAAGTCCGGCGGCCGCAACAACACCGGCCGCATCACCGCGCGCCGGATGGGTGGCGGTCACAAGCGCGTCTACCGTCTGGTGGACTTCAAGCGCCGCAAGTTCAACGTCCCGGCGACCGTCGAGCGCCTGGAGTACGATCCGAACCGCACGGCCTTCATCGCCCTCATCAAGTATGAGGACGGCACCATGTCCTACATTCTGGCGCCGCAGCGCCTGAAGGTGGGCGACACGGTGATCGCCGGCGAGAAGGTGGATGTGAAGCCCGGCAACGCCATGCCGCTGAAGAACATCCCGGTCGGTTCGGTACTGCACAACGTCGAGCTGAAGCCCGGCAAGGGTGGTCAGCTGGCCCGTTCGGCTGGCACCTACCTGCAGCTGGTCGGTCGCGACGGTGGCTACGCCCAGCTGAAGCTGCCCTCGGGCGAGCTTCGTGTGGTCCGTGGCGACTGCATGGCCACCCTGGGCGCCGTGTCGAACCCGGACAACATGAACACCAACAAGGGCAAGGCCGGTCGCAGCCGTTGGCTGGGTATCCGTCCGTCCGTCCGTGGTGTCGCCATGAACCCGATCGACCACCCGCACGGTGGTGGTGAAGGCCGCACCTCGGGTGGCCGTCATCCGGTCACGCCGTGGGGCAAGCCGACCAAGGGCAAGAAGACTCGTCACAACAAGAAGACGGATGGCCTGATCCTGCGCCGCCGTCATTCGAAGTAAGGAGGGCGGACGATGGCACGCTCCGTTTGGAAGGGCCCGTTCGTCGACGGCTACCTGCTCAAGAAGGCGGACAAGTCGCGGGCCTCGGGCCGCAACGAGATCATCAAGATCTGGTCGCGTCGCTCGACGATCCTGCCGCAGTTCGTGGGTCTCACGTTCGGCGTGTACAATGGCCACAAGTTCCTGCCGGTTCTGGTGACCGAGAACATGATCGGCCACAAGTTCGGTGAGTTCGCTCCGACGCGCACCTTCTACGGGCACGCGGCGGACAAGAAGGCGAAGAGGAAGTAAGCCATGGGCAAGCCCTCCAACCCCAGCCGTATCGCGGAGAACGAGGCCATCGCCTCCAATCCGATGATCCGCACCAGCCCGCGCAAGCTGAACCTCGTCGCCCAGCTCATCCGGAACAAGGATGCCAGCAGCGCCGTGGCCGAGCTGACCTTCTCCAAGCGCCGCATCGCCGGCGAGGTGAAGAAGGTCCTCCAGGCCGCGATCGCCAACGCCGAGAACAACCATCAGCTCGATGTGGACCGCCTGTACGTCTCCTCGGCGACGGTCGGCCGCGCCCTGGTGATGAAGCGTTTCCACGCCCGTGCCCGTGGGCGCGGCGCGCGGGTCGAGAAGCTGTTCTCCAACCTGACGATCATCGTGCGTGAGCGCGAAGCCGCCGCTGCCGAAGGGGCCGAGTAAGATGGGTCAGAAAGTCAATCCGATCGGGCTGCGCCTCGGCATCAACCGGACCTGGGACAGCCGGTGGTTCGCCAAGCGCGACTACGCCAACCTGCTGCACCAGGACCTGAAGCTCCGCGGCTACCTGCAGGGTCGCCTGCAGCAGGCCGGCTGCTCGCGCGTCATCATCGAGCGCCCGGCCAAGAAGGCCCGCGTCACCATCCACTCGGCCCGTCCGGGCGTGGTGATCGGCAAGAAGGGCGCGGACATCGAGAAGCTGCGCACCGAGCTGTCGAAGATGGCCGGCGGCGAGGTGAGCCTGAACATCATCGAGATCCGCAAGCCGGAGATCGATGCCAAGCTCATCGCCGAGAACATCTCCAACCAGCTCGAGCGCCGCGTGGCCTTCCGCCGCGCCATGAAGCGCGCGGTCCAGTCGGCCATGCGTCTGGGCGCCCAGGGCATCCGGATCAACTGCTCCGGTCGTCTCGGCGGCGCCGAGATCGCCCGCCTGGAGTGGTACCGCGAGGGCCGCGTTCCGCTGCACACCCTGCGTGCGGACATCGACTACGGCACCGCGACCGCGAAGACCACCTACGGCACCTGCGGTGTCAAGGTGTGGGTCTTCAAGGGCGAGATCATGGCGCACGACCCGATGGCGCAGGACAAGCGCATGGGCACCGAGCCGGTGTCGACCGATGGCGAGCCGCGGCGCGAGCGTCGCGAGCGTGGTGACCGTGAGGAGCGTGGGGGCCGTGGTCGCGGCGACCGTGACCGCTCCGAGCGGGCTGACCGCTAGTAAGGGGCACGAGCGATGCTTTCTCCGAAGCGTACCAAGTACCGCAAGGCCCACAAGGGCCGCATCCACGGCAACGCGAAGGGCGGCACCCAGCTGAACTTCGGCTCCTTCGGCCTCAAGGCCCTGGAGCCGGAGCGCATCACGGCCCGCCAGATCGAGGCGGCCCGCCGCGCGATCACCCGCGCCATGAAGCGTCAGGGCCGCGTGTGGATCCGCGTGTTCCCGGATCTGCCGGTCTCCACCAAGCCCGCCGAAGTCCGCATGGGTTCCGGTAAGGGCACGCCCGAGTACTGGGCGGCCCGCGTTCATCCCGGCCGCATCCTGTTTGAGCTGGACGGCGTGCCCGCGGATGTGGCAAAGCAGGCGTTCGCCCTGGCGGCCGCCAAGCTGCCGATCAAGACCAAGCTGGTGACCCGCCTCGGCGGCGGTGAGGAGGTGGCGGCATGAAGTCCGTCGACGTTCGTGCGAAGAGCACCGAGGAGCTGAACGATCAGCTCCTCCAGCTCAAAAAGGAACAGTTCAACCTGCGTTTCCAGCGGGCCTCCGGCCAGCTGGAGAACACCGCGCGGGTGCGAGTGGTGCGTCGCGACATCGCGCGCATCAAGACGATCCTCGGCGAGCGTTCGCGCTCGGCCGAAGCCGGCAAGTAAGGAGGGCTACCTATGCCTCGCCGCGTTCTGCAGGGCACGGTGGTCAGCGACAAGGGCGACAAGACGGTTATCGTCCTGGTCGAGCGCCGCGTCATGCACCCCGTGTACAAGAAGTTCATTCGTCAGTCGAAGAAGTACGCCGCCCACGATGAGGGCAACCAGTTCAAGGTCGGCGATACCGTTTCGATCATCGAATGCCGCCCGATCTCCAAGCGCAAGCGCTGGACGGTCGTGCTTGAGTCCGCCGCCGTTAGCGGCGCCGCGTAAACGGAAGGGTACAAACCATGATCCAGATGCAAACCAACCTGGAAGTCGCCGACAATAGCGGGGCGCGCCGGGTGCAGTGCATCAAGGTGCTTGGCGGGTCCAAGCGGAAGGTGGCCACCGTCGGCGACGTCATCGTCGTCTCGGTCAAGGAGGCCATTCCGAAGGGTCGCGTCAAGAAGGGCGACGTGCATCGCGCCGTCATCGTCCGCACCGCGAAGGAACTGCGCCGGGAGGACGGATCCGCGATCCGTTTCGACCGCAATGCCGCCGTGCTGATCAACAAGCAGGGCGAGCCGATCGGCACGCGTATCTTCGGGCCGGTCACTCGTGAGCTTCGCGGCAAGAAGTTCATGAAGATCATCTCGCTGGCGCCGGAGGTGCTGTGATGGCCGCGAAGATCAAGACCAAGGACAAGGTCGTCATCCTTGCCGGCAAGGACAAGGGCAAGACCGGTGAGGTCCTCAAGGTCATCCCGGCGGAAAACCGTGTCGTCGTGCAGGGCGTGAACGTGGTGAAGAAGCACCAGCGTCCGAGCGCCACCTCGCAGGGCGGCATCGTTGAGTTCGAGGCGCCCATCAACGTCTCGAACGTTGCTCATGTCGACCCCAAGGACGGCAAGCCGACCCGCGTCGGTTTCAAGGTCCTTGAGGATGGCCGCAAGGTGCGTGTCGCCAAGCGGTCCGGCGAAGTCATCGACGTGTGAGGACCGGACCAATGGCTGCACGTTTGAAGGAAGTGTACGACTCCAAGATCCGCGCCGCGCTCAAGGCTGAGTTCGGCTACGCGAACGACATGGAAGTTCCGCGGATCGAGAAGATCGTCATCAACATGGGTGTCGGCGAGGCTGTCGGCGACTCCAAGAAGATCCAGAATGCGGTGAGCGAACTGACGGCGATCAGCGGCCAGAAGCCGATCGTCACGAAGTCCCGCAAGTCGATCGCGCAGTTCAAGCTGCGTGAGGGCATGGCGATCGGGTGCAAGGTCACGCTCCGCCGTGAGCGGATGTACGAGTTCCTGGATCGCCTGGTCACGATCGCGTTGCCGCGTGTCCGCGACTTCCGCGGCATCCCCGGCAACAGCTTCGACGGCCGTGGCAACTATGCCATGGGCGTGAAGGAGCAGATCATTTTCCCGGAGATCGACTACGACAAGATCGATCAGATCCGCGGCATGGACATCATTTTCGTCACCTCGGCGAAGACCGACAAGGAGGCCAAGGCTCTCCTGAAGGCCTTCGACATGCCGTTTGTGGCCTGATTGGCTGGAGCACGACCCCATGGCTAAGACCAGTGCCATCGAGAAGAACAAGCGTCGCACCAAGCTGGTGAAGCAATTCGCCAACAAGCGTGCCCGCCTGAAGGCCATTGCCTCCGATCGCTCCCTCCCGCCGGAAGAGCAGTTCGCCGCCCGCCTCAAGCTGGCTGAGCTGCCGCGCAACTCGTCGAAGGTGCGCATCCGCAACCGCTGCGAAATGACCGGCCGTCCGCGGGCGTTCTATCGCAAGTTTAAGCTGTCCCGCGTCACCCTCCGTGAACTGGCCTCGACCGGCCAGATCCCGGGGATGGTGAAGTCGAGCTGGTAAGGAGGGTCGGAGAATGTCTTTGAGCGATCCGCTCGGCGATATGCTGACCCGCATTCGCAACGGTCAGCACGCCCGTATGTCTGTTGTGCAGAGCCCGGCGTCGAAGCTGCGCAGCAACGTGCTTGAGGTTCTCAAGCGCGAGGGTTACATCCGCGGCTACTCCGAGGAGGAGCTGCGCCCCGGCATCAAGAACCTGAAGATCGAGCTGAAGTATCACGAAGGCGAGCCTGTCATTAAGCAGATCGCCCGCGTGTCGAAGCCCGGCCGCCGCGTTTATTCGAAGATCACCGATCTGCCCCGCGTCTTCAACGGCCTCGGCATCGCGATCCTCTCCACGCCGCGCGGCGTGATGTCGGACAATGAGGCCCGCGCCGCCAACGTCGGCGGTGAAGTCCTCTGCCGCGTGTTCTAAGGGGGACCCTTCGATGTCGCGCATTGGAAAGCATCCCGTGCCGGTTCCGGCTGGTGTTGACGTCTCCGTCAACGGCCAGCAGGTGTCGGCCAAGGGCAAGCTGGGTTCGCTCAGCCTGACCCTCATCGACGACATCACGGCCAAGCTGGAAGACGGCAAGGTCGTGGTGGCCCCGGCGAACGACAGCAAGCGCGCCCGCGTCATGTGGGCAACCTCGCGCACCCTGATCAACAACATGGTCACGGGCGTCAACCAGGGCTTCACCATCAACCTCGAGATCAACGGCGTCGGTTACCGTGCCGCCGTGCAGGGCAAGGAGCTGGTCATGCAGCTCGGCTACTCGCACGACGTCAAGTACCCGATCCCGGAGGGCATCACCATCAAGTGTGACAAGCCCACCGCGATCTCGGTGTCGGGCTTCGACAAGCAGAAGGTCGGTCAAGTCGCCGCGGAAATCCGCGGTTGGAAGAAGCCGGAGCCCTATAAGGGCAAGGGCATCAAGTACGAGACCGAGACGCTGATCCGCAAGGAAGGCAAGAAGAAGTAAGGTCCGCCATGCTCAAGCCAAAGCAACTCCACGAGCGCCGCAAGCAGCGCGTGCGCGCGCAGATTGCCAAGAAGGCCGGCGGGCGGGCTCGCCTCTCGGTTTTCCGGTCCAATCTGCACATCTACGCCCAGATCATCGACGACGAGAACGGCCGCACGGTCGCCTCGGCCTCGTCCGTGGAAAAGGAGCTGCGCGAGCAGCTCAAGCACGGTGGGAACGTCGAAGCCGCCCAGAAGATCGGCGCGCTCATCGCCGAGCGCGCCAAGGCGGCGGGCGTCACCGAGGTCGTGTTCGACCGTGGTGGCTACATTTACCACGGCCGGGTCAAGGCCCTGGCTGACGCCGCCCGCGAGGGCGGGCTGTCGTTCTAAGGAGGCTCCGAAATGGCACGTGAAAGAGGCGAGCGGAGCGACCGTGATCGGCAGCCGCGCGATCGCGACCGGGAAGAGAGCGAGCTGATTGAAAAGCTCGTTGGTATCAACCGCGTCGCCAAGGTTGTGAAGGGCGGCCGTCGCTTCGGCTTCGCCGCCCTGGTGGTGGTCGGTGACGGCAAGGGCCGCGTCGGCGTCGGATCGGGCAAGGCCCGTGAAGTGCCGGAGGCGATCCGCAAAGCGACCGACCAGGCGAAGCGCGGCATGATCCGCGTTCCGCTCCGCGAAGGCCGCACGCTGCACCACGACTCCAACGGTCACTTCGGTGCCGGCAAGGTCGTGCTGCGCACCGCCCCGGCCGGTACCGGCATCATCGCCGGCGGCCCGATGCGCGCGATCTTCGAGGCGCTGGGTGTGCAGGATGTGGTGACGAAGTCCATCGGCACCTCCAACCCGCACAACATGATCAAGGCGACCTTCGACGCCCTGTCGCAGGTTTCCAGCCCGCGCAGCGTCGCCGCCCGCCGCGGCCGTCGCGTGAGCGACATCCTCGGCAAGCGTGAAACCGGCGCCGCCGGTGCGCAGGAGGCTTGATCATGGCCGAGAAGAAGACCGTCATCGTCACCCAGACCGGCAGCCCGATCGGTCGTAAGCACGACCAGCGCGAGACGCTGGTCGGTCTGGGTCTCAACAAGCTGCACCGGACCCGCGAGCTGGAGGACACTCCGGCCGTGCGGGGCATGATCGCCAAGGTCGCGCACCTGGTCCGCGTCGAGAACGAGGGCTGAACCCATGACGAAGCTGAACGATCTCCGGGACAACCCCGGTGCCCGTAAGGAGCGCATGCGCGTCGGCCGCGGTATCGGTTCGGGCAAGGGCAAGACCGGCGGCCGTGGCGTCAAGGGTCAGACCTCGCGCACCGGCGTGGCCATCAACGGCTTTGAAGGCGGCCAGATGCCCCTTCACCGCCGCCTTCCGAAGCGCGGTTTCCGCAACATCTTCGCGAAGGAATACTCGGTCGTGAACCTGGGCCTGGTCCAGAAGTTCATCGACGCCGGCAAGCTCGACGCCAGCCAGACCATCGATGCGGTGGCTCTGGAAGCGGCGGGCGTCACCGGCAAGGTGAAGAAGGACGGCATCCGTCTGCTGGGCAAGGGCGCCCTGACGACGAAGGCCAGCTTCACCGTGGCCGGCGCCTCCAAGTCGGCTGTGGAAGCGGTCGAGAAGGCGGGTGGCAGCGTCACGCTGACCGCGTCCGCCGCCGAAGCCGCCGAGTGATCGGAAGCCCGCGCTTGCGCGCGGGCACCTTCCGGCACTAAATGAAGCGAAGTTGCGAGGGGCGGCCTGCATCCTGCAGGACCGCCCCGTTCGTGCATTAGGGACAGGGATACGACCCATGGCATCAGCGGCCGAGCAGCTTGCCGCGAACATTAATTTCGGGGCCTTCTCCAAGGCGACCGAGCTGAAGAAGCGGATCTGGTTCACCCTTGGTGCCTTGATCATTTACCGCCTGGGCACCTACATCCCGATTCCGGGCGTCAACCCGCAGATCCTGGCCGATATTTTCCGGCAGCAGGGCGGGGGCATCCTGGGCATGTTCGACATGCTGGCCGGCGGCGCGCTGCACCGCATGACGATCTTCGCGCTCAACATCATGCCGTACATTTCGGCCTCCATCATCGTGCAGCTTCTGACCGCGGTGTCGCCGCAGATGGAAGCGCTGAAGAAGGAGGGCGAGTCGGGCCGCAAGAAGCTGAACCAGTACACCCGCTACGGCACCGTCCTTCTGGCGACCGTGCAGGCCTGGGGCCTGGCGGTGGGGCTCGAGGCGATGACCGGCGCTTCCGGCGCCGCGGTTCCGGAACCGGGGCTGTTCTTCAAGATTGCCACCGTCATCACGCTGGTCGGCGGTACCATGTTCCTGATGTGGCTGGGCGAGCAGATCACCGCCCGCGGCATCGGCAACGGCATCTCCCTCATCATCTTCGCCGGCATTGTCGCCGAGCTGCCGCGCGCTCTCGTCAGCACGCTGGAGCTGGGGCGCACCGGCGCGCTGTCCACGCTGTTCATCGTCTTCCTGCTGCTGATGGCGGTGGGCGTCGTGTTCTTCATCGTGTTCATGGAGCGCGCGCAGCGCCGGCTGCTGATCCAGTATCCGAAGCGGCAGATGGGCAACCGCGTGTTCGGCGGCGAAGCGTCGCACCTGCCGCTGAAGCTGAACACCTCGGGCGTCATCCCGCCGATCTTCGCGTCGTCGCTGCTGCTGCTGCCGCTGACCGCGGTCGGCTTCGCCGGCGGCGAGGGGCCGGAGTGGCTGCAGACCGTCACGCGCTATCTGGCGCACGGCACGCCGCTCTACATGATCCTGTATTCGGCGCTGATCATCTTCTTCTGCTTCTTCTACACGGCCATCGTCTTCAACCCCGCGGACACGGCCGAGAACCTGCGTAAGTATGGCGGCTTCATTCCCGGCATCCGTCCAGGCAAGAACACCGCGGACTACATCGACTACGTGCTGACCCGGTTGACGGTGATCGGTTCGGCCTACCTTGTGGCGGTTTGTCTCCTCCCCGAAATCCTGATTTCCCAGCATTCGGTTCCGTTCTATTTTGGCGGCACCAGCCTGCTGATCGTGGTCACGGTGACGATGGACACGGTTGCGCAGATTCATTCCCATCTGCTGGCCCACCAGTATGAGGGGCTGATTAAAAAAGCGAAGCTTCGGGGGAGAAAGTAATGAATCTCATTCTGCTCGGACCGCCGGGCGCCGGGAAGGGGACCCAGGCGCGGCGTCTCGAAGACACGCGCGGGCTCGTCCAGCTTTCCACGGGCGATATGCTCCGCGCGATGGTCGCCGAGGGTGGTCCGCTTGGGCAGCAGGCGAAGGACATCATGTCCGCCGGCAAATTGATGCCGGACGAGCTGATGGTCAAAATCATCGCTGAGCGCATTTCCAAGCCGGATGTGGCCAACGGCTTCATTCTCGATGGTTTCCCGCGCACGGTCGCCCAGGCCGAGGCGCTGGACACCATGCTGTCGGACAAGGGCCTGAAGCTCGATCATGTGATCGAGATGAAGGTCGTGGACGACGTCCTGGTGGAGCGCATCACCGGCCGTTACACCTGCGCCAAGTGCGGCAAGGGCTACCACGACGTTTTCGAGAAGCCGAAGGTCGAGGGCGTCTGCGATGTCTGCGGCAGCACGGAGTTCAAGCGCCGGGCTGACGACAACGCCGACACGGTGAAGACCCGCCTCGCCCAGTATCACGAGCAGACCGCGCCGATTCTGCCGTATTATCAGAGCCGTGGCGTTCTGAAGACGGTGGACGGCATGGCTGAGATCGACGACGTGACCAAGCAGATCGAGGGCATCCTGGCGGCCTGACCGGGCCGCCTGACCAGGATCGCCATGATCGGCTGAAAAGAAAAGCCGCGAGGATCTTCGGACCCTCGCGGCTTTTTCCATGCCGTGACGACGAGGCGGGGAGGGTGGTCCTCCCCAATGACGCCGCCCGTCGTTACGGAGCGGCGTCGGTATCGGGGCGCGAAAGGTCTTCCGCCTTGCGGCTCAGATCGTTGTAGCGGTCGAGCACCCAGCCAAGGTGATCGGTGGCTGCAACGGCGGCGGCATCGGCGTCGCGGCGCCGGATGGCGTCGTAGATGGCCCGGTGATGGTCGATCATCAGCGCCTCGCGGCCCAGCGCGAAAGGTTCGGTGTGATGGTACTCCATCATCTGGCCGAGGATGTCGCGGATGGTCGCCAGCAGATGCAGATAGACCGGGCTTCCCGCCGCCTGGGCGACGGCGAGGTGGAAGTCCATGTCGTCGGCCGCCTGCTTGCCGTCGCGACCCGTCTCGCCCATCGCGGCGAGGACCCGCCCGATGTGGTCGATCTGTTCCTGGGTCGCGCGCTCGGTGGCGCGCCGGGCCGCCCAGCTTTCCAGGGCCTGCCGGATCTCCACGAGGTCGCAGAGATTGGCGTGCTTCACGCGGACCATCTCGGTCAGGGCTCCGTCCATGGCGCCCGCGGAGGACACCACGCGCGTGCCGCCGCCCTGCACGGCGGTCAGGAAGCCCTGCGTCTTCAGCTTCTGCAGGGCCGCGCGCACCGACACCCGGCTGACATGGAGCTGCTCCGCGAGCTGGCGCTCGCCGGGCAGACGCTCTCCCGGAACGAGTTCGCCGCGGGCGATCCGTTCGAGAATCCGCTCCGCCACCCATTCGGAAATGCGCTGGGAGGAGGCCGGTACGTGGTGGGGTTCTTCGGTGTCGGACACGGTGGCATGCCCTTTCATCAGCAATCGGTGATAGGTCGTACCCGAGTCGGGCAAATCACGTCAACTCGCATCCGGACGGCGGCGTATGGTCTGCGTCTGCCGCAGCGCTTCATCGGCTCCCGCGCCGCGCCACCAGGATTCCCGCCAGCACCACGGTGCCGCCGACCGCCTGGAACGCGCCGAGCGGCTCGGCGAGCAGCGCCCAGGCCAGCACCGCCGCCGCGGCCGGCTGGAGCAGCAGGCTGACGGAGGAGAAGGCGGCGGGCAGATGGGCCAGCGCGTAGGCGATCAGGCTCTGGCCGCCGGCATGGCTGACCAGGGCGAGCCCCAGCAGCACGCCCCAGCCGCCGAGCGAGCCGGCGATCAGGCTCTCCCCCGACAGCAGGGCGATGGGCAGCAGGGCGAGGCCGGTGACCACACCGCTCCAGGTCATGATGGTGGCGGTGGAGAACTCCGCCCGCAGACGGCCGACCATCAGGAAGTAGCCGCTGTAGAACACCGCGGTCAGCAGCCCCAGAGCGTCGCCGAACAGATGGTCGGGGCTCAGCTGAAGGCTTTGCCCCATCAGGATGATGGCGCCGCACAGCGCCAGCGCCAGCCCGGTGAGGAAGGTCCGGCTGAACCGCTCCTTGAACACCAGCCAGGACACCAGCGTCACGAAGATCGGCGCGAAGTTGGCGAGCAGCGTGGAGTTGGCGACGGAGGTGTAGCGGATCGACCAGTGCCAGATGGCGAGGTCGCCCGCGAAGAACAGTCCGGCGGCGCTCAGCCGGGCGTAGTCGGTGAGCGACGACGGTTTGCGGGAACGCGCGCCGCCCTTCGGCTCCATGGCCATCCAGACCCACAGGGCGGGGATGGCGAAGGCCAGCCGCCAGAAGGCGGTGGCGCTTGGTCCCAGTTCGGACAGGCGCACGAAGATCGGGGCGAAGGCGATGCCCAACGCTCCGGTGAGAAGGGCGATCAGCGCGATCCGCTGCGCGGAGTCGACGCGCGCGACGGGGGCGAGGGTGCTGGCGTCCGGCATGGCGTCCGTTATAACGGACGCAACCTGCAGGCGCCATGTTCCCCCACCGCATGGCACGTCTGCGGAAGACCCGGATTGTGGGACATTGCCGCGACGACGGGATCATCCCGGCGTCCCGACCGTTGCCCTCGGACCAACCGGCGGGAACTTCCGCTGCGACCGAGACCCTGCAATACTGTGCCACCATGACGCAGCGATCCCCCTGCAAACCCGCCGAACACCCCCGACCGGTGACCCTGCCGTCGCCGCCGCGCGCCGCGCCGGCCCCACCGCTGCTGGGTCCCGACGATCCGCCGCCGGTGACCGTGCTGCGCCCGGAGTCGGACAGTCCGGTGCTCCTGCTGTGCGACCACGCCTCGCGCGCCATTCCGAAGGCTCTGGGGACGCTGGGGCTGGACGAGGCGAATCTGTGCCGGCACATCGCCTACGACATCGGCGCGGCGGAGGTGACGCGGCGGCTGTCGGAGCGCTTCGGCGCGACGGCGGTGCTGTCCGGCTATTCCCGGCTGGTGATCGACCCGAATCGCGCGCTGGACGATCCCACGGCGATCCCGGTGGTCAGCGACGACGTGGTGATCCCCGGCAACCGTGCTCTGGACCGGGCCGAGGAGGAGCGCCGCATCGACGCCATCTTCCGGCCCTATCACGAGGCCGTCGCCGCCGAGGTCGCCCGGCGGCGCGAGCGCGGGCAGGTGCCGGTGCTGCTGTCGATCCACAGCTTTACGCCCGCCATGCGCGGTGTCGCCCGGCCCTGGCACGTCGGCATCCTGTGGGACCACGACCCGCGCATCCCGATTCCGATGATCGCGCGGCTGCGCGCCGATGGGCGCTGGTGCGTCGGCGACAACGAACCCTATTCGGGCCGAACGACCCTGGGCGGCACGGTGGAAAGCCACGCGACTCCCGCCGGGCTGCCCAACGTCCTGGTCGAGGTCCGCCAGGACCTGATCGCCACGCCGGAGGGGGCGGCGCTGTGGGCGGCGGTGCTGGGCGACGCGCTGGAGCCGATCCTGGCCGACCCCGGCCTCTACGAAATCAAACTGTTCCCGCGGGAGTGAGCGTTCATGGAGCCGGCCTTCACGCTGGGGCTTGAGGAAGAGTATCTGTTGGTCGACCGCAGCTCGCGGGACATCACGCGCAACCCGCCGGACGAGATGCTGGAGGCCTGCCAGGAGCAGGCGCCGGGCCAGATCCATCCGGAATTCCTGCGCTGTCAGATCGAGGTCGGCACGCCGGTCTGCTCCGACCTGAAGGAGGCGCGGGCGGAACTGGCGCGGCTGCGCGCGACGGTGGCCGGGGTGGCGCGCGCCCACAATCTCGCGCCCATCGCCGCCTCTACCCATCCCTTCGCCGCGTGGGAACCGCAAAAGCACACCAACCGCGACCGCTACAACATGCTGGCCCGCGACCTGGGCGCACCGGCGCGGCGCCTGATGATCTGCGGCATGCACGTTCATGTCGGGATCGAGGACGACGACCTGCGCATCGACCTGATGAATCAGGTCCGTTACTTCCTGCCGCATCTGCTGGCGCTGTCCACCTCCTCGCCCTTCTGGCGGGGGCAGGACATGCAGCGGAAGTCCTACCGGCTGGCGGTGTGGAACGAACTGCCGCGCACCGGCATGCCCGACAGCTTCCAGAGCTTCGGCGAGTACCAGCAGCAGGTGAACGTGCTGGTCAACGCCGGGATCATCGAGGACGCGAGCAAGCTGTGGTGGGACATCCGCCCGTCCCAGCGCTTCCCGACGCTGGAGATGCGGATCACCGACGTCTGCACCCGGCTGGACGACGCGGTGACGGTGGCGGCGCTGTTCCGCTGCCTGCTGCGGATGCTGTGGCGGCTGCGGCTGACGAACGTGACGTGGCGGCCCTACAAGAACCTGCTGATCGGCGAGAATCGCTGGCGCGCCCAGCGCTACGGCCTCGACGAGGGGCTGGTCGATTTCGGGCGCGGCACCATCGTTCCCTACGCCGACCTGATGGAGGAGCTGATCGAGCTGACCCGTGAGGACGCGGAGCGATTCGATTGCGTGGCGGAGGTTGCCAACGCCCGTGACATCATTCGGCGCGGCACCAGCGCCCACCGTCAGGTGGCCATCTACCGCGAGGCGCTGGAGCAGGGCGCCACCGGCTGGGAGGCCCTGGCCCAGGTGGTCGATTGGCTGGCCGAGGAGACGATGGTCGGAGTGGAGTGATTTGCACTGAAGAGTTGCTTCGAAATCCATGGCAACTTTCGGAAAGCCACTACTTGACCTTTGCGTCATCCAGCCATACCCTCCCCGCAAATCAGCTCACCGAGTTGAGCAGGGCAGGCAAAAAAACGAAGCAGCAGAGGGCCGCTCGCACCACGGGCGGCCCTTACCTTTTTCAGGGGGAAGGGAATGGCCGACGCCAAGTTCCTCAAGTTCGACACGCTGAGCCTGCACGCCGGCCAGCGGCCCGACCCGGCCACCGGGGCGCGGGCGGTGCCGATCTATCAGTCCACGTCCTACGTCTTCGACGACACCGACCACGCCGCCTCGCTATTCAATCTGGAGCGGCCGGGGCACATCTATTCCCGCATCTCCAACCCCACGGTGGCAGTGCTGGAGGAGCGGCTGGCGGCTCTGGACGGGGGTGTCGGCGCGGTCTGCACGGCCAGCGGCCAAGCGGCGCTGACGCTCGCCATCATGACGCTGATGGACGCGGGCGGGCACATCGTCGCCTCCTCCTCCATCTACGGCGGCAGCCGCAACCTGCTGGCCTACACGCTGCCGCGATTCGGCATCACCACGACCTTCGTGAATCCGCGCGACCTCGACGGCTTCCGTGCGGCCATCCGGCCGGAGACGCGGCTGCTGTTCGGCGAGGTGCTGGGCAATCCGGGGCTGGAGGTGCTCGACATCCCCCACCTGTCGGCCATCGCGCATGAGGCCGGTCTGCCGCTGATGGTCGATGCGACCTTCGTCACGCCCTATCTGTGCAAGCCGCTGAGTTTCGGCGCCGATCTGGTCATGCATTCCTGCACCAAGTGGCTGGCCGGGCACGGCGTCGCCATCGGCGGGGTGGTGATCGACGGCGGCACCTTCGACTGGGAGGCGTCCGGCAAGTTCCCGACCCTGACCGAACCCTACGCCGGCTATCACGGCATCGATTTCGCGGAGGAGTACGGGCCTGCGGCCTTCGTCATGCGCGCCCGCGCCGAGGGGCTGCGCGACTTCGGCGCCTGCATGAGCCCGATGAACGCCTTCCAGATCCTCCAGGGGGTGGAAACCTTGCCGCTGCGCATGAAGGGCCACATCCACAACACCCGCAAGGTGCTGGGCTTCCTCGAATCGGAGGCCTACGCGGAGAACGGCACCGTCGCCTGGGTCACCCATCCCGAACTGCCCGACCATCCCGACCACCGGCTGCGCGCCCAGCTCCTGCCGCACGGTGCCGGCTCGATCATCTCCTTCGGGATCAAGGGCGGGCGGGCGGCCGGGCGGCGCTTCATCGAGAAGCTGGCGCTGTTCTCCCACCTCGCCAACGTCGGCGACGCCAAGTCGCTGGTCATCCATCCCGCCAGCACCACCCACGCCCAGCTCGACGCCGAGGCGCTCGCCGCCGCCGGGGTGGGGGAGGACATGATCCGCCTGTCCATCGGGCTGGAGGATTGCGACGACCTGATCGACGATCTGCGCCAGGCGCTGCGCGCCGCGACGAAGGCGTGAGGAGGCTGCCATGGACCTGACCGTCAACGGCCACGCCGTCTACGCTCACACCGGCGGACGGCCCTTCGACCCGACGCTGCCGGTGATCGTGCTGATCCACGGCGCCGGCATGGACCACACGGTGTGGAGCCTGCAAAGCCGCCACCTCGCCCATCATGGGCGGTCGGTCCTGGCGGTGGACCTACCGGGCCATGGCCGTTCCGGCGGGGCGCCGCTGCCCTCCATCGAGGCGTTGGCGGATTGGATCGTGGCGCTGCTGGACGCGGCGGGTGTGGCGAAGGCCGCGCTCGCCGGTCATTCCATGGGCGCTCTGGTGGCCCTGGAAACCGCGGCGCGGCACGGCGACCGCGTCGAATCGCTGGCCCTGCTGGGGGTGGCGGAGACGATGCCGGTCCATCCCGACCTGCTCGCCGCCGCGGCGCTGAACGACCCGTCCGCCATCGAGCTGGTCATCGGCTGGGGGCACGGGCCGCGCGGGCATGTCGGCGGCGCCGCGGCGCCCGGACTGTCGCTGCTCCCCGGCGGGCGGCGGCTGATGCAGCGGGCGCGGCCCGGTGTGCTGGGCGTCGATCTGGGCGCCTGCAACGCCTATGTCCGCGGCGGCGAGGCGGCGGCGGCGGTGTCCTGCCCGGCGCTGTTCCTGCTGGGCGGAGTCGACCGTATGACCCCGGCGAAATCCGGCAAGGCGCTTGCCGCCAAAGTGAGTGGTTCTGAAGTCATTCTGCTGTCTGGCATAGGCCATATGGTTATGACGGAAGCACCAAACGCAACCACAGATGCTTTCGCCGCGCGGTTTTCTGCGCGCTGAAGCGGCTATTTCTTAGACCATTACAATGGCGTCATGAATCGTTAACGGATTCGCGTCTTACTAATCTGCATCGGAGTGGCGGTGCGGAATGGTGAGCGGTGCGGAGTCTTGAGCGGTATGTTCATGCTTTGATGGCGAACGCCGGCGATTTCGTCGCCGTGGTGTCGCCGGACGGTCGATTCGCCGATGTGGGAGCCGCGTCTCTGCGCGTGCTTGGCATTCCGCCGGAAGCGCTTCGGGGGACGTTCGCGCTGGAGTGCGTGCACCCGGACGACCGCGCGGAGGCTGCCCGGCGCCTGTCCCACGACAAGCCCTCCGGCGAGGCCGAAGGTCCCTTCGCCTGCCGGCTGCGCCACGCGGCGGGTGGATGGCGGCACATAGAGGCGATGGCGCAGAACCGGCTGGACGATCCCGACGTTCGGGGAATCGTTCTCAACGCCCGGGACGTGACCGACCGGGTGGAGGCCGAACAGCGGCTGCGGGCAAGCGAAGCGCTCTACCAGACGCTGGCCCGCTCCGCCCCGGTCGGCATTTTCCAGACGGATCGCGACGGCGGCATCGTTTCCGCCAACCCGCGCTTCGCCGCCATCGCCGGGTTGCCGCCCGACGCCCCGCATGGTCATGGCTGGCGCGCGGCGCTGCATCCGGATGACCGCCCGCGATTGGAGGCGGACTGGGGGGAGGCAGCGGTGTCGGGGCAACCGATTCTGCTGAATGTGCGGTTCTGCGGAGCCGATGGCGCGGTCACCTTCGCCTTGTGCCAGGGCTCGCCGCTGACCGACGCGGACGGGTGGGTGCAGGGCTGGGTCGGCACGTTGACCGACATGACCGAGTATGTGCGAACCGTCGACGCGCTGCTGATGGCGGAGGCCCGGACCAACGCCATCGTCGACGCCGCAGCCGACGCCATCGTCACCATGGACGGGGAGGGGATCGTCCACAGCTTCAACCCGGCGGCGGAGGCGATGTTCGGCATTCCGGCCGCCGACATGCTGTGGAGCCGGATCGACCGGCTGATCCCGGACATCGGCGCGCTGCTGCAGGATGGTGGGTTGGCCGTCTACCAGCCGGGCGGCGAGGCCCACGGTGCCGGGGCCGTGCGGGAGGCCGTGGCGGTGCGTGGCGGTGATGGCGACGGCTTTCCCATCGAACTGTCGGTGAGCGCGGTCGAGACGGGAGGGCGCCGCGTCTTCACCGGCATCATCCGCGACATCACCGCGCGCAAGCGGAGCGAAAGCGACCTGATCGCCGCGAAGGAGGCCGCCGAATCGGCGGATCGCGCCAAGTCGACCTTCCTCCAGGTCATGAGCCACGAATTGCGGACCCCGCTGAACGCGGTCATCGGCTTCGCCCAGGTGATCGAAATGCGGCTGCTCGGCGCGGCGGAGGTGGACCGCTACATCGACTATGCCGGCTCGATCCGCCAGTCGGGCGAGCATCTGCTGGCGATCATCGACGACATCCTGGACATCACGACCATCGAGGCCGGCGGGCTGCGGTTGAACGAAACCCCCGTCGATCCGTCCGCCCTGGTGGGGGAGGCGCTGACTCTCGTCGCCATCCAGTCGGGCAAACGCGGCGTGCCGATCCACCTCGATCTTGAGGACGGCTTGCCGACGGTGACCGGCGACGCGTTGCGCTTGCGGCAGGTGCTGGTGAACCTGCTGTCGAACGCCGTCAAATTCTCCAATCCGGGCGAACCCGCCCTCATCCGTGCCCGTCGCGGGGGGGATGGCGGGCTGGAGTTGGCGGTGACGGACACCGGGATCGGCATCGCGGCGGAGGATCTGCCGAAGGCTATGACCCCCTTCGTCCAGGTCGACCAGTCGATGGCGCGGCGCTACGAGGGGATGGGGCTTGGCCTGTCCATCTCGAAACGGCTGGTCGAGGCGCATGGCGGCAGGCTGCGCATCGACAGCGCGCCGGGGCAGGGGACCACGGTGACGGTGGCCTTGCCGCCGGGCCGGGTCATGGCCGGCGGATGACGGAGATGGCGAGACCTTCCTGCGGACGCAAAAACGGCGCCCCGGTTTCCCCGGAGCGCCGTGCCGACGTGTGGAAGTTTCCGGTTACGCGGCCTGCTGGGTCAGCGCGGGCTTCGCCGTACCGTTGGTGCCGATCTGAATGGTCCGCGGCTTCATCGTCTCCGGCACCTCGCGCACCAGATCGATGTGGAGCAGCCCGTTCAGCAGATTGGCGTTGCCCACCTTGATGAAGTCGGCAAGCTGAAAGCGGCGCTCGAAAGCGCGGCCGGCAATACCCCGGTAGAGGAATTGGCCGGTCTCCTGTTCCTTCTTAGCTTTTCCTGTGACCACCAGAGAGTTCTGCTGAGCGGTGATCTCCAGGTCTTCCGGGCCAAAGCCGGCGACGGCCATGGTGATCCGGTAAGCGTCGTCGCCCGTCTTCTCGATGTTGTAGGGCGGGTAGGACGCGGCGGCCTCGTCGCCGGTCATCGCGTTCTCCAGGAGACGCGAGAGGCGGTCGAACCCGACGGTCGAACGGAACAGGGGCGAAAGGTCGTAGGAGCGCATGACATATCCTCCAGATGAGCGATACAGCGATCGGAGACCACGATCATCGTCGGTCTCCCGGCTTGCGGTTCCGGCGAACCCCAACTGGGCGTCCGCCGACACCGCGACAGATAAGCGAGCGACTTGCCTGTTCAAGAGGGTGCTTTTTGAAAATCGCCGGGCCGCGCCACCCCCGCCCACAGGGCGGACGGCGGGGGTCCATAACCACTCATCGATTGTTAATCAGTTGCGGCGAGGCTCGGAATCGGGCCATCCGGCCGCGGGAGGGGTACGGCCGTGATGGAAACACCGACCTTCTTCAACGGGACTTATGACGAGACGATGGCGCTGCTGATCGAGGCGCGCAATTACATCGCCTATCATGACGCCGCCAGCCATCGGGCGCTGCCGCCCCATGTCCGGCTGCAGATCTCGTACGAATCCATGCGGGTGACCAGCCGCCTGACCCAGGTCATGGCCTGGCTTCTGGCGCAGAAGGCCGTCCACGCCGGGGAGATGACCCGCGAGCAGGCGGCGAGCGATGACTTCGCCCTGTCGGGCGGAGACATCTGCACCGACCCCTCCGGCCCCGACAACGAGCAGCTTCCGGAGGGCCTGCGCAGCCTTCTGGAGCGCAGCCACCGGCTCTACATGCGCGTCGCCCGCCTGGACGAGCGCGCCCGCGACGCGGTGGCTCTGGCCGGCTGACGGCCGGCTTTCTCAAAAGCCGCAAACGCGAAAAGGGCGTCCGGCGGACCGGACGCCCCATTTCGTTTTGCGGACGAAGAAGATTACTTCTTCAGGCCGAAGCTCGCGAAGCGCTTGTTGAACTTGGCGATCTGGCCGCCCGTGTCCAGCAGCTTCTGCACGCCGGTCCAAGCCGGGTGCGACTTCGGGTCGATGTCGAGGCGCAGCGTATCGCCCGGCTTGCCCATCGTGGAGCGGGTCTTGAACGTGCTGCCGTCGGTCATCACCACGTTGATCTCGTGGTAGTCGGGATGGATATCAGTCTTCATGGCCGGGGTTCCTGCAAAGCGAGCGCGGTCTATAGCAAAGCATGCGGCATGATGCAACCGCGTTCCTGCGCTGGAATGGCGGGTGTTCCCCAACGACCGCCGCCTCGGCATGCCGCGGCATCCTTCACCACAAAGACGCGGATGCACGGAGAGTTGGAGCGCTTCTGGAACGGGGGGCCGCCGGCCGGATCGCCGTGTCTTGGTGCCTGCGCGGTTTGATCCGGCGGCCACACCATACCTTGTTCATAGGCCTCCCCCTTGCTATATGCCGAGTTTGCCCCCGTGCACATCTGCACATCGTCCTGCCGCCCGTCCTGCTGCTGGGGAGCCTCGGTGTCCCGTCATTCGTCAAAGTCCAATCCGGTCACGCCCGATCCGGTGTCCGAAGGGTTGCCCATCGCAGCAACACGCCGCCGCAACCTGTCGCCGCTGCGCCGGCTGTTTCCTTTCCTGTGGCCGTACCGTCTGCAAATCCTGGGCGCCATGCTGGCCCTGACCGTGGCCGCCGGGACCGTTCTGGGGCTGGGGCAGGGGATGCGCGTCCTGGTGGACCAGGGCTTCGTCGCGGGTGATTCGGCGCTGCTCGACCGGGCGCTGCTGGTGCTGCTGGTGGTCATCGTGCTGATGGCCGCCTCGACCTTCGGACGCTTCTATCTGGTGAGCTGGATCGGCGAGCGGGTGGTGGCCGACATCCGCCGCGCCGTCTACAGCCATGTGGTGAAGCTCTCCCCCGGCTTCTTCGAGACCACCAAGACCGGCGAGATCCTGACGCGCCTGACCACCGACACCGAGGTGCTTCAGGTCGTGGTCGGCTCCTCCGTCTCGATCGCGCTGCGCAACACGCTGATGTTCGTGGGCGGCACGGCGATGCTGCTGGTGACCTCGCCGAAGCTGGCCGGGCTGGTGTTTCTGGGCGTGCCGGTGGTCATTCTGCCGATCATCATCCTGGGGCGGCGGGTGCGCGCCCTGTCGCGGGCCAGCCAGGACAAGATCGCCGACCTCGGCTCCTTCGTCGAGGAGACGCTGGGCGCCATCCGCACGATGCAGGCCTACACGCACGAGACCATCGACCGCAGCCTGTTCGGCGCGCGGGTGGAGGACGCCTTTGCCACCGCCCGGCGGCGGGTGACGGTGCGCGCGATCATGACGATGATCGTCATCGTGCTGGTGTTCGGGTCGGTCGGGCTGATCCTGTGGATCGGCGGGCACGACGTGCTGGCCGGCCGGCTGACGGTGGGGCAACTCTCGGCCTTCGTCATCTATTCGGTGGTCGTCGCCGGCTCCGTCGGAGCGATCAGCGAAGTCGCCGGCGAACTCCAGCGCGCCGCCGGCGCCACGGAGCGGCTGTTCGACCTGCTGGACACCGAGCCGGAAATCCGCGCCCCGGCCAACCCGCGCGCGCTGCCGGAGCCGGCGCAAGGCGCGCTGTCCTTCCGCGACGTGCGCTTCCATTACCCGTCGCGCCCGGATTGGGCGGCGCTGAAGGACTTCTCCCTGGAGATCGAGCCGGGGGAAACAGTGGCCCTGGTCGGCCCGTCGGGCTCCGGCAAATCCACGGTGTTCCAGCTTCTGCTGCGCTTCTACGACCCGCAGGACGGAGCGGTCAAACTGGACGGGGTGGATGTCCGCGACGCCGACCCGGTGGAGGTGCGGCGGCGGCTCGGCCTCGTGGCGCAGGACCCCGTGGTCTTCTCCGCCAACGCCTGGGAGAACATCCGCTACGGGCGTCCGGACGCCAGCGACGCGGAGGTGCTCGCCGCCGCCGAGGCCGCCCACGCGCTGGAGTTCCTGCAGGCATTGCCGGAAGGGCTGGACACTTTCCTGGGCGAGAAGGGCGTGCGCCTCTCCGGCGGCCAGCGCCAGCGCCTGTCCATCGCGCGGGCCATCCTGCGCGACCCGCCGGTGCTGCTTCTCGACGAGGCGACCAGCGCGCTCGACGCGGAGAGCGAGCGCATGGTGCAGGACGCGCTGGACAAGCTGATGACCCGGCGCACCACGATTATCATCGCCCACCGCTTGGCGACGGTTCTGAACGCCGACCGGATCGTGGTGATGGAGCAGGGGCGCGTCGTCGCCACCGGGCGTCACGCCGAGCTGGTCCGCGAGGGCGGCCTCTACGCCCGCCTTGCGGCGCTCCAGTTCGACCGCGCGGCGGACGAGGCTGGGCTGGTCGGGGGCTGAGGAGTCCTCCACCGTTTGGGTGCGGGGGCCGGGCGCGAGGGCCGGAACCCGTCCGCGCCCGTGGCGGTTATCGGGCTATGTCTCCAGACGCGGTGCATCCTCCTTCACCGGCACGGGCCACGGCTGGGTTTCCCTGGGCGGGGTACCTGCTGGGCTTCGCGCTGGGCGGTTTCTTCGACGGAATCCTGCTGCATCAGGTGCTGCAGTGGCATCATCTGCTGTCGGCCGTCGAATCCTCCGCCGTGCAGGACATCCGCGTCCAGATCCTGGCGGACGGCCTGTTCCACGCCGCGATGTACGTCGTCGCGGCGGTCGGCCTGTGGCTGCTGTGGCGGAGCCGGCGCCGCTTCGCCGAACCGGGGGCGGACCGTCTCCTGTTCGCCAACGCGCTGATCGGCTTCGGCGTCTGGCACATCCTCGACGGCGTCCTGTCCCATTGGATTCTCGGCATCCACCGCATCCGCATGGACTCGGCGAACCCGCTGCTCTGGGACCTGCTGTGGTTCGTCGTCTTCGGCGTTGCCGTCGCCGCGGCGGGCTGGCGGCTGCGGCGTGGCGGGGGAGGAGGCAGCGGTGGCCGCGCTGCGCCCGTCATCCTGACGCCCGTCGTCCTGACACTGGTGGTCCTGATCGCCGGGCCGGTCGCCGCTCTGCCGCCGCCGGGCGTGACGACGGTGATGGTGCTGTTCAAACCCGACACGACGGCACTGGACGTCTTCGCCGCCGTGGCGGCGGTGGACGGGCGGACGGTCTGGCAGGATCCCTCCGGACAGCTTTGGGCCATCGACCTGGGCGAGGCCGGCAGCCCGACGGCGCTGTACCGGCACGGCGCCCTGCTGGTCAGCAACACGCTGCTGCCGACCGGCTGCCTCGACTGGTTCCGGACCTGACGCGCCGCCTCCCGGTTACGCCACGCCGAGGCGGCGCAGGGTGGGCAGGCGCAGGCGGGTGAAGCGGTCGAACCGGGCGCGCAACTCCACCAGATTGGCCTCCTCCCCGTCGAGCCGTTCGCCGTCGCGCGACAGGGCGAGCCCATCGGCCGACAGCGCTTCCCAAGCGGTCGCCGCGGGGTCGGTGCCGTTGCGTCGGGCCAGCAGGAACAGCGCCTCCAGCCGCGACACCGCAACGCCGGAACCGAGGACGGGCGACGCCAGCGTGTCCAGTATGTCGTCGCGGCGGCTGCGCTCCAGGATGGCGGCGTTGAAGCGGTCCGCCTGGAGCGCGCGCGCCGCCTGACCGGTCTCGGGCAGGGCGGGCGCCGCCAGCGCAAGGCTGGTCAGGATCATCAGCGCGCGCAGCACGGCCTCCTCGCCATGGCGGGCGAGGGCGGGAAGGGCCGACAACTCGGCCAGCGTGGGCGTGCCGGCGGACAGCGCCTCGGCCAGCGGGCCGTGCAGGTCCTGCGGCAGGGGCACGCGCCCGACCGGCGCCAGCACGACTTCCGGCAGATCGTCGGGCGGCACCAGAAGGGCGAAGCAGGTGGCGCGCAGCCGCTCCCGCCGCTCCGCCACGGTCAGCCGCTCCGCCCCCTTCACGAACAGGTCGCGGCGGAAGGCGCGGTTGGTCAGCAGGTCGCGCAGCGTCTCGCGGTAGGCCGGGTCGCGCGCCTCGGCCAGCAGGGGCATGGCGTCCGGCGGCAGGGACAGCTCGTCCATCTGCTCCATCGGGACGGCGGGGCCGGCGAAGTCCAGCTTGGCCGCGGCCAGCTCCCGCGCCACGTCGGCGTGGTAGAAGGCGGTCCAGTCGCGGTTCAGATATTCGTGGGCGATGTAGTTGGGCGACTTGCGTTTCAGCGAGTCCAGCCGCGCCGGGAGCGCGTCGGCCTGGGCGAACCAGCCGGCGTTCAGCGCGGTCAGGCGGCTGGCGAAGGCCACGGCCTCCTCGATCCGCTCCGGCAGGGGGCCGGTGCGGTCGGCGCAATGCTCGACCAGGACGCGGCGCAGCGGCATGTAGGCGAGCGTGCCGGGCAGGGCGTTGTAGCTGACGAAGACCAGCCCGCCGGGCTTCAGCCGCCGCTTCAACAGGTCCACCAGGATCGCCCGGTTCTCCGCGCTGACCCAGGACCAGACGCCGTGCAAAGTCACGATGTCCAGGTCCTTGGACCCGCCTTGGGCGTATTCGGCGAAGCTCTCCTCCCGGAAGGCGGCGTTGCCCAGCCCGGCCTCGGCGGCGAGGCGTTGGGCGCCGGCGATGTGGCCGGGGTTGAAGTCCACCGCCTCGAAGCGGGCGTCGGGATGGCAGCCGGCCAGGACGGCGCTGCTCACCCCATGGCCGCAGCCGATCTCCGCACAGGCGAAGGACCCTGCGAGGTCCATCGGGGATCGCCAGCCGCGCAGGGTCAGCGCGAAGGACAGCAGCGCCGGCGACAGTTCCCGGTAGAAGGCGTGGATGTAGCCGATCCCGCCCACATAGCCCTCGGTCCAGCCCTGCATGATCCCCAACCTTTCCGTCATCCGCTGGGGAAGGGTGATAGCGCCGGGCTTGGCCGACTGTCAAAGAAGGCGGCCGAAGAGGGCGGTTTTGAGGGGTGTGTGCGGAGCCGGAATGAGCCCCGCAAAAAAATGCGATCCTATCCATTTTGGTATCGACAAGCCCCGGACCCTTCGTTATAAACCGCGCCACACCGGCCGGGACGACGGCTTGGCCGGACAGGAACCCTAGTCGATACGGTCAGGCACCCCCTGACGCAGAGACGAAGGCTTCGGTGCCGGTGTGAACGAGAAGTGATGGGCGCATAGCTCAGTTGGTAGAGCAGCTGACTCTTAATCAGCGGGTCCAAGGTTCGAGTCCTTGTGCGCCCACCATCACTTTCCGGATCGAAAGGGATCGTTCCCAGACCCCTTTCTACGCCGCCGGGTGTTTCGATGCCCGGATGGGAATGGGCGCATAGCTCAGTTGGTAGAGCAGCTGACTCTTAATCAGCGGGTCCAAGGTTCGAGTCCTTGTGCGCCCACCATTCCCAAGACAACGGCACGACAGCGACGCGCACAAAAGGGCTGCCTTCGGGCGGCCCTTTGTGCGTTTGGGGTCGTTCGCGTTCGGGGCTCTGCTTGCGCCATCAGTCTTTATCGGCGGCGGGGGACGAGCAGATTCGCGGTCATCTGCTGCACAATCTCGCCGTCCTGGTTGAGGGTGGTGGTGCGCACGCGGGCGATGCCGCGGTCGGGGCGCTTGGCCGACACACGGACCTCCAGGATCTCGCTCTCGATGCGCAACACATCGCCGGGGCGGGTGGGCTTGGGCCAGCGGATGTCCTCCACCCCCATCCCGACGAAGCCGCCGGCAAGCGCGCCATCCCCCGTGACGATCATCCGCATGGTCAGTCCGGCGGTGTGCCAGCCGCTCGCCGCCAACCCGCCGAAGACGCTGTCCTGCGCCGCCTCGGGGTCGAGGTGGAAGGGCTGTGGGTCGAACTGCCGCGCGAAGGCGACGATGTCCTCTTCCGTCACGGTCACCGGGCCGCCGGTGAAGCGGTCGCCCGGGGTCAGGTCGTCAAGATAGCGCATCGGTCGGCGGACTCCCGTGGGTGGCTGCACCGTCGCTTAGCGTTAACCTTTGCGGGGCGAGAACGAAAGCGATACCTGCCACGTAAAAATTGCAAAGCAGCCGGGACGCAAAATGTCGGGGCAGAAAGCGCCCGTTTTGGAAAACGCCCGCCGACAACGCGCCAGGACACAAAACAACGACGCCGCAGGGCGAGCCTGCGGCGGTCTGGTCCGGTCGGACGGCGAGCGAGAGTCGCTTATTCGGCGGCGGTGCTGGCCATGCGGCTGCGCACGGACGGTGGCGGCTGGTTCCCACGATAGTCCTGCAGCCGCGTGGCGCGCAGGCCCCGCATGCCGTGGCTGTCGATCAGCCGTTGCCAGGACAGGAACTCTTCCACGGACAGGGTGTAGCGGCGGCACGCCTCCTCGAGGCTTATGAGCCCCGAACGCACGCCGGCCACAACCTCCGCCTTGCGCCGCATGACCCAGCGCTTGGTGTCCGGAGGGGGAAGATCATTTTCTGTCATCGGCCGTCCTGCTGGACCGATGACCGACGCTCCACTGGAGCCATCGTCGCTCATTTCAAGCTCGCGAGATGACATGCGCGGACGCTCCACCATCAGCAGTGTATTCCACGATTTGGTGGTAACCTACCCCTTCTCCGCTTAACAAAAGCCTAAACGATAGGGTTAATGTTTTAAGCATAAAAGGCATGGCGCATAGGCCCATCCGGACCCATGCCCATGCCTTTTCCCATGCGTCTGGACGACGCCTGTGAAGGTGAGGACGAGACCCTCAGTACACCTTGGAAAGCTTGGACAGCGGAACCTCGAGGCTGCCGACGGACATCACCGTTTCGCCGTCCTTGTTGGACCCGATGCCGTTGACCGTGCCGAAGGTGAAGGGGGTCGCCTTGATGATGTCGTCCTTCTTCTCGGACACCGGGGCGATGTTCAGGCGGTACTGGCCCGGCTGGACGGCGTTGCCGCCATCGTCCTTGAAGTCCCAGTTCACGACATGCTTGATGCCGGCGGTGGTCTCGCCGGTCATCGACCGGACGATGCGGTTCTTGCTGTCCAGGATGTCCACGCGCACCGACTTGGCGGACTTCTCCAGTTCATAGGCCAGCGGCGCCGCCGTCATGCCCTGGGTGTAGTCGAAGCTGTCGCCCTCGAAGGTGACCGTGCGGCCCAGATAGGCGAGGTTGGTCGAGTTGGTGGAGGCGTTCTGCAGCTTCAGCAGCTTGTCCAGGCGGCTGTTGGTTCCGATGTTCTGCTCCACGTTCGCGAAATCGACCAGCTGCTTGGTCATGTCGTTCGTGTCCATGGGCTTCAGCGGGTCCTGGTTCTGCATCTGCGTGGTCAGCAGCTTCAGGAAATGCTCGAAATTGTCGCCCAGCCCTTTCACCGCGGTGTCGAGCTTCTGCTCGTCGGCCGTCTTGGTGGTCTTGGTGGAGGTGTCGGTCTTCGTCTTGGTCTGGTTGGTGTTCCAGCTGCTGCCGTAGTCGGTGTTGGTGGTGGCCATGGTCGTCGTCCTTCGCTGGAATGGCTGCAGCTGGTCTGAATCAGGCTTGGATGTCGACGCGGCCCGGGGCCAGCGTCAGGGTGTAGGCGGCCTGCGCATCCTCCACCTCTCCGCCGCCGCCGAGGCCGCGGCCCCGCCGTCCCGAGCCGCCTTGCCGTCCCGAGTCCTGGAACGACTGGCCGCCTTCGCCGCGCAGGCTGAAGTTGAGGCTGTTGCTGTCCGCCTTCAGTCCGGCGTCTTGCAAGGCGCGTTCCAGATTGCGGCTGTCGCGCTGCAGCAGTTCGAGCGTCTGGGCCTTCTCCACGGCGACCGACGCGGTGACCCGCCCGTCCTGGCCGATTTCCAACTTGATGTCGATGCGGCCCAGCTCGGCGGGGCGCAGGTTGATGGTGAACTGGTCGTTGCCGTCCGACACGTTCTTGCTGATGTGGACGGCCACCTGATCCTGCACGCCCATCGGCAGGCCGGCGGACCCGCGGGACGGGCGAAGCTGGGCGGTGGTCAGACCCGTTTCCACGCCGCTCGCCGTGTGCACCCCCTCGATCCCGGCGAAGACCGGGTGGGTGGGTGTTGCGGGGTGGGACGCGCCGTCGGCCGGTGGCGGCGTGTCCGCGGCGGCGGCCGCAGCGGCGGTCAGGAACGCGCTTTGCCCGGCAGGCTTTGCCGGGTCGGCAACCGGTGCCTGGGGCGCCGGCGGCTGCGTCAGGCCGGCGTTGCCGCTCGGGTCCTGGGTGCCGCGGTTGCCGGCGTTGGCCCCGGCATCGCCGTCCGCCCCGGTCCGGTTTGCGCCCTTGGCCTTGGCCGCGGCGAGATCGGTCAGGGATTGCGGCAGCGGCGCGCCATCGTCGTTCGGCAGGTCGGCGATGGACAGGGCACCGGGGGGCAGGGCGCCGGGGGACAGCGCGTCGGCGGCCTTCGCCGGCTTGTCCTTGGCGGCAGCCTCCTTGGCCTCGGCGTGGGGCGCAGGCACCTCGATCTGCGGGCCGTCGGTCGGAGCGGCCGGCACCGGCGCGGCTCCCGCCAGCGCCGGAGACGCTTCCGCGGCCGGCTTGGCCGTGCCCGCGGCCTTCACCGATTCGTCGGCGGCCTTGGTCTTGCCGTCCGGATGAGGAGCGCCGGCGGCCGCCAGGGCGGCGGCCAACGCGGCCTCCGCGGCGGCGTCAGGGGCGGAAGGGACCTTTTCGCCGTCCGGAGTCGGGCTGCCGGGCGGCGTGGCCTCGACCGGGGCTGCCGGCTCGACCGCGCCATCCTCGGTCGCCTTGTCGGCCTCCGCGCCGTCCGGCGTGCCGACGGCAACCTGGGCGACGGCCAGCGAGAGGGCGGCCTCCATGTCGGTCAGGGTGGCGGATCGGTCGGCGGTGACCAGCTCCACGGTGGTCTCGGTCACGGTGACGGTCAGGTCGAGGATCACGGCATCGCCGCTCCGATCCTCCGCGGCCTGATCGCCGGCACCGTCCTGCATGGTGCCATCGCCCAGCGCGCTGCCGGCTTCGTCCGAGGGGACCTCCTCTGCCGTGTCGGCGAGAGCGGCGGCGCCGGTGGGCGCCGGCTTGGCGGCGTCTTCCTGCGCGGTCTTGGCGCTGGCGGCCTTCGCATCCTTGGCCGCGGCGTGGTTCGCCGCGGCGGCCTCGCGCCGTTCGGTGCGCGTCGCGTGGGCGGAGTCGCCAGCCTTGGCCGCGTCGGACGCGCGGGCGTCCTTGCGGTCGGCGGCGCGCTGGGTCTCGTCCTTGCGGGCGGCGCGGGACTCGGCCTGGGTCGTCGCTTCGGAGGCCTGGCGCGGCTTGGCGGGCTCTGCGCGAATGGGGTCGGGACGGGCCGGCGGACCGCGCTCCGCGGCCTTGCGGGCGGCGGCCCGATCGGCGGCGGCCTGGTCGGCTGCGCTTGCCGCGGCGTTGCGCCGGTCCTGGGCCGCGCTCTCCGCCTGGACCTGATCGCGCTTGCGGGTGGCGGCCTCGCTGATCAGCCGGTCCATCATCGAGGCGAACTTGTCGCTTCGCGGAGCCGTGTTCTGGCTGGAGGAGGTCTGGCCCCTGACCAGGCTTTCGAACGCGGAGGGCGCGGTGTTCGTTTGGATGGCCATGGAACGGGTTCCCCGAAGCGGACAGGTGCACCCCATCCAGAAGCAACTAACGGGCCAGTTTCAGGCCGGCGCCGACGCGTCCGACCGTCATCCCGCGCCCGGCAGTTCCGTCCGCCGGGCGGCAAAATCCGCCGGGTGACCGGCGCTTCTTGCCGGACCCGGCAACGGCGAAGGGCCGCCCGGTCGGACGGCCCATGCTGCGGATTTCGGTGACGCCGGGAGAGGTGTCAGAGACGGGTGTTGAGGGTGGCGGAGGTGGACGGCCCATGGCTCGGCGTGACGTAGGTCGCGCGGGGCGGAACCGGGGCGGTGCCGTAGGCGGGGGTGGTGGTCTGCCGGGCGCGGTTGATGGCGCCGACCACGGTGTCCACCAGGATCTTCTGCGCCGCGCTGTTCCGGCGGAGCGCGTCGGCGTTGGCGGCGGACGCCTCGTACAGGCCGCGCGTGGCCTCGCGCAGCTGGGCCTTGGCCTCGTCGGGCAGGGCGGCCATGCCCTCGCGGTCCACGCGCAGCAGGCGCGAAACCTCTTCATAGACCAGCATCATCGGCTGCTTCTCGCGCCCCAGCCGGGCCAGCTCGGCGCTGGTGCAGTGCCGCATCACGGCTTCGGTCTCGCGCGCCAGATGGGCGCTCAGCCGGTTCATCAGCTCGACCAGGGCGGCGGCGCGCTCCTCCGCGTTCTTGGGCAGATTGGCGGCGGGAGCCTTGGACGGCTGCGGGAAACGGACGTCGACCTTATCCATGGTTGCCCTCCTGTGCGCGCAGAAGCTCGCGGTAAACCTGATCGGCAATGCCGAACCCGCCGCTGCGGGACATCTGCTTGCCGTATTCGTTGGTCAGCATGGAGCGGAACATCTCCTCGGCGTGGCCGCCGCCGAAGGTCTGGTCCACTTCGATTCCGTCGAACATGTGGCCCAGCATCTGGGAGACGAAGACGCTCTCGAACTCGTTCGCGGACTGGCGGATCTTGGCGCGGATCGCCGGGTCCACCTTGCTCTCCGCGCTTTTGGGATCGACCAGATCGCTCCGCACCGCCGTCCGGAAGCTCGCCTGGGCGCCGGACTGCGCACCGTTCTGGGCGCGCTCGGCGGCCGCGGGCAGGCGCGGGGGCGGAAGGCCGGGAAGGGAAAGCGTCGTATCCATCAGATCACCTCGATCTCCGCCTGCAGGGCTCCGGCGGCCTTGATTGACTGAAGGATGGCGATCATGTCCCGGGGCCCCACGCCAAGCGCATTCAAGGATTGTACCAACTCCTGGAGCGTCACCCCGGAATTCATCACGGCGAGGCGGTTGTTGGACTGGTCGTCCACCTGGATGTCGGTGCGCGGCACCACGGCGGTCTGGCCCTGGCTGAAGGGGCCGGGCTGGCTGACCTGCGGCGTCTCGGTGACGCGGATCGTCAGGTTGCCCTGGGCGATGGCGACGGTGGAGATGCGGACGTTCTCGCCCATCACGATCACGCCGGATTTCTCGTCCACCACCACGCGGGCGACCTGATCGGGGGTGACGCGGAGCTGCTCGATCTCGGTGATCAGGCCGACGATGTCGCCGCGCCGGGCCTCCGGAACGCTCAGCAGGACCGAGGACGGGTCGGTGGCCTGCGCGCGGTTGCCGCGGAGCTGGATGTTGATGGCGGTGGCCACGCGCTGGGCCGTGGTGAAGTCCGGGTTGCGCAGCGACAGGCGCAGCACCGGCAGTTCGGCCAGCGAGAACTGGATCTCGCGCTCGACGATGGCGCCCGAGGAGATGCGCCCCGAGGTGGGGACGCCGCGGGTCACGCTGGCCCCCTGGCCCTGGGCGGAGAAGCCGGACACCGCGATCGGCCCCTGGGCCACGGCGTAGACCTCGCCGTCGGCGCCCAGCAGCGGGGTGACCAGCAGCGTGCCGCCGAGCAGGCTCTTCGAATCGCCCATCGCCGACACGGTGGCGTCGATGCGCGTGCCCTGGGCGGAGTAGGGCGGCAGGGTCGCCGTCACCATCACCGCCGCCACGTTCTTGGTGCGCAGGTTGGTGCCGCGGGTGTTGACGCCCATGCGCTCCAGCATGCCGACGAGGCTCTGCTCGGTGAAGGGCGAGTTGTTGAGGCTGTCGCCCGTGCCGTTCAGGCCGACCACCAAGCCGTAGCCGATCAGCATGTTGTCGCGCACGCCCTCGACGTCCACCACGTCCTTGATCCGCGCCGAGGAGGCCGAGGCCGGAGCCGACAGCGCGAGCAGCGCCGCGGCGAGTGCCGCCAGCAACGCGACCGCGCGGAGCAGGACGGCGGTGCGCGGCATGGTGGCGCGGGTCAGGGCGGTGGCGGTCATGGCGGGGACACTCCTCAACGGCTGTCCCTTCCTATACAAACGGCGTGCCAGAGCCGCCGATGGCAGGCGAAGGGCAGGATCGGCAAGGGGAAGCGGCCGCGCTGGATGAAAAGGCCGGAAATTGGCACCGCGTCCGACCGCTTTATGTCACGGAAGCGGGGCAATTTTTGCCCGATTGCGGCAAACCTTGACCGGATGTTAAGGTGCTTCCATCTAGAGTATCGCGCTTTTCCGAAACCGGTTGCACGGAACATGAAAGTCGAAGGCCCCGGAAAACTTCGCGGCAGCAGCTCGGTCCGGCGCACGGGGAAGGCCGAAGGCTCGTCCGGTGCGTCCTTCTCCAAGCAGCTCGTCGGCGAGACCAACACCGCCCAGGGCGTCCATGCCGCGGCGCCGCTGGCCGGCATCGCCAGCGTGCTGGCGTTGCAGGAGGTGGACGACGCCACGGCCCGCGCGTCGCGTGGCAAGATGCGCGCCGAGGAGATGCTCGACAAGCTGGAGGAGATCCAGCACGGGCTTCTGGCCGGCACGCTTTCGGCGCAGAAGCTGATGGACCTCGTGAAGGTGGTGCAGTCGCGCCGCGTCCATGTGGACGATCCGCGGCTGGCCGACATCCTTGACCAGATCGACCTGCGCGCCCAGGTCGAGCTGGCGAAGCTCACTCCCTGAGCGCGGTTTCCGGCCCCAGGACCGGCTTTTCGGCATCGGCCGTACGGCCATCGCCGAGCCTTTCACAAAACTTTGCTTCTCCAAGGGCTTGTTCGCGCTTCGATAGGCGAAGCGCAGGGTTGCGGTTGCCGATGCGCCTACCTATACTCCGCGCCGCCCGGATCACCCTTTTGCGTTGGATGCTCTCGGATGTCGTCTCCGCTTCTGCCTAAGAACTACACCCCGTCGGAAGACGAGGAGTTCATGAATCCCGTGATGCGGGAATATTTCCGCCAGAAGCTGCTGCGCTGGCGCGCGGAGCTGCTGGCTGAATCCAGCGAGACCCTGAGCAGCCTTCAGGAAGGCGGCATCCAGGAACCGGACATCGCCGACCGCGCGTCGGCGGAAACCGACCGGGCGCTGGAACTCCGCACCCGCGACCGTGAGCGCAAGCTGATCTCCAAGATCGACGCGGCGCTGGAGCGGTTGCAGGATGGGTCCTACGGCTATTGCGAGGAAACGGGGGAGCCCATCTCCGTCCGCCGCCTCGACGCCCGTCCCATCGCGACGCTGAGCCTGGAAGCCCAGGAGCGGCACGAGCGCATGGAGCGCACCCAGCGCGACGACTGACGCGGCGGCTGTTCGCGTCACTGGCCGCGCCTTGGACAAAAGCCTCCTCCGATCCCGGCGGGGGCTTTTGTCCGTGAGGGGAACGGTGTGCCGGCGATCGATCCCCGCAACGAAGGGCCTCGTGGCGAGGTCCCGGCGGTGATCTGAAGAAGGGGCGGCCCGCCCCTCTGTCGGAGCTTGGTTCGCTCGGGCCGGCCGCGAGCCCGCTGCAATGAGCCGTCAAACTACCGGCCCCGGCCGGTCCCGGCCAGCCCGGGAAACGGCTTGCCACTCCCTGTCGCTCTCCATCCCCGAACGAAGAACGTCTTCCGATGACCGCCTCACCCTTCGGCGTGGCGCTTTCGCGCGCCTGGCCGCGTCCCCCGGGGTGGCTGTCCATAAACCCATGGTGCGGGTTGCCAGAACGGCCTGTTGAGGGTGAAATGGACGTTCTGAAGCGGATCGAGACATTGCGGGCCTTGGTCGGTGAGACGCAGACACGCAGGAAGCGTCTCCTGGATCGATCCCATGAGCGCTTGCGCTCCGCTGAGAAGGCGTTGGAGGGTTCTCACCGCCTGTTGAAAGGGAAGCCCCATGACCCAGGCACGCCATCCGGTGAACCACACTGTGACGCGGGACGCTGATGCGGAAGACTGGCGTCGGCGCAGCGAGACAAGGCGCGGCCGGGCCGAAGAGGCGCGCGCCGGGGCGGAACGGATGCGGGAGGAGGCCGAACAGGAACGCTCCGCGATGTTCCAGCGCCACGTCGAAACGGAAGGCGCACGGCTTATAGCGGAAGAGGGGCGAATCACCGGCGAGGCGCAGCGGCAGGAGGCCGAGGACGCGCGCATCCAGGACGAAGACCTTCGCCGGTCCGCCGAGATGGCCAGGCTCGCGGCGGAAGAGGCGCGGCGCGCCGAAGAACAGGCGCGGCTGCTCCACGAGGACATCCGGCGTTTCGCCGAGGAGGCTCGGCTTCATGCCGAACAAGCGCGCGCCGACGCGGAGCGCATCCGGGCGGCGAACGAGGAGCAGCGCCAGATCCTTGAGGAGATGCGGGAAACCGTCCGGCGCTACGAGGCGCTTCTGGCCCGGAACGGGTGACGGTCAACGGCGCGCTCCGGTGGGGCGCTGCCGTATCGCGCAATCCCGGGGCGCGTCGGCGCTGCACGATGAACTTCCCCGGAACCTCGCGGCATCGTGGCGCCTCAACACAGTGCCGTTGGTTACAAACTCTTTAGATTTCCTTCGCACACTCGCTTCGGTGGTGCTCGGCGGCGAGCGCTCATGGGCGGGTGTGGGGAGGGTTTATGAGGGGTGGTGGCCTCGCTTGTCCGGTTTGGCGCCGCTGGTTACGGCTTGCGCACCAGGAAAACGGAAGCGATCAGGCCAACACGGCTCATCCAGGCGCTTCGCAACCATCTGTCACCCAGCCATCCCGCCATGCACAGGGTTCCTGTCGATCTGCATGAACGGGTGACGTCGATCCAGTCCATGAAGCCCAATGCCCCGAGGCAACACGCCGTTGTCTCCGGGGCCGGTTTCTTCGGCACTCCAGGGAAGCTGGGATGAGAAAAGTTTTCGTTGCTGTTCTGGTGCTGGGGCTTGGGGCCTGCACACGGGCCATCCCGATCACCGACACAGAGGGTGAGCGCGTTTGGATGATCGAGTGTGGCGCTGCCGTTTCGTTCTCGGTGTGCCACACCAGGGCACAGAAGATGTGTCCCGGCGGTTACGCGACGCTCTCCGAGGATGCGGGCTTTAACCGTAAGGAGGTTCGAGTCCGTTGCCTTCCGCCAAAGGACACGGCGGATCAAGCCCCATCAGCCTTGTCGTCGACCACGGCGCCCGGGGCGCCCAAATCCGCTGAATCTCGCCTCCGCGATCTGCAGTCGCTCTTCGACAAGGGGCTCATCACCGAGCAGGAGTACGAGACACGTCGGCACTCAATCATCGGAGCCTTGTGATCTCCGATGTGGGCGAGGTGCAGGGGCGAGAGGATGTCCGGAGACCTGTCCGCCCGTGCAGCGAATCGTGTCGTGACAGCGTCGGATCGGATAGCCCAACCTTCCCGCACACCATGCTGATGCCGTCAGCTTGCCGGCGCGCCTCAGGGCATCGGCGCGAACATCGAAACGACAAGCTCGGGGCGGGCAGGGAACGGCGCGGCAAAAGGCGCCGGGCGGCATAAACTTCCCGTCCATGCTCGCGCCAGCGGACATGGAGCCGCTTCCGCGTCGTGTCCATGCCGCGTGGGATGGTTGTCGATGCATAGGGCGCGGCGGAAGCGCCGGGCTTCCCGTTGCGGCGCCTTGCAGCACGTCCGAAGGGGGGCGATGCCCCCTTCGCATTGATTTTCCTGTCTGTTCGGCCCTGCGTTCCCGAACGTCCCGAGATCAGAAGGGCATGATGATGTCGAAGAGCTGCTGGCCGTAGCGCGGCTGCTGCACGTCGGTGATCTGGCCGCGTCCGCCGTAGGAGATGCGGGCCTCGGCGACCTTCTCGTAGCTGATGGTGTTCTGCGCGGTGATGTCCTCGGGCCGGATCACGCCGGTGATGATCAGATCGCGCACCTCGTAGTTCACCCGCACCTCCTGCCGGCCCTGGATGACCATGTTGCCGTTGGGCAGGGACTGGGTGACCAGGGCGGCCACCTTCAGGGTGATCTGCTCCTTGCGGTTGACGGCGCCCTTGCCGTCGTTGGAGGTCGAGCTGCCGACGTTGAGCAGACTGCCGGCGTTCGCCCCGTCGGGCAGCACGCGCTGCAGCGCCTGGCCCTCGAAGCCGAAGAGGCTCGGCATGCCGGCCTGCTCAGTGTTGTTGCGGCTGCGGGTGGTCTGGTTGTTGATCTGCGCCTGGTCGTTGATCTGGATGTCAACGGTCAGCAGGTCGCCGACCTTGGCCGCGCGCTGGTCCTTGAAGAAAGCCTTGGCGCCGGTCCGCCACAGCGAGTTCGGGTTGCGCTCCGTCGGCAGCGGGGTGGGCATCGGCAGGCTGACGGGCTGGTAGCCGGGCTGGGCCTGCGGGTCCTTGATCTTGGTGAGTTCGGGAGCGGAGCCGATGTCCGCCACGCGCGACATGGCGTTGCAGGCGGGGAGGCCGGCGGCGACGGCGGCGAGCAGAGCGAAGCGGAAAGCCGTGCGGGCGGTGTTGGTGGGGGTGGGCATCTTGAAGGCGCACATGGAGCTTTCTCCTTACTTCGCGATGAAGCCGGGCTTTGCCACGGCGACGATGCTGGGGCCGGCGACGGTCGCCTCGAGGATGCGGTTCGACTGGGTGTTGATGACGCGGATCACGTCGCCCCGGCCGCCGTCCTGCAGGGCCTTGCCCTGGGCCGACAGGGTCAGGTTCTCGGTGGCCAGCGTGATGGTGACGAGCGAGCCCTTGTCCACGACCCGTGGCGACTGCAGGTCGCGCAGCCGGACCGGCTGGTTCACCGGGACGCCGCGCCGCGGCGTCAGGCCGATGAGCTGGGCGTCGGTGGCGGCGATGTCGCTGCCGGCGAGGTCGGCGCGCACGTCCTGCCAATCCACGTCGCCGGGGCCGATCACGTCGCCGGGCGCGATGCGCCGCGACAGCACCGGCACCTGCACCACGCCATAGGCGCGGCCCGACACCGGAAGGCGCACGACCGGACGGGTGTCGGCCACGATCATCTCCGCGGCGAAGCGGCCCTGCACCGGGTTGTAGTAGAGGTTCTCCACCGTCAGGCTGCCGGCGCCCGCCGGCGCGCGCAGCTCCACCGCCCGGTTGTCCAGCTCCATCTGCAGCCGGCCCGTGGTGATCTGGCGGGACAGCGCGTCGGACAGCACAGCCTCGACATGGGCCGGGCTGTAGACGACCGCCTGTGCCGCCACCCCGATCGCGCCGTCGTCCATCGCCTGGGCGAGGGCCGTCTGGGCAAAGGCCATCGGGCCGCCGGCAAGGGCGGCGGCGAGAAGGGCGGTGCCGAGGATTCGGAGAGCGGGGCGGGGCATGGCGGGAGTTCCTTGCAAAAACGGGCCTTACGACGGTGCCGACATCAGCGGAGCTGCGAGGCCTGCTGCATCATCTCGTCGGTGGTCTTGATGACCTTGGAGTTCATCTCGTAGGCGCGCTGGGCCGAGATCAGGGTGGTGATCTCCTGCACGATGTTGACGTTGGAGGTCTCCAGCGCGCCCTGCACCACGCGGCCGAAGCCGGGAGCGCCGGGGTTGCCATTGACCGCCTCGCCCGAGGCGCCGGTCTGCAGGAACAGGTTGTCGCCGACGGCTTCCAGGCCGGCCGCGTTGGCGAAGGTGGCGAGCTGGAGCTGGCCGACATTCTGCTGCGCCACCTGTCCGTCCAGCTTCACCATCACCTCGCCCGAGGCGTTGATGGCGACGTCCACGGCTTCCGCCGGAATGGTGATCGCCGGCTGCACCGGATAGCCGTCGGCGGTGACGATGATGCCCTCCGGCGACAGCTTGAAGTTGCCGGCGCGGGTGTAGGCCGTGTCGCCGCTGGGGAGCTGCACCTGGAAATAGCCGGAGCCGTTGATGGCGACGTCCAGCTTGTTGTCGGTGACGGTCAGGTTGCCCTGCTCCAGCACGCGGGCCACCGCGGCGACGCGCACACCGGCACCCACCTGCACGCCGGTCGGCACGATGGTGCCGGCGTCCGACGAGGTGGAGCCGATGCGGCGGAAGTTCTGATACAGCAGGTCCTGGAATTCGGCCCGCTGCTTCTTGAAGCCGGTCGTCGTCGCGTTGGCGATGTTGTTCGAGATGGTTTCGACGTTCAGCTGCTGGGCGATCATGCCGGTGGCGCCGATGGCGAGGCTGCGCATGGTCCTTACTCCTTAAACGCGGTCGATCAGGCCGTGCGGCCCAGCTTCTGGATGGCGCTGCGGATGCGCTCGTGCTCGTTCTCGATCAGCTTCTGGTTGGACTGGTACTGGCGCTGGATCTCGATCAGCGCCGTCATCTCGACCACCGGCTTCACGTTCGAATTCTCTAGCATTCCCTGTGCCACCTTCGTGTCGGCGGGGGCCGCCTGCGGCTCCTCGTCGCTGACGTAGAGGCCGGCCCCGACCTCGGTCATCAGTTGCTCGTTGCGGAAGGTGACGATGTTCAGCCGGCCCACCTGACCCAGCTCGGTGGAGACGGTGCCGTCGCCGGACACCATGATGTCCCTGGTGCCGTTCGGGATGGCCAGCGGCTGGCCGTTGTCGCCCAGGACCGGCAGGCCGCCGCCGTCGACGATCTGGCGCTGGTCGTTCAGGCGGAAGTTGCCGGCGCGGGTGTAGCGGGGGCCGCTCGCCGTATCGACGGTGAAATAGCCGTGGCCGGTCAGTGCCAGGTCCAGCGAATTGCCGGTCTGCATCATCCCGCCGGCCGAGAGGTCGCGCACCACGGCGCGGTCCTGCACGAAGCTGATCTGCTCGTGCATGCCCGGACGCTCCAGGAACTCCGTGAACAGCATGCGCTGCTGCTTGAAGCCCGTGGTGTTCATGTTCGCGATGTTGTTCGAGATCACGTCCAGCTGGCGGCGCAGGGTCATCTGGCGCGACAGGGACACGTAGATCGGGTTTTCCATCGGCGGCCTCTTTCCATTCGGACCGGGGGAGCGTCCCGACCGGCGCAAATGGCTATGCACGGCGCGTGCCAGCGCCGGAGAGAGCCGGAAAGACGGCGATGACGGGCGTTGCCGCCGTTGGGGAAGCGCCTGCCGGGCAAGAACTGCCGGTGGGTTGGCAAGGGCTGCCGCCCGACGCCGGGCAAAAGCGTCCCGTTGCCGCGGCGCGGACGGCGCGCGGGGTCACGGGGGCCTCATCCGCCGGAAGCGGGCGGACCGGCAACGGCAGGCGGGGCGGGGCAGGGTGGTGCGGACGGGGATGGCGGGCGTGGTTCGGGCGTTCGCTCCTCGGTTGACGGAGATCTCCGGCGATGCCCCAATCAAGAACCGTGCCGCTGTCTGTGGTTGCGCTTCTGTCACAGCCCCGGACCATGCCTGAAAGGCTTTGTTAACTATCCGAAAGATAGGGTTGCTGGGCTGGTAAGGCCACGCTCCGCCACCGCTCGCGCTTAGGATTCCATGACCGCGCACGCTGAAGACGACGTTCCGACCGATGGCCTGCCGCGCAAGAAATTCAGCGGCAAGAAGCTGGTCCTGTTCGTCATCCTGCCGCTGGTGCTGCTGATCGGCGCCGGGGCGGGCGTGTATTTCAGCGGCCTGCTCGACTCGCTGCTCGGCAAGAAGGAGGAGCATGCGGAGGTGCCGGCGGAGCCGGCGCAGCCCGATCCCCACGCGGCCCCGGTCTTCTACGACCTGCCGGACATGCTGGTGAACCTGAACAGCAGCGGCAAGCGTCCGGCCTTCCTGAAGATCAAGATCTCGATCCAACTCGCGAAGGGCGAGGACATACCGGCGATCGAGCATGTGCTGCCGCGCATCATCGACAACTTCCAGGTCTATCTGCGCGAATTGCGGCTGGAGGATCTGAAGGGGTCGGCGGGCATGTACCGCCTGCGCCAGGAATTGCTGATGCGGATCACCGCGTCCGCCCATCCGGTGAAGGTCAAGGACGTTCTGTTCAAGGAAATGCTGGTCCAGTAGGGGCGGCGGAAACGGGCCATGAGCAACACCGAGGAACTGAGCGAAGAAGAACGCCTTGCCGCCGAATGGGCCGCCCTCGCCGAAGACGGCGGCGATATGGGCGACATGGCGGACATGGGCGGCGGCGGTTCGACCCGCGTCCTCAACCAGGACGAGATCGACAGCCTGCTCGGCTTCGACCAGGGCGGGGCCGGGGACGGCGACAACTCCGGCATCATGGCGCTGGTCAACTCGGCGCTGGTCAACTACGAACGCCTGCCCATGCTGGAGGTGGTCTTCGACCGCCTCGTCCGCATGATGTCCACGTCCTTGCGCAACTTCACCTCCGACAACGTCGAGGTCAGCCTCGACCAGATTTCCTCGGTGCGCTTCGGCGACTATCTGAACTCGATTCCGCTGCCGGCGATGCTGTCCGTCTTCAAGGCGGAGGAGTGGGACAACTACGGCCTGATGGTCGTTGACTCGGCGCTGATCTACTCCATCGTGGATGTGCTGCTGGGCGGGCGGCGCGGCACCGCGGCGATGCGCATCGAAGGCCGCCCCTACACGACCATCGAGCGCAACCTCGTGGAGCGCATGGTCCATGTGGTGCTGTCCGACCTGTCCGCCGCCTTCGATCCGCTGTCGCCCGTCACCTTCCGCTTCGACCGGCTGGAGACCAACCCGCGCTTCGCGACCATCGCGCGCCCGGCCAACGCGGCGGTGCTGGTCAAGCTGCGCATCGACATGGAGGATCGCGGCGGCCGCCTGGAGCTGATGATCCCCTACGCGACGCTGGAGCCGGTGCGCGAGCTTCTGCTCCAGATGTTCATGGGCGAGAAGTTCGGCCGCGACTCGATCTGGGAAACCCACCTCGCCTCGGAGCTGCTGGTCACCGACGTGGACATCTCCGCGGTGCTGGACGAGGTGACGATGACCCTGCACGACGTGCTGAACTGGCGCGTCGGCACGCGAATCCTTTTGAACGCCACGCCGGACGGCACCATCGAGCTGCGCTGCGGCGACGTTTCCATGTTCCAAGGCCGCATGGGCCGCAAGGGTGGGCACATCGCCGTGCGGATCGAGCGGGAGCTGCCCAAGCAGGAGGTCATGCGGCTATGAGCCCGACCCTCACGCTCGTCCTCGATCTGGTGATGGTGGGGCTGCTCGCCGCGACCATCGCCTACGCGATCATCCTCAACCGGCAGATCATCAAGCTGCGCGAGAGCCGCGGCGAGATGGCCGAGCTGGTGCGCGGCCTGAACGAGGCCATGTCGCGCGCCGAAACCGGCGTGCGCGGTCTGAAGAAGACGGCCCACGAAACCGGCGACGATCTGCAGCGCACGGTCGCGAAGGCGCAGACCCTGCGCGACGAGCTGGAATTCATGATCGAGGCCGCCGACGCCATGGCGAACCGGCTGGGCAACGTCGGCGGGGAGCGTCCGAAGCCGGGCCCCGCGGCGCGTCCAGCGGCGCGCCCGGGCTTGGCCACCCGTCCGCCCGTCGCCTCGCGCCCGCCCGTCGCCTCGCGCCCGCCCGTCGCCCCGCGTCCGATCGTCGAGGACGATCATGGTCACGACGATCTCGATCCCGATGATCTCGATCTTCACGGCCACGATCTTCGCGGCCACGATCTTCACGACGGGCATAGCGACCACGACGACCACGACGACCTGCCGCCGCTGCGCTCCGCCGCCTTCCGGAACGAGCCGCTGCGGGCCGATCCATCGGTGCGCCGTCCGGCGCCCGCGCCCGACCCCATCTTGCGGGAGGGTGAGAGCCTGTCCCGCGCCGAACGTGAACTTCTGCAAGCCATCGAGAACGCCGGCAAGGGGGTCGGATGAGCGACACCACCACCACCGCGAAGGGTGCCCCTGCCGCTGCCGGCGGGGAGCCGAAGGTTGTGATCCGCCCCGCCGGGGCCACCCCGACCGGCGTCCGCACCAGCCAGAGCGTTGCCGGCCAGCCGACCGCTCAAGGCGCCGCTCAGGCCGCGGCCCAAGCCGCCGCCAAAGCAAAGCCGAAGGCCAAGGTGAAGGCCAAGGCCAAGCGCAAGCCCGCCGTCCCGCGACGTCCATTGTCGGAGCGGATGCGCGAGAAGATGAAGGCGTGGCGGTTCCGCATCCTGCCCCTGACCATCTTCGTCGCCGTCCTGATGCTGGGGGTGCGCGTCGGCGACCTGTGGCGGATCACCACGCGCGACGCCCGCCTGCCGGAGTTCCCGGCGACCCTCGCCCAGGGGCAGAGCGCCGTTCCGGCGGCTCCGATGCAGCTTGCCGCCAACGGCGCCAAGCCCTTGCCCGAACCGGCCCAGGGCGGGTCGAGCAACGGCGCGCCGCCCAACCCGACGCCGCCGGACAACGCCGCCCTCGGCCCGGTGAAGAACGAGGAGCTTCTCCAGCATTTCGCCGAGCGCCGCGCCGAGATCGAGCGCCGCACCAAGGAACTGGAGCAGCGTGAAGCGCTGCTGACCGCCGCCGAGAAGCGCATCGACCAGAAGGTGCAGGAGATGGAGAAGGTCCGCACCGACATCCAGAAGCTGATGCGCCAGGGCGACGAGAAGCAGACCGCTCAGCTCGAAAGCCTCGTGAAGATCTACGAGACGATGAAGCCCAAGGAAGCCGCCCGCATTTTCGAGGAGCTGGACATGCCCGTCCTGCTGGGGGTGGTGGAGAAGATGAAGGAAACCAAGACGGCGCCGATCCTGGCCGCGATGGACCCTCTGAAGGCCAAGGAACTGACCTCCGCGCTCATCGAGCGGCGCGGTGTGCCCGCGGCACCGAAGAACTGAATACGCCCTTTGATTGCGATGACGGCAAGTCGGGTATGACCGTGCGGTTGGTCATACCCGCCCCCCGTGCCACATCTACTGAATATACGTACACGTACTGTCAGGATGGTAGAAGGCCCGCGACGGTCGGCTTCGGTTCATGTTGGCTCCGGCGTGTTCGGGCAACGCAAGTTTGCCCAACAACAAGAAGGAAGGAGACAAGATGAACGACCAGAACCAGGGCCGTAGCTCGGGCGGTCAGCATTCCGGCGGCAACTTCAAGAACGATCCGGAACGTGCGGCGGAAGCCGGCCACAAGGGCGGCCAGGTTTCCGGCGGCAACTTCAAGAACGATCCGGAGCGCGCCTCCGAAGCCGGCCACAAGGGTGGTCAGGTTTCCGGCGGCAACTTCAAGAACGACCCGGAGCGTGCGTCGGAAGCCGGCCACAAGGGTGGTCAGGCGTCGGGCGGCAACTTCAAGAACGATCCGGAGCGCGCATCGGAAGCGGGCCGCAAGGGCGGCGAACACAGCCATGGTGGCGGGCGGAGCAGCGGGAGCTGACCGTCGGGACTGTTTTACCGTAACTGTTTGGCCCCTGACTGTTTCATTGGCGCACCAGCCTGACGGAACAGTCGCACGGTGCAACGGTGAAGAAGGGCCGCCCTCAAGGCGGCCCTTTGTCCGTTTGCGGACTCCGATTGAAACAAATTGCCGCAGCTTTCTTTGAAGTTCGACAGTGGCGAGCGTTGGTCGAAGGCACGCGGGCGCAGAAGAACGCTTCCACTTTCTTTCCGAAAGCGCGATTCTATCCCGTCTTTGCGTTGCGACGTTTCAGGCGCTTAACGGCGTGTTAACCGAGCGAAATTAGGGTTGGAAAGGCTGACGAGGCTCCGAGTCGGCGGCGGCCGTGCGAGGACGCGAGGTAGGGTCGAACCCGCTTCCGGCGTCTGCGTCCGGGCCGGCCGACGCACCCGATCGCACGCAGGCCGGACAAGACCACGGAACGCTCACATCGGAACGCACATGGCCCCGCCCGTTTCCTCCTCGCTCGCCGACCAGAAGCTTCTGCGCCAGCAGCTCGACGCCGCCCATGCCGAAGCGGCCCAGCCGCTGAGCCGCGAGGAGGTGACGGACATCGTCCGCTCCATCCTCGGCAGCATGGACGGCGACATCTCCGCCACCGACCTGCGCCTCTACAAGGAAGTGGTGGACCTCGCCCGCTTCATCGAGAGCGCCAAGCAGGAGCTGGCGGCGCTCCAGCCCGCGGAAATCCGCGACCAGCACATTCCCAACGCCACCGATGAGCTGGACGCCGTCGTCGGCGCCACGGAGCAGGCCACCTTCGCCATCTTCGACGCCTGCGACGTCATCACCGGCATCTCCGGCCAGATCGATCCGGGGAACTCCGCGAAGCTGACCGAGCAGGTGACCAAGATCTTCGAGGCCTGCAACTTCCAGGACATCACCGGCCAGCGCATCTCCAAGGTGGTGCGCACGCTCAAGCACATCGAATCGAAGGTGGATATGATCGTCGCGGCCTTCGGCGACGAGGTGCGGCAGAACCACACCCGCCCCGCCGCCGCCGCAGTTGCCGCGGCGGAGGTCCACACCGATCCGTTGCCAAACTTCGCCACCGACCGCCCGGCGGACGACCCGGAGGCCGGGCTGCTGCACGGGCCGCAGATGACCAGCGCCGCCATGGACCAGGACGAGATCGACCGCCTGCTGGCGAGCTTCGATTAATCCCATGGCTGCGCCCGGCCACAGGAAGCCGGACCTGTCGGGCAGCCGGCCGAACCCGAACAACGGAAGCATCGTGCTTCTGCTGTCGCTGTTCCTGCTGCTGCTCGTCTTCTTCATCGTGCTGAACGCCCAGTCCGTGCAGACCGCCCAGCGGGTGCGCACGGTCCTGGTGTCGCTGGAGCGCAGCTTCCCCGCCTTCTACATCGACCCCCGCCTGCGCGAGCCGGCCGACCCGCTGGCCTCGCGCGCCGGCACCGTCTTCGCCGTGCAGCGGCTGGACGGTCTGGGCAATCTGTTCGCCACTGCCGTCGCCGTGGCGAAGGTGGACAGCGTGACGCCGGGCCGCCTGCTGGAGGTGCGCCTGCCCGCCGACGAGCTGTTCCTGCCCGGCACGGCCGACCTGCGCCCGGACCGCATCGGCCTGATCGACCGGGTGGCTGACGCGCTGTTGCAGAACCGGCCCGGCGAGCGGATCGAGCTGGACGCGCTTCTGTCCATCGGTGCCGCGGGCGGCCCCAGCCAGCCGCCCGGCCCGGTCGTGCGGGCGGGTGCGCTGGCCCGGCTGTTGATCGCCGACGGGGCGCCGTCGGACGCGGTGACGGTGGGCATCGAGCGCGGTGCGCCGGGCGCCGTCCGCCTGCTGTTCAGCTTGCGCGCCATGGACGATGCGCCAGGGGGAGGGCGCCGATGATCCGCCTCCCCAAACTGCCCAAGGCCGAGGACAAGAGCGGCGGCCACAACCGGACGATCTGGCTGATCAGCTTCACCGACCTGATGTCGCTGCTGCTCGCCTTCTTCGTGCTGATGTATTCGATGAGCGAGCCGGAGGCGCAGCGCTGGACCGGGCTGGTCAAGTCGCTGTCGTCTGCCCGCTCGACCGCGGTGACGCCCTCCGCGACGCCGCCCGAGCCGAAGGCCGCCTTCAACGCCGCCACGGTGGAGTCATATTCGGCGATCAATCTGGATTATCTCAGCGCCCTGCTTCGTACCCAGACCGCGGCCAACGAGGATCTGGCGGCAGTGGAGGTGCGGCGGGAGGACGACCGCGTGGTGATCGGCCTGCCGGCCCATGTGATGTTCGACCCGACCGGCGGCAGCTTCACCGACCAGGGGCGGCGCGTGCTGTATCTGCTGGGCGCGGCGGTGGGCCGGATCGGCAACCGGATCGAGGTGGTCGGCCACGCCGAGCGGGAGGACCAGTCCGCGGGGCTGGCCTGGGAACGCGCCCTGACGCGCGCGGTTGCCGTTGCGGCGCTGTTGCGCGAGACGGGCTACAAGCGCGACCTCGTGGCGCGCAGCCTGATGAGCGAAGCGCCCGGCATCGATCCGGTGCCCGGCGGGGCGCGGGTCGATGTGGTGGTGCGTGAGGAGACGGCGGGGCCGCCGGTGTCCGGGGCGGCCACCGATGCGGAGCCGGAGGAGTGAAACGGATGGGGCGGGGCAGGGCATACCGGCGCTGGCTGAGCGGCTTCGTGGCCGCCACGGCTCTGCTCGCTGCCATCCCAGCTGCCTGGGCCGTCGACGTTCCGGTGCGCGCCGCCACCCACAAGACCTTCGGGCGCATGGTTTTCGACTGGCCGCGCCAGACCGGCTACAGCGCGTCGGTGGAGGGCAACACGCTGGTCGTCCGCTTCGACGAGCCGATCAACGCCGCTCTGGATCGCACCGTGGCGGCTTTGCCCGGCTATCTGTCCGGCGTGAGGATCGGCGGCGACGGCAAGACGGTGACCTTCGACCTGAAGCGGCCGGTGACGCTGAAGAGCTTCCGCAACGGCAACGCCGTGGCGCTTGACCTCACTCCCGCCGCGGAGGCGCCGGTCCAGAACCAGACGCCGGCCCAGGCCCCCGCTCCAGCGGCCAAGGCCGAGACACCGGCCGCACCCGCTCCGGCGCGCTCCGCGGGACGGGTGACGGTCAGCGCGGCCGACACGCCGGAACAAAGCCGCCTGTCCTTCACCTGGCCGGAGGGCGCCAATTACACGCTGCGCCGCGACGGTGCATCGGCCACGCTGCTGTTCGACCGCAACGGCACCGCCGATCTGGCGCCGGTGGCCAAGGCGACGCTGCGCAACATCCAGAACGTCGAGCAGTTCCGGCAGGCCAACGGCGCGCTGGCCTTCACCTTCGCCGTGCCGCAGGACGCCGAGATCAAGGACAGCAAGTCGGGCCGGTCCGTGGTGATCGACGTGCAGAATCCGGGCACGCGCGCCGGTCTGCCGACGAGCGACGCCGCGAATGCGGCCCCGCCCGGCGCCACCACGACCACCGTCCGCCCGCCCTCGGCCGAAGCCGCAGCGCCATTGCCTGCGGTTACACCCCCGGCTCCTGCCAGACCGGCGGCCGCGCCTCCTCCGCCGAAGGAGGTCGCGGCGGCCCCCGCGCCCGCGAAGCCCGAAGCTGCCAAAAATGACCCCGCCAAACCCGATCCGGCGAAGGCCGAGCCGCAGGGGCCGACGCTGGTCTTTGACGCGGGTGGCCCGGCGTCCATCGCCGTCTACCCGCGCGCCGGGCATCTCTACATCGTGTTCGACAAGCCCCTGCCCATCGGTGCCGGCAAGGCCATCGGTGCCGGCGCCGGGACGGTCGGGGCGATCGAGCCGGTGCCGGCCACCGGGGGCAGTGCCTTCCGCACCCGGATCGGGCCGCTGGTCTGGCCGAAGATCGAACGGCAGGGGACGAGCTGGAAGATCACGCCGACCAGCCGCCTGACCGGTACGCCGCCCTTCGAGCTGAAGATCGACCCGGAACCGGATTTCCTGCTGGGCGCCCGTCTGCTGGTGCGCGCCGCGGACGCGGCGACCGTGGTGACGCTGTCCGACCCCGACGTCGGCGACCGTCTCCAGGTCGTCCCGCTGCCGGTTCCCGGCAACGCCATTCCCGAATCGCACCGTTACGCCGATCTGGAACTGCTGCCCAGCTACCAGGGCGTCGTCGTGCGGCCCATCGCCGACGCCATCACCGTGCGCCCGGTCAAGGAGGGGGTGGAGGTGACGGCGGCGGGGGGGCTGCATCTGTCGCCCATGGCCGACGCCGGGAGCCGCCCGGCCACGGCGCAGACGGCGTCGCTTCCGCCGACGCCGTCCCCCGGCGGCGCCTCCAACACGCTGACGCCGCCCACCGACCCGAAGCCGGTGCCCTCCGGACGCCGCCTGTTCGACCTGCCGGCCTGGAAGAAGGGCGACCTCGACCATTACACCGAGGCGCGGCAGAACCTTCAGCTCAACATCGTCAACGCGCCGGATTCCGAACGCCCCCGCGCCCAACTCGACCTTGCCCGCTTCTATCTGGCGAACGGCTTCGGGCAGGAGGCCATCGGCATGATGGATGTGCTGCAGGAGGCCCAGCCCGACCTGGAAGGCTGGCCGGAATTCCGCGCCCTGCGCGGGGCCGCGCGTTTCCTGGCCGGAAACACCGACGCCGCCGCGGAGGATTTCGCCCATCCGAACCTCGCCAACAACGGCGAGGCCGCGCTGTGGCGCGCCGCCATCGCGGCGGACCGCAACGACTGGCCGGCGGCCCAGGCCGGCTTCAAGGCGGCGGCGCCGATCCTGAATTCCTACCCCGACCCGATCCTGACCAAGCTGGCGACCCGCGCCGCCGAGGCCGCGCTGAAGACCGGCGACGCGCCCTTCGCCAAGCGGCTGCTCGACCGCATTGTCGAGCGCGGCGGCACGGACGCCGAGGAGCGGCCTGACGTCCAGTATCTCCGCGGCCTCTACTATGCCCAGACCAACGAGCCGGAGCGGGCGCTGGAGCAGCTGACCGCCTCCTACAACAGCCTCGATCGCTACTACCGGGCCAAGGCCGGGCTGGCGCTGGTCAACCTGCAACTGGCGGAAGGCCACATGTCGCCGCCCGCCGCGGCGGAGCGGCTGGCCGGGCTGACCTTCACGTGGCGCGGCGACGAGCTGGAGATGCAGATCCGCCAGCGCATGGGCGAGGTGCTGATCGCCGCCGGCCAGTACGCCGACGGCTTCAACGCCATGAAGGAGACCGCCGCGCTGGTCGCCGACACGCCACGGGCGGAGGAGATCACCCGCGAGATGTCGCGCATCTTCGCCGACCTCTACAAGGACGGGGCGCAGAAGCTGCCGACCATTGAGGCGCTCCAGCTCTACGACCAGTTCCGCGAGCTGACCCCGGTGGGCGAGGCGGGCGACGAGGTGATCCGGCAGCTCGCCGAACGTCTGATCTCGGTGGACCTGCTGAACCGCGCCGCCGACCTGTTGCAGCATCAGGTGGAATACCGCCTGTCCGGCGAGGACAAGGCGCGCGTCGGCACGCGGCTCGCCTCCGTCCGCCTGCTCGACAACAAGCCGGAAGACGCGTTGCGCGCGCTGGAGCTGTCCAACGTGCCGAACCTGCCGGCGGACCTGATTGGCGAGCGCCGCCTGATGCAGGCCAAGGCGCTGGCCGAGCTGGGCCGCGGCGACGAGGCGCTGCTGCTGCTCTCCGAGGACGACAGCAAGCCGGCCAACTCGCTGCGGGTGGACATCGCATGGCGCGCCCAGAAATGGGAGGCTGCGGCCTTTGCGCTGAACAAGCTGATCGGCGCGCCGCCGCCGCCGACCCAGCCGATCAACCCGGCGACCTCGCAACTCGTCCTGAACCGGGCGGTGGCGCTGGCCTTGGCGGGCGACGGCACGAACCTGAACTTGCTGCGCAAGGAGTTCGGTTCGGCGATGACCAACGGTCCCGACGCCGACGCCTTCCGCGTGCTGACCCGGCCGGAGCAGGCGCTGGGCCTGATCGACGTCAACACCGTCCGCTCCCGCGTCGCCGAGGTGGACGTGTTCCAGAAGTTCCTGAAGAACTACCGCGGCAAGCAGAGCGCGGCGATCAACTAGGTCCTTCTCTGGATTCGACCGGGGCGGGAAGTTGTGGTAGGTTTTGCGTCGGAATGCATGCTTTCGAGGGGATTCGGTGATGGATCGCGAATCGGAAATCCTGTCGAAGCTCGATCAGCTCATCGATATGCAGCATGCGACGCAGGGCGACATCCGTGAACTGAAGGGGCAGATGTCCATCATGCTGATGTGGCTGCAGTCCATGGATCAACTTTTTTGGCGCTGATGGCGCCGGTCAATCCACCGCGCAAGCCGGCAGCCTGACCTTGCTCTCTCGCGAAAAAGCCCCTCTCCATCGGAAAGGGGCTTTTTGATTGGCGCGGCGGCAAAGCGTCGGAGCGAGGCCCTTCAGAGCTGAACCTGGGTGCCCAGCTCGACCACGCGGTTCGGCGGGATCTTGAAGAAGTCGGTGGCGCTGACCGCGGTGCGCGACATCACGACGAACAGCTTTTCCCGCCATTGGGCCATCTGCGGGTTGATGCGGGGGATCAGCGTCTCGCGGCCGAGGAAGAAAGAGGTCGTCATCACGTCGAACTCCAGCCCGAACGCCTTGCACAGCCGCAGCGCCTTGGGGATGTTCGGTTCCTGCGAGAAGCCGTAGCGCACCGTCAGGCGGTAGAAGCCGTCGGCCAGCCCTTCCAGGACGACGCGCTCCTTGGCGGGAACGCGGGGCACGTCCTCGACCATCACGGTCAGGAAGACGATGCGCTCGTGCATCACCTGATTGTGCTTCAGGTTGTGCAGCAGGGCGATCGGCACCGTGTCGGCGCTTGAGGTCAGGAAGATCGCCGTGCCCTTCACCCGCTGGATGTCGGAGGACTTGGCGTGCCGTTTGACGAAGCCGTCCAGTGGCAGGGAATCCTCAGCCAGCCGGCGGTTCAGGACGGCGCGGCCGCGGCGCCACGTCGACATCAGCCCCAGAGTCACCGCGGCGATGACCAGCGGCACCCAGCCGCCGTGCGGGATCTTCACCGCGTTGGCGAGGAACAGCGCCAGATCGACGCTGAGGAACAGCGCGCCCAGCGCCAGACAGGCCGGAAGGCTCCAGTTCCAGCGGCGGTGCGCCACAACCAGCGCCAGGATGGTGGTGATGACCATGTCGCCGGTCACCGCGATGCCGTAGGCGGTCGCCAGCCGGCTGGAGGACTCGAACCACAGGACCAGCCCGATGACCGCGACCAGCAGGCCCCAGTTGGCGCGCGGGATGTAGATCTGCCCGCCTTCCTCCTGCGAGGTGTGGCGGATGTCCAGCCGCGGGCACAGGCCGAGCTGCACCGCCTGCCGGGTCAGCGAGAAGACGCCGGAGATCACCGCTTGGCTGGCGATCACCGCCGCGCAGGTCGACAGCAGGATCATCGGGTAGAGGCCCCACTCCGGCACCAGCAGGTAGAAGGGGCTGCGCACCGCCGCCGGATCGCTCAGCAGCAGGGCGCACTGGCCGAGATAGTTCAGCAGCAGCGCGGGCAGCACCACGGCCAGCCACGCCACCTTGATGGGGCGGCGGCCGAAATGGCCCATGTCGGCGTAGAGCGCTTCGCCCCCGGTGACCGCCAGAACGACGGCGCCAAGCACCAGGAAGCCGATCCAGCCGTTCGAGGCGAAGAAATGAACGGCATGCCGGGGGTCGAGCGCGGCCAGAACCTGCGGCTCCTTGACCAGCTCGATCAGGCCGAGCAGGCCCAGCGTGGCGAACCACGCGACCATGATCGGGCCGAACAGCCGGCCGACCTTCTCGGTGCCGCGGCTCTGGATTCCGAACAGGGCGATCAGGATGCCCACGGTCACCGGCACGACGACCCGCTCCAGCGCCGGCTGCGCCACCTCCAGCCCCTCCACCGCGGAGAGGACGGAGATGGCCGGGGTGATCATGCCGTCGCCGTAGAACAGGGCGGCGCCGAACAGGCCCATCGCCATCAGGCCGGACAGCCGCCCGGTGGAATCGGGCCGGCTGTTGGTCGCCAGGGCCAGCAGGGCCAGGATGCCCCCCTCGCCCTTGTTGTCGGCGCGCATGACGAACAGCACGTATTTCACCGTGACCACGAGCACCAGCGCCCAGAAGACCATGGACATGATGCCCAGGATGTTCTGCGGCGTGAGGGCGAGCCCATGCTCCGGCGAAAAGCATTCGCGCAGGGTGTAGAGCGGGCTGGTGCCGATGTCGCCGTAAACGACGCCAAGCGCACCGAGGGTGAGCGCGGCCAGCCTGCCCTTGTCGGGTGCCGCGGCTTTCAGGGTCGTGTCTGACATGTGGGACGTGGAGGGGGTCCGTTGGGAGGCCGAGCGGGGGACGAAGAAGCCACAAGCTGCGGGTACGGCGGCGGTCGGTGCGCTCGCGCGGGCCGATCCTCTTACGCTCTTCCCGGATCCAATACTAGCGCAAGCCGATGCGCCCGTCCGCAGGCGGTTTCACCTGCGACGATCTGGGCCATCGGCAATCCAAATTCCCACCTCTACAGCGTGCCGAAGCTGCGGGCCAGCGACCCGGCGATCAGGTACCAGCCGTCCACCAGCACGAAGAAGATGATCTTGAACGGAATCGCCACCATGGTCGGCGGCAGCATCATCATGCCCATCGACATCAGGATCGACGACACCACCATGTCGATGATCAGGAAGGGCAGGAACAGCAGGAAGCCGATTTCGAAGGCCCGCTTGATCTCCGAGATCATGAAGGCGGGGACCAGGACGTGCAACGGGGTCTGCTCGGCCTCCGTCACGTTCTCGATGCGCGCCATGTCCATGAACAGGCGCAGGTCCTTCTCGCTGGTGTGCTTCAGCATGAACTCGCGCAGCGGGGCGACCGTGCGGCGGAACGCCTCCGTCTCGTCGATGTCCTGGTTGATCAGGGGCTGGATGCCCTGGTTGTAGGACCGCTCGAACACCGGCGCCATGACGAAGAAGGTCAGGAAGACCGCCAGCGACATCAGCACCGTGTTTGGCGGCACCTGCTGGATGCCCAGCGCCGAGCGCAGGAAGGACAGCACGATCACGATGCGTGTGAAGGCCGTCATCATGATGAGGATCGACGGCGCCAGCGACAGCACCGTGATCAGCGCGACCATCTGGACGATGCGCCCGGTGGTCGATCCCCCGGCGTCGCCCAGGTCGAAGGTCATGCTTTGCGCCAGCGCCGGCCCGGCGGCCAGCGCCCCGGCCACCCCGATCGCCAGCGCCAGCAGGCCGGCGAACGCCAGCCGCTTGGTCGTGCCCCTGCCGGTGGTCATGACCGTTCCCCGGCGGACGGCGGGACGGCGGCCTCGGCCAGCGCGCCCTGGAAGCCGCCGCGCGGCGTCTGGTCGACCACCTGGTCGCCGAAGGCGCTCAGCAGCAGAAGATGCTCGCGGTCGTCTCGGCGGACCAGCACCAGCCGGCGCTTGCCGTCGAGCGGCAGCACCTCGACGACGCCCAGCCGGCGCTGGCGCCCCGACGTCGCGGTCATGCCGCCGAAGCCGATGCGGCGCATCACCCAGGCCACCAGCACGATCAGCGCGATGACGAAGGCGAGGGCGAGAACGAATTGGATGTACTGGTCGAGGCCCATGGATCAGGTCAGCTCTGTCGGGACGGCGTGGCCGGCGGGTCGGACGGAAGGTCGCCGGGCGCGGCGGAGGCGCCGCGGCCATAGGCGGCGCTGGCGCGCTGGCGTGCGGTGTGGGGGTCGTGGCGTCCCTCGGCGGCGGCGGCCAGCGTCTCCCTCTGGCGGGTCAGCGCGGCCGCGACGGCATCCAGGGTCGGCAGCAGACGTTCCAGGGCGGCGGCCAGTTCGGCGTCGCCGCGGGCGGACTGCGCCTCGGCGCACAGGGTGGCGACACGGGTGTCGAGCCCGGTCAGGTCGGCGGCCAGTCCGGCCTCCATCTGGGCGCGGGTTTCCTCCAGCGCGGCGGTCAGCGCCTGGATGTCGCGGCGGAGCGTCGCGGTGCCGGTCACGGCGCCTCTCCGGCGGCCGGTTCCGCGGACGGCGGCAGCGTGCCGTTGGCGCGGTAGACGTAGGCGAGGATCTCGGCCACGGCGGCGATGGCCTCGATGGGAATTTCCGAGTCGATGTCCACCGCCGACAGGATCTGCACGAGGTCGGCGTCCTCGCGCACCTTCACGCCGTTGGCGAAGGCCAGCTCCAGGATCTGTTCGGCCACATGCCCCTTGCCGGTGGCGACGACGCGGGGCAGGGACTGGTCACCCAGCTCATACTTCAGCGCGACCGCGACGGGCCGGTTGGGGAGAGGGCGGTGGTTGGGAGTCGGCTCGGACAAGGGGCTCCTGCCGGATGGCCTGTGTCGATGGGCGTATCCTGGCGGAACATGCTTAACGAAGCATGAAGCTCAAGCGTGGCAGGAAAGGGCGGAGCGATGCCGCGGGCGGGATTCATCTTTGATTAACTGAAACGGCGGAAGATCGGAATGCTGTGATGCATCCCGCCCGCCCTGGTGCGCGCCTTCGCGCGTCCGGGCGGCAGGCCCTCAGACCGGAACCCGGCGATGAATCTCGAAAACCTCGGCCTCTTCAAGCTGATGTCGCGCAAGATGGGCTGGCTGACCGAACGCCAGAACGTGATCGCGGCGAACATCGCGAACGCCGACACGCCGGATTACAAGGGCCGGGACCTGAAGCCCTTCACCTTCCGCGACGCCCTGTCCGACAGCCGGCGCCTCCAGCCCGCCGCGACCAACGCCTCGCACCTCCAGGGGACGCGCGGCACCGGCGGACTGAACCAGGAACAGCGCCAGCGCAACCCCTACGAGACGGCGCCGGACGGCAACAACGTGGCCCTGGAAGAGCAGATGCTGAAGCAGGGCCAGACCGGCATGGACTACCAGACGATCACGAACCTCTACAAGAAGCAGGTCAACCTGATCCGCTCCTCCATCCGCAGCGGCGGTTGAGGAACGGCGGCGTTCAGGCGGGGTTCGGGGCGCCAAGCTCGGAGAAGGGGGCGGAACATGGATCTCTACACGTCGATGGCGGTGTCCGCGTCCGGCATGAAGGCGCAGGGCACCCGTCTGAAGACCATTGCGGAAAATCTGGCCAACGCCAACACCACGGCGGAAACGCCGGGCGATCTGCCCTATCGGCGCAAGGTCGTGATGTTCCAGAACGCCCTGGACCGCCAGATGGGGGTCGATCTCGTCCGCGTCGCCAAGATCGACGTGGACAAGAAGGACTTCGAGCGGCGCTACGACCCTTCGCACCCCTCCGCGGACGCCGACGGCTACGTGCTGCTGCCCAACGTCAATTCGGTGGTCGAGGCGATGGACATGCGCGAGGCGCAGCGCTCCTACGAGGCCAACCTGTCGGCGGTGGACAGTGCCCGCCAGATGCTGATGCGCACCATCGACATCCTCCGCACCTGACGCGGCGACGCTTTTAAAGGAAGGACATCCGTCCCATGGTCAACCCGATCAACGCCGCCGCGGCCTACGCGAACACCGCCGCCTCCACGACCGGGCCGGGCATGGCCCCGCGCAACGGCGTCAGCTTCGGCGACGTGCTGGAGCAGACCGCCAAGGAGGTCATCGGCGATCTCAAGCAGGGCGAGACGATGACCGCCAAGGCCGCCGTCGGGCAGGCCGACCTGACCGACGTGGTCCAGGCCGTCACCAACGCCGAGGTGACGCTGCAGACCGTCACCGCCGTGCGCGACAAGGTGCTGTCGGCCTATCAGGAAATCCTGCGCATGCCGATCTGACGGCGGCTTGCGGAGTCCTGAAAAGAAGCGCCCCGAGCGAAGCATCATGAGCGAAACCGACGTCATCGAGATCTGCCGCACCTCCATCGTCACGCTGGTGTTCGTGGTGGCGCCGGTGCTGGTCGCCATGATGGTGGTCGGCACGGTCATCTCGGTGTTTCAGGCGGTCACCCAGATCAGCGAGCAGACCTTGGCCATGGTGCCGAAGGTGCTGCTGGTCTTCGGCCTGTCGATTCTGCTGATGCCCTTCATGCTGGGCGAGTTGCGCTCCTTCTTCGAGCATGAGGTCGCCGACCGCATCGTCGCCATCGGCACCGGCGTGAACACGGTCCCCAACGCCGGAAACCTGCCCGGCGGCGGCGGATGAACCTGCTTCAGCAGTTTCTGGGCGACCAGATCTTCGTCTGGTTGCTGGTCTTTGCGCGCGTCGGGACGGCCTTCAGCATCATGCCGACCATCGGCGACGCCTTCGTCTCCGCCCGCACGCGCCTTCTCTTTTCCGTCGCGGTCAGCGTTCTGGTGGCGCCGGTGCTGGGCGACCGCATGCCGCCGATGCCCGACAACATCTTCCGCCTGTTCGTCCTGATCGCCGGAGAGGTGACCGTCGGCATCTTCATGGGCACCGTCGCGCGCCTGCTGATGGGTGCCCTGGAGGTGGCCGGAACGATCATCGCGCTGCAGTCCGGCCTGTCGAACGCCCAGATGTTCAACCCGGCCATGGCGTCGCAGGGATCGCTGCCCGGCGCCCTGCTGGGGTGGCTGGGCCTGCTGCTGATCTTCATCACCAACCTGCACCATCTGCTGATCATGGCGGTGGTGGACAGCTATTCGACCTTCGCGCCGGGGGCGGCGATCCCCATCGACGACATGGCGAACGTGGTCGGGCAGCTGGTCGGCAAGTCCTTCGTGCTGGGCGTTCAGATGGCGGCGCCGTTCCTGATCTCGGGCATGCTGTTCGCGTTGGCGCTGGGTCTGCTGAACAAGCTGGCGCCGCAGATCCAAGTGTTCTTCCTGTTCACCTCGCTCCAGGTCGCGCTCGGGCTGTTCATGTTCGCTCTGACGCTGGCGGCGATGATGACGTTCTGGCTGACCCATTTCGAGGCCGCCTTCGTCGATTTCCTGAGACCGGGCTGAGCGGGGAGAGATCCGGTGTCCGAAGACGCGGATGAATCATCCAAAACAGAAGAGCCGACGCAAAAGAAGCTCGACGAGGCCCACAAGCAGGGCCAGTTCGCGATGACCCAGGAAATCGGCAACTGGCTGATGATCGCCGCGGCCCTGGTGATCCTGGTGACGATCCTGCCCGGAACGCTGAAGGGCATGGTGCCCCGCCTGAACTTCTTCTTCGAGAACCTGGACCAGATCCCCATGGACCAGGGCGGAGTCGGCGCGGTGCTGATGCGGGTGATGAAGGACATCCTGTGGGCGCTGTGGCTGCCCATCCTGTTCCTGCTGTTCGCCGGGGTGATCGGCACCATCGGGCAGAAGGGCTTCAACGTCTCCTGGGAGCTGATCGCGCCGAAATTCAGCAAACTGAATCCGATCTCCGGCGTCGCCAACCTGTTCAGCGCCCAGAAGGGCGTCGATCTGCTGAAGAGCTTGGCCAAGGTTGCGGTGGTCGGCGTCGTCGCCTACATCGCGCTCCAGCCGATGATGCTCACCATCGGGCATTTCATCGGCATCGACATGATGATGCTGCTCCGCGAGATGGACGGACTGACCTTCCGGCTGCTGGCCGGTGTTCTGGCCATCCTGACCCTGATCGCCGGGGCCGACCTGTTCTGGCAGCGCCACAGCTTCGACAAGAAGATGCGCATGACCAAGCAGGAGGTGAAGGACGAGCACAAGCAGGCCGAAGGCGACCCCCATGTGAAGGGCCGCATCCGCCAGTTGCGGTTCGAGCGGGCGCGCAAGCGCATGATGGCGGCGGTGCCCGGCGCCGACGTGGTGGTGACCAACCCGACCCACTTTGCCGTCGCGCTGAAATACGACTCCTCCACCATGGGTGCCCCGATGGTGGTGGCGAAGGGCGCCGACGCCGTCGCCTTCAAGATCCGCGAGATCGCCGAGGAGAACGGCGTGCCGGTGATGGAGAATCCGCCCCTCGCCCGTGCGCTCTATGCCGCATGCGATATCGACGAGGAGGTTCCGTCCGAGCACTATCGCGCGGTGGCGGAAGTCATTACCTATGTCTTCAAGCTGAAAGGACGCGCGGTGCGGAACTGAGGACCGTTCCCGGACCTTTCCTTGCGGCGAACGGCTGACCTGGAGTTCCGGTGGACGACACGACCTCTTCCTTTGCCGACAGCGCTCCCGCCGGACGGCGCACCGATGGTGTCGCGGGGGTGGGGGAGCGGCCCGGCGGCGCCGTCGCCACCGGCGTTCTGGCGGTCCTTCTTCTGGCCGGGCTGGTCGCGGCGGGGGCCGGGGTGGTTCTGGACCGCGATCCTGTGGCTTGGGCCGGCCTGACCACTGCGGGGGTGGGGGCGCTGGCGCTGGCGCTCCGCATGGTCCGCGCGCGGCGGAGGGTGGCCCGCGTCGGCTCCCTGCTGGGCAGCGCTCTGGAAGGGCTTCCCTCCGGCCAGCTCGTCTGCGACGGCGCCGGGCATGTGGTCTTCGTCAACAGCACCTTCCGCTCCCTGACCGGCTGGAGCGAGGGGGAGCCGCCGCTGCGCGCCCTGGAGCGCCAGTTCGCCGACGATCCGGACAGCGCCGACGCCTTCCGCCGCCTGTGCGAGCGGGTGAAGGGCGGCTATTCCGGCTCCATCGAGCTGGCGGTCCGCCAGCAGGGGCGCGCCGCCGAATGGCGCCGCATCCAGGGCCAGCCCATCGACGGGCACGCCGGGGCGGTGATGTGGCGCGTCGAGGACATCACCGCGCGGCGCGAGCTGGAGCAGGTGACCCGGCGCGAGCAGACCCAGCTCGTTGATTTCATGGACCACGCGCCGATCGGCTTCTTCTCGGTGGACCAGGACGGGCACTTCCAGTTCGTCAACGCGACCCTGGCGAAGTGGCTGGGCTGCGCGCCGGAGGATCTGGTCGAGGGCGGGCGCCGCCTTCACGATGTGCTGGCCCATCCGCCCGCCGTGTCCGCTCCCTACGACCTCCTGGAGGGCGGCGGGCTGGAGCAGCGCGGCGAGATCGCCATGGACGGGCTCCAGGGCCGCCGCTTCCAGGCCTATGTCGCGCAGAGCGTGGTGAGGGGCGAGGACGGGCGGATTTCGCACACCCGCTCCGTCGTGCGCGACCTGACGCCGGAGCGCGAGTGGCAGGAGGCCCTGCGCCTGTCCGAGCAGCGCTTCCAGCGCTTCTTTGAGGACGCGCCCATCGGCATCGCCCTGGTGGATGAGGTTGGGCGGCTGGCCGAGTGCAACCAGGCCTTCCTGGCACTGATCGGCAGCGAGGCCGGCAACGTCCTCGGGCGGGGCATGGCCGACCTGATCGTCCCGGCGGAGCGCGCCATGGTGACCGAGCGGCTGACTGCCGTGCAGGGTGGCGCCGACCCCGCGGCCCCGCTGGAGGTGAGGTTGACCGGCGGGCGCGAGCTGGTGGCCCAGCTCTACGCGCGGCGGCTCGGCGGGGTGGGGCCGGAAGGGGCGGCGGGGCTGATCCTGCATTTCATCGACATGACCGAGCGCAAGGGGCTGGAGGCCCAGTTCGCCCAGTCGCAGAAGATGCAGGCGGTCGGCCAGCTGGCCGGCGGCGTCGCCCATGACTTCAACAACCTGCTGACCGCGATGATCGGCTTCTGCGATCTGCTGCTGCTGCGGCACAAGCCGGGCGACCAGTCCTTCAGCGACATCATGCAGATCAAGCAGAACGCCAACCGCGCGGCCAATCTCGTGCGCCAGCTTCTGGCCTTTTCGCGCCAGCAGACGCTGCAGCCGCGCATTCTCAGCGTGACCGACGTCCTGGCCGAGCTTGGCAATCTGATGCGCCGGCTGATCGGCGAGAACATCGAACTGAAGATGCTCCACGGCCGGGACATCGGCTATGTGAAGGTCGACCAGAACCAGCTGGAGCAGGTCATCATCAACCTCGTGGTCAATGCGCGCGACGCCATGGCCGGGGGCGGACGGCTGACCATCGTCACCTCCAACCATGTGGTCGAGCAGGCGCAGCGCCGCGAGCACGAGACGATTCCGTCCGGCGAGTATGTGTCCATCGAGGTGATCGACACCGGCTGCGGCATCCCCAAGGAGAATCTCCAGCGCATCTTCGAGCCCTTCTTCACGACCAAGGGCGTGGGGTCGGGCACCGGGCTGGGGCTGTCCACCGTCTATGGCATCGTCCGCCAGACCGGCGGCTTCGTGCTGGTCGAGTCGGAGAAGGGGGAGGGGACGACCTTCACCATCCTGTTGCCCCGCCACAAGGGCGAGGCCCGCCCCGACCAGGGCGAGCCGCGCGAGCGGCGCGGCAGCGACCTGACCGGCTCCGGCACCATCATGCTGGTCGAGGACGAGGACGCCGTGCGCGTCTTCTCCGCCCGTGCGTTGCGCAACAAGGGCTATCAGGTGCTGGAGGCCAAGAACGGCGAGGCGGCGCTGCAGCAGATCAACACGGACGGCAACCGCATCGATCTGCTGATCACCGACGTGGTGATGCCGCAGATGGACGGCCCGACCCTGGCCCGCCATGTCCGGCAGATGCGGCCTGACATGCGGGTGATCTTCATCTCCGGCTACGCCGAGGACCGTCTGGGCGAGATCGACGGGGTCGAGGTCGCCCATTTCCTGCCCAAGCCCTTCTCCCTGAAGCAGTTGGCCTCCAAGGTGAAGGAGGTCATCCGGGACGGGAAGTGACGCGGTGGGCAGAATAGGGCGGGGCCTTATCCGACCCGCCAGCCGTGATAGGTCCAGCGGTCCGTTCCCGGCACGTCGACCGGCTCCCACCCGCGGCGACCGGCGCCGATCGGGCGGTCCGACAGGACCAGCGCGCCCGGCGCCAGGAAGGGTTCGACCAAGCCGCCGATCCACTGGCGGATGCCGTCCTCGTCGTCCTCCCGCTCGCAGCCGATGTCGGCGTGGGCCAGCCGCACGCTGCCGCGGAAGCGCTCCGCGGCGGCGGGCAGCGCGTCCCGGAAATCGCCGAGGAACAGCCGGTCCTCGTCCGGGCGCAGGGAGGCGGGAACGCGCGCCCACATGTCGAAGACCAGGATGTCGCGCGGCGGGAACAGGCTGCGCAGATGGTCGTAGGTGCGGCCCTTCCCCAGACCGATCTCCATCACCAAACCGGGCGTTCCCGCGACGCAGCCGGCGGCCCAGCCGAGCGCGACGCGCTGGGTGGTGAGGCGGTCGATCATGCGGTCGAGCGTGGAGTGGACGGTCGCCATGCGTGGCTTTCCGGGGTGTCGTTGGAGGGGCATCTCCTCTTGAACGCAGCCGCTGGAATTCCGTTGCACGGCGCCGGATCGTTACTAACTTGTGATGAGAACATTCGCGGAACTTAGAGCTTTGCGCAGGGGAACAAAGCTGGTACATTCCCTCTCACCGAATGACCGTTGGTGAGATCGTTGGCCCTGGGGCCGCGGATGTGATCTAACAAGGGGAGACGGGCATGTCGTCCGCACAGCTTCGTTTGGTCGAGAAGGATTCCATGGATAAGCAGAAGGCCCTGGATGCCGCTCTGGCGCAGATCGAGCGCGCCTTTGGCAAGGGCTCGATCATGAAGCTCGGCGCCCGCGAGAACACGGTCGAGACGGAGGTCGTTTCCACCGGCTCGCTCGGCCTCGACATCGCGCTGGGCATCGGCGGCCTGCCGCGCGGCCGCATCATCGAGATTTACGGGCCGGAAAGCTCGGGCAAGACGACGCTGGCGCTGCACGCCATCGCCCAGGCCCAGAAGGGCGGCGGCACCTGCGCCTTCGTGGACGCGGAGCACGCCCTGGACCCGTCCTATGCCCGCAAGCTGGGCGTCAACGTGGACGAGCTTCTGATCTCCCAGCCCGACGCCGGTGAGCAGGCGCTGGAGATCGCCGACACGCTGGTGCGCTCCGGCGCCGTCGACGTGCTGGTGGTCGACTCGGTGGCGGCATTGGTGCCGCGCGCCGAGTTGGAAGGCGAGATGGGCGACAGCCACGTCGGCCTGCACGCCCGCCTGATGAGCCAGGCGCTGCGCAAGCTGACCGGCTCCATCGCCAAGTCGAACTGCCTGGTGATCTTCATCAACCAGATCCGCCTGAAGATCGGCGTGATGTTCGGCAACCCGGAGACGACGACCGGCGGCAACGCGCTGAAGTTCTACGCCTCCGTCCGTCTGGACATCCGCCGCATCGGCGCGATCAAGGACCGGGAGACGGTGGTGGGCAACCAGACTCGCGTGAAGGTGGTGAAGAACAAGATGGCCCCGCCGTTCCGCGTGGTCGAGTTCGACATCATGTACGGCGAGGGCGTGTCGAAGGTGGGTGAGCTTCTCGACCTCGGCATCCAGGCCGGCGTGGTGGAGAAGTCGGGCGCGTGGTTCAGCTACGACGGCACCCGCATCGGCCAGGGCCGCGAGAACGCCAAGAACTACCTGCGCAACAACCCGGCCACGGCCGACGCCATCGAGGCGAAGATCCGCGGCAACGCTGGTCTCGTCGCCGACGCCATGATGGGCACCCCGGAGGCCGACGGCGAGGCCGCCACGCCGGAGTGATCCCGGGCGGCAAGCCGGTTTCTGTGAGTGAAAGCCCCTCTCCGGTCCGCCGGGGAGGGGCTTTCGCCGTCTTGCCGGACGGCTGGAAAGACCTTACATTCAGGCTGGGCGGACGGGTGTTGCCGCACCCGTCCGCCGGCCCGGTCCTAGCGGTTCAGGATCTCAAGCAGCAGCTTGAGCGCCCGCAACAGCAGGATCAGGAGTTCGAGGATTTTCCGCATCCTCTCATCTCCTTGTGAGCGCCTCATTGAGATTGGACGGGCGGTGGCGATCCACCGCCCGTCCGCGCTGACGATCATGCAAATGTGTGGCGCTCCGTCCACGCGGCCTGTCGCCGCGCGGGTGCCCGTCGCGGGCACTCTGTGGACAGCCACCGCAAGTCACGTTAAAAGCACGGTTCGGCCGCGAACAAGGCCGCGCCGCCGATTGTAGCCGACCGTAGCCGGAGCCTGGACAGCTTATGAAGACCGCCAACGACATCCGCCGCACGTTCCTGGACTTTTTCGCGAAGAACGGCCACCAGATCGTGGAGTCGTCGCCGCTGGTTCCGCGCAACGACCCGACGCTGATGTTCACGAACGCCGGCATGGTGCAGTTCAAGAACGTCTTCACCGGGGCGGAGCAGCGGCCTTATTCGCGCGCGACCACCTCGCAGAAGTGCGTGCGCGCGGGCGGCAAGCACAACGACCTGGACAATGTCGGCTACACGGCGCGGCACCACACTTTCTTCGAGATGCTGGGCAACTTCTCGTTCGGCGACTACTTCAAGGACGACGCGATCGCCTTCGCCTGGAACCTCGTGACGAAGGAGTTCGGGCTGCCGGCGGACAAGCTGCTGGTCACCGTCCACAGCTCCGACGAGGACGCGGCGGGCATCTGGCGCAAGGTCGCCGGCCTGTCGGACGACCGCATCATCCGCATCCCGACCGACGACAATTTCTGGCGCATGGGCGACACCGGCCCCTGCGGTCCCTGCTCGGAGATCTTCTTCGACCACGGCCCGCATATCGCCGGCGGTCCTCCGGGCTCGCCCGACCAGGACGGCGACCGCTTCATCGAGATCTGGAACCTCGTGTTCATGCAGTATGAGCAGCGCGGTCCCGATGACCTGATCGCCCTGCCGAAGCCGTCGATCGACACCGGCATGGGGCTGGAGCGTCTGGCCGCCGTGCTCCAGGGCAAGCACGACAACTACGACATCGACCTGATGCGGGCGCTGATCGTGGCCTCCGCCGAGGCGACGAAGACCGCGCCGGACGGCGCGCACGCCGTCTCGCACCGCGTCATCGCCGACCATCTGCGCTCCTGCTGCTTCCTGATCGCCGACGGCGTTCTGCCGTCGAACGAGGGCCGCGGCTATGTGCTGCGCCGCATCATGCGCCGCGCCATGCGCCACGCCCACATGATCGGCGCGCGCGAGCCGCTGATGCACCGCCTCGTCCCGGCGCTGATCCAGCAGATGGGCGACGCCTATCCGGAGCTGAACCGCGCCCGCGCCCTGATCGTCGAGACGCTGAAGCTGGAGGAGACCCGCTTCAAGCAGACGCTGGAGCGCGGCCTGCGTCTGCTGGAGGACGAGGTCGCCCGCCTGGGCGAAGGGCAGCCGCTGCCCGGCGACGTCGCCTTCAAGCTGTACGACACCTACGGCTTCCCGCTCGACCTGACCCAGGACGTGCTGCGCACCCAGGGCCGCCCGGTCGACGAGAGCGGCTTCAAGGCCGCCATGGACGAGCAGCGCCGCAAGGCCCGCGAATCCTGGGCCGGCTCGGGCGAGGCGACGACCGAGAAGCTGTGGTACGAGCTGAAGGACGAGCTGGGCGCCACGGAGTTCTTCGGCTACGACACCGAGGTCGCCGAGGGCAAAGTGACCGCCATCGTCAAGGGCGACGCCCGCGTCGAGCAGGCCGCCGCCGGGGACGAGGTGCTGGTCATCGTGAACCAGACGCCCTTCTACGGTGAATCGGGCGGTCAGGTCGGCGATGCCGGCGTGATCTTCTCCGCCGAGGGCACCGAGGTCGCCGTCTCCGACACCCAGAAGAAGCTGGGCGCCGTCTGGGCCCATGTCGGCACGGTCACCAAGGGCACGCTGAAGGTCGGCGATGTGGTGGAGCTGCGCGTCGACACGGAGCGCCGCTCGGCCATCCGCGCCAACCACTCGGCCACCCACCTGCTGCACGAGGCGCTGCGCCGCCGCCTGGGCGAGCATGTCACCCAGAAGGGCTCGCTGGTCGCCCAGGAGCGCCTGCGCTTCGACATCAGCCAGCCGGTCGGCCTGACCCCGGCGGACATCGCCGCAGTCGAGGACGAGGTGAACCGCCGCATCCTCGGCAACAGTGAGGTCGTCACCCGTCTGATGTCCCCGGACGAGGCCCGCGCCTCTGGCGCCATGGCCCTGTTCGGCGAGAAGTACGGCGACGAGGTGCGCGTCGTCTCCATGGGTGGCCCGCACGGCGAGCTGGACCGTGACTACTCGATCGAGCTGTGCGGCGGCACCCACGTCCGCCGCACCGGCGACATCGGCCTGTTCACGATCGTCGCCGAGGGCGCCGTCGCCGCCGGCGTGCGCCGCATCGAGGCGCTGACCGGCACCGGCGCCAAGGCTTGGCTGTCGGAACGCGATCATCTGCTGACCGAGGCCGCGTCCGTCCTGAAGGTCCGTCCGGAGGACGTCCCCTCGCGCCTCGCCGCTCTGGTGGACGAGCGCAGGAAGATGGAGCGCGAGCTGGCCGAACTCCGTCGTCAAGTCGCCATGGGCGGTGGTGCGAAGGCGGACGGCGGCAACGAGGCCAAGGACATCGCGGGCGTGAAGTTCGCCGCCCGCGTGGTCGAGGGCCTGCCGGCCAAGGACCTGAAGCCGATGGCCGACGAGCTGAAGAAGCAGGTCGGTTCCGGCGTCGTCGTTCTGATCGCATCGAACGAGGGCAAGGCGTCCATCGTCGTCGGCGTCACCGACGATCTGACCGGCAAGATCAGCGCCGTCGATCTGGTGCGCGTCGGTGCGGAGGCTCTGGGCGGAAAGGGCGGCGGCGGCCGTCCGGACATGGCCCAGGCCGGCGGTCCAGACGCCGCGCTGGCGCCCGCCGCCGTCGAGGCCATTGAGAAGGCGCTGGCGGCGAAAGCCGCTTCTTAACCGGGCCGCTCCTCCGAGCGCACCGGCTCCAACGCGGGTGCGCTCGGCGGGTGCCGGCGAATGACGAGGCCGGGGCGGTCAGGAATGCCGTAGCGCCGGTATTCCCGCGCCAGCTGTCCGGTCAGGGCCAGCCCGGCCATGCGGATGTCCGCGGCCAGCGAGGCCAGCGGCGCGTCCAGCGTCTTGGGCCGATTGCGCTCCACCAGGAAATGGCCCAGCCACGCCGCGCCGTAGCCGACCAGCGGCGCCGCCACGAGCGCCCGCCAGTCGCGGCGTGCCAGTCCCACTCCAAGCAGGGCTGCCGCCGACAGCGTGCCGGCGACGTGCAGCGCGCGGTTCGTCGGGTCGCGGTGCTGTTCCAGATAATCGGGCCAGAAATTTGGATCGGTCGAATTGGGATCGGTCGCCATGGCGGACTCCTTCCGCGGGGGAACGCCGGGCGGCCCGCGGCGGTTCCGTCTTGCATGACGCCCGCCGTGCTGGAAGGATGCGCGGGTCAACGAACGATACCGCGGAACCGACTGGCATGCGCTTCACCGGCACCGACTCCTACGTCGCCACCGACGACCTGATGGTGGCCGTCAACGCGGCCATCACGCTTGAGCGCCCGCTGCTGGTGAAGGGGGAGCCGGGCACCGGCAAGACCGTGCTGGCCCAGGAGGTCGCCCGCGCCCTGAACAAGCCGCTGCTCGCCTGGCACATCAAGTCCACCACCAAGGCGCAGCAGGGCCTCTACGAGTACGACGCGGTCAGCCGCCTGCGCGACAGCCAGCTCGGCGAGGAGCGGGTGCACGACATCGGCAACTACATCGTGCGCGGCAAGCTGTGGGAGGCGTTCGAGGCGCCGGAGCCCCCCGTGCTGCTGATCGACGAGATCGACAAGGCCGACATCGAGTTTCCCAACGACCTGCTGCTCGAACTCGACCGCATGGAGTTCCACGTCTACGAGACGCGGCAGACGGTCAAGGCGGCCCGGCGCCCCCTCGTCATCATCACCTCCAACAACGAGAAGGAGCTGCCGGACGCCTTCCTGCGCCGCTGCTTCTTCCATTACATCCGCTTCCCCGACCGCGACACCATGGAGCGGATCGTGGACGTCCATTATCCCGGCCTGAAGCAGGACCTGCTGCGCGAGGCGATGTCGCTGTTCTACAGCCTGCGCGAAGTGCCCGGCCTCAAGAAGAAGCCCTCCACCTCGGAGCTTCTCGACTGGATCAAGCTGCTGATGGTCGAGGACGTGGACCCCGAGACCCTGCGCGCCAAGGACGCCCGCAGCCTGATCCCGCCGCTGTGCGGCGCGCTTCTGAAGAACGAACAGGACGTTTATCTGCTGGAACGGCTGGCTTTTCTCGCCAAGCGGGAAGGGCGCTAGGAAGCGCTTGACCGCGGCCGCCCTTCTGGGGCAGCCTGAACCCATGCAATCGACCCCGCACCTGAACCGAATGCGAATTACCGCCCCGGCGCTCTGACAGAGGGCGCCGGACCGCGAGCGTTCGTTTTCGCAATCTGGTGTGGAGTGTGGCGTGTCCGTGCGCCCTGGGTCTTCCGGAACCCGCAATCCGGTTCATCACCATTCCCTGACCCGTTGCTTCACGCGTGCGTTGCGCCATCCGGCGGAGCGAATGCGGGGCTCTGCGCGAATTATCGTCCCGGTCCGCTGACGCTGGCCGGGTTTCGCGCCTTCCTTTTCCGCCCCCCGTTCGTTCCCTCCGCCCGAGGACCCCTGCGATGCCGTCCGCGCACGCCACCCGTCTGCCTGCCCCTACCAGCCACCGGAACATCGAAGACCGTTTGCCGTCCTGGCTCCCCCTCTCCGCCATCGAGGACGCCGCCGAGCGTCTGCATGGGCGGATCGTCCGCACGCCGCTGCTGCCCGCTCCGGTGCTGGGGCGTGACGTCTGGCTGAAGGCGGAGACCTTTCAGGCGACCGGCGCCTTCAAGGAGCGCGGCGCCCTGAACCGCCTCTTGCGCCTGACGGCGCTGGAGCGCGCGGCGGGCGTCGTCGCCATGTCGGCGGGCAACCACGCCGCCGGACTGGCGCTGCACGCCCAGCGGCTGGGCGTGGCGGCGACCATCGTCATGCCGGTCACCGCGCCGCGCTGCAAGGTGGAGCGGACCGAGGCGCTGGGTGCCGAGGTCGTGCTGTCCGGGGCCAATGTGGGGGAGGCGAAGTCCCGCGCGCTGCAACTGGCGGCGGAACGGCGGCTGACCTTCGTTCATCCCTACGACGACCCGGACGTGATCGCCGGGCAGGGCACGGTGGGGCTGGAGGTGCTGGCCGACCGCCCTGACGTTGGGACGCTGGTGGTGCCGGTGGGCGGCGGCGGCCTGCTGGCCGGGATGGCGGCGGCGGTGAAGGCGCGCAAACCCTCTGTCACCGTGGTCGGGGTGCGGCTGGCGAGCCGGCGGGGACCGACCTTGGCCGACGGGATCGCGGTGGACGCGCTGGGTAAGCTGCCGCAGGCCCTGCTGGCCGGCTTCGTGGACGCCCTGGTCGAGGTGGAGGAGGCGGAGGTCGCGGCGGCGATGCGGACCCTGCACGGCTCCTTCGGCATGGTGGCGGAAGGCGCCGGTGCCGCGGCGGTGGCGGCGCTGTTAGCCGGGAAGGTGCCGGCGGGGGGGCGGACCGTGGCCGTGCTGTCCGGCCGCAACGTGGATTCCGACACGCTGGTGCGGACGCTCGCCGCCGCTTGATCGACATCAAAGACCGCGGGGCCGGGACAGGCCCAGGATCATCCTGCGGGCGCACCGTCCGGAAGACGGTGGCCTTGCAGGCAAAAGGCCGGTTGTCCCCGTGGCTCGTCTGGTGTCCCTCCTCGCGCTTGTGGTTCTGGCCGTCGGGCTTCTCGGCGGTGCCGCGCCCATGCGCATGGCGGACCTCCCGGCGCCGCACTGCGAGTCCACCGCGGTGCAGGACGCCGCGGACTGCGACATCCACCACCCGACGGACAGCCCGGCCCCGGGAAAGACCCATGCACACGGCGCCGCCGGGTGCCTCTGCCTGAGCGGAGCCTGCGACCTGACCGGTCTGCCGACCCGGATCGGTGTGCCCTTCGGCCACCGCCTCGCGACCCTGCTTCCCGGCGCAGACGCCGAGCCCGCCGCCACCGCCCACGCGCCGCCGCTGCCACCGCCGCGCGCCTGACTCCCGCCGTTCCGTCGCCTTTTCCCCGACCTGCGGACGTCCCCGGTCTTACGCCTATCGCGGCACCGGCGCGCCCGCCGAACACGCGCGAGTCACCCCATGACCATGACCCACTACATGGAACTGCTGGCCGTCAACCAGCCCTGGAACCTGCTGATCTTCATGGCGGTCCCCGTCATCCTGGCCGAGACGGTGGCAATCAGCGAACTGTACCTGCTCTACACCCGCGACTATGACGGCCCGGTGCGGTGGCTGAACCGCTGGGCCGGCATCACCGTCGGCGTCTATTTCACGGGCGTCTTCGTCCATCTGATGCAGAACGCGGTCGTTCCGCTGACCGTATCCGGCGGCTGGCGCGGGCCGGCGGACGTGCTGGCGGTGGGCTTCTACCTCGCCGGCATCGTCCCGCTCGGCGGCATCGCGCTCCTGGACCTTGGGCTGATCGGCCGGGGCCGCAGCGAGCATGGCCGCATGGCGATCCACGCGGCCCTGGTCGGGCTGTTCCTGATCGTCGCCCACATCGCCATGATCTTCGGGATGCTGGACCCGACGCTGCTCACCGGCGCCGTCGCGACCGGCGGGCACACGATGCATTGAGCGGATGCGGACTGTCCCTCTCCCGTCCCGGGAGAGGGAAGGGGCCCGCGCAAGGCGCGGGAAGGGTGAGGGTACTGCCGAGAATAACTGCCTCGATCCTCGTACGACCCTCACCCGGCCCTTCGGGCCACCCTCTCCCGGGACGAGAGAGGGGTTTCTAGGGCGCCATGAACACGCTGCGGTGCCGGCCGATCTCGCCGCTGGTCAGGTCACGGGCCACCACCGTCACGTCGGTGGATCCCGGCGTTGCGGCGCCCCGCGGCACGCGGACGAAGATGCGGTAGGTCGCCACCGAATCCGCTTCCGCGGCGAGCGTCAGCGAGTTCCCCGACTGGGCGTCCACGCTGGCGACCGACAGGTCGGCGTTCGCCAAACCCTCCACCGACAGGCGGTAGGTCCGTGCTTCGTGGGTCTTGTTCAGAATCTTGATGGTGTAGGCGTTCTGCACGTCGCCGTTCGACTGCTGCACGTAGAGCGGGGCGCGGTCGCGCAGCACGCTGACGTCCAGCGTCGGGCGCAGCGCCAGCGAGATCGCCATGGCGCCGGCGACCACCAGGATGATGAGCGCGTAGATCACCGTGCGCGGGCGCAGCAGCCGCACTGGCGCGGCCTGACCGTCGGCCTTGGCGACCTGATTGGAGCGGTTGTCGAACAGGATCAGGTCGCCGGGGCGCCCGACCTGGGCCATCACGTCGTTGCAGGCGTCCACGCACAGGCCGCAGCCGATGCAGGAGATCTGCTGGCCCTTGCGGATGTCGGTGCCGGTCGGGCAGACATGGACGCACAGCTTGCAATCGATGCAGTCGCCCAGCCCCTCCGCCGTCCGCTCCTCCCAGCTCTGCGACTTGCGCAGCGGCGCGCGCCCTTCGCCGCGCCAATCCTGGTAGGTGACGACGTAGGTGTCCTCATCGACCATCGCCGCCTGGAAGCTGCGCCACGGGCAGACGTAGATGCAGATCTGCTCGCGCGCCCAGCCGGCGAAGAAATAGGTGGTGGCGGTGAACAGCCCTGCGAAGGCCAGCACTTTCCACGATACCTCGCCGGTCACGATCTCGCGCAGCAGGGTCGGGGCGTCGTTGAAGTAGAAGATCCAGGCGCCGCCGGTGACCAGGAAAATCACCAGCCAGATGGCGTGTTTCGACGCCTTCAGTCCCAGCTTGCGCGCCGACAGCGGCGCCTTGTCGAGCCGGATGCGCTCGGTGCGTGGGCCTTCCAACTTGCGCTCCACCCACATGAACAGGTCGGTCCAGACCGTCTGTGGGCAGGCGTAGCCGCACCAGATGCGGCCGAGCAGGGTGGTGGCGAAGAAGATGCCGAAGGCGCCGATGATGAGCAGGCCGGTCAGATAATAGACCTCCTGCGGCCAGATCTCGATCCAGAAGAAGTAGGCGCGCCGGCCCACCATATCGACCAGCACCGCCTGATCGGGAATGCCCGGCCCGCGATCCCAGCGCAGCCAGGGCGTGACGTAGTAGACGCCGAGCAGAACCGCCAGCGCCAGCCATTTCAGCCGGCGGAAGCGGCCATGGACGTCGGCGGCGTAAACCTTGGGGCGTTGCACGAACCAGCGCTCGCGCGGCTGGTCGGCATCATGGGAGTCCGGGGTTTGGGCGGCGGGGGAGGTGAGGGACATGGCGTGCGACCTTGCTTTGACGCGGCGGTCAACCTAGCCCCTCCTTTATAAGCCTTCCGTGATGTAGTCACACTGCGCTAAATCAGCCGCCGCGGCAGCGAAATGGGTCTAGACCGCCTCACCGCGCAGTTCGGCCAGACCGTCCTCATAGGCGCGGTCGAACAGCGATTCCAGCCGCGCGTCGGTGCCGCGCAGGCCGGCGATGACCGCGTGCGCCCACTCGAAATACTCGATCTTGCGTTCCAGCGGCCAGTCGGCGGGCGGGCTGTGCGCCATGGAGCGCAGGTTGGACACCTTGTCGGCCAGCTTCACCAGCTTGGCGCGGGAGGAGGCGGTGGGGGCGGCGTCGATCTGCCGCTGCTTGCGCTCCGCCTTGCGCAGGCGCTTGTCGTCGGTGGTCTCGGCCACGACACCGGCGACCTCCGCCCCGAAATGCTGCTCGATCTCCTCATAGGAGGCGTCGGTGTCCTCCAGCGTGTCGTGGAGCAGCGCGGCGATGACCACCACCGGGTCATTGCCCGCCGTTGCCTCGGCGCAGAGGAACGCCACCTCCGACAGGTGGTTGAGGTAGGGCTCGGCGCGCACGCCCTTGCGGCGCTGGTCGATGTGCTTGTGCGCGGCGAACTCCAGCGCGCGGGCGAAGTCGAGAAGGGCTGTCATGGCGTTCCTGGCGGGTCGGCGCTACGATGAGGGCGGATGGGGACGAAACCCCACGGGGGGAAGCGGCATGTTCACGGGATTCTTCTTCGAACTGCGCAAGGCGGGCGTGCCGGTCTCGCTGAACGAGTACCTGACGCTCATGGAGGCCATGAAGCGCGGCGTCGCCGACTTCCGCGTCGAAGACTTCTATTACCTCAGCCGGGCCTGTCTGGTGAAGGACGAGCGCAATCTCGACCGCTTCGACCGCGTGTTCGGGCAGGTCTTCAAGGGGCTGGAAGGGGCGGAGGGCGCCGGGGGCGACGAGATTCCCGTGGTCGACCTGCCGGAGGAATGGCTGCGCAAGCTCGCCGAACGCTTCCTGACCGACGAGGAGAAGGCGCAGATACAAGCCCTTGGCGGCTGGCAGAAACTCTTGGAGACGCTGGCGGAGCGGCTGGCCGAACAGAAGGGGCGGCACCAGGGCGGCTCCAAATGGATCGGCACCGCCGGAACCTCGCCCTTCGGCGCCTACGGCTACAACCCGGAGGGCGTGCGCATCGGCCAGAAGGAATCCCGGCACCGCCGCGCCGTGAAGGTGTGGGACAAGCGGGAATTCAAAAATCTGGATGATCAGGTCGAGATCGGCACGCGCAACATCAAGGTGGCGCTGCGCCGCCTGCGCAAGTTCGCCCGCACCGGGGCGGCCAGCGAGCTGGACCTGCCCGGAACCATCCGCGCCACCGCCAGCAACGCCGGCTGGCTGGACCTGAAGATGGTGCCGGAGCGGCACAACACGGTGAAGGTGCTGCTGTTCCTCGACATCGGCGGTTCGATGGACGACCACATCCGGCTGGTCGAGGAGCTGTTCTCCGCCGCGCGGGGCGAGTTCAAGCATCTGGAGCACTTCTACTTCCACAATTGCGTCTATGAGAGCGTGTGGCGCGACAACAAGCGCCGCCACGACGAGCGCACCTCGACCTGGGACGTGCTGCACACCTATCCCGCCGACTACAAGCTGGTCTTCGTCGGCGACGCGGCGATGAGCCCCTACGAGATCGCCTACGCCGGCGGCAGCGTCGAGCATTGGAACGAGGAGCCGGGGCAGGTCTGGCTGCAGCGGATGCTGTCCGTCTACAGCCGTACCGTCTGGCTCAACCCCACGCCGGAATCTCGCTGGGGCTACACTGAGAGTACCCGCATGCTGCAGCGGCTTTTGGGCGGCCGCATGTACCCGCTGACCTTGCAGGGCCTGGACGCCGCGATGCGCGAGCTGGTGCGGTAACGCGCGGTCCAGCCACCGCCTTCGACGGTCGATTGCGTTTCGTGGAAACGGACGGCGTGAAGCCGCGTCCGCCGGCGCGATGCGTCACGCCTGTGACAGCTCTGTCGGGCAAAGCGCCGAAGGGCGCGTCAACAGTCCGCTCAAGATCAGTTTGCAATCTTTGGCTGAGATTGTGTTTTGCGGATGCGCGCCTTTATAATGGCCTGTTTCAGTAATTGAACGAATTTCTGGGCATTTGAAGAAATAAGAGGCCCGAGTCGCAGAGTTAAGTATCTGAACAATCCTCTAATCGGTATCTCTATACGATACAAATGCGGTCAGGCTTTCGTTTGTTTTAAACATTGATCGTCATTTTTGCGGCTTCCGGGCAACATTGCCCAGCAAACGGATATTGCGAATCATTCTACCTTGAATGCATACGATTGCATTCATGAACATGAATTTTCTCGTTCACAGCATGCAGTCGATGAGGGTCAGGGAAAATGGCGGGTCTTCTTGCGCGCATCAGCATCAGCGGCAAAATCTACAGCGTTGTCGCGATCCTGGGAGTGGTGGCCGCTATCATTGGTGGTGTTGGCTCCATTGGAATGCAGACCTACGACGACAAGTTCGACCAAATTCAGAACTGGTCCCGGCGGGCGCTGATCAACGAGCAGATCAACGCTTTGATCTATAAGGTCGTCATGGACAGCCGCGGCATCTACGCCGCGGACGGAACGGCGGACGCCACGCCCTATGCCAAGAATATCCTCGGCGCCACCGGCGAGCTGGAAAAGCTCATGGGCAAGCTGGAGACTCTGCAGCCGCCGGAAAACAAGGTCGCCTTCGGCGAGGTCCAGCAGACGGCCCGCGCGTTCGTCCTGCACCGCAACGAGGTCGCCCGCCTCGGGATGGAGGCCGGCCCGGACAAGGCGCGCGACCACGGCGACACCCCCGAGGCCCGCGCGCTGCGCAGCAAGCTCGGCCAGTTCATGGAGAAGGCCTCCGAACGCAACATGCAGGGGATCGCCCAGGCCAACGATGAACTGAGCGCCGTGAACAGCCTGATGACGACGCTCATGATGGTCGTCGGCATCGGTGGTGGCCTCGGCGCGCTGGCGTTGAGCGTCCTGGTCGCGCGCGTCGGCATCTCCCGCCCGATCGCCGGGATCACCGACGTCATGGAGCGGCTGGCGACCGGCGACACCTCGGTGACGGTGCCGGGCCTCGGCCGTGGTGACGAGATCGGCGGCATGGCCAAGGCCGTGGCGGTCTTCAAGGACAACGCCGTGGACCGCGAGCGCATGAGGGTCGCCGAGGAGGCCGAGCGCCGGGCCAAGGAGCGGCGCACCCACGCCGTCGAGGAGCTGGTGCAGTCCTTCGACCGGAACGTTTCCGGCATCCTGCGCACCGTCGCCTCCGCCGCCACGGAGCTGGAGGCCACGGCGCAGAGCATGCTGACGACCGCCGACCAGACCAAGGGGCAGGCGGCCAGCACCGCGGCGGCGGCCGAGCAGGCGTCGGTCAACGTGCAGACCGTCGCCGCGGCGACCAACGAGTTGAGCGCGTCCATCAACGAGATCAGCGGTCAGGTGACGCGCTCCACCACCATCGCCAGCCACGCGGTGGGCGAGGCGCAGCAGACCAACGAGCGCGTCCAGGGCCTCGTCGCTCAGGCGCAGCGGATCGGCGACGTGGTGAAGCTGATCACCGACATCGCCAGCCAGACCAACCTGCTGGCGCTGAACGCGACGATCGAGGCGGCGCGCGCCGGGGAGGCCGGCAAGGGCTTCGCCGTCGTGGCGTCGGAGGTGAAGAACCTCGCCAACCAGACGGCCAAGGCGACCGAGGAGATCGCCTCCCAGATCGCCTCCATGCAGGAGGCCACCGGCGGGGCGGCGGCGGCCATCAACGGGATCGGCGACACCATCGGCACGATCAGCGAGATCGCCACGATCATCGCCTCGGCGGTGGAGGAGCAGGGATCGGCGACCGGCGAGATCGCCCGCAACGTGCAGCAGGCGGCGCAGGGCACCCATCTGGTGACCACCAACATCACCGAGGTCAGCGACGGCGCCACCCAGACCGGCTCCGCCGCCACCCAGGTGCTGGGCGCCGCCGGCGAGCTGTCCCGCCAGTCGGAGGTCCTGCGGAGCGAGGTGGAGCGCTTCCTGGTCGGCATCCGCGCCGCGTAAGGATGGTTCGGGGGTGTGCGAGGAAGCGCACCCCCGTCCATTCTCATCCTGAACGGACCGAACGGCGTTTGCCGGACCGAAATCCCGTTTTTATCGTCACGGCCATTCGCGTTCGAATGGAGGGGTACCGTGGCGAAATCCTATCTGGCGTCCTGGAAGAAGGCGAAGGACCGCTTCGAGAAGACGACGGGCAAGAAGAAGCCCGATCCCAAGAGCCGTTTTGGCAAGCTGTTCAGCAAGATCAGCTCGACCGGCCTGGAAGGCGCGCTGAAGAGCTACGACGCCGCCACGACCGTGCAGGATGCGCAAAAGCACGCCCGTGCCTTCCAATCCGCGGCAGGCGGCTACATCCCCACGCTCGACGCGGCGGGCAAGGCGGCCAAACAGGACGGCGACGCGGTCTACGCCGAAGCCTGCGCCGACATGGTGGCGTCGTTGAACAAGATCGCCCGCAGCGTCGTGACGGATTTGGAGCGGTTCGACGGCCTGCCGAAGACCATCGAAGGCTATTTCAAGTCGCCATACTGGTTCAAGCTTCTGCACAAGGTCGCCAAGCAGGAGATGTCGCTCGAAAATGTCGAGTTGTACGACAAGATCCTGAAAGGCAAGCTGTCGAAGGCGGAGCCTGCGGAAGAGGCATACAAGGAATACGTGGCCGTCCGCTCACCAAAGGAAGTGAACATCGGGTCGGGAACCCGGAGCGCCTGCAAGAAGTGCGCGGATCAGGGCGCTTGGACCGACATGCCTTGGGACAAGGTGGCGAAGGATTTGGGCGTTAACCTGGCCGACACCATCGGACGCCTGCACAGCGCGCTCGCCAAGGGCGAGATCTGATGGCCGGCGGCCGGTTGATGCGATCCGGTTGACGCGGTCGAGTTGACGGGGCGGGCCTCCGCCGTCACTTTGAAGGTTCGACTTTGGGAGGCTCCGCCATGTACATCGCCATGAACCGTTTCCGCGTGCGTCCGGACGCGGAACAGGACTTCGAGGAGGTCTGGCTGAACCGCGAGGTCCATCTGAACACGGTTCCGGGCTTCGTGGAGTTCCACATGCTGCGCGGCCCGCGTTACGAGGACCACCGCCTCTATTCCTCCCACACCATCTGGGAGTCGGAGGCGCATTTCCAGGCCTGGACCCGCTCGGAGGAGTTCCGCGCCGCCCATCGCGGGGCGGGGGACCGCAAGCCGCTCTATCTCGGCCCGCCGCAGTTCGAGGGCTTCGAGGTCATCCAGACCGTGGTGGGGCAGACCGTGGGGCGCGAGGGCTGAGCCGCCGGGTGCGCTCAGCCTTTCAAAGTGTCCTCGTCGCCGATCAGGCGGTGGGCGATGGCGACGGTGATCAGGCCGGCGAGCAGAAGGCCGTACTGCCACAGGCTGGACCAGTCGCCCGTCTGCACGTCGCCCGCCACCGCCTGGACCGGGCGCACGATCAATTGCCGCAGCAGCGTGATCATCGCCACCTCCAGGAAGACCCGCAGGTGGAAGCGGTTGGTCCGCACATAGTCGACCTCCGCGGAGATCAGCGCGGAAAGCGTCCAGACGATGAACAGCACGCCGAGCGCGTGCAGGAATCCGTGTGCCAGCTGGTCCTTCTGGAAGGCTGCCCAGGCTTCGATGAAGAATTCCCAGACCACCATGGCGCTCGCCGCGACCAGGGCGATCGCCAGGACGACGTGCAGCAGCCCGTTGAAGGACTTCAGGGCGCGGATCAGGCCCTGTTCGAGAAGCGAGTTGGATGGGGCGCGGGGGAGCGATTGCAGCATCGTGGCGTGTCGCAAGGTCGAAGGGTGCGGGAAGATAGAAGCCCAACCCGGCGGACGCCCCCGCCGTTTTGCCATTGCCGCCATGGGGAAAACGCAAGCATTGCAGATCAGCGTCAAGTCGCCGCATCAATGGTCCCGGCTTTGCAGGTGGAAAAAAGCACCGGCCATTGAACTCCGGGCCTGATTTCGTCTAGGGTCGCCGCGGTCCCTCCGGCGTCGTTCCTTCGAGGGTTCCCCCAGGAGTGAATGGATGCGCGAAACCACCCCCATCACGGTCGCCCGCGGCGACGGCATCGGTCCGGAAATCACCGACGCGGTGCTTCACGTGATGGAGGCCGCCGGCGCCCGCCTGAAGGTGGAGGAGGTGCCAGCGGGCGAGCAGGTCTACCGCCGCGGCCATCTGGGCGGGCTGGACGCCGCCGGCTGGGGGTCGATCCGCCGCACGCGGGTCTTCCTGAAGGGGCCGATCACCACGCCCCAGGGCTACGGCAACAAGTCGCTGAACGTTACCGCGCGGACCACGCTGGGGCTGTTCGCCAACGTGCGGCCCTGCGTGTCGCACCATCCCTACGTCCGCACGCGGCACCCGCGCATGGACGTGGTCATCATCCGCGAGAACGAGGAGGACCTCTACGCCGGGATCGAGCACCGCCAGACCGACGACGTGATCCAGTCGGTCAAGCTGATCTCCCGGCCGGGGTCGGAGCGCATCGTGCGCTACGCCTTCGACTACGCCCGTGCCAACCACCGGCGCAAGGTGACGGCCTTCGTCAAGGACAACGTCATGAAGATGACGGACGGGCTGTTCCTGAAGATCTTCAACGAGATCGCCGCCGAATATCCAGAGATCAAGGCCGACCACCTGATCGTCGACATCGGCGCCGCCCGTCTGGCCGACCAGCCGGAACGGTTCGACGTGATCGTGACGCTGAACCTGTACGGCGACATCGTGTCGGACATCGCCGCCCAGATCACCGGCTCGGTCGGGCTGGCCGGCTCCGCCAACATCGGCGACGCCTGCGCCATGTTCGAGGCGATCCACGGCTCGGCGCCGATGATCGCGGGGCAGGGGATCGCCAACCCGTCGGGCCTGCTGATGGCCGCGGTGATGATGCTGGTCCACATCGGGCAGGGCGACGTGGCGGCGCGCATCCACAACGCCTGGCTCAAGACCATCGAGGACGGCGTCCACACCGTCGACATCTTCAACCGCGGGGTCAGCCGCCAGCGCGTCGGCACCCACGCCTTCGCCGATGCGGTGGTGGAGCGGCTGGGCCAGATGCCGGTGACCCTGCCCACCGTCGGCTACGCCGTCACCGCGCGGCCCGCCTATGAGTCCGGGGTGCGGCTGTCGCCCCGCCGCAAGGCGGTGAAGGAACTGGTCGGGGTGGACGTGTTCCTGCATTGGCCGGGCGGCAACCCGGACGAGTTGGCCGGGCTGGTCCTGCCGGTGGCGACCCCGGCGCTGCGGCTGTCCAGCATTTCCAACCGCTCGCAGAAGGTTTGGCCGGAGGGCAACATCGGCGTCTTCTGCACGGACCACTGGCGCTGCCGCTTCCTGGCGCCGGAGGGCGTGGCGGTCGGCCACCCCGACATCGTCGAGCTGCTGTCGGGTCTGGCCCGCGCCGGGCTGGACTTCACCCAGACCGAGAACCTGTGCAACTTCGACGGCAAGTCCGGCTTCTCGGCCACGTGACGCGCGAAGCGGTGGAATAATCCGCCGCGGCTGGGCGTCCAGACGGGCAGGACATCCTTCCAAGGGGAGCGCCGCCGCATGCCTCTGCCAAAGCCGCCTCCCGACCCTTCTCCAGCGAACGGCCCCCCGGCCAATGGACCCCCGACCAATGGACCCCCGACCAATGGCCCGGTGGACGAGCGGGCCATCGCCGCGCAGGTGCCGCGGCTGCGCCGCTACGCCGCCGCGCTGGCTGGCAACCTGTCCGACGCCGACGACCTCGTGCAGGATTGCATCGAGAAGGCCTTGGCCAACCGGCACACGCTGCGGGACGTCACCCGGCTTGGCGGCTGGCTGCTGTCGATCCTGCACAACCTGCACGTCTCCGGCCTGCGCTGGCGCCGCCGCCGCGGGCCGGAGGTGCCGGTGGAGGATCTGGCGAACGATCTGGCGCTCAGCGCCGCCCCCGCCGACCGGGCGGAGGTGCGGGATTTCGTGCGCGCCTTCAACCAGCTGTCGGCGGAGCACCGGGCCGTGCTTCTGCTGACCGGGCTGGAAGGGCTGTCCTACCGCGAGGCGGCGGAGGTGCTGGGGGTTCCGGTGGGAACCGTCATGTCGCGGCTGGCCCGCGCCCGGGAACGGCTGCGCGTCCTGCTGGACGGCGGGACGGAGCAGGCGGTGAGGAGGATCAAGTGATGGACACCGAACCGAACGCTCCGGTGACCGAGGCCGAACTGCACGCCTGGATGGACGGCGAATTGCCGGAGGAACGGCGCGGCGAGGTCGAGCGCCATCTGGCGGGCGACCCCGATCTGGCCCGCCGTTTCGACCGCTACCGCGCCCAGCGGGCTATGCTCCAGGGAACCTTCGGCCCGCTGATCGACCGGCCGTTGCCGGCGGCCCTGGTGCCGCCCTACGGCCGGGCGCCGGGCCGGCCGGCGGTGCGCCCGCGCCGATGGCTTCCGGCACGAGTGGTGTGGTGCGCGGCCTTCGTCGCCGACGCGGTTGCCGCGCACCGGGTCTTCGCGGTGGAGGTCCGCCATCCCGTCGAGGTCGGCGCCGACCAGGAGGCGCATCTCGTGGGCTGGCTGTCCAAGCGCCTGGGCAAGCCGCTGCAGGCACCGCGGCTGGCCGACAAGGGCTACGATCTGGTGGGCGGGCGGCTGCTGTCCGACGCGCGCGGGCCGGCGGCCCAGCTCATGTACCAGGATGCGGCCGGTCGCCGCATCACCCTGTACATCCGGCCGGCCTCCGACGCGCCGGACACATCCTTCCGGTTTGCCCAGGACGGCAACGTCCAGGCTTTCTACTGGCGGGACAACGGCTTGGCGTGGGCGGTAACGGGTGACCTCGACCGAGTGACCCTTTCGGCCATAGCCGAGGAGGTGTACGGCGCGTTGAACTCATAACACCCACAGACTTATGCACAGGAATGTTGTTCGAGCCCCCTATCCCTCTATCCGGCCATCTGGTAGGTTGGCCGGCGTTGGGCACAAAATATTGCGCCTTATGGAAAACGGCCGTCTGGTCGGAAGGTATATTGGTTAACCAAGTCACCGGTTACCGGACCACGGGAGACAGGGGATGAGTTGGACGGACGAGCGGGTTCAGCAGCTTAAGGACCTCTGGGCCCAGGGGCTGAGCGCGAGTGAAATCGCGGACATCCTGGGCGACATCACCCGCAACGCGGTGATCGGAAAGGCGCACCGCCTCGGCTTGTCGGGACGCCCGTCGCCGATCAAGAAGAAGCCGACCCGCGGTGCGACGATCCTCGCCTTGACCGAGCGCATGTGCAAATGGCCGGTCGGCGACCCGAAGCACCAGGACTTCCATTTCTGCGGCAAGCCCTCGCTGCCCGGCCTGCCGTATTGCGCCGAACACGCGGCGGTGGCCTACCAGCCGGCGTCCTCCGGCAAGAAGCGCGACGAGGACCGCAACACCGGTGAGCGCAACGTCGGCGCCGCCTAGACTCCGACGGATTTCTCCGCCGGATTTCCGGATTTCGGGCGCTCTTCACGCGGGCGCCCGCCCGACACGGTGACCGGATCGGCAGCCGTAAGAGGAGTGCCGGTCAGATCGGCGCCGCGGTGATCGCCCACCAGCTTCCGGCGATCAGTATCGCCGAGACACCCGCCGCCGCCACGCCCAGACCCAGACCGGCGGCGACCGCCAGACCGTCCTTCACGATCAGCCCCAGCGCGATCACCAGCACCGCCAGACCGGGCAGGGTGTTGCCGAACGGGATGGGCAGGGCGATCAGAACACCCATCGCCAGCAGGAAAACACCCAGCGGCCGCAGCGCGCTCTGACGGGTCAGCGACGGCCAGCGCGTGCGCAACCGGGCTTCCAGCCGCTCGACCAGCGGTGTTCCCTTCTCCACGATCTTTTCAAGCGTGGTCCGCGCCACACGGCGGCGCCCGATCCAGCCCGGCACCTCCAGCCGGTCGCGGCCGACGATCATCTGGATCGCCACCAGCGCCAGCACCGTGCCGAAGATCAGGCCCGCCGGCAGCCCCGGCGTCGGCACCACGGCCGGAATTGCCAGCGCCAACAGCAGAAAACCCGGCGCGCGGTCGCCGAGATGGCCCAGCACCTCCCCCAGCGTCGGCTTGTCGCCGGTCATGCGCCCGTGCAGCTTTTTGAGCAGCGCGGACGCCCGTGCCGGGTCCTTCGTGTCCATGACCTGTCCCCAACCCCCTGTTCCATCGTCGCCGGGTGGATGTGGTGGCGCGGCGGCTCACAGGAAAGGGGGGCGGGGGAAGGCGTGAAGGTCAGTACTCCTCGACCTCGTGCTTCAACTGCACCAGACGGCCGCTCAGCAGCGACAGCATCAGTTGCACCACCATCTCGTGGACGATCAGCGTGTGGGTGTTGCCGCTGTCCTGCATGTGCTGGCGCAGCGCCTCGCGCACCTTCGGCACGCCGGTCACGTCGATCAGCACGTCCACCGCCGAGCCGAGCCGGGCGAGGTCCATGAAATCGGTCGTGGTGGCGACGCCGCGCGCGCGGGCGAGCCGCATGCCGGGCGCCTCGGCGTCCAGGTCGGCAACGCCGAGAATCTCGACGAAGGGAGCGTCCAGAAGCTGCGTCAGCAGGGGCGTTCCGGTTTCGCCGGCGCCGATCACGGCGATGCGGAAGATGTCCTTGGCCATGGGAAAAGTCTCGAATTCCGGTTCGTCAGGTCCGCGCCGGCATCGCGCCGCGCGGGCAAGAAAAAAGCGGGGAGCCGAAACTCCCCGCCGCAACCTTACATCGACCCGGCGTCCCGTTTGACCGGGACGCGTCGTCGCACCTGACGCGGAATGCGCGTTACGCCCAGGCGGCCATCTTCTTCTGCAGGTTCTCGTCCAGCTTGTCGAGGAACTGCTTGGTGGTCAGCCAGGGCTGATCCGGACCGATGAGGATCGCGAGATCCTTGGTCATGAAGCCCGACTCGACGGTCTCGACGCAGACGCGCTCCAGCGTCTCGGCGAACTTCACCACGTCCGGCGTGTTGTCGAACTTGCCGCGGTAGGCCAGACCCTGCGTCCAGGCGTAGATCGAGGCGATCGGGTTGGTGGAGGTTTCCTTGCCCTTCTGGTGCTCGCGGTAGTGGCGGGTCACCGTGCCGTGGGCGGCCTCCGCCTCGACGGTCTTGCCGTCCGGCGTGATCAGCACCGAGGTCATCAGGCCCAGCGAGCCGAAGCCCTGCGCCACGATGTCCGACTGCACGTCGCCGTCGTAGTTCTTGCAGGCCCACACGAAGCCGCCTTCCCACTTCAGGGCCGAGGCGACCATGTCGTCGATCAGGCGGTGCTCGTAGACGAGGCCCTTGGCCTTGAACTGGGCGGCGTAATGCTCGTCGAACACCTTCTGGAAGATGTCCTTGAAGCGCCCGTCATAGGCCTTGAGGATCGTGTTCTTGGTGGACAGATAGACCGGGTAACCGCGCTCCAGGCCGTACATGAAGCTGGAGTGGGCGAAGCCCTCGATCGACTCGTCCAGGTTGTACATGCCCATGGCGACGCCGGAGGCGGGGAAATCGTACACCTCGTGCTCGATCGGCTCGCCGCCGCCTTCCGGCACCCACTTGATCGTCAGCTTGCCCTTGCCGGGAACGACGAAGTCGGTGGCCTTGTACTGGTCGCCGAAAGCGTGACGGCCGATGATGATCGGCTTGGTCCAGCCCGGAACGTAGCGCGGAACGTTGGAGCAGACGATCGGCTCGCGGAAGACGGTGCCGCCCAGGATGTTGCGGATCGTGCCGTTCGGCGACTTCCACATCTTCTTGAGATTGAACTCCGTCACCCGCGCCTCGTCCGGGGTGATGGTCGCGCACTTGACGCCGACGCCGTACTGCTTGATCGCATTGGCCGATTCGACGGTCACGCGGTCGTCGGTCTTGTCGCGGTTCTCGACGCTGAGATCGTAGTATTTCAGGTCGACGTCGAGGTACGGCAGGATCAGCTTGTCCTTGATGAACTGCCAGATGATGCGCGTCATCTCGTCGCCGTCGAGTTCGACGACCGGATTGGCTACCTTGATCTTCGTCATGGGTGCGAGTTCTCCCCGAACGGGTAGGGGTTGTCTTATGCTTGGACGCCGGGCGCGCTGTGCGAGGGCACGGGCCGGGGCGTCCATCCGAAGACGGGCCCCGGTTCCCCGGACGGAAACGGATGGCGGTTATATAGCACCGGGGCACCGCCGAAAGAAAGGACCGCGGGGCATCAAAACAGACGATATCGCGCTGAAAACGGCGCAATTTGCGCGATCTGGTCCTACCACTTGGTCTTTTCAGAGCTTTTGTGTGGGAATCTTCAACGTTGGCTCCGGTTCATAGGCCAGCGCGGCAAACACATCGTCCACGTCATCGACGACGGTGTACAGCGCGCGGTGCGCCGGCTGGGTGAAACCCTGCGCCACCGTATGGTCGATCAGGCCGAGCAAGGGGCGCCAGTAGCCGTCCACATCCGCGATCACCACCGGCTTGTCGTGCAGGCCCAGCTGCTTCCAGGTCAGGATCTCGAACGCCTCGTCGAGCGTGCCGAGGCCGCCCGGCAGCACCACGAAGGCGTCGGCGCGGTCGACCATCATGCGCTTGCGGGTGTGCATGCTGTCGACGATGTGCAGTTCGGTCAGTCCGGTGTGCTCGATCTCGGCGGATTGGATGTGTTCCGGGATGATGCCGATGACCTGCCCCCCGGCGGCCAGCGCCGCGTCGGCCGCGATGCCCATCAGCCCGACGCGCCCGCCGCCGTAGACGAGCTGGATGCCCCGCCGGGCGAGCCCGTCGCCCAACATATGGGCGGCCTCCTTGTGGACAGCGGCGACGCGGCTGGATGAGCCGCAATAGACGCAGACGGAATTCGGGGCTCTCATCGCTCACCCTTTCTCGCCGGTTGGGTACACGTTCCGGTGACTGTTCCGGTGCGCCCGGCGGGGTCACCTAATGCAAGGGAATAGCAAAGCCGGGGCGGCGTCTACCCGGACATCGGACTTCAGCCCATCGGGAGGAATCATTATGGATTCGCGCGTCGTCAACGCCCTGGCCGCCATCTCGGTGGCCACGTTCCTGTTCCTCGGCTTTGGCGGGGGGGTCGGCTTTCTGACCGGCGGGGGCAAGGCGAACGCGGGCGGCGCCACGACGGTTCAGGCCACGGAAACCAGCGTTTCCGCAGCGGACCTGTCCTCCGGCCGCCATTCCGAGACGGTCGCCAAGCTGGAGAAGTGAGCCGGGAGGCGTGAGCATGGGGCCGCGCCGCCCGGCGGCGCGAAGGCGGTGCGCGGGTCCCGATGCGGCTATGCGTCTGCTCCATCGGCGGTGTTCAGTTCCACCGCCGCAATCTGTTATCCTGCCGCAAGCCGGCGTGTCCGCCGGCAATGATGCGGCGGTGCTCCGGTGAAGCAAGCTCTCCTGTTCGGCGGTGCGGCGACGGTCGCCGCGGCCGCCGTTGTCGCGTATCTGGCCTTCGATCCGGCGTCTGCGCCGGGCTCCCGCGCCGGAACGGCCGGGTCTGGAACAACCGTCGCGCTGGGCAGCGTGTCCCCGGCCAAGCCGCCGGCAACCGCCCCCGCCCCGGCGAAGGCCGCGGAGGAGCCCGCCGGTCCGCGCTTCGACATCGTGCGTGTCGCGCCGGACGGCGCCACTGTGATGGCCGGCCGCGCCACGCCGGGCTCGTCGGTGACCGTCCATGACGGGGAGCGCGCGCTCGGTTCCGTCAACGCCGACGCGCGCGGCGAATGGGTTCTGCTTCCCGACCAGCCCCTGTCCCCCGGCGCCCGCGAACTGAGCCTGTCGGAGAAGGCGACCCCCGCCGCCGAGCCGACGCCGTCGGAGCGCGTGGTGGTGGTCGTGGTGCCCGACCCGCCGCCGGCCACTGGTGGAGCGTCCTCGGAAGCGCCCACGGGTCCGCTGGCCGTCGCCATGCCGCGTGATGGGCTGGGCGACGGGCGGGGCGGCAACACGATCCTGCAGGCGCCGAAGGGGCCGGCCGCCCCGGCGACCCGCGGCGTGGCGGCCCCGCCGCCGCCGGGGGGCGTGTCGCTGGAAAGCATGGATTACGACGCCTCGGGGCAGGTCGCCATGGGCGGCCGGGCGCAGCCGGGAAGCGCCGTGCAGCTCTATCTCGACAATCTTCTGGTCGGGAGCGCCCACACCGACCCGAACGGCCAATGGCGGCTGCGCCCGGAACGCGCCGTGGCGCCGGGCGTCTACACGCTGCGCGCCGATCAGGTCACCGACTCGGGCAAGGTCACCGCCCGCGTCGAGCTGCCGGTTCAGGTGTCGGAGGTTCCGGCCAACCTGCCGGACGGCCGGTCGATGGTCGTCCAGCCCGGCAACAGCCTGTGGCGGATCGCCCGCTCCACCTACGGGCACGGCGTGCAGTACACGCTGATCTACGAGGCCAACCGCGGCCAGATCCGCGACCCGGACCTGATCTATCCCGGCCAGATCTTCGCGCTGCCGGTCTCGAACTGAGCTTTTCGAACCGACTTTACAGGTAAGGGGCGAGCAGGCGTAGGAAGGGGCGCGCCTGCTGGAGCGCGACCACCGTCTGGTGGATCAGATCCTCCGGAGTCGCCTGCCCCTCGAACTCGGCTTCGGAGAACAGCAGGATCTTCTGGCCCTCCTGGACGAGGAAGCGGGTTCCCCGGCGGTCCTGGATGCCGCGCAGGATCGCCAGGAGCTGGCGCCGCCGTTCCGGCGACTGGGCGGTGTAGGGGATGTGGCCGATCTCCGCCCATACCTGCGAGCGCGACTTTTCCCCGTCGAAGCCGACGGCGATGCTGAAGGGCAGCCCGTCGGCCATGAAGTGCAGCCGCGCCGGGCGCGGCGGCTGGGCAATGCCCAGCACGCCCTCGGGAGTCATCACGAAGGTGTCGGGGCTGAAGGGCAGGGCGGTCTGGGAGACCTGCGCGAGCGACGGCATGGCCTGAAGGCGGGCGGCGGGAACGGACACGGGGGCTCGCTCATTCCTGTGGTGTCGGTGGCGTCACTCTCCACCTTCCCTGCTAAAATTCTGTAAAGGGCGGGGGATGCTGTCTAGAATGCGCCGCTCCAACGATCCGAGGCTGAAGTAACCGGCGATGTCCGCCCTCAATACCGTAGTCGTTCCGATCCACCGCGCCGGCTGGCCCTTCATTGCCGCCTTCGCCGTGGTCTCCCTGATTCTCGGGCTTGCCGTGGCGAAGCCGCTGGGCTGGCTGGGTCTCGTGCTCACCCTGTGGTGCGTGTATTTCTTCCGTGATCCCGATCGCGTGACGCCGACGCGCCCCGGCCTGCTGGTCAGCCCCGCCGACGGGCGCGTGACCATGATCGTTCCCGCGGTTCCGCCGCCGGAGCTGGGCATGGGCGACAAGCCGCTGACCCGCGTCAGCATCTTCCTCAACGTCTTCAACGTGCACGTCAACCGCGTGCCGGCGGACGGCACGGTGGTCGCGGCGGAGTATCACAAGGGCACCTTCGTGAACGCCGCGCTGGACAAGGCCAGCGAGGAGAACGAGCGCGCCGCCTTCCGCCACCGTCTTCCCGACGGGCGTGAGATTGCCTATGTGCAGATCGCCGGCCTCGTCGCCCGCCGCATCCTCTACTGGGTGAAGGCCGGCCAGGAGGTCAAGGCGGGCGAGCGGTTCGGCCTGATCCGATTCGGCAGCCGCACCGACGTCTATCTGCCGGACGGCGTGGTTCCGCTGGTCTGCGTCGGGCAGACGGCGATCGGCGGCGAGACCGTGCTGGCCGACCTGACCGCCACCGAACCGCAACGGCAGGGGGATGTCCGCCGATGAAGCGACCGGTCTTCAAGCCGGCAGTGTTCCGCAAGCGCCGGGCGCGCCGCCCGCATCCGCGGCTGAAGGGGTTGTCGATCAACCATCTTCTGCCCAACGTGCTGACGGTGCTGGCGCTGTGCTCCGGCCTGACGGCCATCCGCTTCGCCATGCACGAGCGGTGGGAGCAGGCGGTCGTCTGCATCGTCATCGCGGCGATCTTCGACGCGCTGGATGGGCGGATCGCCCGCCTGCTGAACGGGCAGAGCAAGTTCGGCGCGGAGCTGGACAGCCTGTCCGACGTCATCAGCTTCGGCGTGGCTCCCGCCTTCATGATGTATCTGTGGGCGCTGAACGGCGCCGGCAGTCTGGGCTGGATCGCCGCCATGGCCTACGCGGTCTGCGCCGCGCTGCGGCTGGCCCGCTTCAACTCGCGCCTGGACGTCGACCTGCCGCCCTGGGCCTTCAACTACTTCACCGGCGTCCCCGCCCCGGCGGGCGCCGGTCTGGCCATCCTTCCCATGGTCATCGGCTTCGAGGCCGGCCCGGACATCGCCGGCCACCCGGCCGTCGTCGTGCCCTGGACGCTGGCGATGGGCGGGCTGATGGTCAGCACGCTGCCGACCTTCTCCTTCAAGGGCATGCGGGTGCCAACCCAGTATGTGGTGCCGGGTCTGGTCGGCGTCGGGCTGCTCGCCGCCTCGCTGGTCAGCCAGCCCTGGTGGACGCTGGCCTTCCTCGGGCTGGCCTATCTGGCGAGCCTACCCTTCTCGGTGGCGCAGTTCCGCAAGCTGCAGCAGGCCGCCCAGCTGATGAAGGAGACGGAGGAGACCCCGGCCGAGGAGGCTGTCGTCGCCGCTTCGGACGCGCCGCCCCCGTCGCCTGAGATGGTGTCTGAAAAGACCAGGACGCCATCGTCCGACTGACGCCGGACGCCCGCCGTCGCCGTCACTCGGCGGCGGCGGGCAGGTCCAGCGGCACGGTCCGTTCGGTCACGGCGACCGTCAGGACCATCGGGATCTGGCGCAGGCAATTGCCGACATGGTTCGATTCCGCGGCAACCATGCCGGTCATTTCGACCTCCACGGTCAGCGTCTCGCCCAGCAGGCGGCTGTTCAGCGACAGCGGGACGAGGCCGCGCTTGGCGAACAGCTCCAGCACGCGGGGCAGGGTGCCGGGATCGGCATCGGCCTGCACGGCGAAGCGGACGAGGCGGTTCGGATCGGTCGGACGGGATTCGGCAGCGGGCGCCGCCAGCGTGACGGTGGACATGGATCACTCTTACCTTGCTCTTGAGTCGATGAGTGCAGGGTCAGACCTGCAGACGTGCGAAAACCCCGGCTCTCACAGGAGAACCGGGCTGCTAATTCGCAGACCCAGGGTAAGGGGACGGTCCATCATGGGCGTCAGGATAGGGCGATGGGCGGCCACGGTCAATGGAGTCGGGAAATTCCCTCTCCCGCCCCGGGGGAGGGAAGGGGCCCGCGCCGCAGGCGGGGGAAGGGTGAGGGTATTGCCCAGGATCACCGCCTTGATCCTTGTTCGACCCTCACCCACCCGCTGTCGCGGGCACCCTCTCCCGGGACGGGAGAGGGGAATTACGCTATCAACAGGACACGCGAAGCCATGAACGACAACGGCATCCACATCCGCCCGGCCGAGCCGGACGACGCGCCAGAGCTGGCGCGGCTCATCGACATGGCCGGCGGCGGCATTTACGAGTTCCTGCTCGACGGGCTGGTGCCTGGCCAGACGGCGGCGGAGATGCTGGTGCCGGGTCTCGCGGGCACGTCTGGGTCCTTTTCCCACCGCCATTCGGGCGTGGCGGAGGCGGCGGGACGCATCGTCGGGATCGTCCACGCCTATCCCGTGGACTGGATCAAGACCCAGGACTACACCGGGCTGCCCGTCGACCGGCTGGCCCACATGGAGGATTTCAACCGGGTGCACGACTGGGGCAGCTACTTCCTGTCGGCGCTGGCCGTCGATCCGGCGTGGCGCCGGCGCGGCATCGCCTCCCGGCTTCTCGCCTGGGTCTATGAACGGGCGCGCCGCGGCCGGTTCGACCGGGTGACGCTGCATGTCTGGGCCGACAACGCCGACGCCCGCCAACTCTATGCCAAGGAAGGCTTCGCCGAGATCGGCCGCGCCGACATCCCCTGGCACGAGCGGCTGCCGCACCAGGGGGGAAGCGTTCTGCTCCGGCGTCCGGTCTGAGCCCGGTCTGATCAGCGGTCCGGTTACTTGCCCGGCTTCAGCTGGTCGCGGGTCAGCCAGAAGACCTCGCCGAAGCTGTTGGCGGTCTCGACCCAGAAGAAGTCAAGGTCCGGATACTCGGCCTCCAGGATTTCGCGGCCGGTGCCGAACTCGCAGAGCAGGCCGCCTTCCGGCGTCAGGTGCTTGGGCGCCTCCTTGAGGATGCGGCGCACGATGTCCAGCCCGTCCTCGCCCGACGCCAGGGCCATCTGCGGCTCGTGGCGGAACTCCGGCGGCAGGTTGGCCATCGCCTCGGCGTCCACATAGGGCGGGTTGGTGATGATGACGTCGTACTTGCGGTTCTTCAGCGGCGCGAACAGATCGCCGTGGTGCAGGGCGATGCGGTCCTCGAACCCGCTGTCGGCGACGTTGCGCTTGGCCACCTCCAGCGCGTCGGCGGACAGGTCCACCGCGTCCACCTGGGCCTCCGGGAAGATCTGCGCGGCCAGGATGGCGAGGCAGCCCGAGCCGGTGCACAGGTCGAGCACCCGCTCGACCTCCGTCGGGTCCTCCACCAGCGTGAAGTCGTCGCCGCCGATCAGGTCCGAGAACAGGATTTCCCCAATGTAGGAGCGCGGGACGATCACCCGCTCGTCCACATAGAAGGGGATGCCCTGGATGTAGGCCTTGTTCAGCAGGTAGGAGGCCGGCTTGCGCGTCTCCACGCGGGCGTGCAGCAGGTCGGCGACCTTGCGGCGCTCCGCCAGGGTCAGCCGGGCGTCCACATAGGGGTCGAGCTGGTCGATGGGCAGGCTCAGCCCTTCCAGCACCATGAACACCGCCTCGTCATGGGCGTTGGTGGTGCCGTGGCCGTAGTCCAGGTCGGCCTCGTTGAAGCGGCTGACACCGTAGCGGATCAGGTCGCGGACGGTGCGCAGCTCGGTCGCCGCGTCGGCGGGGGTGAGGTCCAGGGAGGGCTTGGTCACTTACAGGATCTCCAGAACGCTTTCCGGCGGACGGCCCACGCGGGCCTTGTCGCCCGTGACGACGATGGGCCGCTCGATGGCGGCGGGATTGGCGGACAATGCGTCGATCAGGGCGTCGCCGTCGAGATCCTTGGCGATCCCGGCCTCCGCCGCCTCCTTGGCGCGCAGGATGTCGCGGGGACCCTTGCCCAGCTTGGCCAGGATGGCCTTCAGCTCGGCCGGGGCGGGCGGGGTCTTCAGATACTCGACGACGGTGGGTTCGACGCCCCTGGACCTCAGAAGCTCCAGCGTCTGGCGCGACTTGGTGCAGCGCGGGTTATGGTAGATGGTGACGTCGCTCATCCCGGTGTTTCCCTCGCTCTTCCCAGCCATGGCCTTGCCTGTGGCACGAATACACCCGCTCCGCGTGCGGCGCCAACCCGCCATGCGGAATGGCGGCGGCGGCGCAACATCCCTCGCGTGACAAGGCCGGCGCTTGGCATTACCTTGCGCGCTCGCATTATTGGCGGCCCGCCGCGTGCGGGGCCATTCATTTCGACGGATTCCGGCCGTGACGAAGCTCTCGCTCTCCAAGGACAAGATCAACATCCTGCTGCTCGAAGGCGTTCACGACAACGCCATCAACGAGTTGGCGCATGGCGGCTACGCCACCGTGGAGCGTCTGCCGCACGCGCTGGACGAATCGGAGCTGCTGGAGCGCATCGGGTCCGTCCACATGCTGGGCATCCGCTCGCGCACCCATCTGACCGCCAAGGTGTTGGAGGCCGCGACCCGTCTGTTCAGCGTCGGCTGCTTCTGCATCGGCACGAATCAGGTCGATCTGAAGGCCGCCCGCCGACTCGGCATCCCGGTCTTCAACGCGCCCTATTCGAACACCCGGTCGGTGGCGGAGCTGGTGATCGGCGAGGTCATCATGCTGATGCGCGGCATCTTCTCGAAGTCGACCCTCGTGCACGGCGGCGGCTGGATGAAGTCGGCCAAGGACAGCTACGAAATCCGCGGCAAGACGCTGGGCATCGTCGGCTACGGCCACATCGGCACGCAGGTGTCGATCATGGCCGAGTCGATGGGCATGAAGGTCCGCTACTACGACGTCGTGAACAAGCTGGCGCTCGGCAACGCGCAGCCCTGCCACTCGCTGGAGGAGCTGCTGGCGGTGTCCGACGTGGTGACGCTGCACGTCCCCGACACGCCGCAGACCCGCGACATGATCGGCGAGGCGCAGATCCGCGCCATGAAGAAGGGCGCCCACCTGATCAACGCCGCCCGCGGCAAGGTCGTGGTGATCGAGGCGCTGGCCGCCGCCCTGAGGGACAAGCATCTGCTGGGCGCGGCCATCGACGTGTTCCCGAAGGAGCCGGGCGGCGACAAGGAGGTGTTCGAGAGCGCGCTGCGCGGGCTCGACAACGTCATCCTGACGCCGCACATCGGCGGCTCGACGATGGAGGCTCAGGCCAACATCGGCACCGAGGTGTCGCAGAAGCTGATCGAGTATTCGGACAACGGCTCGACCATGGGCGCCGTGAACTTCCCGCAGGTCGGCCTGCCGGTCGTCCACGCCGGCAGCACCCGCTTCCTGCACGTCCACGAGAACCGTCCGGGCGTGCTGCGCAAGATCAACGAGGTGTTCTCGGGCCGCAACCTGAACATCGCCGCGCAGTATCTCCAGACCGACCCGGAGCTGGGCTACGTCGTGGTGGATGTCGACGGCGACGTGGACGAGAACGAGGTGGCGAGCGACCTGCGCGCCATCGAAGGCACGCTGAAGGCCCGCTTCCTCTACCCGGGCAAGCGCTGAGACGTTGCGGCCCTTGCCCTTGGCAGGGGCCGCACCGACATAGGCGGAATGACCCTCCGCCCGTTTCGACCGCGTCTGCGCGCCGGCCTCCTGACGCTCCTTTGCCTGGGTGGGGGAGGGCTTGGCGTTTCCGCGCCCGCGGCCGCACAGACCGTGACCGCTCAGGGCGGGGTCGCCACCTGTCCGGACTTCGCGCCGGCCCGCGTGGTCCTCGATCTGCAGATCGCCCCGCTGCGCACCGACTACAGCCAGTCGATCCGGCAGCTGGCCCAGAAGCCGGGGCGGCGGCCCGTCGCGGGGCGGACCGCCAATTCCCACACGCTGGGGCTGGCGGCCATCCAGTACAATCAGCAATGGCAGGCCGGCGTCATGACGGCGTCGCTGGGGCAGGGCCGCTATTGCGGCGCGGCCCAGACTTTGACCGTCACCTTCGGCTACGACGAGCGGACCGTCTATGTCGCCCGCGAGCTGCCGCAGGGCAGTTGCATCCATGGCGAAGTCCTGGCCCACGAGATGCGCCATGTCACGGTGGATGAGCAGCTTCTGCGCGAGTATGTGCCGGTCCTGAAGCGCCGGTTGGAGGATGTGGTCGGCCGCGCCCGCCCGGCCCAGGGCCGCTCCGAGCGGCAGGTCATGGCGGCGATCGAGCAGCCGATCAAGGCGGCGATGCGCCAGCTGATGGAGGAGTTCGGGCGCGAGCGCAACGCGCGCCAAGCCCGCATCGACACCCCGGCCGAGTACGAGCGCATCAGCCAGTCCTGCAACGGTGAGATCAACCGCTACCTCGGGCGCGTCTGACCTATCGAGCGGCGCGTCACCGATGGCGCCCGCGCCCGGAGGCGTGGCGGTCGATGAACTCCGGCGGCTTGCGGGACACCCAGCGCAGGAAGGCGGCGATGTCCGGGTGGGCGCGCAGGCTGGCGATGGTGTGGTAATGGTCGCGCAGTTCCGCCTCGCTCAGCACCGCGTGGATCTTGGCGTGGCAGATGCGGTGCATGGTCACGGTGTCCCGTCCGCCGTAGGTGCGCGGGATCAGGTGGTGCTCGTTCAGGCTGGGGCCGGGCACCATCGGGCGGCCGCAGAGCGGGCAAGGCGGATGGGACGGGTCGGGCGGCGGCATGAAGCGTCCGAGTGGGCGGCGGCCGTCAGCCGGGAGGCGCCGCAGGCAAGGCGGCGCGGATGCGGGCGACCAGCTCGTCGGCCTGATAGGGCTTTTGCAGGATGGGCAGCCCGTCCAGCGCCGAGGCCCGCTGGATCTCCGCATAGCCGGTGACCATCAGGACCGGCAGGCCGGGGCGCCGGGCGCGCAACTCCCGCACCAGTTCCAACCCCGTCATGCCGGGCATCGCGTAATCGGTCAGCACGAGGTCCACCTCCGGTTCGCGGGCGAAGGCGTCCAGCGCGTCGGGGCCGCTGGACGCCTCCATGATGCGGAAACCGGCGTGTTCCAGAACCGTCGCGGTGGCCATGCGAACCAGCGCCTCGTCCTCCACCAGCAGGATGGTGGCGGGGCGGGGCGGGGACTGGACGGCGGCGGGAAGCGCGGCGTCCGGGGCGGCGTCCTCCTCGGCGTCGGCCCGCGGCAGATAGAGCGTCACCGTCGTGCCGGCGCCCAGACGGGTGGTCAGGACCACCGTCCCGCCGGACTGCGCGGCCAGACCGTGCACCATCGACAGGCCCAAGCCGGTGCCGTGCCCGACGCCCTTCGTCGTGAAGAAGGGCTCGAAGGCGCGGGCCGCCGTCTCCTCGCTCATCCCGCTGCCGGTGTCGGCGACGGCGATGGACACGCAGTCCCCGGCGGCGAGGTCGAGCGGCCGTCCCTCCATGTCGTCCGGGCAATTGCCGGTGCGGATGGTCAGGGTGCCGCCCGCCGTCATGGCGTCCCGCGCGTTGATGGCGAGGTTGAGGATGGCCATTTCGAGCTGGTTCGGGTCGACCCGCGCCGGCCACAGGCTGGGGTCCGTCTCCGTCACGATGCGCGTGGTCCCACCCAGCGTGCGTTCCAGAAGCCCGCCCATGCCGGTGACCAAGGCGCCGACGTCGACCGTCTTGGGCTCCAGCCGCTGCCGGCGGGAGAAGGCCAGGAGATGCTGGGTCAGGGTGGCGCCCCGCTCCACCGCCTTCTCCGCCATGTCGAGGGCCTGAGGATGGCTGGCTCCACCGCTTTCCCCCGCGGCGCGCAGCAGGTAGAGCGAGGTGCCGATGGCCTGGAGCAGGTTGTTGAAGTCGTGGGCGATGCCGCCGGTGAGCTGGCCGATGGCCTCCATTTTGCGGGCTTGGTGCAGCGTCTCCTCGATCTCGCGCAGGGCTTGCCCCGTGCGCTCCCGCTCCTCGACGTCGCGGGCGACGTGATAGGCGCCGATGCGCCGCCCGCTGGAATCCAGGATGGTGCCGAAGGCCAGCTCGTAGCGCTTGCGCTGCAACGTGGGGTCGCCCAGCTCCTCCACGATGGTGAAGCGCTCTCCGCCCAGCGCGCGGCTCCACAGGGATTCCGTGGTGACCTGCGCGGTGGGCAGATGCTCCATCATCTCCAGCAGGCGCTGGCCGATGGCCGGGCGGTGGCCGTACAGCGCCTCGACCTCCCGCTGGTAGGCGCCGTTGAACAGGATGTAGCGAAGCTCCTGATCCACCGCGACGATCAGGTCGGTGGAGCTTTCGATGATCGCGGCGAACAGGCGGCGGTCGGAGGCGTGGCGGTCCACCAGCTCGCCCAGCTGCATCTCGTGGGCGCGCCGCCGCTCCGTCACGTCCTCCAGAATACCGACGGCGCGGGTGGTGCCGTCCGGGTCGGTCAGGCAGGACCCGCGCATGGCCAGCCAGCGCACCTGCCCGTCGGGGGACCCCACGGGAAACTCCGCCTCCAGCTCGCCCTTCGACGGGTCGTCGCGGAAGAGGGCGGCGCGGATGGCGTTGCGGTGGTCCGCCGCGACGTTGCGAATCCAGGATTCGACCGAGGCGCCGTCGAGCACCGGCACGCCCAGGAGGGCCGCGGTGTGGTCCGAGCCGTGGAAGCGCCGGCTGCGCATGTCGAAGCGCCAGACGCCCAGCCCGACCACCTCCATGACCAGCCGCTGCTGCGCCTCGCTGTCGCGCAGGCGGCGGGCCGCCCGGTTCAGCGCGCCGGCCACCGCGTTGACCTCGCGGATCGGCGCGGGGGCGGTCATCATCAGCGCGGCGTGCGGGCCGTCCCGCCCCAGCGCCAGGGCGGAGCCGGCCAGCGCGGCGACCGGATCGGCGATGCGCCGCCCGACCACCAGCGCCATCGCCAGGCTGACGAGCAGCAGGATGCCGCCGCCGCATAACACCAGCGTGACCGAGCGGCGCATGGGCTCGGCGATCAGCGCCTGCGGGACCCCGACGGCGACGGTCCAGCCCGACAGCTCCGACCGGGCGAAGGCGTTGAACAGCGGCGTGCCGTCCCGCGCCACGATGTCGAAGGAGCCGAAACTGGTCGAGGCGGTCCGGCGGAACACGTCCGCCGAAATCGGCGTGCCGGTGAAGGTGTCGTGCGAGGCGGTGCGGGTGATGACGACGCCCTGCCGGTCCCACAGGGCGGCGATCCAGCCCTCCGGGAGGCCCTGCTGGCGCAGCACCTCGATGAACGTCTCGGTCGGGATGCTCATGGTCAGCACGCGCTCCGAAGGTCCGTTCCGCGTGATCGGCAGCGCGACGGCGACCAGGGGGCGCTGGGCGACGGCGCCCGTGAAGATTTCGGAGATCTGGGTCTGGCCGCTGTCCGCCGTCCGCCGGATCAGGCCGGTCACCGCGGCACGGGGAAGCGGTTCGCCGAACGGGCGGCGCGTGTTGATCAGTTGTTGGCCCTGGGCGTTGCTCAGCACGATGTGGACGCCCTCGCGCCGGCTGCCCTTGTGCTGAAGCACCTCGGTCGCCTGCCGGTGGAAGGCGGCGAGATCGCCCTTTTCCAGGTGGGGGGAGGTGGTCAGAACCTGGAGCGCCGTCTCCATCGCCATAAGTTCGCGGTCGATGGCGACGGCCAGCGTCCGGGCCAGATCCTGGCCGGATCGCTCGATCGCGGCGCTCTGCGTCTCGGCCATGCGGAAGACCGTCCAGCCGGCGAAGCCCAGCATCGGCAGCAACGCCGCCATGACCAGCAGCACCAGCCCGGTGCGGAGCGACAGGCCGCCGGCTTGGGGCTGGTCATCCCCCGCCACGCCGTCGTTCACTGCGGGTGCGTTGTCATCCTGAGCGTGCACAGGCAAGGAATGTCATGCTCCGGTATGCATGGCGATGGACGGGTCCGTAACCATCGCAGAGTCCGGCAGCAAAGGACACACCTTTGACGGAGCAGGGTTTTTGTCGAAGGGGGTGGAAATCCGGCTAACCCATTCGATCGATTGGGACTGGCGCTGGCGAAGAAGGCAGGGAGGGCGAAGGTCCCGCGTGGATCGCGTGCATGAAAAGAAAAAGGAGCCGCAAGCGGCTCCCTTCTCGTCATCGGCGCGTGTGTTCGCCGGGCGTCAGGCCGGCTGCTTGCCGTCCATCAGCGCCACGAAACGGTCGAACAGATAGTGGCTGTCCTGCGGACCGGGCGAGGCTTCCGGGTGGTACTGCACCGAGAAGACCGGCTTGTTCTTCAGCCGGATGCCCTCGTTGGTGCCATCGAACAGGCTGACGTGGGTCACCTCGGCGTCGGCGGGCAGGGTCTCCTCCATCACCACGAAACCGTGGTTCTGGCTGGTGATCTCCACCCGGCCGGAGGCCAGATCCTTCACCGGATGGTTGGCGCCGCGGTGGCCCAGCGGCATCTTCTTCGTCTTGGCGCCCAGCGCCAGAGACAGCATCTGGTGGCCCAGGCAGATGCCGAACATCGGCAGGCCGGTGTCCAGCAGGCCCTTGATCGTCGGCACGGCGTATTCGCCGGTGGCCGCGGGGTCGCCGGGGCCGTTCGACAGGAAGACGCCGTCCGGCTTGTGGCGCATCACGTCCTCGACGGTGGCGGTGCCCGGAACCACGGTGACCTTGCAGCCGGCCGCGGCGAGGCAGCGCAGGATGTTGCGCTTGGCGCCGAAATCGATCGCCACGACGTGGAAGCGCGGGCTCTCCTGCGTGGCGTAGCCGGCGCCGAGCGTCCAGGCGCCCTCATCCCAGCCGTAGGTCTGGCGGCAGGAGACGTCCTTGGCGAGATCCATGCCCTCCAGCCCCGGCCAGCCCTTGGCCTTGGCGACCAGCGCGTCGAGGTCGAACTTGCCGTCCGGCGCGTGGGCGACGACGCCGTTCGGCGCGCCCAGGTCGCGGATGCGGCGGGTCAGGCGGCGGGTGTCCACCCCGGCCAGTCCGATCAGCCCGTAGCTCTTCAGCCAGTCGTCGAGATGGCGGGTGGCGCGCCAGTTCGAAGGGTCGGTGACGTCGGCGCGCAGGATCAGGCCGCGCGCGGCGGGGGTCACCGTCTCGATATCTTCCGGGTTGGCGCCGGTGTTGCCGATGTGCGGGAAAGTGAAGGTGATGATCTGCCCGGCGTAGCTGGGGTCGGTCAGGATTTCCTGATAACCGGTCATCGAGGTGTTGAAGCACACCTCGCCCACCGAATCCCCCACCGCACCGATGCCTCGGCCCTTGAAGACGGTGCCGTCGGCCAGAACCAGGACACCGGTGTAAGCGCCGGCATCGCCCGCCGGGAGAGTCGATTGAGCCATCCTTCAGACCTTATCAAGAGCCGTCGCGGGCCACATATTCCTGCTTTGCGGAGCGTCGGCGCCGCGTCCCGCCCCGCTGGGCGCACGCGTCGTCGTCGGTCCGTGCCCTGCCATCCCGTTTCCTTGCGGTCGGGTGTCTGAGCCTGGATCGATTAGTCGGGACGGGTGAGCCGGTCAACCGTATATGACGATTGGTACCCCGATTTCCAGCGGCGCGTTTGCATATTCGCCGTGCTTCACCGGTGGGGCTTGGCCGCTGGAAGGGGCCGCCGGGGGGTGGGAGGCGGCCCTTCGGAATTGACGTGGCAATCCGGCGCAAATTTAGGAATATTGCCGGTTCGCGCCGCGTCTCCCGCGCCATCCCATGGACTGGGACGGTGCGGATGCTGCCGAGCGGCCATTATCGTTTCGACCTGACGAACACGAAGGACACACGCAATGCTGCGCACGCGCCTGAACGAGGCTTTGAAGCAGGCGATGCTCGCCAAGAACCAGCGCGCCGTCTCGACCGTGCGCCTGATCCTGGCCGCGCTGAAGGACCGGGACATCGCGGCGCGCTCGCGCGGCGTCACCGACGGCATCGACGAGGCCGAGATCCTCTCCATGCTGCAGACGATGATCAAGCAGCGCGGCGAGTCGATCAAGCTGTACGAGCAGGGCGGCCGCCTGGAGCTGGCCGAGCAGGAGCGCGAGGAGATCACCATCATCGAGGGCTTCCTGCCCAAGCAGATGTCGGAGGAGGAGGTGGCTGCCGCCGTGAAGACGGTGGTGGACGAGATCGGCGCCACCTGCATCAAGGACATGGGCAAGGTGATGGCGGAGCTGAAGACCCGCTACGCCGGCCAGATGGACTTCGCCAAGGTCAGCGGCACCGTGAAGCAGCAGCTGTCGGCCTGCTGACCGTGCGGTTTCCGATCTAGCACGGGGGCCGCCCGCCCATGGCCTTTCCGCCCCAATTCCTGGAGGAGCTTCGCACCCGTCTCGCCCTGTCGGACGTGGTGGGCAAGCGCCTGCGCCTGATCCGCGCCGGCCGCGAGTACAAGGCGCCGTGCCCCTTTCACAACGAGAAGTCGCCCTCCTTCTATGTCAACGACCAGAAGGGCTTCTTCCATTGCTTCGGCTGCGGGGCGCACGGCGACATCATCGGCTTCGTCATGCGCCACGACAACCTCGCCTTCCCGGAGGCGGTGGAAGCGCTGGCCGGCGAGGCGGGGCTGCCGGTCCCCCGCGCCACCGAGGAGGACAAGCAGCGCTACGAGCGGCGCAAGACGCTGCACGATCTGGTGGAGCAGGCCGCCCGCTGGTTCGAGCAGCAGCTCTACGCCCCCGCGGGCCGCGCCGGGCTGGAGTATTTCCAGCGCCGCGGGCTGGACACCGACGGCATGGCGCGGTTCCGCCTGGGCTTCGCCCCCGGCGATTCCGGCGCGCTGCGCAGCCAGCTTCTGAAGCAGGGCTTCTCGGAAGAGGACATGGTGACCGCCGGCCTGCTGAAGCGGCCGGAGGACGGGCGCACGCCCTACAGCTTCTTCCGCAACCGGGTGATCTTTCCGGTGACCGATCGGCGTGGCCGGGTGGTCGCCTTCGGCGGGCGCATCCTGGAGGGCGACGGCCCGAAATACGTCAACACCGCCGACACGCCGCTGTTCCACAAGGGCACGCTGTTGTATGGTCTGTCGCGGGCGCGGCAGGCGGCGGCGGACGGCAAGCCGGTGATCGTCGCCGAAGGCTACATGGACGTCATCGCGCTGGTCCGCGCCGGCTTCGAGGGCGCGGTGGCCCCGCTCGGCACCGCCCTGACCGAGACGCAGGTCCAGGAATTGTGGAAGCTGATCCCCGACGCGGAGAAGGTGCCCTTCCTCTGCTTCGACGGCGACAACGCGGGACGGCGGGCGGCGTGGCGCGCGGTGGAGCGCATCCTGCCGCACCTCGCGCCCGGCCATTCCGCCCGCGTCGCCTTTCTGCCGGAGGGGGAGGACCCCGACAGCCTGATCCGCCTGCACGGTCCCCGTGCCATGCAGGAGGTGCTGGGGGAGGCGATTCCGCTGTCCGAGGCGGTCTGGCGCATGGAGACCGAGGGCAAGCCCACCGACACCCCCGAATCAAAGGCGGCGGTGAAGGCCGCGCTGGACTCGCGGGTCGGGCAGATTGCCGACCGTGACGTGCAGGTCTTCTACCGGACAGAGATGCGCCGCCGCGTCGACGAGGCCTTCGCCCCGCCGCCGCGCCAACGCAGCGAGCGCGGCCCTTGGGTTCCGGGCGGCTCCTGGCAAGGCGGGGGGCAGGGAGGCGGGCGCTTCGGCCAGCAGACGCGTCGGCACACGCCGGGCCTGCCGGGCCTGCGCACGGCGCCGCCGCCCGGCCATCGCCGCCGCAACCCCGGCAACCTCGCCGCCGCGCGGGAGCGCGTTCTGCTCGCCGTGATCATCAATCATCCCGAGTTGTTTGATGAGTTGGGCGAATCGCTGGGCATGCTGCCGTTTCCCGACCGGGAATTGGAGGAATTGCGCCAAGCGGTCATCGGATTGCTTGCCGAACGGCGGGAAAACGACTCGGGACTTGACGCCGCATCGCTTTGTCGCCACTTGTCTTCCGCCGGCTATGATACCATTGTCCGCTCTCTGCTCAGCGAGTCGACCTATGTCCATGCCGGCTTTGCACGCCCGGATGCGTCCTCCTTGGACGCGAAACGGGGGTGGTGGCCGACATGGCATCACCTGCATCACAGGCAGGTGATGGCCGATTTGAGAGAAGCGGAGGCGGCTTTGGCCCGTGACAACAGCGAGGCGAACTTCGCGCGGGTCGTGGCCCTTCAACAGGAGGTCATCAGGTCCGGAATGGGAATGACGGATGACGAGGATCTCGACGATGCCTAGCGGCCAGCGCCGCCGGGCGTGGTGCGGAAGGGAAGGGCCGGAGGGAATGAGACCCGAAGGGGTCTGTCCGGACACGGTCCGGAACGGTTCACAACCGGTTTAAGCAGGTGCGGATCGACAGCGGGGGGCCGCTGCGATGCGTGCTATGGGTTTTTATAATGGGGTAATGCGGGGGCATCGATCGCATGGCCACGAAAGCTGCGAACAGCGTTGAAGTTTCCGAAGCCCGGGACGAGGCCGGCGACGGCCCGCTCATGGACGGCATGGGTCTTGCCGTCAAGAAGATGATCGCCCGCGGCAAGGAGCGTGGCTACGTCACCTATGACGAGCTGAACGCTGCCCTGCCGCAGGATACGTCGTCTTCCGAGCAGATCGAAGACACGATGGCCATGCTCTCCGAGATGGGCATCAACATCGTCGAATCGGAAGAGCAGGACTCGGAAGGCAACGCCAACGCCGACGGCGAGGGCGAAGGCCGGTCCGCCGGCAATCTGGACGATGACGACATCGGCCGCACCGACGACCCCGTGCGCATGTATCTGCGCGAGATGGGGTCGGTCGAGCTGCTGTCCCGCGAGGGCGAAATCGCCATCGCCAAGCGCATCGAGGCCGGTCGCGAGATGATGATCGGGGCGATCTGCGAATCGCCGCTGACCATCCGCGCCATCCTCGAGTGGCACGACGCCCTCATGGAAGGGAAAATGCTGCTGCGCGACATCATCGACCTGGACGCCACCTATGGCGGCGGCCCGGACGGTGAGGAGATCCCCGAAGGTCTGGCCGAGACGGTGGAAGCCGCCCCGGAGGAGACCGAGGAGGAGCGTCCGACGCGTCCCGAGGGCGAAAGCGAGGAGGAAGGCGACGAGGATGGCGAGAACAGCCTGTCCCTGTCGGCCATGGAAGCCGCGCTGAAGCCGCAGGTCATCGAGACCTTCGAGAAGATCAAGACCACCTACGACAAGCTGCACAAGCTGCACGAGGGCCGCATCGCGGCCATCCAGCGCGGCGAGGACGTGGCCAAGCAGTCGGACAAGAAATACGACAAGCTCAAGACCGAGATGGTCGAGCTGATGAACACGGTGCGCCTGAACAACCAGCGCATCGAGCAGCTTGTCGAGCAGCTCTACGCCCTGAACCGCAAGCTGACCGGCTTCGAGGGCAAGCTGCTGCGCATGGCGACCGACTGCCGCGTGAAGCGCGAGGACTTCCTGAACCACTATTTCGGGCACGAACTCGACCCGAACTGGCTGGAGCGCATTCGCGGCCTGAACCCCAAGACCTGGGGCAAGTTCTACGACAAATACGAGGCCGACATCCGCAAGACGCGCGACGGCGTGTCGAGCATCTCGGATGAGGCCAAGCTGCCGATCAGCGAGTTCCGCCGCATCGTCTCCACCGTCCAGAAGGGCGAGAAGGAAGCGAGCCGCGCGAAGAAGGAGATGGTCGAGGCCAACCTGCGCCTCGTGATCTCCATCGCGAAGAAGTACACGAACCGCGGCCTGCAGTTCCTGGACCTGATCCAGGAGGGCAACATCGGCCTGATGAAGGCGGTGGACAAGTTCGAGTACCGGCGCGGCTACAAGTTCTCGACCTACGCGACGTGGTGGATCCGTCAGGCGATCACCCGCTCGATCGCCGACCAGGCGCGGACCATCCGCATCCCGGTCCACATGATCGAGACGATCAACAAGCTGGTCCGCACCAGCCGCCAGATGCTGCACGAGATCGGCCGCGAGCCGACCCCGGAGGAGCTGGCGGAACGCCTGATGATGCCGCTGGAGAAGGTCCGCAAGGTCCTGAAGATCGCCAAGGAGCCGATCTCCCTCGAAACGCCGATCGGCGACGAGGAGGATTCGCATCTCGGCGACTTCATCGAGGACAAGAACGCGGTCCTGCCGCTCGACGCCGCCATCCAGGCGAACCTGCGCGAGACGACGACCCGCGTCCTGGCCTCGCTGACCCCGCGCGAGGAGCGTGTGCTGCGCATGCGCTTCGGCATCGGCATGAACACCGACCACACGCTGGAAGAGGTCGGCCAGCAGTTCAACGTGACGCGCGAGCGCATCCGCCAGATCGAGGCGAAGGCGCTGCGCAAGCTGAAGCACCCGTCGCGGTCGCGCAAGCTGCGCAGCTTCCTGGACACCTGAGGTTTCCGAGGCAGGCTCGATACGGACTGCGATCGTATGAAAAGCGGGGGACCTTCGGGTCCCCTGTTTTCATTTTGGCGTCTTCATTTTGGTGGCGGCCCCTGTCGAACGGGGTTGCATAAGCTCCCGGTTCTGGGCACATTCGGCATCCCTCGGTGGGGGCCTGTAGTTCAGCGGTTAGAACGCGCCGCTCATAACGGTGTTGTCGTCGGTTCGAATCCGGCCGGGCCCACCATTTCTCTACAGCTTTCCGCGACCGTCCATTCCCGCTGCGGTCGAGACGAGGTCGCGGCGCAGGCAAACGGCGCTGCCGGGGCACAGCCCGGCGAATTGCGCGCTGGCGCGGATGTCCGGCGGCGCGTCGCCGCGCTCCGCGCGCGCGAAGCCGATGCGTTCGAAGAAGCCGGCGGCGCCGATGGTCAACAGCCACAGCCGCTCCAGGCCGAGCGCCACGGCTTCTCGGGAGATCGCGTCCACGACCGCGCAGCCATCGCCCTTGCGGCGGCGCTCCGGCGGCACGACGACCGAGCGCAGTAGCCCGTCGCGCCCATAAACCTCCAAGCCGCCGTACCCCAGGAACCCGTCGAGGGCGTCCACGCGCCAGAAGAACCGCCCTGCGGCGGTGATGTCCTGGTTCGGCAAGCCTTCCATGGCGAGAAGAGCCGCAAGAGCCGGCAAGTCCTGCTCCGCCAGCGGCGTGGCCGTCCGTGGTCCCGTCATGACGGCTTACTCCCCTTCGGCACGCCCGCGGCGGTGGGCGCAACGACCGCTGAAAACGACAATAACGCCGTCGGATCACCTGATCCAACCGCGTTCAGCGAAGCGTCATGGGAATTTGTATGGGAAGAGGAGAGTGGCGCGCCCGAAGAGATTCGAACTCCTGACCCCCAGATTCGTAGTCTGGTGCTCTATCCAGCTGAGCTACGGGCGCTTCTCTCTGCCGCGGCGTCGGCGAGGCCGTCGTCTGCGGTGGCGCGGTTTTTAATCGGGCCGTGACCGGAAGGCAACCAAAATCGTCCGGCTCGTGAAATTTTTCCGGCAAGCGGATGTCAGCCCTTTGACGGACTACAGAATGGCGGCGGTTGGGCTTACCTTGGCGTGGAGAACGACCAGCCAGAAGGGCATTTGAGAACAGCTATGGGCATGACGTTTCTGAGCCGCGCCGTTATGGGGCCGGTGGGGTTGCTGACGGCGCTTTCCGTGACGGCAACGATCGGGGCGGCGGCAATCGCGACGGCGCAGGCGGCGGACGACCGGTCCGGCGCCGCGGTGCTGGTGTCCGCGGCCATCGGCAACGAGGTCGTCCAGATGGTCGAACTCGGCCCGAAGGTCATCCAGGTGACCGTCAACGACCGCGTCGTCTACGAGGACCGCGAGGGGCGCACCCTGTCCTTCGTGAACGCCTACAACATGGAAGGGCGCTGGCTGGTGCTGCTTCAGGAGAGCGTGGACGGCAAATGCGCCGCGCGCTTCCGCGTCCTCGACCTCGGCGGGACCAAGCCCTCCGTCTCGCTGCCGTTCGGGACCTGCAGCGACGCGCCGAAGGTGGAGCAGGCTGAGCGGACACTGACCGTTTCGCTGCCGGCGTCCGACGGAAAGAGCACGGCGGCCTGGAACTACCGGGACGGAATGCTCGTTCGCATGCGCTGAATGGAAAGGGAGCGGCGAGGACCGTGGGACATCTGAACCTCTGGCACGTCAACAAGGCGATCTCGCTTCTCGGCAGCACGTCCTTCGTGCTTCCGGTGGCGGGCATCCTGATCGTGATGCTGTGGCGCCGCCATTCGGCGGTCTCGGCGGCGCGCTGGCTGGCCGTGCTGGCCATGCTGATGGGCTCGGTGGCGCTTCTGAAGATCCTGGGGCACGCCTGCGGCATCCGCCTGTTCGACGACCGGCTGACCAGCCCCAGCGGCCACGCCGCGCTCGCCGCCGCCGTCTATGGGGCGGTCGGGGTGATGGCGGCGCGCTCGCTGGACGGCTGGCGGCGTGGCGTGGTGGTCCTCGGCGCCCTCGGCCTGGTGGTGGGAGTGGCGGCCTCGCGCATCCTGCTGCGCTACCATTCGGTGACGGAGGTGGTGGTCGGCCTCGTCCTCGGCGGGCTGGCGGTGGCGGCCTTCGCGCAGAGCTTCAACCGGATGACCCCGTCGCGCCTGAACCTCAGCCCGCTGGTCCTCGCCCTGGTCGTTCTGTTCGGCGTCGCCACCTACGCGCTCGGCGACCGCACCAACGCCGAGCCGATGCTGAAGCATTTCGCCTATCTGCTCCGTGAGGAATCCCCGGTCTGCGGTCCGATGCCGCCGCTGAACAGTTTCCTGGAACGGCTTTAGCGGCTGTTTTCCTTGCCGGATGCCGCGACCGTCCGGGGTTGGTCTTCCCTGGACTTGGCAACCGGAATGTTTGCCTTGCGGTGTCGGTTGAGGGTTGAGAGCGGGCTTGCGACGGGGCATGGTGTGGGCTTATACCGACGCCCCCGTTCCTGACCCGTTCTGCTTTTTCGGTATCCCTTCCGGCCCATGTCGCTGTTCGGTTCCCTTCCCCGCGCCGCCGCCACCGCCAGCGCGACGGTCTCCTTTTCGCAGGAGGATCTGGCGCGCGTCTTCGATGCGAAGACGCTGCAGCGTGGGCGCACGCTCATCCTGACCGGGGCGGTGACGCTTCTGGAGGCGGAGGTGCGGATCGCCGCCACTGTGACCGACCTCGGCCGGACGCTGTCGGTGACGGTCGTTCCGGTGCGCGGGCGCAGCCGGGTGGTCTTCGACAAAAGCTGTACCTGCGGGCGCAACGCCTGCGCCCACATAGCCGCGGCGGCGCTGATGACGCTGGACGCCCGTCCGGAAGGGCGGCAGATGTCCCTGTTCGACACGCCCCCGGCGGCCCATCCGGCGGAGGAGCCGCCAGCGCTCCAGGCGGTTCCTGATGCGGCTCCCGCGCCGCCGCCGATTCCGGAACCTTCTCCGCCCCCGCCCCCCGATCCGGTGCTCAGCGTCCGCTGGACCCTGGAGCCGGGCAAGGACGACGCCGCCATGTTCGTCTCCGCCGTCATCGCGGTGGAGGGAGCGGGGGAGGGCGACGACGTGTCCACTCCGGCCAGCCCGCGCGACGTGCTGGCCCGCGCGCCGCGCAGCCTGGACGGCGACGTGGACCGCGCCATCGCCCGGATGCTCGGCGGAGGCGGGGTGGTGCGCACGCCGGTCGCCAAGAGCCGCGGCGACGTGGTGGACCGCATCCTGCGCCGGCTCCTCGGCTGCGGGCGGCTGCGCTGGCGCGGCGGGACAACGCTGGCGGAGGGGGCGGGGATGACCATCCGCGCCTTCCGCGACCCGGCGACGCGCAAGCTGCGCCCGACCGGCCTGCCGCCCGGCGCTGCGCTGATCAAGGGGCTGGGCTACTGGTGCGTCGATCCGAAGGCCGGCACCGTCTGCCCCGTTGAGTTGCAGGTGGTGGAGGTGCCGAAGCCCAAGGCCGCGGTCCCGCCGCCCGCCGTGAAGGCGGCGCCGTCGAAGACGGCGGCCCTCAAGGCGGCGTCCCTGAAGGCCTCCGCCCGGCCGGCAGCGGCCCGCTCCGCTCCGGAGCGCCCGGATTTCCCGGCGGCCTCCGCCTTCGCCGCGGGCATGCCCGGCGGCGTGCGCATGGGCTCCGATCCCGCCGCGACCATCGTCGAGCGCGACCCGCGCGTCGTCGCCCGGCTGGGCCGGGTGGTGTCGCCGGACGGCGGTCTGGTGGACGTGCTGCGGCTGGCCTTCGATTATGGCGAGGAGGATTCCCCCTCGGAGATCGAGCCCGACGACCAGCGCCAGTTCGCCCGCGTCGAGGAACCCGCCGGGGCGGTCTTCGTTCGCCGCGACAAGGCGCTGGAGCAGGGCGCGCTGGAAAGGCTGGCCGCCTTCGGCTTTGCCCAGGCGCGCATCGAGCCGCCCAAGGGCCAATTGAACGCCCGCGGCACTCGCGTCCACTGGCTGACCGGCAAGGACGCCGAGGAGCGCTGGGCGGCCTTTCTGAAGACCGAGGTGCCGTCCCTGCGCAAGGACGGCTGGACCGTCGAAATCGGCGCCGATTTCGGCACCCGCGTCGTCGAGGCGAACGAGGAGGTGGCGGTCGCCGTGCGCGATTCCGGCGACGGCTGGTTCGACCTCGACGTCGGCGTGGAGATCGACGGGGAGCGCCGCGCTCTGCTGCCCATTTTGGCGACCCTGATCGAGCGCGGCGGCATGGAGGCGACCCGCGTCATCGACGGGCGCGCCCATCTGGTGCTGGACGACGGCAACGTGCTGGCCCTGCCGGCGGAGCGGGTCGAACGGCTGCTCAGCGTCCTGGAATCCATGCTCGACAGCGGGCGGCGGCTCGACGACACGCTGAAGGTGCCGCTGACCGAAGCCGACGGGCTGCTGGACATTGACGACCTGATCGCGCGGCGCACCGAGGACACCGGTCAGATCGACCGCTACCTGCGCACCATCCAGGAGCAGGAGATGCCGGCGGAGATGGACCCGCCGTCGGGCTTCCAAGGCACGCTGCGCGACTATCAGCGCGTCGGCCTCGCCTGGATGCAGGGGCTGCGGGCCAACCGGGTGGCCGGCATCCTGGCCGACGATATGGGCCTGGGCAAGACGGCCCAGACGCTGGCCCACATCGCCATGGAGGAGAAGGAGGGCCGGCTGACCGACCCCTGCCTCGTCGTCGTGCCGACCAGCCTCGTCCCCAACTGGGTGGCCGAGGCGCAGCGCTTCACGCCGCACCTGCGGGTGGTCGTGCTGCATGGTCTGGATCGGCACGAGAAGCTGGGCGACCTCGACCGCGCCCACATCGTGGTGACCACCTACGGCGTGGTCGGCCGCGACGTCGAGGTGCTGAAGCGCCGGGATTGGCATCTGCTGATCCTCGATGAGGCGCAGGCCATCAAGAACCCGGACAGCAAGGCGACCCGCGCCGTCTGCGCGCTGAACGCCCGCAACCGGCTCTGCCTGTCCGGCACGCCGGTGGAGAACAATCTCGGCGAGCTGTGGAGCCAGTTCGCCTTCCTGATGCCCGGCCTGCTCGGTGACCGCAAGGAGTTCGGGCGCCGCTACCGCACCCCCATCGAGAAGCGCGCCGACGGCACCCGCGCCAAGCAGCTGATGCGGCGCATCCGCCCCTTCCTGCTGCGCCGCACCAAGGAGGCGGTGGCCAAGGAGCTGCCGCCGAAGACCGAGGTGGTGGTACGCATCGACCTGGAGCCGGCGCAGCGCGACCTCTACGAGACCATCCGCCTGTCGGTGAACGAGACGGTGCGGGCGGCGCTGGCGGTCAGCGGGGTGTCGCGCAACGCCATCACCATCATCGACGCGCTTCTGAAGCTGCGGCAGGTCTGCTGCGACCCGCGTCTGGTCAAGATCCCCGCCGCCGGCAAGGTGAAGGAGACCGCGAAGCTCGACGCCCTGACCGACATGGTGCTGGAGATGGTGCCGGAAGGCCGGCGCATCCTGATCTTCTCGCAGTTCACCTCCATGCTCGACCTCATCAAGCTGCGGCTGGAGGAGGCGAAGATCGGCTATGTCGAGCTGACCGGGCGCACGCTGGACCGCGCCGAGCCGGTGAACCGCTTCCAGAACCGCGAGGTGCCGGTCTTCCTCATCAGCCTGAAGGCGGGCGGGCGCGGCCTGAACCTGACGGCGGCGGACACGGTGATCCACTACGATCCGTGGTGGAACCCGGCGGCTGAGGATCAGGCGACCGACCGCGCCTACCGAATCGGCCAGGACAAGCCGGTCTTCGTCTACAAGCTGATCGCCGCCGACACGGTGGAGGAGCGCATCCTCGACTTGCAACGGCGCAAAGGAAACCTGTCCGACGCAACCATCGAGGGCAGCGGTCTCATCAGTGCCCTTGAAGGCGGGGACATCGACTATCTGCTGGGTAGGGCGGCGGACTGACCGCACCCTCAGGATTACCGCCCTTCCCGGTCTGGCCTTTGCGGCGCCATGGCATAGATCCTTGACGACGAAAGCATTGCGTTCGTTTCCCTTGCAACGGGGAGGGCCATGGCATCGACGAAGCGGGACACCGCACCCGATCCGGAACGGCTCATCGGCGCGTGGCGCGACGCCGCCGCGGACGCCCGCCGTTGGCGTGACGATCCGGACCGCGTGGCCGCCCTGAAGGCGGCGCGCACCCGGCTGCATCAGCCGCCACCACCGCCGCCGCGCCCGCCCCAGCGGGTGCTGGCCGACGAGTTGCACGCCGCCCGCGCCGCCTGGGAGGAGGGGCAGGGGCTGGATGGCTCCGCCCGTGCCCTGGCCTACGCCAACCTGAAGCGTTGGGAGCCCGGTCTGTTCGGCTACAGCGAGACGCAGCGGTCCACCGCCGGCAAGATCGCCGCGTCGGAAGCCGCAGAGTCGCGGCGCGACGAGCAGGAGCGGGCGGAGGCCCAGGCCTTGATCCGGGCTTTCCGGCGGGTCCAGGACCGTGCCCGCAGCACCGCCCGCGCCGTGCAGGCCGACCCCCGCGCCCGCGCCATGGCGGCGGATGAGGGGCTGATGCTTCCGGAGGGCGGCCGGTCGGGCGGTGTGACGGCCCCGTGAAGCGTCGTCTCAAGGCCGACGACGATCAAGCGTCCTTCGCCTTGTTGCCCGCGGCTCTGCCCGACGAGAAGCTGCTGGAGATCCATCGCCGGCTCTGCCTGATCTTCGGCTGCCCGATCGCCTATTTCCGCGCGCTCGACCCGCTGAGCGAACTGGTGTCCTCTCTGCTGTCGCACCGCACGCGCAACGCGGCCTCCGGCGCGGCCTTCCGCGCTTTGCGGGCACGCTGGGGGGAGGATTGGGCCGCTGTGCGCGACGCGGACCCGGCGGAGGTCGAGACGGTCATCGCCGGGGTGACGTGGCCGGAGCAGAAGGCGCCGCGCATCCAGGCGATCCTGCGGCGGATCACCGAGTTGCGCGGCGAGCTTTCCCTGGATTTCCTGGCGGAGATGACGGTGCCGGAGGCGCGGGCCTGGCTGCAGGCGCTTCCCGGCGTCGGCCCGAAGACCAGCGCCGCGGTGATGAGCTTCAGCAGCCTGCGTCGCCCCGCCTTGCCGGTGGACAGCCACCATCACCGCGTCGCGGTGCGGACCGGGCTGATTCCACCCAGCGTGGCGGTCGGCCCGTCGCACACCATCCTGGAGGCGCGGCTTCCCCCGGACTGGACGGCCCAGGAGATCTACGATCATCACGAGGTGATGATGCTGCACGGGCAGCGGGTCTGCTTCTACCGCAACCCGGCCTGCGAGCGGTGCGTTCTGCTGGAGCTGTGTCCGGAGGGGCAGAAACGGACGGCGGGTGGGGCGTCGGCTGAGCAAAAGTCGGTCGAAGGAAAATAGGCCACCTCTGCCCCTCCCTAACCCTCCCCGTCGTGCGAGGTGGAGGGGACTGCCGCCGCGTCGTGGAAGGCACCCTCTCCCGCGAGAGCGGGGGAGGGTCGGGGAGGGGCCAAAGATTCCAGTAGGTTCAATTCACCAGCGGCGGGCGGCGCATGCCCGGCAGGGGGGAGGGGTTGCTGCGCTGTGGCCGTTCGCCACCGGAAGCGGCCTGCTCGGCGGCGTCGAGCATGGCTTCGGCCTGCTTCTGCACGGCGGCGGCGCGGGCCTGGTCCATGGGGTCGCTGCTTTCCTTCCGGACATAGCCGGCGGCCTGTTCGGCGAGGTCGAGGGTTTCGACCACTTCGTCCATCGTTTCCTCCAGCGCGGTCACATCGACCTTTTTGCCGGTCATTTCGTCGTCTCCGGTCGTTGCGGTTGGTGATGCCAACAGGAGCGGGACGGCGGCCGTTCCCGATTTGGTAATCCCGGTGGCCACCCGAAAAAAATCGACGCGGGTGCGGGAATAGTTTTTTGCAGCGCACGTTCGTCTGTGTGTCCGGTGGCGCCCGCCACCCATCCTACCCAGGCTTGCGAAATCCCCACATGAGCAACCCGAAGCGTTCGATCCGGTCTGCGGCCTTGGCCGCGGCGATGCTCGCCGTGACTGCCGGCCACGCGTCCTTCTGGTCCTGGCGCAATGCGCCCACTCCTGTGGACGCCGTGCCGGGTCGCATCGAATCCGTCTCCTACTCCCCGTCGGGCCGCAGCTACGACCCGAACCACCAGCCGGTGGTCGATGCGGTGGAACTGGACCGCGACATGACCGCCATCGCCGGCTTCGCCGACGGTGTGCGCACCTATTCCACGCTGGGCTCCCAGGGCGACGTGCCGGCCATCGCCGCCAAGCATGGCCTGGACGTCACGCTGGGCGTCTGGCTGAGCGACGACAAGGCCCGCAACGAGCGTGAGGTCGCCCGCGCCATCGTGCTGTCCCGCACCGTGCGCGGCATCGAGCGCGTGGTGGTCGGCAACGAGACGCTGCTGCGCGCCGAGCTGACCGACGCGGAGCTGGCCTCCTACATCCGCCGCGTCCGCGCCGGCGTGCCGAAGCACATCAAGGTCGGCACCGCCGACGTGTGGTCGGAGATCGTCAAGGCCAAGGAGACCATCGCGGCGTCCGACTACATGGGCGTCCACGTCCTGCCCTACTGGGAAGGCGTGCCGGTGGACAAGGCGCTGACCTGGATCCGCGACCGGCTGGACACCGTGCGCAAGGCGCATCCGGGCAAGCCGCTGTTCGTGGGCGAGGTGGGCTGGCCGTCGGGCGGCGAGAACTTCCACGACGCCTACCCGACGCCGCAGGCCCAGGCCTTCGTCGTCCGCAACTTCGCCGCCGAGGCGGGGATGCTCGGCATCGACTACAACGTGGTCGAGGCGTTCGACGGCGTGTGGAAGTCCAGCATCGAAGGCTCGCCCGGCCCGACCTGGGGCGTGCTCGACGCCGACCGCGCGCCGAAATGGCCGCTGGCTGGCGACGTCCCGGCCCCCTGGGGCGACCGTGCGGGCGCCGCCGTGGCGCTGGCCCTCGGTCTCGCCCTGTCGGCCTTCGCCGCCTTCCGCCGCCGCACCAACATGACCTACGCGCTGGCCGCCTCGGTGGGCGCCAACATCGTCGGCTTCGGCGTCGGGTCCGCCGTCGCCGGTGCCTACGCGGAATACTTCACCTTCGGCGCCGCGACCACCTGGGGCTCCGCCTTCCTGCTGGGCGCGCTGATGATGTCGGTGGCCTTCGCCGACCTGACCGAGGTGGCCCGCCGCCTGTTCACCGGCCGCGCCCCGGCCCTGCTGCCGCGGGTTCCCGCGGTGCCGGAGCACAAGCCGATGGTGTCGGTGCACATCGCCGCCTGCCGCGAGCAGCCGGACGTGCTGGCCGCCACGCTGACCTCGCTGGCCCGCGTCGACTACCCGGACTACGAGGTCGTCGTCCTCATCAACAACACCGAGGACGAGGCGCTGGTCCGCCCGGTCGAGGAACTGTGCGCCGAGCTGGGTCCGAAGTTCAAGTTCCACTGGTACAAGACGATCAGCGGCTTCAAGGCCGGCGCGCTGAACGCCGCGCTGCGCCACACCGACCCGCGGGCCGAGATCGTCGCCGTGCTCGACGCCGACTACACGGTGGAGCCGGACTGGCTGAACAAGCTGGCCCCGACCTTCGCCGACCCGCGCGTCGGCATCGTCCAGGCGCCGCAGGAGCACCGCGACGGCCATGAGACGCCGCTGAAGGCCGCCATGACCGCCGAGTACCGCCCCTTCTTCGACGTCGGCATGCAGGAGGGGCTGACGTCCCAGGCCTTCGTCTGCCACGGCACGATGATCATGCTGCGCCGCTCCGCCATGGAACAGGTCGGCGGCTGGTCGGAAGAGGGCATCTGCGAGGACACCGAGTTGGGCATCCGCATCCTGTCGGCCGGCTACCGCGCCGCCTACACGGACGAGCGGCTGGGCCAGGGCCTCGCCCCCGACAACTTCATGCAGTTCCGCAAGCAGCGCGACCGCTGGGTCTTCGGCTCCACGCAGATCCTGCGCGCCCACTGGCGCAAGTTCCTGCCCGGCGCCACGGAGCTGACGCTCAGCCAGAAGATCGGCTACCTGACCAACTGGGCGCGCTGGTGGTCCGACGCGGTGGGCGTGCTGGCCGCCGGTGCGGCGGTCACCTGGACCTTCGCCTCGCTGGTCCTGCCGCTGCACCTGCCGCCGGTCCAGGCCACCGCCGCGGTGCTGGGCGCCCTGGTCCTGCGCGCCGGGTCGAGCCTGCTGGCCTCGCGCTACGCCTCCGGCAACTCGTGGAAGGAGAGCTTCGGGGCCTGCGCCGTCGGCATGGCGCTGTCCACCACGGTGGCGCTGGCCGCTCTGCGCGGCGTGGTCCGCAAGCGCGACGCCTTCCGCGTCACCGCCAAGGGCGGCAAGCGGACCCAGGGCGCCTTCTGCGCCAAGCCGGAAGCCTGGCTGTCGGGCGCGCTGCTGGTCTCCGCGGTGACCGCGTGGTTTGCCAACCCGCTGGGCACCCTGTCGCTGGAGCTGTGGGCGATCCTGCTGACGGCGATGGCCGTGCCCAACCTGATGGCCGTGGGCCTCGCGATCAGCGACATGCTGCCCGCCGGCACCCCGCGCCCGGCGCCGCTGCCCGCCCCGCAGGGCGTGGTTCAGCCCGCCGCCGCGCAGGCCAAGGCCGCCAACGAGCCGGTCGCCGCCTAACCGCGCAGCTCTGAACGGAGAAAGCCCCCTTGCCGCCGGCAAGGGGGCTTTTTCATGCCTGGGGGGAGGGCTCAGCGCTTGCCCTTCTTTCCCTGGATGCTGGTGATCTGCTGGGAGGCAAAGTTGCCCTGGCCCATGGCGGCGTTGAAGGCGGTGCCGACGTTGTTGAACTGGATGCCGCCGCTGGCCAGCGCCGCGGGCAGGTGCGGCAGCGGGCCGAAGTTGCTCATCACCGGGTCGAAGAAGCCCTCGGGCGGTGGGCCGCCGTTGCCGGTGGTCACGCCCGGCTGGGGCTTCGGTGCCGGAGCCTTGGCCTGCACCGGAGCGGGCGCTTGACCGACGGGGGCCGGCGCGGCCGCTTGCTCCGCGACACCGCCACCAGCGACACCACCGCCGACCGACCCGTCCGCGCCCTGGACGATGAACTGTTCCGTCACGTTGCTGTCGCCGAAGGACAGGGCCAGCGAGCTGTCGAAGTTGTTCACGATGAAGGGCGCGTCGATGAAGGTGAAGTTCGGCACGATGGGCTCCGGCGGCGGCTGGCGGCTGGCGGCCAGCGCCTGGCCCTTGTTAAAGCCGCCCAGGAAGCCGGCGTCGCCGCGGATCTTGGCGATGGCCTGCTGGTGGGTGGCCTGCCGGCTGACGTTGGGATTGGTCACCGTCGCCCCCGGAGGCGCGCCGCGCCGGGCGGCGTTGACGAAGACGGGCTGGCGCGGCAGCAGCGGCGGCATCCCCATGCCCATGCCCATCGACATGCCGACCGCCGCGCCCAGCTGCGGGTTGACGGAAAAGCCGCCGGCATCCTGGGCGGCGGCTTTTCCGCCCAGCAGTGCCAGGGCGGCGAGGCCGGACAGCAGCGGCGCGAAGCGGCGGATGCGGATCATGGCGGGGCTCCTCTGTTCGGCGGTGTGCGCTGATCCTAGGGCGGCCGACCGGGGAGCCGCTGTGAGGCGGACCACAGCTGGGGCGCTTTACGCCTCTTCCTCAAAAGGGAAGTTTTTGCCGAAGGGGTGATCGGGCATCGGGGCGGCCTGCGGGGGCATCGGCGGCATCGGCATCGGCTTGAGGTCCGGCTGCGACGGGCCGCGACGGCAGGCGGTGTGGCCGTTGACGGTCTCGCAGGTCAGCGCGCCCGGCCCGGTCACGCAGGTCGTCCGGTCGTTGACCGTCTGGCACGACAGCGAGCCCGAGCCGCGGCTGCACACCGTCTTCCCGTTGACCGTCTGGCAGGCGAGGTTTTCGGCGGCGGCGGTCTGCGGGGTTCCGGCCAGGGCCAGGATGGCGGCGAGCGCACCGAAGACCGGCAGGGCGAAGCGGAGCATGACGGCAGTCCTCCAGTGAGGAATCCGAAAGGGGCGCCGCCTTGCGGATCGGCGGCGCCGGATGGGGTCGATTACTGGGCCTTAAGACCGAACAGATTTTGTCCGGCGGCGTTGCCGATGCCAGCGGCGACGTTGGTCGTCACCCCGACGTTGGTGTCGAGCAGGCCGCCCTTGCCGAAGCCGAAGGTGACGCCGGTGACGTTCTGCTTGGCCTTGTTGCCGATGCCGGCGGCGACGTTGGTGGCGACGCCGACGTTGGTGTTCACCAGCGACCCGCCGGTGCCCTGCTGCATGGTGAAGACGTTCTGCTTGGCCTTGTTGCCGATCCCCGCCGCGAGGTTCGTCGCGACGCCGACGTTGGTGCTGGACAGGGAGGGCGCCGCGGCGAAGGGGCTGCCGAAGCCCGGCTGCATCATCATCGGGTTGACCGGCATGCCGCCGGTCTTGAGATCGTTGGCGAAGGCGTGGGGGGCGGCGAGCAGCGTGGCGGCAGCGGCGGCGATCAGGGTCAGGCGGCGCATGGGCTGGGTCTCCTGCGGGTGTGGGGCCGTGTGTGGCTCGATGTCCGTGGAGGAGAGGGTAGGCGGATGCCGCCGCCGCCGCTGTGGCATGGGCCACAGTCGGAGGGTGATTTGGAGATGCTTGGAATGTTTTTCCCCCACCCCGGCCCTCCCCCGCTGTCGCAGGGGAGGGGACAAATCTCCCTCTCCCGCGAAGCGGGGGAGGGCCGGGGTGGGGGCAAGCCGACGCTCAGCGTGCGTGCTGGTCCAGGAACTGGCGGCAGGAATCGAAATCCTGGAGCACCGTGTTCGGCAATTCGACGCCCTTGCGGTCGGCGAGGCTGCGGGCGAAGGCGACCATCTTGTCGGTCGGCGCCTTGCGTCGCGCCCCGCTCGGCGGTGCGGCGGGGGCCGGCGGGGCAGCGTCGGCCACCGGGCTCATCGAGTCGGGGACCTCCGGCGCGGCCTTCGCCTTGCGGCTGCGCCGGGGCGTCTTCGGCGCTTCGCCGTCCACGCCGACGGCGGCGACCGCCACCTTGCGCGTGCGTGGCCGCGGCGTCGTTCCAGCGGCGCGCGGGCTCGTGGAGCGACGGCGCCCGGCGCCCCGCCCAGCGCGGATCGGACCGCCGCGCACGCCGAGGTCCACCGCTGGCCCTTGGTTGCCGACCAGCACGCCGATCAGCCGCCCGGCCTCGTCGGCGATGCCGTCGATGACGCTGCGGAAATCGGCGCGTCCGACGACCACTTCGTCCAGCCGCATCTCCCACAGGGCGGTGGTGCCGGGATCGACCAGCGTGGGGGCGGCGCCGCGCAGAGTCTCGAACAGTTGCAGCCCGGCGGGGGTGGGCACCAGCCACTTGCCGTCGGCGCCCAGCAGGTTCTGCCGCCGCAGGCCCTTGATGATCTCGGCACGGGTGGCCGGGGTACCGATGCCCTTGGCCTCCTTCAGCCGGTCGCGCAGCGCCGGGTCCTCGACGAAGCGCCAGGCGTTCTGCATGGCGTCGACCAGCGTGCCCTCGTTGTAGCGCGGTGGCGCCTGGGTCCGCTTGGCTTCCACACGGGGGTCGGACAGGCGGGCGGGCTCGCCGTCGGCCAGCGGAGGCAGGGTCTGCTCCTCCTCCTTCTCGTCGGGCTTGCCGTCCGTCTCGGCGGAGCCGAAGGCCGTCTTCCAGCCGAGCTTCAAGGGGATGCGGCCGACCGCCCGGAAAACCACCGGCTTGCCCTCGACCGGCACGTTCATCAGGACGGTGGTCTGCCGGTACTCGTAGTCGGGCATGACGGCGGCGAGGTAGGAGCGGCAGATCAGCGCGTAGAGCCGCTTCTCGTCGTCGGTCAGGCGGTTCAGCCGGCTTTCCAGATCGTCGAGCACGTTGACGTTGGGCACGATGGCGTGGTGCGACACGCCCTCCAGCGCCTTGTCGCAGAAATGGCCGGACTTGCCGCGGCGGATCACCGGGCGGGACAGGTCGAGATGGGCGAAGCCGCGCAGCCGGGTCAGTGCCCCGGCGATCGCCGGAACGTCGGCGATCTGGTTCTCCGACAGATACCGTGCCTCGGCGCGCGGGTAGGTGATGAGCTTCTTGCCCTCGCCGTCGTAAAGCTCCTGAGCGACCTCCAGCGTGCGGTCGGCGGTCCAGCCCCAGCGCTGGCCGCAGGTCTTCTGCAGCGCAGGCAGGTCGTAGAGCTTCGGCGGGGCCTGCCGCCGGTCCTCCACCGTCACCGACAGCGGGCCGCCATGGCCGTCGGCGGCGCGGGCAATGGCCTCGGCGCGGGCGCGGTCCTTGATGCGGTCCTTCGGCGGCGGAGCGTGGCGCATCAGGAAGGAGCCGCCCGCGGCGGTGGCCGTCGCCACGACCTCGAAATAATCCTCCGGCTTGAAGTTGCGGATTTCCAACTCGCGCAGGCAGACGATGGACAGGGTCGGCGTCTTCACCCGCCCGATGCCGATCACCCCGCGCGTCCCCGGTGCCAGCAGCGTCTTGGTCGCCGTGCGGGTCAGGGAGAGATTGAAGATCTGGTCGGCCTGCTGGCGGGCCACCGCCGCCTCGTAGAGAGGGCGAAGCTCGTTGTTCGGCTTCAGCTTGGCGAAGGCGTCGCGGATCGTCTTGGGGTCCTGGGCGGTGAACAGGGCGCGCTGCACCCGCCCGCGGAAGCCCAGATGCTCCAGAATCTCCTGCCCGATCAACTGCCCTTCGCGGTCGCAGTCGGTGGCGAGGATGACCTGGTCGCAGCCCTTCAGCGCCGCCTTGATGGCCGCCAGCTTCGCCGTTTTGTTACCGCCGCTGTCCGGCCGGGTCGGGTAGAGTCCGTCGGGCTTCAGCAGGGTGGGCGACCAGCGCTTCCAGTCCGGATTGACCTCGTCCGGCTCGGCAAGCCGCAGCAGATGCCCCTCGGCCGGCAGGATGCGCCCGTAGCGATCCCCCAGCGCGGCGCGCAGGTCCTTTGCCTGACTGGATTTTTCCGTGATGATGAGCGTGGCCATGACCGCCATGGTAAGACGAACATGAAAACGTATCAAGAACGCTTGATGGCCATTCTGAGCGGATTCCTGGTCGCGGCGCCGCTTTTCGTGGCCGCGCTGCCGGCAGCGGCGCAGAACCCGCTGCTGCCGGGGATCGGCGCGAAGGACCGGCGGGTGGTGGTGGACGCGACGCACGCGCCGTGGAACAGCCTTGTCAAGGTGCAGAGCAATCTCGGCGCCCGCTGCACCGGCGTGCTGGTGGCGCCGCGCCGGGTGGTCACCGCCGCCCATTGCCTGCTGAACCGGGCGCAGCGCTTCCTGCCGGCCTCCTCCCTGCACGTGCTGTTCGGCTATGAGCGCGGGGAGTACCGGCAGCACCGCGCCGTCGCCGCGCTGGAGACCGGCGGCCCTTACGACAAGGAGCGGCGTCTCGACGGACTCGTCGGTGACTGGGCGGTGCTGACGCTGGACGGCGACGCGCCGGAGGGGATGCCGCCGCTGCCGCTCGCCCGAGTCCCGCCGGACGCCGGCACGCCGCTGATGCTGGGCGGCTACAGCCAGGACCGGGCGCACCTCGTCACCGCCGACACCGCCTGCGCGGCGCGCGGCATCAACGACACCGACCGCGGGCCGCTGCTGGTCCATGATTGCGACGGGACGCGCGGGGTGAGCGGGGCGGCGCTGCTGGTGCGCACGCCCGGCGGGGATAGGGCGGGGGAGGGCTGGGCGGTGGCCGGCATCGCGGTGGCCGCGGTCAGCGGCCCCAATCCCCGCAACATCGCCGTGCCGAGCGCCGCTTTCGTGGCCGCCGTGGAGGGAAATACGCCTTCTTTGCGGTGATGCACGGGCGCGGGGCAGCTTTGAGCGGTGGCGCCTCATTTTTTGCTAGGCCGTTGGACGTGAATCGCATAGACGTACGCGCGTTCAAGACCCCGTAACCGGAGCCGTACCGATGTCGATCCAGCGCTTCCATTCCGGACCGCGCATGAGCCAGATGGTCATCCACAAGGACACGGTCTATCTGGCCGGTCAGGTGGCCAACGATCCGACTCCGGACGTGGAGACGCAGACCCGCCAGATCCTGGGCCAGATCGACGCCCTGCTGGCCGAGGGCGGCTCGGACAAGAGCAAGCTGCTGTCCGCCACCATCTATCTGACGGACATGTCCACCTTCGGCGCGATGAACAAGGCGTGGGAAGCCTGGGTCGATACGGCCAACCCGCCCGCCCGCGCCACCGTGGAAGCGAAGCTCGCCGCGCCGGAGTATCTCGTTGAAATTCAGGTGACGGCGGCCAAATAAGCTGCGTGACGGGGCGACCCGGCTCCCTCGGTTGGGGTTTGCCGGCGTGGCCCACCAGACTGTAAGGGCCGCGTGCTTCGAAAAAATCCGGAAGGCTTGACCTTCCGGATTTACAGAACGTTAATCACGCCTTAACAGATCATCCGTAAAACCCCGACCAACCTCTGCCGCCGGAGCGGACGACCGTCGTTGCGCTTCGATAGCTGCGTTACAGTAATGGATTCGCAACATGCCGCGCCAAACGCCTCTTTCTGACATCCGGAACATCGGCATCATCGCCCACGTCGATGCCGGCAAGACGACGACCACCGAGCGCATCCTGTACTACACCGGTCGTAAGCACACGATTATCGACGTGCACGAGACGAAGGACCTGAAGTCCTCGACGACGACCGACTACATGGAGCAGGAGCAGAAGCGCGGCATCACGATTCAGTCGGCTGCCGTCTCGACCTTCTGGCGCGGTAAGAAGATCAACGTCATCGACACCCCGGGCCACGTGGACTTCACCATCGAGGTGAACCGCTCGCTTCGCGTGCTCGACGGCGCGGTCGTCGTGTTCGACGGCGTGGCCGGCGTGGAGCCGCAGTCCGAGACCAACTGGCGCCTCGCGGACAACTACAACGTCCCGCGCATCTGCTACGTCAACAAGATGGATCGTTCGGGTGCGAACTTCCAGCGTTGCGTCGGCATGATCAAGAGCCGCCTGAACGCCCGTCCGGTCTGCATCCAGGTTCCGCTGGGCTCGGAAGACAACTTCCGCGGCATGGTCGACCTGATCGAGATGAAGGCGTACGTCTGGTTCTCGGACGACAAGGACGCCAAGTGGGAAATCTGGGACATCACCGACGATCTGGCGAGCAAGCTCAACCTGACCGTCAAGGAAGACCTGGACAACATCGCCAGCATCCCGGCCCTGCGCGCCGAGCTGGTCGACACCGCGCTCGAGATGGACGACGCGGCGATGGAAGCCTACCTGGAGTCGGGTGAGGAGCCGTCGGCCGACGTGCTGCGCACCTGCCTGCGCAAGGGCACCATCACCAGCACCTTCACCCCGGTTCTCTGCGGCTCGTCCTACAAGAACAAGGGCGTCTGCCAGGTTCTGGACGCGGTCGTCGACCTGCTGCCGGCCCCGACCGACGTCGAGGCCATCAAGACGGTGGACGAGGACGGCAACCCGAACGGCGAGCGTCTCAGCTCCGACGACGCGCCCTTCGCGGCGCTGGCCTTCAAGGTGCTGAACGACACCTACGGCTCGCTGACCTTCGTCCGCGTCTATTCGGGCGTGCTGACCAAGGGCATGTCGGTCCTGAACACCACCCGCGGCAAGCGCGAGAAGATCGGCCGCATGGTCGAGATGTTCGCCGCCCAGGCCAACCCGATCGAGGAAGCCCGCGCCGGCGACATCATCGCGCTCGTCTCCCTGCAGGAGACGGACACCGGTGACACGCTCTGCGACGCCGCCCACCCGGTGATCCTGGAGCGCATGCGCTTCCCCGACCCCGTCATCAGCGTCTCGGTCGAGCCGAAGACCAAGGGCGAGCAGGAGAAGTTCTCCATCGCGCTCGGCAAGATGGTCCGCGCGGACCCGTCGCTGCGTCTGGAGACCGACCGTGAAACCGGTCAGACCATCCTGCGCGGCATGGGCGAGCTGCACCTGGAAGTGACGCTGGACCGTCTGCGCACGGAGTTCGGCGTGGAAGGCAACATGGGCAAGCCCCAGGTCGCCTACCGCGAGACGATCACCAAGCCGGTCGAGTACACCTACACCCACAAGAAGCAGACCGGCGGTTCGGGCCAGTTCGCCGAAGTCAAGATCGTCTTCGAGCCGCTGGAGCGTGGCGAGGGCTTCGTGTTCAAGGACGAGACGGTCGGTGGCACGGTGCCGCGCGAATACGTCCCGTCGGTCGCGAAGGGCCTGGAAATGCAGAAGGAAGAGGGCGTGCTCGCCTCCTATCCGACTGTGGACTTCCGCGCCCGCTTGGTGGACGGCAAGTACCACGACGTCGACTCGAACGCCCTGACGTTCGAAATCGCCGCCAAGGCCTGCTTCCGTGAAGCCCTCAAGCAGGCCGGCCCGATCCTGCTCGAGCCGGTCATGAAGGTCGAGGTCGTCACCCCGGACGATTACCTGGGCGACGTCATCGGCGACGTGAACCGCCGCCGCGGCACGGTGCTGGGCCAGCTCGAGCGTGGCAGCAACATCGCCGTCGAGGCCCACGTGCCGCTGAACGAGATGTTCGGCTACATCGGCCAGCTCCGTGGCATGACCTCGGGCCGCGCGTCCTACTCGATGGAGTTCAGCCACTACGAGCCGGTGCCGCGCAACGTCACCGACGAGATCGTGGCGGGCCGCAGCAAGGCCGCCTGATAACGGGCTGCTGTTTTCAGGGGAAGGGGCCGGCGAAGCGATTCGCCGGCCCTTTTTCTTTGTCCGGCGGGAACTTTGCCGAGACCACCCCGGTGGGATGAGGGATTCTTCTTGCGGCGATACCGCTTTCGGGTCAGTGTTGCTGGCAAGTGACGCATCCCAATTTTTGGGAATGACCCAGCGAATCTTCTTGCCCGTGGCCTTCCTGGCCTTTCTGCTCCTCGGCGCTTCCAGCCCCGGTTCGCGGGCTTGGGCAGGGCAGGAGGACACGCGACTCGGCGGCTTGTTCCAGGACCTGCAGACCGCCGGCGACGCCGTCGCGGCGGAGGCGGTCGAGGACCGCATCTGGGACGTCTGGCTGGAGCATCCCAACGACGACCTGATCGTGCTGATGCACCACGGTGTGCAGAGCCTGAACGCCGACCGCTACGGCGAGGCGCTGGCCGCCTTCGATCAGGTGGTCGCTGCCGACCCGACCTACGCCGAGGGCTGGAACAAGCGGGCCAACGCCGAATACATGCTGGGGGATTACGACGCCGCGGTGCGCGACATCCGCCGGGTGCTGGCGCTGGAGCCGCGGCATTTCGGGGCGCTGGCCGGGCTGGGCCTCGTCTACCTCGCCATCGACCAGCCGGCGGGGGCGCTGCGCGCCTTCGACGCCGCCCTGGCCATCAATCCCCACCTCGACCGCGTCCGCCAGCAAGCCGCAACCATCCGCCTGCGCACGGCCGGATCGGCGCTGTAATCGAGACGTGACTTAATATTCCCTCCCTGAAAAACTTTTAATCCGCCTGCAAGCCCCCCGTGACTCGGCGCCCGCTACTTTCAGGGCAACGAACAACGCATGCCAGTCACGGAGAGCAACCGATGTCCACCCCCGCCAACGCCGGACGCGCCCCGCGGTCGGGCCGGGTGCGGCGTACCATCGCCGCCGTCCTCCTCGGCACCACGGTGCTGACCGGTCCGTTCCTGATCGCCAACCAGTCCACCGCCGCGGCCGCCGAAAGCGCCCTGACGCAAAACGCGCTGTCCCAAAACGCACCGGGCAGCTTCGCCGATCTGGCGGCCAAGGTGTCGCCCGCCGTGGTGAACGTCTCCACCACCCAGCAGGCCAAGGCCGAGCGCGGCAACCCGAGCATGCCCGGCTTCCCGCCGGGGTCGCCCTTCGAAGAGTTCTTCCGCCAGTTCCAGGACCAGTTCGGCCAAAACGGCGGCCCCGGCGGCGACGACCAGTCCGAGGGTCCCTCCGAGGGCCAGCCGCGCGGCAAGGTCGGCTCGCTCGGCTCCGGCTTCATCATCGACGCGGCCGGCTATGTGGTGACCAACAACCACGTCATCGACGGCGCCGACGAGATCAAGGTCACGCTCCAGGACGGCACGGAGCTGCCCGCCACGCTGGTCGGGCGCGACGCCAAGACCGACATCGCCCTGCTGAAGGTGAAGTCCGACAAGGCGCTGCCGGCGCTGGATTGGGGCGACAGCGACGCCGCCCGCGTCGGCGATTGGGTGATGGCCGTCGGCAACCCCTTCGGACTGGGCGGAACGGTGACCAAGGGCATCATCTCGGCCCGTGGGCGCGACATCCACAGCGGTCCGTATGACGACTATCTCCAGCTCGACGCCGCCATCAACCGCGGCAACTCGGGCGGCCCGACCTTCACCCTGGACGGCCGGGTGATCGGCATCAACACCGCCATCTATTCGCCAAACGGCGGCTCGGTCGGCATCGGCTTCGCCATCCCGTCGAACATCGCCAAGCAGGTCGTCGCCCAGCTCAAGGAGAACGGCCATGTCGAGCGCGGCTGGCTGGGCGTGAAGATCCAGGAGATCTCGCCGGAGATCGCCGAGTCGGTCGGCCTGTCCCAGACCAAGGGCGCCCTGGTCGCCGAGGTGGCCCCGGACAGCCCCGCCGCCAAGGCCGGCGTGCGCCAGGGCGACGTGATCCTGGCCTATGGCGGCAAGCCGGTGAACACGCTGCGCGACCTGACCCGCCGGGTGGCCGACACCAAGGCCGGCGACACGGTGACCATGACCGTGGTCCGCAAGGGCAAGGAAACGACCCTGACCGCCCACATCGCGCCGCTGCCCGCCGAACAGCGCATGGCCGCCGCGGAAGGGACCGGTCCCGCCGCCGAGAGCGCGGTGGAGACCGTCAACGGGTTGAAGCTGGCCCCGCTGGACGGCGCCGCCCGCAGCCGCCTCGGCCTGGGCGAGGGCGTCAAGGGTGTGGTCGTCACCTCGGTGTCGCCGCAGGCCGGTGATCTGCCCGTCCGTCCGGGCGACGTGATCGTCAAGGTCGGCGACCACAGCGTGACCTCCCCCGCGGAGGTGACCAAGAGCCTGCACGAGGCCGAGAAGGATGGCCGCAAGGCGGTCCTGCTGCTGGTCAACCGCGGCGGCAACGAGAGTTTCGTCCCGCTGAAGCTCGTCAAGGCGTGACGCAGGGTAACACCGGCGATCCTCCCGTCTCCGGTGTGATGGGGTGGAGGATGTCCGCGGTGCGAACCCCCGCCGCGCGGATGTCCTCCCCCTTCGTGTCGTTTGGCCCTTTCCCCTCCCCGGAGGGGCGGGGGCATTCACCTTTGGACTCGCGGAAGGATGCGGTAGACTCATGCTCATGAAAGTCCTCGTCATCGAAGACGACCAGCAGGCCGCCTCCTATCTGGCCAAGGGGCTGAAGGAGGCCGGGCATGTCGTGGACGCCGCCAACGACGGCAAGGAGGGGCTGTTCCTGGCCGGCTCCGAGCATTACGACGTCATGATCGTCGACCGCATGCTGCCGGGCCGCGACGGGCTGTCGCTGGTCGAGATCCTGCGCGCGACCGGCAACGACACGCCGGTGCTGTTCCTCTCCGCGCTGGGCAGCGTCGACGACCGGGTGAAGGGACTGAAGGCAGGCGGCGACGACTACCTGACCAAGCCCTTCGCCTTCTCCGAGCTGCTTGCCCGGATCGAGGTGCTGGTGCGCCGCCGCAGCGCCGCCCAGCCGCAGACCCGCCTGGCGGTCGCCGATCTGGAACTGGACCTGCTGTCGCGCACCGTCCGGCGGGCCGGCAAGTCCATCGACCTGCTGCCGCGGGAATTCGCCCTGCTGGAATATCTGATGCGCAACGCCGGCAGCGTGGTGACCCGCACCATGATGCTGGAGAATGTGTGGGACTATCACTTCGACCCGCAGACCAACGTCATCGACGTGCACATCGCCCGCCTGCGCCAGAAGATCGACAAGGATTTCCCGACGCCGCTGATCCACACGGTGCGCGGCGCCGGCTACAGCCTGCGGGCGCCGCAATGAGGATGGCGGCAATGGTGACGGGCCGGGGAGCGTGAAGGCGGCGATTCCCACCCTGCGCCTTCTGCGCACGACGCCGTTCCGGCTGGCCCTGCTGTATCTGGGCCTGTTCATCATCTCGGTCGGGGTGATCCTGGCCGTCGTCTACCGCTCCACCGCGGGCTTCCTGGAGGAGGAGATCGGCGCCACCATCGCGCTGGAGGTCGCCGGACTTCAGGACCAGTACCGCAGCGCCGGCCTGCGCGGGCTGGTCGATTCCGTGCGCGAGCGCAGCGGCTATTCGCACACCAATTCCATTTACCTGCTGACCACGCCGGGCGGCGTCATCCTGGCCGGCAACCTGTCGGGCTGGCCCGACGCCACGGCGGGGCCGGGCGGCTGGACCCATTTCAAGATTTCCGACTATGGCGGGGTGAACAACCGGCCCTCCACCGCGATGGCGGTCAGCTTCGTCCTGCCCGGCCAGTTCCGCCTGCTGGTGGGCCGCGACATGAGCGAGCTGGACCAGCTCCGCGGGCGCATGGTCGTGTCGCTGCGCTGGGTCTTCCTGGTGACGGTGGTGCTGGGGCTGGGCGGCGGCCTGCTGCTGGCGCGCGGCGCCATGCACCGGATCGAGGCGATCAACCGCACCACCCACCGCATCATGGCCGGCGACCTGTCGGGCCGGGTGCCGCGCGGCGGTGGCGGCGACGAGATCGACCGGCTGGCCGGCAACCTGAACGCCATGCTGGACCAGATCGAGCGGCTGATGACCGGCATGCGGCAGGTGACCGAGAGCGTGGCGCACGACCTGCGCACGCCGCTGTCGCGCCTGCGCGCCCGCGTCGAGCTGGCCCTGATCCGCGAGACCGACGACCCGGAGGTCTACCGCGGCGTGCTGCAGGACACGATCCTGGAGGCCGACCGGCTGCTCGCCACCTTCACCGCGCTGCTGTCCATCGCCGAGGCCGAGTCCGGCGCCAACCGCAAGGGACTGGAGCCGGTGCGGCTGGCCGACGTGGTCCGGCTGGCCGCCGACCTCTACGAACCGGTGGCGGAGGAGAAGGGCCTGACCCTGGTCACCGACATCCGGGCCGAGCCGACCGTGCGCGGGAACGAGCAGCTGTTGGCCCAGGCGGTGTCGAACCTGCTGGACAACGCCATCAAATACACGCCGGAGGGCGGGCGCATCACTCTGCTGCTGGAGGGAGTCGGGCCCGGGCAGGCCGCCCGTGTCACCGTGGCGGACAACGGGCCCGGCATTCCCGCCGACATGCGCGAGAAGGTGCTGGAGCGCTTCGTCCGGCTGGACGCTGCGCGGGCCTCGCCGGGAAACGGGCTGGGCCTCAGCCTCGTGGAGGCGGTGGCGCGGCTGCACGACGCGTCGCTGCGGCTGGAGGACAACGAACCCGGCCTGAAGGTCGGCATCGTCTTCCCGCCGGACGCCGGCTGACGCTCTCCATAACAGACATCCCCACAAGAAAAGAGCCCGCCGTTTCCGGCGGGCTTTTGAGGTGACATCAGCGAGAATGACTCCTTGGCGTCAGACATTATATGGGGCGCCAACCGTCCGCGCGCATTCGGATAAGCGTATTAGCACGAAGGTGCTAGCGGGCTGACGGTGCAACACTTTCCTGCGGGCGGCGTTTGTCCATCGGACCGGCATGCCGGTGGCAACACGGCGGGAAGAAACGATGGACGCGACCAGACAGGCTCCCCTTCATGCCTCTGCGCAAGCTGGGGAGCCGGCGACCGCCGGGCGGAACACCGCGACCGAACTGAAGCTGTTCACCTGGAAGATGCTGATCGCCGCCGGCGTGGTGGGGACGCTGTTCCTGGCTTGGCAGGTGGCCGACGCGCTGCTGCTGGTCTTCGCCGGCGTGCTTCTGGCGATCCTGTTCCAGCGCATCGCCGGGCTGGTGCGGCGCTTCACCGGACTGCCGCAGGGGTGGTCGCTCGGCGTCGTTCTGCTGCTGCTGGCGGTGCTTCTGATCGGCGGTGGCGTCCTGATGGGCCAGTCGGTGGTGAGCCAGTTCGACCAGCTCTCCCAGCAGATCAGCGGGGCCGTTCAGCAGCTTCCCGGTTCGCTGCGCGACCAGATCATGAAGCAGGGGCAGGACGCCTCCTCCTGGCTGAATCGGCTGCAGACGGTCGCGTCCAGCGTGATGTTCTTTCTGGGCGATCTGGTGGTGGTGATGTTCACAGCCATCTACCTCGCCGCTTCGCCCGGCGTCTACCAGCGCGGCGTCATCCTGCTGGTGCCGCCGCGCGGCCATGAGCGGGCGCGGGAGGTGATGGACGTGATGGGGGACTCGCTGTGGAAGTGGCTGATCGGGCAGCTTTCGGCCATGGCCATCGTCGGCGTGCTGACCACCGTGGGCCTGCTGCTGCTGGGCATTCCGAGCGCTCCGGCTCTGGGCCTGCTGGCGGCGCTCCTGGAATTCGTTCCGCTGATCGGCCCCTTCCTGGCGGCGGTCCCGGCGATCCTCATCGCGTTCGCCCAATCGCCGCAGGAGGCGCTGTGGGTGGCGCTGCTCTACCTGGCGATCCAGCAGGTCGAGGGCAACGTCGTCATGCCGCTGATGCAGAAGAAGGTGGTGGATCTGCCCCCGGTCATCACCATCGCGGCCATCGCGGCGGGGGGCGTGCTGTTCGGGCTGATGGGCATGTTCCTGGCGACGCCCTTCGCGGTGGTGATGCTGGTGCTGGTCAACATGCTCTACATCGAGGACAAGCTGGGCGAGGGGCGGCACTTCCCCAGCGAGGACAAGGCGTAGCGCCTGACTCCCACTCTCAGGCGATCTCCGCCCCGGCCTTGGCGGCGTCGGCGGCGGAGCGCAGCGGAAGCTCCTTCAGGAACAGGGTCAGCACGAAGGACACCACGGCCAGCCCGGCGGCCAGCAGGAACAGGGTGGAGAAGCCGTGCTCGAACACCGACTGGGCGGTGGAGCGGGCGGCGGGGGCCAGATTGGCCAGGGCGGACGGGCCGCGTTCCATCACCTCGCGCCCGCTGATGCCGGGCAGGCCGGCGGCGTTCAGCCGGGACTCGACGTCGGCGGCGAAGACCGCGCCGAACACCGCCACCCCGACCGACCCGCCGAGCGAGCGGAAGAAGCCCACCGAGGCCGTGGCCGCACCCAGGTCGCGCCGGTCCACCGCGTTCTGAACGGCGACCGTCATCACCGGCATGACCAGCCCCAGCCCGATGCCCAGCGGCACCAGGATCAGCGTGGACCACAGTCCGCTTTCCGACACCGTCGGCGACAGGCCGAGCGCCAGATACATCACCGCCGCCAGCGCCAGTCCGGCCAGCGGGAAGACCTTGTAGCGGCCGGATTTGGAAATCAGCCGACCGCCGCCCCCGGCGCCCAGCACCATGCCCAGCACCATCGGCAGCAGCAGGAAGCCCGACGTGGTGGCGCTGGTCCCGGCGACGAGTTGCGAGCGCAGCGGCAGATAGACGATGCCGGCGAACAGCACCATGGCCGACACCGCCACCACCGGGTTGGCGACGGCCACAACCGGCTCGCGGAACAGGTGCAGCGGCAGGATCGGCTCATTCACCCGCCGCTCGTGCCACAGGAAGACCCCGAGCATCATGAGGCCCAGGACGCACAGGCCGAGGATCGTCGGGGAGGTCCAGGGCAGGGCGACCCCGGCGCGCGACACCACGAACAGCAGGGAGGTCACCGTGCCCATCAGCAGCGCCGCCCCGAGATAATCGATGGTCGGCTTCGCCCGTCCCGCCGGCAGGCGGTCGAGCGCCCGGCTGGTCATCAGCAGCGCCGCCGCCCCCAGGGGCAGGTTGATGAGGAAGATCCAGTGCCAGCTCAGCCGTTCCGTGAAGATGCCGCCCAGCAGCGGCCCGGCCACGCTGGACAGGGCGAAGATGCCGCCGATGTAGCCCTGGTAGCGCCCGCGCTCCCGCGGGGCCACCACGTCGCCGATGATGGTGAAGGCCAGCGCCATCAGGCCGCCGCCGCCCAGCCCCTGGATGCCGCGGAACAGGATGAGCTGACCCATGCTCTGCGCCAGCGCGCACAGCACCGACCCGATCAGGAACAGGAAGATCGCCACCTGGAGCACCCGCTTGCGCCCGTAAAGGTCGCTCAGCTTGCCGTAGATCGGCGTGGTCGAGGTCGAGGCCAGCAGATAGGCGGTGACCACCCAGGGCAGGTTTTCCAGGCTTCCCAGGTCGTGGGCCATGGTCGGCAGGGCCGTCGCGACGATGGTCTGGTCCATCGCCGCCATCAGCATGGCGAGCGCCACTCCGCTGAACACCCGCATGATTTCGCGGTGGGTGAAGACGGCGTGGTCGTTGGAGGCGTCGGTCATGGTCTCGGTTCAGGCCGGAATGAGCGGTGGGGCGTACCATAGCCCCCGAGACGTTCCGCGCAAGGACTCCGCCATGAATGGCTGGTAATCTCCCCTTCCACCTTCCGGAATAGTCGCCGTACCCCGCCATGCTGAGCGTGAGCAACCTGTCCACGACCGTGCTGAAGCCCGCCAGTTTCCAGGTGGAGGCCGGCGAGTGCGTTTCCGTTCAGGGGAAATCCGGATCGGGGAAATCCGTACTGTTGCGCGCCCTGGCCGATCTCGACCCGTCGACCGGGGAGGTGCGGCTGAACGGTGATCTTCGGGAGGACATGCCCGCGCCGCTCTGGCGCCGCCGGGTGACCTACGTCGCCGCCGAGTCGGGCTGGTGGGAGGATCGGGTGGGCCCCCACTTCGCCCAGCCGGACCGCGCTGCGGCGCTCGCCATGGCGCTGGGCCTGCCGGGGGAGGTGATGGACTGGCCGGTGGCCCGCCTGTCCACGGGGGAGCGGCAAAGGCTGGCGCTGGTCCGCGCGCTGGTCCAGAGGCCGGAGGTGTTTCTGCTCGACGAGCCGACCGGAGCGCTGGACGCCGAGGCGACGGGGCGGGTCGAGGCTTTGCTGCGCGCCGAGCTGGCCCGCGGGGCCGGCGTGCTGATCGTCACCCACGCGCCGGAGCAGGCCGTCCGCCTGGCCCGGCGGCATCTGCACGTCGCGGATGGCGTGGTGACGGAGGGGTAGGGCGATGCTGGTGTCCCTGCATTACACCGACCTCGCCGTGGCCGGGCTGCTCCTGCTGGTCAACGGCGGCCTGTCCATGGCGCTGGATCTGGGGCTGGCGCGGCCGCTGCTGGTGGCGGCGCTGCGGATGGTGGTCCAACTGTCGCTGGTCGGGCTGGTGCTGACCCGGCTGTTCGCCCTGGAATCGCCCTGGCTGACCCTGGGGGCGGCGCTGGTCATGCTGCTGTTCGCCGGCCAGGAGACGATGGCCCGGCAGGAGCGGCGGCTGGCCGGCTGGTGGTCCTACGGCATCGGCACCGGGGCGATGGGGACGGCGGCGGGGATCGTCCTGCTGCTCGGCCTGTCCACCGCGGTGCGGCCCGATCCTTGGTGGGACGCGCGCTACGCCATTCCGATGCTGGGCATGGTGCTGGGCAACGCAATGAGCGGGGTGGGGCTGGCCCTCCACACCCTGACCGCGACGGCGGCGCGGGAGCGGTCGGCCATCGAGGCGCAGCTCGCGCTCGGCTGCACCCGCTGGACGGCCCTGCGGCCCATCCTGCGCCACGCGTTGCGCACCGCGCTGATGCCGACGATCAACAGCATGGCGGCCATGGGGGTGGTGTCCTTGCCCGGCATGATGACCGGCCAGATCCTCTCCGGCGTCGATCCGGGGGAGGCGGTGAAGTACCAGATCCTCATCATGTTCCTGATTTCCGGCGCGACCGGGCTGGGTGTGCTGGCGGCGTCGCTGGCGACGGTGCGGCGGCTCAGCGACCGGCGGCACCGGCTGCGCCTCGACCGGCTGGTGCGGCGGAGGCAAGCGTAAGGAACCCGGACGGGACCGCCACCGTTGAACACCGATTGGTGTTCACCAACGACGTTGGGGGAGCGGGTCATGGCGCACATCGTGGAAATCCGGAACGGCGCGATCATCGGCAACGACGAGGCCTCCGACGAGTATCTGCCCGTCGGAACCCACATCGCCCAGGCCGACGGCTTCTATGTCAGCTTCGGCATGGATGTGGAAGGCCCCTACGCCCGCAACGAGGCCGAGGAGCGGCTGAACCACCTGAAGCGCGCCACCCAGGCCGATCTGGAGCGTCCGTAAGGCAGCGGCTTTGCCCCCTCCCTAACCCTCCCCCTCTACGAGGTGGAGGGGACTGCCGCCGCTTCGCAGAAGGCACCCTCTCCCGCAACGCGGGGGAGGGCCGGGGTGGGGCAAGGTTTACCGCTACGTCGCTTCCGTCTCCACGTCGCGGTGCTCCAGGCTGGCGCGCACGGTGCGGCGCAGGTCGTCGGGCTGGATGGGCTTGTGCAGCAGGGCGCATTGCGCGCCGGCGGCCTCGCGCAGCCGGTCGGACGAGGTGTCGCCGGTCAGCAGCACCCCCGGCAGGTCGGGTCCGAAGCGGCGGCGCAGCGTGTCCATCAGCATCAGCCCGGTGTCGCCGTCCGGCAGGCGGTAGTCGGTGAGCACGAGGTCGGGCACCAGCGCGCCGTCCACCAGCTCCAGCGCTTCCGCCACCGAACCGGCCTCGGTCACGCGATAGCCCCAGCCCTCCAGCATCAGGGCCAAAGCCATGCGGATCACCGCGTCGTCCTCGACCAGCAGGACGGAGGCGTCGCCGTCCGCCTCGCCACTGCCCGCGGCGGAGTCGTCCGATGAATCGCCGCAGTGCCGCTCGTCGAGAATGGCCCCCGACGGCAGGGTAACGGCGAAACAGGAGCCCTTGCCCGGCGTCGAGGTCACCTCGATGGTGCCGCCCAGCATGTGGACGAGGCGCCGCGCGATGCTGAGCCCCATGCCCAGCCCTTCCCGCCGGTCGCGGGCGGCGTTGCCGATCTGGTAGAAGTCCTGGAAGATGCGGTCGATCTGGTTCTCCGGAATGCCGATGCCGGTGTCCCACACCTCGAACCGCAGGGCGCCACCGCGCCGCCGCGCCCCGAACAGAATCCGGCCCTGCCGCGTGTAGCGGATGGCGTTGGTCAGCAGGTTGCGCAGCACCCGCTCCAGCAGGCCGCCGTCGGTGCAGACGCCCAGCCGCACCGGCACGGTGCGCAGCGTCAGCCCGGAGGAGGCGGCGACTGCCCGGAACTCCCCGTGCAGCCGCTCCATGATCGTCCCCACCTCGACCGGGGCGCTGTGCGGGGTGACGAGACCGGCCTCCAGCTTGGAAATGTCCAGCAGGCAGTCGAGCAGCCCGCCGAGCGAGGCCACGGTGTCGCGCAGTTGGGTCGCGATGCGCCGCGCGTCTTCGGGGATCGGCTCCTTCAGCAGCAGGCCGGACAGCAGGGTCAGGGCCTGGGCCGGCTGGCGCAGGTCGTGGCTGGCCGCCGCCATGAAACGCTCCTTGGCGTCCAGCGCCACGTTCAGGTCGCGCTCCATCGACTTGATGGCGGAGATGTCGGTGACGCTCGATACCACCGCCTCGGGCCGTCCGTCGGCGCCCGGCACCGGATGGCTGGAAACACGCAGCCAGCGGGTGGGGGCTGCCGCCTCATCGCCCTCGGCGATGCCGACGATCTGCTCGACCACCGGCTTTCCGCTGTCCACCGCCTTGGCGGTGGGCGGCAGTCCGGTCAACCGGGCGCCGTCGGCGCCGATGAAGCGCCGCCTCGCCGCGCGGCCCGTCCGATCGCCCGGCTTGCGGCTTTCGAGGGGGCGGGCAAGGGGGTCGAGCAGCACGCCCGTCGGCCCGGACATCAACCGTTCCGCCATGGCGTTGGCCACCATCACCGTGCCGTCCGTCGAGCGCATCACCAGCCCTTCGGACAGCGATTGCACCAGCGTGCGGTGCCGCCGCTCGCTCTCCGCCAGCGCCTGTTCCGCGGCGCGGCGGGCGGTCACGTCGCGGAAGGCCACCACCGCCCCGGTGATCGCCCCGTTTTGGAGGATCGGGGAGACGGTCAGCTCCGCCACGAAATCGTCGGTGCCCTGGCGGCGGAGGCGCCCGTCGGTCACCTGCCGGACCAGCCCGTCGGCCAGCGACAGCGTCAGGGCGCGCCGGCCTTCCTCCTCGGCGTCGCCGCCGATCAGCGCGGTGAAGGAACGGCCGACCAGTTCGCTGGCGCCGAAGCCGGTCATCGACTGGGCCGCGGCGTTCACGAAGGTGACGGCGCCGCGCGCGTCCAGACCGCAGATGCCGTCGGCCACCGCCTGAAGGATGTGGTGGTAGGCGGCACGGGTGCGCTCCGCCTCGTCGCGGGCCTCCTGAAGCTCGCTGACCCAGGCGTTGCGCTCCGTCACGTCGGTGATGGTCAGCAGGACGTCGCCCTTGTCGACGCCGTCCGGCCCGGGTTCCAGTTCGACGACCCGCGCGTCGGTCAGCCCGTCGATGGCGCTGTGGGCGCCGACGAAGGCGTATTCCTGGCGCGTCCATTGCCCGGAATCGCGCAGCCGGGCCAGCGCCGTGAACAGGCGCCCATGGTCCAGCGACTCCACCATCAGGGTCAGCGGGCGGCCCTTCAGCCGGCGCAACGGCAGGCCGAACTGCCGCTCCGCGGCGACGTTGGCCTCGCAGATGATGCCCGCGGCGTTGATGGTGAAGCAGGCCAGCGGCACCGATTGGAACAGCTGGAGATACTGGATGCGCGAGGCTTCCAGCGCCTGCTGGGCGGTGCGCAGCTCCTCGTTCTGGATTTCCAGCTCGGCCTGATGGACGTACAGCTCGTGCAGGACTTCCTTGAGCGTGGTCGCCGAGACCTCCGCCCCTTCGAAGCCGCCCGAATTGAGGGCCTGTTCCGCGCGCTTGCGAAGCCGTTCGTTGCGGAATCCGTTCACGCCGCGCCCCCGGCCGCCGGGTCCTTGGCAATGGATGGCCCGGATTTTTTCTGGCCGTTCCGCCGTCCGCTGGCGCGCAGTTCCATCCGCTTCCGGTTGGTGATGTCGATGTGGCTGACCACCGCTCCCCCTGACAATCCGGCCAGACGGCAGGCGTGCATCATGAACCAGCGCTCCTCCTTGTCGGAGTGACAAGGGTATTCGATGGTGAACTGCTCGATGTCGCCGGACAGAATCCGGCGCAGCCCGTCGTTCACGGCACGGGCGATGTCTTCGCCTTCGGTTCCTTCCTCGGCGTTGCACACATCAAGATAATTGGTTCCCGGCCCGCAGCGGTCCAGCGCCGGGGCGCCGTTCTTCTCGCCGAACATGCGCCAGGCGTGGTTGACCATGGTGATGGCGCCATCGGAATCGATGACCGCCACATGCTCGGGCAGGCTGTCCAGCACCGTCTGGAGCCGGTGCTCCGCGGCCTTGGCGGCGGTGACGTCCACGAAGGTGACGACCACACCGGCCACCTGGTTCTTCTCGGTCAGGTACGGGAGGATCCGCGTCTGGATCCAGCGGTCGCCGCGCACCGGGACATGGCGTTCCACCGGCTTGTGGTCGTGGAACACCCGTTCGATGTCCTTGAGGAAATCCGGGTAGTCGATGTTGGTCGACAGATGCGAGATCGACCGCCCGACGTCGCGCGGGATGATGTTGATGAAGCGTGCCGCCGCCGGGGTGAAGCGCCGGATCACCATGCCGCTGTCCAGGAAGACCGTGCCGATCTCGGTCGAGCGCAGCAGGTTGTCCAGGTCGTTGGTGACCTCCGTCAGCTCCTCCACCTTCGCCTGATACTCGGCGTTGACGGAATACAGCTCCTCATTGACCGATTGCAGCTCTTCGTTGGTGCTCTGCAACTCTTCGTTTGAGGCGAGAAGCTCCTCGTTGGTCGCCTGGAGTTCCTCGTTGGCGGTCTCCAGCTCCTCGATGGTGGCCTGGAGATTCTCGCCGCGGGAAACCAGTTCCTGCTCCAGCCCGCGGATGCGCTCCGCGGTGTCGGTGTCGAAGTCGAAGTCGCTGTCCGGCAAGGCCAGCGCCGGGGCGCTGGGGTCGAGCACGATCAGCGCAAAGCGCCGGCCGGTCTTGCGCGCGACGAAGGGCTTCACGCGCAGGCTGACGGCGGGCAACCCCTCGCGGTCCTTCACCGGGATGTTCGACAGGGCGAACTCCTCGCCGGAGCGGAAGGCCCGCGTCAGCGCGGTCCCCACCACCATGGAGACCGAGGAGGGCAGCAGCTTCAGCGCGTTCAGCGTGGCCTCGCCCGGCGGCACCTTCAGGATGGCCGACGCCTCGCCGAACACGTGCATGATGTTCATCTGCTCGTTGACCAGAAGGCTGGGCGGCACATAGGCCCGCATCAGGGTCGAGATCGCCTCGTCGATGGCGGCCCCTTCCTCCTGCGCCTGCGACAAGGTCTCGTCGCCGTGGCGGTGCACCGGAGAAGCGACGGTGGGGACGAGCAGCCGCGACAGCCGGTGGGTCCCGGTGCGCAGGCTCTGGAACAGCTTGTTCCGGCTGTCCAGGACGTGGAATTCCGCCGACAGGTCGCCCAGCGTCTCGCTGGTGCCCAGGAACAGGAAGCCGCTTTGCCGCAGCGCGTACTGGAACAGGCTGAGCACCTTCCGCTGAAGCGGCGAGTCCATATAGATCAGCAGGTTCCGGCAGCTCACCAGATCGATCTTGGTGAAGGGCGGATCGCGCATGATGTTGTGGGCGGCGAAGACCACCATGCGGCGGATGTCGCGCGACACCAGATAATGGTCGCCGCGGGCGGAGAAGTAGCGGGTCAGCCGGTCGTGCGACACGTCCTCCGCGATGGAGCGCGGGTACTCGCCCAGGCTGGCGATTTCGATGCTGTCCTGGTCGATGTCGGTGGCGAAGATCTTGACGTCGAAGGACCGCCCCATCCGTTCCTGCGCCTCGGCGAAGAGGATGGCGATGGAGTAGGCCTCCTCGCCCGTGGCGCAGCCGCAAACCCAGACGCGCACCATGTCGGTGGGGCTGCGCTTGGCCAGCAGGGTGGGGATCACCTTGTCGGCAAGCGACGCGAAGGCCCCCTCGTCGCGGAAGAACCGCGTGACGCCGATCAGCATCTCCTTGTAGAGGCTGACCGTCTCGGCGCTGTTGCGGCGGAGCAGGGCGGCGTAGTCGCTCATCGAGTCGAGGCCGGCGGTGTGCATCCGCCGCTCGATCCGGCGCAGCAGGGTCGCCAGCTTGTAGTGCGAGAAATCCACCCCGGTGACCGAACGGATGGCCGCCACGATCTGCGCCAGGGGGTCGTTGTCGCGCTCCTGCGGCTTGGCCGGGACGGGCAGGTTGCGGGACAGCACCCGGCCGGCGTGTTCGATCAGGCAGCCCGGCAGCTTGTCCGCCGTCTTCACGATGTCCACCTGCCCGGTGGCGATCGCGCTGCGCGGCATGCCGTCGAACTGCGCCGATTCGGGGTCCTGCGCGGCGGCGAAGCCACCCGCCGACTTGATCGCCAGCAGGCCGCGCGTTCCGTCCGACCCGGTGCCGGACAGCACCACGCCCAGCGCCCGCGGCCCCTGGTCCTTGGCGAGAGCGGTGAAGAAGATGTCGATGGGCAGGCTCATGCCCCCGGCGGCGTCCTTGGCGGTCAGGATCAGCCGCCCGTCCTCGATCGACAAATGCTTGGCGGGGGGCAGCAGATAAACGGTGTTGCGCTCAACCGCCATGCCGTCCGCGGCCTGCACCACCGACATGGCGGTGTGCTTGGCCAGCAGATCGACCATCAGACTCTTGTGGACCGGCGAGAGATGCTGGACCACCACATAGGCGAGGTCGCTTTCCCCCGGCACATTGTCGAAAAAGCGCTGGAGCGCCTCCAACCCGCCGGCGGATGCGCCGATGCCGACGATGCAGCAGACCCGATCCCGGCCTTCCGGATAGGGACCATAGACGGAAACCCTGTCCGCGCCCTCATCGGGTGACGTGGGCGCGTCGGCGATGGTGTGATCGTTGTCTTCTGGTTCCACGGAGCACTTCAGGTCTGCGGGAGTAAAGGACGGCCTACTGAATTATTTGCCGTCCGACCGTGACATTCAAACCCTCCCTTGCGCGGCGCCTTGCCTTTTCCGTGCGCGCCGGCGGTTTTGAAACGGCGAAGGGTTCAGCGGCTATATAGGAAGCGTTCCTGCCAGTCAATCCGGGCAATCCGTCCTTCGAAGGAGCGCGCCGTGCCGGCTTTCTAAAGATCAAGCGCGTAGCGCGCCACGCGCTGTCTTCGACGTTGCGCATATGACTAATGGATTTTCAGAGCCGAATTCGATAAGGGCCGATTTCGGCTTTCAGGGATCGTCGAGACGAGACTTTCGAATGTGCAGTGATTTTCCATATCCATTCCTTTTCAATGGCCTGAGCTTGATTGCGTGAATTCATGGCGCGGCGGTGCCTCGTTCCTTTCTCCCGATGCCCCGCTTCATGGCGGGGTTGAAAGATAAAAATCGATGGGATTTGCCACCAGCGCACAGCTTACCCAGAAGGTATGATGTGATACGGGCACAACACTGTGCAGGATCTGTTGCCCCGTTCGCTTATGTCGCTTTACGCGATTGGCGCTTTGCGCAATCTTTAATCCGTAGCCACTAATCACGAGAAACGTAGGAAAGGAGTGCGCCAGATGGAGCGCGAGGACGAATGTGCTCTCGACCGATATATCGCGGCGATTCCGCTTAATCTGAGAGTAGTGGCCAGGGCTGCTTACGAGGAGCTGTCGAACAATCCCTTCCTGCCGGTCTTTTCCAAGGACGAAATCGCGCGGTTGGTCTGCTCGCCAGGATTTCAGAGTTACTTGGAAAGTGAGAACCGGACCAGCGCCGGTTCGCTGATGATGCTCTGTTCGGCGGGGTATGCGACGCGCCATTGACGATGCATTTCTGACGAGACGCAGCCGTCACAACGCGACGCAGCCACTCTTCTGCAGGCCGGCGGTTGTCCCGCCGGCCTGAATTTTGTCCAAACGTTTTACCGTTCGAGGCCCAGCGGCGGCATGCGCGCTTCCACCGCACCGCTGCGGGCCGCCTTCACCAGCGGCGCCAACTCGGCCAGCGCCGGGCGCAACCCGGCCAGCACCGCCACGGCTTCCACCAGATCGCCCTTGCCCGAGGCGAGATCAAGGATTTCCCGGATCAGCGGCTTCGGGCGCGGATAGGCGGTCACGGTGACCGGATCGTCCGGCGCCAGCTTCGCCGCCTGCTTGGCGAGCGTCAGCGCGGTGGCGACCCCGCCCAACTCGTCGATCAGCCCGAGAGTCTTGGCCTGGGCGCCGGTCCAGACGCGGCCCTTGGCGGCGTCCCGCGCCTGTTCGGGGGTGAGGTGCCGCGCCTCCGCCACGCGGGACAGGAAGGTGGAATAGCTGCTGTCGATGATGGCGTTCAGTCGCTCCTCCCCGTCGGGGCCGAAGGGGCGGAAGGGCGACCACAGGCCGGCGTTCGGCGCGGTGTCGAGGACGCCCCAATGCACGCCCAGCCGCTCCGACAGGCCGGCGACCGACATCTTGCCGGCGACCACGCCGATGGAGCCGGTCACCGTGGCAGGGGAGGCGACGATGCGGTCGGCGGCCAGCGCGATCCAGTAGCCGCCAGACGCCGCCGTGCCGCCCATGGTGGCGATCACCGGCTTGCCCGACTGCCGGGCCTTGACCAGGGCGCGACGGATCGTCTCGGACGCGGTCACGCTGCCGCCGCCGCTGTCGATGCGGAAGAGGATGGCCTTGACGTCGGGATCGTCCACCGCGTCCTCGACGGCCGCCACGATCGTCTCCGACCCGGCGGTGACCTCGCCCAGGCCGGGTTTGCCGCTGTCGCCGCCGGTGATGGTGCCGGTGGCGTGGATCAGCGCGATGGTCGGGCCGCTGCGGTTGGGCGGGCCGGCGATGCCCAGGTAATCCGCCGCCTCCATGGTGTCGGCGCCGGGCGCCGCTCCGGCGCGGCGCAGTGCCTCCTCCCGCGCCTCGTCGGCGTAGCCCAGCCGGTCGACCAGCTTGGCGTCCACCGCCTCGCGGTCGATCAGGGGCGCGCGGTCCATCGCCGCCTTGACGGCGGCGGGGGGGAGGCGGCGGCTCACCGCCACCCCGTCGACGATCTGGTTGGTCAGGTCGCCGAGCAGGGATTCCATCATCTCGCGGTGGGCGGGCGTGAAGTCCGTCCGCATGACGCTGTCGGCGAGGCTCTTGTACTCCTCGCGCTGGAAGACCTGCGGCTGGATGTCCAGCTTGTCCAGCACGCCGCGGGCGAAGGGGATCTGGGCGGACAGGCCGGTCAGGCCGAGCAGCCCCAGCGGCTGCATCCACACCTCGTCGAAGGCGCTGGCCAACAGGTAGGAGCGGTTGCCCGCCCCGGTGTCGCCGTAGGATTCGGCGAAGGCGATGGCGAAGCGGCCCGACGCGCGGAACCGCTCCACCGCCGCCCGCAGCTCCTGCACCTGGGCAAAGCTGGCGCCATCGCCGCCGAAGCGGGCGAGCACGCCCTTCACCCGCGGGTCGGTGCGTCCACGCTCCAGCGCGTCGAGCACCTCCTGGAAGGTCGTCTCGTGGCCGAGGAAGCTGCCCAGCCGGTCCACGCTCCCTTCCGCCAGCGGGTCGCGGAGGTCCAACTCCAGCACCACGGTCTCGGGCAGGGAGGGCTCGTGCCGGACCGCCAGCACGACCCCGGTGACCACGGCGGCCACCACGAGGAAGCCGATGAGGGCGAACAGGCGGACAAAGAACCTCAGCATCCGAGGGGGCTCCGGTGGTTGCGCGGCGTCAACGGTCCAGCGTTTGGCGGTCGGGCGTTTAGCGGTCCTGCTTGTGGTAGTCGCGGTTCGGCATCATGTCCACCGCCGAGGCGACGCGGTTGGACATGTTGTAGAAGGCGGCGGTGTCGGCGATGTCGAAGATGTCCTCTTCGCCGAAGCCGGCGTCGCGCAGCGCCTGTCGGTCCGGCTCGCCCATGGTCCAGGGCTCCTTGGTCAGCTTCCACGCGAAATCGAGCATGGCGCGCTGGCGCGGCTCCAGCTTGGCGGCTCGGTAGTTGAAGGCGAGCATCTCGCCCAGCTCCGGATCGCCGGACAGCTTGCGCACCGCCTGCCCGTGGGCGACGAGGCAGTAGTAGCAATGGTTGGCCGAGGACACGACCACGGCGATCATCTCGCGCTCCAGCTTGGACAGGCCGCTCTCGCCGACCATCAGCTCGTTGTAGAGCTGGGCGAAGGTGCGCAGCTTCTTCGGGCGCAGGCTGTAGGCGCGCAGCACGTTGGGGACGAAGCCCAGCTTCTCCTCGCACTTGGCGAAGAGCGCGGCCATGTCCGGGTCGAGGTCGGGCGTCTCGGGAACGGGCAGGGCCATGACGTGATCGGGCTGCGGCATCTTGGTGCTCTCCTCCGGTGTGTTGGCGTCGTTGTGGTCGATGCTGTTTTGTCCGACAGGGTATCCGGGCGGCGGCGCTTCGCAAAGCCCCACCTCCGGTCAGGGCGACAGGACGCTTCGCCGGGGAGTTGCAACCCAGCCTTTCCTAAGTTGTGTCTCGCCAAGCGGCCGTTGCCCGTGCGAAGACTGCATCCACTTCCAAAGCAGTGGTTCCGTCGATGAACGATCCGGGTGGCAAAGGCGCGCCCAAGCTCGGCCTCCTCTCGGTTCTGGTGGTCGAGGACAGCGCCTTCATCCGCAACGTGCTGACCGCGACCCTGCGCACAATCGGGGTCGGCGCGGTGCATGCCGAGCCGGGTGGGGCGGAAGCCATCCGCTTCCTGGAGGAGCGCCGTGCCGCCCTGCCGCCCGGCACGGCGCCGGTGGACGTCGTCATCACCGATCTGGTGATGCCGGAGGTGGACGGACTGATGCTGTTGCGCTGGCTGCGCTGCAGCCCGAAATCGCCGGACCGCTTCCTGCCCGTGCTGATGCTGTCCGGCGCCGCCGACCGCCATTATGTGGAGCAGGCGCGCGACCTGGGCGCCACCGACTTCATCGCCAAACCCTTTTCGGCGGCAATCATCGCCAGCCGCCTGCTGGCGGCCATCGCCCGGCCGCGGCGCTTCGTGCTCGCCAAGGGCTACTTCGGACCGGACCGGCGGCGGACGCAACGCCCGGTGGCGATGGATTGCCGGATGACCGGACCCAGGGAAATCCTGGTGGTGCACAGCGCGTCCAAGGCGGCAGGCATCGACCGCTTTCCGGTGATTCATTTCGATCTGCACAACCGGCTGGGCGCCAAGATGGGCATCGCGCCGAAGGACCCTGTGCCGACGCTTCCCGACGAAGTGCTGGCGGCGGCGGAGGCGGAGATCCAAAACCGGGCGGGCGATTACGCGACCTGGATCGCCGGAGAGGTCGACGAGTTGGCCCGCCGCGTCGATCGGCTGGGCGGGGACTCCGCCGCGGTCCCGGCGCTGATGGCGCAGATCAACCGCTCCGCCCACGAGATGCGCGGGCAGGGCGGCATTTTCGGCTATCCGCTGATCACCCGCATCGCCAAGTCGCTCTACGAGGCGACGCAGGGCGGCTTCCCCGCCGTCACCGGCAACGAGCGCCTGCTGTTGAAGGCCCATGTGGACGCCATCAAGGCGGTGATGGCCGGGCGGATCAACGGCGACGGCGGGGCCATCGGCCAGCAGCTTCTCGCCTCGCTGGACCGCGCCAAGAAAAAATACGCCAAGCCGGAGAGCGAGGGCGATCCGGCCTGAGCGCCGTGTCTATTTCCAGCGTATGCCCGCCTCGCGGCGGATCTCCTCCATGCGCTCCAACGCCGGCTTGAAGCCGGTCAGGGAGAAGCGCACCTCCGCCTTGCCGCCCGCCGGGGCGGAGCCGACGGCGGAAACCTCCTTGCCGGGAGCCAGCCGCTCGACCAGCTTGGCGTTGGTTTCCGGATCGACCACCGCGCAGGTGTTGGTCTCCCACTCGAACCGCTCGCACGGATATTCGGGACGGAACAGCGCCCGGTCCACCCAAACGCGGACGATCTTCGACAGGTCCATCGCCTGCTCGTCCAGCCGGAAGCGCATCCCCTCCAGCCAGCGCTCGCTGGAGCGCAGCCAGACGAGGCGCGATCGCCGGTCGCTGCCGGGGCGGGAGAGCAGTTCGCATTCGACGCGGCGCGGCTCGCTCCACACTTGGCAGTAGAGGCGCCAGTCCTTGAAGGTCTCCGCATGCTCGCGGTAGGTCGGGGCCTGGGTTTGGGCCTGGGCGGCGGTGGGAAGGGCGGCGACCAGCAGAAACCCCGCGATCACGCCGCCGCGCCACGCCGCCGTCCTGCGTCCCCGCATCGGGCTCAGCCCCGCGCGTAGGCGCGGTGGCGCAGCAGATGGTCGGCCAGGACGCAGGCCATCATCGCCTCGCCGACCGGGACGGCGCGGATGCCGACGCAGGGGTCGTGGCGGCCCTTGGTCAGGATGTCCGTGTCCTTGCCCTGCAGATCGACCGTCTGGCGCGGGGTGAGGATGGAACTGGTCGGCTTCACGGCGAAGCGCACCACGATGTCCTGGCCGGTGGAGATGCCGCCGAGGATGCCCCCGGCCAGGTTGGAGCGGAACTCCGCTTCACCATTGGGGCCGGCGCGCATCTCGTCGGCGTTCTGCTCGCCGGTCAGGGTGGCGGCCTCGAAGCCGTTGCCGATCTCCACGCCCTTGACGGCGTTGATCGTCATCATGGCGCGGGCGAGATCGCCGTCCAGCTTGTCGTAGAGCGGGTCGCCGAGCCCGGCGGGCAGGCCGGAGGCCACGACCTCGACCACCGCGCCGATGGAGGAGCCGCTCTTGCGGATGCCGTCCAGATAGTCGGCCCATTCGGCGGCGGCCTGCGGGTCGGGGCAGAAGAAGGGGTTGTTGTCCACCTCCGCCCAATCCCAGCGGCTGCGGTCCACCTTGTGCGGGCCGATCTGCACCAGCGCGCCGCGGACGGTCACGCCGTCGCCCAGCACCTTGCGCGCCACCGCACCCGCCGCCACGCGGCAGGCCGTCTCGCGGGCCGAGGAGCGCCCGCCGCCGCGGTAATCGCGGATGCCGTATTTCTTCCAGTAGGTGTAGTCGGCGTGGCCGGGCCGGAACTTGGACGCGATCTCGCTGTAGTCCTTGGACCGCTGGTCGGTGTTTTCGATCATCAGCGAGAGCGGCGTGCCGGTGGTCTGCCCCTCGAACACGCCCGACAAAATCTTGACCCGATCCGGCTCCTGGCGCTGGGTGGTGTAGCGCGACTGGCCGGGGCGGCGCTTGTCGAGCCAGGGCTGGATGTCCGCCTCGGTCAGGGAGAGCAGCGACGGGCAGCCGTCCACCACCACGCCGATCGCCGGCCCATGACTCTCGCCCCAGGTGGTGAAGCGGAAAAGCGTTCCGAAGCTGTTGCCGGCCATGGCGAGGACTCCCGATGCGACACGATGTTACCGCAAGTTTTGCGGTCGAGCGCGTTTCTTGCGGCGTTTCGGCCGGCGCGTCAAGCGCGAGGGGGCTTAGAACGCTCCCTTCTGCTCACGCCGGCGGTCGAGCGCGACCTCGAACTGGCGCAGCAGCTTGTGCGTGGCTTCGAAGTAGAGCTTGCGCTGCGGGTTGTTCTTCATGCAGCGGGCGTCCAGGTGGGACACGCTGGTCAAGGCGGAGACGCAGTAGCCGAGAAGCCAGTAATGGGAGCGGATCTTGCGCAGATAGTCGCGGAAGGGTTCCGGCTGGCCGGCCATGAAGGCGGAGAAGCTCGCCTCGTAATCGGCGAGAATCTGCCGAATGTCCAGCAGCGTGGTTTCCAGCAGCTTGCCCACCTTTTCGATGTGCATCAGAAGCTGGGTCTCATAGGGCTTGTGCATGCGGATGTCGACCGGGATGCATTCCCGCGACTTCAGCCAGTTCAGGATGATCCGCGCCCGCGGCGCAATGCGGCGAAGCTGGTACTCGTAGAAGGTCGTGCCCTTCCAGGCACTGAAGATCTGGTCCGCTTCGCTGCGGTCGATGCCGAAGGCCGAGACGAACAGGCCGGCCTCCTCAAGCTCCGGATTCCAGATCGCCTCCAGAAAGCGTTCGATGCTCTGGGCGCCGTTGCCGCCGCCGTCGATGGCCTTGCGCACGATGGGCTCGATGCGCGCCCGGATCAGGCGGCGGAGCTGCTGGTCCTCGGTGTCGCTGATCGCCCAGTGACGCTTGTCCACCGGGACCTTTTCACCTTCGAAGCACGCCTTCAGCAGGAAGGCGTCCAGCGACGGCACGCTGTCGATCAGGGTGAGGGTGCGCAGGTCCGCGGCCGCGGCCTCGCTGTTGGCCTCGCCGATGCCGAACTGTTCGGCCAGAAGGATGTTGCTGTTGCGGGCACGCAGATAAATGGCGAGGCCGCCCGCTTCGGTGTGTTCGACGCTGTGCGGAATGTAGATGCCGGTTTCGACCGGCCGCGATGCGGCGTCGCCGTCCTCATCCTCGTCGGCGATGGGGTTGGCATAGTCGTCGGCGTCTTCGTCGAAATTCGGATACTTGAAGAGAATGGCCTTGTTCAACCCACGGGCACGGAACAGGCGGTTTTCTTCGGGAATCTCGCGGGTGATGGTGATCAAATTCATCGAGACGCTGGAGCCGCCGTAGAGAATTTGCTCCAGAATTGGGGACACCGAATCCGATTGACGCCGTGCACGCATCCGACCGTCACCTTCCGCAACCTTCCGTATGTGTGAAGAATAGCGGTATGCTGCGGCGCGCAAAAGTAAGTAATACGACGTTCGGTAAAAAATGTCTCAAATGGGGTAAGGGCGTTTCCGGCGGGCGTTCCGGAACGAACCGGACGCACCCGCCGTTGCCATAGGCCTGGGATCAGGCGGGCTTGCCCGCGCCGCCCAGCGACCCCAGGAGCTGCGACACCTCGGCCGCCGCGTCCACCGCGACCATGCCGACGGTGTGGTAGCCGGAGTCGACGTGCATGACCTCGCCGGTCACGCCGGTGCCGAGATCGCTCAGCAGGAACAGGCCGGCGCCGCCGACCTCGCCGATGGTGACGTTGCGCTTCAGCGGGGCGTTCAGCTCGTTCCACTTCAGAATGTAGCGGAAGTCGCCGATGCCGCTGGCGGCCAGCGTCTTGATCGGACCGGCGGAGATGGCATTGACGCGGATGTCCCGACCGCCCAAATCGACCGCCAGGTAACGCACGCTCGCCTCCAGCGCGGCCTTGGCGACACCCATCACGTTGTAGTGGGGCATCACGCGCTCGGCGCCGTAGTAGGAGAGGGTGAGGAGGCTGCCGCCGTCCTTCATCAGCGGGACGGCGCGCTGCGCCACCGCGGTGAAGGAGTAGCAGGAGATGTCCATCGTGCGCAGGAAGTTGGCCCGCGTCGTGTCGAGGTAGAGGCCATCCAGCTCGTTCTTGTCGGAAAAAGCGATCGCATGAACCAGGAAGTCCAGCTTGCCCCATTCCTTCTCGATGGCGGCGAAGGTCGCGTCGACGCTGGCCTCGTCGGTGACGTCGCAGGGCAGCAGCAGCGGGGCGTTGACCTGCTCGGCCAGCGGCTTCACACGCTTCAGCAGCGCATCACCCTGATAGGTGAAGGCCAGTTCGGCGCCATGCTGCGCCAGCGTGGAGGCAATTCCCCAGGCGATCGACCGATCGTTCGCCACGCCCATGATCAGGCCGCGCTTGCCGTCCATGAGCGGCTTCGGGTTGGACATCCGTACCTCGTGCATCCAGAGTATGCTTTGAAAAGTGGGCCGCATCCTACACGAAAGACCGGCCCGGTCAAACCAAGGCGGGAGGCGTCCTGTGGCTGAAACCGAAGGCACTTCGAAAGGGGCGTGGAACCCCTTTGTGCGCATTCGGGAAATCGGCGGCTTCATCGCCTATTCCTCCATGCGCTTCTACAACGACAACTGCTTCCAGACCGCGGCCTCGCTGACCTACACCTCGCTGCTAGCGCTGGTGCCGCTGATGACCATCGGCTTCGCGATCTTTTCGGCCTTTCCCGCCTTCAACGCGCTGCAATCGCGCATCCAGACGCTGCTGTTCAAAAACCTCGTGCCGGAGAACAGCGACGCCATCCTGCAATATCTGGCGGCCTTCATGGCCAACGCCGGGCAGATGCCGGTGTTCGGCATCGTTGGGCTGGCGATGTCCGCGGTCCTGCTGATCTGGACCATCGAGGGGTCCTTCGCCACCGTCTGGCGGGTGCGGGAACCGCGCTCCTACGTCACCCGCATCCTGTCCTTCTGGGCGGTGGTGTCGCTGAGCCCGCTGTTCGCCGGCGCCAGCCTGTCGCTGTCCAGCACCCTGTGGGCGGTGCTCCAGTTCGCCCATCTGGAGGGCTTCGCCGACCCGCTGGTGGGGATCGGGGCGATCCTGCCCTTCATGCTGCAGCTGGTCGGCTGCACGCTGCTCTACGTCATCATCCCCAACCGAGACGTGGGGTGGATGGACGCCGCCTGCGGCGGGGCGGTCGCCTCGCTGCTGCTGGAGACGTCCAAGGCGGGCTTCGCCATGTACATGAAGGAGTTTCCCGCCTACCAGACCATCTACGGCGCGCTGGCGACCGTGCCGATCTTCCTGTTCTGGCTCTACATCGCCTGGTCGACGGTGCTGTTCGGCGCGGTCATCACCGCCTCGCTGCCCGAATGGCGGGCCGGCAAGATCACCCGCGGCGGGCCGGAGGGGCTGCTGCCCGCCCAGCGGCTGGGTCTGGCGCTGGCCGTCCTGCACGAGCTTCTGGAGGGGACGCGGCTGGGCGTCGGCTTGCGGCGGCGGACGCTGGTCGGGCGCGTGCCGGTCGGCACGGTGCTGATCGACGGCATCCTTGAGCAGCTTCGCGACGCCCATTGGGTGGCCCACACCACGCACAACGCCTGGGTCGTCACCCGCGACCTCAGCGAGGCCACGCTCTACGACCTGATGAAGGCGCTGGGCATCGGCCTGCGCGGCTCCGTCCGCGGGCTGGGCGGGCTGGAGCTGCCCTGGCAGGACCGCACGGCCCAGCTGCTGGAGCAGGCGGAGCGCGACCAGGAGGAGATCCTCGGCGTGCCGATCAAGGACCTGCTGTCCGACCGGCCGCTGGAGGTGGAGCCGCTCGAAGCGGGGGCTCGGGAACCGGACCCGCAGGATTCCGGGACGGTAACGGGGGAGGGGTCCGGTGCGGTGCCGTTGCGTGCGAAGCGCTGGCCGTAAACGCCGGCATTGTGGGCGCTTAAACCCGGTACTTGGCGATGAGGTCCGCGGCGAAGCCGTCCAGGTTGTTGTCGGCGGGCAGGGTCTGGACGTAGGAGCAGCCGCGGCAGGCCTCGATCTCGTCGCGGCGGCCCTCCAGATGCTTCAGCCGGAAATCGCGCAGCCGCTCGCCGTTCCAGATGTCGTGCAGCGACTCCTCGGCGACATTGCCGACGATGGTCCCCATGCGCCAGTCGGCGCAGCACACCGACACCTCGCCGTTGAAGTTGATGGCCAGCTTCAGGAAAGGCTCGGAACACACCTTGCGGGCGGTGTCGGGGGCGGCGGCGAAGGCGCTCTCCTCGGCCAGCGCCTCACCGTGCAGGGGATGGACGAACAGGCTGTCGGCGATCGGCGTGAAGGTGTCGATGAAGCTCTGCCGCTCCTCCTCCGTCAGCTCCACGTTGATGATCTTGCAGTGGAGGTGGAAGTCGCGGCCCAGCTCCGTCTTGCGGCGGTAAAGATAGGCCACGTTGTCCACGATGGTCTGGAAGCGGTCGAAGCGCTGGGTGACCCGCTTGTACATGGCGTCGCTGGCGCCGTAGACGGAGACTCGCATGGCGTCCAGCCCGGCGGCCAGCAGGGCATCCGCCCGCTCCGGCGTCAGCAGGGAGCCGTTGCTGGTCATCTCGACGTGGCGGGCCAGGCCGCGCGATTTCAGACGATGGACCATGTGTTCGATCCGCGTGTTCACCAGCGGCTCGCCGTCCTTGTAGAGGTGGACGGACTTGATCGGAGCGTCGAATTCGGCGATGTCGTCGGCGATCTTGCGGAACAGGTCGAACTTCATGGCGCCGCGCGGCCGGCCGACTTCCTTCAGCAGCTCCGGGTTGCCGGTGGCGCAGAAGACGCAGCGGAAGTTGCAGCCGTTCGACGGGTCGATCAGCAACGAGAAGGGGGTGGTCAGCGGCAGCACCTGCGACAGGTCGTTGCGGTCGCGGTGGCGGCCGTAGGGGATGTTCGCGGGGGCGGCCGTTTCGGTGCTCACTTCGGTCATGACCTTCGCCGGGCGGGGCTGCGGAAAGCGTGTGACTAGCAAGGGATCACGCGCACCGTAAAGGAATCCTTCATTGCGGCAAACGGACAGTGGCCGGGCGTCCCCAATGCCGCGGGCGCGAGGTGGATTCCAGGGGTATGCTCGACATTCTTTCGCATCGCGTCGTCTACAGCGACCGGCGCTTCTACGCGTCCTTCCCCTCAATGGCGACGTTGGCCGACGGGCGGGTGCTGGTGGCCTTCCGGCGCGCCCGCGATCACCGCTGGCTGCACGGGGAACCGGCGGAGGGCAACGGCGACTTCACCAGCGTCGATCATGTGGATTCGCGCTCCCACCTCGTGATCCAGTCCTTCACCCCGGATTTCGAGCCGGAGGGCGCGCCGCTGCCGCTGCCCACCGACCCGGAGGCGGGCGATCAGGACCCCAGCCTGCTGGTCCTGCGCTCGGGGCGGATTGTCCTGGGCAGCTTCGGCTGGTACCCGATGTCGGCGCGCCACGGCCTGCGGCTGCGCGAGAAGGGCGTCCACCTGCTGGGCAACGCCGAGACGTCGGGCACCTTCTTCCTGTTCTGGGGCGGCAGCACCCGCGTCAGCGACGATGGCGGGCGGCACTGGTCGGCGCACCGCTACCTGCCGGAGTTGCCGGACCAGGGGCCGATCCTGCCCGGCCTGCGCCCGATGCTTGGCGGCGCCGTGCGCGGCCGGGCGGTGGAGGCGCCGGACGGCACGCTGCTGATGGCGACCTACACCGGCGGCCCCTACACCAGCTACCTGTTCGCCTCCCGCGACCAGGGGGAAAGCTGGGCGCTGCGCAGCACTATCGCGCGCGATCCGGCGGGACGGGCCGGCTTCTGCGAGACCGCCCTGCACCTGACCGCCGACGGGCAGCTGGTCGCCTTCCACCGCACCACCGGGCTGGGCGACCGCCTCGCCACCTCCGTCTCCCGCGATTTGGGGGAGAGCTGGGCGCCCTGGATCGAGAGCGCGGTCATCGGGCATCCCTACGACGCCTGCCCGCTGCCGGACGGGCGGCTGTTCGTCGTCTACGGCTACCGCCACCAGCCCTATGGCGTGCGCGCCCGCGTCTGGGACAGCCGGCGGGAGACGCTGGAAAGCGCGCCGGAGATCATCGTCCGCGCCGACGCTCCGTCGCCCGACGTCGGCTATCCCTGGGCGACCGTTCTGGCGGACGGGCGGGTGGCGGTCTGCTATTACATCTGCGACGCGGCGGGCACGCGGCACATCCAGGCGACGCTGCTGCGCGTGAGCGGCTGATTGACGGGGTCCCGCGCACCTCCTATCGTCCCCGGCCATACCGCAATCCCATGTTCCGGGGAGTAGAGTGTCCATGAAGCCCGCCCGCCGGCCGTCGAACCCGCTGTTTTCCTCCGGCCCCTGCGCCAAGCGGCCCGGCTGGTCGCTGGACGCCCTGGACGGCGCGCTGCTCGGCCGCTCCCACCGCTCGAAGCCGGGCAAGGCGAAGCTGAAGGAGGTCATCGACCTCACCCGCGCCGTGCTGGCGATCCCCGGCGACTACCGCATCGGCATCGTTCCGGCCTCCGACACCGGAGCGGTGGAGATGGCGCTGTGGAACCTGCTGGGTGAGCGGGGCGTGGACATGGTGGCCTGGGAGAGCTTCGGTAAGGAGTGGGTGACCGACGTCACCAAGCAGCTCCGCCTGTCCGACGTGCGGACCATCCAGGCCCCCTACGGCGAACTGCCGGACCTGTCGCAGGCCGATTTCAGCCGCGACGTGGTCTTCACCTGGAACGGCACGACGTCGGGCGTGCGGGTGCCGGACGGCGACTGGATTCCGGCGGACCGCGAGGGTCTGTCGATCTGCGACGCGACCTCCGCCGCCTTCGCCATGGACATTCCCTGGAGCAAGATCGACGTCGCCACCTGGTCCTGGCAGAAGGTGCTGGGCGGCGAGGCCGCGCACGGCATGCTGGTGCTCAGCCCGCGCGCCGTGGCGCGGCTGGAGAGCTTCCAGCCCGACCGCCCGCTGCCCAAGATTTTCCGCCTGACCAGTGGCGGCAAGCTGATCGAGGGCGTCTTCGTCGGCGACACCATCAACACGCCGTCCATGCTCTGCGTGGAGGACGCCATCGACGGGCTGCGCTGGTCGCTGTCGGTCGGCGGCCTGACCCAGCTCATCCGCCGGTCGGAGCAGAACCTGCGCATCGTCTCGGAATGGGTGGCGGCCTCGACCTGGGCCGGCTTCCTGGGGGACGATCCGGCGACGCGTTCCTGCACCTCGATCTGCCTGCGCTTCACCGACCCCGAGGTGACCGCCCTGACGCCGGAGGCCCAGGCCGACTTCGCCAAGAAGCTCGCGGCACTTCTGGAGAAGGAGGAGGCCGCCTTCGACGCCGGCTCCTACCGCGACGCCCCTCCGGGCCTGCGCCTGTGGGGCGGTGCCACGGTGGAGAACGAGGACATGGAGGCGGTCCTGCCCTGGCTCGACTGGGCCTTCGCCACGATCAAGGCGGAGACCTTCGGGCGCTGAACCTTGACGTTGGTGCTACTGGGTAGTACTTGGTTGGTGAGGGAGGGCAACGCATGACCGTGAAGACCTCGATCTCGCTGACCGACGAACAGGAAGCCTTCGCACGCAGCCTTGTCGAGACCGGGCAGTATCCAAGCCTCAGCGCGGTGCTCCAGCGCGGTCTCGACATGCTTCGGCGCGACACCGAGAGAAGCAACGCCGAGATCGAAGCGCTGCGGATCTTGATCGACCAACGCCGCGCCGGTGCATTCGTCGATCTTGATGACGGTGAAGCGGAAACCCGGGCGATGTTGGAGCGCAAGCGGCGTGCGCGTGCGGCTCTATAAGGTCCGCCGTGCGGCCTCCGTCACCCGAGACCTCGACCTGATCGAGGATCATCTCGTTCAGGCTTATCGAGACCTGGGTGACGATGGGGAGCGCGCGATGGAACGGGCCGCCGTGCGGATCGGCGACGCCCTTTCCTACATGCGGACCTTCGAGGCCCATCCGCATCGTGGCACCGAGCATCCGGAAATTCGATCCGGCATCCGCACCGTCACCAGTCGAAATTTCATCTTCTATTTCCAAATCGATGAGGGGGTGGTCGAGGTCAGGATTCTCGCCGTCTTCTTTGGTGGGGTGAATCACAGCCAACAGATTCTGGACAGGCTGCGCGGCTGAGTCGTTTCTGCGCGGCCATTTTCATGGCCCGGTCAATCCCGCCAGAAGCTCGGCAGGATCAGCACCAGCACGGTGAAGACCTCCAGCCGACCCAACAGCATGGCGAAGCTCAGCACCCATTTCGCGGCGTCGGGCAGGGGGGCCATGGTGCCCGCCGGGCCGACCACCGGCCCCAGCCCCGGCCCGGCGTTCGCCAGTGCGGAGGCGACGGCGCTGGCCGCGCTCAGGTAGTCCACGCCCATTGCGGCGACCAGGAGCGACAGGATGCCGAAGGCCGCCATGAAGGCGAAGGCGAGGTTGATGACCGAGCCGACCACATCCTCGTCCAGCACCTTGCCCTGGTAGAGCGGGACCAGCACGCGGTTCGGCTTCAGCATCCGCTGCATCTGGTTCAGCATCGACAAGGCCAGCACCTGCCAGCGGAAGACCTTGATCGACCCCGCCGTCGATCCGGTGCAGCCGCCGATGAAGTAGAAGAAGAAAAAGGCGACGACGGCGAAGCTGCCCCAGGTCGAATAGTCGGTGGAGACGAAGCCGGTCCCGGTGATGATCGAGGTGACGTTCACCGCCGAATGGCTCAGCGCGTCCCGGAAGGGCAGGCCGACCACCGTGAAGGCCCACACCGTCATGGCGCCCCCGGCCACCAGCAGGATCGCCAGCAGCGCGTTCACCTGGCTGTCGCCGGAGAGCGGCGCGTTGCGCTGGCCGCGCAGCAGGCGGATGTACCAAGTCAGCGGCAAGGCCCCGCAGATCATCGAAACGGTCGCCACCCACAGCACCGCGTGGGAGTCGAACCAGCCGAGCGAGGCGTCCTTGGTCGAGAAGCCGCCGGTGGCGATGGAAGCCATGGCGTGGTTGATCGCGTCGAACCACGTCATGCCGGCCAGATGGTAGGCCACCGCCGACAGGATGGTCAGCGCCAGATAGATCATGGCGATGGCGCCGGCGGTGTCCTGCACCGTGGCGAAGGGCTTGTCGCCCTTGTCGGAGGACTCGGTGCGGAAGAGCTGCATGCCGCCGACCCGCAGGATGGGCAGCACCGCGATCGCCATGACGATGATGCCGACCCCGCCGAACCAGTTCAGCAGCGAGCGCCACAGCAGGACCCCCGGCGGGGCGTCGTCCAGCCCGACGATCACCGTGCCCCCGGTGGTGGAGAGGCCCGACATCGCCTCGTAATAGGCGTCGGTGAAGGACAGGCGGGCGGCGGAGATCATGAAGGGCAGGGCGCCGAAGGTCGCCAGAACGCACCAGGACAGCGTGGTCAGCAGGAAATGCTGCTTCACGGTGAAGCGCGCGTGCTCCTTGCTCGACGTCGCCAGCACCATGCCGCCGCTGACCGCCAGCGTCGCCGCGCTGGAACCGACGAAGGCCGTCCAGTCGCTGTTGCCCACGGCGGCGTCGGCCAGCGCCGGCACCAGCATGCCGAGCCCCAGGATGGTCAGAAGGATGCCGATGATGTGGAAGACCGGTCCCAGCGCAATTCCATTGCCGACGCCATTGCCCAAGGCTGTGCCCTTCGTCGCCGCGGAGGCCGATGGCGGCCCCCCGTCTTTGCCGATGTAATGCGCTGATTATCCAAAGGGGCGGGTGCTGTCCATCGGCATCGGGGCGGTCGGACCGTCCGAGGTTCACACGAAACCGGCTTCTCCCAACATGCGGTAGAACTCCCGCAGGGCGCGCTGCTGCGCCGCCGCGTCGGGCAGGTCCTCCACGTATTTCCGGTCGAATTGCGGTTGGCGAAGATGCTCGACCACGCGGCGCCGGACCATCTCCAGGGCCCGCCGGCTGCGCAGGATTCCCGGCGCGCAGACCTGCAGCAGACGGTTCGCGCGCAGCCGCAGCGCATCGCCGGGATCGTCCAGCCGCTCCACCACCCGGTCCTCGGTGATGTAGGCCACCAGAAGCGCGTCGAGGTCGCCGGTCAGGCGGGTCCGCGCATCCTCCGGAAGCGCCGAGTCGGCGGCTTGGCAATAGAGCAGGGTCAGCGCTTCCAGATTGTCGCGCGGCGGCAGGCGGGGGTGGATGAAGCGGCCATAGCCCGCCGGGTTGCCGGTCAGCGCGTGCAGCAGCCGGGCGATGTCCCCGGCGTGCCCATGGCCGAGGTCAGAGTCGGCCAGCGCAAGCAGGAAGCGCACCCGGTCCCGCGCGTCGGGGATGCGGCCGGTCACCTCCGTGATGGCCTGCTTGCGGCCCGGCGCCCCGCCGCCCTCCAGGAAGCGCAGGTAGCGCAGGACCAGCGCCTCCGCCATCGGACCGCCCCCGGCCGGCCCGTCGGGGCCGAGCGTGCGCTTCAGGATCTCCTGGAAGGCGTCCATCTCCAGCGACGGGTCGGAGCGGTAGAGCGGCTGCGTGCCCTTCAGTTGCCGGCGCACCAGATCCAGGATAACCAGCCGCGTCTGGTCGAGGTCGTGGAAGGCGAGAAGCTCGTTCAGTTGGACGGCACGATCATCCTCCGCCCGTTTGGCCGGGGACAGGCGGCCCCGCGACAGGTCGATCAGGTTGCACAGCGCTTCCGCGAGGCTGCCCTGGACGCCCAGAAGCTCCTGTGCGACGGAGGGGGCGCCCAGAACGTCGGCGATCACGCCGTCGAGCAGCCCCAGCGGGCGGTCGGCCGCGGTCCCGCCCTCCCGCGCCAGCTCCCCCAGGAAGTCCAGCTTGGCCAGCCAGTTGCGCATCTGCACCAGCTCGCGCGACAGGACCACGCAGGCGAGGAAGTCGCGCTCCGCCGCCGGCAGGCTCGAATCCAGCCGGTCGAACATGGGGCGGAAGCCGGTGGCGGCGATGGCCGGCAGGTCCTTGCGCGCGGCGGCGACGCGCGCCCGGTCGGTCAGTTCGTGCATCAGCAGGTTCAGCGCGTCGCGTCGCCCGCGCCCGTCCGTCCCGGCCTTTTCCGCCTGGAGCGCGGCGACCCGACCGACTGCGGTGGGCACGAGGTTGTCGGTGTTGAGAAGCCGCGCCAGTTCCGCGTGGTTGTGCAGCACTTCGGTCGGGGTGACCACCGCGCGCTCCACGTAATTGCGCAGGACGCGGTTCATAGCCATCCGGCTCTGCACGCCGTAGCAATGGTCGAGCGTGAGGCAGAGCGCCGGCGCCTCGTCGATGGGGGAGGCGGCCACCGTGCGGGAGACCTGACGGAACTCCACATGGACTTCCGTCTCGACATGGCGGCCGTCCGGGCGCCGCCAGTCGCGCACCACCCGCATGCCCTCGACCTTGCCGCCGGACAGCGCCTTGCGGCCGAAGACCAGCGCCTCCGCCTCGGTATCGAAGCGGCCTTCGAGGACCCAGTGGTCCTGGGCGTAAATCTGCACTTCGTAGCTGGCGGACGCGCGTGCCATGGTGCCATTGCCCCGCTGCTGCCGGCACGGTTCGTACACAGGATGCCGGAGATTTCGCATCAAACTCAACAAAGATTAGATTGGAATGCATTCATGTTCCGAACCGCGCCGGACGGGCGCCTGTCGTCGGCGCAGGGGAGACGGGCATGAGCCGCGGGGCTTTTCCGTTTGCATGAGGAAGGCGGGGTGGGGTATTGACCCGCTCCGTATGCCCGAGCACCGCATGCCCACCGGACGTGCGGGCTCTCGCCATGCCGACGGTTTGCCACCCATTCGACGAGACGACGCAGGCCATGCCCGCTGATTCCCTGAGCTCCGCCCTGTTGCCCGCCGGCCTGCACGACGTGCTGCCGCCCGAAGCGGCGCACGAAGCGGCGGCGGTGGCGCGCCTGCTGGCGGACTTCACCGCCCACGGCTACGAGCGCGTCGAGCCGCCGCTGGTCGAGTTCGAGGACAATCTGCTGTCCGGTTCCGGCGCCGCCATGGCGAAGCAGACCTTCCGGCTGATGGACCCGCTGTCGCAGCGCATGATGGCCGTGCGCGCCGACATAACCCCGCAGATCGTGCGCATCGCCACCACCCGGCTGAAGAACGGCGCCCGCCCGGTGCGGCTGTGCTACGCCGGGCCGGTGCTGCGCGTGAAGGGCTCGCAGCTCCGCCCGGAGCGGCAGATCACCCAGGTCGGCGTCGAGCTGATCGGCCCGCTGGAGGCCGAGGCGGACGCCGAGGTGATCCTGCTCGCCGCCCACGCCCTGGAAGGGGTGGGGGTGCGGCACCTGTCCGTCGATCTCTGCGTTCCGACCATGGTGGCGCGCGTCTGCCGCGGCCTCGGGCTCGGCGAGGAGGAGACCGCCCGCCTGCGCGAGGCGCTGGACAAGAAGGACGCCGCGGCGGTGAGCGCGGTCGGCGGTCCGGCGGCCTCGCTGCTGCAAACGCTGATGGCCGCCTCCGGCCCGGCGGAGCGCGCCATGGAGGTTCTGTCGGCGCTGCCCCTGCCGGAGACGGCGGAGAAGGACCGGCGCCGCCTGACCGACGCCCTGCGCCTGCTGCGCGCCGCGCGCCCCGATCTGACGATCACCGTCGATCTGGTGGAGCACCGCGGCTTCGAATACCAGACCGGCCTCAGCTTCACCCTGTTCGCGCGCGACGTGCGCGGCGAGCTGGGGGCGGGGGGCCGCTACCGCGCCGGCGTGCGTCCGGGCGTGGAAGAGGAGGGCGAGCCGGGGACCGGCTTCACCCTCTACATGGACACGCTCCTGCGCGCCGTTCCGGCGCCGGAGCCGGCCAAGCGCGTTTATGTGCCGCATGGCACCTCCTGGGCCGCAGCGGGCAAGCTGCGCGCCGAGGGCTGGGTCACCGTGGCGGGGCTGGCCCCCGTGGCGGACGCGGCGGCGGAGGCCCGACGGCTGGACTGCGGTCACCGTCTGGACGGCGGCACGGTCACGCCGCTGACTTGAGACTTCACGATGAGGCTTCCCCCGCAAGGTCGGGGGATGCCTTTGCATGGGCAACGTTTTCTTTCTGCCTTCTTTTTTTGCGGAGACACACATGGCCAACGTGGCGGTGGTCGGCGCCCAGTGGGGCGACGAGGGCAAGGGCAAGATCGTCGACTGGCTGTCCAGCCGGGCCGACGTGGTGGTGCGCTTCCAGGGCGGTCACAACGCCGGCCACACGCTGGTGATCAACGGCGTGACGTACAAGTTGAGCCTGCTGCCTTCGGGCGTGGTTCGGCCGAACAAGCTGTCGATCATCGGCAACGGCGTCGTCTTCGACCCCTGGGCCTTCATCCGCGAAGTGACGGCGATCAAGAGCCAGGGCGTGGACGTGTCCCCCGCCACGCTCCAGGTCGCTGAGAACGTTCCGCTGATCCTCCCGGTCCACAGCGCGCTCGACAAGGCGCGCGAGGAGGCCCGCGGCGCCGGCAAGATCGGCACGACCGGCCGCGGCATCGGCCCGGCCTATGAGGACAAGGTGGCCCGCCGGGCCATCCGCCTCTGCGATCTCGGCGACGAGGCGGTGCTGAAGGAGAAGGTGGACGCCCTGCTGGCCCACCACAACCTGCTGCTCCGCGGCCTGGGTGCTGCGGAGATGAAGCCGGCGGACCTGCTGGACCCGCTGCGCGAGATCACCCCGCAGGTGCTGCCCTACGCCTCGGTCGTCTGGAAGACGCTGGACGAGCTGCGCCGCGCCGGCAAGCGCATCCTGTTCGAAGGCGCCCAGGGCCAGATGCTCGACATCGACCACGGCACCTATCCGTACGTCACCTCCTCCAACACGGTGGCCGGCAACGCCGCCGCCGGCAGCGGCATGGGCCCGCGCGCCGTCGGCTATGTGCTGGGCATCTGCAAGGCCTACACGACCCGCGTCGGTTCCGGCCCGTTCCCGACCGAGCTGTTCGACGACGTCGGCGAGCTGATCGGCCAGCGTGGCAAGGAGTTCGGCGTGGTCACCGGCCGCAAGCGCCGTTGCGGCTGGTTCGACGCCGTGATGGTGCGCCAGGCTGTGAAGACCGGCGGCATCGACGGCATCGCCATGACCAAGCTGGACGTGCTGGACGGTTTCGACGAGATCAAGGTGTGCGTCGGCTACCGTCTGGACGGGCAGGAGCTGGATTACTTCCCGGCCAACGCCGGCGCCCAGGCCCGCGTCGAGCCGATCTACGAGACCTTCGAGGGTTGGAAGGACAGCACTCAGGGCGCCCGCTCCTGGGCGGAGCTGCCGGCCCAGGCGGTGAAGTACGTCCGTCATGTGGAAGAGCTGATCCAGGCTCCGGTGGCCCTGCTGTCCACCAGCCCGGAGCGCGACGACACCATCCTGATGAACGACCCGTTCCAGGATTGATGTGAAGGTGTAGGCCTTGGGCCCCCTCCCTAACCCTCCCCCACCTTCGGTGAGGGAGGGGACTATCTCCCTCTCCCGCGAAAAGCGGGGGAGGGTCGGGGAGGGGGCCCGATGCGACCACTTTCCCCGCGTTAACAATTTGTTTGCCCTTTTCGAGCGACTAAGGCTGGCACACGCTCGCAGGCTCCGGGGATTCGAACGCCATGCCATCCGATGCCATGACCGCAGCCGCCGCGGATCGGATGATGGCGAACGCCGAGCCGGTCAAGCTGGCCGAGCGGTACGAAATCCACCCCAGCGCGCCGCTCGCCGCTCTCAACGCCATCGGCGGCAACGCCTACACGGCCAAGCCGCTGCGTGACAAGCGGTCCGAAGCCTTCGCCATCATCGGCCACGGCGCCACGCTGGCCCGCACCGACATCGCCGCCACCATCGCCAGCCTCGACAACCAAGCCCACATGCGCCTGCTCGACTGGGGCATGGTGGACTGGCCGGCGAGCCAGGGGCGCCGCCTCTGCATGATCTTCGAGCGTCCGGCGGGCAAGCGGTTGATGAACAGCCTGACCGAGGCCACGGACCCGATCCCCGAAGATCATCTGACCCGGCAGATTATCCACCCGCTGGTCGCGGCACTGAAGGAGCTGTCGAGCCGCGGCGTGGTCCATGGCGCGATCCGCCCGACCAACCTCTATTACCGCGATCTGGCCTCCAGCAGCCTGATGCTGGGCGAATGCCTGTCCACCCCGCCGGGCTACGGCCAGACGGTCCTGCTGGAGACGGTGGAGCGCGGCATGGCCTCGCCGGCCGGGCGCGGCACCGGCACCATGGCCGACGACCTCTATTCGCTGGGCGTCACGCTGCTGCTCCTGCTGCTGGGGCGCAACCCCGTGGGGGCGGCGGAGGACGAGGCGATCCTCCAGGCCAAGATCGAGCGCGGGTCCTACCCGGCGCTGGTCGGCCAGATGCGCCTGCCGCTGGCCATCAGCGAGGTGATCCGCGGCCTGCTGGTGGACGATCCCAAGCAGCGCTGGACGCTTCAGGACCTCGACCTCTGGGTCGCCGGGCGCCGCCTCAGCCCGAAGCAGCCGCAGGTGCCGCGCCGCGCCGCCCGTCCGCTGGAGTTCCAGGGACAGGATTACTGGCATTGCCGGACGCTGGCCCGTGCCTTCGCCCGCCATGTGGCGCCCGCCGCCACGGTCATCGAAGGCGGCGAGCTGGACAAGTGGCTGCGCCGCTCCATGGGCGACGACGCGCGGGCCGAAGCGGTGGCGAACGCGGTGCAGACCGCCTCGACCACCGGCAAGGGCGGCAGCATGGCCGAACGGCTGGTGTCGCGCGTCTGCATGGCGCTGGACCCCGGCGCACCCATCCGCTACCGCGGCAAGGCGATGATGCCCGACGGCATCGGCACCATGCTGGCCGAAGCCTTCCTGCGCGGCGAGTCGCCGCAGCCGTCGGCCGAGGTCCTGGCCAACCAGCTTCCCATGTTCTGGGTGAGCGTGCAGAGCGACTTCAAGCCGGAGTTCGTGCCGATGGTGCAGAACTTCGATCAGGTCCGCGGTCTGCTGGACCGCACGGGCCACGGTCTGGGGGTGGAGCGCGTGCTCTACGAGATGAACCCCACCATGCCCTGCATCAGCCCGCTGATCGCCAAGCAGATGCCGACCAATCCGGCGGAGCTGCTGCGCGCGCTCGACTGGATGGGAGCAGGGAGCGAGCGGCACAAGGACCCCATCGACCGCCACGTCGCCGCCTTCCTGGCGGTGCGGCACCGGCGGACCGACGAGATGCTCTACACCCAGCTCGGCTCCAGCATTGAGCCGATGCGCCGGGTGATCGCCATGCTGACCATCCTGGCCGACGTGCAGGCGCGCACCGGCACCGACGGGCTGTCGCACCTCGCCGCCTGGGTGGTGTCGCTGCTCGACCCGGCCTTCCGCCGCTTCCACAGCCGGCCGCACCAGGACAATGTGCGCAAGCTGGCCGACTCTGCCGCCCACAACGGTCGCCTCGGCGACCTGCTGAAGATCGTCGACGATCCGGAGGCGCTGCGCCGCGACAAGCTGGAGTTCGAGGCCGCCCAGATCGCCTACCGCGAGGCCGACGCCGAGATCAACAAACTGCGGCAGAGCATCGGCGACCGGAACAGCATCATCGAATCGTCCGGCCGGCAGGTGGCGGCCATCGTGTCGAGCCTGCTGTCGACCCTTCTGGTCGGCGGCATCATCCTCTTCTTCGCCTTCTGACGGCGGCCTTCAAACCAAGGATCGGGTGGCACCCATGGCGCGCGGCGGCAAGAGCGGCGGAAAGAAGAAGAAGCGCAAGGGCAGCATGCTGACGCTGATCCTGCTGATCATCCCGGCGGGTCTGGTGGTGCTGCCCACCTCGATCCTGTTCGGCATCGGCATGATCCCGACCATCGTCGCCTACGTCACCGACCGCGACCCGGAGAAATCGGCGCCGATCACCGTCGGCGGGCTGAATTTCTGCGGCTGCATGCCCTACGCCATCGAGCTGTGGAAGCACAACCACACCATCGGGGCCGCCGGCAAGATCTTCATGGACCCGCTGGCTTGGCTGATCATGTATGGGGCGGCGGCGATCGGCTGGGCGCTCTATTTCGGCATCCCGCCGATGGTGGCGAATTTCGAGGTGATGCGCGCCGAAAAGCGGGTCAGCGCCCTGAAGGACGTGAAGGTCGGCCTCGTCCAGGAATGGGGACCGGAGGTCGCCGGCGACCTGTTCGACGAGGCCGGCAGCCTCTCGCCGGACGAGCAGGATCAACTGGCCGAACCCGCGGGGGCGTGAGGGCGGCGACTTCATACAATGTCCCCTCTCCCCTCCGGGGAGAGGGTTAGGGTGAGGGGGATGTGCTTGTGCCGGACGTACCGCCACGCCCATCCCCCTCACCGGCCCTTTCGGACCACCCTCTCCCCAGAGGGGAGAGGGTTAATCACCCAGCCAGCTTCTGCTCCACCGCGGCGTTGCGGATGGCCTTCTGGAGCTTCTCGAAGGCGCGCACCTCGATCTGGCGGACGCGCTCGCGGCTGATGCCGTACTTCTGCGACAGATCCTCCAGCGTGGTGGGGTTGTCGCGCAGGCGGCGCTCCACCAGGATGTCGCGCTCGCGCTCGTTCAGGTTCTCCATGGCGGCGGTCAGCAGCTTGCGCCGCTTACCCAGCTCCTCGTTCTCGGCGAGCGAGATTTCCTGGTTCGCCGTCTCGTCGACCAGCCAGTCCTGCCACTCGCCCTCGCTGTCGGCGCGCAGCGGCGCGTTCAGCGAATGGTCGGGTGCGCCCAGGCGGCGGTTCATGTTGACGACGTCCTGCTCCGGCACGTCGAGGGTCGTGGCGACGTGGCGCACCTGCTCGGGCGACATGTCGCCCTCCTCGATGGCCTGCATCTGGCCCTTCAGGCGGCGCAGGTTGAAAAACAGCTTCTTCTGGGCCGCCGTGGTGCCCATCTTCACCAGCGACCAGCTGTGCAGGATGTATTCCTGGATGGCGGCGCGAATCCACCACATGGCGTAGGTCGCCAGCCGGAAACCGCGGTCGGGGTCGAACCGCTTCACCGCCTGCATCATGCCCACGTTGCCCTCGGAGATCAGCTCCGACAGCGGCAGGCCGTAGCCGCGGTAGCCCATGGCGATCTTCGCCACGAGCCGCAGATGGCTGGTCACCAGCTTGTGCGCGGCGTCCGAATCCTCGATCTCCTGCCAGCGCTTGGCCAGCATGTACTCCTCCTCCGCCGCGAGCATGGGGAACTTGCGGATTTCCTGGAGGTAGCGCGAGAGGTTGCTTTCGGAACTGATGACCGGAACGCTGGATGTCGTCGCCATGTTGGACCCTCTCCGACGGCTGTTGTTCGTGCCTTCTGACGGGCACACGGCCGTTCACTGTTCTGCGCCGCCTCGCCGTACGCTTGCCCGTTCGATCCGCCGAGGATGGTCCCGGATGCAAGCGTGAGCGTTGGTGGCTGTTGACGCGAAGAATAACCGACTTCTGCGCGCGGGTATAGTGGATTACAGGGATTCTAAGAAATCTGACAAATCTTTAATATCCGTGGGTAGCGGCGCCTGGAAGCGGACCGTCTCCCCTGTTGCGGGATGGCGGAAGGTCAATCCCACAGCGTGCAACGCCTGCCGTGGAAAGCCAACAAACCGCTCGCGATCGGGTTCCGGCAGGGCTGAGGCGTGCTTGCCGCCGGCACGTCCGGCACGCCCCTTGCCATAGAGCGGGTCGCCCACGATGGGGTGGCCGATGTGCGCCATGTGCACGCGGATCTGGTGGGTGCGCCCGGTCTCCAGCGTGCATTCGACCAGCGCCAGCGCCGTGCCGAAGGAGCGGACGACGCGGTAACGGGTGGCGGCGTGCTTCCCGCCGCCGGTGACCACGGCCATCTTCTTGCGGTCGCTGCTGCTGCGCCCGATGTTGCCCTCGATCCGCCCCTCGCGGGGGGAGGGGACGCCCCAGACGAGCGCCTGGTAAGTGCGGCTGAGCGTGCGGCCGGAGAATTGCTCCGTCAGCGCGTGGTGCGCGCGGTCGTTCTTGGCGACGACCATCAGGCCGCTGGTGTCCTTGTCGAGCCGGTGGACGATGCCCGGACGCCGCACGCCGCCGATCCCCGACAGGCTGTCGCCGCAATGGGCGAGCAGGGCATTGACCAGCGTGCCGTCCGGATTGCCGGCGGCGGGGTGGACCACCATGCCCGCGGGCTTGTCGATCACCAACACGTCCTCATCCTCATAGACCACGTCCAGGGGTATGTCCTGGGCCTCGGGCTGTGCAGGTTCAGCTTCGGGGATGAAAACGTCGAAAGTTTGTCCGGGCTTGACCTTCATCGACGGGTCCGTGACCGTCCGCCCGGTGCCGTCCTGCACGCAACCCTTCTCCAGCAGCGCCTGCACACGCGACCGCGACAGGCCGGGAAGCCCCGAAGCCAGGGCCTTGTCGAGCCGATGGCCGCCGACATCGTCGGGAACGCTCCAGCGCTGCCGCGTGCCTTCGCCGGTTTCGCCATCCTGCGTTCCGGTGTATTCGTCCTCATCGTCGTCGAATTCGGTGCGTTCGGGCATCGTTCGGCAAAACTCCTCACATTCGCGCGAGAGTGGACCCCAAACCGTGCAGTTCCTCAAGGCACTCATCGTCATCATGGGCGTGATGATCATCGCCGGCTTCGCGTTCCTCGGCGTCGAACTCTACAAGCGCATCAACGATCCGGAGCGCCGGGCCGCCATGGATGCCGAGCGGGCAACCGCCGCCGCCGGCCGGACGGAGGAGGTTGTGCTGGGCCTGCCGGCGGGCGCGCGCCTGGGCGAGCCGGTGGCGGTGGGCAACCGCGTCGTCTTCCGCGTCACCATACCGGACGCCGCGGACCGCCTCTATGTGATGGACCCGCGCACCGGCGCCATCGCCGTGACCGTTACCGCCGGAGCCGCGCCATGACCGACGCCTTTGTGTACGACTTCCGCAGCGACAATGTGGCCGGCGCCGCGCCGGAGGTGGTCAACGCCCTGGCCGCGGCCGCGATCGGGTCCGCCGACCCCTATGGGCAGGACCCGCTGACCGCCAGCGTCACCCGGCGCCTGTCGGCCCACTTCGAGGCCGAGGTGACGGTGTTTCCGGTCGCCACCGGGACGGCCGCCAACGCGCTGGCCCTGTCGGCCCTGGTCCCGCCCTACGGCGCGGTCTACTGCCACCAGGAAAGCCACATCCACGTCGATGAGTGCGGCGCGCCCGAGATGGCCACCGGCGGGGCCAAGCTGGTGCCGCTGGCCGGGGAGGGCGGCAAGCTGACCCCCGCCGCGCTGACCGCGGCGCTCGGCGGTGCGGGCATCGGGGTGGTCCACCGGGTGCAGCCCGCCGCCCTCAGCCTGACCCAGGCGACGGAGGCCGGCACGGTCTACCGCCCGCAGGAGGTGGCGGCCCTGTCCGACGTCGCCCACGCCCACGGCATGGCGGTGCACATGGACGGCGCCCGCTTCGCCAACGCGGTGGCCCGGCTGGGCTGCGCGCCGGCGGAGGTGACCTGGAAGGCCGGGGTGGACGTGCTGTCGCTGGGCGGCACCAAGGGTGGCTGCCTCGCCGCGGAGGCGGTGGTGTTCTTCAACCCCGCGCTGGCCGAGGATTTCGGCTTCCTGCGCAAGCGGGCCGGGCATCTGGTGTCCAAGGGCCGCTTCCTGTCGGCGCAGCTCGACGCTTGGCTGGCCGACGATCTGTGGCTCCGGCTGGCCCGCCACGCCAACGCCATGGCCGACCGGCTGTCGCAGGGCCTCGCCGCGCTGCCGGGGGCGGAACTGGCCCATCCGGTGGAGGCCAACGAGGTCTTCGTGCGCCTGCCCGCAGCGGTGGCCGACGGGCTGGAGGCGGCGGGCTACCGCTTCTACCGTTGGGAGGGCGATCTGCTGCGTCTGGTCACCGCCTTCGACACGCCGCAGGCCGTCGTGAACTCTTTTCTGAAAATCGCCAAAGATCTGTCAGAAAAGGCTTGATCGGGCAGGGTGGGTTCGCTAAAAACCCGCCACGCCGACGACGCCACGTCGTCAGACGACGAAAGACTGTCCCCTTCGTCTAGAGGCCTAGGACACCGCCCTCTCACGGCGGTAACAGGGGTTCGAATCCCCTAGGGGACGCCACTTTCGTTCGGCTGGCAACCGAGCATCGCCCGATGAAGGTCCCCTTCGTCTAGAGGCCTAGGACACCGCCCTCTCACGGCGGTAACAGGGGTTCGAATCCCCTAGGGGACGCCATCCTTTCCGGCATCAACGATCCACGGCCCGCCTTTCGGCGGGCCGTCGTCGTTTTGGGTCCTCGTTTCGGCCTCAGCGCTTCGAAGCGCCGCCGGAACGCGAGCCGCTCAACTCGGCGACCTCCTCCTGCTTGGCGGCGGGCAGACCGGCGGAGCGCACCACGCCGGGGTCGTGAGGATGGACGCGGCGCGGGTAGACGCTGTGGACCTTGACCACGTAATCCTGCGTCTCGCGGTAGGGCGGAACGCCCTTGTACTGGAGCACGGCCCCTTCGCCCGCGTTGTAGCCGGCCAGCGCCAGCGTCACGTTGCCGTCGAAATAGGCCAGCAGCCAGCGCAGATACTTCATGCCGCCGCGCAAGTTCTGCTCGGGATCGAAGGGCTTGGTCACGCCGAAGCGCTCCGCCGTCTCGGGGATCAGCTGCATCAGCCCCATGGCGTTCTTTTCCGACACCACATCCACGCGGTAGCCGGACTCCACGGCGATCACCGCCAGCACCAGATCGGGGTCGAGCCCGTAGCTGGGGGCCATCTTGGTGACCATGGCGCGGATTTCCTTGGGCGGCATGCGGATCACGCCCCAGCGCACGCTCGGCGGTTCGCAGCGGTCGGGAGCCTTCCCCGCCGCGCTCTTGCCCGAGGTGCTGACCGGCTTGACCATCCGGGTCGCGTCCTCATTGCCCAACTGGGCGGCGCGGCGCAGCCAGGAGCGGCCAAGCTCCTCGTCCTTCGACACCGCGCCACGCCCGGCCATGTGCATGCGCCCGGCGCGGTAGGCCGCCTCGGCGTAGTCCTGGCGGGCCGCCCGGCAATAGAGGGAGAGGGCCATCCGCTCGTCCCGGTTCACGCCTTTGCCGACCTCGTAGCGCATGGCCAGCTCATACTGGGCGCGGGGGCTGCCCTTGCTGGCGAGCGCCTCCAGGGCGCGGATCGTGCGCTCGCCCGAGCTCTGGAAGACGGGGGGTGGGGCCGCCGCCGTCTGGGTTGTCCCCGTCTGGGCGGGCGCTTCCTGGGCTGCCGCCGGCAGCGCCGTCAGAAAGGACGCGATCAGCCCGCCGGCGGCCAGCGCCACCGCGCTTTTCACCGCCTTGAAGCGCCTTCCGCCGATTGGTGAAATCGACCGGTCTTTCGGCGTATGCGGGAAGATCGCTGCCTTAGAGCCAACGTCCGGCTGTCCGCTAAAGACGTAATGCGATATGGTTCCGGCCAAGAGAGGAAGCGGAACACAATGAAATAAGACTTCCGCTAAGGGACGGAAACGCCGCCTATACAGAGAAGAAGAACCGCCGGCAGCGGACCTGCGGATGGATGAATGAGCGAATTCATCGTTGGCCATAGACATGGCTATCCCGCAAAGGAGATTTGAGGTCGGTTGGTGAAAGCCAGCCGGCCTTTTCCTTTTGAGCAAAGTCATGAAGCCTCCCGTATGTCCGGAGACGATACCTCATCCCCGGTCGAACGCTACGGGAGCAATCGGGCGATCCTTGGCATTTAGGGGTAATCTCGCCAAATTGTTAAGTGGCTTAGCCTTTTTCCCAACTGGCAGCCCCTGTGGTGCGCCATTACGTACTGATGGACCGACGATTGTCGTTGGAGAATCCGGTTATGCCCCGCGCGCATTCGGCGCAAGGCGGGGGCCGGAGCGATGGTTCGGGCGTTTCCAGACGCGCCCGGAATGATCGGGACATCTTTCGGTACACAGGGAGGCAGCGTTCCACCGATGGCGAACCACGTCGCGAGTTCCTTGCGCCGTCCGGCAAGCAGCCCCGCGCCGCTTGACCCCGTCGCCCTCAAGCCGGTGATGGGAAGCCGCCGTGCGGACGAGGACGAGTTGAACGTTGCGGTCGAAGCCGAGGATGGCGTCGAAGCCGACGAACCGGCCGTCGAAGACGCGGCGGAAATGCCCTCGGCGCCGTTGGCGCCCCCCGATCCGGCGATCATCGCGCAGATCGAGGCGGAGATTCCCCGTCTGCGCCGTTTCGCCCGCGCCATGGTGCGGGACGCCACGCTGGCCGACGACCTCGTCCAGGAATGCCTGGAGCGCGCCCTGTCGCGCCTGCATCTCTGGCGGCCCGGCAGCAACCTGCGCGCCTGGCTCTTCACCATCCTGCGCAACCTGCACATCAACGGCATCCGTCGCCGGCAGGCCGTCGTGGACATCGACGGGGAAGGGCAGGCGGCGATCGGTGCTGCCCATGGCGGGCAGTTCGTCCGGCTGGAGCTGCGCGACCTGAAGCGCGCGCTCGGCCTGTTGCCGACCGAACAGCGGGAGGTGGTCCTGCTGATCGGGCTGGAGGGCATTTCCTATGGCGAGGCCGCCGACATTCTCGGCATCTCCATCGGCACCGTGAAGTCGCGCCTGTCGCGCGGCCGTCGTGCCCTGCGCCAGCTCATGGAAGGGCACAGCCCGACCGACGAGGACTGATCCGTCCGAACGTCATCACCGCTCACGCCGGGCGCACAGAGAAACCGGCAACGCTCCGGATGGGGCGTTGCCGGTCAGGTGCGAGGCTAACATCGAGAGGCTTTCGGGGTACTCGCGAGCCTGGCCTTCCGAAACGGGAACGGCCAAGCAAGGGCGCGCTGCGGGAAACGCCCGCCCGGACGGTTCCGGGCGGGTGCTGGGTCTAGCGGCGCCTGACCAGGCCCAGAATCAAACTCGCTGCGAACAGGATCAGGAAAAGGAAGAACAGGATTTGCGCGATGCCTGAAGAGGCTGACGCAATCCCGCCGAAACCGAGTGCGCCGGCAATCAGCGCGATCACGAAGAAAACAAGTGCCCAATAGAGCATCCTAACCTCCCCCGCCCGGTCCGAAGCGCGTGACGGCTCGTCCGGCGCGCAGTCTGTTGAACGTCCTACTCTGTGAAGAGCGTGTCAGTATTGTGCAGAACACGGCGCCACTCTGAAAGGTTCCGCGGCGCCGTCGCCGCAAAGAGCTTTTTTTGGGTAGGGTCGGTTCCAAAAGGGGGAGGGGCATCCCGATAACGCTGGCTTGACCGCAACAACCGCCGACGAGCGCTGTTGTCGGGGTCGCCAGCCTGCTTGGTTCCGGCCGGGCGGGCGAAAAGGCGCGGCACCGCTCCGCCGGTGCGAGACGCCCTATCGAGAGAAGAGGATGCCATGAACGCCAAACTGTCCCTCGCCGTTCTCGCCGCGAGCCTGGCCGCCGCTCCCGCCGCGATGGCCCAGACCTACCAGAACAACGCGCCGCAGGTTCCCTACGAGCGTTCCAGCCCGTCGGGCCTGCCGACCACCAGCCCGCAGGTGGAAAGCCTGCCCAACGAGCGGGCCGAGCCGTGGAACGACCAGACCCGGAGCCGGATGCCGGACGGCCGCATGCCCGACCGCGTGACCAGCGGCAGCGCCGAATCCACCGTCGGCGCCGGCACCGCGGGCACCTACGGCAGCACCGGCACCTATGCGGCGCCCGGCACCTACGGTTCGACCGGCACCATGAACAACAGCATGCCGAACAGCGGCGCCATGGGGACCACCGGGTCGGCCACCGGCACCATGCCCAACACCATGCAGGGCAACCGGCAGGTCATCATGAACGTCGACCCGAACACCGCCCAGCGCGCCGAGCGCGGCCAGAACCGCAAGGAGCTGATGCAGACCTCGCTGCTGAACTACTTCAGCGCCGCCGGCTTCACCTCGGTCCGCGACTTCCGCAAGCAGGGTGAGAACTACGTGGCGGAAGCCCAGTCCGCCAACGGCACCTGGAGCACCGTGCTTCTCGATGCCAAGACCGGGACGATCTCCGAAATCCGCTGATCGCCGGACTATACGGATCTCAGTTTGCCGCGGCTCAGTCCATCAGCCGCGGCCATGATCCGGTCAGGCGGCCGTAACCCGCCGTGACCGACGCGTCATACAGGGGCAATGGCTGGCGCAGCCGTTGCCCCGCGTCGCGTCCCAAGGTGCTCACCGCGGTCGCCAGCCGCCCGTCCTGCGGCCAGGAGCCTCCGGGACTGAAGGGCACCGTCAACGCGATGCCCTGCTCCAACCGCCCGCCGTAGCGGCTCTGCGCGCCCTCCGGGCCCTCGGTCCAGGTGACCTGGGCGGACAGGCGGACGCCGCCGTCAAAGGCGCGCATCAGTTCCAGCGTGCCGCCCCAATCCCCACCGAGGTAGCGGCCCAGCCGCAGCACGCCCGTCGTGGCGGCCCCCGGCGCTTCCCAATAGAGGCTGGCGTGCCCGGTGTTCCGCCCGCTTTCCGGGGCAAGGCGCAGCGCGTCGTCGGGCGGACGCTTCCAGACGCGGTTGAGGTCGACCCCGAGCGCCCAGCGCGCCGTCAGGGGGCGGTACAGCGCCTCCGCACCCACGCCGCCGAACATCTCCTCGAAATGACCGATGGACAGGCGCGTGCTCCAACTCCCGGAAGGAGCGGCGAGCCACGCCGCGTACAGCCGCTCGACCGCGGCGAGGCGGTCGGCGTAGCGCGGCAGGTCGCTGCGCACCGGCTCCGCCGCCGGGATGGCGTTGGTGTCGAGGAGGTGGAGGTTGTGGCTGACGTTCACCCGCAGCCCGCCGCTGAGAACCAGCCCGCGCAACGGTTCCGCGGTCAGCACGGTGTCGCCGTAGGTCCGCTGCACCAGCGGGGCGCTCTGTTCGAACAGGCTGGCTTCCAGGGTCGGGGTGACGGTCAGGGCGAGCCGCGCCGGCCAAGCCGGTGGAGGGCCGGCGGAGCGGTCCACGCGGGCTGTCCGCCAGATTTCCTCGGGGCTGCCGCGATGGCCGGCCGCCTGCTCAACGGCGCGACGCGACAGGGTGACGGTCGTGCCGTCCAACCCGGCGTTGCCGGTGACGACGGTGAGCCATTCGACCTCCGGCGGCCGGGACCACACCACTCGTGGGTCCAGCCACAGGGGCCGCCCGGTCGCCGTCGACCAACGCGGTGCGGGCGGGCAGCCGGTGCAGCCGGGCCAGAGCCGCGATGTCCGAGGCGGGCAGCGCGGTGTCCGGCGCAGCGGGGCGGGCGCCGACCACAGGCGGCGGCGTGAGCGCGGTGGCTTCTCCTTCCTCCTGCGGGTCGAAGCGCGCGGCGAGGCGCAGCATGGCGCGCGAACCCTGCTCGACCCCGGCGCCCAGCTCCAGCCAGTTCCAGGGACGGTAGGCCAGACCGGCGTTCAGCGGCAGGCCGGGCTGGAAGTTCGGATCGTCCTGCTGTTGGGCGCGGAAGCTGTCGGCGCTGTATTCCAGCTTGACGCTGAGCCCCTCCAGCGGCGTGTGCCACTCGACGCCGCCGAACAGGGCCGCGCGCTCCCCGGTGAACCACGCCTCCGGCCCGCGGGACGACGCCTTCGCCGGGTCGCGGTCACGCTTGAATCGCCCGCCGAGAAAGCGCAGCGGGTTGCGGACATGCCCATAGTCGCCGAGCCCACCCCAGCCGATGCCCAGGCTGAGATCGACGTTCCACCAGCGGCGCGAGGCGACCAGATACTCCCCCGCGAAGCGGCCCTTGCCGGGCAGGTCCAACCCGCCGCCGGTGACGTCCCGACCACCGACCGCCAACGCCGGCAACCAGGGACCCTCGCGCAGCAGGCGCAGCTTGACGTCCACCCCTGGCTCGCTGAGACCGTGCCAACTCGGGTAGGTGCTGTTGCGCAGGGTGACGTCCAGGCCGGGAAGGAGCTGCGCTCCGGCGAAGACATGCCGATGGAGGCCACCGAGAGCGGTCAAGCCGGCGGTGACGGAGCCGTCCGGCATGCCGCGCGCGGTCGGTGTTTGAAGCAGCCCGGCGGTTCCCCAGTCGGACAGGGTCGCCTCAAGCCCCTCCGCCCGAGCGGGCAGGGTGGCGAAGGACAGCGCCAGGGCAAGGAGAACGCGATTCACGCCATGGTGGAAATGATCGGGGATAATTCCCGATCCATGGCATTTTCATGCGTATGAATGCAACCTTTATCCCTTTCCCCTCTGGGGAGAGGGTGTCCGCGAAGCGGGCGGGTGTGGGGGATGCGCGTGGCGGAAGGTTCGGCAAAAGCTCAACCCCCTCACCCCAACCCTCTCCCCGGAGGGGAGAGGGGGCAAGCGGGCTGATGCACGAGAAGCGTTACAGCGGTTCGGCGGTGCAGGTCAGGCCCATCGTCTCCGCGGTGTTGGCGATCGCGGACAGGCAGGTGCCGGCGCGCTCCGGCGGGATCGAGACGGCAAAGCGGATGGTGTAATGCCCGCCTTCCCGTTCCGGCAGGGTCTGGGCGTCCAGCCGGACGATGTTCGCCTCGAACTGGGTGAAGATTTCCGACAAGCGGGCGATCAGGCCGGGCTGGTCGCCGCCCGACACCTCCACGCGGTGGGTGATGCGGGCGAGCGGGCCGGGGTTGGGATCGAAGTCGAAGGGCGTGACCTTGATCTGCGCGCCGGCCAGCTCCGGCAGGCTGGCCAGCCCCTCCTGCACCTCCCCGACGGGGACGCCGTCGGGGAGTTCGCAGACCGCCGAGAACTCCGCCCCGGCCCCCATCACTGCAAAGGTCGCGTCGCGCAGGTTGGCCCCCAGCCCGAACAGATGGCCGGTGACCGCCGAGACGAGACCGACGCGGTCGGGACAGAAGGTCGAAACCAGCGCGAGGGACGACACGGGCGGAACCTCCGAAGCAGGAAAGGGAAGCGGTGGCGGCGGTCAGGCCGCCGTGCCGCCCACGGTCAGGCCGTCCAGGCGCAGGGTCGGCTGGCCTACGCCCACGGGAACGCCCTGGCCGTCCTTGCCGCAGGTGCCGACGCCGGGGTCCAGCTTGGTGTCGTTGCCGATCATCGACACGCGGGTCAGGCTGTCCGGGCCGTTGCCGATCAGCGTCGCGCCCTTCACCGCCGGGCCGAGCTTGCCGTCCTCGATCAGATAGGCCTCGTTGGCGGAGAAGACGAACTTGCCGCTGGTGATGTCCACCTGCCCGCCGCCGAAGTTCTTGGCGTAGAGGCCCTTCTTGACCGACTTGATGATCTCCTCCGGCTCGTAGGCGCCGGGGCGCATCACGGTGTTGGTCATGCGCGGCATGGGGTGGCAGGCGAAGCTCTGGCGCCGCCCGTTGCCGGTCGGGCGCATCCCCATCAGTCTGGCGTTCATGCGGTCCTGCATGTAGCCGACCAGGATGCCGTCCTCGATCAGCGTCGTGCACTGGCCGGGGGTGCCCTCGTCGTCGACGGTGATCGAGCCGCGGCTGTTCTCGATGGTGCCGTCGTCCACGATGGTCACGCCGGGGGCGGCGATGCGCTGGCCCATCAGCCCGGCGAAGGCCGAGGTCTTCTTGCGGTTGAAGTCGCCCTCCAGCCCGTGGCCGATGGCCTCGTGCAGCAGGATGCCCGGCCAGCCGTTGCCGAGAACCACGGTCATCTCGCCCGCCGGGGCCGGAACGGAGGACAGGTTGACGAGCGCGGAGCGCAGCGCCTCGTCCACGAAGGCCCGCCACGTCTCCGGCTGCATGTAGTGCTCGTAGGTGACGCGCCCACCGCCGCCGTAGCCGCCCGTCTCCATGCGGTCGCCCTCGGCCACCACGACGGAGACGTTCAGCCGGACCAGCGGGCGCAGGTCGGCCACCCGCACGCCATCGGCGCGGATGATCTGCACCGCCTGCCACTCGCCGCTGATCGAGCAGGAGACCTGCCGCACCCGCGGGTCCTTGGCGCGGGCGTAGGCGTCGATCTCCGCCAGCAGCTTCACCTTCGCCTCGAAGGGGACCAGGGGCAGGGGGTTGTCCGGGATGTAGAGCGCGCGGTTGGTGCCGGCGGGCGGCTCGGCGAAGGTGCCGGCGTGCCCGGCCTGGACGGCGCGCACCGTCGCGGCGGCGCGGCGGATGGCGTCCTCAGACAGGCTGGAGGCGTGGGCGAAGCCGGTCGCCTCGTCGGCGATGCCGCGCAGGCCGAAGCCCTGGGTGGTGTCGAAGCTGGCCGCCTTGAGCTTGCCGTCGTCCCAGCCCAGCGATTCGCTCTGCGAATATTCCAAATACAGTTCGCCGTCGTCCGCCCCCCGCAGCGCGTCGGCCACCACCCCCTCGACACGGGAACGGTCCAGGCCGGCGCGGTTGAAGAACAGATCGTCGGTGACGGCAAGCGCGCTCATGGGAACTCCGGGGTATCGGTCTATCGTAGGACAACGATGCGGCACCGGCGCTCTCGCACCCGCACGCGCGATGTGGTCTAAGATCAGACTTATAGTGTGGCGACGGGCGGACCATCCGGCAAGGCTCGTCGTCCATGGGCGGATGGGGCTCGGAAGGGGAATGGCCACTATGACCGACGACGCGCTGGCGATGGGCCGCACCGGCAACGGAGACGCGCGCTCCCTGGCCCACCCCCTGAAGAACCACGCCCTGCGCGTGACCCTGACCAACGAGGTGCACACCCGCCCGCCGGAGGTCCTGTCCACCCCGGTGCGCGCCACCATGCTGGCGATGCTGTCGGGGGAGGGCGCGTCGGAGGCCGACCGGCTGCATCTGGAGAAGCTGTGCGACTGGGCCGGCGTGCCGCGCCCACCCGCCGGGGCTACCCATTACAGCGGCTCCTTCGGCAGCTTCCGCCTGAAGTGGGAGCGCCATACCGAATTCTCCACCTGGACCGTCTTCCGTCCCAACGCCGTGTCCCCGGCGAACGTGCTGGTCGATCCCTTCCTGGAACCGGCGCTGAACGCGGTGCCCAAGGAATGGTTGGCCGGGTTGCCGGGCGAGCTGATGGTCGGCGTCCATGTCGCCGTGCTCGACGCCGAATCGCCGGAGCCGTCAGCCAACATGCTGGCGGCGATGTTCGGCTCGCCGAGCTACATCGGCACGCGCATCTCCGGGAGGGCGGCGACGGCCTGGACCGACTTCCGCATCCATGGCGACGGCTTCTCGCGCATTTTGATCGCCGACCACGCGATGACCTCCAACCAGGCGGGCCGCGTCGTGCAGCGACTGCTGGAGATCGAGACCTACCGGGTGATGGCGCTGCTGGCGCTGCCGGTGGCGCGCGGCGTGCTGCCGCGCATCGGCCCGATCGAGGCCGATCTGGCCGACCTGACCACCCGCATCGCCACCCTGCGCGGCCTGGACGACGAGCGCGAGCTGCTCGACCGGCTGACCCTGCTGGCCGCCCAGACCGAGCAGATCGCGGCGGAGACCGCCTACCGCTTCGGCGCGGCGCGGGCCTACTACAATCTCGTGGAAAAGCGCATCGTCGAACTGCGCGAGATCCGCATCGAGGGGCTGCCCACGGTGGGCGAGTTCATGGACCGCCGCCTCGCCCCGGCGATCCGCACCTGCGAAGCGGTGGAATCGCGCCTGCAGGCGCTGTCCCAGCGCGTGGCCCGCGCCAGCGACCTGCTGCGCACCCGCGTGGAGATCGCCGTGGAGGGGCAGAACGCCGAGCTTCTCCTCTCCATGGATAAGCGGGCGCAGCTCCAGCTCCGCCTGCAGGAGACGGTGGAGGGGCTGTCGGTGGTGGCGATCAGCTACTACCTCGTCGGCATCGTCGGCTACGCCGCGAAAGGCGTGAAGGGACTCGGGATGAAGGTCGATCCCGACCTGCTCGTCGGGCTGATGATTCCCATCGTCATCGCCTTCGTCTGGTCCGGCGTGCGCCGAATCCGCAAGGTCATCACCAGCGGACACTGACGGCCCCGGAGCTTTTCCGTTCTAACACGGTGGTGGGTTACCGCAGCGCAAACGGCGACCGGATGGCGCCGTCCCCGCAAGGTCGCTTGCGTCCCACACCAGGGACGTGCAAGCCTAAAAACTTGATTTTCCGAGACAATTCGCTGTACCATCAAACTGCGACAGCTTGTCGCAGTGCGAAGCCGATGCGGAAACTCAACTTCTGTTTTGATGCGGGCTTGAAACCGGCATTGCGCCTATGTCCTTCGTGTAGGGACGCCTGACTTGTACCCAAGCGCAGTGCAGGGTTAAGCTCGCGCTGCGGGGACCGCGCCGCCCACAAACGGCACGATCCCTGCATAGACCGGCACCGTCGCAACGCCCGGACGCGCAACCGCCCGACAGGGGTGGAACGCACCAGGGAAACAGGGGCGAAGGCGGGTCCGGCGGGAAGGGACGACCGCCGTCCGCGACCGTGGGCGGCGGGCAACGAAGAGGGTGGGGATGAAGACGCAGACCCTGAACGCTGCCGTTCTGGCGGCGCTGACATCTTTGTGTGGATTTGCCGCGACCGGTTCCGCCGCCGAACCCCACCCCTGGCAATTGGGGCTTCAGGAGGCGGCCACCCCGGTCAAGCACGCCATGGACTCGTTCCACGACCTGCTGACGGTGATCATCGTCGCCATCGTCATTTTCGTGGCGGGGCTGCTGGGCTGGGTGGCGCTGCGCTTCAACGCCAAGAAGAACGCCGTGCCGTCCACGACCTCGCACCACACGGTGCTGGAGATCGCCTGGACGGTCATTCCGGTCATCATCCTGATCGTCATCGCGGTGCCCTCCTTCAAGCTGCTCTACCAGGCGGAGCGGGTGCCGGAGTCGGAGATGACCATCAAGGTCACCGGGCGGCAGTGGTACTGGGACTACGAGTATCCCGACCACGGCAACATCGCCTTCTCCAGCTACATGATTCAGGAGTCGGAGCTGAAGCCCGGCCAGAAGCGCTTGTTGGAGGTCGACAACCGCGTGATCCTGCCGGTCGGCACGACCGTGCGCGTGCTGGTCACCGCGGGCGACGTCATCCATTCCTGGGCGGTGCCGAGCTTCGGCGTGAAGAAGGACGCCGTGCCGGGCCGTGCCAACGAGACCTGGGTGCGGATCGAGAAGGAAGGCGTCTATTACGGCCAGTGTTCCGAGATCTGCGGCGTCAACCACGCCTTCATGCCGATCGCGGTCGAGGCCGTTTCGAAGGAGGCCTTCAACCAGTGGGTCGAGAAGGCCAAGACCGCTTACGGAACCCCCGACACCAAGCGCGACGTGGCCCAGATGCCGTCCGCCGGGGCCGTCCAGTAAGCCTCATGCTTTGGATGCAGCGGCACCTCAAAGAAAAATCATTCCGCCGACGCGAGGGTTAGAGACATGGCAAACGCCAATCCGGGGGAAGCGCAGGGACACGGCCACGGGCATGACCATGACCACCACATGCCGGGCTTTGTCGAGCGTTGGTTCTTCTCCACGAACCACAAGGACATCGGAACGCTCTACCTGATCTTCTCGGTGATCGCCGGGCTGATCGGCGGGTTGTTCTCGGTCATCATGCGGCTGGAACTTCAGTCGCCGGGTCTGCAGTTCGTCAGCGACGGGCAGGTCTGGAACGTGCTGATCACCGCGCACGGCCTGATCATGGTGTTCTTCGTGGTGATGCCGGCGCTGATCGGCGGCTTCGGCAATTGGTTCGTGCCGCTGATGATCGGCGCGCCCGACATGGCCTTCCCGCGGCTGAACAACATCAGCTTCTGGCTGATCGTCCCGGCCTTCCTGCTGCTGCTGGGCTCCGCCTTCGTGGGGCAGGGGGCCGGCACCGGCTGGACGATCTACCCGCCGCTGTCCTCGCCGCTGGGCCACAGCGGGCCGTCGGTGGACATGGCGATCTTCGCCCTTCACCTCGCCGGCGCCTCGTCGATCCTGGGTGCGGTGAACTTCATCACCACCATCTTCAACATGCGCGCGCCGGGCATGACGCTGCACAAGATGCCGCTGTTCGTCTGGGCGATGCTGGTGACCGCCTTCCTGCTGCTGCTGGCCGTGCCGGTTCTGGGCGGCGCCATCACCATGCTGCTGACCGACCGCAACTTCGGCACCAGCTTCTTCAACCCGGAGGGCGGCGGCGACCCGATCCTGTTCCAGCACCTGTTCTGGTTCTTCGGCCACCCCGAAGTCTACATCATGATCCTGCCGGCCTTCGGCATCATCAGCCACATCGTCTCGACCTTCTCGCACAAGCCGGTGTTCGGCTACCTGGGCATGGCCTACGCGATGGTCGCCATCGGCGTGGTCGGCTTCGTGGTGTGGGCGCACCACATGTACACGGTGGGGCTGGACGTCGACACCAAGGCCTACTTCACCGCCGCCACGATGATCATCGCGGTGCCGACGGGCGTGAAGATCTTCTCCTGGATCGCCACCATGTGGGGCGGGTCGATCGAGTTCAAGGTGCCGATGCTGTGGGCGCTCGGCTTCATCTTCCTGTTCACGGTCGGCGGCGTGACCGGCGTGGTGCTGGCCAACGGCGGCATGGACATCGTGCTGCACGACACCTACTACGTGGTCGCGCACTTCCACTACGTGCTGTCGCTGGGCGCGGTCTTCTCGATCTTCGCCGGCTGGTACTACTGGATCGGCAAGATGTCGGGGCGCCAGTATCCGGAGTTCTGGGGCAAGGTCCACTTCTGGACCACCTTCATCGGCGTGAACCTGGTCTTCTTCCCGCAGCATTTCCTGGGTCTGGCCGGCATGCCGCGCCGCATCCCGGATTACCCGGACGCCTACGCTGGCTGGAACATGGTTTCCTCCTTCGGGGCGTATCTCTCCTTTGCGTCCACGCTTCTCTTCGTGTGGATCGCGTACAAGACCCTGCGCAGCGGCGAGAAGGTCGAGGCCGCCTATTGGGGGCCGCAGGCCGGCACGCTGGAGTGGACCGTGAGTTCGCCCCCGCCGTTCCACGCCTTCGAGACGCTGCCGCAGGTGAAGTGACGCATCGTTCGTGACCATGACGCCGGGGGAGCCTGGGAGGCTTCCTCCGGCCGGAGGATAGTGAAGTATGACGGACCTGAGCATTGAACGGGTCTCGACAGGTCCGGTCTCCGGATCGACGCCGGGTGACTACATCGAACTGCTGAAGCCGCGGGTGATGTCGCTCGTGGTGTTCACCGGGCTGGCCGGCATCGTTCTGGCGCCCGGTCACATCCACCCCGTGCTGGCGGCGGTGGCGGTGCTGTGCATCGCGGTCGGGGCCGGTGCCTCGGGCGCCATCAACATGTGGTACGACCGCGACATCGACGCGGTGATGTCGCGCACCATCCGCCGCCCGATCCCATCGGGGCGGGTGGAGCCGGAGAACGCGCTGGCCTTCGGGGTGATCCTGGCGGCGGCGTCGGTCGTGGTGATGGGGCTGGCGGTCAACTGGGCGGCGTCGGCGCTGCTGGCGATGACCATCGGCTTCTACGTCTTCATCTACACGATGTGGCTGAAGCGGCGGACGCCGCAGAATATCGTGATCGGCGGGGCCGCCGGCGCCTTCCCGCCGATGATCGGCTGGGCGGCGGTGACGGGCGGTGTGGAGTTGCCCTCCATCCTGCTGTTCCTGCTGATCTTCCTGTGGACGCCGCCGCATTTCTGGGCGCTGGCGTTGTTCCGCAACGGCGACTACACGCGCGCCGGGGTGCCGATGATGCCGGTGGTCGCCGGTCCGGACGCGACCAAGCGGCAGATGCTGGCCTACACGCTGGTCCTGCTGCCGGTCGCGGTGGCGCCGTACTTCCTGGGCATCGGCGGTCTCGCCTATCTGATCGGGTCGAGCCTGCTGGGCGCCTTCTTCGTGCTGTGCGCGGTCCGCGTGCTGCGCGCCACCGACGACAAGCCGGCCAAGCAGATGTTCGGCTTCTCGATCCTATACCTGTTCCTGCTGTTCGCCCTGCTGATGGGCGAGCATCTGGTGAGCGGAATCCTGACGACCGGAGGCGGGGCATGACGATCATGGATGAATCATACGAGGAACGCCGCAAGCGGCTGCGCGGGCGCAACTACGCGGTCCTAGCGGCGCTGATCGGGCTGGTGGTGATGTTCTACGTCATCACGCTGGTGCGGATGGGCGGGCACTGACCACGGGACGTCAAGCTGACAAACGGCAGGGAGGAAGCGGCGCCATGAACGACCGGCGAGAAGGCGACAAAGGGCTCCGGCGGAAGAACCGCCTGTTCATGGCCGGGCTGTTCGGCCTCGTCTTCGGGATGGTCGGGCTGGCCTACGCCTCGGTGCCGCTCTACGCGCTGTTCTGTCAGGTGACCGGCTTCGGCGGCACCACCCAGCGGGCCGACGCCGCGCCCGCGCGGCAGGTCGACCGCGTCATCAAGGTCCGCTTCAACGCCGACGTCAACCAGTCGCTGCCCTGGCGCTTCAAGCCGGAGCAGAAGGAGTTGACGGTGAAGCTGGGCGAGATGGGGCTGGCCGCCTATCAGGCCGCCAACCGGACCGACCGGCCCACCGTGGGCACCGCGCTCTACAACGTCACGCCGGACAAGGTCGGCAAGTACTTCAACAAGATCGAGTGCTTCTGCTTCACCGAGCAGGTGCTGGAGCCCGGTCAGTCGGTGGACATGCCGGTGGCCTTCTTCGTCGATCCGGCCCTGGCCGACGATCCGGCGATGGAGGATGTGACCACCATCACCCTGTCCTACACCTTCTTCCGCGCCAAGGACGAGACCCAGGTGCTGGCGCAGCACGCGACGCAGGCCGCGGGTGCGAAAGGCACCGGGACCGCGGCGAACTGAAAAAAGAGACAGTCTGAACGAAGAAATCGGGCGAAACAAACCGGGGTTGGAAAGAGACGATGGCCGACATCACGCACGCGCAAATGCCGCATCCCCCAGCCTCCGCGCACGGCGCGGGCGAGGGCGCCGGCATCCCGCATCCCTACCATCTGGTGAAGCCGAGCCCGTGGCCTCTGCTGGGCGCCTTCGCAGCCGGTCTGTTCGCGACGGGCATGGTCATCTACATGCACGGCGGCGGCTGGCTGCTGGCAGCCCTCGGCTTCCTGTCCATTCTGGGCGTGATGTTCGGCTGGTGGCGCGACGTCATCAAGGAAGCGGTGCGCGAGAAGGCGCACACCCCGGTGGTGAAGATCGGCCTGCGCTACGGCATGGCGCTGTTCATCGCCTCGGAGGTGATGTTCTTCGCCGCCTTCTTCTGGGCCTTCTACGACGCGGCGCTCTACCCGAAGGTGTTCGCCGAGAACCCGCACGGCGTCTGGCCGCCGCCGAACATCACGGTGCTGGAAACCTTCCACCTGCCGCTGATGATGACGCTGATCCTGCTGCTGTCGGGCGTCACCGTCACCTGGGCGCACCACGCCATCCTTGAGGGCCGCAACAAGGAGGCGTCGCGCGCGCTGGGCCTGACCGTCCTGCTGGGGGTGATGTTCACCTTCTTCCAGGGCTGGGAATACGCCCACGCCGCTTTCGGCTTCAAGCAGGGCATCTACCCGTCGACCTTCTACATGGCGACCGGTTTCCACGGCTTCCACGTCATCATCGGGACCATCTTCCTGGCGGTCTGCTGGTTCCGCACCATGAAGGGCCACTTCACCCCGCGGAGCCATTTCGGCTTCGAGGCGGCGGCCTGGTACTGGCACTTTGTGGACGTGGTCTGGCTGTTCCTGTTCGTGTCGATCTACTGGTGGGGGTCGTTGGGCGCCGCCAGCGGCCACTGATCGATCCCCCCTGTCGCCTTGCGAAGCCCTTCTCCTCCACCGGGGGAGAGGGGCTTCCCGTTCCTGGAAGGAGGCGGATCATTTGAGCACGTACTACACCAGCCCATCGCCCCTGACCGCCGGCCTGCGTTGCGCCTGCCCGCGCTGCGGACGGGGCAAGCTGTTCGACGGCTACCTGACGGTCAACGAGCGCTGTTCGGTGTGCAACCTGAACCTCGCCCGGCAGGACAGCGGTGACGGGCCGGCGGTGTTCCTGATCTTCATCCTGGGTTTCCTGGTCGTGCCGGTGGCGTTGTGGGTGTCGATGTCGGTGGACTGGCCGCTGTGGCTGCACGCCGTCGTCTGGAGCATCGTCGTGCTCGGGCTGGCGCTCGGCATGCTGCGCCCGGCCAAGGCCTATGTGGTGGCGCTGCAGTACCGCCACCGCCGCAACGAGCTGGAGGACCCGGACGAGTGACCATGACCGCCGCCGTCGAACCCCGCCGCTTCCGTCCCTCGCTGTGGGCGACGCTGATCACCGTACCCGCCGTGCTGGTCATGCTGGGGCTGGGCACGTGGCAGATGCAGCGGCTGGAGTGGAAGGAGGATCTGGTCCGCCGGGTGGAGCAGCGGCTGCACGCGCCCCCGATCCCGCTGCCCTCCACCATTACCGATCCGGAGGCGCTGGAGTTCCGTCCGGTGACCGTCAGCGGGCGCTTTCTGAACGACAAGGAGATGCTGCTGGTCGCCAGGCCCCGGCAGGGGCAGGCGGGTTACGAACTGCTGACCCCGTTGCAGCGCCCGGCGGAGGAGGGCGGCGGCGTGGTGCTGGTCAACCGCGGCTTCCTGCCCATGGACAAGCGCGCCCCCGCCAGCCGTCCGGAGAGCCGGGTGGAGGGGCCGGTGACCGTCACCGGTCTGGTCCGCCTGCCGCAACCCGCCGGCTGGCTCCAACCGGGCAACCGGCCGGGGGCGGAGTCCTGGATGCGGCTGGACCCGCCGGCCATGGCGGCCTCCGCCGGGCTGGAGACGGTCGCCCCGCTGGTGGTCGAGATGACCCCCGACCCGGCACGGGGCAACGCACCGCAGACTGGAATGCTGAACGGGATTCAGCCCCTGGTCGAGCTGCCCAACAACCATAGGCAATACGCGTTCACCTGGTATAGCCTCGCCGCGACGCTGATCGTCGTCTATGTGCTGTCCCAACGCCGGAGGACCGGTCCGGCATCCTAGGAGTTGCGCTTCATGACCGCTGCTTATCGGGAGTTGGAACGCCGTTTCGCCCGCATCGCCGCCATCGGCGACGCCCTGGGCATCCTGAGCTGGGACAGCCAGACCATGATGCCCGACGGCTCCAGCGACGGGCGGGCCGAGCAGACCGCCACCCTGACCGTGCTCGCCCACGAGCTGCAAACCGACCCCCGCGTGGCCGACTGGCTGGCGGAGGCCGAGGGGGCGGGCGGTCTGGACGATTGGCAGGCGGCCAACCTGCGGGAGATGCGGCGCACCCACCGCCACGCCACCGCCGTTCCCGGCGACCTGATCGAGGCGACCAGCAAGGCGATCTCGGCCTGCGAGATGACGTGGCGCAGCGCGCGGGCGGAAAGCGACTTCGCCAAGCTGCTGCCCAGCCTGTCGGAGGTGCTGCGCCGCGTGCGGGAGTGCGGCGAGGCCAAGGCGGCGGCCATGGGCCTGTCGCCCTACGACGCCATGCTGGACGAGCACGATCCCGGCGCCCGCTCCGAGCGGATCGACGCCTTGTTCGCCGGTCTGGCGGGCTTCCTGCCGGAGCTGATCGGGCGCGTCCTCGACCGGCAGGCCGCCGAACCGGCGCCGCTGCGGCCCGTGGGGCCGTTCGCCGTCGCCAGCCAGAAGGCGCTGGGCGAGCGGCTGATGCGGGCGGCGGGCTTCGACTTCACCCGCGGGCGGCTGGACGTGTCGCTGCATCCCTTCTGCGGCGGCGCCACCGGCGACGTGCGCATCACCACCCGCTACGACGAGGACGACTTCACCAAGGCCCTGATGGGGGTGATGCACGAGACGGGCCACGCCCTCTACGAGCAGGGCCGCCCGCGCGACTGGTTGAGCCAGCCGGTCGGGCTGGCCCGCGGCATGGCGGTGCATGAGAGCCAGTCGCTGATCGTGGAGATGCAGGCCTGCCGCTCGCCGAAGTTCCTGTGCTGGCTGGCCCCGGTCGCGCAGGAGGCGTTCGGCGGCACCGGCCCGGCCTGGGAGCCCGACAATCTGCGCCGCCTCTACAGCCGGGTGGAGCGCGGCTTCATCCGCGTGGACGCCGATGAGGTGACCTACCCGGCGCACATCATCCTGCGCTACCGGCTGGAGAAGGCGTTGATCGCAGGCGATCTGGCGCTGGCCGACCTGCCGGGCGCCTGGAACGACGGCATGAGGGAGTTGGTCGGGGTGGTGCCGCCGAACGACCGGCTGGGCTGTCTTCAGGACATCCACTGGCCGTCCGGCGCCTGGGGCTACTTCCCCAGCTACACGCTGGGCGCCATGACCGCCGCCCAGCTGTTCGAGGCCGCGGCGACGGCCGATCCGTACATCCGCCCGGCGCTGGCGCGCGGCGACCTTGGGCCGCTGGTGGCGTGGCTGGGCGTGAACGTGCACGGGAAGGGGTGCCTGTACGCGTCCGGCGACGAGTTGCTGACCGCGGCCACCGGGCGGCCGCTGGATGCGGCGGTGTTCCGGCGGCATCTGGAGAGCCGGTATCTGGGCGCTTGAGCGGAGTCTTGCCCCCACCCCGGCCCTCCCCCGCTGCGCAGGGGAGGGGACTTTTTCTCCCTCCCCTGCGCAGCGGGGGAGGGCCGGGGTGGGGGCATGGGTTTCGCCGAAGCATGTTCGCAGCAGCGGAAAATCCCCAAAATCCACTGAACGCAAAAGGCTGACCCGTAACCCTCCTTCGTTCCTATGCACCGCTTCGCGCTTTTAAGCAATCAATCCGAAAAACAGCTTCAAAACAGCGCAAGCACTCGACGTGTCCTTATTGTCTAAAATATCTTCAAAATCCGCTCTTCCGGACATGGTCACACATGCCTTGGATTGCCGGAATTAAGCGACATTCCTGGCAATATTTCGTTAACCATAAACCGCCAGCTTCCGGCCCAACGCGAATGGCAACGAGGGCTGAGCACAATGGGCATCGCCAAGGGCTTCCTGCACACGGACGGCAACCAGATCGTCGATTCGTCGGGTCAGAACGTCAAGCTGACCGGCGTCAACTGGTTCGGCGGCGAGGGCTTCGTCTTCAACCCCAACGGCATGGACATGCGCGGGTACTGGGGGATGATGGAGCAGATGAAGGAGATGGGCTTCAACACCATCCGCCTGCCGTGGAGCGACGCGGCTCTGGACGCCGACCGGGCGACGGGCATCGACACCTCCAAGAATCCCGACCTCGCGAACAAGTCCCCGCTTGAGGTCATGGACAAGGTGATCGACTACGCCGGGCGCATCGGCATGAAGGTCATCCTCGACCACCACCGCTCCAGCGACGGTGCGTCGGCCAACGAGAACGGCCTGTGGTACGACGACAAGTACCCGGAGTCGAAGATGATCGAAAACTGGAAGATGCTGGCCGAGCGCTACAAGGGCAACGACACCGTCGTCGGCGCCGACCTGCACAACGAGCCGCACGGGCAGGCGACCTGGGGCGGCGGCGACAAGGCCACCGACTGGGCCTGGGCCGCGGAGCGCATCGGCAACGAGATCCAGTCCGTGAACAAGGATTGGCTGCTGCTGGTCGAGGGCGTCGAAATCCACGAGAACCAGTGGGAGTGGTGGGGCGGCAACCTGCGCGGCGCCAAGGACCGCCCGATCGAGTTCGACAATCCGGGCAAGCTGGTCTACTCGGTCCACTCCTACGGCCCGTCCATCCATGAGATGGAGTGGTTCAAGGCCAGCGACTACCCGAACAACCTGCCGGGCCAGTACACCGACAACTGGGGCTGGCTGCTGAAGGAAGACAAGGCGCCGGTGCTGGTCGGCGAGTTCGGCGGCAAGCTGGAGACCGATCAGGACAAGGCCTACATGGCCAAGCTGATCGACTACATGAACGGCGACCTGGACGGCAACGGCACCAACGACCTCGGCGCCGGCAAGGAAGGGGCGAGCTGGACCTACTGGTCGTGGAACCCGAACTCGGGCGACACCGGCGGCATCCTGAAGGACGATTGGCAGACGGTCGACCAGACCAAGTACAACGCCATCAAGGAAGGCCTGTTCGACGGCGGCGGCAGCCCGGCCAAGGCCGCCTGGGCACCGGCCAAGGCGCAAGCTCTGGGTGAGGGCGACATCAACGTCCTGTCCCACACGGTGACCCAGCCGCAGGCGGCGGATCACAGCACCGCCGCCTCGGTGAACGCCGCGCTCGCCGCCCAGACGGTGGAGCTTCCGCCGGTCGACGCCGCGCACGATCCGTCGGCGCTGCATCACGACCCGCTGGACGTCCACACCGGCGCCTGATCGGAGGACAGCATTCCACCGTCCCTCTCCCGGGGCGGGAGAGGGACGGTGGAATGCAACGCACCCGGAACCCGCCGCTTGCGCCGCGTGTGGGAGGGCGCTAACTATGCCCGTTCCACAAGAGTCGCCGGCCCGCCACAGCGTCGGCCACCTTCAGGCGTCGGAGAGTGTGCGTTGAAGTACGTCAGCACGCGGGGCCAGGCCCCGGTCCTGGGTTTCGAAGAAGTCCTTCTGGCCGGTCTCGCGCGTGACGGCGGCCTCTATGTCCCGGAAAGCTGGCCGCAGTTCTCGGCCGACGAGATCCGCGCGATGCGCGGGCTTCCCTACAGCGAGATCGCCGTGCGCGTCATGCTGCCCTTCCTGGGCGGCGCCATCGCCGAGGACGACTTCCGCGCCATCGTGAAGGACGCCTACGCCAGCTTCGACCACGCCGCGGTGGTGCCGCTGGTGCAGCTCGACCAGCGCACCTGGGTGATGGAGCTGTTCCACGGTCCGACGCTGGCCTTCAAGGACGTGGCGCTGCAACTGCTCGGCCGCCTGTTCGACCATGTGCTGGCCAAGCGCGGCGAGCGGGTGACCATCGTCGGCGCCACCTCGGGCGACACCGGCTCCGCCGCCATCGAGGCGTGCCGCGACCGCCAAAACGTGGACATCTTCATCCTGCACCCGAAGGGCCGCACGTCGGAGGTGCAGCGCCGCCAGATGACCAGCGTCCTGTCGGACAACGTGCACAACATCGCGCTGCACGGCACCTTCGACGACTGCCAGGATCTGGTGAAGGCGCTGTTCAACGACATGGCCTTCCGCGACAAGATGGGCCTGTCGGCGGTGAACTCGATCAACTGGGCGCGCATCATGGCCCAGATCGTCTATTACTTCGCCGCCGCGGTGGCGCTGGGCGCGCCTGACCGCAAAGTGGCCTTCACCGTCCCCACCGGCAATTTCGGCAACGTCTACGCCGCCTACGGCGCGCGGGCGATGGGCCTGCCGGTTGAGCGGCTGATCGTGGGCTCCAACGCCAACGACATCCTGGCGCGCTTTTTTGCCAGCGGCACCATGTCGGCGGCTCCGGTCGTGCCCACATTGAGTCCCAGCATGGACATCCAGATCTCCTCCAACTTCGAGCGGCTGCTGTTCGATCTGCTGGGCCGCGACGGCGCCGCCGTGCAGGCCGCCATGGACGGCTTCCGCGCGGAGGGCAAGTTCGCCGTCACCGACGCGCAGCTGGCCGAGGCGCACGCGATCTTCGCCGCGGGCCGCGCCGACGACGCCCGGACCATGGACGTCATCAAGGAGGTCTGGGAGAAGACCGGCGGCTATCAGGTCGATCCGCACACCGCCGTCGGCATCCATTCCGCGGCGACCGCCCCGGTCGATCCGTCGGTGCCGGTGGTCGTGATGGCGACCGCCCACCCGGCCAAGTTCCCCGACGCGGTGGAGACGGCCACCGGCCGGCGCCCGGTCCTGCCGCCGCGCCTTGCCGACCTCTACGAGCGGGAGGAGCGGCTGTCCGAGCTGCCCAACGACGTGGCGGCGGTCCAGGACTTCGTCGTCGCCCGCGCCCGCGCCGCCAAGGAGGCCGCATGAGCATCCGCGTGACCACGCTGCCGAACGGGCTGCGCGTCGCCACCGACACGATGCCCGGCGTGCAGTCGGTCTCGCTCGGCTGCTGGGTCGGGGTCGGCACGCGCAACGAGTCCGCGAGCGTCAACGGCGTGGCGCATCTCGTCGAGCATATGCTGTTCAAGGGCACCGAGCGGCGCTCCGCCTTCCGTATCTCCGAAGAGATCGAGAATGTCGGCGGCCAGCTCAACGCCTACACGACGCGCGAGCAGACGGCCTATTACGCCAAGGTCCTGCACGAGGACACGGCGCTGGCGCTCGACCTCATCGCCGACATGCTCCAGAACTCGGTCCTCGACAGCGAGGAGCTGGTCCGGGAGCGCACGGTGGTGCTTCAGGAGATCGGCCAGTCCGCCGACACCCCCGACGACATCATCTTCGACCATTTCCAGTCCACCGCCTATCCGGGGCAGGCGCTGGGACGCCCTGTCCTGGGATCGGCGGAGATCGTCGGCGCCCTGTCGCGGCCGGCGCTGGTCGATTACATCGACGGCCATTACGGCGCTCCGGGCATCGTCCTGGCCGCCGCCGGGCGGCTGGAGCACGATCGGCTGGTCGACATGGCCCTGTCGGCCTTCGACGGGCTGTCCTCCCGTCCGGCGCCGGAGTCCGAGGACGCGCAGTACACCGGCGGCGACTTCCGCGAGGCGCGGGACCTGGAGCAGATGCACCTCGTGCTGGGCTTCGACGGGGTGGGGGTGCACGACCCGGACTATTACGCCCATTCGGTGATGTCGACGCTGCTCGGCGGCGGCATGTCCTCGCGCCTCTTCCAGGAGGTGCGGGAGAAGCGCGGGCTGGTCTATTCCATCTACACCTTCTCCGGCGCCTACCGCGACGGCGGGCTGTTCGGCGTCTACGCCGGCACCGGCGAGGACGAGGTGGCGGAACTGGTCCCGGTCGTCTGCGACGAGCTGATGCGGGTGACCGAGGACGTGACCGAGGAGGAGGTGGCCCGCGCCGCCGCCCAGCTCCGCGCCGGCACGCTGATGGCTCTGGAAAGCTCCATGTCGCGCTGCGAGCAGCTCGGCCAGCAGCTTCTGGTCTACGGACGCCCGGTGCCGGTGGAGGAGATCGTCGAGAAGATCGGGGCGGTCGACCGCGAGTCCATCGTCCGCGTCGCCCGGCGCCTGCGCGAAAGCCGCCCAACCGTGGCGGCGCTCGGCCCGATCGGACGGCTGGAGGAGTATGACCGCATCGCCGCGCGGTTCCGGTAAGGGACGCGCCAGGGTGGGAGGGGCAGCATGATCCGCCTGCTCGGCGGTGGTCTCATCAGCCCGCCGGCGGTCCGGCTCGACGGGCCGATCTGCTACATCCGCCCGCCACTGCCGCGGGACTGGCGGGAATGGGCCGACCTGCGGGCGGACTCCCGCGCTTTCCTGACTCCCTGGGAGCCGACCTGGCCGGCGGACGCCCTGACCCGCGCCGCCTTCGGGCGGCGGTTGCGGCGGCAGGCGCAGGAGTGGCGCGACGACCAGGGCTACAGCTTCCTCGTCTACGACCGCGCGACCGACCGGCTGGTCGGCGGGCTGGGGCTGACCAACCTGCGGCGCGGCGTGGCCCAGATGGCGACGCTCGGCTACTGGGTGGGGCAGCCCTACGCGCGCAACGGCTACATGTCCGGTGCCACCCGGCTGGTGCTGGATTTCGCCTTCGGGCAGTTGGGGCTGCACCGGGTCGAGGCCGCCTGCCTGCCGACCAACGCGCCCAGCCGCGGCCTGCTGGAAAAGGTCGGCTTCACCCACGAAGGCTACGCGCGCGGCTATCTGCGCATCGACGGGGTGTGGCGGGACCATGTCCTCTACGCCATCCTGCGCGAGGAGTGGCGGGGCTAGCCCGTCCGGTCGGGGTGCCCGCCTCCAAAATCCCAAGACGTCGTTCCGGCCAGCTTAACCCGCGGTTAAGGGAGCGGGCGCAGGCTGACGGCATGTCCTTCGCATCGCATGAGGCGGATATGTCGTCGAACCCAACCTATCCGAACGCAACTTGGACGAAAGAAGACTCCCTGACTTACGCCGTCGAGCTGGACGGGCGCCGCGTCGATCTGCGCTATGAGGCGTCGGGGTTTCAGAGCGGCTGGGCGGTCTACGCCGGTGACGAGTTGGTCGAACGCTGCAGCGAGCTGATGCAGGCCCGCGGCCTCGCCCTGGCGATCGCCAGCAAGGGTCCGTGAAACAAAAGTTTTGAGGTGAGGTCCCGCCGCTTGTGGTGCGGCGGGTCGTGCTCGTGATCGGGAGGGGACGCCGTTAGGCGTGCCCGGCCTCCGCCGACAGCATGGACAGGCTGACGCCGAGCTTGGCGATCGAGCGCTCCCACTTGGTGTCCAGTTCGGGATCGAACAGCAGCGTCTCGTCGCAGGGCACGTTCAGCCAGCCGTTAGCCTGGATTTCCGCGTCCAACTGCCCCGGCCCCCAGCCGGCGTAGCCGAGCAGCAGGATGTTGCGGCGCGGCCCGCGGTTTTCGGAAATGGCGCGCAGGATGTCGATGGTCGCGGTCAGCGCCACCTCGTCGTCCACCACCAGCGTGCCGTCCCGCACGTAATCGGTCGAATGCAGGACGAATCCGCGCCCGGACTCCACAGGCCCGCCATAATGGACGGGCATGTTGGCGATCGGCTCCTGGATTTCGATCTCGAGCTGCTCCAGCAAATCCTCGAAGGTGACCGACCCGAACAGACGATTGACGACGAGGCCCATGGCGCCGTCTTCGTTGTGGGCGCACATATAGATCACGGTCCGCTGAAAACGCGGGTCCGTCATGCCCGGCATGGCGATCAGCAACTGGCCGGTCAGATAGTCCGAGGACTTGGTCAGGTGCGGCATGGGCGCTATCCTTGTGTCGGGGGACGGGCGGACCGCTGGGCGGCCACCCGAAGCCGTCTTCGCCCGAGTGTGACAGCACGGGCCAAGCTTTGTCATCCATATACAGCCGCGGCCGATGGGCGGCCCGCTGCGTCTTGATATGAGAACAGTCGGTGCGATGAAAAGGTTTGTTCCGTTCCTGCTCGCCATCCTGGCCTTGGCCGCACCCGGAATGGGGAGGGCGGAGACCGGCTCCTGGGTCAAGTCCGGCCCGGTGGAGGCGCGGCTCGTCGCGTCGGTGCAGGGGGTGGGCGATCTCGCCAAAATCCCCCTGGGGCTGGAGGTTCGGCTGGAGCCCGGCTGGAAGACCTATTGGCGCACCCCGGGCGATGCCGGCTTCGCGCCGCGGCTGGACTGGTCGGAGTCGCGGAACCTCAAGGCGACGGAACTGATCTACCCGGCGCCGCACCGCTTCACCGTTCTGGGCTTCGAGACGGCGGGCTACGACGCGGAGGTGCTGTTCCCCATCGCCGCCACACCGGCGGAGCCGGGCAAGCCGCTCGACCTCGCGCTGAAGGCGGAGTTGCTGGTCTGCTCGACCATCTGCGTGCCGGAGATGGTGGCGCTGTCCCTGTCCATCCCCGAGGGGCCGGCGACGCCGGGGCCGTCGGCCAACGACATCGCCCGCGCCCAGTCCCTGGTGCCCGGCGACGGGCGGGCGTCGGGCCTGACCGTCACGGCGGTGCGCGGCCAGGGCGCCGTGCTGGAGGTGGAGGTCACCGCCCGCGAGCCGATGGTCGCCCCCGACGTGTTCGTGGAGACCGACCCGCCGGTGACCTTCGCCGCACCCAAGAGCCAATTTCTCGATGGCGACCGGCGCGCGATCCTGCGGATGGACGCGACCGACCCGACGCCCGGCCTGGACCTCGCCGGACGGGCGATGACGCTGACCGTGGTGGACGGCAACCGGTCCGTGGAGGCTCCGGCGACCGCTGCGGCGGGGCTGGGCGGAGGTGCCGGGGCGGCTCCGGCGGGGCTGCTGGCCATGCTGGGCGTCGCCCTGCTGGGCGGGCTGATCCTGAACCTGATGCCCTGCGTGCTGCCGGTGCTGTCGCTGAAGCTGCTGTCCATCGTCCAGCATGGCGGACGGGCGCCCGCGGCGGTGCGCGCCGGCTTCCTGGCCTCGGCGGCGGGCATCCTGACCTCCTTTCTGATCCTCGCCGGGGCGCTGGTCGCGGTGAAGGCGGCGGGCGGGGCGGTGGGCTGGGGCATCCAGTTCCAGCAGCCGCTGTTCCTCGTCTTCATGGTCGTGCTGGTGACCCTGTTCGCCGCCAACCTGTGGGGCCTGTTCGAGCTTCCGTTGCCGCGCGCCGTCGCCGACCGGCTGGGCGGGCCGGAGGGGCAGGGGCTGGGTGGACAGTTCGCCACGGGCGCCTTCGCCACGCTGCTCGCCACGCCTTGCTCCGCGCCCTTCCTGGGGACGGCGGTGGGCTTCGCGCTGGCCCGCGGGGCGCTGGAGGTTTTCGCCATCTTCGCCGCGCTGGGCGTCGGGCTGGCGCTGCCCTATCTGCTGATCGCCGCCTTCCCGCGCGCCGCGCGCCTGCTGCCGCGTCCGGGGCGCTGGATGGTGGCGTTGCGCCGGGTGCTGGGCGGGGCGCTGGCCCTGACCGCGCTCTGGCTGCTGTCGGTTTTGGTCGTCCAGGTCGGCGAGGTGCCGGCGCTGGCCGTCGCCGTGCTGATGGGCGGGCTGGTCGCCTCGTTGTGGCTGGGCCGCCGGCTGGCGGAGACGGCGCGCTGGGCCGGGGCGGCGCTGGCCGGGCTGCTGGCCGTGGTGGCCTTCGCCGTTCCCGCCGTCTTCGGTCCCTCCGCCGGGGCGGCTCCGGTGGCCGAAAGTACGGCGGCGCGCTGGACCGTCTTCGACGAGGCGGCGATCCGCGAGCAGGTGGCCGCCGGGCGCACCGTCTTCGTGGACGTCACCGCCGACTGGTGCATCACCTGCCAGGCCAACAAGAAGCTGGTGCTGAACCGCGGCACCGTCGCGCAACGGCTGGAGGACGCCGGGACGGTGACCGCCATGCGCGCCGACTGGACCCGACCGGACGAGAGCATTGCCCGCTATCTTGCCCGACACGGCCGCTATGGTATTCCCTTCAACATCGTCTATGGTCCGGGGGCTCCGGAGGGCATCGCGCTTCCGGAACTGCTGACCGAGGGCGCCGTCCTCGACGCGCTCGACCGGGCGTCCGGCAAGATCAAAAGCTGAAGCACAAAAAATTTGGGAGTTCAGGAGACATGACCATTCAAGTGGGCGACGCCATCCCGTCCGTCACGCTGAAGCATCTGACCGACAACGGGATGCAGGACGTCACCACCGACGCGCTGTTCAAGGGCAAGACGGTGGTGCTGTTCTCCGTGCCGGGCGCCTTCACCCCGACCTGCTCCGCCAAGCATCTGCCGGGCTTCGTCCAGAAGGCCGAGGACCTGAAGGCCAAGGGCGTGGACGACATCGTCTGCCTCGCCGTCAACGACCCCTTCGTGATGCGCGCCTGGGGCGAGAAGAACGGAGTCGGCGGCAAGGTCACCATGCTGCCGGACGGCAACGCCGCGCTGACCCAGGCGTTGGGCCTGACGATGGACGGCACGGGCTACGGCCTCGGCCTGCGTGGCCAGCGCTTCGCCCTGGTCGCCAAGGACGGCAAGGTCACCCACCTCGCCGTGGAGAAGCCGGGCCAGTTCGAGGTGTCCTCGGCCGAAGCGGTGCTGGGCGCGCTGTAAGGGGAGCAGAGCAACCCGGGGGCGTCATTATAAACCCTCTCCCCTCTGGGGAGAGGGTGGCCCGAAGGGCCGGTGAGGGGGGTGCGCTTGTACTGGACGTTCCGCCACGCGCACCCCCCTCACCCTGACCCTCTCCCCAGAGGGGAGAGGGAATTGTGCGCAGGTTCTCGTTCAAGTCGCCTTCGTGCGGTCCCAGGTGGTGTCGGCCACGCCGCGCTCGCGAAGCTTCGCCTTCTGCACCTTGGCGGTCGGCGTCTTGGGGAAGGCGTCCACGATGTCGATATAGCGGGGCTGGGCGTAGCGCGGCAGTTCACGCTCGGCGTAGGCCGCCACGGCCTCCGGCGTCAGGGTGGCGCCCGGTGCGGCGACCAGCGCGACCATGATCTCGTCCTCCGCCCCTGGAATGCCCGCCGGCACGGCGTAGGCGGCGACCTCCGCCACGCCCTCGAGCCGCGACAGCACCGTCTCCACCTCGTAGGACGAGACGTTCTCGCCGCGGCGGCGGATGCAGTCCTTGATGCGGTCGACGAAGGTGACGTAGCCCTCCGCGTCCATCACCGCGGCGTCGCCGGTGTGGAACCACAGGTTTCGCCACGCCTCAACCGTCTTGTCGGGCATCCGGTGATAGCCGGACAGGAAGCCGAAGGCGGCCTTCGGGCGCACCATGACCTCGCCGACCTGACCGCGCGGCACCGGGATGTCGGTCTGCGGGTCGCGGATCTCCACCTCGAAGTAGCGGTCGTAGACCTTGCCGCAGGTGCCGGGGCGCGGCTTGCCCATCTCGGCGTAGAGCGGGATGTTCACCTCGGTCATGCCGTAAAGGCTGATGACGTCGCGGACGCCGAAGCGCTCGCGCAGCACCCGTTCGGTGTCCGCCGGGTTGGGGGCGGCGCCGACGAGGCGCAGGGGGTGGTCCCGGTCGTCCGGGCGCGGCGGCTGGGCCACCACGAAGGCGGTGACGGCGCCCAGCGAGTTGGTCACCGTGCAGCCGTGGCGCCGGATGTCGTCCAGCCAAGCCGACGCGCTGAACCGCTCGCGCAGCACCGCCGACCCGCCGGAGATCATCGCGGCGTAAAGCTGCATGTACAGCCCGTTGGCGTGGAACAGCGGCAGGCAGATGTAGAAGCGGTCCTCGTCGGTCAGCGCGAAATTGTCGATGGAGCCCAGCCCGAACAGGAAGCCGTGGCCGTGCGGCATCAGCACGCCCTTCGACAGGCCGGTCGTGCCCGACGTGTACATGATGCAGGCGTCGTCGCCGGCGCGGGGCAGGGGGCCGTCGTAGGGGGCGGCGTCGCGCCAGCTCTCCAGCGCCGTGTGCGGCGATCCTTGGGCGGCGCCGGGCACCACCAGCCCACGCAGCGCGGTCAGGCGTGGCGTGATGTCGGTGATGCGGTCGGCCAGGGCGGCGTCGACCACCGCCAGGGCGGCCCCGGCGTTCTCCAGCTGGTGCTCCAGGAAGCCGCCCTTCAGCTCGGTGTTCAGCGCGACCATGACGGCGCCCAGCCGTCCCAGCCCCAGCCACACGCGCACGAAGTCCAGCCCGTTCGGCAGCATCACCGCCACCGTGTCGCCCGGCTTCACACCCAGCCCGGCGAAGAAGCCGGCCACGCGGCCCGCCTGCTCCTGCGCCTCGGCGTAGGTCAGGGACTCGCCGCCAATCATCGTGACGAAGGTCTTGCCGCCGCGTTCGGCGGCCTGATGGGCCAGCACCTCGGGCAGCACCCAGCGGGCTTCGTTCCGCAAATGCGGATACATCTCGGTCTCCTCCCAACGATCTTTCGTCGTTTGTTGTCGGAGGGAGCCTAGCGGGGCGGTGGGGCCGCCGTCCACAAACCCTTGAGGATGGCGGCCATTCGCCGGACGGGTCAGCCCCGCCCGGTCTGCCGGACCTCGGCGACGCCCTGGCGGGCCAGCGCGTCGGCCCGCTCGTTCTCCGGGTGGCCGGCATGGCCACGGACCCAGTGGAACTCGATCCAGTGCTGCCGCTTCGCCTCGTCCAGGCGGCGCCACAAATCCTCGTTCTTCACCGGCTTCTTGTCGGCGGTCTTCCAGCCACGGGCCTTCCAGCCGTGAATCCACTGGGTGATGCCGTTCTTCACATACTCGCTGTCGGTGTAGAGCCGCACCTCCATGGGCCGCTTCAGAGCTTCCAGCGCCTGGATGGCGGCCATCAGCTCCATGCGGTTGTTGGTGGTGGCCGGCTCGCCGCCGTACAGCTCCTTCTCCACCCCGTTGTAACGCAAGATGGCGCCCCAGCCGCCGGGGCCGGGGTTGCCGCTGCACGCGCCGTCGGTGAAGATGTCGACGACCTTCGGCGCGCTCTCGCCGCCGGTGCCGGTATCCGTCGTGTCCGTCATGGCGTCAGACCTGATAGCTGCCGCCGTCGTCGAGCGCGTAATCGCCGAGCCCGCGGACGGTCTGGTGGAAGCGCAGCTTGCGCAGATACTCCAGCGGGTCCTTCGGACGCACGAAGGCCCCCGGCGGATGGTTCAGCCAGTCGTAGAGGCGCGTCAGCAGGAAGCGCAGGGCGCTGCCGCGGCACAGCCAGGGCAGGGCGGCCAGCTCCGCCGGCGACAGAGGGCGGACCTTCTGATAGCTGGTCAGCAGCATTCGCGCCTTGGTGGCGTTGAACGACCCGTCGACCTCGAAGCACCAGGCGTTCATGCAGATCGCGATGTCGTAGGCCAGGAAGTCGTTGCAGGCGAAGTAGAAGTCGATCAGGCCGGACAGCCCGTCGCCGCGGAAGAACACGTTGTCGGGGAACAGGTCGGCGTGGATGACCCCGGACGGCAGGCCGGCGGGCCAGTTGGCCTCCAGCGCGGCCAGTTCCGCCTCCAGCGTCGCGCGGAGGTCGCGGGCCACCTCGTCGGCGCGCGGCGCACATTTGCCGGCAAGATCCTTCCAGCCGTCCAGCGACAGGGCGTTGGGGCGCTCCATCCGGAAGTCGGCGACGGCCAGATGCAGGCGGGCCAGCGCCGTCCCCAGCTCCGCGCAGTGGTGCGGCGTGATGCGGCGCGGCCACATGCCGGCCAGGAAGGTGACGATCACCGCCGGGCGCCCGGCCAGCTCGCGCAGGGCCAGCCCGTCCGTCCCCTGGACCGGCAACGGGCAGGCGATGCCCTTGTCGGCGAGATGCTCCATCAGACCCAGGAAGAAGGGCAGATCCTCCCGGCGGGTGCGCTTCTCGTAGAGCGTCAGGATGAAGGGGCCGCGCTCCGTCACCAGAAGGAAGTTGGAATTCTCCACCCCCTCCGCGATGCCCTTGCAGGACAGGACGGCGCCCAGATCGTACTGGGCGATGAAAGCGTTCAGCTCGTCGTCGGTGACTTCGGTGTATACGGCCATGCCAGCGCCTTACCGGGATTCGGGGCGCCGGTCAATGCTGCCGCGGCCGCTCGCCTCTGGGCCGCTCACAGGGCTATGCCGTCGTAAAGCGCCGCCAGGGGAAGCTCCGCCCCGATGGAGGCCAGCGGCAGCGTGGCGTCCTCGGTGAAATCCTCGACGATCCAGCGCCGTCCGTCACGGCGCCAGAGCTGCGCCCGGACGGCGCAGCTGTCCACCAGCAGCACCTCCTGCACGGAGGGGATCTGCATGTAGTCGGGCACCTTGGTGCCGCGGTCGTGGCTGGCCGTGCTGTCGGACAGGATCTCGACCACCAGCACCGGATTCGGCGTCGAGCGCTGACCGGGCTGGTGGGGCGAGCAGGTGACGGCGATGTCGGCCTCGTAAAAGCAGTCGTTGCGGTCGTCGCGTTCGATGGCCGTTTCCGTCAAGACTCGACAGGGTGGGCGGAGACGCATGCCGATAGCGATGATGATCGCCGCCGTCAGCCGGCTGTGCGCCTGGGAGCACGCGTTCATCGCCCGCGGCTGACCGCCGACCAGCTCGTAGCGGGTGTCCGGCTCCTGCCGGTCGGCCCAGGCCAGGAACTCGTCGATGTCCATCTTCTGGATGGCGGGGGCGCCCATGAACGTCTCCTTCGCGAAGGCCGGTCCCCGGATTATGCGGGTCTTTGCATTATGCGTCTGCCGGGACCGGACGGGAAGGGGCGCCGCCGTCCAGCAGCGGCTTCGGCAGCTTGAAGGTGATGTCCTCGAAGGCGGTGCGCAGCTCCTCCACCGTCACGGCGTAGCGGGCGCGGGCGGCCTCCATGACCTCCTCCACCAGCACTTCGGGGGCCGAAGCGCCGGCGGTGATGCCCAGCGTGGCGACTCCGTCGAGCGCCGACCAGTCGATGTCCGCCGCGCGCTGGACGAGCTGGGCGCGCTGGCAGCCGTGGATCTTCGCCACCTCGACCAGCCGCTTGGAGTTGGAGGAGTTCGGCGCGCCCAAGACCAGCAGGGCGTCCACCTTCGGCGCGATGGCCTTCACCGCCTGCTGGCGGTTGGTGGTGGCGTAGCAGATGTCCTCCTTCTTCGGTCCGCCGATGGACGGGAAACGGGCCTGGAGGGCGGCGACGATGCTCGCCGTCTCGTCCACCGACAGGGTGGTCTGGGTGGCGTAGGCGAGATTCTCCGGGTCGTCCACCTGGACCGTCGCCACATCCTCCACCGTCTCCACCAGAACCACGGCGCCCTGGGGCAACTGGCCCATGGTGCCGATCACCTCCGGGTGGCCGGCGTGGCCGATCAGGACGATCTGGCGCCCCTCGTTGAAGTGGCGCTCGGCCTCGCGGTGCACCTTGCTGACCAGCGGGCAGGTGGCGTCGAGGTAGAACAGGCCGCGCTGCTCCGCCGCCGCCGGGACCGACTTCGGCACGCCGTGGGCGGAGAAGACCACCGGCACGCCGTCGGGCACCTGATCCAGCTCGTCCACGAAGATGGCGCCCTTGGCCTCCAGGCTCTGCACCACGAATCGATTGTGGACGATCTCGTGCCGGACATAGACGGGGGCGCCGAACCGCTCCAGCGCCACCTCCACGATCTGGATCGCGCGGTCCACGCCGGCGCAGAAGCCACGGGGGGCCGCGAGCAGGATGGTCAGGGGCGTCTGGGTCATGCGCGTCGTTCCGGTGTCTCGAAAAAGGGGGTGTAGGGGTTCGTTCGTCGCAGCGGCGGCGTGGCCTTGTGCCGGCCCCACCGCTTCTCTAAAGTCGTGGCAGAACACACCCTTCCAACCGTTAGGCCAGACCGATGGACCGCCGCCGCGACCGTAATATAGGAACCCCCGCCCGGAAAAGCCCGCGGGCGCTTGCATTCGCGAGTCTGGGTTTTCTGGCGCTCACCGGCTGCTCCGGACTCGGGGGCGGATCGAACACCGCGGCGGACGCGGCCTTGGCCTGCCCGAAGGTGTCCATCGTCCGCGATCTGGCGGAGGTCACCCAGTTCCGCAACGGCGGCGGGCGCGACCTGACGGACGTAACCTCCCGCGCGGCGCTGGCCGACTATTCCGGCAACTGCGACTACACCAGCGATGGCGTCACGGTGAACGTGAACGTCTTCCTGATCGCGGAGCGCGGGCCGGCCATGCAGGGAAACACGGCGAACTACCGCTATTTCGTCGCCGTCGCCAAGCCGGGCGAGGAGACGCCGACGACCAAGTCGGAATTCGACACCTCCGTGACCTTCGAGTCCGGCAAGCTCCGCTCCGGCAGCCGCGAGGAACTGGCTCCGAAGATTCCGCTGCCCAAGGACGCCAACGGCAAGGACTGGAAAATTTTCCTGGGCTTCCAGTTGACGCCGGAGCAGCTGGCCTTCAACCGCGCGCAGATGAAGCAGTGATCGGGTAAGGGGGGCAGCATCATGCCCAGCTCACCGGTCGCCGCGACCAAGGAACCCATCGTCATCGAGCTGGAAGCCGGCAAGACCTATTGGTGGTGCCGCTGCGGGCGCAGCGCCAAGCAGCCGCTGTGCGACGGCAGCCACGCCGGCACCGGGCTGGAGCCGATGAAGTTCGCCCCCACCACCTCCATGAAGGCGCGCTTCTGCGGCTGCAAGGCGACCAAGAAGCCGCCTTTCTGCGACGGCAGCCATCTGGACCTGAAGTGAGCGTCGCCGGGACCCCAGCGAACCCCGCCAGCGAACCCCGATTGACATTCGCAAAGGTCCCGGTAGGTTAAGCGGCACAAGCCGACGATCCCTCGCGGGAGAGATCACTGGCCGGTTCACCGGACAGTGGCGCCGAAGGAGCAACCGCCCCGGAAACTCTCAGGCAAAAGGACCGCAAGGGGGATAAGGCAACTCTGGAAAGCAGCCCGGTTCGCGCACAGCGGATGACGGCTCACCGAAGGAGTAAACCGGTTGTCGAGGGTTGGACCCCGCCGGTGAATCTCTCAGGTCCAGGACAGAGGGGGCAGGACTCGCGCCAATCCCGGCGCGGGTTGTGCGACCCTATGTCGGAGGACCCGCGTGACCGAGGCTTCTGAGTCCCCCAAGAAAACGCCACTGCACAGCCTCCATCTGGAGCTGAAGGGCAAGATGGTTCCCTTCGCCGGCTATGACATGCCGGTGCAGTACCCGCTCGGCATCCTCAAGGAGCACCAGCACACCCGCGCCAAGGCCGGGCTGTTCGACGTGTCGCACATGGGGCAGGTGCGCCTGACCGGCGAGGACCCGGCCGCCGCGCTGGAGTCGCTGGTTCCCGGCGACATCAAAGGGCTGGCCCGTGGGCGCATGCGCTACACGCTGTTCCTGAACGAGCAGGGTGGCATCCTGGATGACCTTATGGTCACCAACGCCGGGGATCACCTGTTCCTGGTCGTCAACGCCGCCCGCAAGGACCATGACGTCGCCCACATGCGCGAGCGGCTGAAGGGCAAGGCCGAGGTGGAACTGCTGGACGACCTCGCTTTGATGGCCCTGCAGGGGCCGGAGGCCGCGGCGGTGCTCGGGCGCTTCATCCCCGAAGCGGCCACCATGAAGTTCATGAGCTACCTGCCGGCCACCTTCAACGGCATCCCGGTCATCGTCACCCGTTCCGGCTACACGGGCGAGGACGGCTACGAAATCTCCTGCGACAAGTCCGACGCCGAGACCATCGCCCGCGCCCTGCTCGCCGAGGACGAAGTCGAGGCCATCGGGCTGGGCGCCCGCGACTCGCTGCGCCTGGAGGCCGGGCTCTGCCTCTACGGCCACGACATTGACGAGACGACGACGCCGGTCGAAGCCGGCCTGGAATGGGCGCTGTCCAAGCGCCGCCGGGAAGAGGGGGGCTTCCCCGGCTACGCCATCATCAAGGACCAGCTCGCCAACGGCGCCCCGCGCCGCCGCGTCGGCCTCCAGCCGGAAGGCCGCCAGCCGGCCCGCGAGCACACCGACGTCTGCGACGCGGATGGGCAAAAGATCGGCGAGGTGACCAGCGGCGGCTTCGGCCCCACCGCCTCGGCCCCGGTCGCCATGGGCTATGTGGACCGCGCGCACGCCGCGGTGGGCACGCCGGTCGAGCTCATGGTCCGCGGCAAGCCGCTGGCCGCCAAGGTCGCCGCCATGCCCTTCGTGCCGCAGCGCTACTACCGCGGCTGAGAATCACAAAACCGTTTCGAACAGGGGACAATCATGACCATCAAGTACACCAAGGACCATGAGTGGGTCCGCGTCGAGGGCGACGTCGGCACCGTCGGCGTCAGCGACCACGCCCAGCACCAGCTCGGCGACGTCGTGTTCGTCGAGTTGCCGGACGTCGGCCGCCAGCTCGCCCAGGGCAAGGAAGCCGCCGTCGTGGAGTCGGTGAAGGCCGCCAGCGACGTCTTCGCCCCGGTCTCCGGCGAGGTGATCGAGGCCAACGCCGATCTGGAGAACGACCCGTCGCTGGTGAACGCCGGGGCCGAGACCACCGGCTGGTTCTTCAAGCTGCGCCTCAGCAACCCGGCGGAGCTGGACGGGCTGATGGACGAGGCCGCCTACAAGGCCTTCGTGGAAGGGCAAGCCTGAGATGCGTTACCTGCCCCTGACCGAGGCCGACCGGCGCTCCATGCTGGAGGCCATCGGCGTGCCGTCGGTGGACGAGCTGTTCCGCGACGTGCCCGAGGCGGCCCGCCTCTCCGGCCCGATCGAGGGGCTGTCCAACCATATGGGCGAGCTTGAGGTCGATCGCGCCCTGTCGGCGATGGCGGGCAAGAACCTGCCCGCCGGCAGCGTGCCGAGCTTCCTCGGCGCCGGTGCCTACCGCCACCACATCCCGGCGACGGTGGACCATCTGGTGCAGCGCGGCGAGTTCCTGACCGCCTACACCCCGTACCAGCCGGAGGTGAGCCAGGGCACGCTGCAGGTCCTGTTCGAGTTCCAGACCCAGGTCTCGCTGCTGACCGGCATGGACGTCGCCAACGCCTCCATGTACGACGGCGCCACCGCATGCGCGGAAGCCGTGATGATGGCGAACCGCGTCACCCGCCGGAAGAAGGCCGTTCTGTCCGGCGGCCTGCACCCGCATTACCGCGACACCACCACGACCGACGCCCGCTTCATCGGTTTCGAGACGGTGGTGATGCCCCCGGCCCCGACCGGCGGCGAGGATCTGCTGTCCGAGGTCGACGGCGACACCTCCTGCGTCGTCGTGCAGAACCCGGACGTGTTCGGCCATGTCCGTGACTACACGGAGTTGGGCAAGGCCTGCCAGGCCAAGGGCGCCCTGCTGATCGTCGTGGTGACGGAGGCCGTGTCGCTCGGCCTGCTGACCCCGCCGGGCGAGATGGGCGCCGACATCGTGGCGGCGGAAGGCCAGTCGCTGGGCAACGCGCTGAACTTCGGCGGCCCCTATGTCGGGCTGTTCGCGGTGAAGGAGAAGCTGGTCCGCCAGATGCCGGGCCGCCTCTGCGGCCAGACGGTGGACGCCGACGGGCGGCGCGGCTTCGTGCTGACTCTCTCCACCCGCGAGCAGCACATCCGCCGCGAGAAGGCGACCTCGAACATCTGCACCAACTCCGGCCTGTGCGCGCTGGCCTTCTCCATCCACCTCAGCCTGCTGGGGGAGGAGGGCTTCACCCGGCTTGCCGAGATCAACCACGCCAAGGCCGTTCAACTGGCCGACAAGCTGGCCGCGGTGACGGGTGTCGAGATCGTCAACGACAGCTTCTTCAACGAATTCACCGTCAAGCTGCCGAAGCCGGCCGCGGAGGTCGTGGAAGCTCTGGCGCAACGCGGCATCCTGGGCGGTGTTCCGGCCTCCCGCCTGTTCGGCGGCGGGCTCGACGACCTGCTGATCGTGGCCGCCACCGAGACCAACACCGAGTCCGATATGGACGCCTTCGCCACCGCCCTCGCCGAGGTTCTGTGATGAGCATGAACAACCAGGGTCGCCCGACCGGCCTCGCCGAAGGCTCTGACAGCGCCGTTCCGCAGACCGTCACCGGCAACCGCGGCCTCCAGATCGAGGAGCCGCTGATCTTCGAACAGGACAGCGCCGGGCGTTGCGGCGTCGACCTGCCGGAGGTCCCCGCGGTGGGCTCGCGCCTGGGGGCGGTGAAGCCGCGCGGCCGGATCGGCCTGCCGGGCCTCGCCGAGCCGCAGGTGGTCCGCCACTACACCCGCCTGTCGCAGAAGAACTACGCCATCGACAGCGGTCTGTACCCGCTCGGCTCCTGCACGATGAAGCACAACCCGCGCCTGAACGAGAAGATGGCACGGTTGCCGGGCTTCGCCGACGTGCACCCGCTCCAGCCGGAAAGCACGGTGCAGGGTGCCTTGGAACTGATGGCGGAGCTGGGCCGCTGGCTCGCCACGCTGACCGGCATGGCGGCGGTGACGCTGGCCCCGGCGGCGGGCGCTCACGGCGAGATGTGCGGCATCATGGCGATCCGCTCCGCCCATGATGCCAAGGGCGATAAGGGCCGCACCAAGATCCTCGTCCCCGAAAGCGCCCACGGCACCAACCCGGCGACCGCTGCCGCCTGCGGCTACGCCGTCGAGGCGATCCCGGCGACCGAGGACGGGCGCGTCGATCTGGAGGCGCTGAAGGCCAAGCTCGGCCCCGACGTGGCCGGCCTGATGCTGACCAACCCGAACACCTGCGGCCTGTTCGAGCGCGACATCATCACCATCGCCGAGGCGGTGCACGCGGCGGGCGCCTATTTCTACTGCGACGGTGCCAACTTCAACGCCATCGTCGGGCGGGTGCGTCCGGCGGACCTCGGCATCGACGTGATGCACATCAACCTGCACAAGACCTTCTCCACGCCGCACGGCGGCGGCGGTCCGGGCTCCGGCCCGGTGGTCTTCGCGGAGTCGCTGGCCCCCTTCGTCCCGGTGCCCTATGTGGTGCAGGACAAGGACGGCGCCTTCCGTCTGGTGGAGCAGGCCGGCGACGGCCCGGCCTTCGGGCGGATGAAGGCGTTCCACGGCCAGATGGGCATGTTCGTCCGCGCGCTCGCCTACATGATGAGCCACGGCGCCGACGGGCTGCGGCAGGTGGCGAACGACGCGGTGCTGAACGCGAATTACCTGCTGGCCCGTCTGCAGGACGTGATGACGCCGTCCTTCGAGGGGCCGTGCATGCACGAATGCCTGTTCGACGACCGTTTCCTGAAGGGCACGGGGGTGACCACGCTCGACATCGCCAAGGCGCTGATCGACGAGGGCTTCCACCCGATGACCATGTACTTCCCGCTGGTCGTGCATGGCGCGTTGCTGATCGAGCCGACCGAGACCGAGTCGAAGGCCAGCCTGGATCAGTTCGTCACCGCCCTGCGCGCCCTGGCGGAGCGGGCCAAGTCCGGCGACGTGGCCTATTTCCAGGGCGCCCCGCGCCTGACCCCGCGCCGCCGCCTCGACGAGACCGCTGCGGCGCGCAAGCCGGTGCTGCGGTGGAGCCCTGCGGTGGAACCGGAGACGGTCGCGGCGGAGTAAGGAGTGCTTGCCCCCTCCCTGACCCTCCCCCGCCTTTGGCGAGGGAGGGGATAAAATTCCCTCTCCTGCGCAGCGGGGGAGGGAAGGGGCCCGCGGCGCAGCCGTGGGAAGGGTGGGGGCAATGCGCCTTTCACCGCTGATCCAGCTTCACCTCGATGCGCCGGTTCCGCGCCAGCGCCTCGTCGCTGGTGCCGGGGTCGAGCGGCTGATACTCGCCGAAACCGGCGGCGGCCAGACGGTCCGCCGGAATTCCCTGGTCGATCAAGTACTTCACCACCGAGATGGCGCGCGCCGCCGACAGTTCCCAGTTCGAGGCGAACTGGATGCGCACCGGGCGCGCGTCGGTGTGGCCGTCCACCCGCAGCACCCAGTTGATGTCCGGCGGGATTGTCCGGCCGATCTCGATCAGTGTATGGGCCAGCGCGGCCAGCCGCTGCTTGCCGGCCTCCTCCAGCATCGCCGAGCCGGAGGGGAACAGAAGCTCCGACTGGAAGACGAAGCGGTCGCCGACGATGCGCACGTCGGGCCGGTTGCCCAGAGCCTCGCGCACCCGCCCGAAGAACTCCGAACGGTAGCGGGCGAGGTCCTGCACCTTGGCGGCCAGCGCCTGATTGAGCCGCGAGCCGAGTTCGGCGATTTGGACCTGCTGCTCCTCCGCCTTCTTCTCCGAGATCTCCAGCACGGCGCCGATGCGGGCGAGTTGCTCGCGCAGGGCGGCCATCTGCCGGTTCAGCAGGTCCACCTGCTCGTTCGCCTTGCCGGTCGCGCCTTGCTCGGCGGACAGGGAAGCCATCAGCTCAGTGATTCGGATGTCGCGCTTCTCGATGTCCTTCTGCGCGAGCATCGTCTTCTCGTCGGCGCTGGCGAGCCGTGTTTCCAGCGCCTTGGAGCGGTCGCGCTCCCCGCCCAGCTCGGCCAGCAGGGCCTGACGCTGCTCCTCGGTCAGGCGTTGCTGCGCGGCGGCGGCGGCGAGTTCGCTTTCCAGCTTGGTCCGGGCCTCGCGCAGCGCCTTCAGGTCGGCCTGGAGACTGGCGGCCTCGGCCAGCTTCAGCTCGATGGTTTCCTTGTCGGCGCGGATTGTGCGCTGCAACTCCTCCGCCGCGCGGGTGGCGTGGTCGAGGTCGCCCTGGAGCGTGGCGATGCGGCCGGTCATGGTGTCCCGCGCCGCGACGGACCCCTGAAGCTCCGCCGAAAGCTGGGCGACGTTGATGCGCAGGTCGGCGTTGGCGTCCCGCTCCAGCGCCAGCAGGTCGTTCAACTCCGCCACCTTGCGGTTCAGGCTGCCGAGCTGCTCGTCACGCCCGGTCAGGGCGGTCGCCATGTAGAACTGGGCGACGACGAAGATCATCAGCAGGAAGATGACCACCATGACGAGGGACGACAGCGCGTCCACCCATCCGGGCCATGCGCTGGCCTCGCGGTGGCCGTTGCGGCGGCTGATGCTGGGCATGGCGGGGTGTCCCTCCGGACGGACAGGGGGTAGGCGTCAGCGCTGTTCCAATCAGCGCTGTTCCGATTCTTCGGCCAGGGCGGCGATGGTGCGGGCCAGCAGCTTGATCTCGCTGCGGATTTCCTGCACCGCCTGGACCCGGCCCGTGGAGGATTCCTCGACCATGCGGGCGAGGTAGATGTCCATGTTGCGCAGATGCTGGCGCGAAGCGTCGTCGAACCCGCCGATGGCCGCGTCGGACAGCCGGTCGAGCAGCCCCTTCATCTCCAGCTGGCTCTCGCCGAGGCGCAGGAGGAGCTGCTGTTCGGCGCGCATCTGGTCGGTCAGCGTGGTGAGCCGTTCGGTCAGCGCCATCAGATTGGCGTTGGCCGAGCGGCGGCCCTCCTCGGCGGTGGCGACGGTGCGTTGCAGCGAGTCGAGGTTTTCCGCCGTCTGCTCCAGCAGCGCCGTCAGATAGGCGGGCATCGACTGGTCGCCGGTCTCCAGGCTGCCGCCGGCCCCGCTCGACAGGCGGGTGGCGCCGGACAGCCAGTCCTCGACGTCCTGGAAGAAGCGGTTGTGCGCCTGGCTGGCCTGAAGCTCCAGGAAGCCCAGCACCAGCGAGCCCGCCAGACCGAACAGCGACGAGCTGAAGGCCGTGCCCATACCGGTCAGCGGCGCTTCCAGACCGTGCTGGAGGTTGCTGAACATCGCCCCGACATCGCCGCCCTGCACCGACAGCCCGCCGATGACGGAGCCGACCGACTGCACCGTGTGCAGCAGGCCCCAGAAGGTGCCGAGCAGGCCGAGGAAGATCAGCAGACCGATCAGGTAGCGCGACAACTCCCGCGACTCGTCCAGCCGCGAGGCGATGCCGTCGAGCAGCGAGCGCATCGACAACGCGGATAGGGTCAGCCGCCCGCGCCGCTCCCGCAGCATGCGCGCCATCGGGGCGAGCAGAACCGGCTCCGGCGCGGCGACGGCGGGGTTGCCGGACTGGAAATGCTCCAACCATGCCACCTCGGGCCGCAGCATCAGCACCTGGCGGAAGATGAACAGGATGCCAGCGAGCAGCGTGCCGAGGATCAGCCCGTTCAGCGCCGGGTTGTTCATGAAGGCGGCGCGCAGGGCCGGGAACAGCAAGGCCGTCACGCTTCCCACGACCACCAGGAAGAGGATCATCCGTGTCAGGAAGCGCTCCGGGCGCGTCATCGGGGAAGGCTCCTCAAGAGGGTGGGACGACGGGGCGATGGCGGCCATGGGCACTCTCGTCCAGGGAAGGGGGCAGGCGGTACGGCTTACAGAGAGCAGCTCATTGGTTCAGGAACTCGACGTCCAGCCGGTCCGGCGCACCGCCCGCCGCCTCCATACCCATGGCGCGGATGTCGACGCGGGTGCTGGCGATGCCGGCGGTCCCCAGCCGTTCGCGCACGGCCAGCGCGCGGGCCAGCGACAGCTGCCGCGCCTCGCGCGCCGTTTCCGGCGTGCCGCTGGCGTAGGAGCGGATCTGCAGGCGAAGCTGCGGGTTGGCGTTCATGCGCTCGGCGATGGTGTCCAGACGCGTCTGGGCCGGATCGGGCAAGGTGGTGGCCGTGCCATCGAACAGCACGGTCAACGGCTCCATGCGGGGCAGGGAGGGCGCCGAGGGTGCCTTCGGAGTTGGCGGCGGCAGGGCAGCGGTTTGCGTCCGGTCGGGCGGCGGCGATGCCGCCGGCCGGTTGGAGGCGGGGACCGGCGGCGCGCCTTCCGGCAGGGCCGGTGGCGGTGGCGTGGGACCGATCGAAATCTGCGGCAGATCCGGCGCCGTCATCAGGGTCGGGGCCTTGAAGACGGGCGGGGCCGGCGGGGGCGGGGGCGGGAAGAGATCGGGCCGCGGCGGAATCGGCAGCGGCTGCGCGTTCTCCAGCGTCAGTCCGCCCGTGTTGGCGGCGGCGGTCTGGGGCGGTGCGGCGCTGGTCTGGGGCGGCGCGGTGCCGGGCGAGGAGCAGGCGGTCACGGCCAGGGACAGAGCCACGGCCGCAGCGGCGGAGAGGACGCGCGGGGGTACCGGCCGCCCGGCGGGCGCGTTCGGAGAACGGCTCATGCGTCCGACAATCCTCATGGTGACCAGCGCGTTGTTCCCAGTGACACGGAAAAGCGTTGGTACCATAGCCCTTCGATCGGCGTAGGGACAACGCCCTTTGGGCCGCGCGGCGTGTTTCCCCACCAAAGCGCGGCCCTTGCTACCCCAACGTCATGAAGGGCTTATGGCTCGGCCGGAGGTCAGCCCTGACCGGCGTCCGCCGCCCCAGCCGCTCCGGCGGGAGCGGAGCGCACCTTGCGTTCCGCCGCACCGCGCAGGATCTTGGCGATCGGCAGGTGGAAATGGGCATTGGCCGCCAGGATCGTGCCGCCGAACACCGGATTGCGCCCGCCGCCGATCTCACCGACGAAGCCGCCGGCCTCGGTGACCAGAAGCTGGCCGGCCGCGGCGTCCCAGGGGGCGAGACCGCGCTCCCAATAGCCGTCGTAGCGGCCCGCCGCGACGTAGGCGAGGTCGAGCGAGGCGGCGCCGAAGCGGCGGATGCCCGCGACCTCCTTCATCAGGGCCTCGGCCTCCACCAGGAAGCCGGCATGGTCGCCGCGGCCCTTGAACGGGATGCCGGTAGCGATCACCGCGTCGGCGAGGTTGCGGCGCTCCGACACGCGCAGGCGCTGGTGGTTGAGGAAGGCGCCCTGGCCCTTCTCGGCCCAGAACATCTGGTCGTGCACCGGCTCGTACACGACGCCGGCGACGATCTCGCCGTTCTTCTCCGCGGCGATGGAGATCGCCCAGTGCGGGATGCCGTGCAGGAAGTTGGTGGTGCCGTCCAGCGGATCGACGATCCAGCGGGCGGTCGGGTCGCTGCCCTTGCTGGCGCCCGTCTCCTCCATGAGGAAGCCGAAATCCGGGCGGGCCTTCTGCAGCTCTTCGCGCAGCAGCTTTTCCGCCTTCATGTCGGCGGCGGACACGAAGTCCGCCGGGCCCTTGCGCGACACCTGGAGGTGCTCGACCTCGCCGAAGTCGCGGACAAGGCCGCGGGCCGCCTTTTCGGCGGCGCGGACCATCACGTTGATAAGGGCGGAGCGGGTGGCCATGGGCGTGCTTTATCTCGTGCGGAACCGGAAAAAGAATACACCGGCCCCTGCCTTAAGCGAGAGCCGGTGCGCAGAAAATCAGCCGGGACGGTCAGTCCTTGGCGCGCTCGACATACTCGCCGGTCTGGGTGTCGACGACGACGCGGGTGCCCGACTCGATGTGCGGCGGGACCAGGATCGACACGCCGTTCTCCAGCTTCGCCGGCTTGTAGGAGGAGGAGGCCGTCTGGCCCTTCACCACCGGGTCGGCCTCGGTGATCTGCAGGGTGACCTTGCCGGGGATCTCGACGCCGAGCGGCGCTCCTTCGAAGGACTGCACGGTGACTTCCATGCCGTCCTGCAGGAACACCTTCTGGTCGCCGATGATCTCGCCGGGGATGGCGGTCTGCTCGTAGCTTTCCTTGTCCATGAAGGTGTAGCTGTCGCCTTCGGCGAACAGGAAGGTCATCTCGTGCTCGTCCAGGCGGGCGCGCTCGACCGTCTCCTGGGTGCGGAAGCGCTCGATCGACTTGTTGCCGGTGCGCACATCCTTCATTTCAAGCTGGATGAAGGCGCCGCCCTTGCCGGGTTGGACGATGGCGGTCTTCGTGATGACCCAGAGCTTCCCGTTATGCTCCAGCACATGGCCGGGACGCATCGTGTTGGCGTTGACCTTCATGACATACTCGTGATTTCCAGGAGACAGGCGGCGCGGAACCTAGCAGCTTGCCGGGCCGGTGGCAACGCCGGGTGGGGCTCAATCGGCGTTCTGCGCCTTCTTTGTCCGTTTTCGCCGCCGCTCCCGCTCTGCTAAGCAACGTCATCGCTCCGTCAGTGAAGGCCATCATGTCCCCCGTCACGCCCGCCTGGGCTCCCGAGAGCTTCGCCCGCCGCCGCCCCCATCTGGCCGTGCGCGGCCGCGTGCTGGGCGCCGTCCGCCGCTTCTTCGAGGAGAACGCCTTCCTGGAGGTGGACACCCCGGCGCTCCAGGTCTCGCCGGGGATGGAGCCGCATCTCCAGGCCTTCGCGACGGAACTGGTGGGGCCGCACCCCGACGACCGGCTGCGGCTGCACCTGCACACCAGCCCCGAATTCGCCATGAAGAAGCTGCTGGTGACGGGGTTGCCGCGCATCTACCAGATCGCCCACGTCTTTCGGAACGGCGAGCGGTCGGCCACCCACGCGCCGGAGTTCTCCATGCTCGAATGGTACCGGGCGGGGGAGGGCTATCGGACGCTGATCCGCGACTGCGAGGATCTGGTGCGCGAGGCCGCCATCGCCGCCGGGCGGACGCGATTCGACTTCCGCGGCATGACCTGCGACCCCTTCAAGGAGTGGCGGGTGCTGACCGTTCAGGACGCCTTCCGCGAGTATGCGGGGATCGATCTGCTGGAAACCTTCGACGGCAGCCACGACCCCGACCCGGCCCCGCTGGCCGCCATGGCGCGGGCCATCGGCATCGCCCCGCACGACGGCGACCGCTGGGAGGACATCGTCTTCCGCATCATGTTCGACCGGATCGAGCCGCATCTGGGCGCCGGCGTGCCCTGCGTGCTGACCGATTATCCCATCTGCATGGCCGCCCTGTCGCGCCCCAAGCCGGAGGACTTGCGGCTGGCCGAGCGGTTCGAGCTGTACGCCTGCGGTCTGGAACTCGCCAACGCCTTTGGCGAGCTGACCGACGCCCGCGCCCAGCGCACCCGTTTCGAGGCCGACATGGACCTCAAGGAACGCATCTACGGCGACCGCTTCCCGGTGGACGAGGATTTCCTCGCAGCACTGGAACACGGTATGCCGGAGTGCAGCGGCATCGCGCTGGGCTTCGACCGGCTGGTCATGCTGTGCAGCGGGGCGGAGCGCATCGACGAGGTGTTGTGGCTGCCGGTGGCGGGGGCCTGACCCCACCTGCCACCGGTACCGGCGTCTTCAGGCGGTTACGTCGATCACCACGCGGCCGCGCACCTGCCCGGCGAGGATCTGGCCGGCCAGTTCCGGCAGCTTCGACATCGGCTCCACGGTGTACATCGTCTTCAGATGGTCCTTGTCGAGGTCGCGGGCCAGCCGCGCCCAGGCGCGCTCGCGCCGCGCCGCCGGGGCGGCGACCGAATCGACGCCGATCAGAGTGACGCTGCGCAGGATGTGCGGCAGCACCGTTCCGGGCAGATCGGCGCTGCCCGCCAGCCCGCAGGCGGCAATGGCGCCGCCCCAGACGGTCTGCGACAGGGCGTTGACCAGCGTGATGCCGCCCACCGAATCGACGCCGCCGGCCCAACGCTCCTTCTGCAGGGGCGGGCCTTTCTCCTGAAGGGCGGCGCGGTCGATGAAGCCGGTGGCGCCCAGGCCGGACAGATACTCGTGGGTCTCGGGCCGTCCGGTGGAGGCGGTGACCGGATAGCCGGCCTTGGCGAGCAGGGCGACCGCGACGGAACCGACGCCGCCGGCCGCTCCGGTGACCAGAACCTCCTTGCCGCCGGGCTGGATCGCGCCCCAATCCTCCAGCGCGTCGACGCAGAGCGCCGCGGTGTAGCCGGCGGTGCCGATGCCCATCGCCTCCTCCGGCGAGAAGACGTCGGGCAGCCGGATCAACCATTCCGGCTTCACGCGCTGGAACCGGCTGTAGCCGCCCCATTGGGTTTCCGACAGCCCCCAGCCGTTGACGATGACCTTGTCCCCGGCCTTCCAGTCGGCGGAGCGCGACTCCACGACCGTGCCGGCGAGGTCGATGCCGGCGACCATCGGCAGCTTGCGGGCGATCCGGCCCTTGCCGGACACGGCGAGGCCATCCTTGTAGTTCAGGGTGGAACAGGCGACCTCGACCAGCACGTCATGGTCGGGCAGGTCGGTCAGGCTCAGCGGCTTGAAGCCCCCCTTGGGCTTGCCGTCGGCGTCTTCGATGACGAAGGCGGTGAAGGTGTCGGCCATGCGGATTCCTCTCCCGGGTCGGGTTCTTGATTGGGGGAAAGCCTAGCACGGACCCGGCGATGGACAAGAGGCGGGGACGGTGGAGCGAACGGGCGGCGCCCGCGCGCTCCACCGGGATGCGGATCAGAAGGTGATCTTGGTCTGGAGCGCGATCACGTCCACATGGGCCTTGTAGTCGGCGGACAGGTTGCCGCGGAAGGCGTCGTTGCCCGTCAGGTTGTCGCGCAGGTCGATCTTGGCCTTGTTGGCGAAGATGTGGCTGTAGCCGATGTCGGTCCGGATGTTGTCGGTGACCTGGTAGCCGGCGCCGATCGACACCCAGTAACGGTCCTCGTCCGGGATGCGTGGCGTGCGGTACTGGTCGCTGACCGGGGTCTGGTCATAGGCCACGCCGAAGCGCAGGGTCAGCTTCTCGTTCCACTTGTAGGCGGCGCCCAGCGCGAAGAACCAGGAGTCGTCCCAATTCTCGTCGGTCACCGTGTCGGTGCGCAGCGGGTTGCGGTAGCGGATGCGCAGCTCCTTGAAGCGCGACCAGTTGGTCCACTGCGCGTCGGCCATCACAGCGAAGGAGCTGGTCAGTTCGTGATAGGCGCCGAAGGAGATGATGTCCGGCGTGGCGACCTTCGCCCGCACCGGCGAATTGGCGAAGCTGGCCTGCAGCGCCGGAGTCGCGGGGACGCCCTCGAACTTCGAATCGCCGTCCAGCTCGTGGAAGACGGAGGAGCGGTAGGAGACACCGAAGCGGGTGCCCTTGGCCGGCTCGTACAGCATGCCGGCGGTGAAGCCGAAGCCCCAGTCGTCGCCCTTGACCTCGCCCACGCCGTCGCGCGAACCCGGCGCGATGGGAACGCCGGTCGCCGCCAGGATGGAGCCGAAGTCCACGGCCTGGCTCAGCCGCGCCTTGGCGTACTGGAGCTGCAGGCCGCCGGCGATGGTCAGGTCCGGCATCAGCCGGTAGGACACGGTCGGGGAGATGTTGATCGTCAGCAGGCTGGAATGGATGCCGTGGTAGCGGCCGGTCCAGCTTTCCGGATAGTCGGTGGACAGGCCCCAGGGGGCGGTGATGGCGAGGCCTAGCTTGACGTCCGGCGACACCGTGTAGGCCATGTAGCCCGACGGAATCACCGCGTCCATGCCGATGTCGCCGGGGTCGGAGGTGCCCTGGATGGTGCTGCCGCCCAGCCGCGTGGCGCGGGTGCCGCGGGCGTTGCTGGTCTTCGAGGTCGGGAACACGCCGCTCAGAACGCCGACCGCCTGATTCCCCTCGATGGTCCCCAGGGCCGCGGGGTTGAAGAACAGGCCGGTGGCGTCGCCCATGCCGTTGGCGGTGGCGCCCGCGAAGGAGGTGCCCTGGCCCGAGGCGCTCTGCTCCTTCAGCAGATAGCCGGCGGCGCAGGCCGGCAGCGGGGCCGCAATGGCGACGGCCGCGGCAGCGGCGAGCAGATTCCCCTTCAATGACCCTTTGGACATGCGTTTCTCCCCAATTTCGTTATTTGACGCAATGATACACAGATTGACGTTAACGTAAAGTGGCCCCGCTGAAAAAATGTTGGGCCAACAAATCATGCGCCCGCGAGTGTGCAGGGGGGAGGGGAATGCCCGCTACGGTCGATTCGCCGCGGCATGAGGGCGCGGGTGTGAAAATCGGGATATTGGGGGCGCTCAGCCCAGCCAGCCGGCGACCATGGCCATGCCCGCGCCGATCACCCCTTGGGCGTCGGTCCAGATCAGCTTCGCCGTGATGGCGATGGAGGCGACGACCAGCATGGGCCGCACGATGGCGGCGCCGTTGCGGATGACCATGTGGGCGCCGATCTGCGCGCCGATCATCTGGCCCACGCCCATCAGCAGCCCGGCCACCCAGGCGATCTGCCCGCCGGCCAGGAAGAAGAGGAGGGCGGCGATGTTGCTGGTGAAGTTCAGCACCTTCGTGTGGGCGGTCGCCTTGCGCAGGTTGAAGCCGAGCAGCGAGACGAAGGCGATGGCGAAGAAGGTGCCGGTGCCCGGCCCGAAGAAGCCGTCGTAAAATCCGATCCCCGTCCCGGCGAGCAGGGCGAATCCACGCTCCCCGATGCGCTGCTGCGCGTCGATCTCGCCGGCCTTCGGGGAGACGAGCAGCCAGATGGCGATGCCGATCAGCAGCACCGGGATGACGTTGCGCAGGAATCCCGGATCGATCATCTGGACGATGATGGCGCCCGCCGCGGAGCCGGCGAAGGTGCAGCCGATCATCACCGCCATGTCGCGCGGCTTCACCTCGCCGCCGCGGGTGAATTTCACCGCGGCGGAGAAGGAGCCGAAGCTCGATTGCAGCTTGTTCGTCGCCAGCGCTTGGGCGGGCGACAGGCCGGCCCAGAGCAGCGCGGGGAGGGTCAGAAGCCCGCCACCCCCGGCGATGGCGTCGACGAAGCCCGCGACAAGGCCGACCGCGAACAGCGCGGACAGCGTCTCGATGGAAAGGAGGTCCATGATCCGGCGGCGGCCTTCGTTACCCTTCGGCCGCGGCGATGGCGGCGTTGAACGCCTTCACGGCGGCGCCCGGTCCATCGGGATGGTTCCACACGGCGCCGACCACGGCCAGGAAATCGGCCCCGGCGCTCACCAGCGGCCCGCAATTCTCCTGGGTGATCCCGCCGATCGCGACGCAGGGGACCTCCATCAGCTCCGACCACCACCGGAGCAGCTCCGGCTCCGCCTTGAATTCGGCGTCCTTGGTGGTGGTGGGGAAGAAGGCGCCGAAGGCGACGTAATCGGCCCCGGCCTCGCCCGCTTCCATGGCGAGATGGCGGCTGTCGTGGCAGGTCACGCCGACGATGGCGTCGTTTCCGACGATCCGCCGCGCCTGGGCGTAGGGCGTGTCCTTCTGCCCGACATGCACGCCGTCGCAGCCGGTCTCGCGGGCCAGTTCGGGATGGTCGTTCAGGATGAAGGCCACGCCGCGGTCCTGGGCGATCGGGCGCAGGGCGTCGCAGGCCCGGCGCACGGCGTCGTCGGAGCAGTCCTTCAAACGCAACTGGACGCAGGCGACATCGCCCGCGTCCAGCGCTTCGGTCAGTTTCGGCGCGAACGCCGCCGGTTCCAGGACCGGCGGCGTCACGAGGTAGAGCCGACAGGCGGTTTCGGTCACCCGAGGCGATCCTTACTCTTTGCCCTGGTAGATCTTCATGATCCGGTCGAGCAGCTTCAAAGCGTCTTCGCGCGGGCGCTGGAAGGCGTTGCGGCCGATGATCGAGCCGTTGCCGCCGCCGTCGCGGATCGCGCGGGCGTCCTCGAACACCGCGTCCTCGCCCTTGGTGGCGCCGCCCGAGAAGACCACGATGCGGCGGCCGTTGAAGGCGCACTGCATGATGTGGCGGACGCGGTCGGCCTGGGTGGCGATCGGGATGTTCTTGGACTCGTAGACCTTCTTGGCCTCCGCCTGCTCCAGATGGGCCGACGGCAGCTTCACCTTGATGATGTGGGCGCCGAGCAGGGCGGCCATGTGGGCGGCGTAGCCGATCACGTCGATGGCCAGCTCGCCCTCCTTGGAGATCGTGCCGCCGCGCGGGTAGGACCACAGAACGGTGGGCAGGCCGACCGACTTGGCCTCCTTCGACAACTCGCGGATTTCCTCGTACTGGTCGTACATGGCGTCCGAGCCGGGGTAGATCGTGAAGCCGATGGCCGAGCAGCCGAGGCGCAGCGCGTCCTGCACCGAGGCGGTCACCGCCTGATCGGCGTCCTCCTTCTGGCGCGACAGGCTGTTGGCGCTGTTCATCTTGAGGATCAGCGGAATCGAGCCGGCGAAGGTCGAGGCACCGGCCTCCAGCGAGCCCAGCGGGGCGGCGTAGGCGTTGCAGCCGGCGTCGATGGCGAGCTGGTAATGGTAATGCGGGTCGTAGCCCGGCTCATTCGGCGCAAAGCTGCGCGCCGGGCCGTGCTCGAAACCCTGGTCGACGGGGAGGATCACCAGCTTGCCGGTGCCGCCCAGCTTGCCTTCCATAAGAATGCGGGCAAGGTTGGCCTTGACGCCCGGGGTGTCGCTTTCGTAGTTCGCAAGAATTTCCTTAACACGACGAGTGAGCTTCATCTGGCTCTTCCCCTTGGGGTTTCTGTCGGAAATGCGGCCCTCATAGCCCAGCGCGGGACTCTTTGCAACGTCGGCAGGGGTGTAACGCGGCCTTCCGCAGCGCCAAAAGGGCCTATCCAAGAGGCCGGATTCGGAATTCTCCGAAAGGCGACACGAACGTCGCGCAGCAGCCTTTTGTCGTCAGAGCACGGACTGGACGATGACGTAGAGGCCGTAGCCCGCACCCACCGCCACGGCCCAGGCCCCGGCAGCCAGGCCGGCCCAGACGACGAGCAGGCGGGCGCCGCGGATCTTCTCCACCTGAGGCGCGGGAAAGCGCGAGCCGCGCGGCAGCCCGTCCGGCCTCTCCGGATGGAGGAGAGCGGAGTCCTCACCCTTCAGCGGTGTGGCGCCCGCCTGGGGCCGCAAAGGCGTGGTCGTGGTCATGAGGGTGGTACCGCATCGTGATGAGGAAACCACCATACACCACTTTTGATCCTGCGGATTCGGGGAAAAAGCGGTATCGCCTTGGGACTATTCCGTGACATGGCCGCCGTCTTGCCCGCCTAGCCAATTCCGGCAGGTGCGCCGGGGATCGCGGGCGCTGCGCAGGTCGAGGGCCTCGGGAAGCGCCGTCAGCAGGCGGGCGCCGCGCTGCGTGGCGATGTCGGCCAGCCGCTCCGCGACATCCAAGCGCCCGGTGAACAGGATCGCACCGATCCCGGCGGACAGCGCGCCCAGGGCATCGCCGGGCCGGTCGGCGCAGTCGAGCACCGCCGTCATCGCAACCGACGGGTGTCGGGCGGCGGCGCGGGCGGCGACCGCGCGAAACCAGCCGGCCCCGGCGGAGGCCGCCGCACCGGGCGCGCTGACCAGCAGAAGGGGAATTCCGAGTTCCGCCGCCGCGGCGCAGGCGGCGTCGGCGTCGGTCAGGCTGTGGATGCGGATGGGGCGGGAATGCGGGGGCAGGGCGGTCATGGGGGCAGGGGGCATGACGGGAAAAACACGGCTGGCATTCCCTCAGCCCGATTCCGGGAATTGAGGCAGGTCAAACCGCGGGGGCGGAGGCGAGGCTATCCTTCCAACCTACGCATTCCTGGGGTCGCCGCCGATGATGGACTATAAGGGCTACAAGGCCCAGATCGATTTCGACAACGACGCCGGCATCTTCGTCGGCGCCGTCATCAACACGCGCGACGGCATCACCTTCACCGGCCGCTCGGTCGATGAGCTGCGCAGGGCCTTCCGCGAGGCCGTGGACGACTATCTGGCGATGGCCTGCGACATGGCGGGCAACACCGAGCAGCCCTATTCCGGCAAGCTCGCCATCCGCGTCAACCCGATGCTCCACCGTGCCATCGCCACCTGTGCGGAACGTGAAGGCAAGAGCGTCTCCGCCTGGGTCGCCGACCAGTTGACGCAGGCCACGGGAATCAACGCCGTCAAGGCGGGGTGACCGCGACCGCTGTCGCAACAATCCGCTCATGAAAAAGGGCGCCCCGTTCAGGGCGCCCTTTCTCTTTGCAGCAAGCCACGGACGGCTTACTTGGCGTTGGCCATGGCGACGGCGGTGTCGCTCATGCGGTTGGAGAAGCCCCACTCGTTGTCGTACCAAGTCATGATGCGGACGAAGTTGCCGTCGATGACCTTGGTTTCGTTCAGCGCGAAGATCGAGCTGTGCGGGTCGTGGTTGAAGTCGGTGGAGACGAGATCCTCGGTGTAGGCACCCAGGATGCCCTTGAGCGGGCCGTTGGCGGCCTCGGCGATCGCCTTGGTGATCTCCTCCACCGAGGTGGCGCGCTTGGCGGTGAACTTGAAGTCGACCACCGAGACGTTCGGCGTCGGCACGCGCATGGCGGTGCCGTCCAGCTTGCCCTTCAGCTCGGGCAGCACCTTGCCCACCGCCTTGGCCGCCCCGGTCGAGGTCGGGATCATGTTCAGCGCCGCGGCGCGGGCGCGGTGCAGGTCCTTGTGGTTGGTGTCGACGATGCGCTGATCCCCCGTGTAGGAGTGGATCGTCGTCATGAAGCCCTTCTCGATGCCGATCAGGTTGTTCAGCACGAAGGCCACCGGGGCCAGGCAGTTCGTCGTGCACGACGCGTTCGAGACGATGCGGTGCTCGGCCTTGAGCTGGTCGTGGTTGACGCCGTAGACCACCGTGATGTCCTCGTCGGTGGCCGGGGCGGAGATCAGCACCTTCTCGGCACCCGCTTCCAGATGCTTGGCGGCGTCGGCGCGCTTGGTGAAGATGCCCGAGCATTCCATGGCGATCTGGATGCCCAGATCCTTCCACGGCAGCTTGGCCGGGTCACGCTCCTGCACGACCTTGATCGAGTGGCCGTTGACGATCAGGGCGCCATCCTTGACCTCCACGGTGCCGGGGAAACGGCCATGGACGCTGTCGTACTTCAGCAGGTGGGCGTTGGCCTTGAGGTCGGCCAGGTCGTTGATCGCCACGACCTCCACGTCGTTGCGGCCGCTCTCGTAGATGGCCCGCAGAACCAGACGGCCGATACGGCCAAAACCGTTGATCGCTACCCGAACAGCCATTGTTTTTCCTCCAGTCTGGCATTCCCCGACCCCGAACCATCCGGCTTGGGGCGGTAACTCCCGGCCCCGGATGTGTGGTCCGGGGCGGCAATTGTCAGCCCCGGACCGTCGGCCCGGAGCCCGATCCTGCGAACGCTCGCTCTTTTACAGGCGCGCCTTCGCCGCGGCGACCACGGCCTCGGCGGTAATGCCGAAGTGCTTGTAGAGTTCCTGATAGGGAGCCGACTCGCCGAAGCCACTCATGCCGACGAAGGCGACGGCCGTGGCGCCCGGATAGCCGAGCCAGCGGTCCCAGCCCTGACGGATGGCGGCCTCGACCGCGACGCGGACGCCGCTGCCGAGAACGGAAGCCTTGTAGGCGTCGTCCTGCGCCTCGAACAGCTCGAAGCTCGGGATCGACACCACGGCGGCGCCGATGCCCTCGGCCTGGAGCGCCTTGCGGGCCTCGGCGGCCAGCGAGACTTCCGAGCCGGTGGCGAGCAGCGTCACCTTGCGCTCGCCCTCGGCCTCCAGGATCACGTAGCCGCCGCGGGCGGAGCGGTTCTCCGCCGCGTGCTCGGTGCGCAGGGTCGGCACGTTCTGGCGGGTCAGCGCCAGGACGGACGGGCCCTTGACCCGCTCCAGCGCGATCTGCCAGCACTCCGCGGTCTCCACGGCGTCGGCCGGGCGCAGGGTCAGCAGGTTCGGGATGGCGCGCAGAGCGGCCAGATGCTCCACCGGCTGGTGGGTCGGGCCGTCCTCGCCGAGGCCGATCGAGTCGTGGGTCATCACGAAGATCGAGCGCTGCTTCATCAGCGCGGCGAGACGGATCGACGGGCGGCAGTAATCGGCGAACTGCATGAAGGTGCCGCCGTAGGGAATGACGCCGCCGTGCAGCGCCATGCCGTTCATGACGGTGGCCATGCCGTGCTCGCGCACGCCGTAGCGGACGTAGCGGCCGTTGAACTCGCCGCGGCCCTTCACGTCGGCGGTGTTCTTCGCCTTGGTGTTGTTCGACGGGGTCAGGTCGGCGGAGCCGCCGATCATCTCCGGCACCGCCGGAACCAGGATGTCGAGCACGTTGCCCGAGGCGACGCGGGTCGCCCAGCTCGGCTTGTCCTCAGACACCTTCTTCTTGAAGGCGGCGATCAGCTCGTCCAGGCCGGCGGGAACGCCCCGGTCCATGGCCGCCTCGAACGCCTTGCGGGCGGAGGGGTCCATCGCCGCGACGCGCTGCGCCCAGTCGGCGTAGGCGGCGTCGGCGCGGGTGCCGGCGGCGCGCCAAGCGTCCAGCACGTCCTGCGGGACGACGAAGGCCTCGTGCGGCCAGCCGAGATTCTCACGGGTGGCGGCCACCTCGTCGGCGCCCAGCGGCGAGCCGTGGCAGCCGTGGGTGTTGGCCTTGTTCGGGGCGCCCTTGCCGATGATGGTGCGGCAGGCGATCAGCGTCGGCTTGTCGGAGGTCTGCGCGGCCTCGATGGCCTTGGCGACGGCTTCCGGATCGTGGCCGTCGACGGTCGCCGTGTTCCAGCCGTAGGAGCGGAAGCGGGCCGGCGTGTCGTCGGTGAAGCTGAGGTCGGTCGAGCCGTCGATGGAGATGTGGTTGTCGTCCCACAGCACGATCAGGCGGTTCAGCCCGAGATGGCCGGCCAGCGAGCAGGCCTCGTGGCTGACACCCTCCATCAGGTCGCCGTCCGAGGCGATGACGTAGGTGAAGTGGTTGATAAGATCGTCGCCGAAGCGGGCGTTGGTGATGCGCTCCGCCAGGGCGAAGCCGACGGCGGTGGAGACGCCCTGGCCCAGCGGCCCGGTGGTCATCTCGATGCCGAGCGACGGGTCGACCTCCGGGTGGCCCGGCGTCAGGCTGCCGAGCTGGCGGAAGCGCTTCAGCTCGTCGATGGTCATCCGCTCATAGCCGGTCAGGTAGCCCAGCGAGTAGATCAGCATCGAGCCGTGGCCGGCCGACAGGATGAAGCGGTCGCGGTCGGCCCAGGCCGGCTGCTTCGGGTTGAACTTCAGGAAGCGCGTGAACAGCACCGTGGCCACGTCGGCCATGCCCATCGGCATGCCGGGGTGGCCGGACTTCGCGGCCTCCACCGCGTCCATGGACAGCGCGCGGATGGCGTTCGCCATGGTGGTGATGGGGGCGGGCGGGGTGGCGGCGGAAGCAGCGGACATCGGGCAGGGTTCCTGAAGAATGTTCCCGTGGGCAGGCGGGCAGCGAACGGTGGGGGCCGAATGGCATCGGGCAACACCGATTGGGCGGGAAACAAGGCTTCCCGCAGGACGCGCGCACCATGCAGAACCCGTGTGCGCAGGTCAACACGGGAATGGGGATGGCGGTCCGGCTTCCGGCGCATTGTGACGGCGCCATTTCCACCGTGAACTGCGGCGTAATTCCGGTTGACGGGGCGGCATGGCCGGCCCAACTGTAGCGCTCGGCATTTTATGCATGTGCGAACTGCTGCCCGCCCGCCGTCCATCCGTCCGTCAAGGTTCTCCGCCCATGGATTCCCTGAAAGCCGCGCTCGACCGCCTCTCCAAGGCCGTGGATCGTCTGGAGCATGCCGCGTGCGCCCGCGAGGAACGGGTGGCCAAGCGCGAGCAGGAGCTGAGCGAGTCCCTGCGCGAGGCGCGCATCGAGCAGGCGCGGGCCCAGGAGAACGCGGAAACCGTGTCGAAGCGTCTGGAGGCGGCCATCGGCCGTCTCGAAGCGGTTTTGGAGAACTGAGCCATGGCCCAGGTGGACATCGAGGTGAACGGGCGCGCCTACCGCGTCTTCTGCCAGGACGGCCAGGAGGCCCGCCTGCGTGAGCTGGCCGGTTTCGTGGACGCCAAGCTGAAGCAGGTGACCGGCGGCGGGAAATCCGGGTCGGAGGCGCAGATGCTCGTCCTCACCGCCATCGTCATGGCCGACGAGATGCAGGACGTCATGGCCGGCCGCGGCCTCGCCCCGCTGTCCACAGTCAACGAGGCCGAGGTGGCCGCCGCCGTGGACAATGTCGCTTTGCGCATCGAAGAGGTTGCCGCGCGGCTCGAGCGCGCTTAAGTTAGTGAACGGAAGGTCGCTGCCTGGTTCGTCAGGTCGCAATAATCCCCAGGGCCGATAATCTTAGACTCTCGGGAGCTGTCCCTGTCCGGACCCTGGTCCGGTTACACGGCGCCCACCTGCTCTGCAGGTCATGGAGGATAAGCAATGCCAACGGCCAAGGCGGCACCTTCCGCCTCTCCCCTGACTTTCCCCGACCTTTCCAGGCGACGATGACCGACCTGCGCGCGGCCAAGGACGCCGCCCGAGCCCAGGCACGCGCCCGGCGCGATTCCCTCAGCGACGACCGGATGCGCGCTTTTGCCGCGGATGCTCTGCGCGACCGCTTCCTGGAGGAGCTGGTTCGGCCGGGGTTTATCGCCGACGGACCGGTTGCCGGTTATTGGCCGCTCGGTTCGGAACTCGACGTGCGGCCTCTGCTGCTCCATCTTAGGATGGGCGGGCTTAGGGCCGGCGGGCTTAAGACAGGCGGGCGCTCCGTCGCGCTTCCGGTGTCCGGGCCGCGCGGGCAGGCGCTGACCTTCCGCGACTGGGACCCGGCGCTGCCGCTGGCCGCCGGCCGCTACGGCATCCAGGAGCCGGGCGCCGACCGGCCCGAGGTGGTTCCGGCGGTGCTGCTGGTGCCGATGCTGGCCTTCGACCGCAGCGGGCACCGGCTGGGCTACGGCGCCGGCTACTACGACCGGACGCTGGACGCCTTGCGCGCGATCCGTCCCGTCCTGGCGGTCGGCATGGCCTTCGCCGCGCAGGAGATGGACGCGGTGCCCTGCGGGGCGCACGACGAGCGGCTCGATTGGATTCTGACGGAGCGCGAGACGCTCCGCTTTACGCAGTGAAGGTTGGGGACGATGCGGCTTTTGTTTCTCGGTGATGTGGTGGGGCGGTCGGGACGCGACGCGGTGATCGCGCACATGCCGACGCTGCGCGACCGGCTCGACCCCGACCTGACCGTGGTCAACGGCGAGAACGCCGCCGGCGGCTTCGGCATCACCGTGAAAATCGCCGAGGAGTTCTTTGCGGCCGGCGTGGACGTGGTGACGCTGGGCAACCACAGCTGGGACCAGAAGGAGCTGGTCGCGGCGATCGACCAGCAGCCGCGCATCATTCGTCCGCTGAATTACCCGGAAGGGACTCCGGGGCGCGGCTTCGTGCTGCTGCAGGCGCGGGGCGGGCGCAAGGTGCTGGTCATGAACGTGATGCTGCGCCTGTTCATGGACCCGATGGACGATCCCTTCGCCGCGGTGGACCGGGTGCTGCGCGCCCACCGGCTGGGCCCCAACGGCGCCGACGCCATCCTGGTCGACGTCCATGGCGAGGCGACCAGCGAGAAGATGATCATGGGCCATTTCTGCGACGGCCGCGCCTCGCTGGTGGTCGGCACGCACAGCCACGTTCCGACGGCGGACCATGTGGTGATGAAGGGCGGCACGGCCTATCTGACCGACGCCGGCATGTGCGGCGACTACGACAGCGCCATCGGCATGAAGAAGGAGGTCGCCATGGCCAAGCTGATCCGCAAGCTGCCGACCGAGCGGCTGAGCCCGGCGGAAGGCGAGGGCACCGTCTGTGGCTGCTACGTCGAGACGGACGACCGCACCGGGCTCGCCACCAGCATCCAGCCGGTTCGGCTGGGCGGCCGGCTGAGCCAGTCCATGCCGGTCCGGGGCTGAGCGGCGCCACCGGCTCCGGCCCCGCGGGGCGCAAAAGGGGCGCCCCAATACTGCCATATTGACTTTCTATATGGGTAGGTGTCGTCTCCGGCGCCGAAGGCGTGCGGTGGCGCACAAAGGCTGGTACATGTGTCCCACCGCTTACCAAGCTGTTTCACAAGACCTTGTATCTTTGAATCCATCTGGGGCTCGTTCGACGCATGGCCGGTCATAGCCAATTCAAGAACATCATGCACCGCAAAGGCGCGCAGGACGCCAAGCGGTCGAAGATCTTCAACAAGCTCGCCCGCGAGATCACCGTTGCGGCCAAGGGCGGCCTGCCGGACCCGGCGGCCAACCCGCGCCTGCGCGCCGCGATCACCGCGGCCCGCGTGCAGAACATGCCGCGCGACCGCATCGACCGTGCGATCAAGCAGGGCACGCCCGGCGGTGGTGACGACGCGAACTACGACGAGGTGCGGTACGAGGGCTACGGCCCCGGCGGCGTCGCTCTGATCGTCGAGGCGTTGACCGACAACCGCAACCGCACCGCCTCGGAAGTGCGCTCGGCCTTCACCAAGTACGGCGGCTCGCTGGGCGAGACGAACTCGGTCAGCTTCATGTTCAGCCGCGTCGGCGCGATCTACTACCCGGCCGCCGCCGCGGCCGCGGACGCCGTGTTCGAGGTGGCTCTGGAAGCCGGCGCGGAAGACGTGGCGTCCGACGAGAACGGTCACGAGGTCACCACCACGGTGGAGAATTTCGCGATCGTGCGCGACGCGCTGGAGGCCAAGTTCGGCGGTGCGGAGAGCGCGCGCCTGACCTGGAAGCCGCTGAACACCGTCGCTCCGTCCGAGGACGCCGCGGCCAGCCTGATGAAGCTGCTGGACGTGCTGGAGGACAACGACGACGTCCAGACCGTCGAAGGCAACTTCGACATCTCCGACGAGCTGATGCAGAAGCTGACGGCCTGATTTCAGGCCGCGGAGCGGAGGGACCGGGGTGCTTGGGCAGGCCGGAAGGAGCGGGGCGGCGCAACAGCCGCCCGTACGCCTGTTGGGGCTGGACCCCGGCCTCCGCCACACCGGCTGGGGCGTCATCGACGTGTCCGGCAACCGGCTGACCCATGTGGCGGACGGCGCCGTCCATTCCGACGACGGCCGTCCGCTCGCCGAACGGCTGTGCCAGATCCACGACGCGCTGACCGAGGTGCTGGAGCGCTACCGCCCCGACGAGGCGGCGGTGGAGGAGACCTTCGTCAACAGCAACGCGGTCTCCACGCTGAAGCTGGGGCAAGCACGGGCGGTGGCCCTGCTGGTCCCGGCGCTGGCCGGGCTGTTGGTCGCCGAGTATGCCAACAACATGGTGAAGAAGGCCGTGGTGGGGCAGGGCCGGGCCGACAAGACGCAGGTGCAAGCCATGGTGCGTCTGCTGCTTCCCGGCTGCGCCATCACCACGCCGGACGCCGCGGACGCGCTGGCCGTGGCGATCTGCCACGCGCATCACCGCGCAAGCTGGCAGATGTGGCGGCGGAGCGATGTGCAGTCCCTCTCCCCTCCGGGGAGAGGGTGGCCCGTAGGGCCGGGTGAGGGGGATGCACGTGGTGGGATGTCCGGCACGCGCGCAACCCCCTCACCCCAACCCTCTCCCCAGAGGGGAGAGGGGGTGTTGCTGCCGGTTGCGAAGGACAAGCCGGCGCCTTTGCACACCAATCGGGCCGTTCAAATGCGGCGCGATTCCACCGAGATGGAAAAGATCATATGGCAACGTTTGCGGAACGCGCAGATGGGGGCCAAATTCCGTCGGCAGGAACCTATTGTCGGCTTCATCGTGGATTTCGTCGCGCACGACCATCGGTTGGTGATCGAACTGGACGGCGGACAGCACGCCGATCAGGCGCCCTATGACGAGCGCCGGACGCGCATGCTGGAACAGGCCGGTTTCCGTGTGCTGCGCTTCTGGAACAACGACGTGAACGACAATCTGGAAGGCGTTCTCGAAACCATCCGCACGGCGCTTTCCGCGACCACCGTGTTGCGCCGTGATCCCCTCCAGCGTTTGAGGGACAAGGAGAATTCCCCATGATCGCCAAGCTCACCGGTGTCGTGGATTCGGTCGGGACCGACTGGGTGGTGGTGGACGTCAACGGGGTCGGCTATCAGGTCGCCTGCTCCAACCGCACGCTGTCGCGCATGGCGGTGGGGGAGCGGCGGGCGCTGGTCGTCGAGACCTTCATCCGCGACGACCGGATCACCCTCTATGGCTTCGCCGATTCCGGCGAGCGCGACTGGTTCCGGCTGCTGACCACCATCCAGGGCGTCGGCTCGCGCCTGGCCCTGTCGATTCTCGGCGTGCTCGACCCGGACCAGCTCACCCGCGCCATCGCGGCGCAGGACAAGACGGCGCTCACCCGCGCCGACGGCGTGGGGCCGAAGGTGGCCGCGCGCATCGTCAACGAGTTGAAGGACAAGGTGGGCAACCTCACCCTCGGCGCCTCGGCCTCCGCCGCTCCGGCGGCGGGCGGCAAGGCGGCGCCGGCGGCGGGCGGACCCGACAACATGGTCATGGCGGACGCCGTTTCGGCCCTCGTCAACCTCGGCTACGGGCGGTCGGAGGCGTTCGGCGCCGTCGTGGCCGCCGGGCGCAAGCTGGGCGACGGGGCCGGCGTGTCGGAGCTGATCCGCCATGGCCTTAAGGAACTCAGCCAATGACCGCCGACCAGAACGGCTCCGATCCCGACCGGCTGGTGCAGCCGGGGCGGGGCGCCGGCGACTCCGGCGAAGCCTCGATCCGCCCGCTCTCGCTCGCCGAGTTCATCGGCCAGCGGCAGGCGCGCGAAAACCTGTCGATCTTCATCCAGGCCGCCCGTTCCCGCGGGGAGGCGTTGGACCATGTGCTGCTGTTCGGCCCGCCCGGCCTGGGCAAGACGACCCTGGCCCAGATCGTCTCGCGCGAGCTGGGGGTGGGCTTCCGCGCGACCTCCGGCCCGGTCATCGCGCGGGCCGGCGACCTCGCCGCGCTGCTCACCAACCTGCAGCCGCACGACGTCCTCTTCATCGACGAGATTCATCGCCTTAATCCCGCCGTGGAAGAGGTGCTCTATCCCGCCATGGAGGATTTCCAGCTCGACCTCATCATCGGCGAAGGCCCGTCGGCGCGGTCCATCCGGATCGACCTGCCGCCCTTCACGCTGGTCGGCGCCACCACGCGCTCGGGCCTGATCACGCGCCCCCTGCGCGAACGGTTCGGCATTCCCGTGCGGCTGCAGTTCTACGAGCCGGATGAGTTGGAGCTGATCGTCCGCCGAGCCGCGGCTGTGTTCAACATGCTCATCACGCCGGAAGGGGCGCGGGAGATCGCCAACCGCTCGCGCGGGACGCCGCGCGTGTCGGGGCGGCTGCTGCGCCGGGTCCGCGACTTCGCCTCGGTGGCCGGCGTGCCGGAGGTGGACGCCCGCATCGCCGACGCCGCCCTGACCCGGCTGGAGGTCGACCGGCTCGGCCTCGACAGCATGGACCGGCGCTATCTGGGAATCATCGCCAACAACTACGGCGGCGGCCCGGTGGGCGTGGACACGCTGGGCGCGGCACTCGGCGAGCAGCGCGATGTGCTGGAGGAGGTGGTGGAACCCTACCTGATCCAGCAGGGCTTCCTGCAGCGGACCCCGCGCGGGCGCATGCTGACCGATCAGGGCTTTCGCTATCTCGGCCTCAACCCGCCGTCGGCGCCGACCCGCCAGTTCGATCTGCTGGACCGGCTGTCGGAGGCCAACCCGGACCCGGAGGACGGCGATGTCTGACGGTACCGGGACGGCGAATCTTTCGGGCTGGTTTGACGAGAACGCGCAGCACAGGCTGCGCTTGCGGGTCTACTACGAGGACACGGACGCCGGGGGGCTGGTCTATCACGCCAACTACCTGCGCTTCTTCGAGCGGGCGCGCACCGAGATGCTGCGGCTGACCGGATTCACCAACGCCGGGCTGGCTGAAAGCGACGGTGTGTCATTTGCGGTACGACGGGCGGAGATCGATTTTGTCGCTCCCGCAAAGCTCGAGGATACGCTTGAAGTGGTGACGCGAATCACCGATACCGGCGGTGCCTCCTTCGCAGTTGCACAACTTGCCCGTCGCGACGGCCGCGACCTCGCGCGGGCGGTGATTCAGCTGGCGATGATCAATTTGGCCGGTAACCGGGCCGGACGTCCCGCGCGCCTTCCGGCGCCGGTCCGCGAGGCGCTCATCGATTTGTACAAAAGGCAGAAGCGAGACTGACTGCGATGGATCTGAATTCCGCCCAGGTGGTCGGGGCCGCGGCGAAGGCTCACGACATCACGATGTGGGGCCTGTTCTGGCAGGCCGACCTGATCGTCAAGGTCGTGATGCTGATGCTGCTGGTTGCCTCGGTGTGGTGCTGGGCCATCATCATCGAGAAGCTGATGCGCATCCGCCGCCTGAACGCGCAGGCGGACGCCTTCGAGGAAAGCTTCTGGTCCGGCGGCTCGCTGGACGCGCTGTACGACCGCATCGGGCAGAACCCGAGCGATCCGATGTCGGCGACCTTCGCCGCCGGCATGCGCGAGTGGCGCCACGCCGCCGACCGCGGCATCGGCTCCATGAAGGGCTCGCTGCAGCAGCGGGTCGAGCGCGTCATGTCGGTGACCATCGGGCGCGAGATGCTGCGCGCCGAACGCTACATGACCTTCCTGGCCTCGGTCGGTTCGACGGCTCCCTTCATCGGCCTGTTCGGCACGGTGTGGGGCATCATGAACTCCTTCACCTCCATCGCCGCCTCGGGCAACACCAGCCTCGCCGTCGTCGCCCCCGGCATCGCCGAGGCGCTGTTCGCCACGGCGCTGGGTCTCGTGGCCGCCATTCCCGCCGTGATCTCGTACAACAAGTTCACCACCGACCTCGGCCGCTACGCCGACCGGCTGGAGACCTTCTCGGGCGAGTTCTCGGCGATCCTGTCGCGCCACCTCGAGGAGCGGGGAGCCGCCTGACATGGGAGCCCAGCTCGCAGGAAAGGGCGGCCACGGTCGGGGCCGCCGCCGCGGATACCGCGCGATGGCCGACATCAACATGACGCCCTTCATCGACGTCATGCTGGTGCTGCTGATCGTCTTCATGGTCGCGGCACCGCTGCTGACCGTCGGCGTGCCGGTCGATCTGCCGAAGACCAACGCCGCGCCGCTGGAGGCGCAGAAGGACCCGCTGTTCGTGACCGTCCAGTCCGACGGCCGGGTCTATGTGCAGGAGACGGCGGTGGAGACGGCCAACATGGTGCCGCTGCTGATCGCCGTGACCAACAACAACCCAGACGCCCGCATCCTGGTGCGCGGCGACGCGAAGATCGCCTACGGCAAGATGCTGGAGGTGATGGGCACCATGAGCGCCGCCGGCTTCAAGAAGGTCGGGCTGGTCGCCGAGATGCCCAGCGGGCCGGGCGCCACCGGGCCGCGCGTCGGCGGCTCGGCGCAGCGCTGAGACGCCACGGCGAGTTGAAGGCTGACCCATGCGCAAACCCCTGATCGCCTCGGCAACGCTGCACGTCGCGCTGGTCGCGCTGTTCGTGCTCGGCATGCCGCCCAGCGATCGCAAGCTGGACATCCCCGAGTCCATCCCGATCGAGATCGTGGACATGGGCGAGGTGACCCAGGCCGCGCGCGTCGACAAAGGCGAGCCCAAGCCGTCGGCGCCCAAGCCGCCGGTCCCCGAGGCCAAGCCGAGCCCGCCGGCCCCCGCGCCGCCGGAACCGGCCAGCGAGCCGCCGCCCCCACCGCCGCCAGAGGCGCCGAACGCCGACGACGCCCGCCACCACGCCGCCGCCGCCCCAAGCCGGCACCGCCCCCCGCCGCCGCCCGATCCGGAGCCGGCGCCGGTGGTCAAGCCGCCCGAGCCCAAGCCGGAACCGAAGCCGCAGCCTCCGAAGCCGGAGCCGCCCAAACCGGAACCGCCGAAGCCTGAGCCTCCCAAGCCCGAGCCCCCGAAGCCGGAGCCGAAGAAGTCCGAGCCGCCGAAGCCGGAACCGGCCAAACCGGAACCGCCCAAGCCCGAGCCCAAGAAGCCCGAGCCGGCCAAGCCGGAGCCTCCGAAGGCCGAGCCGAAGAAGCCGGAGAAGCCGCCGGAGAAGACCGACGCGCTGGCCGACCTTCTGAAGAACGTTCAGAAGAACGCCCCGGCCAAGCCGGCGGCTTCGGAAAGCAAGGCCGACGCCAAGCCGACCCAGCACGCCGCCGCATCGCCGGCGCCCTCGGGGGCCGCCAAGGCGGTGAACGGTCCGGACAAGCCGTTCAAGCCGTCCGGGCGCGCCATCGACGGCATCCGCGGAGCGGTGAGCAAGAACTGGAACTTCGACCCGGGCCGCAAGGACGCCGGGAACATGCAGGTGGAGATCATCGTTGAGCTGGGCCGCGACGGTTCGGTCCTCAACGCGACGATCAACGAGAGGTACCGCTCCCGCTACATGTCGGACGCGGCCTTCCGGGCATCGGCCGACGCCGCGCTGCGCGCGGTGAAGCGGGCCAGCCCCCTGCCCATCAGCGAGTTCTCCGGCGACTTCACGCCCGCCCGGTATGAAGAGTGGCGTTACTTCGTGTTCAATTTCGACCCGAGGGACATGTTCTGACGATGACGAAGAAGACGAGGCTCCTGCTGAAGGCCGCCGGTTGCGCCGGCGCCCTGCTGCTCGCCCTCGGCGTCGCGGCGCCCGCCCCGGCCCGCGCCGAGGTGCGAATCGACATCACCAAGGGCGTGGTCGAGCCGCTGCCGATCGCCATCACCAGCTTCGCCGGTGCCGGCGGGCGCGAGGCGCAGGTCGGCTCGGACATCTCCAAGGTGGTCGCCGCCGACCTGGAGCGGTCGGGCCTGTTCCGCCCGCTCGACCCCAAGGGCTTCCTGCAGACCCCCGACCAGCTCCGCTCCGGCGAGCCGCGCTACCAGGACTGGCGCGCCGTCGGCGCCCAGGCGCTGGTCGCCGGCAACACCACCGCCATGGGCGACGGCCGCATGAAGGTCGACTTCCGCCTGTGGGACGTCGCCGCCGGCCAGTACATGCAGGGGCTGAGCTACACCGCGACCGCCGACAGCTGGCGCCGCATCGCCCACATCGTCGCCGACGCCATCTACAAGCGGCTGACCGGCGAAGAGGGCTATTTCGACACGCGCATCGTCTATGTGGCCGAATCCGGCCCGGCCAACGCGCGCAAGAAGCAGCTCGCCATCATGGACCAGGACGGTGAGAACCATCAGTTCCTGACCGACGGCAAGAACCTCGTCCTGACGCCGCGCTTCTCGCCGGCGACCCAGGAAATCACGTACATGTCGTACTTCAACAAGAAGCCGCGCGTGTACCTGTTCAACATCGACAGCGGCCGCCAGGAAGTCCTCGGCGACTTCGTCGGCATGACCTTCGCCCCGCGCTTCTCGCCGGACGGCAACAAGGTCATCATGAGCATGGCGCAGAACGGCAACACCGACATCTACGCCCTGGACCTGCGGACCCGCCGCCAGACCCAGCTCACCGATTCGCCGGGCATCGACACCGGTCCCAGCTACTCGCCGGACGGCCAGCGCATCGTCTTCGAGTCGGACCGCGGCGGCAGCCAGCAGCTCTACATCATGAACGCGGACGGCTCGGGGCAGAAGCGCCTGACCTTCGGCGAGGGCCGCTACGGCACCCCGGTGTGGTCGCCGCGCGGTGATCTGATCGCCTTCACCCGCCAACGCGGCAGCAACTTCGCGCTCGGCGTGATCCGCCCGGACGGCACCGGCGAGCGCATCCTGACCGAGTCGTTCCACGTGGAAGGCCCGACCTGGGCGCCGAACGGCCGCGTGCTGAGCTTCTTCCGCGATGTTCCGGCCGGCGACGGCCGCGGGCGAAGCGCGAAGCTCTACACCATCGACGTGACGGGCGCAAACGAACGCCGTGTGATCACTCCGCTCGACGGCTCCGATCCCGCATGGTCGCCCTTGATTCCCTAGTGGAGTAGCCCTATTTTGCGCGCGCAAGAACGACGCTCAAGACGAAGGCCGGAAGTCGGTACTTCCGTCGGGGTCTGGCGGAAGTCGGCGGCGTTCTTCCTCCACAATCCGGTCAAAACATATCGTGTCGCTTAGGGGGTCATTAGACATGCGTATCAAGTATCTGAGCCTGATCGCGGCCGTCGCTCTGGTTGCCGCTTGCGAAACCGCTCCGAAGGATGCCGGCAACGCTTCGGGCAATGGCGCCGCCACCCAGTCCAGCATCCGTCCGGGCTCGCAGGAAGACCTGGTCGTCAACGTTGGCGACCGCGTGTTCTTCGGTCTCGACCGCTACGACCTGGCTCCGGAGGCTCGCGCCACCCTGGACCGTCAGGCTTCCTGGCTGAAGCAGTACCCGAACGTCACCGTGACCATCGAAGGTCACGCCGACGAGCGCGGCACCCGCGAGTACAACCTCGCCCTGGGTGAGCGTCGCGCCAACTCGGTGAAGAACTACCTCGTCGCCGGCGGCATCAACACGTCGCGCGTCAAGGTCATCTCCTACGGCAAGGAGAAGCCGGCGGTCCTCGGCTCGAACGAGGCCTCCTGGGCGCAGAACCGTCGTGGCGTGACCGTCGTCGACTAACGACGGCGCCCGTCCGGGTTCCAAAGGGAAACGCCGCTCCGGAGCGATCCGGGGCGGCGTTTTTCTTTTAAGGGGGTGGTGGGGGGCCTTACGCGAAGCGGCATCCATTCCCTCCCCTGCGAAGCGGGCGAGGGGTAGGGAGGGGGCAAGGTCCAGATCCATCGCTGAATGCAGAACGCAAAAAGCCACGCAAGCCGGCCTGCGGTTGCGCTTCAGCATTCTCGAAGAAATCAAAAGGGGGGAGGATGGTGCTGCCAGAGAGGATTGAACTCTCGACCTCTCCCTTACCAAGGGAGTGCTCTACCACTGAGCTACGGCAGCGCCGGGACGGTGATGCTGGCCGGGAAGAACTTGCGGCCAACCGTCGAAGTGGCGCGGGTTATGCCACAGGCCTTGCCGCGATGCAAGCGGGGAAGCGCTTTCTCGCCAAAGAAAAATGGGCGGGGAAATCCCCGCCCATGGTCACGCCCAGGATCCTGCCGGATTTCCGCACCGGTCAGTCGGCGCCGCCCTCGCCGGAGGCGTTGCTGAAGGCGCTGGGCGGCGGCAGGACGGCCTCGGCGCGGAAGTCGGGGACGATGTTGGTCAGGATCGTCATCACCCGCTCCGCATCCCCGGCCCGTGCCGCCGTCTCCAGCTCGCCCAGGGCGCGGTTGATGAGGGCGTAGTCGATGACGCGGGGAGAGGCGAGGAACACGCCGTCGGCCTCCGTGCGCGACGGCGCCTCCGCCGAGGTCAGGATTTCTTCGAACAGCTTCTCGCCGGGACGCAGGCCGGTGAATTCGATCCTGATGTCCTCGCCCGGACGATAGCCGGCCAGCCGGATCATCTGTCGGGCGAGGTCAACGATCTTCACCGGCTCGCCCATGTCGAGCACCAGCACCTTGCCGCGCTCCTCCGCGCGGGCGACCCCGTGGGCCGAGGCCTGGAGCACCAACTCCACCGCCTCGCGCACCGTCATGAAGTAGCGGCGCATGTCGGGGTGGGTGACGGTCAGCGGGCCGCCCTTGGCGAGCTGGCGGGTGAACAGCGGCACCACCGACCCGCTGGAGCCCAGCACGTTGCCGAAGCGCACCGTCATGTAGCGGGTCGCCGTCTCGCTGCCGTCGCGCGGCGGCAGCATGTCGAGCGCTTGGCAGTAGCATTCGGCGAAGCGCTTGGTGGCGCCCATCACGCTGGTCGGGCGGATCGCCTTGTCGGTGGACACCAGAACCATCGCCTGGCAGCCGTTGGCCCGCGCCGCGTCGGCGACGTTCCGGGTGCCGATGACGTTGGTCAGCGCGCCTTCCGCCGGGTTGGCCTCGACCAGCGGCACATGCTTCAGCGCCGCGGCGTGGAAGACCATGTGCGGGCGCTGTGTCTGGAACAGGCGGAAGATGCGGTCGCGGTCGCGCACGTCGGCGATCACCGCCTGGAGCGCCAGGGCGGGGAAGCGCTCCCGCATCTCCATCTCGATGGTGTAGAGGTTGAACTCGCCGGCATCGACGAGGGTCAGCGTCTCCGGTTCGAGGGCGGCAATCTGGCGGACCAGCTCGCTTCCGATGGTGCCGCCCGCCCCGGTCACCACGACGCGCCGTCCGGTCACCAGGCTGGCGATGGCGCCGCGGTTGAGAACCGCCTGGGGACGGCCCAGCAGGTCCTCCAGCGCGATCGGGCGCACCTCGATCTTGCCTTCGCCCAGCGCGGACTTGAACTCGGTCAGGCTGGGCAGCCGGGCCATGGACAGGCCGAGCAACTCCGCCTGCTCCAGCAGGTCGCGCAGGACGGTGCCGGGCACGTCGGCCTGGCCCTTGGCGACGATCAGGCGCTGCGGGCGGTCGCCGCGCTGCGCCAGCTCCTCGACCACGCGGGGCAGGTCGTCGGGACCGCCCAGAACGGGCACGCCGCGGATGGCGTGGCCGATGCGGCGGTTCTTGTCGTCGAGCAGGCCGACCGCGCGGTAGGCGGCGCCGGCGTTCTGGTCCAGCGAGCGGATGAACAGCTCCGCCGCGTCGCTGACGCCGAGCAGAAGCACCGGGATGCGTGGCACGCCCCCTGCTTCCCGGTCATGAAGGCCCAGCCGGCGGTCCTTCACCAGACGGTAGGCGAAGCGCGGGCCGCCGAGCAGGACGAGCTGCACGAACCACAGGATCACCGGCAGGGACCGCGGCAGGGATTCCAGCCGCGTCAGCAGGAACATGACCGCGACGAAGCACAGCACGACCATCGTGACCGCGCGTAGGAGCTGGGCCAGATCAGGCACCGATGCGTAGCGCCAGATGCCGCGGTACAGCCCGGAAAAACGGAACGCCACCGCGCCGATCAGCACCAGAATGGGCAGGCCCGTCAGCAGCGGGTCTCTGTATTCGTCGAACGCCTGCTGGCCCACGCGCAGATACAGCGCCACAACCAGGGAAACGGCCGTCATCGTCAGGTCGTGAAGGTAGACGAGGGACGCCCGCGGGGACGGGATGCGCATGCGCTTTACCTTGGAATTCGCTTTGCCGGGGCCGTTCCCTTTCGGGCAACCCGCGGACCATGTTGGCCGTTCAGCCGCGCACAGCTTTGAACCATTCGGCGGTCAGGCGCAAGCCGTACGCAGGGTAGCAGGGCGGGCGCCAGTTCAGGGCGCGGCGGATGGCCCCATCGTCGATCACCAGCGAGCCGGCGATGCGGTCCAGCATGGCCTCGCGCCGGGCCAGCCGGGCGGCGAGGGCCAGCAGGGACGGCGGCACGGGCAGAAGGCGCGCGGGCTTGTTCAGCGCCTCCGCGATGGCGCGCACCAGCTCCGCCGTGGACATGGGGCGGCCGTCATGGACCAGGAACCGTGCGCCCGCCGCCTGCGGGTGGGTCAGGCACTCCTGGATGGCGTCGGCGAGGTTGCCCACGAAGATCAGGCTGCGCCGGTTCTCCAGGGCGCCCAGCGGCAGGGGGATGCCGCGGTCCACCGCCTGCATCAGCCGCAGGAAATTGCCACCCACGCCCGGACCGTAGACCAGCGGCGGGCGGATCACCGCGACCTCCAGCCCGGTGCGGGTGGAGATCTCGGCCAGAGCGCGCTCCGCCTCCAGCTTGGAGATGCCGTAGGGGGAATGCGGATCGGGCTCCGTCTCCTCGCTCAGCTCGTCCGGGCGGCTCTCGTCGGCCAGCGCCTTGACGCTGCTGAGATAGACCATGCGCTTGACGCCGGCCGCCGCGGCCGCCTCGGCCAGCACGCGGGTGCCGGCGGTGTTGACGCGGCGGAAGGCGGCCAGCGGGTCGGACTCGCGGTCGCGCATGACGTGGACGCGGGCGGCCAGATGGACCACCCCGTCCATGCCCTGGAGCGCGTTGCCCCAGGCGGTGGCGGGGCCGATGTCGTCGATGGTGACGGTCTCCGCCGCCTGCGGAACCGCGACGTCGGGGCGGCGAACCACGGCACGCACGCTGTGCCCGCGCGCCACAAGCAGAGGAATGACCGTCCGCGCGACGAAACCGGTGGCCCCGGTGACCAGGACGCGCATCACGCCGCCGCCCGCACAGGGCGCGCCAGCAGGGCCAGCAGCAGAACGACCGCCGCCGCTCCCGCCGGGAGCACCACCCAGCCGAGCGCCAGCGACGCCGCGGCCAGCAGCAGCAGCGCGGCGTTCAGCATCAGGACCAGCCGCACGACCTGGGCGTGGCTGCGCCCGCGCTGGGTGGCCTTCTGATAGAAATGCTCGCGGTGGGCCTGCCAGACCTTCTTGCCCTCGACCAAACGGCGCAGCAGGGTGAAGGTCGCGTCGGCCAGGAAATAGGCGGGGATGAGCAGGGCGGCGACCCACAGCCCCGACGCCGCCAGGGCCAGCAGCAGCCAGCCCAGCGTGAAGCCCAGCGGCACGCTGCCGACGTCGCCCATGAAGAGTTTGGCGGGATGCCAGTTCCACATCAGGAACCCCAGCGCCGCCCCCGCCGCGGCCAGCCCGTAGAGGGCCAACGCCGGGTCGAGCCCGGCGAGCGCGGCGACCAGCGCCAGCCCGGCGCCGATGGACGCCGCCTCGCCGCCGGCCAGCCCGTCGATGCCGTCCATGAAGTTGAACAGGTTGACGAACCACAGCCAGCCGACCGCGGCCACCAGCCGGTCCGCCCAGAAGGGCAGCAGCCCTTGGAAGACCAGCCCGTCGCCGGGAAGTGCGCCACCGGGAAGTGCGCCACTGGGAAGCGCGCTCAGCCCGGCGACCACCGCGGCGATCTGGGCCAGGAAACGCGGCGCCGGACCCAGCCCGCGCCGGTCGTCCATCCAGGAGACGGCCATCAGCGCCACCGCGCCGACCAGGATCGGCAGCGCCCGCAGCGGATCGTCCGCCGTCGCGGCGATGACCGCCCAGGCGGGCAGCAGGGTCAGCATCACACCCCAGCCGCCGCCGCGCGGCGTCGGGATGGAATGGCTGGACCGGTCGTTCGGGTGGTCGAGGATCGCCTTGCGCCGCAGGTAGGCGAGCACCCGTCCGGTGAGCAGCCAGGACAGCGCGAAACTGCCGCCCAGGGCGAGAGCCAGGGCCAGGGCGCCGCTCATGACGCCTCCGCGACCGGGGCGGCCGTGCCGGTCCGGGCGGAAGCCAGCAGGCGGCGGTACAGCTCGACCGTCTTCGCGCCCACCCGGTCGGCCGCCATGTCGGATTCGACCAGCCGACGGCTGGCCGCGCCGAATTGCCGCCGCAGGGCGGCGTCGCGCACCAGGACCTCCAGCGCGTCGGTCAGGGCCGCCACGTCGCCGGGCGGGACCAGCAGGGCGTTCTCGCCGGCGCGCGCCACCTCGCGGCAGCCCGGCACGTCGGTGGCGACGATGGCTCGCCCGCAGGCCGCGGCCTCCAGCAGGCTCTTCGGCAGCCCTTCGCCGCCCAGCGTCGGCAGGACGGCGACGTGGCAGCGCCGCCACAGGGCGCGGATGTCGTCGAGATGGCCGGTCAGCTCGACGTTCGGGCGGGCGGCCCAGCCGTCGAGAACCGGTTGCGGGAAGGAGGTGGGGTTCGCCGGGTCGGGCTGGCCGGCCAGGATCAGCCGCACGTCCAACCCCTTGTCCAGCAGGCGGTCGTGCGCCTCGACCAGCCGGTCCATGCCCTTGTTGGCGAGCAGGCGGGCGGCGCAGCCGATGGTCACCGGTGGCTCCGGCGGTTCGGGCAGGACAGTGTGGTGCGCCGTGTCGATGCCCGAGCCGCGGATGATGCAGGTCTTGTCCGGGGTGATCAGACGCTGCTCCAGCAGGGTCCGGCGGTCGTCCTCGTTCTGCAGGATGGTGACGCTGTTGGGACGGCGCAGCATGCAGCCCAGGACCGGCTTCGCCAGCTGGCCGGCCAGCCGGGCCTTGGCGCCGCCGGTGCCGAGAAACATGGTGCCGAGCCCGGCCAGGGCGTTCACCACGGCGGGAACCCCGGCCTGCCACGCCGCCAGCCCGCCCAGGACGACCGGCTTCACGGCCACGTGATGGACGATGTCCGGCGCCTCCCGGCGGTAGAGGGCGGCGATCTCGGCGACGTCGGACAGGGCACCCAGCGGGTTGACGCTGCGCCGCTGCCAGGACAGCGGCAGCACGCGGAAGCCCTCGGCGGCGATGCGGTCGCCATGCCGGTCGATCCGGGCGGCCACCGCGACGTCGAAGCCGGCATCGCGCGCGGCGCGGGCCATCGGCAGCCGATGCGACCAGAAATACCAGTCCTCGGTGACGAGGTAGATCAGCTTTGGTTTCACGGACACGTTGCGGATCTCGGGGGGCGGATCTCGGAGGGGCGGATCTCGGAGGGGCGGATCGGAACGGCGGACCTCAGGCGAGGCCGTGGTAGCCCTTGTACCACGCGACGAAGCGGGGCAGGCCGGTCTCGATGGACGTGGTCGGCTCATAGCCGAGGTCGCGGCGGCTGACCTCGATGTCGGCGGAGGTTTCCGGCACGTCTCCGGCCTGGATAGGCTCCATGTTCATGTTGGCCTTGCGCCCCAGCGACTCTTCGATGATGCCGATGAAGCGCATCAGGTCCTCGGTCCGGTTGTTGCCGAGGTTGTAGACGGCGTGCGGCGCGCCATTGGCGTCGGGGGCCGCCGGACGGTCGAGCGCCGCCAGCACCCCCGCCGCAATGTCGTCCACATAGGTGAAGTCGCGCTTCATCCGCCCCTCGTTGAAGACGCGGATCGGACGGCCCGCCATGATCGCGTCGGCGAACAGATAGGCGGCCATGTCCGGGCGGCCCCACGGGCCGTAGACGGTGAAGAAGCGCAGGCCGGTCGCCGGGAATTTGTAGAGGTGACAGTAGGCGTAGGTCATCATCTCCGCCGCCTTCTTCGTCGCGGCGTAGATCGACATGGGGGAGTCGACGCGGTCCTCCACCGAGAAGGGCATCTTCTTGTTGGCGCCATAGACGGAGGAGGTGGAGGCGTAGACGAAATGCTTCAGCTTCGGCATGCGCCGGGCGGCTTCCAGCATCGCCACCTGCCCGGTGACGTTGGCGTCCACATAGGCGTAGGGATTCTCCAGCGAGTAGCGCACCCCGGCCTGGGCGGCCAGATGCACGACGCCCGTCGCTGTCGTGAAGTCGGGGGCCAGCGCCTCGACCGTCGCGCGGTCGGACACGTCGGCCTTGATGAAGCGGAAGCCGGGACGGGCGGCGAGGCGGGCCAGCCGCGCCTCCTTCAGCGCCACGGAATAGTAGTCGTTGAGGTTGTCGATCCCCAACACCGTCTCGCCGCGGTCCAGCAGGGCCGCCGCGACGTGCGAGCCGATGAAGCCGGCCGCGCCGGTGACCACGATCGTCATATCCACCATCCTTGACGGGCCTGCACCGGCCAGACGCTTGCTTCGAACGTAACGCGCGCGTCAACAGCCCGTCTTATGCCCGACCCGGGGACCGGACGCCAGTCCGCAAAAATCCTCCACCGCTTGACAGCCGGCGGGCGCACCCGATCTACTGCCGCAACCTTAATCACGTTGCCGAGCCGGACATCCATGCCGCCGAAGAAGAATCCCGCGAACCTCAACCCGCTGCAGCTCAAGACGCTGACCCTCCTTCAGGAACTCGCCCGTCTGGAGCAGAAGCCGGTCGAGGGCGAGGAGGGGGCCTTCCAGGTCACCAACCTGCCGCACGCCCATGGCAACCACTTCCATCTGGGCAGCGCGGTCGTCGCCTCCCGCGACGCCACCGGCCTGACCAACGAGGCCGTCTGGACCATCCTTGAGCGCAAAGGCATGCTGCGCCGCGATGCCGGTTACGGCATCGTGACCGCCGAGGGCATGGCCTACGAGACGGGCCTGCGCGACAGCATCCTGCACCGCTCCGACCATTAAAAGCGAGGGCGCGCGCCGTGTGCGGCATCTGCGGCTTCCTGGCCGGCTCTGGGCCTGCATCCGGGCTTGAGGCCACAGCACGGCGCATGGCCGACACCATCGCCCACCGCGGGCCCGACGGGGATGGCGTGTGGGCGGATGGGGAGGCCGGGATCGCCCTCGGCCACCGGCGGCTCGCCATCGTGGAGCTGTCGCCGCTGGGCCGCCAGCCGATGGAGTCGGCGGATGGGCGCTGGGTGATCGCCTACAACGGCGAGATCTACAATTTCCAGGACCTGCGGGCGGAACTCGAATCCGCCGGCCATCAATTCCGCGGCCACTCGGACACCGAAGTGCTGCTGGAGGGCTGTGCCGCCTGGGGTGTCGAGCGCACCGTGCGCCGGCTGGTTGGCATCTTCGCCTTCGCCTTGTGGGACCGCCGCGAGCGCACGCTCTTTCTGGTGCGCGACCATCTGGGGGTGAAGCCGCTCTACTGGGCGCGGATGGGCGGGGCTCTGCTGTTCGGCTCCCAGCCCAAGGCGCTGCGCGCCCACCCGGCCTTCACGGCGGCAATCGACCGCGACGCGCTGTCCGCCTATCTCCGTTTCAGCTACGTCCCGGCGCCGCACAGCATCTACCAGGGCGTCCACAAGCTGGAGCCGGGCAGCATCCTGACCGTCCGTCCGGGGCGCGACCCTGAGCGCACCGTCTATTGGGACCCCGGCGACGCGGCGCGGGCCGGCATCGCCGACCGGCTGTCGCTGTCCGACGCCGACGCGACGGACGCGCTGGAGGCGCTACTCAAGGACGCGGTCGGGCGGCAGATGATGGCCGACGTGCCGCTGGGCGCCTTTCTGTCCGGCGGGATCGACAGCTCCACCGTCGTCGCGCTGATGCAGGCGCAGAGCGCGCGGCCGGTGCGCACATTCACCATCGGTTTTGGAGAGGACGGCTACGACGAGGCGGTGCACGCCCGCGCGGTCGCCGCTCATCTCGGCACCGAGCACACCGAGCTTCGGGTGGAGGCCAGCCACGCGCTGGAGGTCATCCCCAAGCTGGCCGACTGGTACGACGAGCCCTTCGCCGATAGCTCGCAGATTCCGACGCTGCTGGTGTCGGAAATGACCCGGCGCTCCGTCACCGTGGCCCTGTCCGGCGACGGCGGGGACGAGTTGTTCGCCGGCTACAACCGCTATCTGACGGCGCCCGCCTTGTGGCGGCGCATGGCGCCGCTGCCCGCCGGGCTGCGCCGTGGCGCCGCCGGGCTGATCCGCGCCGTCCGGCCCGCCGGCTGGGACGCGCTGGCCGGACTGATCCCCGAGGGGCGGCGCCCGCGCCAGACCGGCGACAAGCTGCACAAGCTGGCCGGCGTGCTGGACGCCGCCGGGCCGGACGCCATCTACCGCCGTCTGGTCAGCCAGTGGCCGGACCCCGACGCACTGGTCCGCGGCGGGCGGGAGCCGCATGGTCCGGCCTGGGACGATGGGCTGGCGGCGAGCATCCCCGATTTCGTCGAGCGCATGCAGCATCTCGACAGCGTCACCTATCTGCCGGACGACATCCTGGCGAAGGTGGACCGCGCCAGCATGGGCGTGTCGCTGGAGGCGCGCGTGCCGCTGCTCGACCACCGGGTGGTGGAATTCGCTTGGCGCGTGCCGCAAGCGCAGAAGCTGCGCGACGGCAAGGGCAAGTGGCTGCTGCGCCAAGTGCTCTACCGCCATGTCCCACCGGCCCTGGTGGAGCGGCCCAAAGCCGGCTTTGCCATTCCCTTGGACGGCTGGCTGCGCGGCCCGCTGCGCGACTGGGCGGAGGATTTGCTGGACGAGGGACGCTTGCGCCGGGAGGGCTTCTTCGATCCCGCGCCGATCCGCGCCTGCTGGACGGAGCATCTGGCGGGAACCCGCAACAACCAGCACCGGCTCTGGAACGTGCTGATGTTCCAGGACTGGAACCGCCGCTGGGGCAGCGCCGCCGCCCCGGCCCCGCTTGCCGCGAGCGCCGCATGACGACCGACGAGACGACCAAGACACCCGCCGCCCCGCCCCCCGCCGTTTCGCCGAAAAAGGACGACAAGCAGGACCGGCTCGCCGCCCGTCTGCGCGAGAACCTGCGCAAGCGCAAGGAGCAGGCGCGCGGGCGGGAGAAGGACGGCCAGCCGGGCTGACAGTCATTGACCGATGACGCATTTGCCGCATCGGTCCGGAGCCAGTCGCACGGTATCGTTGCCGCCGATCCGGAACGGGGCAGGGCGGGGCCATGGTGGTTGACTCGGCGCGGGCGCGCCTGTGGGGCTATGGCTGCATCGTCGCCTCCGCCCTGCTGTTCGGCGTGGCCGGGACGGCGGCCAAGATGATGTTCGTCGCCTCCATGCCGCCGTTGGTGATGATCGCGGTGCGCGCCATGGTGTCCGCCGCTGTGCTGGCCCTGATCATGCTGGCGCTCGGCCGGCCGATCCGGGTGCGGCGGGTGGACCTGCCGTTCCTGGGGGAACTGGCGGTCTGGCTGACTCTGGTCAACCTGACCTTCTTTTACGCCATCGCTCTGACCAACGTGGCGCTGGCGCTGATGCTGGAATACACCGCCCCCATGCTGATCGTGGCCGCCGGGCTGCTGCTCGGCACCCACCGGATGAACCGGGCGGTGGCGTTGATCCTGGCGGGCAACGCCGCCGGCTGCTTCCTGCTGGTCGGCGCCTACGATCCGGCCCTGTGGTCGGGCAACGCGCTGGGGGCGGCGGTGGGCATGCTCTGCGCCGTGTGCTTCGCCGCTTACAACGTCCGTTGCGCCCACGGCCACCGGCGGGGGCTGGACAGCTGGTCGATGACCTTCTGGCCCTTCTTCCTGTCGGCGCTGTTCTGGCTGCTCGCCACTCCCGCCATTGATTACGCGGCGGTCGAGGTGACCTGGGAGACGGTGAGCTTCGTGCTGTTCATCGGCGTGTTCGGCACGGTGGCGCCCTACTGGCTCTATCTGGAAGGGCTGAAGACCATCGAACCGTTCCCGGCGACGGTGATCGGCATGCTCGATCCCGTCTTCGCCGGGGTGACGGCCTTCCTGCTGCTGGGCGAAACCTTCGAACTGCCCCAACTCGCCGGGATGGTGGTGGTCTGCGCGGTGATCGTCTTCCTGAAGCGCAACGAATCCGCCGTGCAGGCTATTCCCCGTCCCGCCGCAGAGCCTTCCTGAGCCAGATCTGCGTGTGCCCCGGCGGGTAGCCCTCCATCTCCGCCCACACCTCGTAGCCCTGCTTGCGGTAGAAGCCCGGCGCCTGGAAATCGTAGGTGTAGAGGCGCGACCAGCGGCAGCCGCGTTTCACCGCCTCCACCTCCGCGGCGGCCAGCAGCCGGGCGCCAAGCCCGCCGCCGCGCCGGCCGTCATGGACCCACAGATAATCCACATACAGCCATTCCCAGTTGGTGTAGCCGGTCAGCCCGGCCATAAGCGCCCCGTCCGCGTCGCGGACGGTCACCTGGAGGTCCCGCAGGTCGTAGGGGTCGGTGAAGCGCTCGTTGAAGGCGCGCAGTTCACCGTGGATCTGCTTCACCTCGTCCGGGTCGAGCCGCCCGGAGAGGGAGAGGGTCAGTCCGGCCATCAACTCGTCCCGGGCACTGTGCCGGGCGCTGTCCTGTGTCACGCGGTCCGTCCTTTCAATTGCGGCGGGAGAAGGGCTTCCATGAGAAAAAGCCTCAATTCCTTCCCTTGAGCGCGCCCGCATGCTCCGCTACAACGCCTGACAGATTCAATCCCCGTAAGACCCGAGAAGTCCGCCGACGATGGGCGTGTCGTCGGACCCTCGGACCCGCAAGATGGCCTAATCCGCCGGGCTTCGGCCTTTTCGACAGCATCTGACCGGACAAGACAGCTTCATGGACAAGATCCGCATCCGCGGCGGCAAGCCCCTTCACGGGTCGATCACGGTCGGCGGCGCCAAGAACGCGGCGCTGCCCCTGATGACCGCGGCGCTCCTCACCGACGGGACGCTGACGCTCACCAACCTGCCGATCCTCGCGGACATCAACACGCTGTGCAACCTGCTGCTCCAGCACGGCGTCGCGATCCACATGGCCGGGGCGGGCGGGGATTGCGCCGGCCGCGTGGTGGAGTTCACCGCCCGCGACATCACCAACACCACGGCCCCCTACGACCTCGTCCGCAAGATGCGGGCGAGCGTCCTGGTGCTCGGCCCGCTGCTCGCCCGCTGCGGCGAGGCCAAGGTATCGCTGCCCGGTGGCTGCGCCATCGGCGCCCGCCCGGTGGACCTGCACATCAAGGGCCTGGAGGCCATGGGGGCGGACATCCGCATCGAGGGCGGCTACATCGTCGCCAAGGCGCCGCAGGGCGGCCTGCGCGGTGCCGAGTATGTCTTCCCCAAGGTGTCGGTGGGCGCCACCGAGAACCTGCTGATGGCCGCCACGCTGGCCCGCGGCACCACGGTGCTGGTCAACGCCGCCCGCGAGCCGGAGGTCACCGACCTCGCCGAATGCCTCGTCAAGATGGGCGCCAAGATCACCGGCATCGGCACCGACCGGCTGACCATCGTCGGCGTCGACCGGCTGAACGGCGCCCGCCACATGGTGGTGCCGGACCGCATCGAGACCGGCACCTACGCCATGGCGGCGGCGATGACCGGCGGCACGCTGGACATCCTGAACACCCGTCTGGACCTGATCAAGGCGGCGGTGACCGCCCTGGTCCCGGCGGGCGTGGAGTTCACCGAGATCGAGACCAATGGCCAGACGGGCATTCGCGTCTCCCGCGCCAACGGCGAGCTGGTCGGCGTGGACGTGATGACCGAGCCCTATCCCGGCTTCCCCACCGACCTTCAGGCCCAGATGATGGCCCTGATGTGCACGGCCAGGGGTGCAGGCATGATCACCGAGACCATATTTGAGAATCGGTTCATGCACGCGCCCGAGCTGACCCGCATGGGAGCCCGCATCACGGTGCACGGTTCCTCCGCCCTCGTCCGGGGTGTGGAGCGTTTGACCGGCGCGCCCGTTATGGCGACGGATCTCCGCGCGTCGGTGTCGCTGGTCCTGGCCGGTCTTGCGGCGGAAGGGGAGACGACGGTCAACCGCGTCTATCACCTCGACCGCGGCTACGAGCGGCTGGAGGACAAGCTGGCGGCCTGCGGCGCGGACATCGAACGCATCCGGGCGGAGGACGACTGACGGCGTCCTGCGCCCGTTCAGCCGTCCACAGCGAAGGGAAGCTCATGACCGCCACGCCGATCCGCCTGCGCGCACAGGATGCCGAGGATCTGAAAGTCGTCTCCGCCTGTCTGCAGGACGCCATCCTGCCGATCGGGGACATGTGCTTCCTGCCCGAAGAGGCGCGCTTCGTGCTGGTGGCCAACCGCTTCAAGTGGGAGACCGCGGGCAAGCGGCGCCCTGGCCCGACCGCCGACGACGACCACCTGAACCCCTTCGAGCGCGTCAATTGCGGCGTGCGGATCGAAGGGGTGAAGGCCGTGAAGCTGCGCGGCCTCGACCTGAAGGACCGCGCGCAGATCCTGGAATTGCTCTCCGTCGAGGCGGCGGAGGGCGCCCTTGTCCTGAATTTCGCCGGCGGCGCCTGCATCCGGCTGGAAAGCCCGTCCTGGACCTGCTTCGTGGAGGATCTGGGCGAGCCCTGGCCGACCGGCTGCAAGCCATGCCATCCATTGGAAGACGAACAATAATCGGGAGACCGCCATGAAGGCGCGGGTGAAGTGGGTTGATGGTCGGATGTTCGTCGGCGAGTCCGGCAGCGGCCACGCCGTGATCATGGACGGCGCGCCGGAGGCGGGCGGGCGCAACCTGGGCATCCGTCCCATGGAGATGCTGCTGATCGGCATGGGCGGCTGCACCGGCTTCGACGTGGTGATGATCCTGGAGAAAGGCCGTCAGGCCATCACCGACTGCGTGGCCGAGATCGAGGCCGAGCGCGCCGAGACCGACCCCAAGGTCTTCACGAAGATCCATGTTCATTTCGTGGTCACCGGGCGCGGCCTGGACCCGGCCAAGGTCGAGCGCGCCATCGCCCTGTCGGCGGAAAAATACTGCTCCGCCTCGATCATGCTGGGCGCCACCGCCGCGATCACCCACGATTTCGAGATCGTCGAAGCGCCGTAAGCGCAACGGCGGCGGAACTGCGGTGGCGGAACCGGCGGGCTTCGGGCGGGTTGGGACAGCGTCGATGCCCACCCCAGCCCATGGAGCCCCGCCGCCATGCCCTCCAATCCCGTTGCCGGCCGGAATCGGCCCGTCGTCGTCGTCACCGGAGCGTCCGCCGGGGTCGGGCGGGCGACGGCGCTTGCCTTCGCGCGGGAATGGGGCGCGGCGGTCGGGCTGATCGCCCGCTCCCGCGAGGCGCTGGAGGAGGTGGCGGCGGAGGTCGAGCGGCTCGGCGGCGCGGCGCTGGTGCTGACCGCCGACGTCGCCGATGCCGAGGCGGTGGAGGCCGCCGCCGAGCAGGCCGAGCGGGCGCTCGGTCCCATCGATGTCTGGGTCAACAACGCCATGGTGACGGTGTTCGGGCGCATCCGCGACCTGACGCCCGAGGAGGTCCGGCGGGTGACCGAGGTGACCTATCTCGGCTCCGTCCACGGCACGATGGCGGCGCTGCGCCGCATGCTGCCGCGCGACCGCGGCCTCATCCTTCAGGTCGGGTCGGCGCTGGCCTACCGCTCCATCCCGCTTCAGGCGGCCTATTGCGGGGCCAAGAGCGCCATCCGCGGCTTCATCGACAGCCTGCGCTCCGAACTGATCCACGACGGCAGCCGCCTACAGGTGACCATGGTCCATCTGCCGGCGGTCAACACGCCGCAGTTCGACTGGGCGCGCAGCCACATGACGCGCCGGGCCAAGCCGGTTGGCGCCATTTTCGACCCGGACGACATCGGCCGCGCCATCGTCCGGGCCGCGGCGGACCCCAAGCGGGAGCACTGGCTGGGCTTCACCACCGCCGAGGCGATCCTTGGCACCCAGGCGCTGCCCGCCTACGCCGATTACCGGGTGGCCTTCACCGCCTTCGAAGGGCAGGAGACGGAAGAAACGGAGGCGCCGAACCGGCCCGACAATCTGTTCGAGCCGGTTCCAGGCCTGCACCGCACGCACGGGCGCTTCACCGGCCAGGAGGAGCGCCTGTCGCTGAGCACCACAGGAACCGCGGCGCGTGGCTTTGCCTTTCTCGCTGGCCTCGCGGTGGTCGGGGGGCTCGGCTACGCCGCGCGCGCGGTCCTGCGCAAGGAGCGCGCCTGACAGTGGGGCAAGGAAGGCGGATCAGGGCGTGATGAGCTTCAGCCCGAGGATGCCCGCCACGATCAGCGCGATGCAGCCGAGCCGCAGGATGTCGGCGGATTCACCGTAGATGAAGATGCCGAGGATGACGGTGCCGACCGTTCCGATGCCGGTCCACACGGCGTAGGCGGTGCCGAGCGGCAGCGACTTCAGCGCCATGCCCAGCAGGGCGAGGCTGATGACCATCGAGGCGACGGTCAGGGCGGTGGGAATGGGGCGGGTGAAGCCCTCCGTCTGCTTCAGGCCGACGGCCCAGCCGATTTCAAAGAGGCCGGCGAAGAACAGGATGACCCAGGACACGGAACACCTCCGATGGATTGGAGGCAGGGTCGTCCCCGCCGAACTCCCCACGCCCGAAACGGGTGTGCCGTGGTGAGGTCGTCCTCACGGGAGGGCGACCGGGATATAGGGATGCGGGCGGTCCGGTCAAGCCCCGTGGTCAAGCGCCGTCCCAGCGATGGCCGCTGTCGGTTTCGCACAGCATGGCGACCTCGCGGCGGGGACAGCGGCGGTCGTCCAGCGGCAGGACCGTGAAGCCGGGCGTGGGGCGCTCGCGGGTGGCCGGCTGCGACGGTGAAGGAGACTGGGGGTGCGTTGCGGTGCGGCGGGTCATGGCGGTCACCAGGGTGGGAGGGTCGTTCGCTCCACTCTAACCATGGTGTCCTCCCCGCGCTGTGGCGGGCCTCACAAGGCGTGTCAGGCCCGCTTGCGCTCTGTCGCATCCTTGGACAGGAACAGGCGGCAGGTCAGGACCGGCCCGATCTCGTAGCCGTTGACGCGCGGGAAGCGCTGGGCGACGCGGTCCAGCGCCTCCTTCTGGTTGGCGGCGACGACCAGATAGGCCCGCCCGTCGCGCCAGGAGGCGGCCATGGCGCCGCTGGTGTAGAGCGCGTCGGGGGCGCGGCGCACCGTCACCTCCCAGATGGTTCCGGGCCGGGCCTCCAGCCGGTCGAAGACGTGGAAGAACTCCATCGGCGCCCGCTGGGCCGCGTCGAGCTGCCGTTCCAGAACCTCGGCCTGCCGCTTGGCCTCGGCCAGAGACTCCTCCAGGCCACCCAGCGTACCGCGCGTCGTCTCCAGCGTCTTCCGGGCCTCCTGGACGCGCTGCTCCATGGTCCGGATGTCCTTTTCGGCGGAGACGATCTCGTCGCGCGCCGCGCGGACGCGGCGCTCGCCCATCCGGTTCACCAGGACGCTGGCCGCCAGCAGCAGCAGCGACGCGTAAAGGATGATCGCCGTCATGGGGAAACCGGCCGCGCACCTTCGTTGGTCCCGCTTCCGGCCGGGATAAGCGGGATCGTTTCCGGCCGCGAGGCCAGGACTCCGTTGCGCGTGCTGAAGGCACGCTGGAGCATCGCCGCGGCGGCGTCCGGCGTGTCGGCCCAGACACGGGCGATGTTCCGGCGATCCCAGATCGCCCGCGCGAACAGCATGCGCCGGGGGTCGAGCCGGGCGAAATCCGGGACGGTGCGCAACTCGCTCTCGTAGCGCTGGGCGCCGCTCTGCGCGTCGCCGATCTCATGCACCAGGGCGATCTTGGACGCTTTCACCGACGCGATCAGGCCGGTCAGGCGCCCGCGCTCGGCGGTCAGACGGTCGAGAGCCTCCTGCCTCGCGGCGCTCTCGGCCTGGGCGATCTCGATGCCGCGGCCGAGGGCGGCGAGGTCGGCGGACTGGGCTTCCAGCTTCCGTCGCACCAGCGCCTTGCGGCTGCCGGTGGCGGTCAGGCGCGAGGCCTCGTAGACCACGGAAATGCCGAGCGCGCCCACGCACAGAACCAGCACGGCGAGGGCGAAGGTGTCCAAATTCATCGCATCACCATCCGAACCATCAGCGCCCGCCCGGTGTGCCGGTGGCGTTCATCGCCCCGGACAGGGCATGCCCCGGCCGTCTGGCGTGCGCGGGAGACGGGAAATCGCCGGAGCGCCTTGCGGCTTCGTACAGGTCGCGCAGACCGCGGTCGAGACCGCGTGTCGAAATGCCGCCATGCATGGGGAAATCCGTGACGCCGCTGTCCGTGTCCTCGGTGTGCGCCGTCAGCCAAGCCGCGGCGGCATCCACCAGCGGCAGGGGCAAAAGCGCGCGAAGCGCCGCGCCGAGCAGCGGGTCGCGGCGGGTGTAGAGACCGGCCACCGCGAACAGGGCCATCGCTTCGGGTGGGACGCTGTCGTTGGCCAGCGCGCCGCGCACGCAGGCCAGCAGCTCGTCGATCTCCATGTCCGGCGCCCGCCCGCCCAGCGCCCGCCATCCGTCGCACAGGCGCAGCGCGGCGGCCAGCGTGTCGACGTCCGTGCCGTCCAGGGCGCGGAGCGCCACGACACCCCCGGGAATCGCCAGGGTGCTGGCGGCGCGCATGCGGTGGGTGTTGGCCTCCTCCAGGAACAGGGCGAGCGCGGCGGGGTCGGTGCGCAGCGCGTCCAGGACGGCCAGCGAGCGCTCGCGCAGGACTTCCGCCCAATCCACCATTTCCGCGGAGGCGAGAACCCGGTCCAAAGCGCCGTCGACCAGCCGGTTCTCCAGGCGGTTCTGCACGGTGGCCGGCAGGTCGTCCATCCGCCGCGACAGGGCCGGCCACCAGCCGGCGGTGTCGAGGACGCGGATGCAGCCGGGCAGCGGGTCCGGGACCGACAGCAGGGCCGGATCGCGCAGCATCACCGGCTCCAGCCAACGCGCCCACAGGCGGCGCGTGTGCGCCTGCCGCCGGCTGGACAGCAAGCCGAGAAGCATGGCCCGCACCGGCAGCCCGGCCGGCCGCTCCGTGGTCGGCGACGCACCGGGACGGCGGTCGAAGCATGACAGGAACCGGCGGAACGCCGCGTACCGGCCGGTGGGCGCGCCGTTCGGGCCCGAGCTGTCCAGAGGCATAGCGTCCAGGGTCGTGCCGATTGGGGTCATGCCGTCCAGATCCCTGCCATTGGAATCCTCATTCTGGATGTCCCCGACATTGAGGTCCATGTCCATACGCGGGCAAACTCCCTCGTTTTCGGGGAGTATAAAAGATTACAGTAATACTTGGGTATTCATCAAAGGGCAGAATCGGCCCAAATTCGTGCTATGTGCCTCTAATGCATGGCGCTTTGTGACAATTTGCTACAGCCCTGGACGGGTGGGCTTAGGTCTCGTACCGCTTTGGTGCCTTCCTTGTCCGTCGATGCGGAACCATTCGGGTAGGTCATGCGTGGAGGAGAGCATGGGCCAGGATATGGACGAAGGTCTGGACGACGAACCGTTGTTCGGACCCGACGACGGCTTCGCCGACGACTCCACGGTCAACGGCCGGCCGGCGGACCCTTGGCCCGTGCTGGTGGTCGACGACGATCCCCAGGTCCATACCATGACCGAGGTGCTGCTGCGCGATTTCGAGTTCGAAGACCGCCCGTTCGAAGTGGTCAGCGCCCTGTCCGCCGCCGCCGCGCGGTCGCTGCTGTTGACCCGTCCGGACATCCCGGTGGCGCTGCTCGACGTGGTGATGGAGACGGACGACGCCGGCCTGCGTCTGGTCCGCTTCATCCGTGAGGATCTGAACAACCACCGCATGCGCATCATCCTGCGCACCGGCCAGCCGGGACAGGCGCCGGAGCGGGACGTGGTCGTCGCCTACGACATCAACGATTACAAGGCCAAGAGCGAACTCACCGCCCAGCGTCTGTTCACCACGTTGGTCAGCGGCCTGCGGGCGTGGCGCGACATCGTGACCATCGAGCGGCACCGCCAGGGGTTGGAGCGCATCCTCGCCGCCTCCGCTCCGCTGTTCGAAACCCGCTCCATGCGCACGCTGGTGGAAGAGTTGGTGGACCAGCTCAGCAAGGTCGTGGACAACAGCGGCGGCGCCGTTCTGGCCTGCCGCCTGGTGGATCGCGGCGACGGCAAGACGCGGGCCGCCGTGGTCGCCGGCTCCGGCCGTTTCGCGCGGTTCGTCGGGCGGCCCGCGCCCGACACGCTGGAGCCCGACCTGACCGCCCAGGTGATCGGCGCCTTCGAGACGCAGCAGAGCAATTTCGGGTCGGCCCGCTGCATCCTCGCCTTCCGCACCCGGGAACATGGGACGACGGTCTTCGCCCTGGAGCGGAGCGAGCCTTACCGCGAAGACGATCACCGGCTGCTGGAGCTGTTCTGCGCCCGCGTCATCATCGGCTTCGACAACGTGTGCCTGTACGAGGATCTGGTGGCGCTGAACCAGTCGCTGGAACGGCGTGTCGGCGAGCGGACGGCCGAACTGGCCGCTAATCAGGCCGCCCTGGTCGCCGCCAAGGAACGGGTGGAGCGGGCGTTGGAGGCGGAGCTGGTCGCCCGCGAGCAGCAGCGCCAGTTCGTCACCATGGTCAGCCACGAATTCCGCACACCGCTGGCCATCATCGACAGCGCCGCCCAGATGCTGACGCTGCGGGCGGAGCGGGAGACCCCGGACTCTCTGGAACGACTGCGCGTCATCCGCAGCAGCGTTCAGCGCCTGACCGGGTTGATCGACACGCATCTGACCGACGAGCGGCTTCAGGCCGGCACGCTGAGGGTGCAGCGGGCCGAGGTCGATTTGAGGACGCTCCTGCGCTCGGTGACGGAACCCTTCCGCACCGCCTACACCGGCTGCGACTTCCATCTGGACCTGGACCGGCTGCCGTCGGTGGTGATGGCCGACGGGCATCTGCTGGGCATGCTGTTCAGCAACCTGCTGAACAACGCCTTCAAATATTCGGACGGCGACTGCCGCATCACCGTGCGCGGCGAGACCGAGGGGGGCCTGGCGGTGGTCGAGGTGGCCGACCAGGGCCGCGGCATCCCGCAGCATGAGTTGCCCCTGCTGTTCGAGCGTCATTACCGGGGAACCGGCTCGGTGGGCGTGCCGGGGACGGGCATCGGGCTGCACACGGTGCGGCAGATCATCCTGCTGCATGGCGGCTCGATCAGCGCCGAAAGCACGGTCGGGCAGGGCAGCGTCTTCCGCGTCCGCCTTCCGGTCAAAAGCTGAACGCGCAAGGCCGGTCCGCTGCCGCCCACCCCGGATAATCCTTCCAGCGCGGCGGACGGAAATGTAACGTGTTCATAACAAGGCTGCCGCGATTGCCGGAAACCGGTCCGGAACACTCAGCCGCGGCGGGCGGCCTTTTCGCACTCCAACGGAAGAACCGTGGACTCCATTATGCTCGCTCAGCAATATGCCGGGATCAAACGGGACCTTGACGAGAAAGGCATCATTTTCTCGTTTAGCGGCTATCTGTCCGAGGGGATACTCTATTCCCTGGGAGAGGCTTTGCGTGAAAAGATGACCCTGGAGGAAACCGACGGCCCCACGGTGCGCCGGGTTTTCGCCGTCTTCGTCGAGCAGATGCAGAACATCATCCGGTACTCCGCCGAAAAGGTGACCGGGGCGCGCGAGAAGCCGGTCGAGCTGAGCGCCGGGATGGTCACCATCGGCATGGAGGGCGGGAAGGTCTTCATCGTCTGCGGCAACACCGTGTACAACGCCGACGTGCCGCGCCTGCGCGATCGGCTGGAGTATCTGAAGGGCTTGGACAAGGATGGGATCAAGACCTATTACCGGGAGCAGCTGCGCGAAACCCCGGAAGAGGGCGCGCGGGGCGCCAACATCGGCCTGATCGAGATCGCGCGCCGCGCCAGCGAACCCATCGAGTATGATTTCCTCGAAATGGACGAAGGCAAAAGCTTCTTCTGTCTCAAGGCTCGGATCTGAGAGCGGCTGTGGACATCCGGACGACCATGGAATCCCTGAAACTACCCGCGACGGGCCGGACGCCCGAAGTCGATTTCGACTTCGCCCAAGGCGTGCTTCGCCTCAGCGGCGAGTCCTATCCCGACGACGTCGCGACCTTCTTCGGCCCGATCTTCGCAGCGCTCCGCGGCTTCCTCGCCGAGGCGGGCGGCCACCCCATCCGCTTCGACATGGAGCTGCTGTATTTCAACAGCTCCAGCGCGAAGGCCCTGATGAACATCTTCCAGATGCTGGAGACGGCGGCTGGCGAGGGACGCAGCATCTCGGTCACCTGGTGCTACGAGGAGAACGACGATTCCATGCAGGAGCTGGGCGAGGATTTCGCCGAGGACCTGCAGCACGTCGCCTTCACCCTGAAACAGATTCCGGCCGACGGGGCGTCATGACCTTCAACCTCTTCGCCGCTGAGGAGCAGGCCATCGAGCAGGCCCGCCTTCTGGGGGAGAGGCTGGGCGCCGCCGCGCCCGAACTGCGCGCCGAGTTCGAGGCGCTGGTGGAGGCGTTCCAGCGCAGCACGCGCGAGCAGCGTCGGCTGGTCCGGGTCAGCGACCGGCTGCAGGCGCAGATCGGCTCCGCCAACCAGGAACTGGAGCGCCGCCGGCAGGAAGCGGAAGGTGCGCTGGCCGACCTGCGCGAAGCCCAGGAGGCGATGGTCCGCGCCGAGAAGCTGGCTTCCCTGGGCGCCCTGGTGGCCGGGGTGGCGCACGAGATCAACACCCCTGTGGGCATCGCCGTGTCCTGCGCGTCGCATCTATCCGACGCCACCGCCGGGCTGCGCCGGCGCGCCCAGTCGGGCGAATTGAGCAAGGCGGACTTTTCCCGCTATCTGGCCACGGCGACGGACACCTCGGCGCTGATCCTCACCAATTGCGAGCGGGCGGCCAAGCTGATCGCCAGCTTCAAGCAGGTGGCGGTGGACCGCGCCAGTGCCGAACGGCGGGCCGTGAATCTCAACCGCTACATCCAGGAGACGCTGGTCAGCCTGGAACCCAAGCTCCGCCAGGGCCGGCACACCATCTCCGTGTCCTGCCCGGACGGGCTGGTGGTCGACAGCTATCCGGGGGCGCTGTCGCAGATCCTGACCAACCTCGTGATGAATTCCGTCACCCACGCCTTCGTCGACGCGCAGGGTGCGGAGGGGCAGGGCGGCGCCTTGTCGGTCACGGTGGACGAGCCGGAGCCGGGCACCGTTCGGCTGGTCTACACCGACGATGGCCGGGGCATTCCGGCGGACCATCTGCCGCGGATCTTCGATCCCTTCTTCACGACGCGGCGCGGCGAGGGGGGCAGCGGGCTTGGTCTGCACATCGTACACAATCTGGCGGTCGGGGCGCTGAAGGGGACGATCGCAGTGAGCAGCGCGCCGGGGCAGGGAACCCGCTTCGTCCTGACCTTCCCGAAAATCACCCCTCCGGACGAGGCGTCCGCCTGAGCGGTCTCAAGTCACGGCGGCCTCAGGTCATGCGGACGGGAGCGGAGAACACATACCCCACGCCGTGGACCGATTTGACCGGGGCGGTTTCGCCGATGGCGTTTTCCACCTTGTGGCGCAGGCGCCCGACCACCGTGTCGATCGAACGGTCGTCGGGGTTCCAGCGGCGGTTGTAGAGCGCCACGGAAATCTGGTCGCGGGTTGCCGGCTGGCGGGCCTGCCCGGCCAGCAGCGAGACCAGCTTCATCTCCATGCTCGTCAGGCTGACCCGCACACCCGTCGGGCTGGTCAGCGCCCAGGCCGTTGCGTCCAGAATCCAACTGGCCTCGTCGGTCGCGGGCTGGCCGGAGGATTGCGGGGCCGGCGGGGCGGCGTTGCCGTTGCTCGTCTCCAGGCGGCGGAGCAGGGCCTTGGCCTGGGCCTCCAACTCGCGCATTTCGACGGGCTTCACCAGATAGGCGTCGGCGCCCAGCTCCAGCCCGACCACCCGATCGACGGTGGAGCCGCGGGCGGTCACCATGATGATTCCGATGGCGGGATTCTCGCGCAGCCGTGTGGCGATCTTGAACCCGTCTTCACCCGGAAGATTGACGTCCAGAACAACCAAGGACACCGGGCGCGTGGCGATCTGTTCGTCCAGTTCGCGCCCATTCTTCGCTCCGACCGCATCGAAGCCGCAACTGCGCAGGTATTCGATCATGTCACGTCGCAGAGACGCCTCGTCCTCGACGACAACGATCGTAACGGCCGCCATCCCCTCTGCTCCCCCGTTACCGGTGCTTATTGTTCATAGGGCCGGCGCGGAAACTATATGAATTCGAATCGTAGGTCGAGCGACTTCGGCCCGCGACGGCCCTCTGCTGCACTATCACGCAATCCTCGGACGGGTAGTTACGCGATTTCCCACAGGGTGTTCCGCGTCGGGGCCGCCGGGTCGCCGGCCAGCCGGACGCGGAAGCCGACCATGGTGATGTCGTCGCGCTGCGGGCGGTCGCCCTGGAAGCCGGACAGGCTGGCCTCGATGCGCTCCTTCTGCCGGTCGAGCGGCAGCGCGCTGCACTCCTCGACCACGCCGTGCAGCCGGCGCTTGCCGAAGCTCCGTCCCCGCTCCCCGCCGCACTGGTCGGTCAGGCCGTCGGTGCAGATGTAGAAGGTCTGGTCCGGCTGCAGGTCCAGGCTGTGATTGGTGAAGGCCGGGGTCGGGCCGGACGCGCGATAGCCCAGGCTGCGGCGGTCGGCGCGGATCTCGCTCAGCCCGTCCGGGCCGGCGATGGCCAGGGACAGGCGGGCACCGGCGTAGACGAGCCGCCGCTGCGCCGGCTGGACGTAGCACAGCGCGAGGTCGAGCCCGTTGTCGAAGCCGCCTTCCCAGCTTGCCGCGTCGCCGTCCTGGTGCAGGGCCGCCCGCACCTTGTCGTCCACCGTGGCGAGCAGGGCCGCGGGGTCGGCGGCGCCCATGCCGTCCACCACGTTGTTCAGCACCGCGCTGGCCGTCATCGTCATGAAGGCGCCGGGGACGCCGTGGCCCGTGCAGTCGGCCACGCCGATGAGGAAGCCGTCCTCGACCTCGCGGTAATAATAGAAGTCGCCGCTGACCACGTCGCGTGGACGCCACAGGACGAAATGCTGGGCCAGCCCGCCCTCCAGCACCTCCGGCTTCGGCAGGATCGAGGACTGGATCAGCTGGGCGTAGTTGATGCTGTCCATGATGCGGCGGTTGATGTCGGCCAGCGCCTCCGTCCGTTCCTGAACACGGGATTCCAGGGTCTGGGTGTAGTCCTGGACCGTCTCGGCCATACGGTTGAAGGTCTTGGTCAGGACCCCGATCTCGTCCTCCCGCTCGGTGGCGAGGCGGGCGCCGTAATCGCCGCGGGAGACCGCCTGGGTCGCCTGGGTCAGTCGGCGCAGCGGACGGAGCACGACGCGGTTCAGCATGACGCTGATGATGGCGATGGCGGTGACCAGGGACAGCAGAAGCAGCCCGACCACCGGCAGCAGCGCATCCAGCGTGTTGCGGTGGACCTCCTCCGTCGAATAGAGCAGGCGCAGCGTCCCCACCTGCCGGGTCACCCCGTCGCGCCCCCGCAGGTCAATGACCCTTTCGATGGTGGTGGAGTCGGCGGAGGTCCTGGGGTTGCCGGACACCGCCATCGGCTCGCTGTGCCCCGGCTCGAAGACGGAGACGGCGAGAATGGCCGGGTCGCGCTCGCGCAGCGAATCGATGATGTTGCGGACGGCGCGGTCGTCGATTTCCCAGATCGGGTTGGCCAGCGCGTCCGTCTGCATGGCGGCCACCAGCTGCGCCCGCTTGGTCAGCGCCGAGAACTGCTGGTGCTCCACGATGTTGGCCGACACGGCCACGGCGACCATCCCCACGGCGGCGGCGGTGACCAGGATGATGCTGCCGACGCGGGTCAGCAGCGAACGGTCGCGCCGGCCATCGGCGAGGGCGCGCAATTCGGTCACGGGGCGATTCCCTGCCGGGCCCACAGCGCCGGAAGGGCGCCGCTGCGCTCCAGCCGGTCGAGCGTGCCGTTGACCCAGTCGATGCCGACCGGGCCGTCGCGGCGGACCAGGATGGTGTGCTCGTAGATCTGGTCGGTGCGGTCGGACACCAGGAGTTGCGGCGCCATGTCGGGGTTGGCCTTCAGGAATTGCGCCAGGAAGGAGCGTGTGACGATGGCCAGCGCGGCGCGCCCGGCGGCGACGCTGCGCACGTTGCCCTCGTGCGTGACGGTCAGCCGGGTGTTGAAGCGCTTCTCCAGAACCTCCGGGTCGGCGGTCATGCCGGCGAAGGCGTAATGATAGCCGAGCCGCCCAAGGATCGTCTTGTCGTCCAGCCGGTCGAAATAGCTCTGGTCCATGCCCGGACCGGCCTTGGCGACGAACACCTCCGCGTCGCGCAGGAACACCCGCGACGCCTCCACGGGACGCCCCTTCCAGCCCCAGGCGAGGCTTTCGAAGGCGATCATGTCGAAGCGGCCCCGCTCCATGTCCTCGTAGCGCCGCTGGGGGGAGGTGCGGACCAGTTCGAATCGGAAGTCGCTCTGCTCTGCGTTCAACAGGTCGAGCAGGGCCTGCGCGACGCCGCCGCCGGACTCGGTGACATAGGGAGGAAACTCGTAGCCGCCGACCTTGACGGTCACCGGAGCAGCCGCGGACTCGGCGGGTGCGGATTCGGCGGTCGCGGCAAGACCGGACGACGGCATGCCGCCCGCCGTCAGTCCGGCGAGCGCCAAGGCCAGTATCGTCCGGCGGGCAACCGCTTTTGCCATCCTCAGCCCCGATGCTGTTCGCACAGCCGTGCGAAAAATCTACGGCATTTTACCAATGTATGCGCGTATGCAGCAATGTTTGTCGTTGAATGTGAAAGAAGATTTTTACCATCAGGCCGCTTCGGTTTCCCGCTCCTCAGCCGCCAGCCCGCCGATCTCCTCGCCGCTCAGCGTCTCGCGCTCCAGCAGGGCGGCGGTGATGCGCTCCAGCGCGGCGCGGTCGGCGGCCAGGATGCGCCGGGCGCGCTCCATCCCCTCGTCGGTGATGCGGCGGACCTCCTCGTCGATGCGCCAGGCGGTGCGTTCCGAGCGGACGACGGCGGGGTCGTTGCCGGCGTGGGCAACGTAGCCGATGGCGTCGCTCATGCCCCAGGCGGTGACCATGCGGCGGGCGAGGTCGGTGGCGGCGCGGAAATCGGCTTCGGCCCCGGTGGTGACGGCGTCCGGACCGAAGACCAGATCCTCCGCCGCCCGCCCGGCCATGGCGACGGCGATGTCGGCCAGCAGCTTGGCGCGCGACACCGACACGCGGTCGCCCTCCGGCAGCCGCACCACCATGCCCAGCGCGCGGCCGCGCGGGATGATCGTGGCCTTGTGGATGGGGTCGGCCTCCGGGCAGCGGATGGAGACCAGCGCGTGACCGGCCTCGTGATAGGCGGTCAGGCGCCGCTCGTGGCTGGAAAGGGCGAGGCTGCGCCGCTCGTTGCCCATCAGGACGCGGTCCTTCGCCGCCTCGAAATCGGCCATGCCGACGATGACGCGCCCGTTGCGCGCGGCGGACAGGGCGGCCTCGTTGGTCAGGTTGGCCAGTTCGGCGCCGGAGAAGCCGGGCGTGCCCCGCGCCACTGTGCGGACGCAGACGTCGGGGGCGAGGTGCAGCCGGCCGGTGTGGACGCCCAGGATGGCCTCGCGCCCGGCCACGTCGGGCAGCGCGACATGGATGTGGCGGTCGAAGCGGCCCGGCCGGGTCACGGCGGGGTCCAGCATCTCGGCACGGTTGGTCGCGGCGATCACCACCACCTCGCCGCCGTTCACGATGCCGTCCATCTCGACCAGGAGCTGGTTCAGGGTCTGCTCCCGCTCTGAATGGGAGTTGGATTCGCCGCGCTTGCCGGCCAGCGCGTCGACCTCGTCGATGAACAGCAGGCAGGGGGCGGCGGCCCGCGCCGTCTTGAAGACGCTGCGCACCCGCGCGGCACCCAGCCCGACGAACATTTCGACAAAGTCGGAACCGGAAACGGTGAAGAAGGGCACCCCGGCCTCGCCGGCCGCGGCCTTCGCCAGCATCGTCTTGCCGGTGCCCGGCGGGCCGACCAGCAGGATGCCCTTGGGCACGCGGGCACCGGCCATGGCGAAACGGCGCGGGTCGCGCAGGAACTCCACGGTTTCGCGAAGCTCGTCCTTGGCCTCGTCCACCCCGGCGACGTCGGCGAAGACGGTGCCGGTGTCGCGCGGGCGGACGCGGGTGGCGCGGCTGCCGCCGAGGAACTGACCGCCGCTGAGCAGCAGCGCGCCGATCAGCAGGCCGATCACCAGGAAGGGGGCCAGCTTCTCCAGAACGGAAACGGTGCCGGAGACCAGCCCGCCGGCCTCCTCCTCGAAGGCGATGGCGATCTTCCGCCCGCGCAGTTCCTTCAGCAGGTCATCGGTGACCGGAACGACGGCGCGCAGCCGCTGGCCGTCCGGCGTGACGGCGTGCGCCCCGTCACCGCGGAAGGTGACCGACGCGATGTCCCCCCGTTCGGCCGCCGCCACCAAGTCGCTGTAGGTCGCGACCTCCTCGGCGCCGTCGCGTGCGTAGTCGGTCCAGGCCGCGAAGGCGAACCAGCCAAGCAGAAGCGCAGCAACAGCGGCGGCGGCGGTCAGGTACTTTTTCGGGATCGGCGGCATGGCGTCCTACGAAGGCGGTGAAAACCGTTTCCGGCACATCACCATCATTGATGAAGGCGCCACCGCCCCGCATCAACCGCATTCGGTCCAGGACTTTTCTTTGACCCAGAAGTAAGGAGAGGGTTAACGGCCCGGATTCACTCCAGGCCGGCCTTCTTGCGCACGTCGTAACTGCGCGTCCGCGACCATTCCTCCATGAACTTGACCAGCTCCGCGTCGGGCGGGTCGGGGAGGACGACCTTCAGCTTAACATACTGGTCGCCGGCCTGCTTGGTCGCCTGGTTCATCACGCCCTTGCCGCGCAGCCGCAGGGTGGAGCCGGTGTTGGCCCCCGGCTGGATCTTCAGCGCGACCGGACCGCTGACGGTCGGCACGCGGATGGTGGCGCCGAGAACGGCTTCGTTCAGGGTGATCGGCACCTCGACATGGATGTCGGAGCCCTGGCGGGTGAAGAAGGGGTGCGCCTCGACATGGACCTCGACGATGGCGTCGCCGGCCCCGAAGCCGCCGGCGCCGGGAAGCCCCTGGCCCTTCAGCCGCAGCTTCGCCTGATCCTCCGTCCCCGGGGGAACGGCGACGTCGATGCTCTTGCCGTTGGACAGGCTGATGCGCCGCTTGGTGCCCTGCGCCGCCTCGACGAAGGGCACGGAGACCGAATAGTTGATGTCGCTGCCGCGCGACCGCGAACCGCCGCCGGCAGCCCCGCCCGCGGCGCCGCCACCGGGCCCGCCGCGCTTGCGCCCGCCGCCGAACAGGTCGGAGAACCAGTCCTCGCCGCCGAAGAAGGAATCGTCTCCGGCGCCGCCGCCGGCCCCGCTGTAGGCGCGGCTGCGCCCGGCGTTGGCGCGGGAGCGGCCGCCGAACCCGTGGTGCCGCTCCTGGCCCGAGGCGTCGATCTCGCCGCGGTCGAAGCGGGCGCGCTTGTCGGAATCGGACAGCAGCGTGTAGGCCGCCGAGATTTCCTTGAAGCGCTCCTCGTTCGCGGCGTTGCCGGGCTTCAGGTCGGGGTGGAACTCCTTGGCGAGCTTGCGGTACGCCTTCTTGATGTCGTCGGCGCTCGCGGAGCGGGTGAGGCCGAGGATTTGATAAGGGTCACGCATGCTTTCCACGGACAGAGTTATTCCACCCCGAAGCCCGGGGATACGGCATTACGAATTGGCGACAATCTTCCACGTACCGTCGGCCTGTTTGCAAGCGGTTCCGTAGGCCAATTCGGTCTGGCTCTTTGTGGTTACCGTTTGGTGGAACTCCCGGCAATACTGACCGGCGTTGTTGTAGCCCTCACGCGTCGTGGTCAGGGAGCCGTAATGGCCCGTCGCCGGGTTGGTCCAGCCGATCTTGTCGCCGACCGGGGCTGCGTAGGCGCGCTTGGCCGCGGTCTCGGCGGCCGCCGCGTCCGACGGCTGGATCGCCGCGCCGCCGATGAAGGCGCCCAGCAGCGGGCCGGTGCCCGAGGACGCGACCTTGCCCGAGGCGTTGCCATAGGTCGACGAGATCCGGCCGCCGACGGTTTCCGCGTTCTTGGTGGCCTCCTGGGAGGTGCTGACGCAACCCGCAAGCAGGGCGATCGCCATCGCCGCCGGGACGAGCTTCTTCACGAACATCGATGCTGCCTCGAAAGGTTGGGAGCCGGCGTGCCTTGCTTCTGGCGCACCGGTGGACACTCATATATGCGAGGCTATCCTATCTGTGAATTGGGCATATTTGTGAACTGGGAAGACGCCGGGAACGGCGCCGAAACCTGACGTTGAAACTTTGGGCCTACGGCCGCGCGACGAGGGGACAATGAGCGAATCCAACGACCGGGACCCGTACGCCCTGTTCCAGGACTGGATGGACGAGGCCACCCGCAGCGAGATCAACGATCCCAACGCCATGGCGCTCGCCACGGCCGACGCGCAGGGAGCGCCGTCGCTGCGCATGGTGCTTCTGAAGGGCATCGATCCGCGCGGATTCGTCTTCTACACCAACACGGAGAGCCGCAAGGGCGAGCAGCTTCTGGCCAACGCCAACGCCGCCCTGTGCTTCCACTGGAAGACGCTGAAGCGTCAGGTCCGCGTCGAGGGCGCGGTGGAGCAGGTGTCCGACGCCGAGGCCGACGCCTATTTCGAAAGCCGCCCGCGGGAAAGCCGCATCGGTGCCTGGGCGTCGCAGCAGTCGCGCCCGCTGGAGGGCCGCTGGGAGCTGGAGAAGCGGGTCGCCCAGTTCGCTGCCAAGTTCGGCCTGGGCGCGGTTCCCCGGCCGCCGCACTGGACCGGCTTCCGCATCCTGCCGCGGCGAATCGAGTTCTGGCAGGACCGCCCCTTCCGCCTGCACGAGCGGATTCTGTACCTGCGCGAAGGCGACCCGGCGGCGCAGGAGCCGGCGCGCTGGACGACGGAGCGTCTTTTCCCGTAAAGGACCGGTGCCGTCATCACATGAGAAGGCGCTCATGAACGAATCGCGTTCGCACCGGCTGCGCCGTTACGCCACCTACGCCAGCGTGTCGGTGTCTCTCACGCTGATCCTGGCGAAGCTGGCGGCCTATCTGGCGACCGACTCGGTCAGCATCCTGTCGTCGCTGATCGATTCCAGCACCGACATGATGGCCTCGGTGGTGACGCTGCTGGGGGTGCGGACGGCGTTGCGCCCGCCGGACGAGGCGCACCGCTTCGGCCACGGCAAGGCGGAGGCGCTGGCCGCGCTCGCCCAGGCCGCCTTCATCGGCGGTTCCGCGCTGTTCCTGACCATCGAGGCGGTGCGCCGCCTCATCACCCCGCAGCCGGTGGGCGAGGGGGCGGTGGGCATCGCCGTGATGCTGCTGTCGATCCTGCTGACCGCCGGCCTGATCACCTTCCAGCGCCATGTGGTGACGGCCACCGGCTCGGTCGCGGTGGGGGCGGACCGGCTGCATTATTCCGGCGACCTGCTGATGAACGCGGCGGTCATCCTGGCGATCCTGCTGACCGGATGGACGGGCATCAGCGCCTTCGATCCGCTGTTCGGTCTGGGCATCGCCGCCTTCCTGCTCTACGGCGCCCGCAAGGTCGCCAGGGAGGCGCTGAACGTCCTGATGGACCGCGAACTGCCAGCGGAGGAGCGGGAGCGCATCGCGGTGCTGGTGATGGCGCAACCGGACGTCGCGGGGATGCACGATCTGCGCACCCGCAGTTCCGGCGTCGGCGCTTTCATCGAACTGCACCTGGAACTCGACCCCTCGCTGTCGGTCGCCAGGGCGCACGACATCACCGACCGGGTGGAGAACCGCCTGAAGGACGCCTTTCCCGGCGCCGAGGTCCTGATCCACCAGGAACCCGCCGGTCTTCAGGACGACCGGTTGGACCATCGCATCGCCGATGGCCAGGGCGCTCCTGGTCAAGGCGCCCCGGGCCAGGGCGTAGAGGGCAGTGCCGGCTGACGCTTTCTCCGCCTTCGGTTGCGATCAGGTTACCGGCGCGCAATAATTGGGCACATTGCCTTTTAGAATGACCCTTCCTCCGTTGCGCAATTGTAAGGGTTCGGTAATAATTGCATTGGATTTTAGCGCTCTGCGCATTCTTGTGAAACGGATGGCGGAAAAATGGACAGTGCGTTCGGCGGCCGCTCTCATTTGATCGCGGACATTGCCACCGAAGCGGGCAATCTCGGCATCGAGATCGCGGACATCGCGGGCCATGTGGAGGAGGTCAACGGCCGCCTCGGCCATCAGGCCAACGTCTTCGCGCAGTTGCGCGGCACCGGGAACAAGATGTCGGAGAGCACGCAGCGCATCTCCGCCGCCGCGACCGTGGCGCGTTCCGTGACCGAGCAGGCCCGGCAGGAGGTCGAGTCCTCGCACGACCGGGTGCAGCGGTCGATGAACGACATCCACGCCCTCGTCGCCGCGGTGGGGGGCATCGAAGGCCAGATCGCCGGTCTTCAGGAGGCGCTCGACCGCGTGGGCCGGGTCGCCAAGGAAATCTTCGTCATCGCCAAGCAGACCAACCTGCTGGCGCTCAACGCGACCATCGAGGCGGCCCGCGCCGGCGAGGCGGGGCGCGGCTTCGCCGTGGTGGCGAACGAGGTGAAGGCCCTGTCCAAGAAGACCAGCGAGGCGACGACGGAGATCGACGCCACGCTGAAATACCTCAACGACCAGGCGCAGCGCCTGATGGCCGAAAGCGCGTCCAGCGCCGGCAAGGCCCGCGCGGTGAGCGAGGGCACCACCGCCATTGGCGCCGTCATCGAGACCGTCGGCCGCGCCATGTCGGAACTGAACGGCGAGACCGACAAGATCGACGCGGCCTCCTCCGAGATCGGCGCCAACTGCGAGGAGTTGCAGCACGAGATCGACGACCTCGCGGTCGGCGTGCAGCTGTCCAGCGACAATCTGGCCCAGGCGCGCGACCGCGTGAACACGCTGGTCGGCATGAGCGAGCGGCTGATCGGCATCACCGCCGAACTGGACGTGGAGACGGTGGACACGCCTTTCATCCGCATGGTCTCCGACGCCGCGTCGCGCATCTCCGCGGACTTCGAGGATGCGATGGCGCGCGGCGAGGTGCGCGAGGGCGACCTGTTCGACAGCAACTACCAGCCCATTCCCGGCTCCAACCCGCAGCAGCACATGACCCGCTTCACGGAGTTCTGCGACCGCGTGCTGCCGAAGGTCCTCGATTCGCTGCTGGGGCAGAGCGAACGTATCGTCTTCTGCGTGGCGGTCGATTCGAACGGCTACCTGCCGACCCACAACCGGAAGTTCAGCCAACCCCAGGGAACCGACCCCACCTGGAACGCGGCCAATTGCCGCAATCGGCGCATCTTCAACGACCGGGTCGGCCTGGCCGCGGGGCGCAGCACGAAGCCGTTCCTGCTCCAGACCTACCGGCGCGACATGGGGGGCGGCAAATACGCCCTGATGAAAGACGTCTCCGCGCCGATCACCGTGCGCGGGCGTCATTGGGGCGGCCTGCGTCTGGCCTATAAGGTCTGAACGGTCACAGGCCCGCCGTCCGGGGATGCGCCGTGACGTCGATGGCGCCGCCGTTCGGGCGGCGTTGAAATGGGTACCATTGAGTGTTGCAGTTTCATGATTGCATCCATTGAATGCGGCCGGGGTGGGTTGCGGATGATCGGCTGAACCGAAAAATCCGGTCGTTGGTCATCAACGGGCGTCATCACTGATGACTCTTGGAGGTGATGTTTATGCCCGAGCGAATCGTGGCGTTGTCGCGCGCCGTGTCCGATCTCGCCACGCGCAAGATGGATGAGATTCAGGCCGTTACGAACACGACCAAGATCTTGGCGCTCAACGCGCTGATCGAGGCGATGCGCGCGGGGGAGGCTGGACGGGGCTTCGCCGTGGTGGCCCAGGAGGTGAAGGCCATCTCGGAACGGATCACCGGCATCGGCGGGGAACTGCGCAGCCAGATGGCGGTGCAGACCGACGAGTTGAACACGCTCGGCAACCGTCTGGTCTCGCAGTTGCGCGGCGGTCGGCTGGCCGATCTGGCGCTCAACATGATCGACATCATCGACCGCAATTTGTACGAGCGGTCCTGCGACGTGCGCTGGTGGGCCACCGACCGCGCCGTGGTGGATTGCGCCGACGATCCGTCCGAGACCAACCGCCGCGACGCCGCGCAACGGCTGGGCGTCATCCTGGGCGCCTACACCGTCTATCTCGACCTCTGGATCGTCGACGCCAAGGGCGTGGTTCTGGCGAACGGGCGGCCCGACCGCTACCGCCGCCCGGTGGGTGCGTCGGTCGCGTCGGAACCCTGGTTCCGCGAGGCGATGGCGACCCGCAGCGGCACGGATTTCGCGGTGGCCGACATCGGCACCAACGACCTTCTGGACCGCGCCACCGTCGCCACCTACGCCACGGCCATCCGGGCCGGCGGGGAGGAGGGTGGCGCCGTGGTCGGTGTTCTGGGCGTCTTCTTCGACTGGCAGCCCCAGTCCCAGAGCGTCGTCGACTCCGTCCGCCTGACCGACGAGGAGCGCGCCCGGACCCGCTGCCTTCTGGTGGACAGCCGCCACCGCGTGATCGCCGCGTCCGACCGCAGGGGCGTCCTGGCGGAAAGTTTTCCGTTGCGCACCGGCGGCCAAGGGCACGGCAGCTATTCCGACGACCAGGGACGCGTGGTCGGTTTCGCCGTCACGCCGGGTTATGAAACCTACAAAGGACTCGGCTGGTTCGGAGTGATCGTTCAGGAATCCGTCAGTCGTTGCGAATAGACGTGTTGGATTGCAGCAATTCGATACTTTTGAGTGCTCCGCCTGAAATGCTGGCGAAACACCCCCGTGGTGCAGTTGAACCATGGAAAGGTGCTTCGCATGCAGGCTCTCAGGCAGATCGTGATCGTACCGGAACAGGAAGACGACCTCGTCGCGGAGGCGATCCGCGACGTGCTTGTGGCCGACGTCATCGATCAGGCCACGAAGGACCGGCTGGTGGATGGGCTGACCGTCCTGAAGACCGGGCTGCCCTGTTCCGACGCGGGCTGCACCGGATGCGTCCACCGCCGGTCCTGCGAGCGTTTCATCGAAAGCATCCTGTGGACCAGCTGACCCCAGGACCTTGCCTGGTCCAATCCGGATGGGGGCGGCCTCCCTCTTTGGAACCGGCGGGGCTGTGACGGTCGTCACCGCGTAAACCGAAAACCATGCTAAAATGCCGTCTTAACGGTCCACGGCAGCGGCTTCACGGGTAGCGGCTTCAGGCGGTGCGGTGGACCGGAGATTCGCGTCTTGAGGTCGGTATGGGCTTTTCGGTGACCTTCTGGGGGGTTCGGGGCACGGTCCCTTGCCCGCTGCCGTCCCATATGGGCTTCGGCGGCAACACCAGCTGCGTCGAGGTTCAGGCGGGCGACCAGCGCATCGTCATCGACGCGGGCACCGGCATCCGCATGCTCGGCAAGCGCCTGCTGAAGGAGGGCGCTGCCGAGGCGACCCTGCTGATGAGCCACACCCACCTCGACCACATCTGCGGCTTTCCCTTCTTCGCTCCGGCCTACACCAAGGGCTTCCACCTGCGCATCGTCTCCGGCCACCTGAATGGCACCCCCGGCATCGAGGCGGCCATGGCCCGGCAGATGGAGCGCCCCCTGTTCCCGGTGCCCATGCGCACTATGGGAAGCAACATCGTGTTCGACGAGATCACGGCCGGCGACCAATTCGCGCTGGGCGAAGGGGTGCAGGTCCGCACGGCGCGGCTGAACCATCCGGACGGCGCCACCGGCTATCGCGTCGAGCATCTGGGCAAGTCCTTCGCCTATGTGACCGACACCGAGCATGTGCCGGGCCATCCCGACCGCAACATCCTGGATCTGATCGACGGCGCCGACCTCGTGCTCTACGACAGCACCTACACGGACGAGGAATGGCGGAACCGCATCGGCTGGGGACATTCGACCTGGACCGAGGGCGTCCGGCTGGCCCAGGCGGCGGGGGTCAAGCGGCTGGTGCTGTTCCACCACGACCCCGACCATGACGACGCCACCATGACCGCCATCGAGGCGGCCGCCCAGGCGGTGTTCCCGGACTGCTTCGCCGCGCGGGAAGGGATGACGGTCACGCTGGCCTGACCTCGGCTTGGCGCCTATGGTCTGACCCGGTGCCGGGCCGTTATAGAGGGGCTTCCTCCACCCCGCAGCGAACCCCCATCCATGCCCATTTCCTTCCTGGCCGTCCCGCCCATGACGCTGACGGTCGTCGCGCTGTTCGTCCTCACCTATGTCGGCATGGCGCTGGGGCGCTTCCCCGGACTGCGCATCGACCGCACCGGCATCGCCCTGGTCGCGGCCATCCTTCTGCTCGCCATCGGGGCGCTGGAATCGGGGCAGGTGACCGAGGCCATCGACTTCCCGACCCTGTTCATCCTGTTCGGGCTGATGGTGCTGTCCGCCCAATACGCGGCCAGCGGCTTTTACGACTGGTGCGCCCTGCGGGTGGCGCAGGCGGCGCGTTCCCCGGCCCGGCTGCTGGCGGTGACGGTGGCGGTGGGCGGCGGCTTGTCGGCGATCCTCGCCAACGACGTGGTGGTCTTCGCCATGACGCCGATGCTCTGCGTCGGACTGCTGGCGCGCCGGCTGGACCCGCGGCCCTACCTGATCGGTCTGGCCGGAGCGGCGAACGCCGGCTCGGCGGCGACGGTGATCGGCAACCCGCAGAACATCCTGATCGGCCAGATGGGGCATCTGGATTTCTGGCGCTTCCTGGCGGTCTGCGGGGTGCCGGCGCTGGTCGGCCTCGTGGTGGTGTATGTCGTGGTGTGGCTCGCCTGGCGGGGCCGCTTCGGCGAGCCGGATGACGGCGCGGCGGGCAGCGGGGCGACCGGGGAGGGCGGGGCGGAGCCGGTGACGCTCGACCGGGCGCAGCTCGGCAAGGCGGTGGTGGCGACCCTGGTGCTTCTCGGCCTGTTCACCACCGACCTGCCGCACGAGATCGGCGTGCTGCTGGTCGCCGGGGCGATGCTGATCAGCCGGCGGCTGGCCTCGCGCGGGATGCTGGGCATGGTGGACTGGCACCTGCTGGTCCTCTTCGCGGCGCTGTTCGCCATCAACCACGCGCTGAAGCTGACCGGCCTGCCCGCCGAGTTCGTGTCGGGGCTGGAGGCCGCCGGCTGGCTGCCCGACCGGCTGGCGGTGATGACCCCGCTCGCCCTGGCCGCCAGCAACAGCATCGGCAACGTGCCGGCGGTGATCCTGCTGCTCGCCGCCTGGCCGTCGCCGCCGGAGGGGGCTCTCTACGGGCTGGCGATCCTGTCCACGCTGGCCGGCAACCTGCTGATCCCCGGCAGCCTCGCCAACATCATCGTGGTGGAGCGGGCGGCGGCCTCCGGCGTCCGGCTCGGCTTTGTGGAGCACGCCCGTTGCGGCATCCCGATGACCCTTTTGTCGATGGGATTCGCCGTTATGTGGTTGTGGAGCACCGGCTGGATGCGTCTGAGCTGATTTTTCTCCTTATGGGCTATGCGAATGGTGCCGCCCCTCTCCGTCCGGGGCATTGCCCTCTCTTCGCAAAGCAAAAAACTTGGGGTGGCCTGTTCAAGGCAGCCCCAAGGCACCGATGCCCGAAGCTCAGACGCCCGAAGCACAGACGAAGGACGGAAACCGCATGTCAGAAGCCCAGACGCCCCGGACGCTGGACACCGGAGCCCAGGAACGGCCTCGGGAAACGCCCTGGGAGACGCCGGTCATCGCGGTGGTGGTCACCCACAACCGTCTGGCCCTGCTGAAGACTTGTCTGGCGGCCATCCATGGGCAGGAGCCGCGGCCCGACCGCATCGTCGTGGTGGACAACGGCTCCAGTGACGGCACCGCGGAATGGCTGGCCGAGCAGCGGGCCGTGATGCCGGAGCTTCTGGTGGTCCGGCAGGCCAACATCGGCTCCGCCGGCGCTTACCACACCGCCTTCGCCACGGCGCTGGAACTGGGCGCCCGCTGGATCTGGAGCACCGACGACGACGGCATCCCGGCGCCGGGCGCGCTGGCTGAACTGCTGCGCCAGGGCGAGCGGCACGACCTCGACCTCGTTGGGCCGACCGTGGTCGCGGCGGAGGACCGCGGCGACCTGGCCTTCACCATGCAGGGCTTCACCAAGGCCGACGCCTTCGCCGCCGCGGCGCAGGACGGCATCGTGCCGGGCGCCATCGCGCTGTTCAACGGGACCCTGCTGCGCCGCCGCGTGTTCGAGCGGATCGGCAACATCAAGCGCGAGATGTTCATCTGGGGCGACGAGTGGGAGTTCACCCTGCGCGCGCGCCGGGCCGGGCTGCGCGACGGGACGGCGGTGCACGCCCTGCACGTCCACCCGCGCAACCGCCGCACCCAGCGTCCGCTGGTCGGCGGCTTTCTCGGCACGATCGAGGAGATGCCGGAGAACCGCGCCCCCTATTTCTTCCGCAACATGGGCTACATCCATGCCACCTACGAGCGCAAGTCCATCGCCCGCATGATGGTCAAGTACACGCTCTATTACCTGCTGCACCGGCGCGCCGACGTGAAGGGGCTGCGCGGCTTCTGGACCCATTACCGGGCCGGCCTGCAGAACCGCTATCCGCAGGACCTGCAGGCATCCCCCACGGCGGCGGCTCCTGTAGCCGCCTCTGGCGCTCCGCCCCAGTCCTTCCCGAAAAGCGTCTGAGGGGGGCCGCATGTTCAGGGATTTCACCCTCGACGGGCGGGCGGCGTCGCGTACCGAGTCCGTGTATGTCTGGCCCGCCGCCCTGCTGATCCTGGTGGCGGCTTCGGTCCCCGTCTGGATGTTCGAGATTCCGGCGCTGGGCGACTACGTCAACCACGTCACCCGCATGTACGCCCTGGCCGATCTCGACCAGGACCCGGCGCTGGCGCAATTCTACATGGTGCGCTGGGCGATCATCCCCAATCTGGTGATGGACATCGTCGTGCCGCCTCTGGCCAAGCTGATCGGCGTGCACACGGCGAGCCGGCTTTTCGTCACCGCCAGCTATCTGGTTCTGGTGACCGGCTCCATCGCGCTTTACCGTGCCGTCTGGGGCCGGGTGGAGTTGGGGCCGCTGGCCGCCGGGCTGTTCCTCTACACGCTGTCCACCTACATGGGCCTGTTCAATTACCTGTTCGGGCTGGGGCTGGCGCTGTGGGGAATCGCCGGCTGGATCGTCATGCGGGAGCGCGCGCCCTGGCAGCGCGGGCTGGCCTCGCTCGGCATCGTGCTGCTTCTGTTCATCTCGCACCTGTTCGCCCTCGGGCTCTACGGCCTGACGCTGCTGGCCTTCGAGGGCTGGCGGCTGTGGCGGAGCGGTGGCTGGCGCGAACCGCGGCGGGCGCTGCCGGACGCGCTGGCCTTCGGTCTGCCCTTCCTGATCGTGCCGCCGCTGCTGCTGATGAGCCCGTCGTCGGGCTTCGCCGACGCGGTGCTGTGGGTCGGCACGGCGAAGCTGATGGGCTTCGACTTCTTGTTCGGCGGCTATGCCGATACGGTTGGCTATGTGACGGGGATCGCGGTCGGGCTGGGCATCGCCTGGGGCCTGTGGAGCGGGGCGCTGCGGGTCCATCCGGTTGGCGCCATCACCATCGCGCTGGGGCTGGTGGTCTATGCGGCGATGCCGCTGGTCCTGTTCGGCTCCTGGTTCGCCGACAGCCGCCTGCCCATCGGCATCGCCTTCGTTGCGCTGGGCTTCGTGCGCTGGGAGTTGGCGACCTCAGCCATGCGGGCGGCCTTCCTCTCGGTGGTGGTCGCGCTGTCGCTGCTGCGCAGCGCCGACGCCGGGGTGGGGCTGGCCAAGGTGGACCCGCTGCTGGAGGAGGTGCGCCAGTCCCTGCACCGGATTGAGCCGGGCAGCACGGTGCTCGCCACCTACGCCGACGAGGCGCTGCACAAGTCGATCTTCCGCGCCACCCAGTTCACCGACGACCGTGCCCTGTCCTTCGGCCTGCACCACGCGCCGGTGCTGGCGCTGATGGAGCGCTCCAGCCTCGTGCCCATCGCCTTCACGCATCCGGGCAAGCAGGTGCTGTTGCTGAAGCCGGACTATGCGGACCTGGACGGCGATTTCACCTACATGCCGCGCATCGGCTACGTCGCCGACGCGGTGCGCCAGCCGGGCTTGCGCGACAACCATTACTGGGCCGACTGGCCCCGGCGCTTCGGCTACGTCTATGTGCTGTTCAGCGAGCCCGGTCGTGCCAACCCCGTGCCGGAGCATCTGACGCTGGTGCAGGAGGGGCGGTACTTCCAGCTTTACAAGGTGAAGTGAGGCGGGCGGTTGCCCCCTCCCCGGCCCTCCCCCGCGTTGCGGGAGAGGGTGCCTTCTGCGAAGCGGCGGCAGTCCGGCGGGCGACCGTCCCCGTACCACCGACGGAAGGGAGGGGGAGGGTTAGGGAGGGGGCAAAGCCCCTCAGGCCGCCCCTTCCGCTCCCCAGACGAACTGGTCGAACATCGGTTGGATCACCGCCTCGCCGATGTCGCGGGTGATGAAGACGATCTTGGAGCGGTGGTCCTCGCCGGGCCATTCCTGGAGCTGGACCGGCGGATGGAACATGTGCTGCACGCCGTGGACGACGACCGGCAGTGGGCTTTCCTTCACGTTCAGCAACCCCTTGATGCGCAGCAGGTTCTCCCCGCCGGTGGCGATCAGGGCCTCCATGAAGTCGACGAAGTTGTTCCACGGGATCGGCTCGTCCACCACCATGCAGAAGGCGCGGATGTGGTCGTCGTGCCGGTTGGTGTCGTGGTGGTGGTGATCGTGCCCGCAGTCGGGACCGCAGGCGTCGCCATGCCCGTGTTCGTGGTGATGGTGGTCATGATCATGGTCATGCCCGTGATCATGATGATGGGCCTGCTCGTCGCGGTACGCCTCTTCCCGGAGCCAGCGCGCCACGTCGGGGCTCTTGGTCTCCGGGTTGTAGAGGCCGGCGTCGAACAGCAGAGCCGGATCGACCTCGCCGAAGGCGGCGGGAATCTGCGGAGCCGCCGGGTTGATCGCCGACAGGCGCTGGCACAAGGCGAGCGTCGTGTGGGGCGTGGCGAGGTCGGTCTTGGTCAGCACGATGCGGTCGGCGACGGCGGCCTGCTTCACGCTCTCCGGCTGGCGGTCGAGTTGGCTGGCGCCGTGCACCGCGTCCACCGTGCTGATGACCCCGTCCAGGCGGAAGCGGGCGGCCAGCAGCGGGTCGCTCATCAGCGTGTGGATGATCGGGGCCGGGTCGGCGAGGCCGGTGGTCTCCACCACCACCCGGTCGAACTCCGGGATGTCGCCGCGCACGCGCTTCAGGAACAGGTCGCGCAGCGTGTCGACGAGGTCGCCGCGGATGGTGCAGCACAGGCAGCCGCTGTCCATCAGCACCATGTTCTCCGACGCCTTGGCGACCAGCAGATGGTCCAGCCCGACCTCACCGAACTCGTTGATGACCACGGCGGTGCGGGCCATGCCGGGATGGTGCAGGAGCCGTTGCAGCAGCGTGGTCTTGCCGCTGCCGAGGAAGCCGGTCAGCACCGAGACGGGCAGGCGGGGCGCCGGTTGGGCGGCGGGGGTGGGTGCGGCGGTCACGGGGTCTTCTCCTGGCAGTCGGTGCATGTGCCGCGCACCTCGACGGTGGGGCGGCTGACCTGGAAACCATGCTCGGCGGCGATCGTGCCGATGGCGGCGCGGATGCGCGGATCGTCGATCTCCACGGCGTTGCCGCAGGTCTCGCACACCAGGAACTGCCCGGAATGGACGGCCCCCGGCGCCGCGCAGCCGATGTAGGCGTTCAGCGATTCGATACGGTGGACCAGCCCGTGCTCCACCAGGAACTCCAGCGCGCGGTAGACGGTCAGCGGGGCGGTGGCCTTGCCCTCGCGCTGGCTGAGGTCTTCCAGGATGGCGTAGGCGCCGCGCGGCTTGTGGCTGTTCCAGACCAGCTCCAGCACCTGCCGGCGCAGCGCGGTCAGCCGGGCGCCGCGCTCCGCGCACAGGGCGTCGGCGCGCGTCAGCGCGTCGGCGATGCAATGCGCGTGGTCGTGCCCATGCCGGGAGGCCGGGCCGGCGGTGGGTTGGGGATCGGTGGTCATGGCGTTATCTTATTACATCGCCGGACGCCGACACCAGACAAAGAAGAAGGGCGGCCCCGGACGCGGGGGCCGCCCTTTCAGGCGTGTCGCTCGATTGGGGGCGGTTCCCCGACCGGTTAGAGACCGATCACGCCGCCGTCCTTCTTGGTGATGGCGACCACCGACGGGCGCGGTGGCATGTTGGGCTTGAAGTCGGGCCAGCGGGTCGCCGGGTCCTCGAAGGAGGAGAGCTTGCCCTTGAAGCCTTCCCACTGGTCGACGCCATCGGTGGCCGGGTGCTGCACGGCGACGAACAGGGTCTTGTCGTCGGTGGTGAAGCAGGGGCCGCACATCTCGGCCCCCACCGGCACGCGGTAGAACATCTTGGACAGGCCGCGCAGGTCGCCTTCGGTCTCCACGGCCCAGACGCCGTCGGCGGTGCCGGACGCCTTCTTCCAGTTCTCGCCCTGGTCGGTGGTGATCCACAGGCGGCCGCGGTGGTCCACCGCCGCGTTGTCAGGGCAGGAGAACCAGCCGTTGGCCGAGGTGTCGGCGTGGAACTGCGCGCCGACCTTCTCGTCCGCCGGGTTGCCGCCGCGGACCAGGATCGTCCACTCCGCCTTGGTGGCGGCGTGGTTGCCGTTCTCCGGCAGGATCTCGACGATGTGGCCCCAGTTGTTCTCGGCGCGCGGGTTGGTCGCGTCCACCTGCTCCGGCTTGCGGCGGGAGTTGTTGGTGAGGATGACGTAGACCTTGCCGGTCACCGCGTTGACCTCGATGTCCTCCGGGCGGTCCATCTTGGTGGCGCCCAGCGCGTCGGCGGCGAGGCGGGCGTTGATCAGGACGGTGGCTTGGTCGGGGAAGCCCTTCTCGGCGGTCAGCGGGCCCTGGCCGTGGACCAGCGGCAGCCATTCGACCGAGGCGTCGGCCTTGAACTTCGCCACGTAGAGCGTCCCGGTCTCCAGGATGTCCATGTTGGCGGCGCGGTTCTTCGGGTCAAACTTCTTGGCCGCGACGAACTTATAGACATAGTCGAAGCGCTCGTCGTCGCCGGTGTAGGCGACCACGGTGCCGTCCTTGCCGAGCGCGATCTGGCAGGCCTCATGCTTGAAGCGGCCGAGCGCCGTTCGCTTCTTCGGGGTCGAGGTCGGGTCGTACGGGTCGATCTCGACGATCCAGCCGAAGCGGTTGGACTCGTTCGGCTCCTTGGCGATGTCGAAGCGGTCGTGGTGGACGCCCCAATTGTACCACTCGCCGGGGAAGCCGTAGCGCTTCAGCACCTTGGCGTTCGGGTTGGTGTCCTCGACCTTGCCCCAGAAGTAGCCGTTGAAGTTCTCTTCCGCCGACAGCCAGGTGCCCCAGGGCGTCATGCCGCCGGAACAGTTGTTCAGCATGCCGCGGACCATCGTGCCGGTCGGGTCGTAGCTGGTCTTCATCAGGGCGTGGCCGGCGGCCAGGCCGGTGATGGCGCAGGCCGTCTCGCCGGTGATGCGGCGGTTGTAGCGGGAGTCCGCCACCGTCACCCACTTGCCCTTGACCTTGCGGATCTCGACGACGGTACCGCCGTGGGCGGCCATCTCGATGTCCACCAGCGTCTTGGTCATGCGGGCGAACTTGTCCTTCTGCTGCTCCACGCCGACGCCGGGGAACATGACCTCCTCGTCGGTGTACTCGTGATTCACGCAGAGCAGGGCGCGGTCCGGCGACTGCGAGCCGAGCGGCAGCGGGGCGTAGCCGACGAAGTCGTTGTTGTAGCCGAACTGCTTCGACTGCGCCTCGGCCGACTGGTTCATCGGGTCGAAGGCCGGCGCGCCGGGGACCACCGGGTCGCCCCAGCGGATCAGGATGTCGGCGTCGTAGCCGGATGCCACGTGATGGTCGGCGTCGACACCGTGAGCCACTTCCTGGAAGGAGAAGCTGGCCTTGGCCGGGCGCGGGGCGCCGGTCACGGCGGCCTCGGCCGCGCGGGTCGGGGAGAGCAGGGCGGCCGGGCCGATCAGGGCGCTGACCGCCGCACCGGTCAGCATGCCGCGCATCATGTCGCGGCGGCCGAGGCGGGCGTTGATGACGTCGCCCATGGTCGGGTTTTCGGACGGGTTGGAGCCGATGTCCTCGCGGCCCTCGAAGGTCAGATACTTGGTGCCCTTCTGGGGCAGGTCATGGGTGTCCATCGGTGTGCCTCGTCTCTTTCCGCAAATTTATTTTGGGTGGGGGCGGGCGCACCTTACCGGGGGCCTGTGACGGTTTCTTTGCACTCCCATGAAGGCGGAATGAAAACGCATGGTCGGGTTTTACGATCCCGCAACGATCAATCGCCGGCTTTCTTGACCTCGTTGAAGGCGGCCAGCGCGCGGTCTCGGGCGGTGCCGTGGTCGACGATCGGCCGCGGGTAATCCTTGCCGATCTTCACATTCGCCTGCCGCAGCACTTCGTCCGGGGCCTCCCACGGCTTGTGGATCCAGCGGTTGGACAGCTTTTCCAGTTCCGGCACATAGCGCCGGACATAGGCCCCCTCCGGATCGAACTTCTCGCCCTGGAGGATCGGGTTGAAGACGCGGAAGAAGGGGGCCGCGTCGGCGCCGCAGCCGGCCACCCATTGCCAGTTCCCGGCGTTGTTGCCGATGTCGGCGTCGACCAGCGTGTCCCAGAACCACGCCTCGCCCTCCTGCCAGGGAATCAGCAAATCCTTGATGAGGAAGGAACCGACGATCATCCGCACGCGGTTGTGCATCCAGCCGGTCTGCCAAAGCTGCCGCATTCCGGCGTCGACAATGGGATAGCCGGTGCGCCCGCGCTGCCACGCGCGGAGGCCCGCCTTGTCCGTCCGCCAGGGGAAGCGGGCGAAGCGCGCGTCCAGCGGCGTGTCCGGAATGCCCGGCTCCTCGCGCAACAGATGGTGGTTGAACTCCCGCCAGCCGAGTTCCCGCAGGAAGGCTTCGGCGCCGGCTGCCAACTCATGCCGCTGGTCTGCGGCGTGGCGGGTGGCGTGCCAGATCTGCCGTGGGCCGATCTCCCCGAAGGCGAGGTGCGGCGACATCGCCGAGGTTCCATCATGGTCCGGGCGGTCGCGCTCCGCCGGGTAGGCGGCGACCGGACCTTCCAGGAAATCGGCCAACCGCTCCCGCGCCGCCTCCTCGCCGGGCTCCCAGCGCTCGCGCAGGCCGCCGGCCCAGTCCGGCGCGCTGGGCAGCAGATCCCAGTCCTTCAGCGACTCGCTGGACACCGGCTTGGCCGGCGGGGTCAGCTTGGTCGGCGCGCGGGTGGGGCGCGGCGGTTCCGGCATCGACAGCAGCGCCTTCCAGAAGGGCGTGAAGACCCGAAAGGGCGTGTCCGACTTGGTGCGGATGGTTCCCGGCTCGAAGAGCAGAGCGGCGTTGTGGGGGTGCACCGTCACGCCGCGCACGCTCAGCCGTTCGACCACCCGGCGGTCGCGGGCGATGGCGGTCGGGCCGGCGCGGCGGTTGCACAGCAGCGTGTCGGCGCCGGTCTCCTCCGCCAGTGCCGCCAGCACGGCGGCGGGGTCGCCGCTGCGCAGCACCAGGGGCGAGCCGAGCTTAGCCAGCGCCTTGCCCAGCCGCTCCAGGCTGCCATGCAGCCACCAGCGGGAGGCGGCGCCGGGAAGCCAGGGGTCGTGGGCGTCCTTCTCACGGATGTAGACCGGGATGACCGGCGCCCCATCCTCCGCCGCGGCGCTGAGCGCCGGGTTGTCGGCAAGGCGAAGATCGTTGCGGAACCAGACGAGGATGGGGGATTGATCGGTCGTCATCGGCCAACTTTAAGGACATGGACAGAAGAACGGGCATGCCAAAACGCCGCAGCCAATGACCACGGTCAGTGGCTCTTGCTACGCGGCGCCAATTGTTCCGGATCACCACGGCGGCGAAAATTTTTCCTGGGGAAATCCTATTGACGGCGATTTCCGCACCGCTATTTCCGCCTTCGCTGCCACGACGTGGAGCCGGAGGCACGGCGGCCGACGGCGCCGGTTCCACGGTCGGGGGAGGAACGAGACGTCATCAACGGAGGAAACCACATGTCCCGCCTGTCACGCCTGCTGACCGCCGCCACCGTCGCCCTGCCGCTGTCCCTCGCCGCCATGTCCGCCAAGGCGGCGGACATCGTGGACACCGCCGTCTCGGCGGGCCAGTTCAAGACGCTGGTCCAGGCCGTCCAGGCCGCCGGCCTCGCGGACACGCTGAAGGGCAGCGGTCCCTTCACCGTCTTCGCCCCGACCGACGAGGCCTTCGCCAAGCTTCCCGCCGGCACGGTCGAAAATCTTCTGAAGCCGGAGAACCGCGAGAAGCTCCGCTCCGTACTCACCTATCATGTGGTGTCGGGCAAGGTGACTTCGGCCGATATCGCCGGCAAGACGGCATCGCCGAAAACCGTGCAGGGCACCACCGTGGACATCGACGCGACGAAGGGCGGCGTGATGGTGGACAACGCGAAGGTCGTGAAGCCCGACATCATGGCGTCCAACGGCGTCATCCACGTGATCGACACGGTCATGATGCCGAACTGACGTTCTGTCTTTTCATCGAGGTCCCTCCTGCCGGACGTTTCACCGCCAGTGCCGGCAGGACCACTCGCCCGGAGAGTTCCCCCGACTCTCCGGGCTTTTTCTTGTCAAGCCTTGTCCGGAGAGAGGCGGCTGCGCGGGAAGCGGTGGACCTTGCCGCGGGCCAGCAGATGCACCTCGAACCGCGCCGCCAGCAGGCCGGACACCGCCGGGTCCAGCACGTTCAGCCCGCCCGCGAAAGCGCCGAAGGCCGGCAGGATCAGCTTTCCCCCGTCGAAGGCGAAGCAGCGCTCCCGCACCCGCCGGCCCGGCACGACGACGGCGGCCACCGGGTGCAGATGCCCCGACAATTCGCCGACGGCGCCGGGCACCGCCTCGTGCCGGAAGGTCAGCGGGCCGAGCGCCAACTCGTCCAGGATGCGCCCGCCGAACCCCTCCGGCGGTTCCGGATCGTGGTTGCCGGTGACCCACAGCCAGTCCGCCACCCGCCCGGTCAGGTCGCGCAGCCGCACCACGTCCCCCGCCTCCATGCGGCTCGCCGCCCGGCGGTCGTGGAAGCTGTCGCCAAGGCAGATCACCCGCTCCGGGGCCAGCCGCTCCACCAGCTCCGCCAGCCGGCCGAGCGTCGCCCGCGTGTCGTAGGGCGGCAGCATCCGCCCGCGCGCCGCGAAGGCGGAGCCCTTCTCCAGATGCAGGTCGGCGACCACCAGCGTCCGCTCCGCCGGCCAGACCAGCGCGCCGGAGGGATCGGGGGCCAGCGCGGCGCCCCGCAGGGTCATCGTCGTGTCCATGGTCATCACAACGTCAGCCGGCCCTGCTCATCACGGGACGAATCCAATTCCGGCATCGCCTCGGCCACCAGATCGGCGGCGGCCTGCTCCAGAAGCTCGTCGGTGGCGGAACCGTCCACCCGTTCCCGCCCGATCTCCAGGATGACCGGCACGGCGAGGGGGGAAATGCGGTCGAGGTCCTTGTGGGTAATGCGGCCCTTCACCCGGACCAGGAAATCCGACAGGCGCCGCACGTCGGTCAGCCCGCCCGCCGCGTCGGCGCGGGTGGCGCGCAGCAGCACATGGCCGGGGTCGTGCTTGCGCAGCACGTCGTAGATCAGGTCGGAGGAGAAGGTGACCTGCCGCCCCGACTTCTCCTGCCCCGGATGGCGGCGGTCGATGACCCCGGTGATCAGCGCCACGTTGCGGAAGGTCCGCCGCAGCATCGAGGACTCGTCCATCCAGGCTTCCAGGTCGTCGCCCAGCATGTCCTGGTCGAACAGCCCATCCATGTCCTTCGGCGTTCGCAGCGACCACACCGCCAGCACATAGTCGGTGGCGACGAAGCCGAGCGGGCCGCAGCCCATCCGCTCCATCCGCCGGGTCAGCAGCATCCCCAGCGTCTGGTGCGCGTTCCGCCCCTCGAAGGCGTAGACGACGAGGAAGCGCTTGCCCGCCTTGGGGAAGCTCTCCACCAGCAGCCCGTCGCGCGCCGGCAGGACGGAACGCCAGCGCTGGAGCCGCAGCCATTCCTGCACGTCCTCCGGCAGGCCGGGCCACTGCGCCGGGTCGGCCAGCATGGCGCGCACCCGGTCGGCCAGCGCCGTGGTCAGCGGCAGCCGCCCGCCGGCGTAGGCCGGGACCTTCGGCTCCCCGGTGCCCCCCTTGGCGACCTGCGCCTCCATCTCGCGGATGCCGAGGAACTTCAGCAATTGGCCGGCGAAGACGAAGGTGTCGCCGGGGGTGAGGCCCTGGATGAAATGCTCCTCCACCTCGCCGAGCACCGGGCCGCGGCTCAGGCGCACGCGCAGCATGGCCTCCTGCGTGATGGTGCCGACGTTCATGCGGTACTGCCGCGCCACCGCCGGCCCGGCCACCGCCATGCGCCCGTCCTCGCGCAGCGTCAGCCGATGGAAACGCTCGTAATTGCCGAGCGCGTAGCCGCCGGTCGCCACGAAGTCCAGCACGTCGTCGAACTCGTCCCGCGACAGCCCGGCGTAGGGGGAGGCGCAGACCACCTCGTCGTACAGGTCGTCGGGCCGGAACGGTTCCGCGCAGGCCATGCCGAGCATGTGCTGGGCCAGCACGTCCAGCCCGCCGGGGCGGGGCCGCTCGCCGTCCAGGCTCATGGCCGCCACGGCGTCGAGCGCGGCGCGGCATTCCAGCACCTCGAACCGGTTGGCGGGGACGAGCAGGGCGCGGCTCGGCTCGTCCAGCCGGTGGTTGGCGCGGCCGATGCGCTGGACCAGCCGGCTCGCCCCCTTCGGCGCGCCGATCTGCACCACCAGATCGACCGCCGCCCAGTCGATGCCGAGGTCGAGCGAGGAGGTCGCCACCACCGCCCGCAGCTTGCCCGCCGCCATGGCGGCCTCGACCTTGCGCCGCTGCTCCGCCGCCAGCGAGCCGTGATGGAGCGCGATGGGCAGCGTGTCGTCGTTGAGGCGCCAGAGTTCCTGGAAGACCAGTTCCGCCTGGGCGCGGGTGTTGACGAAGACCAGCGTGGTGCGGTGAGCGCGGATGCGCTGGTACACCTCCTTCAGCGCGTGCATGGCCATGCGGCCGGACCAGGGCAGCCGCTCGCGCGTCGTCAGGATGTCCACCTCGGCGGAGGCGCCGGCCCGCCCGGTGACCAGCCGCACGTCGCCGCCATCCGCGTGTCCGGTCTTGGACAGCCAGGCGAGCAGCTGCGCCGGCTCCGCCACGGTGGCCGACAGCCCGACCCGCCGGGCCTGCGGCGCCAGCCGGGACAGCCGCGCCAGCCCCAGCGCCAGCAGGTCGCCGCGCTTGGTCCCGGCCAGCGCGTGCAACTCGTCGATGATGACGCAGCGCAGGTGCCGGAAGATCGTCGCCGCGTCGGCGTAGGCGATCATCAGCGCCAGACTTTCCGGCGTGGTCATCAGGATGTGCGGCGGGTTGGCCCGCTGCCGCCGCCGCTTGGATTCGGGCGTGTCGCCGGTGCGGGTTTCGGTGCGGATGGGCAGCCGCATCTCGGCGACGGGCTCCTCCAGATTGCGCTGGATGTCCACCGCGAGCGCCTTCAGCGGCGAGATGTAGAGCGTGTGCAGCCCCTCGCGCGGGCGCTCCGCCAGATCGATCAGCGATGGCAGGAAGCCGGCCAGCGTCTTGCCGCCGCCGGTCGGCGCGATCAGCAGGGCGCTGTCCCCGGCCGCCGCCGCCTCGACCATGGCGAGCTGGTGCGGGTGCGGCGCCCAGCCCCGCGACCGGAACCAGCCCTGGACGTTGGCGGGGAGGAGGGGGGAGGGGAGTTCAGGCATGAGCGCTGGCTGTAATCAGGAATTGTATTCACGGTTGAGGAAAACTTCGTTCCACGTCATTCCTGCGAAAGCGAGAATCCAGGCATTGCACCACGCAACGTATTGGAAACACTATGTTCCTGCCTTCGTGGAAATGATATTTGAAAGCATTGTCAGAAAGTCGAACGGGCTGGCGAACGGCCAATGTTGGCGCCTTTGGGGAGGTGGTAAGAGATAAAGAAAATTCCAGTATCGTATCGTTTTTTATTTTCTTTTGGGAATGACTTTATGATGTTTGATACGACTTTGAGATCGCGAAGACTCAGGTGTCGTGCTGCATCGACTATGGTAATTTCCAGCAAGGTTTTCTCTTGGTTGTTTTCGTTGCGAGTATCAAATATTTTTACGATATCGCATAATGGAATATCTAGCTTCTCGCTAATGCGAATTAGCGTCTCCAATCTCGGCATGTTCTGCCCACGCTCCATCGCTGAAATCGCCTGAACGGAGCGCTCGATCAATCCTGCAAGGTCTTCCTGTGTAAGTCCTCGCTGCTCTCGAAGTTCGCGGAGCATTTTCCCGAATTGCTGCATCTCTTTCATGGATGGGATATCGTTTGAGCGTTTTCATCTGGAAAAGAAAGAGAGATTTTCTCGAGTATACTTAGGTCTCGAATGCTCAGTCGCTTTGTTGCTCTAATAATCGAAAATTCCAAATCCTCCCGATTTGGATCATGCGTAGCGTTTGGTTCGAATGCAATGAGCAGATTGCGCAGTGGAACGCTCATTTTTTCACTTATGTTGATGAGCGTTTCCAATTTAGGAAACGTCAAGCCGCGCTCCATTTTTGAAACTGCCTGAACGGAACGGTCAATCAACTCCGCAAGATCTTCTTGCGTGAGGTTTCGTTGTTCCCGAAGCGTGCGGAGCATCCGCCCGAATTCCTGCGTGCGTTCCATGTCCGGACTTTCATCCGGGCGAAGAGCGTTGACCATGTATCTGAAGCGCTGTAAACTTAAAGTAATTATTCAGTGCGGAACGGGTGTACCATGCGTCTGTCCGGTGTGTTGCTCATCATCTGGGGTGGACTGCTGGTGCCGCTTACCCTGCCGTGGACATGGGGGTACCGGAAGCAACTGGGCCTGATCGCCAGCCTCGACGAGATGACCATGAGCTTTCTCGGGGACAGGTTTCCTTACGCATACGTTGTGTCGTTTTCGGTGATCCTGGTGGGACTCGGGCTGTCGTGGATCGCCCTCGCCACGGTGTGGGACCCGCCCTGTCCGCGTGTGCGGGGTGTTTCGGGGAAGGACGAGGCGCCACCGTCCACAACGCCCCGGAAGTCGTCGTTGGAGGAGGTCATGGGCGACCGCCCCATCGACCCGATGAGGCTTCATTGAATGGCGCGTTGGCGAACCCTGAGCGCCGGTTGAGCCTCTGTCCTTCGCGGCGTTTGACGGCTTCGGGAGCTGTGGTATTTTACGAGGCAAGGAGGTGATGCGCCTTCGGTCTCCTGGAGGCGGAGCCGGTTTCCCGACCCCGCCCATTGGTTCCTTAGCGATCGCGGTCCTGGTTGAAGCCGGCTTCCAACTCGATCTTCATCCGGAACCAGAAGCGGCGGAACCACTTCAGGTACTTTTTCAAGCGCATCACCTCCTTTCGGATGCCGGACGGGTAGGGCCCGTCGGCACGCAACATCCAAAGGAATGCGTGGGCGTGGTCAACCGGGGATGTGGCTCGGTGGGATGGCTGCGGCACTTGGGCGCGTCGTCGGGGTGCGAGGGCTTGCCCCCTCCCTGACCCTCCCCCGCTCTCGGCGGACCGAAGGTCCGCCTGCCGCGTCAGCGCAAACCCTCGGTTTGCGCGAGAGCTTCGCAGGGGAGGGAAATTAGGCGCCGGTCACGATGCGGACGTGGATGGGCAGGGGGATCGTGCCGCCCTTGGCCTGCGCGTCGAAGCGACGGGTCACCTCGGCGTCCAGGTCGGCGCGCTGCCCGGCGGTGAGGTCGTGCAGGCGGTGGCCGAAGCTCATCTCCAGCGTGGCGCGCCAGAAGGGCTGGCCCTGGGGGGCCTTACGGACCGGGGTGATGTCGGTCTCGCTTACCGTGGCGAAGCCGGCGGCGTGCATCGCCTCCGCCAGAGGGCCGGGGGCGGCGAAGCGGAACAGCGGGTCCAGGCTGCGGTCCTCGCCCAACTGGGTGGCGACAGCGTCGCCCACCGTGTCGAACAGGGCGTTGCCGGCGCGCGGCCCCCAGACCATGAAGGCCGCCCGCCCGCCGGGGCGCAGCACGCGGCGCAGTTCAGCCAGGGCCGCCGCCACATCGGGGACGAACATGATGCCGAAGCGGCAGGTCACCCGGTCGAAGCTCGCCGCGGCGAAGGGCAGGGCGGTCATGTCGGCGGCGGCGAAGGCCGGGCGTAGCCCGTCGGCGATCCCCGCGGCGCGGCGCCGGGCGCCGGCCATCATTCCGGGCACGAGGTCGCTGCCCACCACCAGCCCGTCCGGACCTGTCCGCAACGCGGCGCTCAGCGCCGGTTCACCGGCCCCGGAGGCGAGGTCCAGCACCCGGTCGCCCGCCGTCACCCCGGCAGCGTCCAGCAGGGGTTGGTTCAGCTTGTCGGCCAGATCGGCCATCGGGTCGGCCCAGCGGTCCCAGGCGTCGGCGCTGGCGGTCCAGCGGGCGCGCTCGGCGTCGCCGTCGATGGGGCAGGTGGACAAGTCGGGCATGGTCAGTGGAGAAGCCTTGCGCTGCCGGTGATGCGGGGGACGGAGTCCGCGTCGCGCAGCCGCTCGTTCAGCGCCGCGACCTCCTCCGCCAGCTTGCGGTTCGCCTCGGTCAGGGATTGGACGCGGCCCTCGGCGGCTTGCTGCTGGGCGTTCAGGGTGGCGACGTTCTCGGCCAGCCGGCGGATTTGCTGCGATTGGCGGGCGCCGCCCTCGTTGACGCTGCGGCGGATCGAGCCGACGGCGGCGAGCACGATAACGCTGACCGTCGCGCCCGTCAGAAGGGCGGCGATGGCCAGAGCCCAGATCCAATCCCCCGTTGGCAGTTCCATGGCCGAAGCCGCCCCTGCGTTGCGTCCGGACCACCGGCGGCGACCCTCCGGTGAACCAATGGTTTCAGCATCCGATGAATTGCCGGGCGGGTCAAGCCGGGCACCGGAACGGCAAAAGGCCCAGCCGTTGCCGGCCGGGCCTTTCGTGAAACCGGGGGTGCGCTCCGCGGTCAGGCGACGGTGTCGTCGACCGGGCGGGCGGCCTTGGCGCGCATGTCCTTCAGATGGTCGCCGAAGGCGCGCAGGACCGGCATGATCCGCTGCATCTGGTCCGACGTGACGTGGGCGTCGGTCTTCAGGACGATGGTCGGCGCCTCCGACATCAGGCGCTTGGAGCGCATCGGACCGACCTTGTCGTCCATGAACATGGACAGCCCCATCAGAATGCCGAGCGTCACGTCATCGGGCGCCTTGGGCAGAGCCAGCACGTCGTGCAGCTCGTTGAGGAGGGTGTAGGCGACGATGGACGTGCGTTCGATGGTGTCAACGTCGGCGGCCATGGACATCGGCGTAATCCTTGAGGCGCTGAAAGTGTGCGATATGGCCAAAGGTTAGCGCTCGGATCGTAACCAAACTGTTAACCATCCCTCACCCGAGTCGCCACGAGTCGCTTTTTTCGAGTCGCAATCCCCGGTCGCCGAATCAGGAGGGACGACTCATGCCTCCGCGTGAGCCGACGTGCCGGTCATGGCCCGCTCCACCCGCTCGATGGCGGCCATCACCGCGTCCGGGCGGGCGTGCTGCGGCATGTGCCCGGTTTCCGCCAGCAGATGCAGCGTCGATCCGGCCACCGCGTTGTGCAGCTGTACCGCGTGGGCGTGGGGATCGACGATGCGGTCCTCCCGTCCCGCGACGACCGCCATCGGGCAGCGGATCTCGGAATAGCGCGGCGCCATCGCCGCCACGCCGGGGATCAGCGCAGCGAGTTGATCGGCGGCGGCTTCCAACTGCGTCGGGCGCAGCAGAAGGTCGGGAGACAGTTCGTTGTAGCTGGGCGGCACGGGGTTCGGCTCGAAGATGCGGCGCATCAGCGGCGGCAGGATCAGCCGGTCCAGCGGCGGCAGGACGGTGTGGCTGAGCAGCGGACCGGCCGCCGGAATGGCCGGTCCCATGAAGGGAAGGAAATCGGGGCGCGGGGTCGGATGGGTGAAGGCGGACAGGATGACCAGACCGCCGATCTCCTCCGGGAAATCCAGCGCCCAGGCAAGCGCCACCGCCCCGGCCAGCGAATGGCCGACGACGATGGGACGCTCCAGCCCCAGCTTGCGGGTGGCGGCGCGCAGCAGCGCGGCCTGGGCGGCGGGACCGGCGTCGCGCCGCGGCGTCGCCTCGCTGTAGCCATGGCCGGGCCGGTCGAAGCAGATACAGCGCCGGTGCCGGGCCGCCTCGTCCAGAAGGCTCAGCGCCCAGTCGCCGGCGGTGGTGCCGTTGCCGTGCAGGAACACCACGGGGGGCGCCGTGCCGTCCTTCGACCCGCGCTTCGGCCCATGGTCGAGATAGTGCAGGCGGGTGCCGCCGACGCTCATGAAATGGCCGGTCGGCGGGTGCTCCTGCTCCGCCCGGTTGGTGCGGCGGCGAGTGTCCAGCCACAAGCCGGCCAGCAAACCGGCCGCGAGAGTCAAGCCGCCGCGCATCAGCGGACCCTCCGGCGGCGCGCTTGCGATGTGTCGGGATGACGTGTGGACTGCGGCATGGCCGGTCTCCTCCGAGTTGCAGGGGCGGGTTGCAGGGTCAGGGGAGCAACAGGAGGTGGATGGGGCGGTTCCGGTGCGCAGGGCCGCTATGTCTCAACATTGTTTCTACAAATTAAACTAAAATCTTATCATTCTTGCGACAGAAGGACGGGTAAACCGTCCACCGTTCGGAATTGGATCGACGCCATACCATGATGGTTTTTTCCAAAGCGGGAGTATCGCGATGAGCGCCGCCGCCAAGCAGCAGCCGACCCCAGCCGTGCCGGAGAGAGCCACGCCGGACAGCGCCGCCTCGGTGGGCGCGTCCCTGCCCGCCGTCTACACCGACCTCGGCCGCATCATCGAGAGCATGACCCGGCGTTTCCTGGACGTGCTGCGGATGGAGCTGGCGCGGATCGGGATCGACGACCTCAGCCCCGGCCAAGCCCTTATGCTGATCAACATCGGCGGCGAGGAGCTGTCGGTGCGCGATTTGCTGGAGCGCGGCTACTATCTCGGCTCCAACGCCTCCTACAACCTGAAGCATCTGGTGGAGGCGGGCTATGTCGACCGCTCCGCCTCGCAGCGCGACCGACGCACGGCGCGGCTCCGCCTGTCGGAGCGCGGCCTGAAGCTGTGCGAGGCGCTGCGCGGGCTGGAGGCCGTGCGGGGCGAGGCGCTGATCCGTACCGACGAGGAAGCCGCCGATCTGGAGACGACTTACCGCACGTTGCGCCGATTGGAGCGGGCGTGGAGCGATCTGATCCGCTACGATACGCCGGAGTACTGATCCCGAGCGTCCGTTCCGGAAGACCCAGCGCATGTCACAGCGGTCCCTGAGCCAGAAGGATGTCGAACGCCTGCTGGCCGCACCCGACGCCCAGGCGCGCATCGACACCATGACCCATCTGGTGCGCGACCTGGAGGCGGGGGACCTCGCCGAGGCGGAACGGGCGCTGGCCATGGACATCCTGCAACGCTTCGCCGCCGATGCGGTGACCGCCGTGCGCGAGGCGGTGGCGTGGCAGATCCACAACTCCTCCCTGCTGACGGAGGGGCTGGCGGAGAAGCTGGCCCGCGACGTGGACCGGGTGGCCTTTCCCATCCTGCGCCACGCGGAAAAGCTGAGCGAAGGCTTGCTCCTGGACATCCTGCGCGAACGGCGTCCGGCGAAGGAGCTTGCCATCGCCGGGCGCCGCTCCGTCTCGCCCGTGGTGTCCGACGCGCTGGTGCGCAACGGCAACGTCATCGTCATCACCGAGCTTCTGCGCAACCGGGGCGCCGTCATCCCGGAACCGTCCCTGCACAGCGTGCTCGACCGCTGGGGTGGCGTCGCCACGGTGAACGAGGCCATGGCGGCGCGGCCCGACCTGTCGGCGGCGGTGGTGGAGAAACTGATCCTCTTCGTGTCGGAGGAGATCCGCAACCGGCTGATCCGCACCCACCGGCTGAACCCCCGCCTGATCGGCATCCTGGTCGAGCGGGCGCGGGAGGCGGTGACCCTGCTCCTGCTGAAGCCGCTGACCCCGCGCGAGGCGGACGTGGAGCTTCTCGCCCGGCATCTGCTGATCCGCGGGCGGCTGTCGGCGCCGCTGCTCTTCCGCGCGCTGTGCGCCGGGGAGATCGCGCTGTTCGACGCCGGTATGGCGGTGCGCGCCAACCTGCCGCCGGAGAACGCCCGTCAGCTCGCCTGGGACGGCGGGCCGCACGCGCTGAAGGGGCTGTTCGCCAAGGCGGGCCTGTCCTTCACCCTGCTGAAGCCCTTCCGCGTCGCCATCGCGGTGGCGAAGGCACTGGACTACCGGGGCGGCGACGAGGGGCGCGAGCGTTTCCAGACGGAGGCCATCGCCACCCTGTTCGACGCCTGCGGCAACAGCCAGGACCGCGAGATCGACGACCTGCTGCTGCAACTGTTCGACCAGACCTCGGCGGAGGTGATCGAGAAGGCGCTGGAGCAGGCGGGGATGCCCTTCTCTCCGTTGAGCAACTGACTCACAAACTGAAGAACGTCTTCAGCCGGGCCAGCAGGTCATGCTCGGTCGCCGTCTGGGTCACGGCGGCGGTGGCGGTGGCCCGGCGGTGGGCATCGTTGCGGCGCTGGCGCAGGCCCATCAGGTCGGCCAGCCGGGCGGCCAGCTCCGGACGGCGGCGCAGGACGGGGTCGAGCGCCTCCTTGTCCAGCTCGTAGACCACGGCGTCGGTGTTGGCAATCACCGACGCGCTGCGCGGCTGGCCGGTCAGCAGCGACATTTCCCCGAACACATCGCCCGGCCCCATGTGGTCGAGCAGGAGCGTCCGCCCTCCGAAGGCCCCGCGCACGTCCAGCGCGCCCTCGGCCACCAGGAAGAGGGAGGTCCCGGTCTCGTCCTGGCGCACCACCGCTTCCCCGGCGGCGACGTGGCGCAGATGCATGCCGGAGGCCAGCTCATCGATCTCCTCAGGGCGGAAGGCGGCGAACAGGTCCACATGGGACAGCAGGTCCCGCCCCAGCCCCAGCGCCGAACAGGGCGGCGGGCGGTTGCTGCGGCGGCGCATCTCCTGCTTGGGGCTGGCCGGCTCCAGCCCGGCGCGGGCCAGATGCTCCAGGATGGTGGTCGCCACGGCGTCGCGGGTCGCGGCCAGCCGGGAATAGTCCGCCACCCAGAATCTTGCCTGATAGGTGACGCCGTTCAGCGTGATCGAGTCCACCATCACGTCGGGCCGCGGCTCGGTGGGAACGGCGTCGCAGCAGACGATGGCCGACAGGATGATCCGCTTGGCGCGGGCCACCGGCACCTCGGCGTCGAGGGTCACCGGAACCCCGGCACGGAAGCCGCTGCCGGGCTGGCTGTAGTTGGTGATGCGGTTGCCCGCTGCCAGCCCGTTCGGCACCACCAGCGCCGTGCCGTCCAGCGTGACCAGCCGGGTGGCCCGCCAGTTGATCTCGTCCACCCGCCCGGTGACGCCGGGGGTCAGCTCCACCCAGTCGCCGATGCGGTAGGGATGCTCGACGTTCAGAGCGATGCCGGAGAAGATGTCGGCGATCATGTTGCGCAGCGCGAAGCCCAGCACCGCGATCACCACGCCGGAGGTGGCGACCAGCCCGGTCACCGGCTGCCCCAGCACGAAGGCCAGGATGCCGAGAACTGCCAAGCCGTAGAGCAGGGCGCGCAGCAGATCGGTCAGCAGGCGCGGCATCGGCGTGGCGCGGGCGTTGCGCGCCACCACGAGGTCGATGACCCGCGATCCCAGCCATGCCGCTCCCAGCCACGCCACCGCGGCGAGCAGCGAGACCAGCGCGTCCGCCACCATGACGCCAGCGACCGGGGCGATGTGACCGGACAGCCAGGGGCGCTGGCCCGCCAGGCCGGCCGCCCCGAGGGTCAGCAGCGCCGGGGCCAGAAGGTGGCGGAAACCGAGGCGCGGCGGCGCGCCGGTGGGACCGACGGGAAGCGGGGCGAGGCGGGATGAATCGGGCATGCGGGACCGGCAACCTCCTGCCCCGTGACCTTCGCACCGCAGGCGGAACCGTCAAGCCCAAAATAGGAATAGGCGAAGCGGCCCCGGTCTTCGCGCAAAGTGGGGTGGTCGGGGATCACTTTCGTTCCTTAATATTCGGAGGGTGGGGAGAGAAAGGATGAGGCCCGAAAAACCGCGAACATTGTCCGCCCACCAAGCATAAGATTGAAACTCCCAAAGAGAAGAGCCAGAAGAGCGAGGTGCCCATGCCTCATGCCGCCATGATCGTGGCGGCCGCGCTGCTCCTGTTGCCGGGCGTGGCGTCGGCCCAAAGTGCGAACGCTCAAAGCGCGAATGGACGGGTGAAGGCGCCGGAAGGGGCGCGCGCCTACATCATGTGGCCGTCCAACGGCACCACCATCTCCGGCGGAAAGCTGTGGGTCCGCATGGGCTTGCAGAATATGGGCATCGCCCCGGCCGGCATCCGCAAGGAGGACACCGGGCACCACCATCTGCTGGTGGACTCCGATCTCGCCACCTACGACGAGCCGATCCCGAACACCAAGCAGTCGCTGCATTTCGGCGGCGGCCAGACGGAGGTGCGGCTGGAGCTGCCGCCGGGCCGGCACACGCTCCAGATGATCCTGGGCGACGCGGATCATATCCCGCACGACCCGCCGATCATGTCGCAGAAGGTCACCATCATCGTCCCTTAAGGGCATCGTCCCTCAACGGGAGCGCGACAGGGAGGAAGTCATGATGCGCACCGCCGCCGTCCCGGTCCTTCTGGCCGTCCTGCTCGCCGCCGGGCCGCTGGCCGCGCAATCATCGCCGGAGGCCGACCCGCTCGACAAGCCGCTGTCCGACACCACCAACACGCCGCAGCCGGCCAGCCCGGGGCACGAGCATGAAAGCACGCCCTCCACCCCCGACGCCGCGAAGTCCGGACGGACGGCGGCGCCGAAGGACGCCTATATCTACATCGGCTGGCCCAACGACGGCGAGGCGGTGAGGGGCCGCTTCAAGGTGTGGTTCGGCCTGCGCAACTTCGGCGTGGCGCCGGCGGGCGTGCGAAAGGACAACACCGGCCACCATCACCTGCTGGTGGACACCGACCTGCCGCCGATGGACGAGCCGATCCCCAACAACCGCAACTACATCCATTTCGGCAAGGGCCAGACGGAAACCTACCTGGAGCTGCCGCCGGGGCGGCACACGCTCCAGCTTCTGATGGGCGACGCCGAGCACATCCCGCACGACCCGCCGATCCTGTCCAAGAAGATCACCATCACCGTGCGTCCGGGCGGCGACAGCACGCGCGTGTCAGTGCGTTGATCTGGCCCGCTGATCCAGCCGGGTAAACGTCCAGGGAGTGAGGCCATGGGAATTGTCCGGCGCACCGGTTTCGCGAGGGTGGCGGCTGTCGCGGCGCTCCTGCTTCTCGGAGCCTGCGTGACCTCGGGCGAACAGGCAACCGTGGTCCAGAAGCCGAAGACCCCGCCCGTGCGCACGGTGTCCAACTTCAGCGAGGCGCTGCGCTGCATGGACACGCTGATGTGGAACCATGGCAAGCGCGACATCTTCATCACCTCCAACGGCATTCCCGACGCCACGGGCCGGGTGGCCGGCGGCACCAAGGAGATGCTGATCACCGCCGTGTCGCGCATGTCGGAGCGGTCGAACGCCTTCCGCTTCGTCGATTTCGAACCGACGCTGGACGACGTGAACGCGCTCTACTGGATGATCGGGGTGCAGCCCAACTTCCGTGCGCCGTCCTACTACGTGCGCGGCGCCATCACCCAACTCGACGACAATGTGGTGAGCGAGGCGGCCAGCGCCGGCATCTCGCTGCCGACCTTCGACCTGGGCATCTCCGCCGATCAGGTGATGTCGGTGATCTCGGTCGACCTGAACATCGGGGAACTGGCGACGCGCCAGATCATCCCCGGCCTGTCGGCCAGCAACTCGCTCGCCATCATCTCGTCGGGCAAGGGGGCGGACGCCGGGGCGGTGATCGGCAAGGCCGGCCTGTCCTTCAACGTCTCGCTCAACAAGTCCGAGGGGCTGCATCAGGCGGTGCGCACGTTGATCGAACTCAGCACGATCGAGGTGCTGGGCAAGATGACCCGCACCCCCTACTGGCAGTGTCTCGGCATCGACCAGACCAACCCGGCCTTCGCGGGGCAGGCGCGCGACTGGTTCGACAGCATGGCACCGTCACAGCGCGTCGCCTACGTCCAGCGCGTCCTGCTGGCCGAGGGCTATTACGACGGATCGGACAGCGGCCAGCTCGACGAGCGCACCCGCGACGCGATTTCCCGCTATCAGGCGGACAACGACCTGATCGCCACGGGGCGCATCGACTTCGACCTCTACCAGCGCATGCTCGCCCAGCCCAGCGGGCAAAAGGGGCCGGGGGCGCCGCGCCTGCAATCGGTGTCGAACGCGGGCGGGGAGGGGTTGCCGCGCGCCACTCCGGCGCCGGCCGGAGCGGCGCCCGATCTGGTCCTCAGTTCTGACCGCGGGCCGCAGCCGCGCTACCGCGCCGGGGAGGCGCTGGTGGTCAAGGTGCAGCCGACGGCCAACGGCTTCGTCTACTGCTACTACCAGGACGCCGCAGGGTCGGTGGCCCGCATCTTCCCCAACCGCTTCCAGCCCGACAGCTTCGTCCAGGCCAACCAGCAGGTGGAAGTCCCGCCGGGAGCGCAGAAGCCCTTCAACCTGCGCATGGACCGCCCCGGCGCCTCCGAGACCATCGCCTGCATCGTCTCCCCCGACGAACTCGGGACGCGCATCGCCGACCGCTACAAGACCGAGGACCTTCAACCCATCCCCGGCGCAACGCTGGCCGACGTGGTGGGCGCTTATGGCAGCATCCAGGGGACCAACGTGCGCAGCCGGCAGATGGCCGTGCAGGTTCTGCCCGCCGTGTCGGCTCAACGATAGGGTCGGGGCAGCGGTAAGAGCGGGGAGTTGTGGGCCGGCTCACAGCGCGGGGGCGGGGGATGAGGGTAGAGAAGGGGGCAGCAGAACACCACGCCAGATCATGGCGCCGAATCATGGGAGACCAGCGATGCCGCGACCGACCTCCAAGATCATCGCCCGACGGCTGAACGGCGTGGCGCTTCCCGCTCTGGCCCTGCCGATGATCGCCCTGGCCTGCATGGCCGTCCCGGCGCGGGCACAGACCGTCGAGGGCTCCGGTGGCAATCGGGTCATGATGTTCGAGCGCCCGCCGACCGTGGACGAGCTGCGCGAGGCGGTGAAGCCCGGCCCGGCGCCGACGGACGGCAGCGAACAGCCGAAGATTCGCACCCGCAGCATCGAGATCATCGGCGGCGGCATGAACAGCGCCAACCGCCCGCGTCCGACCGACAGCGTGAACTACGGCGCGCCCGCTCAACAGCAGGCGACCCCGCAGCCGGGCTACAGCCAGCCGAGCTACAGTCAACCGACCGCACCCGTGGCGCAGCCGGAGCCGGCGCCTCAGCCCAAGCCCAAGCGCGCGCCCGTGCAGGAGGCCGCGGCCCCGCCCGTCGCCCCGCCGCCGGCCGCGCCGCGCCGCTCCAACGGCGTGCAGCCGGCCACCCTCTCCGCGCCGGAAACCCCGGCGGAGACCCGCCCGACCAACGGCTTCGGCTTCCGCATCAACTTCGCCTTCAACTCCGCCGATGTCCCGAAGGAGTTCTATTCCTACGTCGATGCGGTCGGTGGGCTGATGTCGCAGGACCCGCAGCTCCGCCTCGTCATCGAAGGGCACACCGACGCCGTGGGAAGCGAGCAATACAACCTCGCCCTCTCCGAGCGCCGGGCCGTGTCGGTGGGCGAGTATCTGGTCCGCGTCCACCACATCGAGCCGCAGCGCATCGCCATCGCCGGCCTGGGCAAGAGCCAGCCGCTGACCCCCGACCCGACCGACAGCCGCAACCGGCGCGTCGAGTTCCGGCCCATCCAGTGATCGAGAGGGAAGGGGGACGCGCGCCATGGTCCGAAAACTCCTTCTCCTGGTGGCGATCGCGGCGCTCCCCCTCGTCGGGGGCGCCGCCGACGCGACGGTGGTCCGCAAGAAGAGCAGCGACCCGGGCGTGCAGCCCGGTGGTATCGACGTCGGAGTTCCCAAGGGCCGCGTGCGCATCCAGTGCTGGCAGGACGGCGAGAAGATCATCGACGAGACGGATTTGAACGTGTTGTCGCTCAGCGTCGCCAGCCAGTTGAATTCGTTGCGTTTCCGCCGGGCGGGCGAGCCGGAGAACAGCCTCGCCATCGTGACGCGGAACCGGACGTCGTGTCTGTTGAGCCCGAAGGAATGAGTTGAGTGCCTTCCGCCCCCCTCCCTCGACCCCTCCCCCGTCCTTCGGCGAGGGAGGGAATCGTTGTTGCTGACACGAAAAATCCCTCCCTTGCGAAGCGGGGGAGGGAGGGGACCCACGAAGTGGGGAGGGTGGGGGCAATGCCCCCATCACCTCCGCTCTCAATGCACGCTGACCAGCTCCATCCCATGCTCCTGAAGCGTCGCCCCCGCCGACGCGCGGTCGGTGTCCAGCCACAGGCAGGTGCCGTTCGCGGCGTACACGGCGTAGGCGTGCAGTCCGTCGATCTCCACCGACCGCAGATAGGCGACCTCCAGGATTCCATGACGGGCGAAGCGGTCGTCGAAGCCCTCGGTGGCGTCGGCTTTGGTGCGGCGGTTGGTCATGGTTGGTCTCCTCGGGCGCTGGAGCGGACCAACGGGGCGCCGGTCCTGCCCGGCACTCTAGGGGGCTGGACCGGGCCGCGCTGTGGAGCCCGCCACACTCAGTACGTCGGAGGGGGCCAACTCCTGCGCAACTTTGTGCCGCGCCTCACAGCGGCCGCCGTCTTCCGCCGTCTAGCCTCGACGGGCCGGCAAATTGGCCGGCGCGCATCATTTCGGAGGTCCGACCATGCCCGTCCGTTCACGGCGTCCGCCCTTCTTTGGGCCGGGTCCGCAGCCCCGTCCTTCCCCCTTCGCCGCCTGGACAGGCGTCCGGGAAACGCCAATGATTCCGCGATCCCCGCCGGTGGAGGCCAGCATGGCGCACAGGACCCTGAGCGGACTCGTGGCGGCGGCCCTGACACTGGCCGCCGTCGGAGCGGTCGGCGTCACCGCCGGCCGCGCGGCGGCGGAGCAGGCGGTGGTCGTCGCCTCCACCGCCCCCGGCTACGCCCAGGGGCAACTGGTCCCCGACGGCGCGGCGGTCACCGTGCCGGACGGCGCCAACGCCATGTTCCTGTTCGCCAACGGACGCATGCTGCGGATCAAGGGGCCGTTTGACGGGTCGCTCGACCGCATGCCCGATGCTTCGGGTTGGGGCGGAGTCGGCAGCCTCGTCGGTGGGGAGCGCTTCTTCCAAACCGACCTGGGTGCTGCCCGCGCGGTCGGAACCCCGATGCAGAAGGGGGAGGAGCAGGTCTTCACCCTCGACCCCGGCCGCCCCGGAACCCAATGCGTGAAGTCCGGCGGCACGGTGCTGCTGCGCAAGCCCGCCGACCCGGCGCTGATCCCGGCCACCCTGCGCGCGGAAAACCGCGGCGCCACCGCCACGCTGCGCTGGGACAAGGGAGCGACGATGCCCTGGCCGCGCGAGCTTCCAATGACGGACGGAACCGCCGTCTCCGTTGCCGGGCCAGATGGGCGGGTGCGCCACAGCGTGACGCTGCGCGTGGTCAGTGCCGAGGTGCAGGGTGCTGAGCTGGCTGTCCGGCTGGCTGGTGCCGGCTGCGCCACCCAGGCAGCGGCTCTGCTCGACCCGGTGCGGGACAGCGTGGCGCCGCTGAATCTCTATCTCGCCACCGACCGCGGCCTCTACCCGACCTACCGGTCCGGGGAGGCGGTGACGCTGGTGCTCCAGACGAACCGGGACGCGCATCTCTACTGCTATCTGCGCAACACGCGCGGCCAGCTGACGCCGATCTACCCGCCGGGGCCGTCGGCCAGTTCGCTGGTGGAGGGGCACCACACATTGACGCTGGCCGGCGACCGCATGCCGGTGCCGCTGCGCGCGGCGGAGCGGTCGGGGAGCCTGTCCGCCGACCAGGAGGTGCGCTGCTTCGCCGCCGGGCGCGATCTCGGCGCCGACCTGCCGGGGCGGCAGGACGCCTTCCGGCCCCTGTCCGACGAGGCGGCGGCCCGGCTGGAGCGGACGCTCGCCTCGCTGAAGCAGACCGAACTGGTGATGGCGCAGGTGATCCTGCGCGTGGAGTGAGGGCGCCGCCGTTGGGGACATCGGGGGGCAGGCCAAGCTGGGCAAAAGCCCCGTGGCTCGCCAAAGGACTGGCCAGAGGGCTGGTGGGCTTGGCCGCGGTGGTCGGCGTGTCGGCGGCGGCGCTGGGGCTGACCCGGCTGGTGCCTCCCCTGCGCTCCGCCGACGAGAGCTTCCGCGACCTCGCCATCGCCTACTTCACGCCGCCCGCGCCGCAGCATCCCGGCATCGTGCTGGTCACGCTGGGGGAGGACCTGTTCGCCACGCTGGCCTGCCGGTCACCGGTGGACCGCGGTTTCCTCGCCGATCTGGTGGGGACGCTGGAGGCGGCGGGGGTGCGGGCGATCGGGCTGGACATCCTGTTCGACCAGCCGACCCTGCCGGCGCTCGACGAGCGGCTGCGCCAGCGCATGCAACGCGCCACGGTGCCGGTGGTCGCCATCACCGCGCTCGGCGACACGCCGCTGACCGAGGAGCAGCGGCGCTACCTCGGGCGCTTCCTCGACGGCATCCCGCACGGCCACGCCAACCTCGCCAAGGACCGGCTCGACGGCACGGTGCGCTGGCACGTGCCGCGCGGGCCGGACGGGCTGCCCAGCTTCCCGGCGCGGATGGCCCAGCTTGCCGGAGGGGCGGCCGGGGGGGAGGTCCCGGCGGAGCCCTTCCGCATCGACTGGCACGCCCGCCCGTCGCCGGACGCGCCGCCCTTCCCGACCTATCCGGCGGACATGGTGGGAATGCTGCCGCGCGGCTGGCTGGCCGGGCGGATCGCCGTGGTCGGCACCGTCCTGGTCGGGGTGGACCAGCACCGCACGCCGCTGTCGGTCGCCGGCCTGTCCACGCCGGGGGTGGAGATCCAGGCCCACGCGCTGGCCCAGATCCTCGACGGGCGGACCAGCCGCGACCTGTCCGATGGCTGGATGGTCGCGCTGGTGCTGGCGTTGAGCGCCGCGGGGGTGGCGCTGGCGGCAGCGGGCTGGCCGGTGTGGCTGCTGGTGCCGGCGAGCCTGCTCGGGCTGCTGGCCCTATGGGCGGCGGCGCTGGCGCTGTTCGCCCAGGGCGGGCCGCTGGTGGCGATGATGGCGCCCTCGGCGGCGTGGCTGGGCGGCATCGCGGTGATGACGGCGCATCTGTCGCTGAAGGAGCGCGCCGACCGCCGCAGCCTGATGCAGCTGTTTGCCAACCACGTCTCCCAGCCCGTCGCCGACGAGATCTGGCGGGAGCGCGCGACCTTCCTGGCCGGCGGGCGCCCCCGCCCGCAGGAGCTGACCGCCACCGTCTTCTTCTCCGACATCGAGGGCTTCACCACGGTCTGCGAGGCGCTGGAGCCGGAGCCGCTGATCCTCTGGCTGGAGGGCTATCTCGACGCCATGGTGCGGGTGGTGGCGGCGCATGACGGGATCGTTCTGCGCTTCATCGGCGACGCCATCCTGGCGGTCTTCGGCGCTCCCGTCGCCCGCACCACCCAGGCCGAGATTGACGCTGACGCCGAACGCGCCGTGCGCTGCGCCGTCCAGATGGGGCGGGAGCTTCGGGAGTTGAACAAGCGCTGGCAGGCGGAGGGGCTGCCGGCCATCGGCATCCGCGTCGGCATCCACACCGGTCCGCTGGTGGCGGGCAGCCTGGGCGGCTTGCGGCACATGGAGTATTCGCTGCTCGGCGACACCGCCAACACGGCGGCCCGGCTGGAGGCGTTGGGCAAGACGGTGGACATGCGCTCCTCCCCCCATTGCCGGATCGTCATCGGGGAGCCGACCTGGACGGCGGTGCAGGGCACGGTGGCCGGACTGCCGGTGGGCGAGATGGCACTGAAGGGCAAGCGCAAGGCGGTCCGCGCCTGGCTGGTCCTCGACCGGGAGGGGGAGGAGGCGCGGCCCGCGGCGGAGGCCGGGGAGTGAGCGGGCCTTCTCCGTATTCGGGATTAGGCTGAATGAACGCTTGGTGCGCAGGAATCGAAATATTAACATCGGCTAATTGGCAATTTTATGCCGACAGGTGCCGGGTATGGGGTGCGCAACCGCCTTCCCACCATGGAGCCGGCCGATGTTCGACGGACCCTCGACGCAGCATCGTTTGGGCAGGGACCTCTGGTCGCTCGGCCTCGTCCTGCTGTTGCTTGGCCTCTTTGGGTGGGCGCCGGGCGCGGCCGCCCAATCCGCTCCCCCTCAATCTGCAGCCCAGGCCTCCCAGTCCCCGGAGAAGCGCATCGCGCTGGTCGTCGGCATCGGCAAGTACGAGTTCGCCCCCGAACTCCAGAACCCGGTGAACGACGCCAAGGCCATCGCCGAGGCCCTGCGCAAGCTGCAGTTCGACGTGGACGAGAAGTTCGACATGGACAACCGCGGCTTCGAGCGGGCTCTGCGCGATTTCGGCATCCGCGCCTCGCAGGCCGACGTGGCGGTGATCTTCTACGCCGGGCACGGCATCCAAGTGGGCGGCAACAACTACATCGTCCCGGCGGACGCCAAGCTGGAGCGTGAGCGCGACCTCGTCTACGAGGCGATGCCGCTGAACCTGATGCTGGGCGAGCTGTCGCAGGCGCGCAAGCTGGGCATCCTGATGCTCGACTCCTGCCGCAACAACCCCTTCGTCGACCGGCTGAAGCAGGCCGGGCAGAACCGCATCCAGGTCAATTACGGCTTCGCCCGCGTCGACGACACGCCCAGCGACACGCTGGTCGCCATGGCGACCCGCGCCGACCAACTGGCCGAGGACGGGCAGAGCGACCACAGCCCCTACACAGACGCGCTGCTCCAGCACCTCCAGACGCCGGGGCTGGAGCTGAGCCTGTTCTTCCGCAACGTGCGCGACACCGTGCGGCAGGCGACCAACGGGCGGCAGGAGCCCTACATTTTCGGCTCGCTGGGGGCGGCGCCCTTCTACTTCAACCCGCGCCCGCCGAACCGCCCGCCGGTGCTCGGCGAAATCCGCCCGCTGGAGCTGTCCGACCGCGCCGACGCCGAGCCGCTGCGCATCGGGCGCCCGACCGATCCCGACGACGACCAGCTCTTCGCCCAGATATCCGGCCTGCCGCGCGGCGGCAGCGTGCGCATCGGCGACCGCACCGTGCTGATCGGCGACTATCTGACCGTGGAGCAACTCGCCGCCACCAGCTTCAAGCCGGACGCGACGATGGTGGGGGACGCCGGGCGGTTTGACTTCGCGATCATGGACGGGCGGGGTGGCGTGGTGCGGGGCGGGGTGGCGATCGCCATCAAGCCCAGCAACCGCCCGCCGATCGTCGCCGGGGCGCGCACTGTCCGTGCCCTGCCGAATCTCCTGACCATCGAGGCGCCGGTGGACCCCGACGGCGACCCGCTGACCGTCACCGTTACCGCCGTGCCCGACCGCGGCAAGGTGCGGGACGGCGCCACCCTGATCCGCCCCGGCGACCGCCTGCCGGCCGAGGGGTTGACGCGGCTGACCTTCGACCCGGAGCAGGAGCGGGCAGGGGCCGCCGGCGCCTTCACCTATCAGGTGGAGGACGGCAAGGGCGGCAAGGCCATCGGCACGGTGACGCTGGAGATCGCTCCGCCGGGTACCGCTCCGGCCGCGCCGGCGCTTGAGGAATCGCTGTGGCAGATGGTCAAGGGCAGCCGCGAGCCCGCCGACTTCGAAGCCTTCCTGCGGCTGTTCGGCAGTGGCGCCTACGCCAAGCCGGCGCGTGAGAAGCTGGGCGCGCTCACCCCCGCCGCCAAGCCGCCGGAGGTCGCGTCGGCGCCTCAAGCGCCGCCGCCGAAATCGGTGCCTTCTCCGGTCCCGGCCCCAACCCCGGCCCCAGTCGTCGAGGCGGCGGCACCGCCCCCGCCGGCACCACCGCAGCCGGCGCCAGTGTCAGCGCCCGAGCAGGTGGCGGCAGCACCCCTGGCCACCAACGGCAACAGCGCGGTGCGCAACCACAGCAAGTCGGCTAGCTTCCAGGATTGCCCGGACTGTCCGGTGATGGTGCGCATCGCGCCCGGCAGCTTCTCCATGGGCAGCGACCAGAGCGACCGCTCCGAACGTCCGGTGCACAGGGTGACCATCGCCAAACCCTTCGCGCTCGGTGCCTACGAGGTGACGGTGGCCGAGTGGCGCGCCTGCGTGGAGGGTGGCGGCTGCACCGGCGGCATGCCGCGCATGACCAAGCCCACCGACAGCACCCCGATCCACAACATCTCCTGGCTGGAGGCCCAAGCCTACGCGAAGTGGCTGAGTCAGAAGACCGGCCAGCGCTACCGCCTGCCGTCTGAAGCGGAATGGGAATACGCGGCGCGCGGCGGTACGACGGGCCGCTATTGGTGGGACGGGCAGACCGGCACGCTCGCCAACTGCAAGGACTGCGGCGGCGCGCAGGAGCGGCTCACCCCGGCCTCGGTTGGCAGCTACAAGCCGAATCCCTTCGGCCTGCACGACATGAACGGCGGCGTGGCGGAGTGGGTTGCCGACTGCTGGCACGCCGACTATGCGGGCGCGCCGACGGACGGCAGCGCCTGGACCTCCACCAACTGTCGTGAGCGCGTGTTGCGCGGCGGGTCGTGGCGGGGCGGCTTGGCTGACATCACCGACACGGCGCGGCTGTTCTACGATCCCGACGTGCGGTATCTGAACAACGGGATGAGGGTGCTGCGGGAGTTAAATTGAGGGGGAGTGGTTGCGTCGGGCCCCCTCCCTAACCTCTCCCTCTCCGAGGTGGAGGGGACGGATGACGCTTCGCAGAAGGCACCCTCTCCCGCAAAGCGGGGGAGGGGTGGGGTGGGGGCCCGACGCGACACCCTACCCATTCGCCTCGGCAATCTCCTCCAGCGCGTCGCGGTCGAGCAGGGTGATCCGCCCGGATTCCACAGCGATCACGCCGTTGCGCTGCCATTCGCCGAGCAGCTTGTTGATGCTCTCCCGCGAGACGCCCACCAGACAGCCGAGCTGCTGCTGCGACAGCTTGATGTCCAGCTTCAGCCCGCCCGGCGCCGGTTTGCCGAACACGTCGGCCAGCCGCATCAGCGCGCGGGCGAAGCGCGACGATGCCTCCAGGAACAGCGTGTCCTCCAGATGCTCGCTGGTCTGGCGCAGGCGCTTGCACAGCACCGTGATGAGCTGGAGCGCCACCGCCGGGCGCTCGTTGAGCAGCGGCACGAACTTCGAGCGGTCGAGCACCAGCAGGTCGGTCTCCTCAAGCGCCACGGCGTCGGCGGTCCGCGGCTCGCCGTCGAGCAGGGCGATCTCGCCGAACAGGCCGCCCTTGTTGATGATGTTCAGCACCAGCTCCTTGCCGTCGGTGGAGTGGGAGCAGATCTTCACCCGCCCGCGGATGACCGCCATCATGCTGTCGCCGGGGTCGCCCTTCTGGAAAATGACCGCACCGGGCCGGAAATAGGCCAGCCGGGCGCTGGCGGCGAGGCGTTGCAGTTCCGGCTTCTCCAGATGCTTCAGCAGGAAATGCCCGGACAGCACCAGTTCCTTGTCGAACGCGATCCGCACCGTCGTCATGGTCGCCCCCATACGGCTCGATGCCGGACAGTGTAGCGGGCGGACGGCCTGCAACCGCGGCGCCAGAGGCGGTAACGCGCTCGCCCGTCCCTGCCACGTTCTTGCGGGCATAGGGGAAGGGACCGACCAAAGGTGAAACTTGTTCTGCCCAATGGTTCGTGACTACCATCGTCGGCAAGGCGCCCGGTATGAGGCGCCGGCCCTGACTCAGGGACCGCAGAACAGGGAAGGAGACGAGCGTGGACGCCACCACTCCGTCCGTAGACCTATCCAGGCGCACGGCCAACCATGTGCCGCTGACGCCGCTGGACTTCCTGCGCCGCTCCGCGATGGTCTATCCGGACAAGACCGCCGTGGTTTACGGCCCGTTGCGGCGGAGCTGGGCTGAGGTCGAACGCCGCGCCCGCGTGCTGGCCTCCGCAGTGAGCCGGGCCGGCGTCCGGCCGGGGGAGGTGGTGTCGGTCCTGGCCTTCAACACCCCGGCGATGCTGGAGGCGCATTTCGGCATTCCCGGCGCCGGGGCGGTGCTGAACGCCATCAACACGCGGCTCGACCCGCCCGCCGTCGCCTTCATCCTGGAGCACGCCGAGAGCCGCCTGTTCCTGGTCGACCGTGGCCTGTCCGCGGTGGCCCGCGCCGCGCTGGAGCACATGGCGGCCCCGCCGCGGGTGGTGTGGATCGACGACCCGGCGGCGCAGGACGCCGACCCGGTGGGCGATCTGGAGTATGAGGATTTCCTCAAGACCGGCGACCCCGAGACGCTCTGGCGCACGCCGGAGGACGAGTGGGAGTCCATCGCGCTCAACTACACCTCCGGTACCACCGGGAATCCTAAGGGCGTTCTGTATCATCACCGCGGCGCCCATCTGAACGCGCTCGGCAACGTCATCACCTTCGGGCTGCGGCCTGACAGCGTCTATCTGTGGACGTTGCCCATGTTCCACTGCAACGGCTGGACCTACCCCTGGGCGGTGACGGCGGTCGGGGCGACCCATGTCTGCCTGCGCGCCGTCGACCCGGCGGCGATCTTCCGCCTGATCGCCGAGGAGAAGGTCACCCATCTCTGCGGCGCGCCGGTCGTGCTGACTATGCTGATCCACGCGCCGGACGCGGTGAAGCGCGGCTTCGACCACGACCCGGTGCAGGTGGCGACCGGCGGTGCGGCGCCGCCCAGCGCGGTGATCGCGGGGATGGAGCGGATGGGCTTCCGTCTGACCCACCTCTACGGCATGACGGAATGCTATGGCCCCTCCACCGGCTGCGCGTGGCAGGGGAGCTGGGCGGAGCTGCCGTTGGAAGAACGGGCGGTGAAGATGGCTCGCCAGGGCGTGCCCAACGTCACCATGTCCGAGCAGACCGTGCTCGACCCCGACACCGGCCGCGAGGTGCCCGCCGACGGCGAGACGCTGGGCGAGTTGGCGCTGCGCGGCAACACGGTGATGAAGGGCTATCTGAAGAACCCCACGGCGACCGACGAGGCGCTGCGCGACGGCTGGCTTCACACCGGCGACCTCGCCGTCCTCCACCCCGACCGCTACGTCGAGATCAAGGACCGCGCCAAGGACATCATCATCTCCGGCGGCGAGAACATCGCCTCGCTGGAGGTCGAGGAGGTCCTCTACAAGCACCCCCACGTCATGGAGGCCGCCGTCGTCGCCCGTCCCGATGCGAAATGGGGCGAGACTCCCTGCGCCTTCGTCACGCTGAAGCCAGGATCGGAAGGGCAGGTGAGCGAGGCCGAGGTGATCGGCTGGTGCCGCGACCATCTCGCCCATTTCAAAACGCCCCGGACGGTGGTGTTCGGAGCCTTGCCGAAGACCTCGACCGGGAAGATTCAGAAGTTCGTGCTGCGCGAGCAGGCGAGGGGGTTGTGAGGGAGTGGTCGCATCGGAGCCCCCCTCCCAACCTCCCCCCGCTGCGCAGGGGGAGGAGTCAGTTCCCTCCCCTGCGCAGCGGGGGAGGGTTAGGGAGGGGGCCCGACGCATGAACCCCACCTTCACAAACTCAGGATCCCCATGACCCTCTCCCTCACCAACCGCACCGCCCTGGTCACCGGGGCCTCCGCCGGTCTGGGCCGTCACTTCGCCGGTGTGCTCGCCGCGGCGGGCGCCCGCGTCGCTCTGGCCGCGCGGCGGCGCGAGAGCCTGGACGCCGCCGTCGCCGAGATCGAAGCGGCGGGCGGGCAGGCCATCGCCGTGCCGCTGGACGTCACCGACGCCGCCTCCGTCCGCGCCGGTGTCCGCGAGGCGGCGGGTGCGCTCGGCGGGCTGGACATCCTCGTCAACAACGCCGGGGCCACCGTCGCCAAGCCCGCGCTGGATTACGCGGAGGAGGAGTGGGACCGCGTCATCGACACCAACCTGAAGGGCGCCTTTCTCACCGCGCAGGAGACGGCGCGCGTGATGAGGGAGCAGGGGCGGGGCGGGTCGATCGTCAACATCGCCTCCATCCTCGGGCTGCGGGTGGCCGGCCATGTCGTGGCCTACACGGCGTCGAAGGCCGGGCTGGTGCAGATGACCCAGGCGCTGGCCCTGGAGTGGGCGCGTTACGGCATCCGCGTCAACGCGCTGGCCCCCGGTTACATGGAAACCGACCTGAACCGAGACTTCCTGGCGACCGACTCCGGGCAGGCGCTGATCCGGCGGGTGCCGCAGCGGCGGCTGGGGCGGCTGGCGGACCTCGACGGGCCGCTGCTGCTGCTCTGCTCCGACGCGTCGGCCTACATGACCGGGGCGGTCGTGCCGGTGGACGGCGGGCACTTGGTCAGCACCTTGTAATCAAGAAAAAACCACGGAGAGGACCCGAACCGATGGATTTCAGCCTGCCCCCGCCGATCGAGGAGTTCCGCCGCCGCGTGCGCGCCTTCGTGGAGGAGCGCATCCTGCCGCTGGAAGCGGACCCGGCCTCCTACGACGCGCACGAGAACATCGCGCCCGCCCTGCTGGAGCGCCTGCGCGGGGAGGTGAAGGCCGCCGGGCTGTGGGCGCCGCAGATGCCGGTGGAGCGCGGCGGGCAGGGGCTGGGAATCGTCGGCATGGCCGCCGCCTACGAGGAGATGAACCGGTCCATCTTCGGGCCGGTCTGCTTCAACTGCGCCGCCCCCGACGATGGCAACATGCAGCTTCTCAACAAGGTGGCGACCGAGGCGCAGAAGGAGCGCTGGCTCCAGCCCATCGTCGACGGCAAGGTGTGCTCCGCCTTCGCGATGACCGAGCCGCATCCCGGCGGCGGTTCCGACCCCTCGATGATGAAGACCCGGGCGGAGCGCAAGGGCGACCGCTGGGTGATCTCCGGCCACAAATGGTTCATCACCGGGGCGGGCGAGGCGCAGCATTTCATCCTGATCGCCCGCACCTCCGACGACGCGCGCAAGGGGCTGACCGCCTTCCTGTTCGACAAGGACCAGCCCGGATGGGAGATCGTCCGCCGCATCCCGATCATGGGGCCGGAGGAGCATGGCGGCCATTGCGAGCTGCGTTTCGACGGGCTGGAAGTTTCCGACGAGAACGTCCTGATGAACATCGGCGACGGGCTCAAGGCGACGCAGATCCGCCTCGGCCCGGCGCGGCTGACCCATTGCATGCGCTGGACCGGCCTGTCGAAGCGGGCCATGGAGATCGCCGCCGCCTATGTGCGCGAGCGCGAGAGCTTCGGCACCACGCTCGCCGGGCACGAGGGCGTGCAGTGGATGATGGGCGACGTCGCCATGCAGATCGAGATCGGGCGGCTGCTGGTCATGAAGGCGGCGTGGCAGCTCGACCGCGGCGATTTCGCCCGCAAGGAGGTGTCGATGGCCAAGGTCCATGTCGCCGACACGCTGCACAAGGCGGTGGACACGGCCATCCAGCTCTGCGGGGCCAGGGGCTATTCGAAGGACACGGCGCTGGAGTGGATGTACCGCTACGCCCGGCAGGCCCGGCTGGTGGACGGGGCGTCGGAGGTCCACAAGATGGTCCTGGCGCGATTCTACATGGACGAGGGCGACGGCTTCTGGGCCTGGGGGTGATGGGATGGGCGCACTGATCGACGGGGAAAGCCGGCCGCGGCTGGAATCGTGGCTGGCCGGGGCGACCGGCGCGACGCGCGTGTCGGTGGCTGACGAAGGCACGCTCGGCGGGGGAGCCATCTCGCTCAACCTCGCGGTGACTCTGGACATCGATGGCGGGCCGCAGGCCGGGCGGCACGCCTGCGTTCTGCGCGCCCAGCCCGGCGGCGCGGCGGCGTCCGGCATGAAGGCCAGCATTTCCAAGGCGCAGGAGTTCGCTGTGCTGCGCGCCGCCTTCGGCGCCGGGGTGGCGGCGCCCGAACCCATCGCCGCTTGCGGCGACCCGGCGGTTCTCGGTGCCGATTTCTACATCATGCGCCGCGCCGAGGGCATCGGGGCCGGGCACAAGGTGGTGAAGGCCGACCAGCCGCAGCGCGGCCTCGCCCGCGAGCTTGGCCGGCAATTGGGCCGCCTGCACAAGGCCGGGCCGGACACGCCGGGGCTGGAGGATCTGCCGGTGCCGGCCGCATCGCCGGCGCTCGACTGCGTCCACGCCTACCGCGACTGGCTGGGCGATCTGGCGCTGCGCGACGCCGTGCTGGCCTGGGGCCTGCGCTGGCTGGAAATCCACGCGCCGCCGCCGGGCGATCTGGTGCTGTGCCACCGCGACTACCGCACTGGGAACTATCTGGTGAAGGACGGCGGCCTGACCGCCATCCTGGATTGGGAGTTCGCGGGATTCAGCGACCCCATGGAGGATCTTGGCTGGTTCTGCGCCCGCTCCTGGCGGTTCGGGCGTAACGACCGCGAGGCAGGCGGGCTGGCCGGTCGGGAGGACTTCTACGCCGGTTACGAGGAGACGTCGGGCCGCCGGGTGGACCCGCAGGCGGTCGCCTATTGGGAAACCGCCGCCTACATGCGCTGGGCGGCCATCGCGGTTCTCCAGGGGCGCCGCCACACCTCCGGCGAGGAGCCGTCGCTGGAGCTGGCTTTGACCGGGCGGATGCTGCCGGAGATCGAGTTGGACTTGCTGCGCCACCTCCATGGGCTGGGGCTGACGGCGTCCGCCCCGGCGGCGGTGGGTGCCGAACCGTCCGGCGATGCCGACGAAGAGAGGGTTGCCTGATGCGCACCAGCCCCGACGCCCAGGAATTGCTGAGCATCGTCGCGGAGACGTTCCGCACCGACCTGCTTCCCCACATCCCGCCGGCTCAGCGCTACACGGCGCTGATGATCGCCAACGCGCTCGGCATCGTGCAGCGCGAGCTGGCCGGCGCGGACGAGGCCGGTCACGCCATGCTGGCGGCGCTGGCCCTGCTCTACGGCGAGGACGCCGACGACAGCCTGTCCGGGGCCGACCTGCGCCGGCGGGTGGAGGCCCTGCAGCACCGGCTGTGCATCGAGATCGCCGCGGGCGACTTCGACCACGACGGGCAGGACGTGCTGATGGAGTGCCTGGAGGAGATCGTCCAGGCCCGGCTGGGCATCGCCAACCCAAAGCTGTTGCAAGGGTAGGGGCGGAGCTGGGTTTTTTCCCTTCTCGACGCCCTCTGTTGCCATTACCATTTCACAGGCGGAATGCCCTGGATGAAAGCCCATCGTCATGCCCATCGATTTCAGCCACTTGTCCCCCCAGGAACGCCTGGACCTGATCGGAGAGCTTTGGGAATCGCTGGATGAAGGCGATGTGCCGGTCTCGGAGGGGGTGCGGGCCGAACTCGACCGCCGGAACGCTGACTTTCAGGAAGGCCGGGTCAAGGCCGTATCCTGGACTGAACTCCGCGGCGTCCTGCGTCCGGGGAGAGCGTGAGCCGTCCCGTTTACTTTCTTCCTGAAGCAGCGGAGGAGTTGGCCGAGGCGCAGGCATGGTACGATGCGCGCTCCGCAGGTTTGGGCGACCGCTTTTTCGATGCCATTGATGCGCTGTCGTGGCGGATCGGAGACGCCCCACACCGCTTTCCGCATGTGCATGGCAACATTCAACGGGCGTGGCTTGGGCGTTTTCCCTATGCCCTGTTCTTCCGTGACGAGGCCGACGGCGTGTATGTCATCGCTTGCATTCATACCAGCCGCCATCCGGAACGATGGCGCCGCCGGACCTGACGGCGCCATCGCTTGTTACTCCGCGATCGGCTCGTAGAATTCCGGGCCGAAGTCGGCGGCTTGGCGGCTGGTCACGTTGAACGGCTTCTTCAGGCCGCCGCGGAAATACCGCTTCACCAGATCCTGCCACGTCTCCACCGGGTCCACGCCGCGCTTGGCGCAGAGATGGCCGAACCAGCGGCGTCCGGCGGCGACGTGGGTGATCTCCTCGTCGTGGATGACCTGGAGCAGGGCGGCGCTCTCCGCGTCCCCGAACTCGCGCAGGCGGCGGACGGTTTCCGGAGTGACGTCGAGCCCGCGCGCCTCCAGAACCATGGGCACCACGGCCAGCCGGGCGGCGAGGTCGTGGGCGGTGGTGGTCGCCGCCTGCCACAGCCCGTCATGGGCCGGCAACTCGCCATAGCCGGAGCCGAGCTGGTTCAGCCGCTCCTCCAGCATCTGGAAATGCCGGGCCTCGTCGTCGGCGACCTGCACCCAGTCGTCGGTGAAGCCCTTGGGCATCCCCTCGCCGACGAAGCGGCACACGATGTCCCAGGCGAGGTCGATGGCGTTCAGCTCGATGTGGGCCAGCGCGTGGAGCAGGGCGAGGCGGTTCTGCGCGCTGCCGCCGCGCCCGCGCTTGGGCATGTCGCGGGGCAGCATCAGCGGCGGACGCTCCGGACGGGCGGGGCGCTCCGGCGGGACCAGCGCGCCGAACTCAGCAATGAGGCCATCGCGCCACGCCGCGGCGTAATTCCGCGTCAGGCGCACCTTCTCCAGCGGCGCCGCGGTGGTCAGAACCGCGATGGCCGCGTCACACAGAGTCGTCACCATCCATACGCAACGAAATGGGGGTTCACGATGTCGGCCTTGCCATAGAGGAAGGGCGAGCCGTCGGGCTGCTCCACCCGCCCGCCGGCGGCGGCGAGGATGGCGTGGCCGGCGGCGGTGTCCCATTCGCTGGTCGGGCCGAAGCGGGGGTAGAGGTCGGCCTTGCCGGACGCCACCGTGCAGAATTTCAGCGAGCTGCCGCAGGTCACCCGGTTCTTCACCGTGTAGCCGGCGAGGAAGCCGTCCAGTTCGCTGCCGCTGCCGTGGGAGCGGCTGGCGACCACGGTCAGGCCGTCGGGCGGCGGCTTGCGCACCTGGATGGGGTAGTCGTGGCGGCCTTCCACCCAATGAACGGCGGTGCCCGCTCCGCAGGCGGCGTAGAGGTCGCCGGTGGCCGGCGCGTAGACGACGCCCAGGACCGGACGCCCGCCGTCGATCAGGGCGATGTTGACGGTGAACTCGTCGTTGCGGCTGATGAACTCCTTGGTGCCGTCCAGCGGGTCGACCAGCCAGAACCGCCCGCCGGAAATGTCCGGCCGGTGCCCGGCGGCCACGGCCTCCTCCGCGACAACCGGAATGCCGGGGGCGATGTGGTGCAGGGCCGGGGTTATGACGTGCTCGGCGGCCAGATCGGCCTGGGTGACCGGACTGCCGTCGACCTTTGTGGCGGCGTCGATGCCGTCGTTGTAGAAGCGCAGGATCACCTGACCCGCTTCGTGGGCGATGGTCCGCACCTTGGGCAGCAGGCTCGCCGCGGCGGTGTCGGTCATGGGTGGTCCTCCGGTCGGCTGGTGTGCGAACGGTCACCATAGCGCGCCCGGATGGTGGGCTGGAAGGCTGGAAAGGGCGGGGAGGACAGGAGAATGCGGATGAATGCGGGCTGGCGGGCGATGGAATCGGCGGACCTGGACCGTGTGATGGCCATCGCCGAGGTCGTGCACCCCGATTACCCGGAGGAACGTGCCGTGTTCGCCGAGCGGCTGGCCCTCTACCCCGACGGCTGCGCCATGGCGGAAGTCTCCGGGGCGGACGCGGACGGACCCTGCATCGGCTATATCGTGATGCATCCGGGCCGGCTGGGTGTTCCGCCGCCGCTCGACTCGCCGCTCGGCGCGCTGCCGGAAATGCCGGACTGCCTCTATCTGCACGACGTCGCCCTGCTGCCCGCGGCGCGGGGTCTGGGGTTGGGCGTGGCGGCGCTGGAGCGCATGAACGCGCTGGCGGCGCGGCAGGGGTTTCGCTGGCTGGCCCTGACCTCGACCCCCGGCGCGCGGGCCTTTTGGGACGCGCAAGGATTCCGGCCCCATGACGGCGGGGCCGGGCTGGCGGCCAAGCTCGCCTCCTACGGCGGCGGCATGACCTACATGACGAAGCCGGTGAAAGGCTGATCCGACGCCTTTGTGATAATTTGCCGAAGATTGCATCCATCGCGCCAGGCGGAGACACGATTTGCGGCAAGTTGTCCGACCCCGGCGGGCGGTTCGGGGTGCTATCTTGCGGCGTCCCCCACACCTTCAGCACAGCCGTTCGCCGGCAGGCCCTCCCATGCAGCCATCCGCCCGCTTCCCGTGGAAGTCCGAATACACGGTCGGAAACGAGTCCATCGACGAGCAGCACCGGACCCTTCTGGAACTGGCCGGGCTGTTGCACATGGCGGTCGCGGCGGGGCAGGGCTACAAGATCATCCAGAACGCCTTCGCCGCCCTGGTGAAGTACACGGAGGAGCATTTCTCCGACGAGGAACAGTTCTGGATCGACGCCAAGAGCGCCGGCGTCGAGAAGCACAAGCGGCTGCACCGGCAGATCACCGAAGAACTGCTGGCCCTGCGGTTCGAGGGGCCGTACGGCGTCGTCTTCTGCACGCCCAACGAACTGACCAACTGGGTCGAGCACCGCCTGATCGCCCACTTCATCGAAGAGGATCAGGGCGTCTACCGCAGCCTTATTCCTGGCGCCAAGCGGAAGCGGGCCTCCGCCTGAGTTCGGCACCGCCTCCAATGGTGGTCCGCCATCGCAGGTTTCGCGTCCAACGTTGCCTTTGCCGTGGAACGGACCCAACTCTAACTGGTTTATGATGTGGCGCGGCTGCCGGATGGGCGCGGGATTCCCCGCCCGTGCGGCGGCCCCGCTCCACCAGACCAGCGGAGCGACGGGGCGGTATGAAGAACTCGGACAATGGCCGGATCGATCGGAACGACACGCTCTGGTACAAGGACGCGGTCATCTATCAGCTTCACGTCAAGGCGTTCTTCGACGCCGACAATGACGGCATCGGCGACATCGCCGGCCTGACGCAGAAGCTCGACTACATCCAGGAGCTTGGCGTCACCACGCTGTGGCTGCTGCCCTTCTACCCCTCGCCGCTGCGCGACGACGGCTACGACATCGCCGACTACAAGGCGGTCAACCCGTCCTACGGCAATCTCCAGGACTTCAAGCGGTTCCTGCGCGAGTGCCACGACCGCGGCCTGCGTGTCATCACGGAACTGGTCATCAACCACACCTCCGACCAGCACCCGTGGTTCCAGCGCGCCCGTCAGGCCAAGCCGGGTTCCAACCACCGCAATTTCTACGTCTGGTCCGACACCGACCAGAAGTACCAGGGCACCCGCATCATCTTCTGCGACACGGAAAAGTCCAACTGGACCTGGGATTCCGAGGCGCAGGCCTATTTCTGGCACCGCTTCTATTCGCACCAGCCCGACCTGAACTTCGACAACCCGAAGGTTCTTCAGGAGGTGCTGAACGTCATGCGCTTCTGGCTGGACATGGGGGTGGACGGGCTGCGGCTCGACGCCGTGCCCTACCTGAAGGAGCGCGAGGGCACCAACAACGAGAACCTGCCGGAAACCCACGACGTCCTGAAGGCGATCCGCACCGAGATCGACAAGGGCTACGGCGACCGCATGCTGCTGGCCGAAGCGAACCAGTGGCCGGAGGACGTGCTCCCCTATTTCGGCGACCTGGAGAAGGGCGGGGACGAATGCCACATGGCCTTCCACTTCCCGCTGATGCCGCGTATCTACATGGCCGTCGCCATGGAGGACCGGCACCCCATCGCCGACATCATGCGCCAGACTCCGGACATCCCGGACGAATGTCAGTGGGCCATCTTCCTGCGCAACCATGACGAGCTGACGCTGGAGATGGTGACCGACCGGGAGCGCGATTATCTCTGGGACTTCTACGCCGCCGACCGGCGCATGCGGATCAACCTGGGCATCCGGCGGCGCCTCGCCCCGCTGCTCCAGAACGACCGCCGCAAGATCGAGCTGTTGAAGAGCCTGCTGCTGTCCATGCCGGGCACGCCGGTGCTCTATTACGGCGACGAGATCGGCATGGGTGACAACATCTATCTCGGCGACCGCGACGGCGTGCGCACGCCGATGCAGTGGTCGCCCGACCGCAACGGCGGCTTCTCCCGCGCCGACCCGGCTCGGCTGTATCTGCCGGCGATCCAGGACCCGATCTACGGCTTCCAGGCCATCAACGTGGAGGCGCAGCAGCGCAGCCCGTCGTCTCTGCTGAACTGGATGAAGCGGCTGATCGCGGTGCGCCAGCAGCACAAGGCCTTCGGGCGCGGCCGTTTCCAACTCCTCTATCCGGGCAACCGCAAGGTCCTGGCCTATCTGCGCTGCCATTCGACGGAGGAGGGCGACGAGGTCATCCTCTGCGTGGCCAACCTGTCCCGCTCCGCCCAGGCGGTCGAACTGGACCTGAAGCAGTTCCGCGGGCGCGTGCCGGTGGAGATGCTGGGCCGGACGGTCTTCCCGCCGGTCGGCGATTTGCCCTACTTGCTGACCATCCCTGCTTACGGCTTCTACTGGTTCGCGCTGGCCGCCGAGGCGGCTCTGCCCTCCTGGCACGAGACGATGCCGGAGCCGGTGCCCGACCTGCTGACCATTGTCGTGCGCGACGGCTGGCACAGCCTGATCAGCGGCCGCGCCGGCGAGGAACTGGCACGCGACATCCTGCAGGCCTACCTGCCGCAGCAGCGCTGGTTCGCCGCCAAGGACCGCCGGATCGAGAGCGCGCACATCCCGATGTTCGCGCGGCTCAACGGGCCGGGCGACGGCTTCATGATGGTGCGGGCCGACGTCTCCCTGACCGGAGCCAAGCCGCAGTCCTACTTCCTGCCGCTCGCCATGAGCTGGGAGGAGAACGCCGGCAACACCGGCTGGCCGCTGCTGCCCTTCACGCTGGCCAAGGCCCGGCGCGGTCCGCGGACCGGCGCCATCTACGACGCCATGCAGGCCGACGCCTTCACCCGCAGCCTGCTGACCGCCCTGCGCGAGGGGCGGGAGGTTCCGGCGTCGAGCGGGCACCTGCGCTTCTCGCCCACGGCCTGCATGGCCGACCTGTCGGTGGACGACGACACCGAAATCCGCCGCCTCGGCGTGGAGCAGAGCAACAGCTCCATCCTCGTCGGCAGCCAGGCCGTGCTGAAGGCGTTCCGCCGCCTGACCCCCGGCGCCCATCCGGAACTGGAGGTCGGGCGCTTTCTGACCGAGGTGGCGGGCTTCCAGAACACGCCGCCGCTGCTCGGTTCCGTCGAGCATGTGGCGGAGGACGGCACGCCGACCGCGCTGTTCGTTCTCCAGGGCTATGTCCGCAACCAGGGCGACGGCTGGAGCAGCACCGTCGATTCGCTGGTGCGCGATCTTGACGACATCCGTCTCGGCCTGTCCCACGACCCGGAGGAGCCCACTGAGGGCGAACCCTTCGGCATGCACGCCGCCATGATGGCGACACTCGGCCAGCGCACCGCGGAACTCCATTGCGCGCTGGCGAAGCGGACCGGCGATCCGGCCTTCGATCCGGAGCCGGTCACCGCCGACGACCTGAAGGGCTGGGGCGAGGCCGCCCGCCGTCAGGCCGAGGCCGCCTTCGCCGCGCTGCCCGGCGCCTTGGACCGTCTGGCCCCCGCCGTGCGCGAGCAGGCGGAATCGCTGCTGGCCCGCCGCACTGACGTGATGAACCGGCTGGCCGAGCTGGCGGACACGCCACCGCAGGGCGACAAGACGCGCATCCACGGCGACTATCACCTGGGGCAGGTGCTGCGTGCCCAGAACGACTGGTACATCATCGACTTCGAGGGCGAGCCGGCGAAGTCCCTGGAGGAGCGCCGGGCCAAGCACAGCCCGCTGCGGGACGTGGCGGGGATGCTGCGCTCCTTCAACTACGCCACCTGGGCAGCGCTGTTCCGGATCGACGAGACGGGCGTGCTGGAGGAGGCCGGTGCCGTGATGGAGGCGGCGCTTGATTGGGAACGGCGCAGCATGCAGAGCTTCCTGGAGGCCTACCGCGCCGCCATGGGGGCCTGCCCGGACGTGCCGGACGGAACCGCCGGTGACCGCCGTCTCCTCGCGCTTTTCCTGATGGAGAAGGCGTTGTACGAGATCGCCTACGAGGCCGCCAACCGGCCCAACTGGATCGGCATTCCGGTGAAGGGCGTGCTGGGGCTTCTGGACGGCGAGTCCTGAGGCAAAACCCGAAACGGGACATAGGACGCCGCGGGCGTGGTGTGACAAACGCCCCGGCGCTATGTTCACACCCCAAGAACGAGCAAGGGTAGGGGAAGGTCAGCTGATGCCGAACGACATCCGAACGGGAAACCGTGCCAAGGCGCAGGAAGCGTCGCCGAAGGCCGCGTCGCCGTTGAGCGGCGGCATCGAGGCCATCGTCCACGCCAACCACGGTGATCCCTTCGCGATCCTGGGCATGCACCAGACCGGCAAGGATCAGCCCGTCGAGGTCCGCGCCTTCATCCCCGGCGCGGAAAAGCTGTGGGTGATCGACAGCGCGTCGGGCGACCCGGTGGGCGAGGCGGACAAGGTCCATGGCGAGGGCTTCTTCGTCGCCGTCCTGACCGACCGCAAGGAGCCCTTCCGCTACCGCCTGCGCGTCCAGTTCCCCCTGGCGACGGTGGAGTTCGAGGACGCCTACCGCTTCTGGTCCGTCCTGGGCGAGTTGGACATCCATCTGCTGGCCGAGGGCACGCACCTCAAGAGCTTCGAGCGGCTGGGCGCCCACCCGCGGGAGATCGACGGCGTGGCCGGCGTGGCCTTCGCCGTCTGGGCGCCCAACGCCCGTCGGGTCAGCGTCGTCGGCGATTTCTGCGACTGGGACGGACGGCGCCTGCCCATGCGCAAGCGGACGGAAGCCGGTGTGTGGGAGATTTTCGTGCCCCACGCCACCGTCGGCCAGCGCTACAAGTTCGAGATCAAGGGGGCGGGCGGCGACCTGCTGCCGCTGAAGTCCGACCCCTACGCCTTCCAGGCGGAGTTCCGCCCCCAGACCGCCTCCGTCGTGCACGGCCTGCCGTCCTACGACTGGCAGGACGCCGAGTGGCAGCGGACCCGCTCCGCCAGCGCCGACCTGACCGCTCCGATCTCCATCTACGAGGTCCATCTCGGCTCCTGGGCGCGGGTGCCGGAGGAGGGCGACCGCTTCCTCACCTACCGCGAACTGGCCGACCGGCTGGTGCCCTACGTGAAGGATCTCGGCTTCACCCACATCGAGTTGCTGCCGATCACCGAGCATCCCTTCGACGGCTCCTGGGGCTACCAGCCGATCGGCATGTACGCGCCGACCAGCCGCCACGGCACGCCGGAGGACTTCAAGTATTTCGTGGACGCCTGCCACGCGGCGGGGATCGGGCTGCTGCTCGACTGGGTGCCCGGCCACTTCCCGACCGACCCGCACGGGCTGGGCTGGTTCGACGGCACGCACCTCTACGAGCACGCCGACCCGCGCCAGGGCTATCACCAGGACTGGAACACGCTGATCTACAATTTCGGCCGGACGGAGGTGCAGAACTTCCTGCTCGGCAACGCGCTGTTCTGGCTGGAGCATTACCGGCTGGACGGGCTGCGGGTCGATGCCGTGGCCTCCATGCTCTACCTCGACTACAGCCGCAAGGCCGGCGAGTGGGTTCCCAACCGCTTCGGCGGGCGCGAGAACCTGGAATCCATCGCCTTCCTCAAGCGGATGAACGAACTGACCTACGGCCACAACCAGGGCATCATGACGGTGGCCGAGGAATCCACGGCGTGGCCGGCGGTGTCGCGACCCGTCTATCTCGGGGGCTTGGGCTTCGGCTACAAGTGGAACATGGGCTGGATGCACGACACGCTGGAGTATATGGCGAAGGACCCCATCCACCGCCGCTACCACCACCACCAGCTCACCTTCGGCCTGATCTACCAGTTCTCGGAAAACTTCGTCCTGCCGCTCAGCCACGACGAGGTGGTGCACGGCAAGGGCTCGCTGATCAACAAGATGCCGGGCGACGACTGGCAGAAGTTCGCCAACCTGCGCGCCTATTACGGCTTCATGTTCGCCCATCCCGGCAAGAAGCTGCTGTTCATGGGCGGCGAGTTCGGCCAGTGGCGCGAGTGGAGCGAGGCGCACAGCCTGGACTGGCATCTGCTGGAGGAGCCGCTGCACCAGGGGCTGCACGCGCTGGTGCGCGACCTGAACGGCATGTACCGCGGGCTGAAGCCGCTGCACCAGACCGACTGCGACCCGGCGGGCTTCGAATGGATCGAGGCAAACGACAGCGACAACTCCGTCCTCGCCTTCCTGCGCAAGAGCGGGGAGGACCCGGAGCACCATGTGGTCGTGGTCTGCAACTTCACCCCGATGCCGCGCGACGGCTACCGCGTTGGCGTCACCCTGCCGGGTCGCTACGAGGAGGTGCTGAACACCGACGCCCCGGAGTATGGCGGCAGCGGCGTCGGCAACGCCGGCGGCGTGGAGAGCGAGGAGACGGAGTGGCATGGCCGTCCGCACTCCATCACCCTGACCCTGCCGCCGCTGGGCACGCTGGTGCTGGAGCGGAAGGCGGGGTAGGGGGCCGTCTCTTCCCAATGGGCACCCTTGACGGGCGGTGCGTGCCTCTTCTTTATTGATTTGGTTATCCCGCACAGGCTCCGGGCGGACGAGCGTCCGGGGGAACGTTCATGACGATGAGGAACCGGCCGCCGTCCGTCGAAGAGGTGGTGCGCATCCTGCGCAGCCACAGTGCGGACCTGCGTCGACGCGGTGTCCTGCATGCCGCCGTCTTCGGTTCTGTGGCACGTGGCGAGGCCCGATCCGACAGCGACATCGACATCGTGATCGATCTGGACCCCGGGCGTCCCATGGGGCTGTTCGAGTACACGCGGGTGACGCTGGACATCGGTGACCTGTTCGACCGTCCGACGGATGTGGTGGTGCGGAGGAATTTGAAACCCGCCCTTCGGGACAGCGTGGCGGAGGAGGCGGTGCATGCCTTCTAGGTCGCCGCAGCGGCGGCTGGAGGACATCGTTCAGAACATCGATGCGATTGCCCGATTCGTTTCTGGAATGGGGTTCGAGGATTTTCTGGCCGATCAGAAGACCAGTTACGCCGTGCTGCGCGCTCTCGAAATCATTTCGGAAGCCTCTCGGCGCATCCCCGATGACGTCAGACAGCGCCATCCCGAAATCGATTGGCGGGCCATAGCCGGTGCCGGTAACATCTACCGGCACGATTACGACAACGTGGACGACGCTCTTACGTGGCACACCATTCAACACGAACTTTCGCCGCTGAGGGCTGTGGTCGTCGCGGAGTTGATGCGGATCGAAGGGAACCGGCCATGACGGTCCCACAAGACGGGATCGTCGTCTGATGTCCATCTCCACCGCCACGCGCACCGCCGTCTGGCCCGGCAAGCCCTATCCGCTGGGGGCGAACTGGGACGGGTTCGGGGTTAACTTCGCCCTCTTCTCCGCTCACGCAGAGAAGGTCGAGCTGTGCCTGTTCGACCAGACCGGCCAGCGCGAGGTCGAGCGGGTCGTCCTGCCGGAGCACACCGACGAGGTCTGGCACGGCTATCTGCCGGAGGCCCGGCCCGGCCTGCTCTACGGCTACCGCGTCCACGGTCCCTACGAGCCGGCGGCGGGGCACCGCTTCAACCCGAACAAGCTGCTGCTCGACCCCTACGCCAAGGCGCTGTTCGGGCCGTTCCGCTGGTCGGACGCCCATTACGGCTACCGCGTCGGCTCGACGCGCGAGGATCTGTCCTTCGACCGGCGCGACAACGCCCGCGGCATGCCGAAGTGCCGGGTGGTCGACCGCGCCTTCACCTGGGGCCACGACCGTCACCCGGCGGTGCCCTGGTCGGACACGGTGATCTACGAGACGCATGTCGGCGGCTTCACCATGCGCCACCCGGAGGTGCCGGCCCCGCTGCGCGGCACCTTCGCCGGCATGTCCACCCACGCGGTGATCGACTATCTGAAGGCGCTGGGCATCACCTCGGTGGAGTTCCTGCCGGTGCAGTCCTTCGCCGACGACCGGCATCTGGTCGGGCAGGGCCTGCGCAACTACTGGGGCTACAACAGCGTCGGCTTCTTCGCGCCCGAGCCGCGCTACATGACCACCGGCGTGCTGTCGGAGTTCAAGACCATGGTCGCCCGCCTGCACGAGGCGGGGATCGAGGTCATCCTCGATGTGGTCTACAACCACACGGGCGAGGGCAACCATCTCGGCCCCACCCTGTCCTTCAAGGGCATCGACAACCTCAGCTACTACCGGCTGCTGCCCGACAATCCGCGCTTCTACATCAACGACACCGGCACCGGAAACACCCTGAATCTCAGCCACCCGCGCGTGCTCCAGATGGTCATGGACAGCTTGCGCTACTGGGTGACGGAGATGCACGTCGACGGCTTCCGTTTCGACCTCGCCACCGTGCTGGCGCGGGAGCCCTATGGGTTCGACCCCGGGTCGGGCTTCCTCGACGCCGTGCGGCAGGACCCGGCGCTGGCCGACGTCAAGCTGATCGCCGAGCCGTGGGACGTCGGTCCCGGCGGCTATCAGGTCGGCAACTTCCCGCCGGGCTGGGCGGAGTGGAACGACCGCTACCGCGACACCGTGCGCCGCTACTGGCGCGGCGACGACGGCATGCTGCCGGAACTGGCGGGGCGCATCGCCGGCTCATCGGACCTGTTCGAGAAGCGCGGGCGGCGGCCCTGGTCGTCGGTGAACTTCGTCACGGCGCACGACGGCTTCACCCTGCACGACCTCGTTTCCTACAACGACAAGCACAATTGGGCCAACGGCGAGGACAACCGCGACGGCCATTCCGCCAACCACTCCTGGAACCATGGGGTGGAGGGTGAGACCGACGACCCGGCGATCCGCGAGGCCCGCGCCAAGCAGAAGCGCAACCTGCTGGCCACCCTGTTCCTGTCGCAGGGCACGCCGATGATGCTGGCCGGCGACGAGATCGGCCACAGCCAGAAGGGCAACAACAACGCTTATTGCCAGGACAACGAGACCTCCTGGCTCGACTGGGCGCGGCTGAAGGGCGAGGGCGGGCCGATGCTGGCCTTCGTCAAGCGGCTGATCGCGCTGCGCAAGGCCCATCCGGTGCTGCGCCGTCCGGTGTTCCTGCACGGCCGCCGCACCTCCGCGGACGGTTTGAAGGACATCGTCTGGTACACGCCGCAGGGGGTTGAGAAGTCGGCGGAGGATTGGCGCAACGGCCACGCGCGCTGCATCATGCTGCTGCTGAACGGCCATGCCGGAACCTATACCGGGGTGGACGGGGCGCCGCAGGACGACGGGGTGCTGCTGATCGTGCTGAACGCCCACACCGACACGGTCAACGTCACACTGCCCGAGGTTCCCGACGCGCGCGGCTGGCGTTGCGTGCTCGACACCCGCGTGGCGGACGGGGCCGGCGACGGGCGGATGCAGCTCGCCGGGCGGACGATGCCGGTCGACGGGCGGACGGCGCTGGTGTTCGTGCAGGTCGAATCGCCCGGTCGTTGATGCGGGTCATTAGGCGGTATTTTCCGCCTGTGCTAACGTCCTGGCCTGGGGTGGCCTTTCTACCTCCGGTTTCCGCGGAATCGACGCATGCCCGATTACGACTATTCCCTGGTTGATGCCGCCATCATCGACACGCAGTCCAACACCCAGCGCGTCCTGCGCGAGGTGCTGGCGCGGCTGGGGATGAAGCGGGCGGAGACCTACGGCTCGGTCCGGGACGCGGCGGACATGGCGGCGGCGGCCACCCCCGACCTGATCCTGCTGGACATCGACGGGGAGGAGGCGGAGGCGCTGCGCCTCATTCGCCGCCTGCGCAACGAGCCGGACACCCGCAATCCCTACGCCTGCATCGTCGCCACGACGTGGCAGCCGACGCCCCTTCTGGTCATGCGCGTCACCAACGCCGGGGCCGACGATCTTCTGGTGAAGCCGGTCTCGCCCAAGCAGGTTCAGGAACGGCTGGCCGCCCTGATCGAATCGCGCAAGAAGTTCGTGGTGACTGCCGACTACACCGGCCCCGACCGGCGCAAGTCGCCGCGCGAGGGCGCCCAGGTGCCGCTGCTCGACGCGCCGAACACGCTGCGGCTGAAGGCCACCAACCGCTGGGCGCACATCAACGCCCGGCAGCTCATGGCCGAGGCCAACCATTTCGTCAACGAGCAGAAGCTGCTGCGCATCAGCGTCCAGGTCGCCTTCCTGATCGAGTTCGCCGCCATCGGCCTGACCGCCCGCCCGCCGGAGCGCATGGCGGTGGAGCATGTGGCCCGCGTCCCGGCCTTCCTCGACGACCTGCTGCGCCGCCTCGACGACCTGGGCGAGCCGGGACCGGCGGAGTCCGTCGCCAAGTCCCTGAAGATGATGGCCGAACGGCTGCGGCTCCACGCCGAATCGGGCGCCGTCGCGGCGGAGGAGCTGGAGAGCGCTCGCTCGCTCGCCCGCGACCTGATGCGGGCGGTGGACACGGCCCGCCCGCTCGATGCGATGATGGCGGAGGTCGCCGCCGCCGTGACCGGCTACCGCACCCGCCTGGAGCAGATGGCCCAAGCCAAGGCGGAGGCGGCCAAGGCGGAGGCGGCACGGGTCGCCGTGGCGATGCCCGCGGCGAATGGCGATGCCGCGAAAGAGGCGGTCGGGTCGTGATCCCGCAAATGGTGAGCCGCTGAAGAAGGCCGGATCATCCAGGGTTGCGGCGCGTTGTCACCCTTGCCCCGTCGCCGTGCGCGAAAGCGTTGCGGTCAATATGAAAATTCGAATGTTCGGGGCTGGACGGAATCGGCCCGACGCGCAATGCTCGCGCGCAGGCCGTTGCGGCCAGAATGACGCCACCAAGACGCACGACCGACAAACGCGGGGACCCCTGAATGAGCGATCTCGACCGGCTTGCCGAACGGCTTGGCATCGAGCCCTTCTACCACGACATCTGGGGCAACCGGCGCGAGACCTCCGACGCGACGAAGCGGGCCTTGTCCGCCGCCATGGGCTATCCCGCCGACACCGGCGAGGAACTGGCGGCGAGCCTGCACGCGGTGGAGGACCGGGCGTGGCGGCGCATGCTGCCTCCCGTCCTGGTGATCGACGAGGGCGCGCCGCTCAGCCTCGCCCTGGCCGTCCCAGCCGGGCTGGAGGACGCCGAGCTGACCTGGACGCTGACCGAGGAGGGCGGGCTCGCCCACCGCGCGGCGCTGCGCGTCGGCAACCTGCCGCTGGCCGAGCAGCGGGTGCTCGACGGCGTGGCCTACGAGCGGCGGACGGTTTCGACCCGCCTGCCGCCGACCCTGCCGCTCGGCTATCACCGTTTGTCGGTGGTGATCCGGCCCCAGGGCGTGGGCGGCACGCTGGAGGGCGGCACGGTGCTGATCGTCGCCCCGCAGCGCTGCCTGACGGTGGAGGACGTCGTTCCCGGCGGGCGGACCTGGGGCATCGGTTTGCAGCTCTACGCACTGAAGAGCGGCGATGACTGGGGCATCGGCGACTTCGACGATCTCGGGCGCTTCGCCGAGACGGCGGCGGGGCTCGGCGCCGGGCTGGTCGGGCTCAACCCGCTGCACGCGCTGTTCCCGGCCGACCCCAACCACATCGGCCCCTATTCGCCGAGCAGCCGAACCTTCCTCAACGTCCTCTACATCGACGTGGAGCGGGTGCCGGAGCTGGCGGCCACGCCGCAGGCGCAGGCCCTCATCGCGTCGGAGGACTTCCGGCAGCGGCTGGCCGCCGCGCGGGCGATGGAGCTGGTGGACTATCCCGCCGTCTCCGCCCTGAAGATGCCGGTCCTGGAGGCGCTGCACGCGACCTTCCGCGCGCTGGGCGAGAGCGACGCGCGGCGCGAGGCGTTCGAGACGTTCCGACGGGAGATGGGCGAGCCGCTGCGCCGCCACGCCGTGTTCGAGGCGCTGCACGAGTATTTCTATCGCCGCGACCCGTCCCAATGGATGTGGCGGACGTGGCCGCCGGCCTTCCAGCACCCGGACAGCCCGGAGGTCCAGGCCTTCGCCGCCGAGCAGGCCGAGCGGGTGGATTTCTTCGAGTATCTGCAATGGGAGGCCGACCGCCAGCTGGGCACGGCGGCGGAGCGCGGGCGCCGAGCCGGGTTGCCCATCGGCTTCTACCGCGACCTCGCCGTGGCGGCGCATCCCGGCGGGGCGGCGGCCTGGGGTGAGTCGGACATCCTGGTGCAGGGGGCCAACGTCGGCGCGCCGCCGGACCAGTTCAACATGAAGGGGCAGAACTGGGGCCTCGCCCCGCTGTCGCCGGTGGGCTTGCGTGAATCGGCCTATGGCAGCTTCATCGCCATGCTGCGCGCCAACATGCGCCACGCCGGGGCGCTGCGCATCGACCATGTGATGGCTTTGCAGCACCTGTTCTGGATCCCGGCGGACGGCAGCGACGGCGCCTATGTCGAGTACCCGTTCGAGGATCTGCTGCGGATCATCGCGCTGGAAAGCCGGCGCAACCGCTGCATCGTCATCGGCGAGGATCTCGGCACCGTGCCGGAGGGCTTCCGCCCGGCGCTGGAGCGGGCCGGCATCCTCAGCTACCGCGTGCTGTATTTCGAGCGCAGCGCCGATGGCGGCTTCAAGGCGCCGGACGAGTATCCCGCCGGGGCCATGGTCACGGTGACCACCCACGACCTCGCCACTTTCAAGGGTTTCTGGATCAACCGCGACCTCGACTGGCGGGCCAAACTGGACCTCTATCCTGACGAGGCGGCGCGGAACAAGGACGTCTGGGACCGCGGCGTGGACCGCTGGTGGATGCTTCAGGCGCTGGAGCGGGAAGGGTTGCGCCCGGTCCGCTACCCGAACAACGAGGGTTCGCAACCCTTCTCGCGCGAGCTGATGGAGGCGGTGCACCGCTATCTCGCCCGCTCGCCGGGCCGCATCGCCATGGTGCAGATCGAGGACGCGCTTGGCGAGGTGGAGCAGCCGAACCTGCCGGGCACCGTGGACCAGCATCCGAATTGGCGCCGCCGGCTTGGCCTGCCGGTGGAGGCGATGGCCGGGGACGAGGGGCTGCGCCGGCTGGCCGAGGCGGTCCGCGGCGAGCGGCCCTGAAGCCAGCCGAACCGGAAGCCGATTGCGATCCTGCGCTATTGGCTTACACTTGGCGGCAGTCGTCGGGCAAAAGAACAGCGCGCCGCGCGCGATCCCGCGTGGCCAATCAAGACGGAGGGGTAGATGAAAGGTGATCCGAAGGTTATCCGGCACCTCAACACGATTCTGACGAACGAGCTGACGGCCATCAACCAGTATTTCCTGCACGCCCGCATGTTGAAGAACTGGGGCCTGCACCGGCTGGCGGGCAAGGTCTACGAGGAATCCATCGGCGAGATGAAGCACGCCGACAAGCTGATCGAGCGCATCCTGTTCCTGGAAGGTCTTCCCAACCTTCAGGACCTGCACAAGCTGAAGATCGGCGAGGACCTGCCGGAGATGTTCACCGCCGACCTGGGCATCGAGAGCCACAACCGCGGCAACCTGCTGGAAGCCATCGCCGACTGCGACGCGGTGCGCGACTATCAGAGCCGCGAAATCTTCCGGGAGATCCTGGAGGACACCGAAGAACACATCGACTGGCTGGAGACCCAGCTCGACCTGATCCAGCGCGTGGGCCTGACCGCCTACCAGCAGGAGCAGATCTACGGCGAGGACTCCTCGTCCTAAGCGATGGGGGCCTAACAGGCGATGGGGAGCGGTCCGCCGCCTAGACGGACATCCCCGCCGACGTCCCGGCCGCATAGGCCGCGGCGTCGGCCTTGCGGTAGGCGGTGATGGCGGCGGACCAGGGTTCGATGTGCAGGCCGCTGCCCATGGCGTCCTGATGGATGCTCTGCGCTATAAAACCAGCGTTGGGGGTGGCGCTCAGGCGCGGCGACGCGCCGGTCACTGGTCCGTCGTCACCCTCCGCATCGTCCAGCGCAAATCTGGACGAGGAACCGGCACGGCCGGCGCGATTGCCTTCCGCTCCGCCCAGTTCCGTCCAGTTTCCGCTTTTCAGCGCATCGTCGGTGGCCGAGACATCGTCGGACCGCCGGCGTTCCTGTTCCCCCGGCACGCGCCGGATGGGCTGCACCGCAATGGCTTCGCTGGCCAGCATCTGCCGAAGCCGACTCATCCCGGACAGGGATTGAGCGTTCGACGCCGATGATAGGGACAGGATGCTGGACACGGGGGCGGGGCGGCTTGTGGGTGAACCTGATCCCGTATCGTATCAGCGCAAAGCTTCCCGATGCCTTAAAAAATTCGGGCAGGGGCACGGCGCCGTGGTGGCCGTCCATCCGACGGCGCCGAGGGGTGCGATTCGAAGGGTTTAAGACCCCTTGCGGCCACGGATGTTGCGGCGCACGACCGATTGCGCCTCCACGACCAGATCACTGCCGCCCAGGACGCGGGTGAACAGCGCCTTCACCGTCGCCTGTCCGTGCACCGTCAGCACGCCGCTGCGCGTGTCGTCCTCGATCTTCAGCACCGCGGCGTGGGCACCCAGGAAGCTCTTGGTGAAGGCGTTGTCGAAGAAGCTGCGGATATGGCCGTCGCGCTGGTCGTCGAACATCACCCGTCCACCGGCCAGGGCCGCTGCGTCCACCGCCTGCGCCAAACGGGCCTGCACCGCGTAGCCGCGCACCGTCTCCAGGGTGTAGCCGGCGCCCACCGCCAGGGGAAGGCCGAGCGCGACGATCAAGGCCAGCGCAAGCCTGCGCCCGGACCGCCGTTCCCGCCGATGCTGGAGCGCGTAAGGGTGGTAGACCATCACCATCGCCGGACCCAAAAAATGTGAAGGAGAACGCAAGATCAAATCTGCCAAAACTGCCTTAATGAGCGATTAACAGCCTCCAAATAAGTCTTTGAATCTTTAAAGGCGGGATAACGAGAGCGTGTGTTTGTTCGCGCTCACTCTCATAATTATTTTGAGTTGCATGGAGCTTTCGAGCGATATGTGGGAAAAATGGTTCGAAATTCGTATTAAATAATTCGATGGGGCTCTTGGGGCGAGGTCGCCCAGCGAACCGCCAGGGAAGATAAGGATTCCGCACCGCACCGGAAGGGGAAAAAAGAAGGATCGGCCATGCGGATGGGCGGAGCGCCGAAAGGATGCGGAATAAAGCCGTTTGGCCCAGCGTCCACAAACCACCATCGTCTGAACAACAAGGCAGGGGAGGGCACCCATGGTCCGCACCATCTTTGGGGCTGGCATCGGCGCTGCGCTATCGGCGGCGGTTCTGTCGGCGGCGGCGCCGGCGTCTGCGCAGACGTCCGGAGGCTCCGCGGGCATGAGCTTTTTCATCACCAGCGTCGGATCGGGGAAGGGCGCCGACCTCGGCGGCCTGGAAGGTGCGGATCGCCATTGCCGGCAGTTGGCGCAGGCCGTCGGGGCGGGGAACCGCGACTGGAAGGCCTATCTGTCCACCCAGGCGGCCGACGGCCGACCCGCAGTGAACGCCCGCGACCGCATCGGCCCCGGCCCCTGGCAGAACGCCAAGGGGCAGGTGATCGCCCGCAGCGTGGAGGATCTGCACACCACCAACGGCCTGACCAAGCAGACCGGGCTGACCGAAACCGGTGAGACGGTCAAAGGCCGCGGCGACACCCCCAACACCCACGACATCCTGACCGGCAGCCAGCCGGACGGCACGGCCTTCGATGGTGCGGAGGACCGGACCTGCGGCAACTGGACCCGCAGCGGGACGGAGGGCGCCGCCATGGTCGGTCACCACGACCGCATGGGGCTCGGCGACGACCCCTCGGCCAAATCCTGGAACAGCTCGCACCTGACGCGGGGCGGTTGCAGCCAGGATGCCTTGAAGAGCACGGGCGGCGCGGGGCTGCTCTACTGCTTCGCGGCGGATTAGCAGGGCGGGAGCGGGAGGGCTGACCCGCCCGCTCCCTTTCCGCCGGCACCCGGGGGCGCTACAGTCGCGCCATTCGTACGGTGTGTGGAGGCGGCCCGATGCGGGGCGGGGCGTGGCGTTCGGCGGTGCTGGGCTTTGCGGTGGCGGGCATGGCGCTCGCCTTCCTGGGGGTGGAGATCGGGCGGCTGGTCGTCGCCGATCCCGAGCGTTCCTTGCTGGACATGGGGGCGGTCGGGATCGGCGTGCTGGCGCTGTGGATGGCCTTTGCCCGGCTGAACCGCCATTTCCGCGATCTGGGCCGGCTGCGCGAGACCCTGTCTGCGTGGCGTGGACGCAGCGCCGCCTCCCTCGCCGCCGATGCGAAGGAGGACGAGGCCGGCGACCTCGCGCGGGCGGCGGCGGAGGCGCTGCGTCATGGCCGCCACGGCGAAAGCCGTCCGGGCGAACGGCTGGCCGGGGTGATCGCCGCGCTGGAGGAGCCGGTGGTGGTGCTCGACGATTTCGGGCGGATCGACACGCTGAATCCGGCGGCCTCCGCCCATCTTGGGCTGGCGGCCGGGGCCGACATCTACGACCACCTGTCGCGCCCCGAGCTGTTCCGCGCCATCGAGCGGGCGCGCGAGGACGGCCAGATGGTCTCCGCCCTGCTGCGCCGCGCCCAGGGGGGCGAGGTGCCGGTCCGCGTCAAGGATCTGGGGCTCCAGTCGGGGATCGCCCTGGTCTTCCCGGCGAAGGCGGGGGAGGCGCAGCCGCTGCTGTCCGGCGAGCGGAGGCTGCTGCGCCCCAACGCCCGTCCCGTCCATCTCGGCGACGAGGACCCGCTGCTGGCCCTGCCGATGGTCAGCCTGTGGGTGGCCACCGCCACCGGGCGGGCGGAGGAGGGGCCGGTCGTCGCCGTGGGGACGGTGCGGATGGTCGGGCCGCGCGTCTTCCGCAGCCTGTCGCTGGAGCTGTTCATCGATCCCGGCGCGCCGATCCCGGCGGAGGGCACTGCGACCCACGGCGTGACCGCGGCGATGGTGGAAGGCGCGCGCCCCTTCGCCGCGGCTTGGCTGGTGATCGCCGACGCCCTGCGCGGCTGCGCGGTGGTCGGCTGGGGGGTGGACACGGCGCTCGGCACGCTGGCCCGCGCCTGCCGCGACGCCGGCCTGCCAGAGCCGGAGGCGCCGCCGACGCTCGACCTCGCCCGGCTCGCCGCGGCGCTCGATCCGGCGCTGGAGGGGGCCTCGCTGGTGCAATTGGGCGCCGCCTTCGGCATCGCCACCGACCGCCGCCTGGGTCCCTTCGCCCCCGCCCTGGTCGAGGCGGAACTGGCCGCGGGTTTGCTGACGCGGCTGGAGCAGCGGGGGATCGCCACGCACGGGCAGGCGCGCGCCTTCGCCGCCGGTCAGGCCGGCGCGCTGCCCGAGTGAATCCTGCCCAAGTGAACTTTGCCCAAGTGAACTTTGCCCGAGTGACGCCTCACCGCCATTTCGGCCGCCGTCCGGCCTTCAGCGCTTGCACCGCCTGATCGAGCGTCTGCAGGAACTTCGACTTGTCCTGCTGGCTCATCGGCTTGTTGCCGCCGCTGACCACGCCCATGTCGCGCAGATCCTGCATCAGCGCGCGGGTGGCGATGGCCGAGCCGATGCTGTCGTCGGTGAAGGGGCGGCCGGTCGGGCCGATCACCACGGCGCGCTTCTTGACGCAGCGGTCGGCGAGCTGGATGTCGGCGGTGACCACGATGTCGGCCTCGGTCGCGTGCTCGGCGATCCAGTTGTCGGCGGCGTCGAACTCCGACCCGACGACGACCAGCTCCGACAGGCATTCGTTGGGCAGGCGGAGCGGGCCGTTGCTGACGATCCACACCTTGATTCCGTTGCGCCCGGCCACCCGGTAAATTTCCGACTTTACCGGGCAGGCATCGGCATCCACATAAATCTCGACCACCCGGCTTCCCTCCTTCGCCGTTTCATGCCGCGTCCTTATGCGCTAAAACCCTGAACGAGCGAAGTGGCGCCGCGGGTGGCGTCCTGGATTTTTCCTTTTTGTGCAGAAGGGTCGGAGCGGCGCATGGCGTCCTATCAATATGTCTATGTGATGAAGGGCCTGTCCAAGGTCTACCCCGGCGGCAAGAAGGTTCTGGACAACATCTGGCTGTCCTTCCTGCCCGGCGTGAAGATCGGCGTCCTCGGCGTCAACGGCGCCGGCAAGTCGACCCTGATGAAGATCATGGCCGGCCTGGACAAGGATTATTCGGGCGAGGCTTGGGCCGCGCAGGGCGCCAAGGTCGGCTACCTGTCGCAGGAGCCGCAGCTCGACCCGACGAAGACGGTGCAGGAGAACGTCCTGGAGGCCCTGGCCGAGACCAAGGGCCTGCTGGACCGCTTCAACGCCGTGTCTGAGGCGATGGGCGACCCGGACGCCGACTTCGACGCGCTGATGGCCGAGCAGGCCGAGCTTCAGGAAAAGATCGACGCCGCCGACGCCTGGGACATCGACCGCACGGTCGAGATCGCCATGGACGCGCTGCGCTGCCCGCCGGGCGATTCCGACGTGACCAAGCTGTCTGGCGGTGAGCGCCGCCGCGTCGCGCTGTGCAAGCTGCTTCTGGAAAAGCCCGACCTGCTGCTGCTCGACGAGCCGACCAACCATCTGGACGCCGAGTCCGTGGCGTGGCTGCAGAAGCACTTGGAGGACTACAAGGGCACCGTCGTCCTGGTCACCCACGACCGCTACTTCCTCGACAACGTGACTGGCTGGATCCTCGAACTCGACCGCGGGTCGGGGATTCCGTGGGAAGGCAACTATTCCTCCTGGCTGGAGCAGAAGCAGAAGCGTCTGGAGCAGGAAGGCCGCGCCGAGGAGGCCCGCCAGAAGCAGCTCGCCACCGAGCTGGAATGGATCCGGCAGTCCCCGCGCGCCCGTCAGGCCAAGAGCAAGGCCCGCATCTCCGCCTACGAGACCTTGCTGGCCGAGAGCGGCAAGGAAGCGACGGGCGAGGCCCGCATCGTCATCCCGACGCCGCCGCGCCTGGGCAACGTCGTCATCGAGGCCGAGAGCATCAACAAGGGCTTCGGCGACCGCCTGCTGATCGACGGCCTGTCCTTCCGCCTGCCGCCGGGCGGCATCGTCGGCGTGATCGGCCCGAACGGCGCCGGTAAGACCACCCTGTTCCGCATGATCACCGAGCAGGATGGGCCGGACGCCGGCACCTTCCGCGTCGGTGAGACGGTGAAGCTGGGCTATGTCGACCAGAGCCGCGATTCGCTGAACCCGAACAAGACCGTGTGGGAGGAGATTTCCGACGGGCTGGACATCATCGACCTCGGCAAGAAGTCGATGCCCAGCCGCGCCTACGTCTCGTCCTTCAACTTCCGCGGTCCGGACCAGCAGAAGAAGGTCGGCCAGCTCTCCGGCGGTGAGCGCAACCGCGTCCATCTCGCCAAGATGCTGAAGTCCGGCGCCAACGTCCTGCTGCTCGACGAACCGACCAACGATCTGGACGTCGACACGCTGCGGGCCCTGGAAGAGGCGCTGGAGAGCTTCGCCGGCTGCGCCGTGGTCATCAGCCACGACCGCTGGTTCCTCGACCGCCTCGCCACCCACATCCTGGCCTTCGAGGGCGACAGCCATGTGGAGTGGTTCGAGGGCAACTTCGAAGCCTACGAGGCCGACAAGAAGCGCCGTCTGGGCGAGGATGCGGTGAACCCGCACCGCATCAAGTACAAGCCGCTGGTCCGTTCCTAAGCGGCTCCGGCGAACGCCCCCTCCCCCTTCGGGGGAGGGGGCGTTCTCCGGCTACCCTTCCAGCTTCTGATGCTCCAGGAAGGCGGTCTTCAAGAGCTGCTTGAGATCGTCGCCGTACTGGTGGAAGCGCACGGACACTTGGCCTTTCCCCGCGCCCTTGTGCACGACGACCATACGCGCGGTGGCCATGATGTCGTTCCGCCCGGCGATGGACAGGCGGCCCTCGATCGTCTCGCCCTCCTCGAACAGATCGTCCGGAGCGTAGAAACTGACGCCGCCGATCGACCAGTTGCGGGAGGAATGGGCGCCACGGTCGGTCTGGACGACCAGACAGGGCTGGGCGTAGCGCTTCTGCGCCCGCCGTTCCTCCGGCGCCGGGGGCGGCGATGGCGCGGTGTCCACCGTCACCGTGATCCCCGTGCCGTCGAGCTTCGCGCCACCCAGCTTGGCGGAACGCAGCACCGCGTCCTCCATCCGGGCGTCGCGCAGGTCGGCGCCGGTCAGGTTGGCGCCGTCGAAATTGGCGGGCCAGGGACGGTCGCCGGACAGGCGGGCGGGGCGGGCGTCGGCGCGGGCCAGGACGGCGCGGGACAGCCCGGCCCGGCGCAGGTTGGTGCCGTTCAGGCAGGCCTCCGTCAGGTCGGCCCCGATCATCTCGGTGTAGGAGAGGTCGGCCATCTCCAAGCTGGCCTTGCGCAGCCGCACACCCATCAGGCGGCAACGGCGCAGCCGTGCGGCGGCGAGCACGCGGCCGGTCAGGTCGGCCCCGATCACCGAGACGAGATCGAGATCGAGATGGCGGCCCTCCGCCCCCTGGCTGTTCACCCACCGCTCGTGCTCGGTGACGGCCTCCAGGAAGGCGCCCGCCGGCATCGGCTTGTAGGCCGGCTTGACGATGGCGTTCTCCGGGAGGGAGGCGGGCAGGTAGTTGCGGTCGAGCGTCGCCTCGTCGATGGTGGTGCCGTCGAAGGTCACGCCGTCCAGGGTGGCGCCCCAGAAATCGGCGCCGACCAGGACGGCCGCGGTCATGTCGGCGCCCGTCAGATCGGCGTCGTTCAGGTCGGCGCCGCTGAGGTCGCACCCGGTGAAGTTCGCGCCGGCCAGGATGGAGCGCTCCATCTTCGCCTCGGTCAGGCGGGTGACGCCGTCGCTGCGCGGCTTGTCGCTCGTTCCGTTCATCAGGGACCCGGCCCGGAAGTCGGCGCCGCGCAGGTTGGCGTCGGTCAGGATGGCGCGGTGCAGGTTGGCGCCGCGCAGATCCGCCCCGATCAGCGTCGAGGCGGTCAGGTTCGCCCCTTCCATGTCGGCGCCGAACAGGTCGGCCTGCGAGAGGTCGGCCCGGACGAGGCGGGCGCCGACCAGATTGGTTCCGGCCAGCTTCGCCCCGTTCAGGTTCACCCGGTCGAGGTTGAGATTCGAAAGATCGCGGAAGCTGAGGTCGGCCCGCCGCCCGCCGCGGCGCGTCAGCCACGTCTGGTGGGCGAGGATGATCGCCTTGATCTCTTCGATCTCGTTCGGAGTCCGGTCGGCCATCGGATGGGGCGCCCGCTGCTGCAACACACAAGAGAGGCTTCGGGCGGGACCATACCCCTTCCGGCGGTGTTCGTCACGGAATCGCCGTTTGGGCCCATCATGAAAAAGGGGCCATGAAAAAGCAGCCGTGAAAAAGGGCCGCCTGAAGGCAGCCCTTGAGATGGTCCGGTCTTTCCGGGACGCGCGGAGCGAAGGATCAGCCGGCGCTACCGACCTTCTGGCGCAGCGCCTGGAGCAACCCTTCGACCCGACCGCCGTTCTGGCCGATGACGGAAGCGAATTCCTGGCGCTGGGTCACGCCCATGCTCACGCCCTCGACCACCACGTCGATGATCTTGTAGGCGGTGTCGCGCTTGCGCACGCGCCAGTCCACATTCACCGGCGGGCCGTTGGGGCGGACGATCTGGGTGGAGACCATGGTGTCCGCTTCGCCTTCCACGCGGGACCCGGAGATCCGGAAGGTCTCGCCCGAATACTCGACGAAGCGGTCGGCGTAGGTGTTGACGATCAACCGTTCGAACAGCTTCTGGTACTCGTCGTGCTGCTGCGGCGTGGCGGAGTTCCAATAGCGGCCCAGCACCCAGCGCCCGATGTAGGCCACGTCGAAGCCCTGGTAGAGCAGGGTGCGGAAGCGCTGCACCGCCTGTTCGCGCGACAGGCTCTTGTTCGAGAAGGTGGCGACGGCCTCGTTACCCAGCGATTGGATGAACGCGGTCGCGCCCGGATCGGCCGATTGCGCGGCGGCGGGACGGGCGGCCCAGCTGCTCACCGCGAGCAGGGCCGCGCACACGAGAAACAGGCGACGTGTCAGCATGGCAAGGCAAAAGTGGCTGCCGCGGAGGCTTTGTCAACACTCAATCGGTTAAAGGATCGAGCGCGGACGGTCGCACCGCGGCAGGCCTCCTCCTTATTTCTTGGCGGGTTCGTCGAAATCGGGGAACTCCGGCGTCGCCGGCGCGATGTCGTTGGCGATCGCGGCGCGGCGCTGCTGCGCGTACAGGCTGCGGGCCGTCGCGTAGAAGTCCAGCGAGTTCTTGCGCAGGTCGTCGATCTCGCGCAGGAGCTGCGAGCGGCGGTCCAGACCGGCGGCGGCGGTCCGGCCGTACTGCGCGCCGTCCGCCCCGGCCGCGTTGGTGCCGATGCGGAACGGGTCGGCCAACGTGTCGACGCCGTAGCCCAGCGTGTCGCGGACGTTCGACGGGCCGAGGAACGGCAGCACCACGTAGGGCCCCGGTCCGACGCCCCAGACACCCAGCGTCTGGCCAAAATCCTCCGGACGGTCGCCGATACCGGCCTCCGTCGCCACGTCGGCGAGGCCGCCGAGGCCGAGGATGGTGTTGGTCATGAACCGGCCGGTGGCGACCTGGGCGCCCTCGAAATCACCCTGCAACAGGTTGTTGGCGATGTAGAGCGGGCCGAGCAGGTTCTGGACGAAGTTGTGCACCGCCTGACGCAGCGGGTCGGGGACGACGCCCACATACACTTCCGTCGCCGGGCGGATCAGCAGGATGTCCGCGGTCTCGTTGACGGCGAAGACGAATCGGTTGGGAATCTCCAGGGGATCGCTGACCGTGACATCGGCTTCGTTGCTGCCGGGCGCGGTTGCGCAGCCCGCCATGCCGAGGGCGACGACGGCCACGGCGGCCGAGCGAAGAAGGGAGCGGGAGAGGTTGGCCAGCTTCATCGGCGACGGCTCTTTCTGGGGACACGACTTTGGGCGGGGCATCCGATTCCGCGGCCCCGTCGCGCCACGTCCGAAGGGTTCGACCCCCCCCGCCGGGCGGCAACGGACGCTGCCGGACAGGACATCGCCCGGAAAATCCGTGCGATCCCTTTGTTCCGTGCCTAACACAGGCGCCGCCTTTTGACCAGCGTGCCACGCGAGGTCACCATACGGATACCGCCCCTTGTGGTAGGATTGCCGCGCCCTTCGCGTGCCGTCCGGGGGTTCCGTCAGCCGCTTCCCCCCGATTGGAAGGGGTGCGGTGAAAACGTGTTTACGCTGCATAAAGATATCTTTATATCTGTATCCCGCATGGCGGACCGCGGTGGTCGGCCAGCCCTTCGGGGGCATTGGGGACGGTGCCGGCGGTCATGGACGAACTGCTTGCGACATTGAAGGCGGCGGCGGAAACCACGCGGCTTCGGCTGTTGGCGTTGTGCGCGCATGGCGAGCTGACGGTGACCGAACTGACCCAGATCCTGGGGCAGAGCCAGCCGCGGGTGTCGCGCCATCTGAAGCTCCTGTGCGACGCCGGGCTGCTCGACCGCTTCCGGGAGGGCACCTTCGCCTTTTACCGGCTGACGGAACGCGGGGCCTCGGGCGAGCTGGCGCGGGTGCTGGTGGACGCCATCCCGTCCGACGACCCGACGCTGACGCTGGACCTGGAGCGGCTGGACGCGATCAAGCGCGCCCGCTCGGAGGCGGCGGCCAGCTACTTCCGGGAGAACGCCGCCCGCTGGCATGAAATCCGCTCCCTCCACGTCCCGGAACGCGAGGTGGAGGAGGCGTTGCTGCGCCTGATCCCCGCCGACGGGATCGGCGACCTTCTGGACATCGGCACCGGCACGGGCCGCATGCTGGAGGTGCTGGGGCCGCGCGCCCGGCGCGCCGTGGGCGTCGACCAGTCGCGCGAGATGCTGTCGATTGCCCGCACCAAGCTGGAGGATACGGCGCTTCGCCATTGCCACGTGCGGCAGGCGGACATGTACCAGCTTCCCTTTCCGTCCGGGTCCTTCGACGCGGCGGTCGTCCACCAAGTGCTGCACTTCGCGGAGGCGCCGGCCGATCTTCTGGCCGAGGCGGCGCGGGTGCTGCGGCCCGGCGGCCTGCTGCTGGTGGTCGATTTCGCCCCCCATGTCCTGGAGACCCTGCGCGCGGAGCATGCGCACCGCCGGCTGGGCTTCTCCGACGCCGAGGTCGCCGCCTGGTGCCGCCAATCCGGCCTGGAGTGCGGCGCGGTGGTGCATCTGCCGGGCGAACCGCTTACCGTAACCATCTGGCCGGCGGTGCGCGCCGCGAAGGGCGCATCCCCGGCCGTGTCTTCCATCCTCTCCATCAGCGGAGCCCAGTCATGACGTCCGGCACCCCGTCGGTCAGCTTCGAATTCTTCCCGCCCAAGACGGAGAAGATGGAACAGAGCCTGTGGCAGGCGATCCAGCGCCTGGCCCCGCTCGGCCCGTCCTTCGTCTCGGTGACCTACGGGGCCGGCGGCTCGACCCGCGAGCGCACGCACAACACGGTGACGCGCATCCAGAAGGAGACGGGCATCCCCGCCGCCGCCCACTTCACCTGCGTGGGTGCGACACGCGAGGAGATCGACGCCATCGCCCGCACCTATTGGGACGCCGGCATCCGCCATCTCGTGGCCCTGCGCGGCGATCCGCCGGAGACCGAGGGCGGGGTGGGTGGGCGCTACGTGCCGCATCCCGGCGGCTACGCCTACGCCGCCGATCTGGTGGCGGGGATGAGGAAGGTCGCCGATTTCGAGATCTCCGTCGCCGCCTATCCGGAGTCCCATCCGGAAGCGCCGAGCGCCCAGTTCGACCTGGACAACCTGAAGCGCAAGGTGGACGCCGGGGCGACCCGGGCGATCACCCAGTTCTTCTTCGACAACGACGCCTATTTCCGGTTCCTCGACCGCTGCGCCGCCGCCGGCATCACCGTGCCGATCGTGCCCGGCATCCTGCCGATCACCAACTTCGCCCGCGCGGTGGAGTTCGCCGGCAAGTGCGGGGCGGCGATGCCCAAGCGCTTCGCCGAGACCTTTGAGGGGCTGGACGCCGATCCGGAGACCCGTCAGCTCGTCGCCGCGACCATGGCGGCGGAGCAGTGCCAGGCACTCCAGGCCCAGGGCATCAAGGACTTCCATTTCTACACGCTGAACCGCTCCGACCTGACGGTGGCCATCTGCCGAATGCTGGGCGTCAAGGCAAAGCAGCCGGCGGTGTCCTGACCGCCCCCCTGTGCTAGGGTGTTGCGGATCATCGCGGTCGCGGAGGAAGGGCCATGGACAGCCGGATCGGCTACGACGACGACTTCTACGCCTGGACCCAGGAACAGGCCCGCCTTCTCCGCGAAGCCGCCCGCGAACGCCTCGATACGCCCATCGATTGGGAGCATGTGGCGGGGGAGATCGAGGACATGGGGCGTTCGGATGCCAAGGCGCTTGGCAGCGCACTGAAGCGGGTGATCGAGCATCTTCTGAAGCTCGAACGTTCGCCCGCGCCCGACCCCCGGCTGGGGTGGCGGGAGTCGGTGGTCAATCACCGCATCGCCGCCTGGGACGAGATCGACGCCAGCCCCAGCCTGCGCAAGAAAATTGACCTCGCGCGTGCCCACCGGGATGCCCGCCGCTTGGCCGTCCTTGGTCTCGCCCGGGATGGAATGTCCGAAGACGCCGTCCCACAGGATTGCCCCTACACGCTGGAGCAGGTGCTTGATCACGACTGGTGGCCCACGAACCGCCATGGCCTTGAGTGAACCGCTGACAACCTCTTGACCCTTTCCGCCCGACCTTCCTTCCGAAACGGACCCGATCTTCCCATGCCGCACATTCTCGACACTCTCCGCGACCGCGTCCTGCTCTGCGACGGCGGGTTCGGCAGCCGCATCCAGGCGCTCGATCTCGACGTGGAGAAGGACTACTGGGGGCACGAGAACTGCACCGACATCCTGCCGCTCTCGCGTCCGGACATCGTGCGGGAGATCCACCGCGGCTATTTCGAGGCCGGCGCGGACATGGTGGAGACGGACACCTTCGGCGCCTCCCCGGTGACGCTGGGCGAGTTCGGCATCTCCGAGAAGGCGTTCGAGATCAACCAGCGCGCGGTCGAACTGGCGCGCGAGGCGGCGGAGACCTTCACGGACGGGCAGCCGCGCTTCGTCATCGGCTCGGTCGGGCCGGGCACCAAGCTGCCCAGCCTGGGCCATATCCCCTATCAGGACCTTGAGGACAGCTTCTTCGTCCAGGCGGCCGGTCTGATCGCCGGCGGTGCCGACGCCATCCTGGTCGAGACCTGCCAGGACCCGCTGCAGATCAAGGCCGCCGTCAACGGCATCAAGCGCGCCCGCGCCGAGGCCGGAAGCGACACGCCGGTCTTCGTCCAGGTGACGGTGGAAACCACGGGCACGCTGCTGGTCGGCACCGACATCGCCGCGGCGGCCACGGTGATCCAGGCGCTGGACGTCCCGCTGATGGGCCTGAACTGCGCCACCGGCCCGCTGGAGATGAGCGAGCATGTGAAGTGGCTGACCCAGAACTGGCCGGGCCTCGTCTCCGTGCAGCCGAACGCCGGCCTGCCGGAACTGGTCGACGGCAAGACGCACTACCCGTTGCGCGCCGACGACTTCGCGCACTGGCTGGAGCGCTTCGTGACTGAGGATGGGGTGAATCTCGTCGGCGGCTGCTGCGGCACCAACGTCCCGCACATCGCGGCGGCCAACCAGATGCTGCGCAAGCTGGCCCCGGCGGGCTCGCACCGCCCGAATCCGAAGGGCCGCACGGTCCATTGGGTGCCCGCGGTCGCCTCGCTCTACTCCCAGGTCACGCTGCGCCAGGAGAACGCCTTCTTCGCCATCGGCGAGCGCTGCAACGCCAACGGCTCCAAGAAGTGGCGCGAGCTTCAGGAGAAGAACGACTGGGACGGCTGCGTCGAGATGGCGCGCGAGCAGGTGAAGGAAGGCTCGCACACGCTGGACGTCTGCACCGCCTTCGTCGGCCGCGACGAGGTGGCGGAGATGCAGGCCGTCGTGCAGCGCTTCGCCGGCTCGGTCACCGCCCCGCTAGTCATCGACTCCACCGAATACATCGTTCTGGAGAAGGCGCTGGCGCTCTACGGCGGCAAGGCGATCCTCAACTCGATCAACTTCGAGGACGGCGAGGAGCCGGCCCGCAAGCGCCTCGCGCTCGCCAAGAAGTTCGGCGCGGCGGTGATCGCGCTGACCATCGACGAGGAGGGCATGGCGAAGACGCCGGAGCGCAAGCTCGCCGTCGCCAAGCGCCTCTACGACCTCGCGGTCAACGAGTTCGGCCTGCCGGCCCACGACCTGCTGTTCGACCCGCTGACCTTCACCATCGCCACCGGCAACGAGGACGACCGCAAGCTGGCCATCTGGACGCTGGAGGGCATCGAGGCGATCAGCCGTGAGATGCCCGGCTGCCAGATCATCCTGGGCCTGTCCAACGTCTCCTTCGGCCTGAACGCGGCGGCGCGCCACGTCCTGAATTCGGTCTTCCTCGACCATGCGGTGAAGCGCGGCATGACCGGCGCCATCGTGCATGTGTCGAAGATCATGCCGCTGCACCTGATCCCCGAAAAGGAGGTCAAGACCGCCGAGGACCTGATCTTCGATCGCCGCGCGGAAGGGTATGATCCGCTCCAGGCCTTCATCGCGCTGTTCGAAGGCCGCAAGGCCGCGGACGCCAAGAAGAAGGCCCGCGCCGAGACGGTCGAGGAACGGCTGAAGGAGCGCATCGTCGACGGCGACCGCACCGGGCTAGAGGACGATCTCGCCGAGGCGATGAAGACCCACCCGCCGCTGGAGATCATCAACACCTACCTGCTCGACGGCATGAAGGTGGTGGGCGAGCTGTTCGGCGCCGGCAAGATGCAGCTTCCCTTCGTGCTCCAGTCCGCGGAGACCATGAAGGCCGCCGTGGCGTGGCTGGAGCCGCACATGGAGAAGCTGGACGGCCAGCAGAAGGGCACCATGGTGCTGGCCACCGTGAAGGGCGACGTCCACGACATCGGCAAGAACCTCGTCGACATCATCCTGACCAACAACGGCTACAAGGTGGTCAACCTGGGCATCAAGCAGCCGGTCGGCGCGATCATCCAGGCGGCGAAGGAGCACAAGGCCGACGCCGTGGGCATGTCCGGCCTGCTGGTGAAGTCCACCGTCGTCATGCGCGAGAATTTGGAGGAGATGACCCGCGAGGGGCTGGAGGTTCCGGTCCTGCTCGGCGGCGCCGCGCTGACCCGCGCCTATGTGGAGACGGACTGCGTGGCCTCCTACGGCTCGGGTCGCGTGGCCTACGCGGGCGACGCCTTCGACGGGTTGACCCTGATGGATCAGGTGGTGGGCGGCAGCTTCGACCAGCAGCTCGCCATCCAGCAGGCCAAGCGGGCGGGCCGGGCGGTCAACCGCCGCCGCGTGCTCGGGCAGGCGACGAGCGCCACCGTCGGTCCGGTGGACAAGGACGCCGCCCGCGCCCGCCGCGCCCGTCTGGCCGAGGGCGTGCCGGTGCCGACGCCGCCCTTCTGGGGGCCGAAGGTCATCGAGCATGTCCCGCTGAAGACGCTGGTGACCTACCTGAACGAGCGCATGCTCTACCAGCTCCAGTGGGGCTACCGGAAGGACGGCAAGTCCTTCGAGGAGTTCAAGGAGTGGGCGAAGAAGGAGCTTCGCCCGGTGCTCGACCGCATTCTTCAGATCGCCGCGAAGGAGGAGATCCTGCGGCCCCAGGCGGTCTACGGCTACTGGAAGGCGGCGGCCGACGGCGACGACGTCATCCTGTTCGCCGAGGATGGGACCAGCGAGGTCGCCCGCTTCACCCTGCCGCGTCAGGCGAAGGAGGACGGCGAGTGCATCGCTGACTTCCTGCGCGACGTGAACGACGGCGAGCGCGACGTGCTGGGCCTGCAGATCGTCACCATGGGCCAGCATTGCGCCGAGGTGGCGCGGGAGTGGTTCGCCGAGAACCGCTACCAGGACTACCTCTACCTGCACGGCCTGTCGGTGGAGATGACCGAGGCCATGGCGGAGTATGTCCACGCCCGCATCCGCGCCGAGCTGGGCTACGGCGCCGAGGACAGCCGCGATAAGGAGAAGCTGCTCCAGCAGGCCTACCGCGGCAGCCGCTACAGCTTCGGCTATCCGGCCTGCCCGAACCTCGCCGACCAGGAGCAGCTTCTGACGCTCCTCGACGCCGGGCGGATCGGCGTGGAGATGTCCGACGAGCACCAGCTCCACCCGGAGCAGAGCACGTCCGCCATCGTCCTCCATCACCCGCGGGCGAAGTACTTCAGCGTGTGACGCGGGGCGCCTGAACCGGGGCATCGCCTCCTTTCCCGCGTCGCGATGGGGAAAGAGGCGTTCCAGGATCGCCGGAACCGGCTTGGCTGACCGTCCAAGCCGGTTCCCAAAGCGTGGCGGCATCGCTTATCCTTGAGGGCATGAACCATTCGCCCACCCCGCTTCGCCTGCACCGGGAAACCGTCCGCCCGGAGTGGATCGACTACAACGGCCACATGAACGTGGCCTATTACCTGCTCGCCTTCGATCACGCGACCGATGCCGTGCTCGACCGTTTCGGGATCGGCAAGGCCTATGCGGAGGGTGAGGGACGGTCGATGTTCGCGGTGGAGGCGCACTTGACCTACGCCCGCGAGGTGACGGAGGGGGATGGGCTGACCTTCACCTCCCTGGTCCTGGGTGCGGACGCCAAGCGGCTGCATCTGTTCCACGAAATGCGCCATGAGGAGGACGGCTTCCTCGCCGCCACGGCGGAATTCGTCCTGCTCCATGTCGATCTGGCGGAGCGCCGTTCGGTGCCGCTGGCTCCGGAAACCGCGGAGCGGCTGACACGCACCGCGGCCGAGCACGCCGCTCTGCCCGTGCCGCCGCAGGCCGGTCGTTCGGTCGCGCTGCGGACGCCGAAGGGGGCGTGACGGTAAGTCGCTGCCCACCACCGCCTTTTGTTGCGCCGGACCCTTTGTTATTCGGCCCCTGCGACACTATCTGTTGGCGCATGAAGACGACAATTTTCGCCGCCTTCGCGGTACTTTCCACCTTCCTGGGCACAGCCCTGGTCCCATCCGCCGCATTGGCCGAATGCACCGACCCGGCGCAGCCGAAGGTGAACTGGCGCCGCTGCTATTTCGACGGGCGCGATCTGTCGTCGGCGAAACTGGCCGGGGCAATGCTGCGCGACGCCACCTTCCAGCGGGCCACGCTGAAGGACGCCGACCTCTCGGAGACCGACAGCTACCGCGCGAAATTCTTCAGCGCCACCATGCCGGGGGTGAAGCTGGATGGCGCCCGCCTGATCGAGGCCGATTTCACGCGGGCCGATCTGACCGGGGCGTCCCTGAAGGAAACCGACCTGCGCAACGCGAAGCTGGTGAACGCCATTCTGCACAACGCCAACTTCACCGGGGCGCGTCTCGGCGGGGCGGACCTGCGGCACGCCGATTTGTCGGGCGCCACCTGGATCGACGGCACGACGGTGTGCGCCGAGAAATCCGTAGGTCAGTGCAACTGAGGAATTCGTAAGTAAATTTCCTCGCAATTGTAATATAGTGACCCATTTGGAAAGTCGCTTGCCCGTCTCTTTCCCGCTGCGGTAGCTTTTTTCAAAACGCAGTGGAAAGGCGGGCACGATGGCGGGCGATCAGGATTTCGAGACGGCGCGGATTCTCGCGAGCCGCGCCATGGATCGGATCGCCGTCCATGGGCTTCTGCCGAATCCGGAAAACTTCACCCTCTGGTACGCTTATTTCGGTGGGCAGAACCCGGACCTGACGCGGGCCATCGAACTGGCCCAGCGCGACGGCGCCACGCTGTCGCAAGGTCATTGCGACGAGCTGTACAAACGCTTCTTCACGCTCGATGCCGAGGCCCAGGCCATCCGCGAAACGTCGGAACGCGCGCGCGTCGCTCTGGGGCGCATCCTCGACCAATTGGGCAGCGTCGGGTCGGAGACTGACCGCTACGGGCAGGCGCTGGCCGGTTTCCGGGGGGAACTGGACCAGCCGATGAGCCTGGCCGAGCTGCGCGCCATGGTGGCGGCCATCGCGGCGGAGACGACCGCCATCGTGGATCGCCAGACCCGTCTGCAGAGCCAGCTCCTCGAATCCAGCCAGCAGCTGGCCGAGTTGCGCGTCGTTCTGGATTCCGCGCGTCGCGAGGCGATGACCGACGGGTTGACCGGCATTGTCAACCGGCGCGGCTTCGATCTGGCGCTGGCCTCCGCCGCGGAGGAGGCGATGCAGACCGGCATGCCGATGACCCTGCTGATGGTGGACATCGATCATTTCAAGCGCTTCAACGACGTCCATGGCCATCTCGTCGGCGACCATGTGCTGAAGCTGGTCGCCAAGGTGCTGACCGAGGGGGTGAAGGGGCGCGACACCGTCGCCCGCTACGGCGGGGAGGAGTTCAGCGTCATCCTGCCCCACACCGCGCTTGCCAACGCCATCAAGGTGGCCGAGCAGCTTCGCGCCTCGGTGGGGTCGCGGCAGATCATCAACCGGACGCGCAACGCCAACTACGGATCGGTGTCCTTGTCGGTCGGCGCGGCGGAATACCGGCCCGGCGAGGATCTGCTGGCCCTGCTGCGCCGCGCCGACGAGGCGCTCTACACCGCCAAGCGCGGCGGGCGCAACCGCGTCTGCGCGGAGGCCACGGTGGCCGGCTGACCGCCGCTCATACGATGGCTTCCGTCAGATGATCCCCGTCAGGCGCCGGACCGTGGCGTCGGTTTCGTCCACCAGCCGCGCCATCAGCTCCGCCGCCGTCTGCCGCCGCGCAAGGCGGACGCCTTGTCCGGCCCACAGAGACAGGAACTCGGCGCGCCCCTGCTGCGCCGCGGCGGTGCGCATCGGGCGGGTCAGCGCGTTCTGAAGGGGGAAGGGCAGGGCGTCGCCGTCCGCGATGTCCTCCATGACCCGGTTCACGATCCCGCGCGCCGGGCGGCCCGAGAAGGCGCGGGTCACCCGCGTCTGGGTCTCGCGGGCGTCGAGGATCGCCCGCTTGTGCGCCTCGGGGATGCCGGCCTCGGCGCAGGTCAGGAAGGCGGTACCCATCTGCACGCCGGCAGCGCCCAGAGCCAGCGCCGCCACGATGCCGCGCCCGTCCATGATGCCGCCGGAGGCCAGAACGGGCAGCTTCACCGCGTCCACCACCTGCGGAACCAGCGCCATGGTGCCGACCAGTCCGGCGGCGAAATCCACCTCGCCCGGGCCCGTGGCGAAGCTGCCGCGGTGCCCACCGGCCTCGGAACCCTGGGCGATCACGGCGTCCATGCCCGCCCGCTCCAGCGCAATGGCTTCTTCGACGCCGGTCGCCGTGCCGATCAGGAGCATGCCCCGCGCCTTGATGGCGGCCAATGCGTCGGCGGGCGGGATGCCGAAGGTGAAGCTGAACGCCGACGCCCCGCAGTCCAGCGCCGCTGCCAGTTGGGCGGCGAATCCGTCGGCTCCCAGGACCGGCGTTCCGGGAGAGGGCAGGCCGAGGTCGGCGTGGTAGTGCGCGATGGCAGCGACCGCCGCGTCCATCCTCCCGGCGCCCGGTGCGTCGGGCGCGGGCAGGGGGGCGAACAGGTTGATCCCGAAGGGGCGGGAAGTCCGGGCGCGGATCGCCCGCGCCCGTTCGGCGATCTGCTCCGGTGACAGATAGGCCGCGCCGACGAAGCCGATCCCGCCGGCCTCGCCCACCGCGGCGACGAGGTCCGCCGTGTCGGCGCCCCCGGCCATCGGGGCCTGTACGATGGGGTTGGACAGGCCCAGGCGCTGGGTCAGACTGGTGTGAACCGGCATCGCGCCGCCCTCCGCTTTCGGTGATCCGCGGAGGGAGGCTAGGACAGTCCGGCCATCGTGAAAAATGATTTGTTCAGATGGGACGGATCATGTCCGGTGATGGGAGGCCGTGGCCACGTCACGCCGCGCGCAGCCACACCGCCGTGTCGTGGAAGGCCGCACCGCCCGCCGGCGGGATCGGCTCGGGCGAGGTCAGGGTGTTGATCCCTATCCCCTCCAGGAAGGCGCTGTTCGGCCAGATGCCTTCCACGATCACCACCCCGCGCGGCACCCCGGCGAAGGGCTTGGCGTGGACGACGACGCTGCCCAGCCCGTTGCCGAGGCGCACGGCGTCGCCGTCGGCCAGGGCGAGGTCCGCCGCGTCCTCCGGATGGATCAGGACGGTGGGACGGCCTTCGCGGCGCTGGGCGGTCACCGTCTCGGTGAAGCTGGAGTTCAGGAACTGCCGCGCCGGGGCGGTGACGAGGCGGAAGGGATGCTCCGCGTCGGCCGGGCGGCCGGGCGCCATGTGGTCCGGCAGTTCCGGCAACTGGCCGGCGCCGTAGGGACCGAGCGCCGCCCAGTCCGGCGCGAAGCGGAAGCGCCCGTCCGGAAAGGCGAAGCCGTTCAGGAAATGCGAGGTCTCGAAATCCGGCTGGGCGTCGATCCAGCGCTGCTCCGTCAGGGTGGCGGCGTCGGTCAGGCCGGAGGTCTTCAGCATGGAGTCGATGATCTCCAGCGCGCTCATGCCGAAGCCGGGATGCTCGGCGCCGACGCGGCGGGCCAGCTCGGAAATCACCCAGTGGTTCTCGCGCGATTCGAACTGCGGCTCGATCACCTTGCGGCCGATCAGGATGTGCATCTGCCCGCCGCCACGGTAGAGGTCGTCATGCTCCAGGAAGGTGGTGGCGGGGATGACGATGTCGGCCAGCTGCGCCGTGTCGGTCATGAACTGCTCGTGCACCGCCACGAACAGGTCGTCGCGCAGGAAGCCTCGGCGCACGCGGGCGCTGTCCGGACAGATCGCCGCCGGGTTGGTGTTCTGGATCAGCATGGCGGTGATGGGCGGACCACTGGCGATGTCCTCCCCGGTCAGCACCGCGCCGATGCGCGACTGGTCGAAGCCGCGCACCGAGGTGTCCAGCCGGTCCAGCCCCTCCGACAGGGTGCGGTCGATGCTGTAGATGCCCGACGAGCAGTAGAGCGCCCCGCCGCCCTTGTGCGCCCAGGCGCCGGTGACCACCGGCAGGCAGGACACCGCGTGCATCTGCGCCGCCCCGTTGTGGGCGCGCGTCAGCCCATAGCCCAGCCGCAGATAGCTGCGCTTGGTGGTGCCGTAGAGGCGGGCGAAGCCGACGATCTCCTCCACCGTCAGGCCGGTGATCGCCGCCGCCCATTCGGGCGTGCGGGTGGCGAGATGCGCCTCGAACCGATCCGCCCCGGCGGCGTAGCGGTCGAGATAGGCACGGTCGGCCAGACCCTCGCGGAACAGGACGTGCATCACCGCGCAGGCCAGCGCCCCGTCGGTGCCGGGGCGCAGCATCAGATGCAGGTCCGACACCTCCGCCGTGCCGGTGCGGTAGGGGTCGATGGTGACCAGCTTCGCCCCGCGGCCCTTGCGGGCGCGGCTGACGTGGGTCATCACATTGACCTGGGTCGCCACCGGGTTGCCGCCCCAGTTCACGATCAGATCGCTGTCGGCCATCTCGCGCGGGTCGGCGCCGCGGATGTCGCCGTGGCCGGCCAGCCAGCCCATGTTGGCCGGCGTGTCGCAGACCGTGCTGATCTGCCGGGAATAGCCCTTGGCGTGGCGCAGCCGCTGGATGCCGCCGCGCTGCACCAGCCCCATGGTGCCGGCGTAGAAATAGGGCCATACGGCTTCCGCGCCGTGGACTCGCTCGGCGTCCAGGAAGGCGTCGGCGATGCGGTCCAGCGCCTCGTCCCAGCCGATTTCCGCCCATTGGCCCGACCCCTTGGGGCCGGTGCGCCGCAGGGGCGTCCTCAGCCGGTCGGGAGAATGGACGCGCTCGGCGTAGCGGCTGACCTTCGCGCAGATGACGCCCGCCGTGTAGCTGTTGGCGGCGGCTCCGCGGACCTTGCCGATGCGGTCCGGCGCGACCTGTTCCACTTCGAGGGCGCAGGTGCTGGGGCAATCGTGCGGGCAGGCGGTCGGCAGGAAGACGGAGTTCACGGAAGGACGCCTCGGCGGGGGAAAACGGGGATCAGCTTATGTCCGGCGTTCGGCTTTCCGCAACCGGTCAGGATTGTTTAAGGACTGCCATCAGATTTCAATATTGCAGCCCTATCCTTGTGGAGGTGCATCGCGGAAAGATGTATGTTTTCCAAAAAATACTCGCATAAGGCGGCCTGTGCGCCGGCGCGAGCGCGGAACGACACAGCAAGGGGAAGCCGTATGATCGCGACTGTTGCCGGGGGCGCCCGGCGGACGCTGCGGGCCGGGGTGTTCGCCAGCCTGTTCGGAGCCATGGTCGGGGCCGTTGCCGGCATGGCCGCTCCGGGGATCGCCACGGCGCGGGCGGACGGGGTCAAGCTCGGCTATGTGGAATTCCCGCCCTACACCCAGACCGACGGCGGCGCCGCAAAGGGCAGCCTGATCGAGGCGTTCGACAAGGCCGCCAAGGCCGCCGGGATCGCCTACACCGCCGAATCGGCCCCGGCCCGCCGCCTCTTCTCCGGCATCGCGGACGGCGAGTTCAACATCTTCCTGGGAATCCGCACGGTCAAGGAATTCGACGGCTCCACGCTGATCAGCGCCGCCCCCATCGCCCGGATCGAGCTGAACGCCTACGGCATCGGCGAAGCTCCGGCGGTCAAGGCGAAGGAGGATCTGTCGGGCAAGGCGGTCATCGCGTTGAACGGCTATTCCTACGGCGGCTGGCGCGCCTGGATGGAAGACCCGGCCAACAAGGTGCAACTGGTCGATGCGCGCACCGCCGACCAAGCGCTGCAGCTTCTCCAGGCCGGGCGGGCGCCGACGCTGCTGCAATACTCGCTGCCGATGCAGCAGGCGCTGGGTGGGAAGACGCTTTCCGACCTGAAGGCCACGTCGGTCCAGAGCCTGGACGTCTACATCGTCGTGTCGAAGAAGACCCCGGACGCCGCGGCGGTTCTGGCGAAGCTCGAAGCCGGGTTCAAGGCGACCCAATAGCGCCAAGGCGGGCGCCGACCGTTCGGCAAACGATTGTTCAGCAAGAGAAAAGGGCGGATCATGACGGTCAGCGGCGCGGCAGACGGGACGCAGGACAGCGGGAATCAAGGCGGCAGAAATGTAGGCGGCGGTCTGGGGCTGCGCCTGCGGGCGTTGCTGCTGATCGGCGGCGTGCTGCTGGTCTATCAGGTTCTGGCCATCGCCTGGGGCGTGCACAGCTCGGCCAACCAGGCGAAGGAGACGCTGGCGGCGCGCGCCGACATGGTGGCGTCGCTGCAGGCCCGCGCCGCGGCGATCCCGCTCTACGACTTCGACACCGAGCAGGTGCGCGAGGTCGCCAAGGCGCCGTCCTCCGATCCCGACTTCCTCGGCGCCCAGGTGCGCGACGACAAGGCCAAGGTGGTCGCCGAGGTCGGCGACACCAAGGCCGCGAAGGGCTTCATCGAGGTGGTGAAGCCAATCGTCGGCGGGCAGGCCGGGCAGCGCAAGACCATCGGCGAATTCGTCCTGCGTCTGCGCACCGACCGGGTGGAGGCGCGGGTGACCGCCGACGCGGTGACCCAGATCGTCGTCGGGGCGGTCGCCTTCCTCGCCATCATGGCGGCGCTCTACCTCGTCGTCTCGGCCATCACGCGCCCGCTGATGCAGATCACCGCCATGGTCGGGCGGCTGGCCCAGGGCGACTATGCGGTCGCCGTGCCGGCCCTGGATCGCCGCGATGAGATGGGCGCCATGGCCCGCACCATCGACATGCTGCGCCAGAACGCCCAGCATCGTGAACAGCTCGAAGCCGAGAAGCTGGCCCGGCAGGCGGAGGAGGCGCAGCGGGGCGAGCGGCTGACCCGCCTTGCCGCCGCCTTCGACCGCTCGGTCCAGGCGACGGTCGGCGAGGCCTCTACCGCCGCCTCGCAAATGAAGGGCAGCGCCGGCAGCATGTTGGAGAGCGCGCTGCGCGCCGACCAGTGCAACGCCTCGGTGGCCGGCGCCGCCGACGAGACCAGCCGCACCGTCCAGACCGCCAGCGCGGCGGCGGAGCAGCTCACCCAGTCGATCCGCAGCATCGCCGAGAGCGTGAAGCAGTCGGTGGCCATGTCCGCCCAGGCCATCGACCGCGCCGACGCCAGCCGCAAGACGGTGGAGGCGCTGGCCGCCGGCGCCGCCAAGATCGGCGAGATCACCAGCCTCATCACCTCCATCGCCGGGCAGACCAACCTGCTGGCCCTCAACGCGACCATCGAGGCGGCGCGCGCCGGGGAGGCCGGCAAGGGCTTCGCCGTCGTGGCGAGCGAGGTGAAGAATCTGGCCAGCCAGACCGCCAAGGCGACGGAGGAGATCGCCACCCAGATCGGCGCCATCCAGTCGGTCACCCAGGAGACCGTGTCCGCCATCGGCGCCATCACCGAAACCATCGGCCAGCTCAGCCAGCGTTCGGCGGAGATCGCCGCCTCGGTCCAGCAGCAGTTGGCCGCGACGGGCGAGATCGCCGAGAAGGTCCGCACCGTGGCCGGCGAGGCCGACACCGTGACGCGCAGCATCGCGGTCGCTTCCGGCGCCTCGTCGGAGGTGGCGACGGCGGCCCGCGAGTCGGTGGAGGTCGCCCAGACCCTCCAGGCGCGCTTCGTCGATCTGCGTGACGAGGTGCAGAGGTTCCTGGCCTCGATCAAGGCGGCGTAAACGGCCCGCGACGACACGCAACTTGCCTGCGATGGGCGCGCATGCCCGCCGCGGGCAAGTTGCGTTTCCGCTTTTCGCCTCGCCGCACTAGGATGCCGCTCCCGAAAGGCGAGGATGATATGGACGACGGATTGAAGTGCCCGAAATGCAACTCCGAGCATGTCTATCAGGACGGCATGCTGTGGATCTGCCCCGAATGCGCCCATGAATGGAACCCGCAGGCCGAAGGCGGCGCGGGTGCGGACGCGGCGGCGGACCAGGGGGTACGGGACGCCAACGGGAACGCGCTGAGCGACGGCGACGCGGTGACGGTCATCAAGGATCTGAAGGTCAAGGGCTCGTCCCTGGTCGTCAAGGGCGGCACCAAGGTGAAGAACATCCGTCTGGTCGACGGGGCCGACGGCCACAACATCGCCTGCAAGATCGACGGCATCGGTGCCATGAACCTGAAGTCGGAATTCGTCAAGAAGGCCTGACGTTCCCCGGCTTCCCCGGAAAAGGAAAACCCCTCGCCGGAGCGCTCCGGCGAGGGGTTTTTCTTATGGGCTTTCGCCCGGCAACGGGGGATTACATCATCCCCAGCGCGCGCGGCAGCCAGGTGGAGATGATCGGGACGTAGGTGATCAGCACCAGGAAGCCCAGCATCGCCAGCAGCCACGGCCAGACGGCCACGGTCAGTTCGGTGATGCCCATCTTGGTGATGCCCGACGCGACGTAGAGGTTCAGGCCCACCGGGGGGTGGCACATGCCGACCTCCATGTTCACGACCATCATGATGCCGAAATGGACCGGGTCGATGCCCAGCTTCATGGCGACCGGGAACAGGATCGGCGCCATGATCAGCACGATCGACGACGGCTCCATGAAGTTGCCGGCCATCAGCAGCAGCAGGTTGGTCACCAGGAGGAAGGCGATCACGCCCAGGCCCTGGCCGACGATCCAGTCGGCGATGGCCTGCGGGATGTTCTCCGACGTCAGCACGAACGAGAAGAGCACCGCGTTCGTGATGATGTAAAGCAGCATCGCCGACATGCTGGCCGAGGACAGCAGCACCTTCGGCACGCCGCGCAGCGGCATGTCCTTGTAGACGAAGACCGCGATGATGAAGGCGTAGACGGCGCTCATCGCCGCGGCTTCGGTTGGCGTGAAGACGCCGGAATAGATGCCGCCGATGACGATGACGATCAGCGACAGGCCCCAGATCGCCTCGCGGAAGGCCTTGAAGCGCTCGCCCGCGCTGGCCTTCGGCAGGCGCGGATAGCCGAACTTGCGCGCGCGGTACCAGGTGACGCCGCCCAGCACGAAGGCCAGCATCAGGCCGGGGATGACGCCCGCCATGAAGAGCTGGCCGACCGAGGCTGAGTGCGGGCTGCCGCTGGTGGCGACGCAGTACATCACCATCACGATGGACGGCGGGATCAGGATGCCCAGCGCGCCCGAGGTGGTGATGACGCCGGCGCCGAACTGCCGCGGGAAGCCCTGGGCCACCATCGCCGGGAGCACGATGGAGCCGATGGCCACCACCGTCGCCGGGCTGGAGCCGGACACCGCTGCGAACAGGGCGCAGCCCATCACGCCGGCAAGGCCGAGACCGCCGTGCCAGTGGCCGACCATCGCCGTGGCGAAGTTGATCATGCGCCGGGCCACGCCGCCGTGCGTCAGGAAGTTGCCGGCCAGGATGAAGAACGGGATCGCCATGATCTCGAACTTCTCGATGCCGGTGAACAGCTTCAGCGCCACGGCCTCGATCGGCACATGGGTCATCGTGAAGAGGAAGGTCAGAACCGTCAGGCCGAGCGAGATCGAGATCGGCATGCCGGTGAGCATCAGGGTCAGCAGAAGGCCGAAGATGATGGCGGCGTTCATCGGTCGTTCTCCTTCGGTCCCTTACCGGCGGCCGGGCCGTTGCCGGGGCCGTTGTCGGGCTTGCGGCCCTCGTGATGGGCGATGTCGTGCGGGTGCAGGTTGTCGTCCATCTCGTACCAGTTGACGTCCTGCGCGGCGCGCTGCGGGTCGGTGATGTCCTCCTCCAGACCCTCGACATGGCCGTGGTCGTGGTGCGGCAATTCGCCGGTGCGCAGGAAGTTCACCATCACCTGAAGGAAGCGGAAGCACATCAGGTAGGAGCCGAGCGGGATCGCCAGATAGATGATCCACATCGGCCATTCCAGGTCGGCCGACACCTGCTCGGTTTCCGACATGTGCCAGACGAAGGTGGACCCCATCGTGCCGACCACGCCGGTGAAGGTCGCGCCGGCCAGCAGGCCGAACACGATGAATTTCGCGCGCAGGGGCGTGGACAGCTTGTTGATGAGGACGTCCACACCCACATGGATGCCGGTACGGACACCGTAGGCGGCGCCGAACTTCGCCATCCAGACGAACATGTAGATGCACAATTCCTGCGCCCAGGCCAGATTCCAGTGGAGGATGTAGTCCTGGATGATGGGGAAACCGGCGGCGTAACGGTGGGCGACGGAGATGAAGATGATCGTCGTCGCCGCAGCCATCAGGAAGGCGATAAGAATCTCCTCCAGATGGTCTAGGATTTTCATGGGCATGGTGGCTCCGCGCGCAGGAGGAAGCGCCCGCGTCGAATGAGCGGGCGCTTGCCGAAGGCTGTGCGTTGGTCTTGCTTGATTGGACCGGGCGGTCGGGCCGCCCGATCAGACGCTCTCGATCACTCGCACTTGGCGGCGTCGGTCTCGGTCTTGATGCTCGCCAGCAGTTCCTTGCCGACGCGCGACGCCATGTCCTCGTGGACCGGCAGCATGGCTTGGCGCCACGACGCGCGCTCTTCCTTGGTCAGCTCGTAGAACTTGGTCTTGCCGGTGGCCTTCATCGCCTCCAGGGACTTGTCGTTCTCTTCCTGGGCGATGTTGTTGGCGTATTCGGTCGCCTCCTTCATCGCGCCGTCGAGCTGGGTGCGGACGTCGCCCGGCAGGCCTTCCCAGAACTTCTTGTTCACGATGACCGCGTAGCCCAGATAGCCGTGGTCGGAGAGCGTGGCGTGGCTCTGCACCTCGTGCATCTTCTGGGTGTACATGTTGGACGGCGGGTTCTCGGTCCCGTCGACGACGCCGGTCTGCAGCGCCTGATAGACTTCGGAGAAGGCCATCACCTGCGGCAGGGAGCCGAGCGCGCGCATCTGCGCGTCCAGCACCTTCGACGACTGGATGCGCATCTTCAGACCCTTGAAGTCCGTCGTGGCGTGCAGCGGCTTGTTGGCGCTCATGATCTTGAAGCCGTTGTCCCAATAGGCCAGACCGGTGATGCCCTTGTTCTCCAGCTTCTGGAACAGCTGCTTGCCGATCGTGCCGGTGGTGACCTTCACCAGGGCGGCCTTGCAGGGGAAGATGTAGGGCAGGTCGAAGATCTCGAATTCCTTGGCGCCCAGCGGGCCGAACTTGGCCAGCGACGGGGCCAGCATCTGCACGGCGCCGAGCTGCAGGGCCTCCAGCTCCTCCTTGTCCTTGTAGAGCTGGCTGTTCGGATAGACCTCGACCTTCACCTTGCCGGCGGTGCGCTGCTCGGCCAGCTGCTTGAACTTCTCGGCGGCCTTGCCCTTCGGGGTTTCCGGAGCGACGACGTGGCTGAACTTGATGACGATCGGCTCCTGCGCGGTGGCGGCGGTGGCGGCCATCAGGCAGCCGGCGGCGACGGTGGCGCACAGCAGCGAAACGAACTTCATAGGGGTCATCCTCCACTTGTTATTGGTCAGACTGATGGTCCGGCCTTTGATATTCTTTCATTGTTCGATAATTTCGCCCCCGACGCTATTGTGGAAATCCGTAGCTACGAACGTGACATATTGGTTGCCGTGCCAACACCTCTCCCCCCCATGACCGGCGGTGCGGCCAGCGCCGCCCATGGCCTTGGCCAGCGCGGCCCGGTGCAGGCGATGCCCATCGTGGCGATGGCGCTGGTCGTCCTTCTGTTCGGCGTCTTCCTGTGGGTGCTCCACCGCAGCGAGCGGGAGGAGGAGACGCTCACCCTCATCAAGGACGTGCTGTGGGTGGAGCAGAATCTCCACTTCCAGCTCACCTCCGACGAGGAGAAGCTGCAGTATCTCGCCGAATCGCTGGGGCGCGAGGACACCACACCGGTGAACTACTCGGTGATGGCGCGCCACATCGTGACGGTGAATCCGGCGATCCAGCGGGTGGTGCGGCTGGACCCGCAGGGCCGCCCGGTGCGGTCGGAACCGCCGGTGGACGATGGCCCGGCGCTGGACGACGCCTTCGGACCCAGCCCGCGCGCCGACGCCTTCCTGATCGCCCGTTCCTCGGGCCGCCGGGCCTATTCGGCGCCCTACCGGCTGGGGGCCGCGGACACCGCCTTCGAGATCGTCATCCCCATCTTCCGCGGGGAGGAGTTCGCGGGCGCGCTCGCCGGTGTGCTGTCGATCGACGCCCTGCTGACCCATCACGTGCCCTGGTGGTTCGCCCAGCGCTACCAGTTGGAGGTCATCGACCCCTACGGGGCGGTGCTGGGGACCAAGTCGCGCATCGCCATGCCGGAGCCGCGGCGCAGCCACGTCGTGCCCTTCGATCCGCCGGGGCATGGGCTGGCCCTGGTCGCCACGCTGCATCAGCTGTCCGGCAACCTCGGGCGCAACATCCTGATCGCCGCCATCTTCGCGCTGACCGTGTCGGCCCTGTGGAGCCTGTGGGCGGTGCGCCGCCACATCGCCCGGCGAATCCGGGCGGAGGAGGCCCTGCGCGCCGAGCACGCCTTCCGCAAGGCGATGGAGGACAGCCTGACGGTGGGCATGCGCGCCCGCGACCTGGACGGGCGCATCATCTACGTGAATCCGGCCTTCTGCCGCATGGTCGGCTGGTCGGCGGAGGAGCTGGTGGGGGCCGGGCCGGTCATGCCTTATTGGCTGCCCGAGGATCTGGTCCACACCGAGGAGGTCTTCCGCGCCGTGCTGGCCGGCAACGCGCCGGCCAACGGCTTCGAACTGCGTTTCCGCCGGGCCAACGGCGAGCGGTTCGACGCGCTGATCTACGAAGCCCCGCTGATCGACGCCAAGGGGCGGCACACCGGCTGGATGGGCTCCGTCCTCGACATCACCGAGCGCAAGCGGGCGGAGGAACTGGCCCGCCAGCAGCAAGAGCGGCTTCAGCAGACGGCGCGGCTCATCACCATGGGCGAAATGGCCTCGACCCTGGCGCATGAGCTGAACCAGCCGCTGTCGGCCATCGCCAGCTACTGCACCGGCTGTCTCAACCGCCTCCAGGCCGGCAGCATCCGGCCGGACGAGCTGGCGACGGCGCTGGAGAAGCTGTCGGGTCAGGCCAGGCGGGCCGGCCAGATCATCCGGCGGATCCACGACTTCGTGCGCAAGAGCGAGCCGAACGTCGCTCTCTGCTGCCTGTCGGAGATGCTGGAGGACTGCGTGGCGCTGATGGAGGCCGATGCCCGCCAGCAGGGGGTGAAGCTGGTGCTGGAATTGGGGCGCGGCCTGCCGGCGGTGATGGCCGACCGCATCCTGTTGCAGCAGGTGGTGATGAACCTGATGCGCAACGGCATCGAAGCCATGGCGGCGACCCGTCGCGACCGCCGCCGCCTGAGCGTCACGGTGCAGGCGATGGACGGGGCGGTCCTGACGCGCATCCAGGACCGCGGTTGTGGCATTTCGTCCGAAAATGCGGAAAAACTGTTTTCTCCCTTCTTCACCACCAAGACCGAGGGCATGGGCATGGGCCTGAACATCTGCCGGTCCATCATCGAGCACCATCAGGGGCGCCTGTGGTTCGAGCCCGCGCTGGATGGCGGCACCGTGTTCCTCTTCTCCCTGCCGGTCCTGTCCGAATCGCCGATGACCGGCGTGGCGAATTCCCACGACGAGAGAGCCGCCGATGTGTGAGCCGAAGCTGCACATCGTCGATGACGACGAGGCGATCCGCGACGCCATGGGCTGGCTGTTCCAGTCGCGCAACGTCCCGGTGGCCTCCTGGCCGTCGGCGGAGGCGTTCCTCGTCGACTACGACCCTGCGATGACCGGTTGTCTTCTGCTGGACATCCGCATGGAGGGGATGAGCGGGCTGGAGCTTTTCGACCGGCTGACCGCCATGGGCTGCCGGATGCCCGTTCTGTTCCTGACCGGCCACGGCGACGTGCCCATCGCCGTGTCGGCCTTGAAGAAGGGCGCCCGCGACTTCGTGGAGAAGCCCTTCAACGACAACGACCTCGTCGACCGGGTGATCGAGGCGCTGGCCTTCGACGCCGGGGAGCGGGCGCGGCAGGCCGGGCAGGCCGGTGTCGCCGCCCGGCTGGCGACCCTGACCCAGCGCGAACGGCAGGTGATGGGTCTGGTGGTGGCCGGCAAGCTGAACAAGGTCATTGCCGACGAGCTGGGGATCAGCATGCGGACCGTCGAAGTGCACCGCGCCCATGTCTTCGAGAAGATGGGCGTCAAGACGGCGGTGGAGCTCGCCCGGATTCTCGCGGCGGTGGGGTGAGCGAGGGGGGACGGACAACTCGCGGGCTTGACAGGCGGGCGGATGCAGGCGACCCATTGGTGGGGGAAGCGCGCCGCCTTTCCCCTTCCAGTCCGAACGCCATTCCGTTTCCGTCAACGGTCGGAGAGTGTCTTGCGACTGCCCTCATCGACGCTTGGCCTGGGGCTCGCCGCCATCGCTCCGCTGCTGGTGTTCCTGGTGGTGGTGGTCTGGATTCTGGATCTCCGGCAGCAGGACGTGCTGGCGGCGGAACTGGCGGCGCAGGCCCGTTCCGTGATGGTCGCCATCGACCGGGACCTGGAAAGCAAGGCCCGTCCTCTTGAGCTTCTGGCCGCGCTGAGCCGCAAAACGGTGAACGATCTCGCCTTGCTGAAATCGGAAGCCGCGGAGGCCGTGCGCAGTCAACCCGGCTGGTTGGCGATGGGACTGGTCAGGGTGGAGGACATGTCCTTCCTGTTCCACACCCAGTACCCGCTGGGCGCGTCCCTGCCACCGCCACGGCTGGACGATGTGACCCGGCAGGCGGCCGACCTGCGGCGGATGGTGCTCGGCGGTGTCCTGCCGCCGGGCGGGCCGCCGGGGCGTCCGGCGCTGATCGTCCGCGCGCCGATCCTGGACCCGGGCACTCCCGCGGAAACACCGGTCCGGCATGTGCTGTCGCTGGCGGTCGGGCTGGACGGGTTGGACGCCGTGCTGCGCGGGTCCGGAATCCCCGCAGCGTGGACGGTGTCGGTCGTCGACCCCGCCATGGTCATCGCCGCGCGGTCCCACGATCCGGATCAGCATGTCGGCCAAAGGGTGAGGGACATGATGGTGCCCCGGCTGATGGGGCAGACTCCGGGGCTGTTTTCGGCAACGACGCGGGAGGGGCACGAGGCGCTGGTTCTCGTTCACCGGTCGCAGCAGACCGGCTGGTCGATCATCATGGCCGTCCCGTTCGAGCAGATCAGCAGCCAACTGAACCGGACGCGCACCACCATCCTGGCCGGTGCGGCGGGCGCCGGTCTGGCGACGCTGGTGCTGTCGCTGGTGGTGACGCGCCACGTCCGCCGCCGCCGCCACGCGGAACGCGAGGCCCGCATCGCCCGCGAGGCCATGCTGGCGGAGCAGCGCCGCCGGCTGGAGGCCGAGAAGGATCATGCCGAGGCCGCCAATCTCGCCAAATCCGATTTCCTGGCCAACATGAGCCACGAACTGCGCACGCCGCTGAACGCGATCATCGGCTTCAGCGAGGCGCTGCTGTCCGGACTGTTCGGCCCAAGCCCGCCGAAGCACCAGGATTACATCGCCAGCATCCATGCCTCCGGCCAGCATCTGCTGTCGCTGGTCAACGACGTGCTGGACATGGCGAAGGTCGAGGCGGGGCGGCTGGAACTCTATCCGGAGCCGGTGCGCGTCGCCGTGCTGTTGGGGGAGTGCCTGGAGTTGATGGAGGCGCTGGCCGGTCAGAAGGGCGTGCGGGTCGAGAGCGCGCCCGTCGAAACCGGCCTGACGGTGATGGCCGACGCCATCCGTCTGCGGCAGGCCGTGCTGAACCTGCTGTCCAACGCCATCAAGTTCACGCCGGCAGGCGGTTGCGTGCGCGCGGATGCGGTGCGCGACGAGGGGGGCTGCGTGGTTTTGACCGTCGCCGATTCCGGCATCGGCATGTCCCCGGAGGACATCCAGATCGCGTTGGAGCCCTTCCGTCAGGTGAACAGCTACATGACCAAGGCCCATTCCGGCACCGGGCTGGGGCTGCCGCTCGCCAAACGCTTCGTCGAGGCTCATGGCGGGCGGCTGGACCTGTGCAGCGCTCCCGGAGAGGGCACGGTGGTGCGCATCATCCTGCCCGGCGCGCCGGCTGCTGCTCCGGCGGCCGGACAGGGGACCGTCGTGCTGCTCAAGACCGATTAAATCGGCCCGGCCGCCGCGGTCAGGCCGCCACGCGTTTCAGGCGGGCTTCCATGCCGTCGAGGCCGTCGGCCAATTCGGCGGCAGCCTGATCGGCGATCGCCCGCGCAAAGGTCCAGGCGTCATCCGTGGCGATGCGCGCCGCCTCGACGCGGGCGGACAGCCTGTTGTGCTGGCCGCGCAGGGCGTCCAGCGTGCGCTCCAACTCGTCCCGGCTCATGCCCTCGTGACCTTCAAGACCGAACCGCTCCACCTGCGACCGCAACCGGTCCAGCCGGTCGGCAGTCGCCTGAAGCAGGGTACGGCATTTGGCGTCATGGGCGTGCCGGTTGCGGCGGCTCATCTCTCGCTTCTCCCTTCTGATTGCCCGGGCCTTCGGATTGCTCCGGGACCCTTCGACTGGGCGTCCGATCGGTGTTCCAGGTTGGCGCCTTGCGTTGGGTTCCTGTTTTCAAAAAGTATGTGCATTGCAAAAATTCATTGCTGCGGTGCCAAAATAAGGAATCAATCCGGTTGCTTTTCATAGACGTATGAAAAGCAATTCCAGTTCCAGACGACTTGTTTTTTTGTGTGTCCCGTCCAGTCAGGAGCGCTCCATGCCGCTCCGAATGCTTCGGATTTCTTGAATCCGGGTTGGACTCTTTCTGCACGATCGGCCCCGCCCCGTCAAGCGGGCCAGGGGTATAAGTCTATGGCGATTTGTCGCAGCCAAAAGGAAGGGGTGAACCGCTATCGAACGGAAGAAAAAGGCGCGAAAAGGCTGTTCCGTTCCGAAATAATTCCATAGCGTCCCGGATTGAAAGAGCACTCGGCGGCAATCGGGCGGCGATTGCTGTGTTTCAACTGAGCGGAACTGCGGGGGTTATCGAAATAACTTGGTGGGGTGGGAAAGGGCGAGGCCCATCACTCCGCTGCGACGCCGTAGGGGAAGCTTTCGGCGTTGGCTGGCTCCGGCAGCAGGACAGGCTGCTGCGTCGCGGCTTGGCTGGGGCAGGCCTGGCACTGGTTTGCGCAATGGCTTTGGGCCATCTCCCGCATCATCGGAACGCATTTGCCGCACTGAACCTGACGCTCGTAATGCCGGAAGACGGAGGCCGGGGTGCGGGCGCCATTCTCCAGCGCCTTGGTAACCTGCTTGTCGTTCAGCGCGTGGCAGATGCAGACGTACATGGGCCCCCGGCAGCGGTGCGTGTTGTGCGGTCTTGCTGGGGGCCAATGTGCTGCGACTGAGAATGATTGTCAATTGATCTGAATCATGACAGCCAAATTTGAGCGGATTGCGGCGGAATGTCACAGCCCTGGCGAACGGGGGATGCGGCTACCTCCATCGTCGACGCCTTTCTTCAAGCGGTGGGAGGATGCGGTGCTGCGAATGGGGTGGCTGCCGATCGCTGGGGTCGTGGTCCTTTGGGCGGGCGCTGCCGCGGCGGAGGTGGGCATGCGCGTGCTGGCCTTCACTGACCCGTCGGACGGCGGCATGGCCCGCGCGGTGGTCTGGTATCCGACGGACGCACCGGAAACGCCGGTGCGGCGCGGCCCCTTCACGTTCCAAGTGGCGGAAGGCGGGCCGGTGGCCGAGGGGCGCCACCCGCTGGTGGTCGTGTCCCACGGGTCCGGGGGGAGCGCCTTCGGCCATGCGGACACCGCCATGGCTCTGGCCCGGCGGGGCTACGTGGTCGCGGCGGTTCATCACCGGGGCAACGCCTTCGACGACGACCGGGACGCCGGCACGGAGCGGATGTGGCGCAAGCGCCCGGCCCAGCTTTCCGTCACGCTCGACCATGTTCTGGCGGAGCCGGACCTGGCCGGGCGCATCGATGGCGAACGCGTCGGCGCCCTCGGCTTCTCGGCGGGCGGATACACGGTTCTGGTGGCGGCCGGCGGGGTGGCGGAGCTGGGACGCATCGCCGCCCATTGCCGAACCTCGCCCGCCGGTGAGCGTTTCTGCCATCTTGGGAACGAGGAGACGCCGGCCCGCATCGAAGCGCGCGACCCGCGCATCCGTGCCGCCGTCCTGATGGCGCCGGTCGGCGTTCCTTTCTCCAAGGACGGCCTCGCCGGGGTGACGATCCCCGTCCGCCTGTACCGGGCGGAGCGGGACGAGCAGATCGCGGCTTCCCAGCCCGAGGACCTGCGTGACCGGTTGCCCGTGCCTCCCGAGTACGAGGTCGTGCGCGACGCCGGGCATTTCGCCTTCCTGATGCCCGTTCCGGCCGCCATCGCGGCGGAGGTCGGGCCGCCCGCCTGGGACCCGCCGGGCTTCGATCGGGCGGCTTTCCACGAGCGACTGAACGCGGAGATCGCCGATTTCTTCGACCGCGCTCTTGCAATCGAACGCCAGGGGCGCTAGCCCCTCGGCATGAGCGACTCATCCGACAGTTCACCCGCCCGCGCGACCCCGGCGCAGACCCCCCTGGGGCAGACCATCTATCTGGCGCCCGAGGGCTTCGTTCAGGACCTCGTGGCCGAACTGGGCGACGTGGCGACGGTGGAGGACCGGCTGGTCTTCGCCGACGGGCCGGCGCGTCCCGCCGCCTGGGCGCAGAACATCTGGCACGACCCGGTGCGGATCGAGTTCGCGTCGATCAAGGAGGGCGCGCGGGCGCTCCGCTCCATCCAGCGCAACTGGGCGCTCTGGACGCTGCGCCACCACCGGCGAGCCAGCCTGATCCAGGACAACCTGCCTCACGTCTCGGCCAAGCCGGTGGTCTTCCCGTCGCCGCTGCCGACCGCGCCGCTGGGCTCCTGGACGCTGCTGGACGAGAACACCATCGTCGCGGCGGCGCGCTGTTCCAGCCCCTACCGCCACGGCGAGGTCACCTTCGTCGAGAACCGGACGGTGCCGCCCAACCGCGCCTATCTGAAGCTGTGGGAAGCGCTGACCCTGTTCGGCGAACAGCCGGGGCCGGGCGACCGCTGCATCGACCTCGGCGCCTGCCCCGGCGGCTGGAGCTGGGTGCTGCACGAACTGGGCGCCAGCGTGGTCAGCGTCGACAAAGCGCCGCTCGACCCGGCCATCGCCGCCCTGCCGCGCATCGAGTTCCGCCAGGAGAGCGCCTTCGGCCTGAAGCCGCAGGACGTCGGGCCGGTGGATTGGCTGTGCTGCGACGTGATCTGCTACCCCACGCGCCTGCTGCGGCTGGTGAACCAGTGGATGGAGAGCGGGCTGGCCAAGCGCTTCATCTGCACGCTCAAGTTCCAGGCCGAGACGGACCACGAGACGGCCCGCGCCTTCGCCGCGATCCCTGGCGGGCGGGTGCTGCACCTGAACCACAACAAGCACGAACTGACCTGGATGTGGCCGGCGGCTCCCGTCTGAGCGCGGCTACGCCCGCCGCAGGGCCAGTTCCAGCGCCGGCTTGAGGATCGAGGCGGCGCCGTAGCCAATCTCCACCACCTCCTCCGCGCGGTCGAACTCCAGGATGCCGATGTGGGCGAGGCGGGGCGCGATCAGCACGTCCGGCGGCTCGCCGGCGAGGCGGGAGCGGGTGATGCGGTCCTGCATGATGTCGATGGACCCGGCCATTACGTCCATCACGTTGGGCGGCACGTTGGAAGCCGGGGCGCGCGTCAGCTGGTCGGCGAGGAAGCGCGTGCGCGCCGCCGGGCGCCGCCCCATCCAGGAGGCGATCTGCGAGGTCAAGGTGGAGAAAACCGGCGAGGTCGCATCCCCCGCCGGCGCCATCGCCTCTTCCTGAAGGGCCTGGGCCTGCTGCATCTGGGCCGCCTGCATCTGGGCCGGCTTCGCCTCCGCCGCCTTGCGCAGCTTGGCGGCGCCGCGACCGGAGGGGCGGCTCAGCGGCGACAGCTCGCTGTTCAGGTTGACCGCGATCACCACGTCCGCGCCCAGCGCGCGGCAGAGCGACACCGGCACCGGATTGACCAGCGCGCCGTCCACCAGCCAATGGTCGTCGCGCCGCACCGCCGGGAACAGGCCGGGCATGGCGGCCGAGGCCTGCACCGCGCTGAGCATCGGACCGTCGCGCAGCCAGATTTCCCGTCCGGTGCCGAGGTCGGTGGCGACCGCGGCGAAGGGCTTGCGCAGCTGATCGATGGTGACTTCGGTGCGGTGGTTGCGGAAGCGGTCGAAGGTACGGTCGGCGGCCAGCAGCCCGCCGCGGCGGAAGGTCAGGTCGATGATGCCGAGCATGCCGAGCCAGCCCATGCTCTGCGCCCAGGCCTGCAACTCGTCCAGCTGGTCCGTCAGGTAGGCCGCGCCGACCACAGCGCCGATGGAGGTTCCGCAGATCACGTCGGGCTCGACCCCGATCTCCTCCAGCGCGCGCAACACGCCGATGTGCGCCCAGCCGCGCGCCGCCCCGCTGCCCAGGGCCAGTCCGATCTTCAGTCCGCTCACCGCCAGCACCTCATGTCTTGTGGGCTTGGTCAGGCTTGTCCGGCGCCGACGCGTCGATGGGTGTCCAAAGGGATTTGGGGCATCGGACCGTCGGTGGAAACCCTTCCATCCGGGGGACGCGGGTCGCGCCCGGGGGGCTCCTCATGGGGGATGCCGAAAATTGTACCCGCTTTTGCCCTCTATTTGACTTGCATCAGTTTTTCTTCCGATTACCTGTGGCATTGCGATGGATGAAAGAGTTTCCGGGCGACGTTAACCAAACATCAACTGGAAGCGTCCAATGTCGCTCTCAACACGGACAGTCAGGGATGGCGGAGGTTGCCATGGCCCAGGATCTCAAGAGTTTCAAGAAGGATTGGCAGCGCTGGTCGGCGGCGGAGAAGCTGACGGCGGTGGCCATTCTGATCGTCGCCGCGGTCGCGTTGGGCGGCCCGGTGACAATACTGTTCTGATTTGCTCCGGGTGACCGGCGTATCCCGTCCCCTTACAGGAGGGAGGCGAGGGCCGCGATCCCGAACACTCCCAGCACCGCACCCGAGACGCGGTTGATCCACAGCATGGCGGCGGGCGTGACCCGGCGCCGGAACGCCCCGACCGAGGCGCTGAGCCCCAACCACCACATCGCCGACCCGGTGAAGACGCCCGCGACGAGCAGGGCGGCCACGCCGGTGCTGCTCCCGTCCCCCGCCGACACGCCCAGCCCGCCGAACACCGCGGCGAAGCTGAGGATCGTCGCCGGGTTGGCGAGGGTCAGCGCGAAGGTGGAGGCATAGGCCCCGGTCAGGCCGCCACCGCCGCGGGCGTCCGCGGCGCGCTCCGCCGGGCGCGCGCGCAGGGTGCTCCAGCCCAGCCACAGCAGCATCAGCCCGCCGACCAGCTTCAGCGCCACCTGCGCGCCCAGCAGCGCGTCGGTGATCAGAACCACCCCGAAGCCGGCGATGGCGCCATAGACCGCGTCCGCGCTGGCAGCACCCAGCCCGCTGACGAAGCCATGCGCCGGCCCGTCGGCCAGGGTGCGCCGGATGCACAGAAGCCCGATCGGCCCGACCGGGGCGGCGATGCTGAATCCGATGATCAGACCCTTCAGCAGGGCAGGCAGCGTGTCCATGGCGGGTGCTCCGGGTGGGTCAGTCAGACACGATGGGAAGGATCGGCGTTTCCTTGACCGAGGAGAGCGCGATCACGGTGTGGGAGCGCACGACGCCGGGCAGTGCCTTCAGCCGGTCGGACAGGAAGCGCTCCAGCGCCTCGGTGTTCGCCACGCGCACCTTGAGCAGATAGGACCAGTCCCCGGTGACGTGGTGGCACTCCTGGACCGCCGGCGTGGTGCGCATGGCGTCGCGGAAAGGCGCGTCATGCTCCGGACGGTCGAGCAGCACCTCGACGAAGGCCAGCACGTCCAGCCCGGCGGCCTTGGGCGACAGCCGCGCCCCCCAACCCTGGATCACGCCATTGGCCTGCAGCTTCTTCAGCCGCTCGTTCACGGCGGACACCGAGAGTCCGGCCGCCGTCCCGATGTCGGCGTAGGAAGCGCGTCCGTCTTGCTGGATGTGCGCGATGATTTTGCGGTCTGTATCGTCCATAACGGCAATAATTGCCGATCATGGAGGTCATGGAAAGGTCAATTTTCCGATCAATCGCCCATCCGACGGAAATCCGGCTTGCCGGCGCCGCAGCGTGGGCAGAACCAGTCCGCCGGCAAATCCTGGAAGGCGGTGCCCGCCGGTGCGCCGTGCTCCGGGTCGCCGTCGTGGGGGTGATACTCGTAGCCGGGGCAGTCGCCGCCGCCGCACCGCCAGATTTCGGACAGACGCGAGTTCTCGGCCCGCGTGGGGCGGACGAACAGGGCGAGGATGGCGGCGGGGATCAGGCGCAAGGCGTCCCGCCGTCGAAGGGGGCGGGGAAGGGTGGGCATGGCGGACCGTCCGGCGGATCGAGGTGCCGCACTATGCCCCACGATCCTTTGCGGGATGATGACGGTCGTGGAGCGAAGGGAAACGAAGGGAAGCGGCTCAGCGCCGCCGCGGCGCCTTGCCCTTGAGATGGGCGCGTTGGAGCTTCGCGCCGGCCAGATCCGCCCCGTCCAGGTCGGCGTTCTCCAGATCGGCGTCGGTCAGGTTCGCCTGAACCATGCGGGAGTCGGTCAGCATGGCCTGCCGCAGGTCGGCGCCCATCAGATTGGCCGCCCAGGAGCGACCCGTGGGACGCCCACTGGGGTCCTTGATCTCCGCCGGGCCGAGGTTGACCCGCGTCAGGTCGGCCCCGGTCAGACGGGCGAAGCTGAGGTTGGCGCCGGACAGGTCGGCCCCCATCAGGTTCGCGCGCTCCAGATTGGCGCCGGACAGGTCGGCCATCATCAGCCGGGCGCCGGTCAGCGCCGCGTCGGACAGGTTGGCGCCGCGCAGCGAGGCCGCGCTGAGGTTGACGCCGCGCAGGTCGGCGCGGCTGAGGTCGGTGCCGTCCAGTTCGGCGCGCTCCCCGCGCTGGCCGACGCTGTCGATCCAGCGCTCATGGTCGAAGATCGCCCGCTGGATTTCCGACCCCATGCTGTCGATCGGGCGGGTCAGGCAGGCGGAGCCGAGCTTGGCCTGCGAGAGATCGCAATCGACCATCCGGGTGCCGACCAGATCGGCGTTGTCGAAGGTGCAGCCGTCCAGCAGGGCACCGGTCAGGTTGGCCCCGTTCAGCCGCGCACCCGACAGGTTGGCGTCGGTCAGCACCGCGCCGCTCAGGTCGGCGTTCTGAAGCACCGCCCCGCACAGGTCGGCGTCCGTCAGGTTGGCGCCGGCCAGCACGGCGCCGGTCAGGTCGGTCGGAATGCCGCCTTCCGCCGTGACGCCGCCCTGAAGGCGGGCCAGGGCGGTCCGGTGGGTTTGCCGGGTGGCTTCGGCGTCCTGGACGTCTGGATGGGCGTCCGGACCGGTGCCGCGGCGGGCGGTGCCACCCGGCTCCATCGTTCCGGCGCGCAGGTCGGCGTCGCGCAGATTGGCGTTCGAGAAATCGGCGGAGCGCAGTCGGGCGCCGCGCAAATCCGTCTGCATCAGATTGGCGCGGGTGATGTCGGCGTCGCGCAGGTCCACGCCGAACAGATCGGCGCCGGCCAGATTGGTGCCGCTGAGCCGGCAGCGCGCCAGCTTGGCCCCGACCAGCCGCGCACCGCGCAGGTCGCGCTGCGACAGATCGGCGCCTTCCAGGTCCGCCAGAGCCAGATTGGCGCGCGCGCCGCCCGGCTGTCCCTTGATCCAGCGGGCGTGCCGGTCCAGAACCTCGGCCAATTGATCGGGCCGAAGATAGGAGGGTGCCGGCGCAGGGGCGGTGGCGACGGGGGACACGGGCAGGAATCTGACGGGGGTTGTTTCCACTATCCAAACTATGGGGGTAGATTCCTTACCGAAGGCTAAACGGTAAAGATCGCGGCAGTACCTCTTATGGTTGCCGTTTTTTGCCCTGGCCTTGTCACGACCGGTTCCGGCGGGGACTCGGGCGAATCGGAAGCGCGCTCCGCTGTGTTTCATCCCTGTAACGCACTCCGCCGCCTTCCCCGCCGTTGTATGGCCGCCCCGGCAAGCCCAGCAAGTCTGGGCGTTTTAAAGACGTTAACCATTGGTTTCTTGACAGAAGCGGGGGCTCTGCCGCCAAAAGTCATCGGACAAAAAGGGGGTGCTCTATGCGCCGCCCCGTTCGGGACCCCATGGAGGCATGATGACCGAGGCCAAATTCCAACCGACCCCAGCAGCCAAGCTCGGCCGGAGGGAACTGTTGCGCATCGGTCTGGCGACGGCCGCCGCCGGGATGGTGATGGCCCCGGAGGTGTCGGAGGCGGCGTTGCGCGCCCCGCCGCGGCAGTTGGTCCTCCTCAACCTCCACACCGGTGAGCGGGTGCGGGCGGAATACTGGTCCAAGGGCCGCTACCAGCGCGACGGGCTGCGCGAGATCAACCACTTGCTGCGCGACCACCGCACCGGGGCCGTGCATCCCATTGACCCGAAGCTGCTCGATCTGCTGCACGCCCTGACCCGCAAGGTCGGCGGCAAGACGCCGGTGCACATCATCTCCGGCTACCGCTCTCCCGAATCCAACGCCTGGCTGCGCGAGCAGGACGGCAGCGGCGTGGCCCAGAACAGCTTCCATATGCAGGGCAAGGCCATCGACCTGCGGGTGCCCGGCCTGCCGTTGCGCACGCTGCAGCGCGCGGCGCTCAGCCTGCGCGGGGGCGGCGTTGGCTATTACCCGGACAGCAACTTCGTCCATGTCGACGTCGGTCCGAAGCGCCAATGGGCGTCCTGACCGGCGTCCTTTGTGGGGTCCGGCATAACGTTTGATTTCACCCATCGGGGCAATCTGGCGACCGCCATTCCCCGTCCATAGCTGTCCTGCTGGCCCGCCAACTCACTCATCGGTTCCGGACACGATGGAGCAGCGCGATGAATTCCTGCCGGTCGAGGAGTTCATCGTGATTGGTGTCGGCCTGCTTGAAGGCGGAATCGACGATTTCGAGAAACTCAAGAGTGTCGATCTTGCCATCGGCTCCGGCGATGCTCGCGAACACGTCGGCCGGCAGAAATGTCTCATCGGCGGTCAGGGCCAAGTCCTTGTTGCGATCCAGAATATAGAACACCAACATTTGGTTGTTCTTGAACTCCATCATGGAGACGCTGCCGTTCTGATCGTCGTCGAGAAGTTCGAAAATCCTGGCGTCGCGCGCATTCTCCACGGAAGCCGTCGCAGCGGCCGCCGTCATGGGCGTGAGCGCCGCCAGAATCACAATCGCCGTCAGAGCCACAGTCAATATGAACGCCATTCGCACCTTTGCGGCCATGGCCGATCTCCCCTTTCAGAGCTTCTCCCCGTCGGCCATCTGCGGCGGTGGAATGGCAAGACCGGCCTTGCGCAGGCCGTCAACGATCCGGACGATGATGTCCGGGTGGATGTTGCGACGTTCGAATTCGGCAATCACCTTGATCGGGAAGTTCGGGTCGAGCCGCAGGATTTCGGAGACCTCTTTCGCCGCCTCGGTCCGGTTTCCGGTCTGGCCGTGTATCATCGCCAGCGCGACATGGCCGAGAATGACCTCGCGCCCCAGATTGGCCCGCCGCATCTCTTCGAGCGCGTCGTCGTAGCGACCATTCATATAATGATAGGTGGCGATCACGATGCGGTACCAGCTCGGCTGCGCCGGGTTGCGCGTGAAGGCCTCGCGGATCAGCGGAATCCCGCGCTCCCACTCGCCGGTCAGGCTGTAGCAACGCCCCAGGTCGGCGAGGATCGCGCTGTCGTTCGGGTTTAGCGCGAGCGCCTGCTCGTAGGCGGCGATGCTGCGCTGCGGCTCTCGGCGTAGCCACCAAGCAAGCCCAAGCGCCTGATGCGACAACGCGCTGTCCGGGGCCAACGCCACCGCGCGTTCGGCCAACCGCAGCCCGTCATCGATCGGGTTGGGCCGGGCCGGACTGGGGTTGAAGCCGAGCCGGGCCTCGTCGATGGTGACCATGGCGAGCGCCGCCCAGGCCTCCGGATAGCCGGGGTCGCTCCTGGTCGTCCGTTCGAGGCAGTCCCTCACCTCGGCGTGAAGGGCGGCGCTGAACTGGCGCCAATATTGACGGGTGCGCAGAAGGCAGGCGTAGGACGACAGATCCTGTGGCGCATGCTCGCCGCTGGCCCGCGCTTCCTCGCGTTCGATCACGCCGTCCGATTGCGCCAGGGTGCGGGTGACCTGAACGGCGATGTCGTGGCGCAGGTCCAGCAGCTTGGTCGGCGTGGCAGCGCGACGGAAGCTGTCCGACCACAGGTAGCGATGGTCCTTGGCCGCGATCAGCGTGGCCGTCACCTGGATGTAGTCACCGGTCTGAGTGACGCTGCCCTTCAGAAGATAGTCGACACGGGTGGTCGGCACGGCCTCGCGCAACGCCGGTGCCGACGGGTAGCGGAAGCTTGTGTCGGCGCCGAAGACCAGAAAATCGTCGAAGCGGACGAGCGCCGCGACGAGATCCTCGGTGATGCCGTCGGCGACGAGGTCGAGCGTCGGGTCGCCGGAGCCGTTGGTGAACGGCAGAACCAACAGGGCCGGACCGCGCACCGCGCGTTGTGGTGCGGCCGGCGCCGCGGCGCGCTCCAGGGCGCTCCTCGACGGGTCGGGAGTGGCGCCGCGCCACCCGGCGAAGAGTTCCAGACCGGCCACGGCCAGAAGCAAGAGGGCCAGACCCATGACTGTGGCCGCGATGGCCAGCCAGCGGAACGGGAGGTCGATGCGGCGTCCGAGGATCAGCGGCGCGCGGGGCAGGGTCAGCCTCGCACGGGTTGGCACGGATGCCGGACCGGAGGCTTCGTCCGGAAGGTCGGCCCCGGCCGTGACCGGCACCAGGGAGAACTGGGGGACATAGCCGCCCTTGGGAATGGCGATGCGCAGGGGGTCGGCGGCGCCTTCGGTCAGATAATAATGCTCCAGGGCGCGGCGAAGGCGGCCGGCCTGGATGCGGACCACCGGGTCGAGCAGCGGGTCGAAGCTGGCGTCGCGGTCGAACACGTCCATGGCGATGGTGTAGGCCTTGATGCGGTTGGCGCGCCCGGCCAGAGCCTCCTGCACGATGAATTGCAGAAAGCGGCGGCCACGGGCGGAACCACGCAGGCTGCGGCTGACCAGCACGCGCGCCAACGCCGCATCGATGAGCGGTGCCGTGATGGCGGAGGCTGGTAAATCAGTGGCCTGCGGTTCCTCGGAGGCGTGAAGCACGAGCGCCCTCTTTCCGTTAAGTCCATCCGGCAACCGTGCCCACAGGGCAAGGGGTTGCTACACCATGCGGTCCATGCCGGGACGGTCTACATTGGCCAGGCGCTGGGGCCAGGCACTGGAAGCTGTAGACGTCATGATCACGAGACGCACGACGCAAGATCGAGAAAATTCGTTCGAATACAAAACAAGTTTCTGGTCATGAGCGGTGGGTGCGATCATTGCAGAAACCCATGCCGGACAAGGGCAGGGTGCAGTTTATTCCTAAGAAATGGAGACTGGAACACTCACTGACGGTATAGCCGTTTCACGCCCACGCCCTGGCTTCATTACTTCGTCCGGAATGATAGCCCTTACCTTTTTCGTGACGCGCACAAAGCCGTTCTTTTTGCCTGTTACGGTATCAAAGCCAACCGTTTCACCCTTCAAGGCGGCGGACGATCCGGTGCAGGTTGGTCAAGAGCAAAGTCCGGAACAAGGCAGGCACCCCGGCGCTCTTCCAGAACCGGGGAGACTCGCCCATGTCGGACAAGCTGCGGCACGTCGTGGAGCGGTTCCCGGATTTGGAGGAGATGATCAAACAACACAGCGCGGACAACCGGTTCTTTCGCAGTCTCTGCGAAGACTACGGAGAGGCCGTCGAGATTTTGCGGGGTTGGGAGGCGTCGAACAGCGGGCGACGCTCGAAACGCACCGCCGCGTGCCGCGCGCTTATCGCGGATCTTGAGCAGGAAATTCTGCTCGAACTCCAGAGCCGGATCGATGGTGTATGACCATCCGCCAAGCTGCCGCCAAGTCTGTTCGCCGTTTTCTGCTCGCCGTTTCTGCCAATGAATCGCCAGTCCCGTCACGGATCACACCCAAAACCCGTCCGCGAGGATGATGAGCATGGCAAAGAAGCTGAAGACCGCCCATCGCGTGGAGTGCGCGCAACCAAAGCTCAAGCGGCGGGACTATGAAAGTGCGCTTGCGGAACTTCATGTCGAACTGGTGAAGCTGCAACAGTGGGTTGTTCACAAAGGCATGAAGGTCTGCGTCGTCTTCGAGGGGCGCGACACCGCTGGCAAGGGCGGAACCATCAAGGCCATCACCGAGCGCGTGAGTCCGCGCGTGTTCCGTGTTGTCGCCTTACCCACCCCGACCGAGCGCGAAAAGTCGCAAATGTACATTCAGCGCTACATCCCGCACCTGCCCGCCGCCGGGGAGGTCGTCATCTTCGACCGGAGCTGGTACAATCGCGCCGGAGTCGAGCGGGTGATGGGCTTCTGCACCGAGGAACAGGCGAAGCGGTTTCTCGACGCCGTCCCGAGCGTGGAGAAGGCCATCATCGAGTCCGGGGTGGTTCTGCTGAAATACTGGCTCGAAGTCAGCCCGAAAGAGCAGACGCGCCGCCTTGAGGCACGGATCAACGACGGGCGGAAGGTCTGGAAGCTGTCGCCGATGGATTTGAAGTCCTACGGCCATTGGTACGACTATTCACGCGCCCGCGACGACATGTTCGTGGAGACCGACACCTCCTGGGCGCCGTGGTTCGTCGCGCGGTCGGACGACAAGAGGCGGGCGCGCCTGAACATCATCCGCCACATGCTCGACCATATCCCTTACGAAGAGCTGCCCAGGCAAACCGTGAAGCTGCCCAAGCGCCAGGACCCGGACGGCTACGAGAAGCCCAACTACCCGTTGAAGGTCATTCCGGAGCTGCAATGGCCCACGGAGTGAGGCCGGCCGGTCATCCTCGGTCAGCGCCGCCGCCGAACAAGCCACAGGCGAACCGACCACAGGCCGGCGGCGAGAAGTGCGGCCATCACGGCTCCCAGAAGGGCGATGAGAAGGGTGATGCCGCCGACACCCGGCCGTTGGAGACGACCGCCCTCCCACGCCGCGCGGACCTTCTCCAAATCCTCCCTCAGCGAGGGGAGGGGGAGCGCGGCGAGGTCGTCCACGGGGAGGGACCCCAGAACGCGCCGCGGGTCCGCCGCCGCCCGCCATCCACTGTCCAACGGCAGGCTCTCGGCAAGCCGGCCGACCTCGCCTGTGTCCGTGAAGAATTGCGGATCGAGCGTCAGCGGGAACAGGGTCGTTTCGCCCCGCATGCGCAACTCGATCATCGCGTTCACGTCGTTGCAGACGCCCAGCGCGTAGTAGCCGCCGAACGGTAGCTCCGGATGGCGCCGCTTGATCACATCGTAGGCGCGCACAATGACGCCGGCGAGGCGGATCACCTCCATAGCCTCCTCCCCGCGGTAGCGGTGCGCCACCCTGCCCATGACCCAGGCTTGATCGCGCGTCACGCTCGGGCGGAACACGGCCTGGCCGTCGATTCCGAAATAGAAGGACAGATCCGCGTTGACCACCGGGCCGCGGACGATGAGTTCGTGCTGGGAATGGCTGACCGGAACCAGAAGGTTGCGGTTCGTCCCGGGGACCGGCAGGCGGGTGTCGATCCAGAACGGCGTCAGGACGTCGCGGCCATGGTAGATCAGGTCGCCGAAATTGGCGAAATACCGTGAATCGCGGACCTCCACGTCGTGGCCGTTCCGCGCCAACGCTTCCATCAGGGCGCGGGGCGTGTCCAACCTCCGGCCGTCAGTTTGGCCTTCAACAAGGACGACCCGGTACCGCTCTCCGCCGCCCGGCGCGTTCAGGGAAAGGCGGTTGAGCAGTTCGGCCAGGCGCAGGCCATCGGCGTAGCGTTCGGCCAACGCGGGATCGACGCGGTCGCCGGCTTCCAACCCAAAGCCCAGCGGGCGCAGATAGGCATCCGGCGCCGGGGGGGTGCCGACGGCGGGAATGCCCAGCCCTTCCTCGACCATCTCCTTGGCCATTTCCTTGGCCGTCTGCTCGGCCGTCTGCTCGGCCGTCGCGGGATCTGGTGGGAGGTCATCATCGCTGGACCGGCTCAGCATGGCTCCGGCAAGCCGCACGGACCGGCCCATTCCCTGGACCGTCAGCCCGGGAAACCGGTCCAGCCCTTCGAAATCCTTGCCGAGGATCATTTCGCGCAGCCGCTTGATCTCGTCCGGTCCCAGGATGCCGCCCGCCTTCGGATTGCGCCCCAGGCGCCGGTACAGGGCCTCCACGAATTCCGGATTCTGGGCCAGTTCGGCCATGACCTGCGAGACGGGCAGCCATGGCGCCTCATCCGCCCGCAGGTCCGCCCGTGAAGGCGCGGAGCACAGCAGGGCGCTGGACAGGATGAGAGCGGAGACGGCGCGTACCAGGCCCATCATGCCAAGCCCATCATGGGAGCCACCGTCAACGGGTCCGGCTCGCGACGCGCGGGGCGCCGGTGCCCGGTGGTCCGCACGCGTTGCGTTTCGTGCAGGACTCATCCCAATGGAGGAGAAGGATGCGGCGCACCTCCTCGATCGTGCGCGGGTCGGACTGCGTCGAGTGCCCGGAACGCACAATATACTCGGACTCGACTCCGTCGATGTGGGCGCTCTTGTACTCCACGACGCCGTCGTCGCCGGTTTCGACCGGCCCGTCGCCGCGCACCGCGATGATCGAGTGCGCCTTGACCCCCGCGGCGATGGGCGTGCGCGCCAGGGTCTGGACCAGCAGGCTGCCGGGGGTCATAGCGTGGACGCTGCCAAACCCCGTCTGTCCGGCAAGCGTGGTGCTGGCGTCGTCCAGCTTGCCGATTTCCGAACTCACTCTCAGCAGGCGTCCCGGCAACCGCACCAGACTTGCGACGAACTGGCTGATCCGGTTGCCGGCGACGTAGCTGCCGCCGTGCGGCGTGGCGATGAAGACGAGGCGTTTGACCGACGGAACCGGCTTTATGAACAGGGCGCGCGTCAGCAGGTCGCGCGTTTCCAGGTCGAGCTGAAGCTGGTCCGGCGGCTTGCGGAACGCCGCGTTCCACAGCCGGGCACCTGTGTCCACCGCCGTCAATTTGGTCAGCAGGCCACCCTGGCTGTGTCCGATGACGACCATCTCGTGCAGCGCCGGATCCCGCCCGGACGGGTCCAGGGTGGACACCGCCTCCTGCAGCGCGTCGCGCAGGAGAAGGGCGGAGTAGGGAACGGGGTTGCCCGTTTCGTAGCTGAAGAACCAGAACTGGAAGCGGTCGCGGATGCGCGGGTCGCTTCTCAGATCGTTCAGCATCTCGGCCCAGCGCACCGGGCTCGATGCCGTCCCGTGGACGAAGACGACGGGAATGCGGCCGGACCGGTACGGCTCCAGCGCGACGAGGCGGGACGGCATCTTGTCCAGCAGGCCGCCGCGCAGGAAGCCGCCGAACTCGAATTCCCAGACCGGCATGCCGTCCAGCATGTAGGCCAGCGTGGCGGTGTGCTCGACCTCCAGCGGCACCGGTTGGCGGTCGATCAGCACCGCTTCGGTTTCGGACGCGGGATAGAGTTCGAGTTGCGCGCGCACCTGCCCGCCCATGATCTGGCGCCGAGGATCGGGGATGCGCAGCAGCGCGGTCACGGGGGTCTTGACGCGCGGGGCGACCTGGAAGCCCTTCGCCAGGGTGCCCTGCGTGGTCCCCGCCGCCAAGGGAGCGCCGATGCCGGGTTGGCGATAACGGGCGTCGAGGCCGTGAACCTGCAGTTCGGCGACCGGAAAGAAACCGGTCAGCTGGCGCCCGCCCCACACCAGTTCCCGAGAATCGAAGGTCACGTCCAACTCACCGAACGGCAGCGGGTGGCGGGCCTCCCGAATGGCGATGCCGGTTCGGTCCTCCGTCGCCAGCCCGGAGGTCAGGCTACGGTTGTACAGGTCGGTGGCCAGCCGGAACCGGGGGTCGTAGGGGCTGGGCGGCTGGTCCAGTCCTCCCGGAAAGAGAAACGCGTAGGCGTAGAGGGCGGACGCCAGATAGTAAGGCGGCCCTCCCCGCTCCTCGGCGTGCAGGAACGACATCTCGGCCAAGGCGAAGATCTCGTCGGCGCCGCCATGCCCCTGCGTGACCAGCGCGCGGAGGTCGGCCATGGCGTTCTCCGGCTGCGTCAGGAAGCGGTCCGTCAGGGACCACCGGCGCAGCACGTTGTGGGTCGGATCGCTGAGCGCGTGCGCGGACAGAACGTTGTGCGTGAGCTGCTGGTGGACGGTGCCGTGGTCCACGCGTTCGACGCTGACCGCCGTCGCGCATCCGCCGGCAAGAAGCGTCCAGACCAGCAGGACCGCGACGGCGAAGCCCCTCGGAAGGGGCGGGTGCCTCATCCCGCGGGCTCCTGCGCCGCCCGTCGCCGCCACCGGCCGGGCATCCTGGCTTGCGTGCACTCCCATGCCCTCCGCCCGTGCTTCTTGGCCCCGCCACTTCGACTGCGTTCGCGAGAACCGCCGTTCAGAACCAGCTCTTGCGCGCCGGCTCGATCGACACCGCGAGGGCTTCGCTGACGACAGCGGTGATCGTGTCGCCGACCTTCAGCGAGGGAAGCTTCGCCTGACGGGCGGGGTCCGTCACGTTGACGGTGTAGACCTCGCCGCCGTTGGGATTGACGAGGTCGATGCTGTTCGCGCCAAGGTCGATGCCGACGACCAGCCCGCTGAGCCGTGTCACCTGCACCCCGATGCCACCCGGCGCCTCGACCGAGCGCGCGACCGTCTGCTGGATCTCGTCCTCGGGCACGGGCGCACCGGGTTGGGACACCATGAAGGCCACGGAGCGGTAGAACTGCGCGTCGACGGTGTCTCCCACCTTCAGCATCTCCAGGCGCACCGCCGGCCCGGCCATGACGGTGACCGGCGTGCCCGACCGTCCGGCCAGCGTGACCTTCCGCTTGGCCGCATCGATGGCCGTGATTTTTGCGTGGAGCGTGACGGCGGCACTTTCCGGAATGACGTTCGTCAGAACGGGCCTGTCCTGCGCCGACGCCGGGTGCGGGACGGTGCCCGGCACCAGGAGTACGCCGCAGAGGATGCCCACTGCGGTGGCGGTGGCCGTTGGCAAGGTTGCACGACGCTTCATGCTGTCCTCCTGTTTTGCCTGGCATACCCCAGCGCCGTCTTCGAAACGCGAAGTTGGGGTGCGGAACTGGGGTCGTCCGGTGTGGTGCGTTGTCGTCCACAGCCAAGTCCTGTAGCCTGGGACGCCGTCTTTGACGAGTATTCTACGGTAGCTTGGCTTTCGCTGATCCCTGCCGCTGGACCGACTGTTCAGGACACACCCGGCCCGATGACGAGCCTAAGCATCGGACGGCTTTCGCGGTCTCGGTTACCGTAATGGATGTTACGGTAGCGTACTTGGCGCACTCGCCGTGGTCCGCCCAACAGGGCCTCGACCGGCTCCGGGCGCACCGGCAATTTGGACAGCGTTACCGTAGCGGCCTGCATCGACCGTGGCTGCTACTTTCAATGGTTCCGTTCCACGCGGCTCAATGACTCCAGGCCCCTCATCAATGCCGCCGGCGCAGCGTCCGGGGCAGGAGGCGGGGCAGGAGGGATGTCGATGAACGGACCCAGGTGGCTGATACGGTCGGCGCTGTGCCCGGCGCTCTGCATTTTCGCCCTGGTCGGGCCGGCCTTCGGGACCGAGGCGCCGCCGTCCGACAACCCGCCGCAAGCGGTCGAGCAGGACGAGCCGGATGACTCGCCGATCGACGACGAAGCGATGACCGTCCTGACGCGCATGGCCGACACGCTCGCCCAGGCCCAGCGCTTCACCGTGACCATCCGGGCCAGTTACGACGTGGTTCAGGACACGGGGGAGAAGATCACGTTCGGCGAGCGGCGCGCCCTCACCCTGAACCGTCCCGACGGGCTGCGGGTCGAAGCGCAGGAGAGCGACGGGAAACGGTCGCTGGTGACGTTCGACGGCAAGGCGATCTCCGTGTTCAACGCGGACGAGAACGTCTACGCCCAGATCGAACGGGCCGGCACCATCGACGACGCCGTGCGCTATCTGGTCCAGGATCTTCAGGTGCGGCTGCCGCTGGCGCTGCTGCTGGTCAGCACGTTGCCGGATGAGCTGGAGCAACGCCTTCAAACGCTCGACTATGTGGAGCGGGACATGCTCACCTCGGTGCCGACTGATCACCTGGCGGGGCGGACCGAGGATGTCGACTTCCAGATCTGGATCGCCACCGAAGGCCCGCCGCTGCCCGAGCGTGTGACCATCACCTACAAGGGTGACGAGGGCGAGCCGCAGTACCGGGCCGACTTTTCCGATTGGAACCTCAACCCGGACGTCCAACCGGCGCAGCTCGCCTTCCATCCTCCCGACGGCGCGGAACGCATTCCGGTCATGATCCGTGTCCGCCGCAACGCGGCCGGTGGTTCGGAAGGAGCGCCGAAATGAACAGGTCGTCGTCACGGCAATCGTCACGGATTATCTTTTCCATCGCCGCATCCCTGTTGCTGGTGGCCGGATCGGTCGCGGATGCCTATGCCCGCGGCGGTGGTCGCGGTGGAGGCGGCGGCCGAGGAGGAGGGGGCGGCGGGGGATTCTCCCGATCCGGCCCGGCGGCGGGGGGCGGCTTTTCCGCTCAACGTTCCTCGGCGGGACGATCCACGGCGGGAGTGGGAGCCCGGCAGGCCGGCGCCACCCAGCGGTCGAGCCAGCGGACGGCCTCCGCGCAGACGGCGTCCCGGCAGTCCGGCGCTACGGAGCGTTCCGCGCAGCGCGCCGAGACGAAGCAGACGCGCACGGAAGCCCGGGCCGACACGCGGACTTCGGGCCAGCAGGAGCGGACCGAGCGGCAGGGCCAGCGCCAGCAGGGCCAGACCGAACGCACGGAAGCCCGCCAGCAAGGCCAGACCGAGCGCACGGAATCGCGGGCCTACGCGGCGCAGAACATCGCCAACGACTGGGACGGTCATCACTACTACGACGACGACGACGATTGGGGCTGGGCCCTCGCGGGTGCTGCGGTGGGAGCGACCGCCGGCTACATCGCCGGTGCGGCCACGGCGGGTCCCAACTACGTGACGGTGCTTCCCTGCACCCCCACCGTCGTGCCGTACGGCGGCGTCAGCTACTACGGCTGCAGCGGAACCTGGTACAACCGCAGCTATGTGAACGGCAGCGTCACCTACGTCACCGTCACGCCGCCTCCCGGTTACTGACCGTTTGGAGCGTGATCCGCCAGCTCGATCATGTTCCGGCCGTCAGGGTTTGAATGCGTGCGATGACGTGGTCGACATGCGGCCGCACCCCCGGCGCGAGATCGCTCCAATCCTCCCGCTCCTCGCCGAGATAGGCCGCTCGGGCGTGCGCCAGAACGCGCCGGTGCTCCTCGGGCAGACGCGCGAGCGCCCAATCGGCGGCCTGATCCTTCGGGAGGATTTCGCCGGTCGTGAGCGTCGTCCAGATGCGCGCCAGGGTCAGCAGCCCGTTTCGCCTGTCGTCCCCCTCTTCGATGCCCGGAATCAGGATCGGCACCATGTCCACCATGGCCCGGACGAGGTCTGCGCGCGGCACCGGATCGAGGACCGCGGCGACGGGCGGGCCGAAGAGCGGCAGGGCGCCGCGGCGGGCCGTTTCGATCAGGACAGCGACGTCGGGGTCTCGGCATGGCCATTCGGGCATGTCGCCCCGCTCGAACTCGGCGCGCATCCATTCGCCATACTGAAGCTCAAGGCAGCCGGGGTGGCGCCATGGGATCAGGGCCGGGCGGGCGAGGATGGTGAGTTCGATGGGGCGGCCCGGCACGCCAACGGTGGCGCTTCCCGAGATCGGCAAGAGCTGACGGATGATCGCGAAGCGCTCATTGTCAGACAGCGATCGCTCGGTGACGACGAGGATGTCGAGATCGCTGTTCGGGCGCAGGCCACCCGCGACCGCCGATCCGTAGAGCCACGCGGCTGAGGCGGCGGCGCCGAGAACGTCGCGGACAACCGCCGCCGCGGCGACGGTCTGCTCGCAGGATCGTGGTTCATGCGCCAGGAACGGTATCATCGCCATCAGAATGCCAGCCACGTCGCAGCATAGCAACGTCACGGCGTGACAGCGGCCGGCCAAGCTTCGCGATCGTCCTTTGCGCGGTCGTTGGCGATGCCCGTGACGAGGGCGCGCCTGCCATCCAGTGGGATCGGCGGCATGGCGAGAGCGTCCCCGTCGGCGCATGAAGGGTCACTGGGTGCCGCTTCGCTGGGTGGACCCCTGCTGGACGCCGCGCTGGTAGGCCGAGGCCTCGGTCCGCTTGTGATAGTCGTAGAGCAGACCGCCGGCCAGACCGGCGCCGGCGCCGATGGCCGCACCCATGCCGGCGTTGCCGGCGATGGCGCCGATCAGCGCTCCGCCGGCAGCGCCTCCGGTCGTGCCGGTGAGCGCGCGCTGCTGGGTCGGTGACATGTCGGAGCACGCCGCAAGGGGAAGCGCGACGATGGCGACGCGGAGGATTTGTGTGGGTTTCATGGTCTTTCCCATCCTGATTGGCCCATCCTGGTTGGCCTTTGATCGAAGGCCGTGGACCGCGGGGGAGGAAGCGGATGCCGGCGGGATCAGGCGCGGCAGGGGTAGCGCTGGGACAGGAAGCGGAACAGCCCATCCACCGGCGGCGTGTCCATCAGCTTGGGATTCTGCTTTGCCCAGGTGACGAAAGCGGAAACGGTGTCGTTGCGCGAGGGCGGTGGCGTCGGCGCGCACACCAGCTGGCGCTTGCCTTCGGCGGCCGTCACGACCTGATGGTATTGATAGGCGCCGATGGCGAAGCCGTGGCAGAAATGGAGCGCCGCGATGCCGGTCGGGTCGTTTGGCGTGGCTTCGCACAGCCGCACAAGGTCGCCCGTGGTCCGGACCTGAAAATTGGTTTCCGTGGGGGCCGGCGCCATCTGCGCGTTCGCGGCGGTGATCACCGTCGCCGTGAGGGCAACGGCCAGAGCGACCTTGGTTCGGTGTTTCATGGTTTGCTCCCAGCGCTTTTTGTGGGCGGCTTTTCGTACGCGGATTTTCAGGGACAGGAGACGCTTCCCCGACGAACCGGCCGGCCCGATGCGAAATCGATGGACCGCCGATCGGATGGACGGGGTGCACAGGTCGGGGCGAACTTAACTCGCAAGACATTGTGCTTTGGAAGGTAGCATTCCTCCAAGCCAAAGCGCAGTCATGCTACAGTAACGCCCACCGTAACGGTCATGTGAAGAGGGTCGTGTTCTGATTGAAGTATTGATGAGAAGACAGAATTTACCCCCTTGCAAGTGTCTTATTTCTTAATAAAAGAAGAATTATATAAAATAATTAAGAAAAATTGTACAAAGATCCGCCGAGTTGGGTTTCCCAAAATCCGAATCTCATTCAAGGAAAATCCAAGGCCCAAACCCCCACCGGAAGCTGGGAGCGCCGCATTGTTTCGGGAATGAGCCACCAAGGGAACGCGGCCTGATACGGTAACAGTGCCAACAGTTGCATGCTTCAACGCGGCGGATGATGCGGTGCAGTATTTCCCGCGTCTAAAGCCAGCGCCTTGGCCCCTCACATTCTCATCATGGGTCGGTATCCGCAGCGCCGGCGTCGCAACGCCTTCGCGGATGCAAAAGAAGCCGGTCGGCACAGCAACGCACAGCCGGCGCAGGAGCGTACAGCCAAAGAGGACATGTGATGAAAAATCGGCGGGTGCGTCCCCTGACGGAACAGCAGCCTCTGGCGAGCTGGTTTTCCGCCTGGACCGCAGCATTTCCCTTTCTCGGCCCCTTCGTCGAACCCGCAGAAAACGGGACCGCACTAAAGTCTGCAGGGACAAAATCAGCAGGGGCGAGACAGGCTGAGGCAAAGCCGGTCGAAGAGACGGCGGCCGGGAAAGGCGCGGATGGTTGGCAGACGCCCGCATTCCCCAACCCGTTCAATCTTCCCAACCCGTTTCAAGACGCTTTCGACTATGGCGTCGATGCCATGCAGCGCTGGGTCCTATTCCTGGATGTCCTGCGGCGCCGCGGCGACCAGTTCATGGACCATGCCGATAAAGGAAAGCCGCCCGTCCTGACCTTTCCCTACGAGGTCGTGATGGAAGGGCGGAAGTTGAAGCGGCCGTGCAATTACATGCTGCTTCACATCCTGCCGGACCCTGCTGTCGGCACGGACCCGGCCAAGCGCCCGTTCGTGATCGTCGATCCGCGCGCCGGTCACGGACCCGGGATCGGTGGGTTCAAGCCGGACAGCCAGATCGGCACCGCTCTGCGCGCCGGCCACCCCTGCTACTTCATCGGTTTCCATCCCGAACCGGAGCCGGGCCAGACCCTCGCCGACGTGGGTGAGGCGGAGGCCTTCTTCATCGAGCATGTCGGAAAACTGCACGACAATGCGGGCGGCAAGCCGTGCGTCATCGGCAATTGCCAGGCTGGCTGGGCGGTGATGGCGCTGAGCGCGGTCCGGCCCGACCTGATGGGGCCGATCATCATCGCGGGCTCCCCGCTGTCCTACTGGGCCGGCGTGAAGGGGCGGAACCCGATGCGCTACCTCGGCGGTCTCTATGGCGGAGCGTGGCTTGCCGCCCTGGCGAGCGATCTCGGCAACGGCCGCTTCGACGGGGCGCATCTGGTCGGCAACTTCGAGAAGCTGGACCCGGCCAACACCTATTGGAAGAAGGCGTACAACCTGTACGCCCATATCGACACGGAAGCCGACCGGTACCTCGAGTTCGAAAAGTGGTGGAGCGGCTTCTTCCTGATGAACGGGGAGGAGATCGAGGCCATCACCGACGAGCTGTTCGTCGGCAACAAGATGACCAGCGGCGGCATCGTCCGGAACGGGCGCCGGCTGGATTTGCGCAACATCCACTCGCCCATCCTGGTCTTCGCGTCCTTCGGCGACAACATCACGCCGCCGCAACAGGCTCTGGGCTGGATCCTCGACCTCTACAGCGACGTCGAGGACATCCGGGCGCACGAGCAGACCATCGTCTACAACCTCCATCACGACATCGGGCACCTGGGCATCTTCGTGTCCGGCCGCGTCGCCCGCAAGGAGACGTCGGAGTTCGTCGAGAACATCGACTTCATCGACCTGCTGCCGCCCGGTCTCTACGAGATGATCCTTCAGCCGAAGGACCCGAAGGTCCCTGGTGCCGATCTGGTCGCGGGCGACTACGTGACGCGGTTCGAGCCGCGCACGCTCGACGATATCCGCGGGCTTGGCGGCAACACGCCGGAGGACGACCGGCGCTTCGCCGCGGTGGCCCGCATCTCGGACATCAACAAGGGCCTGTACGCCACCTTCGCCCGGCCCTCCATCCAGGCGACGGTCAACGAGCCCTTCGCCGAATGGCTGCGGATGATGAACCCGGCGCGCAGCCAGTATTACCTGTTCTCGCACCTCAACCCCTTCATGGCGCCGGTCGGTCCCATGGCCGACTGGGTGCGCGAGCACCGACGCCCGGTAAGCCCGGACAACCCGTACCTGAGCGCGCAGAACCGCGTCTCGGACGAGATCGTGCAGGGGCTCGACCGCTGGCGGGACGCGCGGGACGGCGCCGTCGAGCGCCTGTTCATGGGCCTCTACAACGCGCCGCTCCTTCAGGCTCTGGTCGGGCTGGCCGCGCCGGGCGAGGACGCGCGGCCGCCGCACGTCCGCGATGAGGCGTTCGAAGCCCTGGTCGAGAAGCGGATGGCCGAGATCATGGGCCGCGTCGAGGAGGGCGGGATGCGGGAGGCGCTGTTCCGCGTCCTGATCCACGCGCGGCGCGGCGAGGGCGCCCTCGACGAGCGCGCCTTCCAGATGCTGCGGAAAATCCGCGAGGAGCATCCCGGCACCCAGCACCTGTCCGTGGACGCCGTCCGCGCGGTCTTCCGCGAACAGGTTTTCCTGATGCTGATGGACGAAGACACGGCGATGAGCGCGCTGCCGAAGCTCCTGCACGGCGAGAAGGAGCGCAAGGAGGTGATGGCGCTGGCAGAGCGCGTCCTGGAGGCCTCCGGGCCGCTGACCCCCGACCAGCGCGCCCGGCTCCGGCAGGTGGACGCCCTTCTGCACAACAAGGAGGAGCGCATCGAGGCCGAGCGCGAGCCGCCCCTGCGCGTGCTGCCTGGGGCCGGCGGAGCGTCGCTGGCCAAGGCCGCCTCCGACATCAGCCGGGCGGACGCGCCGCCCAGGGCGATGGGCACCGCGAAGGCCAAGTGAACCCGGCGCCGAGACAAGAGGCTGACAAGCAACAAGGGGAACGCGTCATGAGCAACATGGACCAGACCAGGGCGACCACAGCCGCCCCCGACATCGGTGACGACCTGATCTCGCCCGACGAACTCCGGAAGCTCGGCGAGGAGCACGAGATGGCGCTGCTCCAGGAAGCCCTGGAGCGGGAAAAGAAGCACATGAAGGAACAGGACACCGTCCGCGAAGCCTTCATGAACCAGCACGTCCGCCCCGACGCCAAGGAGCGGTTCACCCGCGCGGTGCGCGACGCAGCGTCGCGCGGCGTGAAGGAAATCCAGGTGGCGCGCTTCCCGAGCAGCTACTGCACCGACGGCGGCCGGGCGATCAACAATTTCGAGCCGGACTGGCCGGATTCCCTGACCGGCTACGCCCGCGAAGCCTACGAGGTCTTCGACAAGAATCTGAGGGCCAAGGGCTACAAGCTGCGGGCGCAGATCCTGGACTATCCCGGCGGAATGCCGGGGGACGTCGGGCTGTACCTGCGCTGGTGAGGAGGGCGCGTCATGGCCGGCAGCCCGCCACCGTCCGCCCATCGGCATGAAAAGTACGAGCGGCTGGTCGCCGCCTGCCGCGAAATCCCCGCCGTCTCCACGGCGGTGGCGCATCCCTGCGACGCTTCGTCCCTGGGCGGCGCCGTCGATGCGGCCCGTCAGGGCTTCATCACCCCGATCCTGATCGGTCCGGCCGCGCGCATCCGGGCCGTGGCGGACGAGGCCGGTATGGACATCGCCGCGTACGAGATCGTGGACGTGCCGCACAGCCACGCCGCCGCCGCCATGGCGGTGGAGATGGTGCGCCAGGGGCGCGCCCAGCTCCTCATGAAGGGAAGCCTGCATACGGACGAGCTGCTCCGCGAGGTGGCCCGGAAGGACAGCGGGCTGCGGACGGAGCGGCGCATCAGCCACGTCTTCATCATGGACGTGCCGACCTACGCCAAGCCGCTGTTCATCACCGACGCCGCGGTGAACATCGCGCCGACCCTGGAGGACAAGCGCGACATCATCCAGAACGCCATCGATCTGGCGCGGGCGCTGGGGAATCCCCAGCCGAAGGTGGCGATCCTGTCGGCGGTCGAGACGATCAACCCGAAGATTCCCTCCACCGTCGAGGCCGGCGCTTTGTGCAAGATGGCCGATCGGGGGCAGATCACCGGCGGCCTGCTGGACGGGCCGCTGGCGCTCGACAACGCCATCAGCCCGGAGGCGGTGAGGATCAAGGGCATCGCGTCCCCGGTCGCCGGGCAGGCCGACATTCTCGTCGTGCCGGATCTGGAGGCGGGCAACATGCTCGCCAAGAACCTGACCTTCCTGGCGAACGCCGATGCCGCCGGCATCGTGCTGGGCGCGCGGGTGCCCATCGTGCTGACCAGCCGGGCCGACAGCGTCATGACGCGCATGGCCTCCTGCGCCGTGGCGGCGCTGTACGCGCACCGGCAGCGGGTCGAGCAGCCGGTGAAGGGGTGAAGCCGCCATGACCGAGATGAGCATGACCGAGACGATCCTGGTCATCAACGCCGGTTCCTCCAGCATCAAGTTCCAGCTGTTCGACGCGGCGGACGGAACGCTGCCGGTGCGCCTGCGCGGCCGGATCGAGGGGATCGGCACGACGCCCCGGCTGATCGTTCAGGAGAGCGGCCAGGACGGCAGCCGGGACGGCGGCGTGCCCTTGCCGACGGAGTCCGGCGACGGGGTTCCCGGCGCGCTGGCCTTTCTCGGCGCGTGGCTGCGGGAGCGGCTGGGCGGCGCCATGCCGGTTGCGGTCGGGCATCGGGTGGTTCACGGCGGGCCGGCCTACGACCGCCATGTGGCGGTGGACGACGCGGTGATCGGGACGCTGGAGACCTACGTTCCGCTCGCCCCGCTCCACCAGCCGAACAATCTGGCGCCGATCCGGGCGATCCGGAAACTCTTGCCGGACGTGCTTCAGGTGGTCTGTTTCGACACGGCCTTTCACCGCCACCATTCCGAACTGGCCGACCGCTACGCCATCCCGGACACCCTCCACCGGGAGGGTGTGCGGCGTTACGGCTTTCATGGCCTGAGCTACGAATACATCGCCAGGCGCCTGCCGGACCTCGCCCCTGGGATCGCCGGCGGGCGGGTCGTCGTCGCGCATCTCGGCAGCGGGGCCAGCATGTGCGCCATCTGGGACGGGCACAGCATCGACAGCACCATGGGCTTCACCGCGCTGGACGGTCTGCCGATGGGCACGCGGCCGGGGCAGTTGGACCCTGGTGTGGTCCTCTACCTGATGGACAAGGGCATGGACGCCCGCGCCATCGAACGGCTGCTCTACCACGACTGCGGCCTGAAGGGCCTGTCCGGCATCAGCAACGACGTCCGCGACCTGCTGGCTAGCACCGACCCGCGCGCCACGCTCGCGCTGGACTGCTTCGTCTACCGGGCGAGCCTCGCCATTGGGGCGCTGGCCGCCGCCATGGAGGGCATCGACGGGCTGGTGTTCACGGCCGGCATCGGTGAGCGGGCACCGGCCATCCGCAAGGCCATCGCGGAGCGGGCGCGCTGGCTCGGCGTCGACCTCGACGAGGCGGCCAACACCGCGAACGCGCTGTGCATCACGACGCCGGACAGCCGGGTCAAGGGCTGGGTCATCCCGACCGACGAGGAACGGATGATCGCGCTCCACACCCGCGCCATCCTCAGCCGCCACCGCTCTGCGTGACACGGTCCCGAGAAGGAGAGAGGCACCATGTCCTGGTCATCCGGTTTTGGGTCATCCGGTTTTGGGTCTTCCAGATCGGCGGTCCTCGCCGGCCTCCTGCTTCTCGGCTGCGAGCAGCCGACGCCGCCGCCGGCCGAGGCGACGCTGATCCGCGCCCTGCCGGTGCAGGTGAGCCAGTTCGACCGCACCGCCGCGCTGACTGGTGAGATCCAGGCCCGCCACGAGAGCAATCTCGGCTTCCGCGTCAGTGGCAAGGTTGTCGAACGGCTGGTGGAGGTGGGGCAGACGGTCACGTCCGGCCAGTTGCTGGCGCGGCTGGACAATCAGGACCAGACCAACGCCGTGAGGTCCGCCGAGTCCGATGTGGCGGCGGCGCAGGCCGCTGTCGAGCAAAGCCGGACGCAGGAGGAGCGCCAGCGCTCCCTGCTCGCCAACGGCTTCACCACCCGGGTCCAGTACGACAACGCCCAGAAGCGCTTCCAGCAGGCGCAGGCCGAGCTGAACTCCGCCGAGGCGCAGCTCGGCTCGGCCCGGGACACGCTGTCCTACACCGAACTGCGGGCCGACCGCGACGGGGTCATCACGGCGAAGGCGGCGGAGCCCGGCCAAGTGGTCGCCGTCGGCCAGCCGGTGCTGCGGCTCGCCGACCCGAATGAGCGGGAGGCGGTCTTCCAGGTGCCGGGCGCCAGCATCCGGCTGGAGGGGCGGGAGGGCCTGCCGCCGGTCGAGGTACGGCTCGTCAACGATGCCAAGACCGTCACCGAAGGAACGATCCGCGAGGTGTCTCCGGGGGTCGACCCGGTGACCCGGACCTACACCGTGAAGGTCTCCCTGCCCAACGCCCCCGACGCCTTCCTGCTGGGCTCCTCCGTCGTCGGGCGTGCCAAGCTGCCGGCGCGGCCGGTGGTCAATCTGCCGTCCTCGGCCCTGTTCCAGACGGGGAACGGGGAGCCGGCGGTCTGGGTCGTGGCGCGGCCGGCCGACACGGTGAGCCTGCGCCCCGTCTCCGTCCTGCAATACGACACCGGCACGGTCACCGTCTCCAGCGGCCTCAGCGATGGCGATCTGGTGGTGGTCGGCGGCGTCCAGAAGCTGCGGCCGGACCAGAAGGTCACCATCAAGCAGGGGAGCGGCGCATGACCCGCATCGCGCGACCAACCACGCGGCCCCCAACCCTGCGGCCCCCAACCATGTGGCGGCCGCCCGCGAAGCTGCTTCTCGTCGCGCTGCTGGCCCTGGCCCCCGCCTTGGCGGCCTGTCAGCCGCAGGGCGGCCATCACGCCGACGCGGCGCCGGTGATCCGCCCGGTGCGGACCGTCACCGTGGAGCCGGTGACCTTCCGGATGGGCGGTTCCGCCACCGGAACCATCGAGGCGCGGGCCGACGCCGACCTTGGCTTCCGCATCGCCGGAAAGCTGGTCGAGCGCAAAGTCGATGTGGGCAGTCTGGTCAAGGCCGGCGACGTGCTGGCGCGACTGGACGACCAGGACCAGCGCAACGCGCTGCGGACCGCCGAGGCGAACCTCGCCTCAGCCAAGGCCGATCAGGTGCAGGCGCGCAACGAGGAGTCCCGCAAGCGGGAACTGCTGGCCAACGGCAACGCCCCGCAGGCGCAGTACGACGCGGCGCTGCTGGCGATGCGCACCGCCGACGCCAAGGTCGTCGCCACGCAGGCAGCGCTGCAATCGGCCCGCGACCGGGTCGGCTACACGGAGCTGAGGGCGGACCGGGATGGCGTGGTGACCACCATCGGGGCCGAGCCCGGACAGGTGGTCGAAGCCGGACAGATGGTGGTGCGCGTCGCCCAGCCGGAGGAGCGCGAAGCCGTCTTCAACGTCGCCGAAACCGGCATCCGGGCGGCGCCGAAGGACCCGGTGATCGACGTCTCGCTGGCCGGCGCACCGGACATCGTGGCGGTGGGCCGCGTCCGCGAAATCTCGCCCCAGGCCGATCCCGTCACCCGAACCCACACCGTCCGGATCGCTCTGGACAACCCGCCCGACGCCCTGCGCCTCGGCGCGACCGTTATCGGCCGTTTGAAGCAGCCGCCCGCCCCGGTGGTCGAGCTGCCGGGAACGGCGCTGTTCGAGGAGGCGGGGCGGAGCTTCGTCTGGCTCGTCGACCCGAAGGCCCAGACCGTCCGGCGCCAGCCGGTCGCGATCCGGCCCAGGGATGGTGATGGCCCGGTCATCGTCACCGAGGGCCTGACCCGCGGCGACGTCGTGGTCACCGCCGGCGTGCACAGCCTGAGCGAAGGCCAGCGGGTCCGGTTCAACCAGAAAATCGAAACGGCGGCGGCACCATGACCGGCTTCAATCTCTCCGAGTGGGCTCTGCGCCACCGTTCCTTCGTCTGGTACCTGATCATCTCTCTGACGCTGGCGGGCGGCATGGCCTACATGCGCCTCGGCCGCGAGGAGGACCCGGCCTTCACGATCAAGACCATGGTGGTCCAGGCCAACTGGCCCGGCGCCACCATCGAGGACACCATGAAGCTGGTGACCGACCCGATCGAGAAGAAGCTGGAGGAGATCCCCTATCTCGACTACGTCAAGAGCTACACCAAGCCCGGCATCTCGGTCGTCTACGTCAACCTGAAGGACTACACACCGGCCGAGGCGGTGCCCGACCTGTGGTATCAGGTCCGCAAGAAGATCGCCGACATGAAGTCCACCCTGCCGCAGGGCGTGCAGGGGCCGGCCTTCAACGACGAGTTCGGCGACACCTTCGGCACGGTCTTCGCCTTCACCGCCGACGGCTTCAGCTACCGCGAGTTGAAGGACTATGCGGAAACCGCGCGGGCCGACCTGATGCGTGTGCCGGACGTCGGCAAGATCCAGTTCGTCGGCGTCCAGAACGAACGGATCTATCTCGACTTCTCGACGCGCAAGCTGGCCGCGATGGGGATCGACCGCGAGCAGGTCATCGCCGAGCTTCAGGCGCAGAACGCCGTGGCTCCAGCCGGCGTGGTGCAGGCGGGCGACGAGAAGATCTCGGTCCGGGTCAGCGGCGCCTTCACGTCGGAGGACAGCCTGCGCGCCATCAGCCTGCGCGCCAACGACAAATTCTATCGGCTGGCCGACCTGGCGGACATCCGGCGCGGCTACGCGGACCCGCCGTCGCCGCTGTTCCGCTACAACGGGCAGCCGGCCATCGGGATGATCATCTCCATGGCGGCCGGCGGCAACGTGCTGACCTTCGGCGAGGGCATCCGCGAGCGGATGCGGCAGGTCGAGGCGAACCTGCCGGTGGGCATCGGCGTCCACCTCGTCGCCAACCAGTCGGTGGTGGTCGAGGAATCGGTCGCCGGCTTCACCAAGGCGCTGAAGGAGGCGGTCGTCATCGTCCTGGTGGTCAGCTTCATCAGCCTGGGCCTGCGCGCCGGGCTGGTGGTGGCGACCTCCATCCCGCTGGTGCTGGGCATGACCTTCATCGGCATGGAGTTCTACGGCATCACGCTCCAGCGCATCTCGCTGGGCGCGCTGATCATCGCGCTCGGCCTGCTGGTGGACGACGCGATGATCACCGTGGAGATGATGATCACCAAACTGGAGGAGGGCTTCAGCCTCGATAAGGCGGCGACCTTCGCCTACACCTCCACGGCCTTTCCCATGCTGACCGGCACGCTGATCACCGTGGCCGGCTTCATCCCCATCGGCTTCGCCCAGGGCGGTGCGGCGGAATACTGCTTCACGCTGTTCGCCGTGGTGGCGATGGCGCTGCTGTTCTCCTGGATCGTGGCGGTCCTGTTCGCGCCCCTCATCGGGGTGAACGTGCTGCCCAAGACCATGAAGGCGAAGCATGGCAGCGAGCCGGGGCGCCTGATGCGGATGTTCCGGGGCAGCCTGCGCCTGGCCATGCGGGCGCGCTATGTGGTGATCGTCGCGACGCTGCTGCTGTTCGGCCTATCGGTCTTCGGCCTGCGCTTCGTCCAGCAGCAGTTCTTCCCCGCCTCTGACCGTCCGGAACTGCTGGTCAATCTGACCCTGCCGCAGACGGCCTCGATCCGGTCGACCGAGGAGGTGGTGGATCGCTTCGAGAAGGTGCTGGCGGCCGACCCGGACGTCGATCGGTGGAGCTTCTACGTCGGCCAGGGTGCGGTGCGCTTCTACCTGCCGCTCGACGTGCAACTGGCCAACGACTACTTCGCCCAGGCCGTGGTGGTGACCAAGGGCTACAAGGTCCGCGAGGCCGTCCGTGCCCGGCTGGAGAAGGTGCTGAACGAGAACTTCTCCGATCTGAACACGCGGGTCAGCCCGCTGGAGATGGGGCCGCCGGTCGGCTGGCCGATCCAGTACCGCGTCTCCGGACCCGACGTGGGCGAGGTGCGGGCCATCGCCGCCCGGATGGCCGACACCATCGGCACCAACCCCTACACGCTGCTGGTCAACTACGACTGGAACGAGCCGTCGAAGGTGGTGCGGGTCGATGTGGACCAGGACAAGGCCCGCCTGCTGGGGATCAGTTCCAAGTCGCTCAATCAGGCGCTGAACGCCACGGTGTCTGGTGCCGCCTTCACGCAGGTGCGCGACGACATCTACCTGATCGACGTGGTTGCCCAGGCGACCAACGCGGAGCGCAGCTCCATCGAGACGTTGCGCAACCTCCAGATCGCCATTCCGGATGGCCGCACCGTGCCGCTGGGCGAGGTCGCGACCATGCGCTACGATCTGGAACAGCCGGTGGTCTGGCGGCGGACGCGCCTGCCGACCATCACCGTCCAGGCCGATCTGGTTCCCCCGTTGCAGGCCGCGACGGTGGTGCAGCAACTGGCCCCGGCGGTGGACGAGCTGCGGCGCAGCCTGCCGCCCGGCTACACCGTCGAGGCGGGCGGCACGGTGGAAAACAGCGCCAAGGGCATGGCCTCGATCACCGCCGTCTTCCCGATCATGATCTTCGTCATGCTGACCATCCTGATGATTCAGCTTCAGAGCTTCCAGAAGCTGTTCCTGGTCATCAGCGTGGCGCCGCTCGGCCTGATCGGCGTCGTCGCGGCGCTGCTGCCGACCGGCACGCCGCTGGGCTTCGTCGCCATTCTGGGCGTGGTCGCGCTGATCGGCATGATCGTCCGCAACTCGGTCATCATGATCGCCCAGATCGACGAGCATCTGGAGGCGGGGGAACATCCCTGGGACGCCGTCATCAACGCCACCATGCACCGCGTGCGGCCGATCCTGCTGACGGCGGCGGCGGCCAGCCTGGGCATGATCCCCATTGCGCCCGAGGTCTTCTGGGGTCCCATGGCCTACGCGATCATCGGCGGCCTGATCGTGGCAACCCTGCTGACGCTGCTCTTCCTGCCGGCGCTCTACGTCGCCTGGTTCCGGATCCGGGAACCGGCGGCGGAGGAGCGCGCCAAGCCTCGCTACGACGAGGCCATGCACCCGCCGGGCCCGGCGCCGACCAAGGGAGTGACGAGCGGCGTGTGACCACCCGATGATTTTCCGCAAGACCGGCGGTGCTCGGACCAGCGCGCGCTGAAGGGGACAGAAGCCATGGCGGACTTCATTCACGACCGGTTCATGCCGCAAGCCGACGCTTCGGAGGTTCCGGAGCGGCACGAGATGAGCTATGTCCGCAAGGCGCTTGTCCTGTCCATGATGCTGGTCCTGCTGATCGGCTGCTTCGTCGTGTTGCGCCCGTTCATCGCGGCGATTCTCTGGGCCATCATCCTGTCTTTCAGCACATGGCCGCTGCACCGGCGCATCGAGCGCGCGCTCGGTGGGCGCACGACGCTGGCGGCGGCGATCATGACGCTGGCGATCATGGCGATCCTCGTCGGCCCCCTGGTCGCGCTTGGAATAAAGCTGTCGGAAAATGTCGTCCGGGTCTTCGAAACGCTTCACGCGGCCATGGACCGGGGGCTTCCACCCCTGCCGGACTGGCTGGTCGGCCTCCCGATCCTGGGGGACCGGCTGCAGGAGATGTGGAGCGTGCTGGCGAGCGGCGAGTCCAACCTGCGCACGACGCTCCGGCCCTATCTCGGCCAGATCCGCGACGGGGTGCTGGCGAGCGGCGGGCATCTTCTCTCGGGAACGTCGCTGATCGCACTGAGCGTCCTGATCGCCTTCTTCCTCTATCGGGACGGCCGCACCGCCGTGCGCCGGCTGCACAGCATCGTGGGGCGGATCGCCGGTGCCCGTGCGCGGCAATCCCTCGACGTTGCCGCGGATACGATCAACGGGGTCGTCCATGGCGTGCTCGGCACCGCGCTGGTGCAAGCCATCGCCGCCACGGTGGGCTATTGGATCGCGGGGCTTCCCGGCGCCCTGCTTCTCGGCTTCATCACCTTTTTCCTGACGCTGGTGCCGATGGGGCCGGCGGTGATCTGGTTGCCCGCCGCGATCTGGCTGGCCAGCCAGGGCCGCACCGGTATGGCAATCTTTCTGGTGGCCTGGGTCGGCTTGCTGGTCGGCAGCCTCGACAACATCCTGCGCCCGATCCTGATCGGTCGAAGCAGCGATCTGCCCTTCATCATCATTTTCCTTGGCATCGTCGGCGGTCTCGTCGCCTTTGGCCTGATCGGCATCTTTCTCGGCCCGACGTTGCTCGCCGTGGCCTACGGCCTCATTCGGGAATGGAGCGGGGGAAACGAGCCAGGCGATGCCGTGGCGGAGTAGGCGTCCGCAGCCGAAGCCATCGATCACCGGTGCGCAGGCCGAGCTAACGGTCGAGGCGGGGCCGCGCAAGGGGATCGCAGCCTCATAGGCGGGAAGCCGGCCCGCCGCCTGTCCGATGCCGAGGAAACAGCGTTGCCGCCCCTGCCGGTCCGCCACCAGCCAGATGGCATCGCCGCCGATCCCGCAGAAATGCGGCGTGACGACGGACAGGCCATCTCTTTTCTCATGTGTGAAACCCGGCCGCTGTTCCGGCCGGGCTTCGTCCTGCGATCAGTCGGCCTTGTAGGCGAGCTTGCGGTCAGCCGCCGGCGGCAGGAACTGGCGGGTGAAGACCTGTTCCGGCTTGGGCGTGGCGGTCAGCTGATAGCCTTCGACCATGATGCCGATCGAGCGGGCCAGGCGGGCGTCGTCCACATCGCCAAGGCCGAGCCGGTCGACTTCGGGCGACAGGATGAGCTGCTCGTAGGAGAACTTCATGCGGGCGCGTTCAAGCTCTTCCTTGGCCAGATTGTCGTAGGCAAGGACCGCCTTGACCCCGGCCTCGGCGTCCATGCCGATCTCCACCGCCGCCTTGTTGACCGCGCGGACGAGGCCGGCGACGGCGTCCGGGTTCTCCTTGATCAGCTTCTGGGAGACCATCATGCCGTTGGAATAGAGGTCGAGGCCGAATTCGCCGAACAGCAGCCAGTTGTAGTCCTTGGCGGGGTCCTGGCGGTTGTTGATCAGGTTGAACCAGCTGGTGATGTTGAAGACCAGGGCGCCATCGATGTCGCCCTTGATCAGCATCGGCTCCTGCAGGTTCGGCCCCATGTTCTCGATGGCGACCTTGGTCATATCGACCTTGTTGAGCGTGCCGAGCACAGTGACGAGGCGGGTGGTCGGGGTGCCCTGGGCGCCGCCCAGCTTCTTGCCGACGAGATCGGCGGGCTTGGTGATGTTGGTCGCCTTCTTCGAGACGATCGCGAAGGGCGGCTTGTTCCAGAGCTGATAGACCATGATCGGCACCTCGCCGGGGCGGGTCGCCGCGTTCTGGATGATCGCGTTGAAGTCGCCGAAGCCGGCGTCATAGGCGCCCGACATGATGCGGGTCACGGTGGCCGCCGACCCTTCGCCCTGGTCGATGGTGACGTTCAGCCCTTCGGCCTTGAAGTAACCCTTCTGCTGCGCCAGCAGGAAGGGAGCGTCGGAGCCCTGGGTCTTCCAGCCGAGCGTGAACTTGATGTTGGTTTCGGCCAACGCCGGCCCGCTCAGGCCCGGCCCACTCAGACAAAGACCGAGCGCAAGCGTCGAGAGAAGCTTTTTCAACATGGTAGGCTCCGATTCGGGATGAAGGGTCAGGCGGAAGCAAAGCCCTGGCGACGGGTGGCCCAGCCGGTGACGCGCGCCTCGACCAGCGAGAAGGCGACGTAGAGCAGGATGCCGAGGGCGGCGAGCAGGAAGAGGCCGGCGAAGACCAGCGGCACGTCGAAGTTCGAGGAGGCCGTCATCATCACGTTGCCGATGCCCTTGTTGGAGGCGACGGTTTCGGACAGCACGCTGCCGACGAAGGCGAAGGTGACGGCGATCTTCAGCGAGGCGAAGAAGAAGGGCATGGTGCGGGGCAGCCCGACGTTCCACAGGATGTCGAGCTTGCTGGCGCCGAGCGACTTGAGGACGTCCTCCAGCTCCGGCTCGGTGGTGGCGAGGCCGGTCGCGATGTTGACGACGATCGGGAAGAAGCACATCGCCAGGGCGGTGAGGATGGCCGGCGTCGCGCCCGATCCGAACCACAGCACGAAGATCGGCACCACCGCGACCTTGGGGATCGAGGAGAAGCCGATCAGCAGGGGATAGACCGTGTCGTAGGCGGTGCGGGAGACGCCGACGGCCGCCCCGATCACCACCCCCACGGTGACGCCCAGGATGAAGCCGATCATCGTGGTCCAGAGGGTCTGCAGCACATGGGGCCAGAGGATGCCGAGGCGGGAGATCAGCGTCGCGAAGACCTGGGTCGGGCGGGGGAGGACCAGATCGGAGACCTGAAGGGCGAGGCAGAGGAATTCCCAGGCCGCGAAGAAGCCGAGGATGAGGATGGCGGCCCAGAGGCGGCGGCGCAGTTCGTAGCTCATGGCTCAGGCTCCGCGGATGGCGGTGTCGGTGCGCGCGTCGATGATGAGGTCGCGCAGGCGCTGATTGAGGGCGACGAAATCCGCATCGAAGGTCATCTGGATCGTGCGCGGACGGGGGAAGTCGACGGCGCTGTCGTTGATGATGCGACCGGGGCGGGCGCTCATCACGCAGACGCGCGAGGCGAGGAACCCCGCCTCCTTCAGGTCGTGGGTGATGAGCAGGACGGTGGGTTTGCGCTTCAGCCACAGGGATTGCATCGTCCCCCACAGCTCCTCGCGCGTGAATTGGTCGAGCGCGCCGAACGGCTCGTCGAGCAGCAGCAGGCTCGGTTCATGGATGAGGGCGCGGCAGAGGTTGGCGCGCTGCAGCATCCCGCCCGACAGCTGCCAGGGATAATGGCCGGCGAACTTATCAAGCCCGACATCGGCCAGCAGGGCGTGCACGCGGTCGCGGTATTCCGTCTTGCGCTTGGCGCGATAGTCGGAGCGGAAGGGCCGCACAATCTTCAGCGGCAGCATGACGTTCCGCTCGATGGTGAGCCAGGGCAGCATGGTCGGATTCTGGAAGGCCATGCCGATGCGCAGGGCCTTGGCCGCCACCTCGCGCCCGCCGACGAGGACGGCCCCCTGGGTCGGTTGCAGCAGGCCGGCGGTCAGCCGCAGGATCGTCGACTTTCCGCAGCCCGACGGGCCGACCAGAGCGACAAACTCGCCATCGGCAATCCGAAGGTTCGTCTCCTGCAGGGCTGCGAACGATTTGCCCGGCGCGCCGAACGAAACGGCGGCCTGGGAAAGCTCGACGGCGATGGCGGAACGGCCTTGCTGGATGGCTTGGGATGGGGACATGCGGCGCACCTCGTGACGGACTGGTAAACTGTATGCAACAGGTGCGCCAGCTTCTGGGGCGGGCTGCGCGCCACGTCGGGGGTGGCCGACTTTTGGCAAGAAAAAGTGTGTACAATCATTGCATGCATTTGATTTGTGCAGGGTGATGAGGCTGTTGCATTCAAATGCGGCACTTGGCGAGTTGAATTCCCGACTGACCTCCCTTATGCAGAGCGGGATAGGAGAGGGCGGCGATGGTCGAGGAAAAGCGTTCGAGGAAAACCGGAGGCGACCGTGTCGCGGTGATCTGCACGGCCTTGCGGCGTGCCATCATCGAACGGGCGCTTTCGCCGGGCGACCGACTGCCGGAGGATTCGCTGGGCGAGCGCTTCGGCGTCAGCCGGACCATCGCACGCAGCGCGCTCGGGCAGTTGGCGGCGGAAGGCCTTGTCGATCTGCGCCGGAACCGCATCGCCGTGGTCGCCGTGCCGTCCTTCGAGGATGCACGGGACATCTTTGACATCCGGGTCGATCTTGAGCGTCAGGTCGTCCGGCATCTGGCCGGCAAGTTGACCGAGGCCCAGGTGAAGCAGCTGAAGGCCATCGTCGAAGCCGAACATCAGGCCCGGCATGGCGCCGAGGGGATTTCGATCCGCCTTGCGACGGAGTTCCATGTCCGGCTGGCGGAAATGACCGGCAAGCCCGTTCTGGTCCGCTATGTGACGGAGATCTGCTACCGCGCGGGACTGTCGCTGGCGGTCTTCAGCCGGCCCCATTCGTCCGAATGCGCGGTGAATGAGCATCTGGAACTGATCGAGGCGATCCGGACCGGCCCCGCCGACAAGGCCTGCGCCCTCATGGACGAGCATCTGGAGGCTGTGGCCGCCCGCGCGCTTCTGCAAAGCTCGGGCGCCAAGAGCCGCGACCTCATGGACATCCTGGCGCCCTACACCGAATAAGGGCGCCAAGCATTCAGGTCAGGGCATTCAGGTCAGCGGGCGCAGGAGGGGTCGAGAATCCATTCGGCGCTGTCGTTCCAGACATCGGTTTCGACGATCAGCCCGTCCCGCACCACGAAGCGGTCGACGTAGCGGTTGTTGTCGAAGGGCGTGCCGTCCGGCCAGGCGCCGTACAGGAAGCCGAGGCTGTAGACGATGGTTTCCGTCTCGCCCGGCACCACGTCATAGCGCTCGATTCTCTTCTTCACCCACTTGTAGCGGGCGGCGTTGAAGCCGGTCGGGCCGCTCGGCGTGTCGAAAATGCGGTGCCCGGTGAAGCGGCAGACGAAACCCGGAGCCACATGCTTCGCCGCGCGCACGGGATCGGGGGCCATCGACGCATCCAGGTAGTCCTTCACGGCCTGCAGATCGCGTTCGGTCATCTCGCTCATTGGGAACTCCGCAAGTGTGGTCAGTCTGGCATTGAAAGTGCATACTGTTTATGCATGCAAATGTCACGCCGGATCTGAAATGCCGCAGAACCAGATTTTCGACCTTCTCCTGCGCAACGCCCGCCTGAGGGGAGGGCAAACCCTGCAGGATATCGCGGTCAGGCAGGGACGGATCGCCGCCATCGGCCCGGCCTTGACGGATGCCGCCATCGTTGAGGCCGTTGTCAAGGAGGACGCCGGTGGGCGCTTGGTCTTGCCGGGGCTGGTCGATACGCACATCCATCTCGACAAATCCTGTCTGCTCTGCCGGTGCCGCGATGCCGGTGGTGGACTCAAGGGGGCAATCGCCGCGGTGTCCCGCCTGAAAAGAGATTTCACGATCGAGGATGTCTACGAACGCGGTGCACGCACCCTGGAGCGCGCGATCACGCAGGGCACCATGCACATGCGGACCCATGTGGAACTCGATCCACTGGTCGGCCTGCGCAGCTTCGAGGCCATGAAGCGGCTCAAGCGGGACTATGCCTTCGCCATCGACCTGTCGATCTGCGTCTTCCCGCAGGAGGGGATGACCCATGACCCGGCGGTCGAGCGGTTGTTGACCCAGGCCTTGGCGGAGGGGGCCGATCTCCTGGGCGGTTGTCCTTACACCGATGCCGATCCTTCCCTGCACATGGAGCGGATTTTCGCCCTGGCGGTGGCGCACGACGTCGATCTCGATTTCCATCTGGATTTCGATCTCGATCCCAGCTGGTCCCACTTGGAAGAGATTTGCCGGAGGACGAAGGCGGCGGGCTGGCAGGGGCGGGTCGCCGTCGGCCATGCCACCAAGCTCGCCGCCATCGATGATGCGGCGCTGGAGCGGATGATCGCGCTCCTGGCCGATGCCGGGGTGGGGGTGACGGCGTTGCCGGCAACGGATCTCTATCTCAACGGGCGTGACGCCAACCATCGCGCCCCGCGCGGGGTGGCGCCGGTTCACCGGCTGGCGGAAGGCGGCGTTGCCGTCTCGGTCGCGACCAACAACGTCCTGAACCCCTTCACGCCCTTTGGCGACGGCTCGCTGATGCGGATGGGCAATCTCTACGCGAACCTCATGCATCTGGGGCCTGAGAGCTTCGGCGATTGCCTTGATATGGTCTCCAACGGGGCCGCCCGGCTGATGCGGATCGCGGACTATGGCATCGCGGTTGGCGGACAGGCGGACTTGATCGTGCTCGACGCCGACGACGAGGCCGAGGCCTTCGGCGGAATAGCCGCACCTCTCATGGGGTTCAAGCGCGGCCGCAAAAGCTTTGTCCGACCGGCAGCAACGCTGCTGAGGTAGCGCGGGCGTCCCTGCTGCCCGCAGGCGGTAAAAAGCCCCCGTCGCTAGGACGGGGGCTTTTTGTTTGGTGAACCGCCTTACTCGACGGTGACCGACTTGGCGAGGTTGCGCGGCTGGTCGACGTCGGTGCCCTTCAGCACGGCGACGTGGTAGGCCAGCAGCTGGACCGGGATGGCGTAGAGCAGCGGGGCGACCAGCGGATCGCAGGCCGGCAGCTCCAGCGACCAGCGAACCTTGTCGGACAGCTTGTCGATGCCCTTCTTGTCGGCGATCAGCAGCACCTTGCCCGACCGCGCGCAGACCTCCTGGACGTTGGACACGGTCTTCTCGAACAGGTTGTCCGACGGCACCAGGACGATGACCGGCACGCTCTCGTCGATCAGCGCGATGGGGCCGTGCTTCAGTTCACCCGCCGCGTAACCTTCGGCGTGGATGTAGCTGATTTCCTTGAGCTTCAGCGCGCCTTCCAGAGCCAGCGGGTACATGGCGCCACGGCCCAGATAGAGCACGTCGCGGGCTTCCGCGACCTCCTGCGCCAGCTCGTGCAGGCGCTCGTCGTGGGCCAGCACGTCGGCGGCGCGGGCCGGCACCTCGCGCAGGGCCTGGGCGATCTGCTGCATCCGCTCCGCCGGGATGACGCCGCGGTCGTGACCGACCGTGACCGCCAGACAGGCCAGCGTGGTGAGCTGGGTCGTGAAGGCCTTGGTCGAGGCGACGCCGATCTCCGGGCCGGCCATGGTGTAGAGCACCGCGTCGGACTCGCGCGCGATGGTGCTTTCCGGCACGTTGACGATGGACAGGATCTTCTGACCCTGGCGCTTGCAGTAGCGCAGCGCCTCCAGCGTATCCAGCGTCTCGCCCGACTGGCTGATGAACAGGGCCACGCCACCCTCGGGCATCGGCGCCTCGCGGTAGCGGAACTCCGAGGCGATGTCGACCTCGACCGGCAGCCGGGCCAGCGTCTCGAACCAGTATTTCGCCACGACGCCGGCGTAATAGGCGGTGCCGCAGGCGACGATGGTCAGCTTCGTCGCCTTGGCGATGTCGAAGCTGGTCTCCGGCAGGGTGACGCGGCCGGTCTCCGGGTTGATGTAGGCGTTCAGCGTGTCGCCGATGACCTGCGGCTGCTCATAGATTTCCTTGAGCATGTAGTGCCGGTAGCCGTCCTTGCCGATCAGCGCGCCGGACAGGGCGGTGGTCTTCACCGGACGCTCCACCACCGCGTCGGTGGCGTCGTGGATCACGGCGGCGGCGCGGGTCAGCTCCACCCAGTCGCCGTCCTCCAGATAGCAGATGCGGTTGGTCAGCGGCGCCAGCGCGAAGGCGTCGGAGGCGAAATACATCTCCCCCTCGCCGTAGCCGACGGCCAGCGGCGTGCCGTGGCGGGCGCCGATCAGCATGTCCTCCTGGCCGGAGAACAGCAGCACCAGCGAGAAGGCGCCGGTGAAGCGCTTGAAGGAGGCGGCGGCGGCCTCGACCGGACCCAGCCCTTCCTTCTCCATGTAATAGGTGACGAGATGGGCGATCACCTCGGTGTCGGTGGCGCTCTCGAAGACGTAGCCGTGCTCGATCAGCTCGGTCTTCAGCTCCTGGTAATTCTCGATGATGCCGTTGTGCACCACGGCCACACGGTGGGTGGCGTGCGGGTGGGCGTTGTTCTCGGTCGGGCCGCCGTGGGTGGCCCAGCGGGTATGGCCGATGCCGATCACGCCCGGCAGCGGCGCCTCGCGCAGCTTGGCGTCGAGGTTGATCAGCTTGCCCTCGGCGCGGCGGCGCTCGATGCCGCCCTTGACCAGCGTGGCGACGCCGGCGCTGTCGTAACCACGGTATTCGAGGCGGCGGAGACCCTCGACGAGACGGGGGGCCGCGTCATGCGTGCCGATGATGCCGATGATGCCACACATGAACCTGCAACTCCTGAATGATGGCCGGGGCCGGGTGAACGGTCAACCGGGGCAATCTTACGCCTTTTTCGCTTTCTCGTTTTGCTTCCGTTCGCGGAAACGCTTGGCCCAGCCGGTGTAAGCCTGCTGGCGCCCGCGCGCAACGACCAGAGCGTCGCCCTCCACGTCGGTGGTGACCACGCTGCCCGCTCCGACGATCGCGCCGTCGCCCACCCTGACCGGAGCCACCAGCGCGGTGTTGGAGCCGATGAAGGCCTCGGCCCCGATGTCGGTGTGGCTCTTGGCGTAGCCGTCGTAATTGCAGGTGATGGTCCCGGCGCCGATGTTGGCCTTCGCCCCCACCCGCGCGTCGCCGATGTAGGTCAGGTGGTTGACCTTGGCCCCGGCCTCGATCTTCGCGTTCTTGATCTCGACGAAGTTGCCGATGTGGGCGTCCGGGCCGATCTCCGCCCCCGGGCGCAGGCGGGCGTAGGGGCCGACCTGGGCGCCGCTGTCCACCCGCACCTGCTCCAGATGGCTGAAGGCCTTGATCTCCACCCGGTCGGCGACGACCACGCCGGGACCGAACACCACGTGCGGGCCGACGATCACGTCGCGGCCGAGGCGGGTGTCCACGCAGAAGGTGACGCTGTCCGGGTCGGTCAGGGTGGCGCCGTTGTCCATGGCGGCCTTGCGCAGGCGGCGCTGGATCAGCTTCTCCACCTCCGACAGCTCGGCGCGGGAATTCACGCCAACGACCTCCGCCGGGGCGGCCTCGACCACCGCGCAGGCCATGCCGTTGCTGCGGGCGATCTGCACCACGTCGGTGAGGTAGTATTCGCTCTTGGCGTTGCTGTTGCCGATGCGGTTGATGAGGTCGAACATCCGTGCGCCGTCGAAGGCCATCAGCCCGGCGTTGCACAGGGTGACCTGGCGTTCCTCTTCCGAGGCGTCCAGATACTCGACGATCTTCTCCAGCCCGCCGCGGGCGTTCAGGATCAGGCGGCCATAGGCGCCGGGATCGTCGGGCCGCATGCCCAGGACGACGACCGCCGGGTCGTTCGGCTGGCGCCGAGCGGCGACCATGGCGCGCAGCGTGTCCGGCGTGACCAGCGGCGTGTCGCCATAGAGCACCACCACGTCCCCGTCGAAGCCCTCCAGCAGGCCGAAGGCGGCACGCACGGCGTCGGCGGTGCCGCGCTGCTCGTGCTGGACGGCGGTGGGGTAGGGGGCGACGGCGTCGGCCACATTGTCCATTCCGGGGCCGACCACCACGACCACATGGTCGGGGTCGAGCGCCCTCACCGCGGACAGGACATGGCCGACCATCGGCTGGCCGGCGACGCGGTGCAGGACCTTCGGCAGGTCCGACTTCATGCGGGTGCCTTTGCCGGCGGCGAGAATGACGCAGGCGAGCGGGCGGTGCTGAGTCATCGGATATCCCTGCAGTATTGGAAACGGGTTATGGCGGACGGGCGGAAAAGCATGCGCATCAAAATCCGGACAAAACGTCTGTCTTCAGCCATTCAGTGCCACATCCGGTGCCGGGACCCCAAGTCAACTTTTGTGTCAATCTGACATACACAAATTGCGGCCCGAGGGTGTACGCACCCCGCGCCGCCGACACCGAAGGGCCTATGCCGGCGGTGGATTGCGGGAACAGGGGCTCGCCGCCGGGGGAAGGCCGTGCTATCGAAAGAGGTATCCGCCTGTCTTCGAATTGCCATGGGACTTCTGCCGATGTCTGCCGCGCCCGCCGCCATTCCCTTCTCCGCGGTTGTCTTCGACCTGGACGGCACGCTGATCGACAGCGCGCGGGACATGACCCGCGTGCTCAACCGCACCTTGTCCCGCTTCGCGCGGCCGGCCATCAGCGAGGAGCAGGTGCGCGGTATGGTGGGTGACGGATCGGCCGCCCTCGTCCGGCAGGCCTTCGCGGCGACCGGCGACGCCCTAACCGAGGATGCTCTGAAGACGGCCCTGGCCGACTATCTCGACGCCTATTTCCAGGACGACGAGCCTCCTGTGCTCTATCCCGGCGTCCCGGAAACCCTGGGGGTGCTGGCGGACAGCGGCGTCAGGCTGGGGCTGTGCACCAACAAGCCGGAGCGGATCACCCGCAAGCTGCTGGACTCGCTGAGCCTGTCGCCGCTGTTCGGCGCTTTGGCCGGCGGCGACACGCTGCCGGTGAAGAAGCCGGACGGGCGCCATCTGTCCTGGGTGGTCGAGGCGCTGGGCGGCGGCAGCGCCGCGATGGTGGGGGACAACCGCAACGACGTTAAGGCCGCCCGTGCCGCCGGGGTGCCGGTGGTGGCGATGACCTACGGTTATCCCCGCATGCCGGTGCAGGAGCTGGGCGCCGACATCCTGCTCGACCGCATCGCCGATCTGCCGGACGCCCTGCGGCGGCTGGGCGCCTGAGTGCCGGCCGCGCGGCCGGGTCCAGCGAGGGCTTCGCCGTAGGTCTCCTTCTTGTCATGGTTAACGAGAGATTAACAGTGGCTAACGAAAGGTAAATGTAGTTGGATGGGTGCATCGAATGGTGGTGAGCGAAGGAGACACCCGATGGCCCAGATCCTTGCCTTCCCCGGTAAGACCCAGACCGGCAACACCCTCTCCGCCGACGTTCTGTCCATCGAAGGCCACACCGCCAATTTTACCCCGGCCAACAGCCAGATCGACTCGGCCACCGCCGACTTCGACCGGATGATGGCCTACCACAGCGACCTCCAGCGCAAGATGGCCGAGTTCAACCGCCTGTGCGAACAGGCGCTGGCCGAGCGGCCGATGGCCGAACTGCTCTATCATCCCACCGCCTGCAGCGGCAGCGTCGGGCGCGCCTGACCCGTCAACGAAGCGGTGACGGCGCCGGTTCGGCGGGACGCTCCGCCGTCTGATCGGTCTTGCGGGCGGCGATGAGGTGGACGACGACCCCGCCGAATCCGCTGTCGGTCTCCAGCCGGACGGGCAGGGGCGGGCCGGCCCCCTCCACCGGAGCGATCCACAGATCGACGGGCGGGCGCTCCTCCCGGCCTCCGCCACGCTGCCAGAAGGGTTGGCGCGGCGTGCGCTCGTAGCCGGCGATCGGCTTGTGGGACACCCGGCATTGCCGGGCTGCGCCCGAGAACACCGAATGGCGCGATGCCCCGACCGTGGTCATTCCCCGGTCCGTGAAGATCATGTCGTACCGGCGGCGCCCGTCATAAATCGGCACCGTGCGCTGGCATCCCTCGCCGTGAAGTCCGGCCAGCAGCAGTTCCACGACTCCGCTCAACGGATCGCGGGTCTGACGGGTGAGGTCCTCGGGGACGGGATCGCGGTCCTCCTCCTCCGGGGGCGGGGAGACCTGCGTGCGGACGCGGCCGCCCGGCCCATAGTCCAAGGTGACGGTCCGCGGGGAACCGCGCAGAACGCCGGACTGGGTGTGGCGGATCGGGGCGACGCCATCCGGCCCGACCGTGCCGACGCTCAAGGATTGCGTTTCCCAGGGAAACAGGCGCCCCAGAAAGCCGTCCGTCGCGGCGTTGACCTGGACGCTGTAGCGGCCCTCGGTCAGGATCAGTTCTGCCCGCGCGTCGAGCACGGCCACACCGCCGACATGGACGCGGTAGTCCAACTGCCAGCGCTGCGCCAGGGCGGGCAGGGGGAACAGCCCGGCGAACGCCGCGCACATTCCTGCGATGAGGGCGGCGACGAGGGCGGCCGGGGGGCGCTTGGCGGGAAACTGGGTGGGAAGCGCGGTCCGGTGCGTCATGTCCATTGGCTCATCGGGGGCTCCGGGCGGAAGGGCTTCTTTGATATTGGTGTGAAACAGGTGCTTGACAGGAGGGGGCGGGGCCTTTAGAAACCCGCCTCACCGCAGCGGCGGCAACGACGCGACAGCGAAACGAGCCTGATGCCGACGCGGTTTTACTGGGATGGGCGCATAGCTCAGCGGGAGAGCACACCCTTCACACGGGTGGGGTCGTAGGTTCAATCCCTACTGCGCCCACCATCCCAAAGTCCGGTGGTTCGAGGGCTTTGCGGATGGTACCATCCCTTCCACCATATGGGCCGATCAAGATCGGGGTCCGTCGGGCTCCGCGTTGTCGTCTCTGTGGTGCGTCAGCGGTTGTTTCTTTGGGATGGGCGCATAGCTCAGCGGGAGAGCACACCCTTCACACGGGTGGGGTCGTAGGTTCAATCCCTACTGCGCCCACCATCCCAAACACCGCCTCTTCTCCCAGACATCGTTGAAATTCGCCAGTAATGGGTCGTCGCGCCGGTTGCGTGGCCCTGTGCTTGGACGCAACACCACAAAATACCTTTGCCCAGTCGCGTGTGCCTTTTTGAGACGAACGCCACCGCAGTTGATTCAGATCAGCTACAGCCCGTGGGGTTTTCGTTTATCGCTTCCAGCATCCGATTTGCTCAATCATCTGGAAGCAGTGACATGGAAGATACGCGCGTGACCCTTCTCGCTCTCGGCCTGCTGGTCGTGGCGCTCGTCGTGATCCTCGGTTCGGTGGTCCTGTCTCCGGCCACCCTGGTCCTCCTGGCCACGCTCGGCGCCTGGGTGAACCTGACCTATCTGGTCGTCGTCACGCTGATGCGTTGACCCGCCCGCGGGCGGGGTGGGCTTCGCGGTCCGACCCGCCCGCAGGATGGAAAAATTTCAAATTTGGGCTCGCCCGGTTAATTCCATGACTGGACAGCGCCGATCCGGCGGTTTATCCCAGCGCCGTTTATGACGCCTGTGGAGCACCCGCCATGACCTCCCTCGCCGCCGCCCGCCTGCCGGAGTCGGAACAGCCCCTGCCGGTCGTCCGCAGCGTGGACGATCTCCGCGCCCAGGTCTCCGCCTGGCATCGCGACGGCAAAACGGTGGCCCTGGTGCCGACCATGGGGGCGCTGCACGACGGCCATCTCGCCCTGGTGCGCCGCGCGCGGGAACTGGCCGATCAAGTGGTCGCCAGCGTCTTCGTCAACCCGACCCAGTTCGCCCCGCACGAGGACTTCGACCGCTACCCGCGCGACGAGGCCGGGGATTCGCGCAAGCTCGCCTCGGCGGGCTGCCATCTGCTCTACGCCCCCACGGTGCGCGCGATGTATCCGGAGGGCTTCGCCACGGCCATCTCGGTCGGCGGCCCGGCGGAGGGGCTGTGCGGCACCTTCCGGCCCCAGATGTTCGGCGGCGTCGCCCTGGTCGTGACCAAGCTGTTCCTGCAGGCCCAGCCCGATGTGGCGGTGTTCGGCGAGAAGGACTACCAGCAGCTCATGGTCATCCGCCGCTTCGCCCGCGATCTCGACATCCCGGTGCGGGTGGAGGGGCTGCCGACGGTGCGCGAGGCCGACGGGCTCGCCATGTCCTCGCGCAACGCCTATCTGTCCGCCGACGAGCGCGCCCGCGCGCCGGAGCTGAACCGCGCGCTTCGCGACGCCGCCACGGCGCTGGCCGGCGGGGCGGAGGCCGCCACGGCCCTGGAGGCGGTGCGGACGCGCATCACCGCCGCCGGATTCGGCTCCATCGACTATGTCGAGTTGCGCGACGCCGACACGCTGGTGCCGGTGACCCGCGCGGAGCGTCCGGCTCGCCTGCTGGCCGCCGCCTGGATGGGCAAGGCCCGCCTGATCGACAACGTGCCGGTCCTTCCGGCGTAACCGCCGACCTCTCTTCCCCGGTCCGCGCGGCCTGCCCACACAACGGGAAGGATCGCAGAGCGGGCGAGGTGCCCTATACTCTCTGCCGAACGCGCGGCCGACCGCGAGGCCGCGCGCAAGAAACGAGGGAAGGAAGGCACCATGCCGTACGATTCCGTGGACACCGCCCGCCGTCTTGGGTTGAAGGACGCCGAGCTGCTGCGCTTCCAGTGCTTCGTCGATGGCCGGTGGATCGACGCCGACAGCGGCAAGACCGTGGAGGTGACCAATCCCGCCGACGGCAGCGTCCTGGGCAGCGTGCCGATGATGGGCGCGGACGAGACGCGCCGCGCCATCGACGCCGCCGAGCGCGCTTGGCCGGCCTGGCGCACCCTGACCGCGAAGGAGCGTGCGAAGACCCTGCGGACATGGTTCGACCTGATGATGGCGAACCAGGAGGATATCGCCCGCATCATGACGGCGGAGCAGGGCAAGCCGCTCGCCGAGGCGCGGGGCGAGGTGGCCTACGCCGCGTCCTTCATCGAATGGTTCGCCGAGGAGGGCAAGCGCGTTTACGGCGACACCATCCCGCAGCATTTGCCGGGCCGCCGCATCGTCGTGACGAAGGAGCCGATCGGCGTCACCGCCGCCATCACGCCGTGGAACTTCCCGGCGGCGATGATCACCCGCAAGGCTGGCCCGGCGCTGGCCGCCGGCTGTCCGATGGTCATCAAGCCGGCGACCGCGACCCCGCTGACCGCGCTCGCCATGGCGGTGCTGGCGGAGCGGGCGGGCATTCCGGCGGGCATCCTCAGCGTCGTCACCGGCTCTGCCCGCGCCATCGGCGGCGAGATGACCGGCAACCCGACGGTGCGCAAGCTGACCTTCACCGGCTCCACCGAGATCGGCAAGGAGCTGATGGCCCAATGCGCCGGCACGGTGAAGAAGATCTCGCTGGAGCTGGGCGGCAACGCGCCCTTCCTGGTCTTCAACGACGCCGACCTCGACGAGGCGGTGAAGGGCGCCATCGCGTCCAAGTACCGCAACACCGGCCAGACCTGCGTCTGCGCGAACCGGCTGCTGGTGCAGTCCGGAGTCTACGACGCCTTTGCGGCCAAGCTGGCCGAGGCGGTGAAGGCGCTGAAGGTCGGCCCCGGCCTGACCACGGAGGGGGCGCAGCAGGGGCCGCTGATCGACATGGCGGCGGTGGAGAAGGTCGAGGACCACATCCGCGACGCCACGGAGAAGGGCGCCCGCGTGGTGCTGGGCGGCAAGCGGCACGAGCTGGGCGGCAGCTTCTTCGAGCCGACCATCCTCGCCGACGTGACTCCGGCGATGAAAGTGGCCCGCGAGGAGACCTTCGGGCCGGTCGCCCCGCTGTTCCGCTTCGAGACGGAGGAGGAGGCCGTACGCATGGCCAACGCCACCGAGTTCGGTCTGGCCGCCTACTTCTACAGCCGCGACATCGGGCGCGTCTGGCGGGTGGCGGAGGCGCTGGAATACGGCATCGTCGGCATCAACGAGGGCATCATCTCCACCGAGGTCGCTCCCTTCGGCGGCATGAAGGAAAGCGGCATCGGCCGCGAGGGTTCCAAGTACGGCATCGAGGATTACTTGGAAATCAAGTATTTGTGCATGGGCGGCATCGGCGGCTGAAGGACGGGCGCTGATTTCAAGTAAAAAAGCGGGGCTGGTCGCGCGACGCGCTTTGACCGGCCCCGTTTTTTTATCTAGGATAAATCATCATTAAATATGCCCATGCCCCATCCAGGGGAATGATGGGGGAAAGGCGGCCCGTGCGGTTCCTGCTGCGGCGCTCCGATGGGGAATCGGTGTCGTTGATGCCCGTCCTCGTCGCGGTGTTTCTGGTGCTGCTCGCCGCGCTGGGCACCTGGACGGTGGTCTCCGGCACATCCGGCACGCGAAGCGCCGGTGGCGACCGCAAGGCGCAGAAGACCTACGCGTCCCTGCCGACGATGACCTTCACGCTGGGCGGCAGCGACGCGCGTCTGGTGGACATCCGCATTCTGCTGGAGATCGAGCCCACGGGGGACCCGAACCCGGCCACGCCCTTCGTCCCCCGCATCGCCGACCAGATGGCCGACCGTCTGCGCCAGATCGAGCCTGGCCAGTTGAACGGGGCCGAGGGCGCCAACCTGATCAAGAGCACCGTGGCGAGCGTGATGAAACGCGAAGCGCAGGCCATTCGCGTGCGCGAGGTGCTGCTGGAGCGGATGGTGGTGCGGTAGGAGAGGGCGCTGCCCCCACCCTCCCACGCTTGCGCGTGGGTCCCTCCCGTCCCTCGGGGAGGGGGAAAATCGCCCCCAGGGAAACGCCTTACTCCGCCGCGGCGCGGCGGTCGGCATCGCGCTTCAGGCGCGCGCGCTTCAGCTCCTCGGCCAGCAGGAAGGCCAACTCCAGCGCTTGGCTGGCGTTCAGGCGCGGGTCGCAGGCGGTGTGGTAGCGCAGCGCCAACTTGTGGTCGGTGATCGCCTGGGCGCCGCCCGTGCACTCCGTCACATCCTGACCGGTCAGCTCGAAATGGACGCCACCGGCGTGGGTGCCCTCGGCCTCGTGCACCGCGAAGAAATCGCGTGCCTCCGACAGCACCTTTTCCACCGGGCGGGTCTTGTAGCCGCTGGAGGACTTGACGGTGTTGCCGTGCATCGGGTCGCTGGACCAGACGACGACGCGGCCCTCGCGCTGCACCTTGCGCAGCAGGGGCGGGAACTTCTCCGCCACCTTGTCGGCGCCCATGCGGACGATCAGGGTCAGGCGGCCCGGCTCGTTGGTCGGGTTCAGCAGGTCGATCAGGCGGATCAGTTCGTCCGGATCGGTCGTCGGGCCGCACTTCAGGCCGATCGGGTTCTTCACGCCGCGCAGGAACTCCACATGCGCGCCGTCCAGCTGGCGGGTGCGGTCGCCGATCCACAGCATGTGGGCCGAGACGTCGTACCAGTCGCCGGTGGTGCTGTCGACGCGGGTCATCGCCTGCTCGAACGGCAGCAGGAGCGCCTCGTGGCTGGTGAAGAACTCGGTCTCGCGGATCTGCGGGGTGGTCTGGGCGGTGATGCCGCAGGCCGCCATGAAGCCCAGCGTCTCGTCCAGCCGGTTGGCGATCTCGCGGAACTGTTCACCGGCGGGGGAGCGCTCAACGAAGCCCAGCGTCCACTGATGGACCTTGTGCAGGTCGGCGTAGCCGCCCTGGGAGAAGGCGCGCAGCAGGTTCAGCGTGGCGGCGGCCTGGGTGTAGGCCTGCATCATGCGCTCCGGGTCGGGAACGCGGGCGTCCGGCGTGAAGTCGAAGCCGTTGATGATGTCGCCGCGGTAGGACGGAAGCTCGATCCCCTCCAGCACCTCGGTGTCGGCGGAGCGCGGCTTGGCGAACTGCCCGGCCATGCGGCCCACCTTGACCACCGGGATGGCGGCGCCGAAGGTCAGCACGACGGCCATCTGCAGCAGGACGCGGAAGGTGTCGCGGATGTTGTTCGGGTGGAACTCCGCGAAGCTCTCCGCGCAGTCGCCGCCCTGCAGCAGGAAGGCGTTGCCGGCGGCGGCGGCGGCAAGGCTGTCCTTCAGCCGGCGCGCCTCGCCCGCAAAGACCAACGGGGGATAGGAGGACAGGCGCTGCTCGACCGCTTCGACCTTGGACGGGTCCGGATAGGTCGGAAGCTGCTTCGCCGGCTTCGACCTCCAGCTGTCGGGGGACCAACGCTCAACCATGACGCCCGCTCTTTCCTTGTGCTAAGGGTTCCTCTCGATGGCCGGATGGCGGCCAGAGGGGTACTCTGTATAGCGGTCGCCGGGAAATTTTTCCATAGTTTCGACCGCAACTTCCGCAATGGATGATGCGGCGTCGCGCCCGAAAAAGCGCGCTGGCCGGGGCGTCCGGCTGGAGCTTATACAGACGGTTACGCAGGTGTGCGGAAGGGTTGAGCGGGTGAAACCATCCTCCTGGGGTCAGGCGGCCTCCGTCTATCTTGACCGGCGCGTTCTGGCCATTCTGTTCCTTGGGTTTTCCGAAGGGCTGCCGCTGGCGCTGACCGGGTCCACCCTGTCGATCTGGCTGCGCGAAGGCGGCATCAGCAAGACGGCCATTGGCCTGTTCGCGCTGGTCACCATGCCCTACGCCCTGAAGTTCGTCTGGGCGCCGCTGATCGACCGGCTGCGCCTGCCGGTGATGACCCGTCTGTTCGGACGGCGACGCGGCTGGGCGCTGGTGGCGCAGGCCGGGCTGATGGCGGCCCTGATCGGGCTGGGCAGCACCAACCCGGTCACCGACCTGTGGTGGACCGCCATGCTGGCGGTGGTGGTCGCCTTCTTCTCGGCCAGCCAGGACATTGTGGTCGACGCCTACCGCGTCGAGGTGCTGGAGGAGCACCAGCAGGCCGCCGGTGCGGCCATCCTCGTGCTCGGCTACCGCTTCGGCATGCTGGCGGCGGGGGCGGGGGCCTTGTACCTGGCGGAGTTCTTCGGCTGGCACGTCGCCTACTACGTCATGGCCGGGCTGGTCGCGGTCGGCATGGTGACGATCCTGCTGAACCGCGAGCCGAAGGTCGCGGACACCGCGGAGTCCAAGGCGCGGGAGCAGCATGTGGCCGACTGGCTGGCCGCCCGCCCGCACCTGACGGGCTGGAAGGCGGACCTGCTGGCCTGGATTTACGGCGCCGTCGTGGCGCCCTTTGTGGAGTTCATGACGCGCCCGGCCTGGGCGGCGGTCCTGCTGTTCATCGCCTGCTACAAGCTGGGGGACGTGCTGGCCGGGGTGATGTCGGCGCCCTTCTACGTCGATCTCGGCTTCGAGAAGACGGAGATCGCCAACGTCACCAAGCTGTTCGGCCTGTGGGCGACGATCATCGGAGGGCTGATCGGCGGCGTGCTGGTCGGGCGCATCGGCGTGCTGCGCGGGCTGCTGGTCGGCGGGCTGATGCAGATGCTGTCCAATCTCGGCTACGTCATGCTGGCGCAGGTCGGGCACGACGTGTCGGCGCTGGCGGTGACGGTGGCGCTGGAGAATGTCTGCGGCGGCATCGCGACGGCGGCCTTCGTCGCCTATCTGTCGAGCCTGTGCAACACCGCTTACACGGCCACGCAATACGCGCTGCTCAGCAGCTTCTACAAGCTGGGCGGGGACCTGTTCGGGGCGTCGTCCGGCTGGCTGGCGGAGCGGATGGACTGGAGCAGCTTCTTCCTGCTGTCCACCGGTGGGGCGGTGCCCGGGCTGCTGGTTTTGCTGTGGCTGATGACGCGGCCAAGGCGGGATGAGGCGGTTGTGAAGGTTTAGGTGGGGAAGTCGGCAATCCAACACTTGCCCCCACCCTGACCCTCCCCCGCTGGGCGGGGGAGGGGAATTGGGACGGTAGGGGTTACTTCACCGGGGTCATCTTGCCGGAGCCGGGGCCGGCGCCGAGGTCGGCACCCGTCACCGGGTTCACGTCGGTGCGCGACATGGTGCGCTTGGCGGCCTCGTTGACGGCCTTCATCTCTTCGGCCGCCAGCCGGACCGAGGGGTTGCCGTCACCGCCGCTGACCGGGCCCTGGTCGGGGGTGACGTTCACGAACTCCCACTGCTCGCCCTGGTTCCACGGGCCGCGCATGTCGCCGTCGCCCTGGCTCATGTTGTAGTACTTGTCGGTGTATTCCGGGTTGCCCGGCAGCTTGCCCGGCGGGAAGTTGTTCTCGATGGAATAGAGCGCCTTCTCGAACATCTTCTGGTGCGCCACCTCGCGGGTCATCAGGAAGGTCAGCGCGTCCTTGACGCCCGGGTCCGGGGTGATGTTGATGAGGCGCTCGTAAATGATCTTGGCCCGCGATTCCGCGGCGATGTTGGAGCGCAGGTCGGCGGTCGGCTCGCCGATGCTGTCGATGTAGCCGGCGTTCCAGAGCTGGCCCGCGGAGTTGGTCAACGCCGGGCCGCCGCCGTAGAGCAGGGCCAGCGTGTGGCTGCCGTTGCCCTTGGCGATGTCGGCGTAGAGGTCGGTGACCTCCTCGGCGCCCTCGGCCAGCTTACCCTTCACGCCCTTGGTCAGCATGGCGACGATGCTGCCGATGATCTCCAGATGGCTCAGTTCCTCGGTCGCGATGTCGATCAGCATGTCCTTGCGGCCCGGGTCCTCGTCGGAAAGGCCCTGCGTGAAGTAGCGCAAGGCCGCCGCCAACTCGCCCTGGGGTCCGCCGAACTGTTCCAGCATCAGGCTGGCCAGCTTCGGGTCCGGTTCGGCGACGCGGACGGTGTACATCAGGTTCTTGTTGTGCATGAACATGCGTAGGAGCCCTCCGGGAGCCTTGATGAAGGATGGAAGGCGGTGGCTTCCGCGGGGGTGCTTGACCGCCGCCGTGAGTGCCGCCGCCATCGTCGTGTGCCCTCAACACAGGCTTCTTAGAAGCGTTCCAGGAAATCGGGCTCCTGACCTTTGGTTTTATGTCCGATCGTCAGGACACCTTCTCGCGCATCAGGACGAACTCTTCCGCGGTAGAGGGATGGAGGGCGATGGTCCGGTCGAAATCTCTCTTCGTGGCGCCGCAGTTCAGGGCGATGCCCAGCCCCTGGACGATCTCCGGCGCGTCCATGCCCATCATGTGGCAACCGAGCACGCGCTGGCTCTCGCCGTCCACGACCAGCTTCATCAGGACGCGCTCGTCGCGGCCCGACATGGTGTGCTTCATCGGGCGGAAGCCGGCCTTGTAGATGTCCACGGTGGCGTACTTCGCCCGCGCCTCCGCCTCGGTCAGGCCGACGGTGCCGAGCGGCGGGATGGAGAAGACGGCGGTCGGGATGTTGGCGTAGCTGATGCTGGTCGGGTTGTCGTTGAACAGCGTCTCCACGAAGGCGCGCCCCTCGGCGATGGCGACGGGGGTCAGGGCCATGCGGTCGGTCACGTCGCCGACGGCGAAGATGTTGTCCACGCTGGTGCGCGAATACTCGTCCACCCGGATCGCCCCGGCGTCGTCCAGCGCCACGCCGGCGGCCTCCAGCCCAAGGTCGCGCGTGTTCGGCCGGCGCCCGGTCGCCGCCATGACGAGGCCGGCGGAATGCTCCCGCCCGAGCTGGTCGGTGACGGTGAAGCCGCCGGGGCCTTCCTCGACCTTCACCGGCTGGGTGCGGGTGAGGATGGTGATGCCGCGCTTGCGCATCTCCTGTGCCAGCGCGACGCGGATGTCGTCGTCGAAGCCGTTCAGCAGCTCCTCGCCGCGGATCATGATCGTGACCTCGGCGCCCAGGCCGCGGAAGATCCCGGCGAACTCCACGGCGATGTAGCCGCCGCCGAGAATGATGACGGAGTGGGGCAGGGTGCCGAGCTGCAACGCCTCGTTGGAGGTGACGGCGTGCTCGATGCCCGGAATCTTGGGCAGCGCCGGCCAGCCGCCGGTGGCGACCAGGATGTTCTTCGCGGTGTAGCGCTGGTTCGCCACCTCCACTGCGTGGCGGTCGATCAGCCGCCCGAAGCCGGTGTGCAGGGTGACCCCGGAGTTCTCCAGCATCTTGATGTAGATGCCGTTCAGCCGGTCGATCTCGGCGTCCTTGCGCCCGATCAGCGTCGCCCAGTCGAAGGCCGGCATGGTGGTGGACCAGCCATAGGCGCTGGAGTCCTCGAAGGCGTCGCGGAACTGGGCGGCATAGACCAGCAGCTTCTTCGGCACGCAGCCGCGAATGACGCAGGTGCCGCCGACCCGGCTGCCTTCGCAGATGGCGACCTTGGCCCCCATGGCCGCGGCCCGCCGGCTGGCCGCGACGCCGCCGGAGCCGGCACCGATGGTGAACAGGTCGAAATCGAACTCGGCCACGGCCGTCTCCTTGCAATCCCAAGATCCGAACGGGAGGGGAGTGTTCCCCATTCCGGCTCCCCTGTCGAGCGTTGGAGGGCCGGCATCGGCATGGGCGGAGCGGGCCTTCCGTCAGCGCATGACGAGTTCCTGGACCAGCACCTGCCGGATCTTCATCGCGCCGAGTTCCTTCGCGGCGGTGCGCATCACCGCGTCCTTGATGTAGAAGGCGCCGTTGCGGCCGCGCAGCTCGCCGGGGTCGGTTTCCAGCATCACGTTGGTCATGGCGCTGGCGATGCGCGGTCCATAGCTCTCCACCGTCTTGGCGGGGGCCGTCGGCTCCATGTCGAGCACCACGCGGACCCGCAGCTCGCGCAGCCGGTCGCCGTCGCTCAGCGTGAAGATCATCGCCGGCAGCCGTGCGTAGTTGGCGGCGGTGCGCAGCGTGTCCCCTACCACGCGCCCGGCCTGCGCCGTGCCGGGCTTCAGCAGGAAGGCCCCGCCGGTGCCCGCGGCGGCCAGACCGGCCATGGTGCAGAGAAGCCCGACCACCACCCGCCGGCTCAGGCGATCCAGCGTCGAGGGGGCTGCCGTCGAAGGACCCATCGTCGAGGAGCCTGCCGCAATGTTCGGCGCGTTCTGGCGGATTGTCCGGCTCATGCCGACCTCGTCGCTTTTCCCGGCACCGGAAGGGGGTGGTGCCTGTTCTTGGGTGTATGGTGGATGGGTAAAAGAAAGCCGTCAAATACAGGTATTTTATACTTTTTGGTGACAGCGCATTACAGTCAGGAATTGCGCATCTCTTCTCAGCTTCTTTGTGTTTGAAATGCGCCGGATTTCGTAGTGTATTTTCGGTAAATCACCATTGCTTGCGGCGGTTGGCCGAAGCGGATGAAGCCTCTTCCACCGGAGGGCCGGGGCGTATAATGCTGGTTTCTCAGTCGGATTGCCGTTCTCCCGCCGCGGGGGCGGCCTCCGGACGGGGCCATCGTGAAGGGCAAGAGCGGGAAGACAAGGACATCGCCATGGACGAGACCAGGAACCAGCCGCCGGCCAGTCACACGCCCGCCAGCCATCCGCCCGCGTCGGCCATCACCGAATGGACCGACACCTATTTCAAGCGGACCAAGGAGGCGGTCGGGAAATTCGGTGACAAGAAGGTCACCTACGCCATCTTCATGCGCCGCCCGGTGGTCTGCGCGCCGCGACTCGCCATCGAATGGCTGGAGGCGGTGGCGCGGGAGCGCGGCTTCGACCTCGACATCGTCCTGAACTATCCGGAAGGAAAGTGGGTCGGTGCGGGCGAGCCGATCCTCTACATCACCGGCTCCTTCTACCATCTGGTCGACACCGAGACGATCATCCTGCAGAAGCTCGGCCCCGCCTGCGTCGGCGCCTACAATGCCTTCACCATGTGCGCCGACCTGCCGAAGACCGCCTTCCTCGCCATGGAGGCGCGCCACTGCGCCGGCACGGAGATGGAGGAGATGATGGCCTACGCCGCCTCGGTCGGGTCGGACCGGGCGAAGCGCAAGGTCGGCGCCAAGGGCTTCATCGGCAACGCCACCGACGCCACCGCCCATTTCTTCGGCCAGAAGAAGGGCATGGGCACGATGCCGCACGCGCTGATCGGCTATGCCGGATCGACCGTGCGGGCGGCGGAGATGTTCCACGAGACCTTCCCCGAGCTGCCGCTGACCGTCCTGGTCGATTACTTCGGGCGCGAGGTGACCGACGCGCTGGAGGTCTGCCGCCGCTTCCCCGGTCTCGCCGCGCAGGGCAAGCTGGCGGTGCGGCTCGACACGCCGGGCGGGCGCTTCCTGGAAGGGCTGGACCCGCCGGGTTCCTACGCGGTGCTGGAGCGGCACGCGCCCCATTCCATCCGCGGCTACCGCGACGAGACGCAGCTTCGCTACCTGATCGGCACCGGCGTGTCGGCCGCGGCGATCCATTTCATGCGCGAGAAGCTGGACGAGGCCGGATTCCCGGCGGTGAAGATCGTCGCCAGTTCCGGCTTCGGCCCGGCGAAATGCCGCCTGATGGCGGAGGCCAACGCCCCCGTCGACATCATCGGCACCGGCAGCTATCTGCCCGAGCGCTGGACCGAGACCTACGCCACCGCCGACATCATCGAGTACGACGGCGAGAAGCGCGTGAAGGTCGGCCGCGAGTTCCTGTTCCGCAAGTAGCATCGTCGTTTCGCACACTGTCGTTCCGCAAGGAGAACGCCCCTCCGCCGGCTATGCCGCGGAGGGGCTTTTGCGTTCAGCCTTTGCGTTCAGCGGGTCAGCACCATCACCAGCCGTTCGACCGGCGTGTTGTTGACGAGGTGCGAGTCGACGATCTCGTCGATGTCGGCGGGCGTTTCCGGGCGGTACCACAGCCCCTCCGGATAGACCACCATCAGCGGCCCGGCGGAGCAGAAGCCGAGACAACCGGTCCAAGCCATGCCGACGTCCAGCAGCCCCTTGGCCTGGATGCGCTGGCCGAGCTGCTCCCACAGCGGGTGGGCGTTCTTCGCCGCACAGCTCCCGCGCGGGTGGCCGGGCGGGCGCTGCTGGGCGCAACAAAAGACGTGGTGGCGGAACACCTGAGGCAGGTCGAGAGACATCGAAGGCTCCATAGGCCATAATTTAATTATGGTTATAGAGCTTGCTGCGGTGCAGCGCTACCGTTTAAAACGATTCCAATGTCTCGGCTGTCCTATTCATCAGGCATCCTCTGCCAGCCGCAGGCCGGTGAAGGACAAACGGGATTCCGGCCGCAGGTAATGCCGGGTCGTCGGGTTGGCGTGGTCGAAGGGGGTGACGCAGCTGCCGCCCCGCAACACCATGCGGTTGATCATGAAGCGGCCATGGACGGCCTCGTCCACCCCGTCCGGCAGGCGGTAGCCGGGGTAGGGTGTGAAGGGGCTGCGCGTCCATTCCCACACGTCGCCGAACAATTGCCAGGGGCCGTCGCCGTGGCAGGTGCTGGGGCGCGGATGGCGGTGGCCGGTGCCCAGCAGGTTGCCCATGCTGTCGCAGCGCGACGCCACGGCCTCCCATTCGGCCTCCTCGGGCAGGCGCTTGCCGGCCCAGCGGGCGAAGGCGTCGGCCTCGAACCAGCTGACATGGCAGACCGGCTCGGCGGGATCGAGCGCGCGCATGCCGTAGAGGGTGAAGATCTGCCACGCGCCGTCGCGCCATTCCCAATAGAGCGGGGCCTGCCAACCCTCGGTCTGCACCGCCTCCCAGCCGTCGGCGAGCCAGAGCGAGCGTTTCGCGTAGCCGCCGTCCTCGATGAAGTCGCGGAAGGCGCCGCAGGACACCGGCAGGGCGGCGAGGCGGAAGGGCTCCAGATGGACGCGGTGGCGCGGCCCCTCATGGTCGAATCCGGCCCAGTCCTCCGTCCGCCCGATCTCGACGAGGCCGCCCTCATGCTCAATCCAGCGTTCCGGCTGCGGCGGGGCCGGCACGGCCTGCGGCGGCTGGTCGTAGGCGGGGCGCAGCGGGTTGCTCCAGAAGGCGTGCTTGATGTGGGTCAGCAGCCGTTCCTGGTGGCGCCGCTCGTGGGTGATGCCGACGATCACACGGTCGGCGATCTCCGGCAACTCTGTCTCGTCGGCTTGGTTCAGCAGGTGCAGCACCGCGGCGTTCACATGGTCGCGGTAGCGCATCACCTCCGCTGCGTTGGGCCGGGAAAGCAGGCGCAGGGTGGGAGAGGGAAGCTGGTGGCTGCCGAACCGGTCGTCGCGCGCGGCGAACAGCGTCAGGAAGGCCGGGTCGAAGGGGCGGTAACCGGGGTTGCAGGGCACCAGGACGGTGGTTTCGAACAGCCACGTCGTGTGGGCGAGGTGCCATTTGGCCGGCGCGCCATCGGCCACCGACTGGACCATCAGATCCTCCGGCGACAAGGGGGCCGCGAGTTCGGCGGTGCGGGCGCGGATCTTCTGGAAACGGGTGGAAAGGGCTTGGCGAAGGGCGTCGCCGGACGGCTGGGCGTGCGTGGCGAGATGGGTGTCGGGCACGGGGGAACCTCCCTGCGGGAGCGGGTTTTCCGCGGCGGGAACGGCGCGGGAACGCGCCCGGACTCCGCCGGAGAAACAACAGGTCCATTGTGCCGCATGGTCCAACCATCCTGGGTGGCGCATCGGAGGGGGGCTTTCTCCGAATTCGCGCATCGCACCCGCGGTGGGCTTGGGGTCAGGCGTCCACCACCAGATGCGGACGGAAGGCGCCTTCGAGCGTCAGGAGCAGGCGCAGATACACGGCGACGCGCCGCGATGTCGTCGTCCGCTGTTCCAGGCAATCGCGGAGCTGGTTGGCGAGCGCCACATTCTCCGCCGTCTGTCCGGGCGGAAGCGCCGGATGAGTCGGCGCCGCCATGTCGACGATGTGGTCGTGATCGACCGAGTGGGCCGCGACGGCCTTTTCGAGGAGTTCCGCCGCGATGCGTTCGATGTCCTCGTCCGCCGGCGGCGGCTGGGCAAGGTTGGGGGCGAGGTGCGGCGGCGGACGGCGGTTGGCGAGCTGCGCGCGTAGATTCTGCTTGATGCGCGCCCGCTGCCCGGCGTTCAGCGTGTCCAGCTCATCGATCTCGTCGAACAGCAGGTCGTAGAGGCGCCGCCGCTTGTGGTTGGCCTCGTCCTGGTCGCGGCGCTCCTGCTGCTCGCGTTCCTGCTGTTGCAGGTCCTGCCGATTCTGTCGCCGTTTCCTGCGGTCGGTCGCGCTGCCGGTGCGCTCCACCACGCCAGCCGAGCGGACCAGGGGTTCCGGGCGTCCGATCGATCCGTCGGTCATGGCGACCTCCACGACAAGTGGCTGGGACTGTTCAGTGTACCAACTGTCGTGATTCTGTCAAGGTGACGCTTTGGCCTGCGGCGGAGGCCCGGTTTCAGATGAGCGTTGCTCACCCGAACACGCGGCGTACTCGTTTGTCAGGAGCGTGGCTCGGGCTCGACAGTGGGGCATCCCAAACGCAGGACAAAAGGAACGCGCCATGTCCCTGACGACCAAACACGCTGACCCCGCCAACCCCGTGCTGTGCGTCACCGCCGGGGGAATCGCCACCCTCACCCTGAACCGCCCAGCCAAGCTGAACGCCATCAGCACGGCGCTGGCCGCCGCCATGCTCGACACGCTGGACGCGCTGGAGGCCGACGCGGCGGTGCGGGCGATCATCGTCACCGGCGCCGGGGAGCGGGCCTTCTCCGCCGGGGCGGACATCGCGGAGTTCACCCCGGCCGTCCGACGGGGACCGGAGGCGGCGGTGCGCGCCTTCCGGCCCGGCCAGACCCTGTGCGCGCGGATCGAGGCCTTCCCCAAGCCCATCATCGCCGCGGTCAACGGCATCTGCTACGGCGGCGGTTGCGAGATCCTGGAGGCGGCACACCTCGCCGTGGCCAGCGAGCGGGCGACCTTCTCCAAGGCGGAGATCAAGCTCGGCATGATGCCGACCTTCGGCGGAACGCAGCGGCTTCCCCGCAACGCCGGGCGGAAGCGGGCGTTGGAATGGCTGCTGACCGGCGACGCCTTCCCGCCGGCGACGGCGCTGGCGGTGGGGCTGGTCAATCAGGTGGTGGCCCATGACGCGCTGCTGCCCGCGGCGTTCGAACTGGCCGGGCGGATCGTCCGACACTCCCCGGCGGCGGTGTCCGGCATCCTGGGGGCGGTGACCCGTGGGCTGAACATGACCATCGGCGAAGGGCTGGCGGTGGAGACGGAACGCTTCGCCCGGCTGGCGCCGGGGGCAGACCTGCGCGACGGGCTGGAGGCGTGGCTGGCGCGCTGAATCAAGCTCCTTCCGGGGGATCGTCCGGCGTTTCGGTTTGCGCGCGGGCGCGCCGGTGTGCAGGATGCGGGGGTGGATGTGGACCGCTCCGCCCCCTATCTTCCGGGGCCGGGGCTTTTTGGCGTGGATGGCATGAGCGACGAGAACACCCTGTCCGAGAGCGGCGAGTCCCTGGAAAACCGGCGCAAGCGGCTGCGCTTCCGGTCGTGGCACCGCGGCATGCGCGAGATGGACCTGCTGATCGGCAGCTTCGCCGACGCTCACGTCCCGGACTTCGACCACGCGCAGCTCGACCGTTACGAGGCGCTGCTCGAACTCAGCGACCCCGACCTCTACAACTGGTACGCCGGGCGCGAGCCGCTGCCCGCCGAGCATGACACCGACGTCATGCAGCTGTTGACCAAGTTCCGCTACACGCCCCGTCAGGGGTCCTGAGGCCCGATCCTTGCCCAGCTTCGAACAGTTGCAGCCGGGACGCTCCGGCCGCCTTCTGGTCGGCGGCGCCCCCGCCGGTCATGACGCCCGCGTCCTCGCCGACCTCGCCAAGCGGGCGGGGAGCGCCGGACTCCTCCACGTCGCGCTCGACGACACCCGCGCCGCCCAGCTGGCGGAGGCGCTGGCCTTCTTCGCGCCGTCGCTGGAGGTGCAGGTCTTCCCGGCCTGGGACTGCCTGCCCTACGACCGGGTGTCGCCCAACGGCGGCATCGTGGCGAAGCGCATCGACACGCTGACCCGCCTTATGGCGCGCAAGGCGGACGCGCCGCCGCTGGTCGTGCTGACCACCGTCAACGCCATGGTGCAGAAGGTGCCGCCCCGCGCCGCCTTCCGCGACGCGGTGTTCTCGGCACGCTTGCGCGACCGAATCGACCTGGAGAAGCTGCAGCGCTATCTGGCCGGCAACGGCTACACCCGCGCCCAGACGGTGCGCGAGCCGGGCGAGTTCGCCGTGCGCGGCGGCATCGTCGACCTGTTTCCGCCGGGCACCGACGAGCCGCTGCGCCTCGACCTGTTCGGCGACGAGCTGGAGGCCGTGCGCAGCTTCGACCCGATGTCGCAGCGCACCACGGACAAGCGCGACGGCGTCGACCTGAAGCCGATGTCGGAGGTCTTCCTCGACGAGGCCGGCATCGCCCGCTTCCGCTCCGGCTACCGGGAGTTGTTCGGCGCCGTCACTGACGACGACCCGCTTTACGAGGCGATCAGCGCCGGGCGCAAGTACGGCGGCATGGAGCATTGGCTGCCGCTGTTCCACGAGACGATGGAATCGCTGCTGGCCTACATGCCCAAGGCCATCCTGTCGCTGGACCATCAGGCGACGGAGGCGCGCGATTCGCGCATCGCGCAGGTGGTGGACTTCCACGCCTCCCGCGAGAGCATGATCGTCATCGAGAAGCGGACGGGCTCGCCGGTCTACAAGCCGGTGCCGGTCGGCATGATGTTCCTCGACGCCCAGGCCTGGGACGACCTGTTCGCCGCCCACGCCGTGGCGCAGCTCCAGCCCTTCGGCACGCCGCCGGGCATCAAGGGAACGCTGGACGCCGGCGGGCGCCGCGGCCACGACTTCGCCGAGGAGCGGGCTCGCCCCGACGTCAACGTCTTCGAGGCGGTGAAGGACCACATCCGGGCGCTGCGGGCCGACGGGCGGCGCGTGCTGGTGGCCGGCTATTCCGCGGGCTCCCGCGACCGTCTGATGACGGTGCTGGGCGACCACGGCATTCCGGGGCTGGAGCCGGCGGAGAGCGTCGAGGACGTCCGCCGCTTCGACCGCCACATCATCGGCATGATCGTGCTGGGGATGGAGCACGGCTTCACCTCCGCCGACATGGCCGTCATCACCGAGCAGGACATCCTCGGCGACCGCCTCGTCCGCCCGGCGGCGAAGAAGAAGCGCAAGGCCGCCAACTTCATCGCCGAATACACGGCGCTGGCCTCCGGCGACCTCGTGGTGCACATGGACCACGGCATCGGGCGCTACGACGGGCTGGAGACGCTTGAGGTGTCCGGGGCGCCGCACGACTGCCTGAGGCTGATCTACGAGGGCGGCGACAAGCTCTACGTCCCCGTCGAGAACATCGAGGTGCTGACCCGCTACGGGTCGGAGGACGCGCATGCGCAGCTCGACAAGCTGGGCGGGGCCGGCTGGCAGGGCCGCAAGGCCCGCGTCAAGAAGCGCCTGAAGGACATGGCCGAGGCGCTGCTGAAGATCGCCGCCGAGCGCATGCTGAAGAAGGCCGATCCGGTCTACACGCCGGAAGGCGTCTATCAGGAATTCGCCGCCCGCTTCCCCTATCCGGAGACCGACGACCAGCTGAAGGCCATCGAGGAGGTCTTCACCGATCTCGGCTCGGGCCGTCCGATGGACCGGCTGGTCTGCGGCGACGTCGGCTTCGGCAAGACGGAGGTGGCGCTGCGCGCCGCCTTCCTCGTCGCCATGAGCGGCCAGCAGGTCGCCGTGGTGGTGCCGACCACGCTGCTGGCGCGGCAGCACTTCAAGACCTTCACGACGCGCTTCGCCGGGCTGCCGCTGCGCGTCGTGCAACTGTCGCGCATGGTGACGCCCAAGGAGCAGACCAAGGTCAAGCAGGAGCTGACGGAGGGCACCGCCGACATCGTCATCGGCACCCACGCGCTGCTTGGCAAGGGCGTGCAGTTCAAGCAGCTCGGCATGGTCATCGTCGACGAGGAGCAGCATTTCGGCGTGAAGCAGAAGGAGCGGCTGAAGGAGCTGCGCGCCGACGTGCACGTCCTGACGCTGACCGCCACGCCGATCCCGCGCACGCTCCAGATGGCGCTGAGCGGCGTGCGCGAGCTGTCGCTGATCGCCACCCCGCCGGTGGACCGTTTGGCGGTGCGCACCTTCGTGCTGCCCTACGACCCGGTGGTGGTGCGCGAGGCCATCCTGCGCGAGCATTACCGGGGCGGCCAGACCTTCTACGTCTGCCCCCGCGTGGAGGACCTGCCCAAGGTCGCCGAGCGGGTGCGCGAGCTGGTGCCTGAGGTGAAGATCGTCACCGCCCACGGCCAGATGCCGGCCAGCGAGCTGGAAGAGGTGATGACCGCCTTCGACGAGGGCAAGTTCGAGGTGCTGCTCGCCACCAACATCATCGAGAGCGGCATCGACATCCCCAACGCCAACACGCTGATCGTGCACCGGGCGGACATGTTCGGCCTAGCCCAGCTCTACCAGATTCGCGGGCGCGTCGGCCGGTCGAAGGTGCGCGGCTACGCTTACCTCACCTACGCGCCGAACAAGCCGCTGCCCGGCACGGCGCAGCAGCGGCTGCACGTCATCGAGACGCTGGACAGCCTGGGCGCCGGCTTCCAGCTGGCCAGCCACGACATGGACATCCGCGGCGCCGGCAACCTGCTGGGCGAGGAGCAGTCGGGCCACGTCAAGGAGGTCGGCGTCGAGCTGTACCAGCACATGCTGGAAGAGGCCGTCGCCAACGCCCGCGCCAACATGGACGGGCAGGTGCCGAGCGGCGCGGAGGACCAGCCCTGGACCCCGCAGATCAACCTGGGCACCCCAGTGCTGATCCCGGAGGAGTATGTCCCCGACCTGACGGTGCGCCTGTCGCTCTACCGCCGCATCGCCGATCTGGTGGACCGGGCGGAGATCGACGGTTTCGCGGCGGAGCTGATCGACCGCTTTGGCAAGCTGCCGGGCGAGGTGGAGAACCTGCTGGACGTCGTCACCATCAAGCAGCTCTGCCGTCAGGCGGGGGTGGAACGGGTGGACGCCGGGCCGAAGGGCGCCGTTCTGACCTTCCGCAACAACAGCTACGCCGAGCCGGCCAAGCTGCTGACCTACATCAGCCAGCAGATGAGCCTGATGAAGCTGCGGCCCGACCACAAGCTGGTCTACACCCGCGAATGGGCCGATGAGGCCCAGCGGGTGCGCGGCGTCAACCGGCTGATGAGCGATCTCGCCCAGATGGCCGGCGGCGGCGCCGTGCCAAAGGGCGAGGCGCCTCCGCCACCGCCGCCTCCACCGCCGCCGCGTCCCAGCGCGCTGAAGGCCGGGTCGAAGTTCGGGCGGAACATTCCCTCGCGTCCCTTCGGGCGGCGCTGAGGCGATGAAAAAGGATGGGGGGCCCAAGGATATCGGGCCCAGGGACAAGGGCCTGGCGAAGGCCCTGGCGCTCGGCGGCGACCGGCGGGCCTTCGGCAGCATTCCCACGGTGGCGGAGGCGGTGGCCGCCGATCCCGCCCGGCTGCCGGAACTGGTCGCCTGCCTGTTCGACGGCGACGCCGGGGTGCGGATGCGCGCCGCCGACGCCTTGGACCGGGTGTCGCGCGGCGATGCCCGTCCGCTGGACGCCTTCGCCGAACGGCTGCTGACCGACGCCGCGGCGATCGAGCAGGCGGAGGTGCGTTGGCACTTGGCGGCCATCCTTCCCCGCCTGACCCTGACGGAGGAGCAGCGAGGGCGCGCCGTGGCGCTTCTGGAAGGCTGGTTCGAGAACCGGGCCAGCCGGATCGTGCAGAGCGCCGCGCTTCAGGCCATGGTCGATCTGGCGGCGGACGATCCGGAGCTTCGCCCGGTCGCGGCGGACATGCTGGGCCGGGCCATGCGCTCGCGCATCCCGTCGCTGGCCGCACGGGCCAAACGCATCCTGAAGCCGTTCGAGGTGGATCGCGCGACCCTGGACGCCGCCCTGCTGCCGGAGACCAAGCCGTTGACCCTATCGGTCCTGCCCGACCGGCTGGCGGTGGCGCGGCTGGCGCCGGGGGACGGGATGCCCGGCTGGCTCGACTGGACCGACCCGCTGGTCAGCGCGACCCGCACGGGGGAGGAGTTGTCGATTCTCTGCCGTGAGTCCCGCGTGCCGGAGGGCGTGACGGCGGAGCGTGGCTGGCGCGCCTTCAAGGTGGAGGGGCCGCTGGACTTTTCCCTGTTCGGGGTGCTGGCGCGCATCGCCGTGCCGCTGGCCCAGGCGCGGGTGCCGATCTTCGCCATGTCCACCTACGACACCGATTACGTGCTGGTGCGTGACGAGGACGTGGAGCGCGCAGCCGACGCGCTGAAGCGCGTCTGCACCGTCGTGGCGCCGTCCTGACCCTTATGCCTGAGAGGCCTTCTCCGCTTCGACGACGGCGAGCACGCCCAGCTCCTCCAACTGCGTGACGGCGCCGGTCAGGCTGGTGGCGACGCGGTCGGCGGTGGTCTGGGATATGGCGTGCTCGGGCGCGTCCGCTTCGGGATGGGCGCTCCACAGGCAAAGCAGGATCGGCACGTTCGGGCCGAAATGCAGGCGCAACCGGCGTACCAGCCGACGGGCGTGCGACAGGGCGGACGGGTTCAGGTAGGACAGCACCACCGCCGACACGCCGGTCGGGGCCAGAGCGGCGATGGAGCGGACGGACACCTTCTCGCAGGGGATCACGTCGGCGCGCAGCCCGCGTGGGCGCAGCATGTGGCCGAGCAGAGCCGCCGCCGCCTCGTCCAGGTCGTTGCGGGCGCCGATGCACAGCACCAGCGGCGTGTCCTCCGCGGCAGGCGGCGAGGACTCCATCATCTCGTCCAGCAGCGTCGTCATGCCCTCGGCCACCGCCTGTCGCCCTTCCGGATTCAGGCGGTTGCGCTGGCGGTCCTGCTCGGCCAGCGACAGGGTGGGAATCAGCAGGCCGTGTCCCGCCTCGACCAACCCGCCCTTGCTCATCTTCTCCTCGGCGATCTCCATGGCCTCGATGGGGTCGCGGGCGAGCAGACGCTGGTACAGCTTGGCCTCGTCGGGCAGGACCGGCCGGTCGCCCAGCATCACCTCCAGGAAATGAAGCTGCGGAACGTGCCGCCCCAACACGACGAGGCAGACGGTCAACGGCGTCGCCAGCAGCAGCCCGACCGGCCCCCACAGCGTCGTCCAGAACACCGCCGCGACGATGATCGCCAGCGACGACAGACCGGTGGCCGAGCCGTAGAGCCAGGGCTCCACCACGTTGTTGGAGAACAGCTCCACCGCCACGAACAGGGCGATGCAGAGCAGTGGCAGGGTCCATCCCGCATCGACCGCGAAGGACAGCAGGATCGGGAAGGCCGCGGCGATCGCCGGCCCCAGGAAGGGGATGAAGCGCAGCACCGTCGCCAGCATGCCCCACAAGAGCGGATTCGGCACGCCGAGCAGCCACAGCCCGATCCCGATGGGCAGGCCGTAGGTGACGTTGACCACGCATTGCATCAGCAGATAGCGGCTGACCCGCTCGCCCGCGTCGTTCATCGCCTCCGTCGTTCGGCTGAGGTCGCCGGACCCGGCCAGCCGGATCAGCCGGTCGCGCAGATCCTCGCGCTGCAGCAGCATGAAGATGGTGAAGACCAATACCATGCCCGCCGTGGCGACCGGGGCCATGGCCGGCCCCAGCACGTCGCTGATGATGGTCAGCGCGTCGGAGCCGTCCTGCTCGATCCGCACCGGCACCGGCTCCCGCGCGGCGCCGGCGCCGGGGGCGGGCAGGGCGCTGGTCGGAGCCGTGGCGGCGGGCGGGGTGTCGCCGGTCACCTGCTCCAGACCCTGCTTCAGGTCGCGGAAGGCTTCGGTGGCCTGCTGCACCACCCCGCCGCTGCCCGCCGACGTGGCGCGGGAGCGCAGCGAATCCAGCTTGTCATGCACATTCTTCTGGTAGCTGGGCAGGTTGTTGGCGAGATCGGCGATCTGCCCGCCGACCACCATGCCGAAGCCGGCAATCCCCGCGAAAACCAGCACGACCACAGCCAGCACCGAGGGCACCCGGCCCAGGCGCAGCCGCTCCAACCGGCTGACGATGGGCGCCAGGACGAAGGTCAGCAGCACCGCCAGCGCGATGGGGACCAGGATGTCGCTTCCCAGATACAGGGTCGCCACCACCAGCGCGATGACCAGCAGCGTCGTCTGGGTGGAGGCGGGAGGGGCGGCCTTCGGCACCGGAATGGGGCGGGCCTGCAACCGGCGGGCGGTGTCTTCGGCCATGATCTGCGGAGCCTCGGGGGAGAGTTGAGAGAGTGCAGAACGCGGCCGGACGCGGCGCGTTCCGGCGCGTCGGGCGTGATCGCCGCAAGACACCGTGACGATTGCGGTCGACGGCCTGTTTAAACCCGCGTGGTTATCTCGTCAGAAGGAGGGGGCTATGCGTAAGGTTGCTGTTCCGGTCCTGTCGGCGGTCGCGCTTTTGGCTTTGGGGGGCTGCGCCGAGACGTCGAGCTGGTTCGGTGGGGGAAGCGAGCAGGCATCCCGCCCGATGTCCGAGCAATCGCTCCAGACCGCCTCGCGGATCGAGCCGCAGGCCATGCTGGGCAAGTCGGTCGTCGCCTATGACGGGCAGAAGGTGGGGCAGGTCGAGGACGTGCTGTTCAACCGCAGCAACCGCCCGAGCCAGCTGGTGGTCTCGACCGGCGGCATCATGGGCATCGGCGGGCACAACGTCGCGCTGGACATCGACAACGTCCGCTACAACCAGCAGCAGGACGCCCTCGTGGCGACCCAGTTGACCAAGGACCAGTTCGCCAACCTGCCGGAGTTCCAGTATGGCGGGAACATGGTCTCGCTGAACCGTCAGAAGACCCCGCACTAAGCGGCGTCAGTCCTCCGGCTTGCCGGAACGCAGACGCTTGATGTCCGACCGCTGACCCTTGGCCTCCAGGCGACGCTTCTTGGAGCCAAGGGTCGGCTTGGTCGGGCGGCGGCTCTTCGGCACCACCGTCGCGTCGCGGATCAGGTCGATCAGCCGCTCCCGCACGTCCTCGCGGTTGCGCAGCTGGCTGCGGTAGGTGTCGCCGACGATGATCAGCACGCCCGCCGCCGTCATGCGCGAGCCGGCCAGCCGGACCAGCCGGGCCTTCACGTCGTCCGGGATGTTCGGCGAGGCCGCCACGTCGAAGCGCAGTTGGACGGCGCTGTCCGTCTTGTTGACGTGCTGGCCGCCGGGACCGGACGCGCGGATGAAGCTTTCCTGAAGCTCGCTCTCGTCCAGGCTGATGCGCGGGGTGACCCGGATCATCAGTCGGCCGCCGCCGTCACGCCTTCCTGCTCCTCCACCCCGAGGTCGAGAAGCGGGAGGAAGCTGGCGGGCTCCTGCGCGCCGGACAGCGCGTAACGCCGGTTGAAGATGTAGCAGGGCACCGCCTGAAGGCCGAGCTGGCGCGCCGTGGCGTCGGCATTGAAGACCGCCGTGGTCTCCGCATCGCCGTTCAGCAGAGTCTTGATCTCCGCGAAATCGAAGCCCAGGCCGGCGGCGGTCGCGGCCAGCGTGTCGCGGTCGCCGATGTCCAGCCCGTCCACGAAATAGGCGTGGAACAGCGCGTCGGCCATCCGGTCGCCCAGCCCGTGGCGGGTGGCGATGCGGATCAGCCGGTGACCGTCGAAGCTGTTGGGCGTGCGCCGGATGCGGTCCAGCCGCAGCGGCAGGCCGTCGCGCTCCGCCGTTTCCTCGACCACCAGATGGATCTGCCGCGCCCGCTCCGTGCCGCCGAACTTGGCCGCCAGATAGGCGCTGCGCTCCATGCCGCCCGCCGCCATGTCCGGGTTGAGCTGGAAGGGCTGCCAGCGCAATTCCACCTGGACGCGGGGCCGGTCGGCCAGGGCGCGGGCAAGCCGCCGCTTTCCGATGTAGCACCAGGGGCAGATCAGGTCGGCATAGGTTTCGATCAGCATAGGCCCACTATCCCCCATTCCCGCCCCGCCGCGCAACCGCCCTGCCCATGGGGCGCCCTGCCGCGTTCGGGCAACCGCCTTTGCAACCCTTTGTTAACCCTTGCCGCCGGAGAGTCGCCCTGTTGCGCGGATGAGCGTCCGCGGCGGTCGGAGGCGTGTGGCGATGGCGAATTCCTATGTGGACGGCAAGGTGCGCGACGCGCTGGTGGCGGCCAAGGGGAGCCGGGCGACCGCGCAGAAGCTTCTGATGGCCTGGGCGGTCGAGGACCCGCAGCTCCTGCTGGGCATCTCGCAGCCTTTCCTGAAGGCCATCGCCGCGGCGGCGATCGAGCGGGGCGTCCGCCCGTCGGCGCCCAGCCGGTCTGCGCCCGCGCAGCCGGGCCGGTCCCGTGGTTCCGCGGATTCGGCGCTGAGCAAGGAGGCGCTGGCCGACGTGCTGAGCCGCCTCGGCCGCGATCCCGGTGAGGACGCACCGGCGCCGCGTGGCCGCGCCGGTTCACCCGCTCCGGTGAAGTCCGCCACCATGGTGGTTCCCGCCGGCAAGGGCGGGCAGGGCGGCGTCAGCCATGAAAAGGCGATGATGACCCTCGCCAAGGCCTTCGTGGCGAAGAAGATGCGCTGAGGAACGGCGCGGGGGCTTACTCCGCCGTCATCCGTTCGATCCAGCCCGGCTGCCGCGGTTCCGGCCGGATGTCCGGCGGCGGGCTCGCCAGGGCCGTGTGGCCGTTGCGGTGGGGGTCGGGGATGTGGTGGCAATCCACATCGGCCAGCGTCTTGTAGCAATAGACACGGGAACGGTCGACGTACACCTTCTCCGGGCAGTAATGCCCGGTTTCCGAGAAGGACACGGACGAGCAGTCGCGCCCGGTTGCGGCGGACACCAAGTGATCACCAAGCGTCTTCTTGGTGCTGGTGACGGAAGCAAGATCGGCGCCGAGGCTGGCGACCATCATCGGCCCGCCGCAAGCGCCGAGCGGGACCACCGCCAACGCCAGCACCGCGATTGACTGAGCGAGCCTCATCACCCTTCGCACCCCGTCCCGTGTTCGATCCGATTCCAGGCGAACCTCATTAAGAAGCCGTGAATCAGCGCAGCAGCGTGCAGATTCGCGACCGGCACTGCACCAGCACAAAGGTGTCCTTGTCCTCCGTGCAGCCCACCTTGAACACGGTCTGGCCGGATCGGCCGGTGACGTAGCTCATCACCTCCACCTTGGCGGGCGTGCAGTTGCCCAGCGACTTGGCGGCCTCCTTCGCCTCGGCCTGCCCGGCGGAGACGTTGGCGGCCTGGACCGTGGGCGACGCCGACAGGCACAGCGCGAGGGCGCCGAGGGCAGCGAGGCGGAGAGCGGTGACGCGCATGGCCGGATCGGTGGGCTGGTGGGTGCTGAGGAAGTTTATGGCACGGACGTCGCGAATTCGGCTGTGCAAAAGTGGTAACCGCGGACTCACGAGCTTTCTGCGGGCTCGGCGTGCCGGTGGGACAGGAAGAAGCGCAGCATCTCCCGCGCGGCGTCCGGCCCCTGCGGGTCGGTGTAGGTGCCGTCCGGGCTGCCGCCAGACCAGGCGTGGCCGCTGCCGTGGACGATCCACTGCTCGAACAGCGTTGCTCCATCGCGGTCCTTGTGGACGGTGCGGGTGAAGCCGCGCCCGCCGGGTGCCTGTCCCTCCTCGGTCTTCGCGGTCAGTCCCTCGGCGTTGGCGGTGGCCTGCGCCATCACATGGTCGCCGTTGCGCGGGTGCACGACCTTGTCCGCGTCGCCGTGGAAGACGATGGCCGGAACCACCGGAGCCCCGGCTGCCGGACGCTGGCCGGGCGAGGAGCCGGCCTTCATCGCCAGCAGGGCGGACGGCACGCCGCTGGCCGAGCCGTAGGGCAGGCCGGAATGGACGCCCACCGCGGCGAACAGGTCGGGGTGGGTCGTCACCAGGACCATCGCGGCGGACCCGCCCGCGGAAATCCCGGCGACGTAGACGCGCTGCGGGTCGGCCCCTTGCTCCGCCAGGACCTGCCGGGTGGCTCCGGCGATCAGCGCCGGTTCGCCGCGCTCGCGGCGCTGGTGGTCGGGGTTGAACCAGTTCCAGCACTTCTTGTCATTCGCCGCGGGGGTCTGCTCCGGATAAAGGACGAGGCAGCCGGCTTCCTCGGCCAGACGGTTCATGCGGGTTCCGACGGCGAAGTCCTCCGGCGACTGGGTGCAGCCGTGCAGCATGACCAGCAGTGGGCGGGGGCCCGCCGCCACACCCTTCGGCACGAACAGCCGATAGGCGAGCGAGCCGGAGTCGCCGGTGAAGATCCCGGATTCCATCGGCTCCGTCACGGGGACGGGCTTCGGCGGGGGCGGAGGGACGGGCGCGCCGCGGCGGAACAGCTTGCCGGCGAGGCGCCGGAGGAAGGCTGCGGCGCGGGCCAGGGCCGGGCGGGGCCGGGTGGTGTCGGTCACGATCGGCGGCTCCGGGATCGTTCGGGAGGGAAGGCGGCGGATGGTACGGGACGGAGGTGGCGGAGGACAACCTCCGATCTGCACTCCGCTCCGGCAACTCCATGGCGGTTTGCGCCGGGGCGCCAACTGCGCTAACCATCCGGTTCCGCAAGCGCCCGTCCGCCAAGCGTCGCCCAATACCCGCAAGCGTCCAGGTGAGCCGACCGTCATGAGCACCGACATCACCCTCGTCCTGGGCGGCGCCCGCTCCGGCAAGAGCCGCTACGCCGAGGGACTGGTGACCGCATCGCCCGGCCCGCGGGTCTACATCGCCACGGCCCAGGTCTGGGACTCCGAGATGGCCGACCGCGTCGCCCGTCACAAGGAGGACCGCGGCCCCGGCTGGACGACGGTGGAGGAGCCGCTCGACCTGCCCGGCGCGCTGCGCCGCCACGCCGGTGCCGGGACGGGCGTGCTGGTCGATTGCCTGACGCTGTGGCTGTCCAACCTGATGATGGCCGACGCCGACGTGCCCGTCCGCTCCGCCGAGCTGCTGGCCGCTTTGGCCGGTGTGGAGGGGCGGGTGGTGCTGGTTTCCAACGAGGTGGGGCTGGGCATCGTGCCGGACAACGCGCTGGCCCGCCGCTTCCGCGACCATGCGGGGCGGCTGCATCAGGACATCGCCGCCGTGGCCCAGCGGGTGGCCTTTGTCGCCGCCGGGCTGCCGCTGCTGCTGAAGGGAGAGACACCATGACCGAAGACGCCGACCAGAACGAGCGCCACGCCGAGAAGATGAAGCGGCGCAAGGCGCTGCACGACCGGGTGATGGCCAGCAAGACGCAGGAGAAGGGCCTGCTGATGGTCAACACCGGCAACGGCAAGGGCAAGTCCACCGCCGCCTTCGGCCTGATCCTGCGCGCCGCCGGGCACGGCATGCGGGTGGGGGTGGTGCAGTTCGTCAAGGGCGCCTGGTCCACCGGCGAGACGGTGGCGCTGGAGCGCTTCGACGACCTCGTGGACTTCTTCACGATGGGCGAGGGCTTCACCTGGGAGACCCAGGACCGCGAGCGCGACATCGCCGCCGCCAAGGCCGCCTGGGCCAAGGCGCAGGAACTGATGGCCGACCCGAAATACAGCCTCGTCGTGCTGGACGAGCTGAACATCGTCCTGCGCATGGGCTATCTGCCGGTGGAGGAGGTGCTTCCGGTGCTGACCGGGCGGCGTGAGGGGTTGCATGTGCTGGTCACCGGCCGCACCGCCAAGCCGGAGCTGATCGAGGCCGCCGACCTCGTGACCGAGATGACGCTGGTCAAGCACCCTTTCCAGGCGGGCATCAAGGCCCAGCCGGGCATCGAGTTCTGAGCCATGCCGCGCGCGATCATGCTCCAAGGCACCGGCTCCGACGTCGGCAAGTCGCTTCTGGTGGCCGGGCTGTGCCGGGCGCTGGTCCGCCGCGGCCTGACCGTGCGGCCCTTCAAACCGCAGAACATGTCCAACAACGCCGCCGTCACCGCCGACGGCGGGGAGATCGGGCGCGCCCAGGCGCTCCAGGCGCGGGCCTGCGGGGTAGCGCCGTCCGTCCACATGAACCCGGTGCTGCTGAAGCCACAGTCGGACGTCGGCTCCCAGGTGGTGGTGCGCGGCGTCGTGGCGGGCACGGCGCGGGCCGGCGACTACCAGTCGCGCAAGGGGCAGCTTCTCCCCACCGTGCTCGACAGCTTCGAGCGCCTGAAGGCCGAGGCTGACGTGGTGGTGGTCGAGGGGGCGGGCAGCCCGGCCGAGGTCAACCTGCGGGCCGGCGACATCGCCAACATGGGCTTCGCCACCGCGGCCGGCGTGCCGGTGGTGCTGGTCGGCGACATCGACCGCGGCGGGGTGATCGCCAGCCTCGTCGGCACCCACGCCCTGATTCCACCGGAGGAGCGGGCGCTGGTCGCCGGCTTCCTCATCAACAAGTTCCGCGGCGACGTGCGGCTGTTCGACGGTGGCCTCTCGGTCATCACGGAGCGCACGGGCTGGCCGAGCTTCGGCGTCGTGCCCTGGCTGGTCGATGCCGCCCTGCTGCCGGCGGAGGACGCGGTGGCGCTGGACACCTGGAAGACCCGCTCCGGGGGGCGGTTGCGCGTCGCCGTACCGATGCTGTCGCGCATCGCCAACTTCGACGATTTCGACCCGCTGGCCCAGGAGCCGGACGTGGCCCTGTCCATGGTGCCGCGCGGCCAGCCGCTGCCGGGCGACGCCGATCTGGTCATCCTGCCGGGCAGCAAGGCGACCATCGCCGATCTGGCGGTGCTGCGTGCCCAGGGCTGGGACGTCGATCTCGCCGCCCATCGCCGGCGCGGCGGGCGGGTGCTGGGCATCTGCGGCGGCTACCAGATGCTCGGCCGGCGAATCGCCGATCCGGACGGCATCGAGGGGCCGCCGGGCGAGGCCGAGGGGCTGGGCCTGCTGGAGGTGGACACCGTGCTGAAGGGGCCGAAGGTGCTGGAGGAGGCAACCGGGACGGAGGCCGCCACGGGGGCCGCGGTCGCCGGCTACGAGATGCACATGGGCCGCACGGAGGGGCCGGACCGCGCCCGCCCGATGCTGACCCTGGCGAACGGTCAGACGGATGGCGCGGTGTCCGCCGACGGGCGGGTGATGGGCTGTTACCTGCACGGACTGTTCGGGACGGACGGCTTCCGCGCCGCCTTCCTGGCGGGGCTGGGCGGTGAGGCGTCCGGCCAATCCTACGCGGCGACGGTCGAACAGGCGCTCGACCGCATCGCCGCCCGGCTGGAGGAGCATGTGGACATCGACACCCTGCTGGCCGCGGCGCGGTGAGCGGCAGCTTCATGAAACGGATTTCATGATCCCGCAACGCTGGGGTCAGGCGGGCGACGCTACAACTGCAGTCATTGACGACGTTTGATTACTGGCGAGTCATCCACCGGCGGTTCCCGCCGCCGGCCACACACGATCCGGAATGTTCCCGCATACCCTCGGATCGTTTCTTGCGGCGGTGTGCATCGGGTTTTTGCCTTGGATCGGCGTCCCCCGCCCAGGCTTCCCCCCGAACCCTTGCACACCGCCGTCTTCTTTTCCCTCCCCGGCCTTTTTCGGAAACCGCCGCGCTTGACGCGGAGCCCCCTCGGCGGGCTTGAATGGGTGCCACAGGCCCCCGTATCCCCGCTGCCGAGACTCCATTCCCGTGCGTCCCGTCGTTCTCTTCCCCCTGTTCCGCCCGGTGACGGCGCTCCCCGGCCTCGGTCCCCGGCTGGGCAAGCTCGTCGAAAAGCTGGCCGGTCCGCAGGTCGTGGACCTTCTGTGGCACCTGCCGTGCGGCGTCATCGACCGCCGCTACGCCCCGAAGATCGCCGAGGCGCCGAACGGGCGGATCGCCACCATGACGGTGCGCATCGATTCGCACGCCGCCCCGCACAATTCCCGCCATCCCTACAAGGTCCGCTGCACCGACGAGACGGGCGTGCTGGAGTTGATCTACTTCCATGTGAAGGGCGATTGGCTGGAACGGCAGATGCCGGTCGGCAAGACGGTGGTGGTGTCCGGCAAGGTCGAGTGGTTCCACGACACGCCGCAGATCACCCACCCCGACGCCGTGGTCCCGTTGGAGTCGAAGGACGAGATCGAGGCGGTGGAGCCGGTCTATCCGATGACCGCCGGGCTTCCGGCCAAGACGCTGCGCAAGGCCGTGCGCGCCATGCTGAACGACGTGCCGGAACTGCCGGAATGGCAGGACGCCGCGTGGCGGTCGCGCAACGGCTGGCCGACGTGGCACGAGTCGATCCGCCGCGCCCACACGCCGGAGGACGAGGCCGACCTCGCCCCGACCAACCCGATCCGCCGAAGGTTGGCCTATGACGAGCTGCTGTCGAACCAGCTCGCCCTGACGCTGGTCCGCATGCAGCAGCGCCGCCTGTCGGGCCGCGTCATCCAAGGCGACGGGCGGCTGCGCGCCAAGGTGGCCGCGGCGCTGCCCTTCTCGCTGACCAACTCCCAGGCCACATCCTTGGCGGAGATTTACGAGGACATGGCGGCGGAGCGGCGGATGCTGCGCCTGCTCCAGGGTGACGTCGGCAGCGGCAAGACGGTGGTCGCGCTGATGGCGATGCTGAACGCGGTGGAGGCCGGCCATCAGGCCGCCCTGATGGCGCCGACCGAGATCCTGGCCCGCCAGCACGCCGAAAGCCTCGCCCCGCTGTGCAAGGCGGCGGGGGTGGACCTCGCCCTGCTGACCGGGCGCGACAAGGGCAAGGCGCGGCAGGCTGTGCTGGACCGTCTGGCCTCGGGCGAGCTGCCGCTGCTGGTCGGCACCCACGCGCTGTTCCAGGAGGATGTTGCCTTCAAGGACCTTGCGCTGGCGGTGATCGACGAGCAGCACCGCTTCGGCGTCCACCAGCGGCTCCAACTCTCCGCCAAGGGGCGGGCGGTGGACGTGCTGGTGATGACGGCGACGCCGATTCCGCGCACGCTGACGCTCACCGCCTACGGCGACATGGACGTGTCGCGCCTGACCGAGAAGCCGGCGGGGCGCAAGCCGATCCAGACCGTGACCATCGCGCTCGACCGGCTGGAGGAGGTGGTCCATGGCATCCACCGCAAGGTGCAGGAGGGCGCGCGGGTCTACTGGGTCTGCCCGCTGGTCGACGAATCGGAACAGACCGACCTCGCCGCCGCGACGGAGCGTCACGCCTTCCTGCGCGCCACCTTCGGCGACCGGGTGGGGCTGGTCCACGGCAAGATGCGCGGGCCGGACAAGGACGCGGTGATGGCCGCCTTCCAGGCCGGCAACCTGGACGTTCTGGTCGCCACCACGGTCATCGAGGTCGGGGTGAACGTGCCCGAGGCCACCGTCATGGTGATCGAGCACGCCGAACGCTTCGGCCTCGCCCAGCTTCACCAGCTCCGCGGCCGGGTGGGGCGCGGCGAGAAGCCGTCCTCCTGCCTGCTGATGTTCGACCCGCAACTGACCGAGACGGCGCGCGCCCGGCTGAAGACGATGCGCGACACCGAGGACGGCTTCGTCATCGCCGAGGAGGATTTGCGGCTGCGCGGCGCCGGCGAGGTGCTGGGCACCCGCCAGTCAGGCCTGCCGGAGTTCCGCATGGCCGATTTGGCGGTGCACGGCGACCTGCTGGGGGCGGCCCGCGACGACGCGAAGCTGATCGTGGATCGCGATCCCGATCTGGCTGGCGAGCGCGGTCAGGCGCTGCGAACGTTGCTGTACCTGTTCGAACGGGACGCGGCGGCCAAGACGTTGCGGTCGGGGTAAGTAAAGCGTGTCAGGACATTCTCACGCCCGCTTGCGCTCGTCCAGAAGCGCGGCCTTCACCTCGCGGGGCTTGCGGTCGGGTGGGGTGACGATGCCGCCGGACATCACCAGCTTCAGCCCGTCCTCCACCGTCATGTCCAGAACGGTCACCTCGCGCCGCGGCAGGATCGCCAGATAGCCGGCGGTCGGCGGGGCGCAGGGGATGAAGACGTGCACCATCTCCTCTTCGGAGATCTTCTGGATCTCCGGATGGGCGCCGCCGGTGATGAAGCCGAGCGACCACATGCCATGGCGCGGGAACTCGACCAACACCACCTCGCGGAAGGCCTTGGACTTCTTGGCGAGCACCGTCTCGACGATCTGCTTCACCGCCCCGTAGACGGAGCGGACGACCGGCATGCGCTCCACCACGCCCTCGCCGATGCGCACCACCAGCCGCCCGACATAGCCGGCGGCGAAGGCGCCGATCAGGGTCAGCACGATGATCAGCGTCAGCACCCCGATGCCGGGGATCGAGAAGGGCAGGTAATTCTCGGGATTGTAGGCGGAGGGGATCAGCGGGCGCACATGCCCGTCGATGAAGGCCAGCAGCCACCAGCCGAGATAGACCGTGACCGCGATCGGCGCCGTCACCAGAACGCCCGCCAGGAAATAGGCGCGCAGCCGCCCCATCAGCCCGATGCCGGCGGGCCGGTGGGACGTGCTCTCGTCCGCCGCGCTCTGGCTGTCCTGCTCGTTCCGATCCACCGCCCCACCCCCGAAAATCCGACGCCCGCTATAGTGATACAGGACATGGCTCCTGCTCAATCCACAACGACGTATCGGACGACGGGAAAGAGTCGTCGGGGAGAAAGCGAAGGAACTCCCTCCGGAGGGCTGGTCCGCCACCCCCGCGCGCATCACATCGCTGAGGATGACCCACACCCCCCGCATCCTCTCGCTCGCCACGGCCCTGCCGCCCCATCGTCTCGGCCAGGACGAGGCGCTCGGCGTCGCGCGGGCCGTCTTCGGGCCGCGAATGCGCGACTTCGAACGGCTGGTGCCGGTCTTTGCCAACACCGGCATCGAAACCCGCCACGCGGTCATGCCCATCGACTGGTACATGGAACCGCGCGGCTGGCCGGAGCGCACCGCCGCCTTCCGAGACGGCGCTCTGGCGTTGCTGGAGGAAGCGGCGGGGCGGGCGCTGGCCCATGCCGGCCTGAGGCCGCAGGACGTGGACGCCATCGTCTGCGCCTCGACCACCGGAATCGCCACGCCCAGCCTGGAGGCCCTTCTGCTGGAGCGCATGGGCTTCCGCCCCGACACGGTGCGTCTGCCGCTGTTCGGGCTGGGCTGCGCCGGCGGCGTGCTGGGGCTGACCCGCGCCGGGCAGATCGCCCAGGCGATGGCGGGGCGGACGGTGCTGTTCCTGGTGGTCGAGCTTTGCACACTGGCCTTCCGCGCGGCCGAAGCGACGCCGACCAACGTCGTCGCCAGCGCCCTGTTCGCAGACGGCGCGGCGGCGGCGGTGCTGCGCGCCGATGCAGAGGGAGAAGAACCGCGCCTCGTGGATGGGGCGGAACACACCTGGCCGGGAACGCAGGACGTAATGGGCTGGCGGGTCGAGGATGACGGTCTCGGCGTGATTTTCAGCCAGAGCATCCCGGCGCTGATCCGCAACCGGCTGGAATCGGTGCTCGACGGCTTCCTGGATCGGCGGCGGCTGGCCCGCGGCGATCTCGTCGGGCTGATCGTCCACCCCGGCGGCGCCAAGGTGCTGCACGCGCTGGAGGAGGTCTGCACCCCGGTGTCCGCCGGGCTGGACGACGCCTGGGCGGTGCTGCGCCGCTGCGGCAACATGTCGGCGGCCAGCGTGATGTTCGTGCTGGAGCGGCGCATCGCGTCCGGCGCCCGCGGCCCGCATCTGATGACCGCGCTCGGCCCGGGCTTCACGGCTGCGATGGCCCAGGTCGACCTCTAGGAGCGCTTGGAATGGAAACGCTGCCGCTGGGCTGGCCCCACGTCATCCTGCTGCTGGTCGCCGCCCAGCGCTTGGGCGAACTCGTCGTCGCCCAACGCAACACGCGCCGCCTGCTGGCCGAGGGAGCGCAGGAGGTCGGGGCCGCCCATTACCCGCTGTTCGTCGGGCTGCACGCCGGATGGTTGGCCTTGCTGTTCGCCGTCGTTCCGGCGGACGCGCCGGTCAACGGCTGGCTGCTCGCCCTGTTCGTGCTGCTCCAGGCCGGGCGGGTCTGGGTGATCGCCACACTGGGGCGGTTCTGGACCACCCGCATCGTCACCTTGCCCGGCGCGCCGCTGGTGCGGCGCGGGCCGTTCCGCTGGGTCCGCCACCCCAACTATCTGGTCGTGGCGGGCGAACTGGCCGTGCTGCCCCTGGTCTTCGGGGCGTGGTGGATCGCGGTGCTGGCCACGCTGCTGAACGTGCCGCTGACCCTGCACCGCATCCGTGTCGAGGACGGCGCGCTGTCCGGACGGCGCGCGCTCAGGTCAGCAGGAAGCAGAGCATCGTGACGCAGCCGGCAATGGCCGCCCCGTCGAGGTGGTTCGGAAAGGCATGCCAGAAGGATTCGCGGGACTCGGGTTCCTCGCGGTCCATCTCGTCCAGCCACAGGCCGGCGGGCAGGCCGCCGTTGGCGCGCTCCGCCAGGGCACCGGACAGATGGGCCATCGACACCGCCAGATAGCAGAACTTCACGAAGTTCAGGACGAAGTACATCGGCCCGCCGGCCTCGGCGATGGGGTCGGTCACGCCGCCCATCGCCGCCACGGCGGTCGCCATGGCGATGGCCGCGGCGAAGGGGATGGCGACGACCGACAGCAGGCGTTGCGAATCCACGCGGCCGGCGTAGGGGATCAGGCTGCGGGGAACGGGGCCGGAGGGCAGTTGGAACGACATGGCTCTCTCAATTCCGGTGGGCGCGTCCCGTCCGTTCTGCCGCTTTCAGGGTTAACGGGACGTTAGCGCCACCCGTTGGAGGGAGACGGTTCCACCTTTGCGCAGGCCCGGCTATGCTCCGCGCTGCGCTTGAGGGCGGTTGTCAGAAAAGGATGCGACCCCGTGCCTGCCGACGCTGGAGCTTCCCGGCTGGATGAAATCACGCTTCTCAGCCCGCTGTCCGCGGAGGAGCGCGCCGCCGTGGCGCGCCAGTGCCGCTGGCGCCGCTTCCACGCGAACGAGCAGATCATCGACCACCAGGGCGAGTCGCGGGACGTCGCGCTGGTGGTCCAGGGGCGCGTGCGGGTGTTGAGCCATTCCCCGGCGGGGCGCGAGATCAGCTTCGACGACATCGAGGCCGGCGGCTTCCTGGGCGAGATGGCTGCCATCGACGGGCTTCCCCGCTCGGCCTCCGCGATGGCCTTGGAGGAGGGGACGTTGATCGCCTTCCTGGCGCCCCGGCCCTTTCAGGAACTGGTGTCCGGTCACCCGGACCTCGCCATGGCGGTGATGAGGCGGCTGTGCCGGGTCGTCCGCATCGCCACCGACCGGGTGATGGAACTGTCGACGCTGGGCGCCAACAACCGTGTTCACGCCGAACTGTTGCGGCTCGCCAAGCGGGGGCGGGTGGAAGGGGCGACGGCGGTGATCGCTCCGATCCCCGTCCATGCCGACATTGCCAGCCGGGTCAGCACCGCGCGCGAAACGGTCGCCCGCGTGCTGAACGACCTCGCCCGCGATGGGTTGGTGGAGCGGCGGGCCGACGCGCTGGTCGTCCGCGACCTGGACCGGTTGGAAGCGTTGGTGGAGGACGTCCGGGCCGGCGCCTGACGGAACGCTGCCTGGAAACGGCCCCTCAGTCCTCCCGCCCCAGAACGGTGAGGATCAGGGCGCGAAGCGATTCGGGATCGTAGGGCTTGGGCAGGAAATGCCAGCCCGCGGCGCGGATCTCCGCCTTGGTGGCCACGGATTCATCGCCGGTGGTGATGATGACGGGCAGGGCGGAACCGACGTCCGCCAGAACCTCCCTGACCGATTCCGGCGCCTTGCCGTGACGTCCCAGATGGTAATCGGCGACCAGGATGTCGGGGAGCGCCCCGCCGTTCAGCGCGTCCAGCAGCGCGGCTGGCGTCGGGGCGCTGACCAACACCATTCCCCAATCCTCGAACAGGGTTTCCATGCACAGGCACAGCACCATGTCGTCCTCGAGAAGGGCGACGGTCAGTGTGCCGGAGCTTGCGGATCGGCCGGCGAGGGGGGCGTCGGTCATGCGTTATCCAATGAACAGCGGGGAAACCGGTGAACAGCGGGACGGCGATGCCGGTTGCCCGATACCGCCCGTCCGGCCTGTTTGGGAAAGCTGTTGCGGGGGTGGCCGCTGTCCGCTCCGTGGTCCGTCTGCTTGGTTATCTGTGCAGGTAATTAAGATTCTATATCGAACGGCGCGCCGACGCATTGTCATAGGTTAATCGGAAGGGGATATCGAAGAGGATCGCAAATCCGATCAGTCCCCCGCGCGCTTCCGGTCGGACTTGGCGTCCAAGGCGTGCTCCAGCTGTTTGGGCGCCTGGATCAGATGCAGGTACAGCTCGTCGAACTGGCCGACCGAGGCGAGCTGCTTCACATCGTGAACGGTGATTTGTTGCCCGGCCAGATCGATCAGCCCGATGTCGCGCAACCGCCGGAGCGTCCGGTTGATGTGGACGATGCTGAGCCCCAGCGCGTCGGCCAGGATTTCCTGGGTGACCGGCAGGGTGAAGCGCCCCTCCTCGACCAGCCCGACGATGCTCAGCCGCCGCAACAGTTCCACGATCAGGTGGGCCGTGCGCTCCAGCGCGGTGCGGCGCCCGACGCTGAGCAGGCGTTCGGCGATGATCGCCTCCTCCTTGGCGCCCGACCAGGCGAGGGCGGCGGCCAGACGGGGGAAGAGCTTGAACAGTTCGATGATTCGTTCCGGCTGGAAGTTGGCGACCTCCGCCGGGGTCAGGGTGGTGACGCCATGGTCCGCCGTCTCGAACAGGTTGCAGTAAAAGCCGATGATATCCCCGGGCAGGACAAAATTGACGACCTGCCGCCGCCCGTCGGGAAGCGCTTTGTGACGGATTGCCCAACCTTTGCGCATCACCCGCACGCAACCGTAGCGTTCTCCCTGCTGAAGCAGATCAGAACGCGAACCGTGCCGGGTAACATTGCGCTCCAACTCGTTGAGGAAACTCTTCTCCTCGTCTGTCAGGCTCATGTAACTGGTTATCTTGCGCCCCAGTGGAGATGACGGTATGTTGGCCTGGGCGCGGGTCATTTCTGTTCCAGCCTTTGATCGTCCAATTGTTATGGCCCCGAAGCGAGTGCCACTGCCAGCCCAATTCCGGGCGGCCTCGAACGATTAAGCCAAACGATAAAACCATCTATAACATAGGTTAATGGGGGTTAGATTTTCTCGACCGGACAGGTGAGGGATCATATACAAAACTGTTGGTGGCATTGGCCGTATGGGGTTTTGAACGGCCGTCGGTGGTAACAGATGAGTGCGGGGGGCGGCATGGCGGCGGAGCGGGATGCGGCGGGACTGGCTGCCCTCTCGATTTGTGAATCCCTTATGCTCGCATTGGTGGAACGCGGTGTCTTACGGCTCGAGGAAGCGCATGCAGCGCTCGAGGACGCCGCTGCCGCCCACCAAAATCGCGATCCAAAGGGCGAGGACCCGAACCTGCATCGCTTGGCGTTGCAGATCGTCGAGCGCCTGATGATTCAGGTGAACGCCACCCATCCCGCATCGGTGCAGATCGGGATCGGGCAGATGGCAGACGGCGGTTCCCAGGACTGAGAACGCGCACGGGACGCCTTTCCGGGCGAAACGAAGAGAGCCCCGCCATTCCGGCGGGGCTCTCTTCATGCTTGCGATCCGGGCCGATGATCCGATGGGTGGGTGTGGTCAGTCCGCCCCGGCCTTGGCGGCTTCCGTGGGCTCCGGCCGTTGCTTGCCCAGCCCGATGTTGGGGAAGGCGTTGATCAGGGCGGTGATGAAGGCCGACAGGTAGGGCAGCGACTGCACGACCAGCAGGCCCGACCACATGAAGGCGTCGCGGTTCTCGTGACCGAACACCACCACGATGGCCAACGCGGCGCCCCACAGGCCCAGCAGCAGTGCGATCTCCTCCCGCGCCATCAGGAAGGCCTGCATCAGCGCCGGCTGGTTCTCGCACTTCGGCGTGCGGACGAAGGGGCGCCCGGAGGTGAGCATGCCCAGCCACATGGCGCGACCCACCGTGTGGGTCAGCGCCATGCCGGCGATGGCCGCCCCCACCTTGTCCCAGAAGCCGCACTTCACGCGCGCCTCGTACAGCCAAAGCGAAGCGCCGACCTTGAAGGCAAAGACGCTGAGCGTCGGGATCATGAAGACGCTGGGCGGGAACTCGAAATACTTCGGGAAGGCCAGCAGGCCGAGCGACCAGATGATGCCGGCGATGCCGAAGATCATGTGGGCGGCGTCGGCGAACCAGGGCAGCCAGCCGGTGACGAAGTGGTACTTCTGCCCGGCGGTCAGGCGCGTGCCGCCCGGCAGCAGATCGCGCCAGTGGTGCTTGAGGATCTGAACGGCGCCGTAGGCCCAGCGGAAGCGCTGCGTCTTGTAGGCGGAGAAGCTGTCGGGGACGAGGCCCTTGCCGTAGCTCTCCGGCATGTAGACGGCCTCGTACTTGTGCTCGAACAGGCGCAGGCCAAGGTCGGCGTCCTCGGTGATGCACCACTCGCCCCAGCGTCCGACCTCCTCCAGCGCCGACTTGCGGATGATGGTCATGGTGCCGTGCTGGATGATCGCGTTGCGCTCGTTGCGCTGGATCATGCCGATATGGAAGAAGCCGGCGTATTCCCAGTTGATCATCCGCTGGAACAGGTCGTGGCTCCAGTCCCGGTAGTCCTGCGGGGACTGCACGAAGCCGACCTCCGGCCGGTCGAAATGCGGGATGGTCGCCTTCAGCCAGTCGGGATGGACCTGATAGTCGCTGTCGATGACGGCGATGTGCTGGGCGTCCGGCGCCGTCTGGGCCAGCCCGAAGTTCAGCGCGCCGGCCTTGAAGCCCGGCCAGTTGTCCAGGTGGAAGAAGCGGAACTTCGGCCCCAGCTTGCGACAGTACTCCTCGACCGGGCGCCACACCGCCGGGTCCTTGGTGTTGTTGTCGAGCAGCAGGACTTCGTAGTTCGGGTAGTCCAGCCGGGCCAGCGCGTCCAGCGTCTCCATGACCATGTGCGGCGGCTCGTTGTAGCAGGGCACATGGATGGACACCTTCGGCGCGTTGGGCAGGGGGGCGGCCGAGCAAGGCTGGAACTTGCGCTTGAAGCGGTCCTGCCAGACGACCTCCGTCAGTTCGAGCCCGTCGATCAGCATGACGGCGAGCAGGACGAGCTGGCAGAAGACCAGGATGCCCCAGGCGATTTCCGTGGTGGTGGCGAGGCCGGCGACGCTGGCCGCGGTGAAGGTGAAGACCAGCACCGACGACACGCCCTGGATCATCGCGCCGTAGAAGACCTGTCCGCCGAACTTCAGGTCGCCGCCGCGGCGCCACAAGAAGAAGACGAGCGGCAGGAAGCCCACCGCGATGGAGATGCCGCAGAGCAGCGGCCAGTTCCGCAGCTCCGTCACCTCGCCGATCATCGGGAACTTCGGCTTGCGCCACGCGTCCCACAGGCCCCAGCTGGTGCCGGCGGTGCCTTCGATCTCCCGCTTCCAGGGCTGGTCGAAGGCCTCCATGATGAAGTAGTCGAGCTTGTTCTGCGCCGCGACGTTCAGGAAGGTGCGGATGAACTTGGCCTGGTTGACCTGGCTCGCCTCGGCGCCGCGGCGCCACGGGCCGTCGGCCGGCCAGCCGATTTCCGAGATCAGGATGTGCTTGTTCGGAAACTTGGTCTTCAGCTCGTTGTAGCGGAACATGGCGTAATCGACCGACTGGTCGGCGGGCACGCCTTCCCAGTAGGGCAGCAGGTGGACGGCCAGGAAGTCCACGGCGTCGGCCAGTTCCGGATGCTCCAGCCAGACGTGCCACGGCTCCGCGGTGGAGACCGGGACATTGACCTTCTTCTTCACGCGCTTGATGTATTCGATGGCCTGCGGGACGGTGACGTCGGCGCGCAGGATCGCCTCGTTGCCGACCAGGACGCGGCGGACGTTGTTGTTGTCGCGCGCCAGCTTGATCAGCCCGTTGATCTCCGGCTCGTCGATCTCCGGCTTGCCGGCGATCCAGGCGCCCGCGGTGATCGGAATCCCGTACTTGCGGGCGATGGGCGCCGTCTGCTCCGACCCGTCGGTGGTGGAGTAGATGCGCACGCCCTTGACCGACCCCTCCAGGGCCTTCATGTCCTTCTCGATGTCTTCCGCCGAGGCCTTGTCGCCCTTGGACGGGCTCTTGTCCGGGTGGAAGGGCGTGTAGCCGACGCCGCTGATGGCGCCGCCCCAGGACCGTTCGGCGACCGGGCGGTTCCACAGCGCCCAGACTCCGATGTTGCCCAGGATCACGAGAAGAAGAGCCGCGATCGCCGACTTGCGCATGACCGTCTTTCTTTGTCCCAAACGTCTGCCGGCCGTCCTGGCTTTGTCCGCCCCGGCCGGGCATCTTTCACTTCAGCGAAGGGGTTCAACCGGATCGGCACGCAGGGGGACTCGCCGCCCCGACACCGCCTTCGGACCGAACACCCGTACCCACCACCCTGGTTGCAGGACACGCCTCAATCCGCCGCGCGATCCGTATAAGCCGAAAGACCGAACGCCTCCGACCAGAACATCACCGGACCGAATAAAGATCGTGCGGCAGTTTATACATTTTTCCTAGTCCCGCAACCAGTCCCACTCCGACGCGCCGGTGCCCAGACCTGCAGCCGCAGCAATCCCCACTGGACGAACGTGCCGGATGGGCGTTTTCTTCCCCGGACACCGCAAGGAAATCCTTACGGGCCGAAGGGAAGTCAGCACAGGGAAGACACGGGACCCCATGACGATGTTCCATCTCCACGACCGTTTGCAGGCCGATACCGCCCCGATCGCCGAATGGCCGCTGTGCCGTGTCCTTTTGATGGACAACCGGGTGTGGCCCTGGCTGATCCTGGTTCCCGCCCGGCATGGCTTGACGGAGATCCACCAGCTGTCCCGAGAGGACCAGCACCGGCTGGTGGACGAGATCGCCCAGGCCTCGCGAGCGCTGGAAACCCTGTTCAGCCCGGACAAGATCAACGTCGGGGCCCTGGGCAATCTGGTTCCGCAGCTTCATATCCACGTCATCGCCCGCTCCAGGACGGACCCGGCGTGGCCGGGGCCGGTTTGGGGGTCGGGCTTCGCGGAGCGCTACAGCCCGGAGGAGCGGGACAGCCTTACCCGAAAGATCGGGGAGGAGTTGGGCCAAAAGTGAGGCCAGACAAAGCCGAACGCGACGGTACCCTCTCCTTTTGCGACCAAGCGAAGGCGTGACGTTTCTCCTGCGGCCCTGTTTACGGTCGCTGAAACATTCAACGATCAAAGGAGAGGGCACCATGAACACCGATCGCATCACGGGTGCCGGCAAGGAGCTGAAGGGCGAAGTCAAGAAGCAGGCCGGCGACCTGACCGGCAACCGGGATCTGAAGGACGAGGGCCGCGCCGACAAGGCCGAGGGCAAGCTGGACAAGGTCGTCGGCAAGGTGAAGGACATCCTCAAAGGCGACAAGTGATGGGCACGGAGGAGCGGGGGCATCGCAAGGACGATGCCCCGTCCGACGCCGCACAGCGGATCGAGGACAAGCTCATCGAGGAAACCGGGCAGGCCTCGGGCGACCCCGACAAGCCGGTCCAGGAGAAGTTCGACGAATTGGGCGAGAAGCCCGACATCAAGAAGAAGAGCTTGCGGGACTAGGAATCGCCCCCTTCCATCCGGAAGGGGGTTTTTCTTTGTCATTCATTTTTCTTTGTCACTCAACGGTGATCCGCGCCTCGACCCGCACCGGGAAATTCACCGAATTGGCGATGAAGCATTTCTCATGGGCCTCGTGGTGCAGGGCCACGGCCTTGGCGGAATCGCTGCCGGGGGCGAGGGTGACCTGGGGGCGCAGGACGACGTCGGTGAAGCGGCCCCCGCCGTGCGCCTCCTCGGCCATCGTTCCGCCGGCATCGTCCGTGTAGGCGGTCACGCTGACGCCGTTCACGGCGCACAGATGCAGGTACCACAGCATGTGGCAGGCCGAGAGCGAGGCCACGAGCATGTCTTCGGGGTTGTAGCGCGCGGGATCGCCGCGGAAGGCCGGGTCGGACGAGCCGGGGATCGGCGGCTTGCCGGGCGTGGTGATCTCAAGATCGCGGCTGTACGCCTTGTAGCCCGAGGTTCCGGTTCCCTGGTTGCCGGTCCAGGTCACCGTCGTGCCGTACTGGTGTTCGCGCCCTGACATTGGTCCCTCCGGATGTGTTTCCGGGAGGGTAACCGCGGTCACCGCCGCTGAAAAGAAAACGGGCCATAAAAAAAGCGGGAGGGCCGAAGCCCTCCCGCGATCTCAACAATGCCTTGCCCGTCAGCCTCAGCTGGCTTCGGCGGCGCGGGCGTGACGCTTGCGCTCGTTCGGGTCGAGGTAGCGCTTGCGCAGGCGGATGGACTTCGGCGTCACCTCGACCAGCTCGTCGTCGCCGATGTAGGACAGGGCGCGCTCCAGCGTCATCTGGATCGGCGGGGTCAGGCGGACCGCCTCGTCCTTGCTGGTGGTGCGGATGTTGGTGAGCTGCTTGCCCTTGATGACGTTGACCTCAAGGTCGTTGCCGCGGGTGTGCTCACCGATGATCATGCCCTGATAGACCGGAACGCCCGGATCGATCAGCATCGGGCCGCGATCCTCCAGGTTCCACAGCGCGTAGGCGACCGCGGTGCCGTCGGCGTTGGAGATCAGCACGCCGGTGCGCCGGCCGGCGATCGTGCCCTTGTAGGGGGCGTAGCCGTGGAACAGCCGGTTCATGATGCCGGTGCCGCGGGTGTCGGTCAGGAACTCGCCCTGGTAACCGATCAGGCCGCGCGACGGCGCGTGGAAGACGATGCGGGTCTTGTTGCCGCCCGACGGACGCATCTCGATGAGGTCCGCCTTGCGCTCCGCCATCTTCTGAACGACGGTGCCGGAGAACTCCTCGTCCACGTCGACGACGACTTCCTCGATCGGCTCCAGGCGCTGGCCGTTCAGCGGGTCGGTCTTGAACAGCACGCGCGGACGGCTGATGGCCAGCTCATAACCCTCGCGGCGCATCGTCTCGATCAGGATGCCAAGCTGCAGTTCGCCGCGGCCTGCCACCTCGAAGGCGTCGCCGCCCTCGGTGTCGCTGACGCGCAGGGCGACGTTGCCTTCGGCCTCGCGCATCAGGCGGTCGCGGATCATGCGGCTGGTGACTTTGTCGCCCTCGCGGCCGGCCAGCGGGCTGTCGTTGACCGAGAAGGTCATCGCCAGGGTGGGCGGGTCGATCGGCTGGGCGGCCAGCGGCTCGGCCACTTCCGGCGCGCAGATGGTGTCGGCCACGGTGGTGGTGGTCAGGCCGGCCAGGGCGACGATGTCGCCGGCGTGCGCCTCGTCCACCGGAACGCGCTCAAGGCCGCGGAAGGCCAGCACCTTGCTGATACGGGCGTTCTCGATCAGCTTGCCGTCGCGGCTCAGCGACTTGATGGCCATGTTGACCTTGACGCTGCCGGTCTGGATGCGGCCGGTCAGGATGCGGCCCAGATAGGGGTTCGCCTCCAGCGTGGTCGCCAGCATGGCGAAGGGCAGGTCCTCTTCCACCTTGGGCGGCGGGACGTGATCGCGGATCAGCTCGAACAGCGGGGTCAGCGTCTCGCGGGCGCCGTTCTCCAGGTCCGTGGTCGCCCAGCCGTTGCGGCCCGAGGCGAACAGGGTCGGGAAGTCGAGCTGCTCGTTCGAGGCGTCGAGCGAGGCGAAGAGGTCGAACACCTCGTCATGCACCTCGTGCGGACGGCCGTCGGGACGGTCCACCTTGTTGATGACGACGATCGGGCGCAGGCCCAGCTTCAGCGCCTTGCCCAGCACGAACTTGGTCTGCGGCAGCGGCCCTTCGGCGGCGTCGCAGAGCAGGACCACGCCGTCCACCATGGAGAGAATGCGCTCGACCTCGCCGCCGAAATCGGCGTGGCCGGGGGTGTCCACGATGTTGATGCGCAGGTCGTTCCACAGAACCGACGTGCACTTGGCCAGGATGGTGATGCCGCGCTCGCGCTCCAGGTCGTTGGAGTCCATGGCGCGTTCGGCGACCTGCTGGTTCTCGCGGAACGAACCGGCCTGCTTGAGGAGCTGATCGACCAGGGTCGTCTTGCCGTGGTCGACGTGCGCGATGATGGCGACGTTACGAAGATTCATGTGTCGGGGACTCTTAAATCCGCTCTGGGGCTTCCGTTGCGCAATGCCGCCCCGACACCGCGGCACGTCGGCCGCGCACAACAAAAAAACCCTCCGAGATCGATCGGGGGGCTCTGCCGGGGAAACTGTTGCGACGCAATATAATGATCCGGCTTCATAACGCAAGCGGCGTGGTGGGGGAAACTCGCCCAAAGCGCCTATGCGGAATTTCCTTGCGCCAAGGCGACCGAATCATTGGCGTCTGCGTCTCGGAATCCCACATGGTCCGGTGATGACCAGCCGCGTTTCCGCTTCCCGCCTCGCCGTCATTCTCCTGTCCAGCGCGCTCGTCGCCGTGCCGGGCGACCCGTTGCGCGCGCAGGACCCCGTGCCGGACGCGGCTCCGCCTCCAGCGGCGCAGGACGATTCCGGGCAGGATGACCCCACTCCCAACGCCCCTGGCCCACAGATCCCCTACGAGGTGGAGTTCACCGGGCTGGAGGACGACGAGCTGCGCGACCTGCTGCGCGACAGCTCCTCGCTGGTCAGCCTGAAGGACGACCCTCCGCCGTCGGTGCTGGGGCTGGAGCGGCGGGCCGACAGCGACCGGGACCGTCTGCAGACGGCGCTGCGCTCCGCCGGCTTCTACGACGCCGTGCTGGACATTCGGGTGGACGCGGCCCGGACGCCGGCCAAGGTAACCGTGGCGGTGACGCCCGGCACGCCTTACCGCTTCAAGACCATCACCATTGCCTCCACTGACGGCGCGCCGCTGCCGGGCGGCGACGTGACCCCCGGCGACATCGGCCTGCCGGTGGGGGAGCGGGCGCGCGCGCCGCAGGTGGTGGACGCGCAGTCCGCGCTGCTGCGCCGGATGACCGACCGCGGCCACCCCTTCGCCACCGTCGCCGAGCGGCGGGTGGTGGTGGACCACGACGACCACAGCATGGACGTCACCTACTCGGTCGATCCCGGCCCGCTGGTGATGTTCGGCGACACGAAGATCGACGGGCTGGCCAGCGTCGACGAGGGGCTGATCCGCGGGCGCCTGCCCTGGAAGCAGGGCGACATCTACAGCCCGGCCAAGGTCGACCGGGCGCGCCAGCAGATCGCCCAGCTCGACGTGTTCGACACGGTGCGGGTGCGGCTGGCCGAGGAGCCGGGGCCGGGCGGCGTCACGCCGGTGGACGTGACCCTGGCCGAGAAGCTGCACCGCTTCATCGGGGCCAGCGCCTTCTACTCGTCGGAGGATGGCGTGGGCGGCTCGGCCTATTGGGGCCACCGCAACCTGTTCGGCGGGGCGGAGCGGCTGCGGCTGGGCGTCGAGGTCGGGCGAATCGGCGGCGACAACGGTGCCGGGCAGGGGCCGCGCGGCAGCCTGGACCTCCCGGATATCCGCCTGTCCGCCAACTTCCGCAAGCCCGACTTCCTGGCGCCGCGCCAGTCGCTGATCCTGGATTTCCAGGTCGCGTCGGAGCAGCCGCCGGCCTACGACCGGGTCGCCACCATCGGCTCGGCCTCGCTGGAGCGGCAGGTGACCGACCAGCTCAAGATCTCTTACGGCGTGTCTGGAGAGCGGGGGCGAGTCCGCAACAACCTGCGGGAGTACCAGACCGGCTTCATCGGCGTGCCGCTGGGCATCGCCTGGGACGGTTCGGACAATCTGCTGAACCCGTCCAGGGGCTACCGAGCCTCGCTGCTCGCCACCCCCTGGTTCCCCTACGCCGGGGATACGGAGTCGATCTTCACCAGCTTCCAGATCAACGCGTCGGCTTACCGCGATCTGTCCGACGACGGGCGCTACGTCGCGGCGGCGCGCATCGGCGTCGGCAGCACGGTGGGGGCGTCGCTGGACCAGGTTCCGCCGGACCATCGCTTCTACGCGGGCGGCGGCGGGTCGGTGCGCGGCTATGGCTTCCAGAAGGCCGGACCGCGCGACATCTACGGCGACCCGACCGGGGGGCGCTCGCTGTTCGAAGCCGGTTTGGAATTGCGCGTCAGGGTGACCGAGACCGTCGGCATCGTGCCCTTCGTCGATGCCGGCACCGTCTTCGACAGCGCCTTCCCGGACTTCAAGGAACCGTTGAAGGTCGGTGCGGGCATCGGCGCCCGCTACTACACCGATTTCGGGCCGCTGCGGGCCGACGTTGCCTTCCCGCTGAACGCCGATTCCGGCGATGCGAAGTGGCAGCTCTATCTCAGTCTGGGTCAGGCCTTCTGATTCGTCCTTTCAACCGGTGATGCCGGGCCGGGTCGCATTTTTGCCACTTGGATCGGGATCGCCCATGCTCTTTCCCGTTATACCATTCGGGGAATGCCGCAACGGGGTGCGTGGTGTCGGGTCTGCGTCGTCTGATCGTCCTTCTTCTGGCCTTCGCCGTCCTGACCGGGGCGGTCCTGACGGAGGCCGCCCGCGCGGCCGACACCGAAGGGGGCGGCTGGGGTCCAGCCAACGCGGTGCGGCGCTGGATCGCCCAGACCATTGAGAAGGCGGTGAACGGCCCCGACCTTCAGGTCCGGATCGGCACCATCGGCGGCGCGGTCCCCATCAACTTCACGATTTCGGACGTCACCGTCGCCGACCGCGAGGGCGTGTGGCTGCGGCTGGAGGATCTGCGGGTCAACCTCGCCCCGACCGCGTTGCTGACCGGGCGGGCCAAGGCCGACGCCATCGAGGCGCAGCGCGTCGTCGTGGTGCGGGCGCCGTTGCCCACCGAAGGGCCGGAGCCGCCGCCCGACCAGGGGCCGACCTCGCTGCTGCCCAGCCTGCCGGTGGGCGTCGCCGTGGACAAGCTGGCCATCGCCGAGTTGGTCCTGGCGGAGCCGCTGATCGGGCAGGAGGCGCGGCTGAAGATCGACGGTTCGCTGGACCTCGCCTCCGGAGGGTCGTCGCTCGAAGCGCATCTGAACGTGGACCGGTTGGGCGAGCAGCCGGGCACGGTGGCGCTCGACGTCGCCTTCAATCCCGACGACAAGCGGCTCGACCTGAATCTGAAGGCGTCGGAGCCGGCGGGCGGGCTGATCGCCACCGCGCTGAACATCCCCGGCGCACCGCCGGTCAACGCATCGCTGGACGGGCAGGGCTCGCTGGACGACTGGAAGGGCACCTTCACCGCGGCGGCGGAGAACGCCGCCCGGCTGGCCGCCGACGCCACGATCAAGGCGGTGCCGGAAGGGCACGCCGTCTCCATCGCGGCGAGCGGCGACGTGGCGTCCCTGCTCGGCCCCGACATCGCGCCGCTGGCCGGGCCGCAGCCGGCGCTGAAAGGCACCGTGGTGGTCGCTCCGGACGGCGCCCTGACCCTGCAGCCGGTGGCCGTCGAGACCGCCGCCGCCACGGCCAATCTCTCGGGGCGTGTCGGCGCCGACCGCCGCAGCCTCGACCTGCGCTACGAGGTCCAGGCCGGGCCGGACTCCACCCTCCATGGTTTCGCCCCCGGCATCGCCTGGCGGGAAGGCACCGTGTCGGGCACCGCTCAGGGCACGCTGGACGCGCTGACCGTGGTGGTGGAGGGGCTGATCCACGACCTCGCCGCCGACGATCCCGCCCTGGCCTCGGTGGCCGGGCCGGAGGTGCGGCTGGACGGGCGGGCGCTGATCAACGCCGACACCGGGGCGGTGGGGATCGAGGGGTTGACCCTGACCACCGCGGCGGCCAGCGCCGGGGCGCAGGGCAGCGTGACCGGCTGGGGCCAGACCGCCGATGTGACGGTGTCGCTGAACGCCGACGACTTGTCGCGTCTCTCCGCCCTCGCCGGGCAACCGCTGGCCGGGTCGCTGGCCCTGGCCGGGCCGGTGCGCCGGCAGGAGGACGGCACGCTGACGGCTGGTCTCAGCGGCGCGCTGCGTGGTCTGCAAACCGGAACGCCCGCCGACGGCGTGCTTGGCCGCGACGTCAGCCTGGGCGCGCAGGCGGTGATGGAGCCGGGCGGCGCCATGCGCCTCACCGACCTGACGGTGGATGGCCGCAATGGACGGCTGACGGGTGATGCGGCCCTGGTGGACGGGGCGGTGGACGCCAAGACCCGGCTGGAGATCGCCGACCTCGCCCCGGTGGGCACCGCCGCCGGAACGGAGATGGCCGGCATCCTGACGCTCGACGCGACGGCGAGAGGTCCGCTGGACGCGCTGGTGGCGGAAGCGGCGCTGCACGCGCGGAACCTCGCCGTGCAGGGGCGCCGCTTCGGCGACACGCGGCTGAACGCCACCGCGGAGAACCTGCCGGCCGCCCCGCAGGGGCGTGTGTCGGCCCGCACGGAACTGGCCGGCGCCGGGCTGACCGCCGACGCCGCCTACGCGCTGGATGGGCAGGTGTTGCGGATCAGCGACCTCGCGCTGGCGAACGGGCCGAACCGGATCACCGGGGCGGTGCGCGTGGCGCTCGACGTCATGACGGCGACCGGCAAGCTCGACGGCACCCTGCCGCAGCTTCAGGCGCTGTCGGAGCTGGCCGGCGTGCCACTGACCGGAGCGGCGGGCTTCACCGTCGCGCTCGACGCGCCGAACGGCAAGCAGGCGGCCAACCTGACCGCCAACGCCACCAACCTCCGCGTGGAAGGCGAGGGCGGTCCGCTGTTCGCCGCCCGCCGCCTGACCGCCAACGCCGATGTCGCCGACGCGCTGGGCAACGCCAGCGGCAAGGCGCGTGTGGAGCTTCAGGATGGGGCCGCCGCCGGCAACGACCTGTCCCGGGTGACGGCCAGCGTGGACGGTTCGCTCGCCAAGGCGGCCTTCCGGGCGGAGGCGGCGGGGGCCGGAAGCGACCCGCTGGGGCTCGAACTGGCCGGGGAGTTCACCCAGAGCGGCGCGCTGAACCGCATCCGGCTGGACCGGCTCCAGGGGCGCTACAGCGGTGAATCCTTCCGGCTGACCCAGCCCGCCGCCATCGCCCTGGGCGAGCGGCGCTATGAGGTGTCCGGCCTGCGGCTGGTCAGCGGCAACGCCCAGCTCGCCGCCGATCTCGGACTGAACGGGGAACGACTGTCGGGCGAGCTGCGGCTCGACCGCGTGCCGATGGCGCTGGCCCGGCTGGCGAATCCGACCCTCCGGCTGGACGGCACGCTGAACGCGCAGGCGACCCTCGGTGGCACCGTCCGCCGCCCGCAGGCCGACGCCACGCTGCGCGTCGCCAACCTGAAGGCGCAGCAGACCACCCAGGCCGGCGTGCCGGGCCTGAACGCCACCGTCAACGCTCGCTGGAGGGAGGCCCGCCTGTCGGTGGACGGCGACGTCGCCACCAGCAACAACGCCGGCCGGGTGACCCTGACCGCCGCCGCGCCGCTGGCGATGAACCCGGACACGCTGGCCTTCTCGGTGCCGGAGCGCGGCCGTCTGGAGGCGGCGCTGCGCGGCGCCATCGACGCCTCGCTCGCCAACGACCTGCTGGCGGCGAGCGGCGACCGGGCGCGCGGCACGCTGCGGCTGGACGTCAGCGTCGACGGCACCGTGGCGGCCCCGCGGCTGGGCGGCACGGTGACGCTGGCCAACGGGCGCTACGAGAACCGGGCGAGCGGCGCCATCATCAGCAACATCGACGCCCGTATCGTCGGCGACGGCGACGTCTTCACCATCCAGAGCTTCCGCGGACGGACCACCAACGGCGGCGAGATCAGCGCCCGCGGCGTGATCCGCCCCGCCGCCGTGGACCTGCAGCAGCAGCTCGACCTCGTCATCCAGGCCGACCGGGCGCGGCTGGTGCAGAACGATCTGGCGGCGGTCACCCTCGGCACCAACCTGACCCTGACCGGCAGCTTCCTGAATCCGCGGCTGGCCGGTCCTGTGCGGATCGAGCGGGCCGAGATCCAGATTCCCAACCAGACCCCGCCCAACGTGGTGGACCTGAAGGTCGTCGAGGTTGGCAAGGGCCGCAAGGCGCAGCCGGTCAGCCTGAAGAACGGGCAGGCGGGCAATGGGCAGGCGGCGGCGCCTGAGCCGGCCTTCGCGATGATCCTCGACCTGACGATCAACGCGCAGAACCAGATCTTCGTCCGGGGCCGTGGGCTGGAGGCGGAGTTCGCCGGCCAACTCGCCGTCACCGGCACCTCCAGCCAGCCGCTGGTCAGCGGCCGGCTGAACATGCTGAAGGGCGAGTTGGACCTTCTCGCCAAGACCTTCGTCTTCAAGCGCGGCATCATCGAATTCGACGGCGGTCCCACCATCGACCCGCGGCTGGACTTCCTGGCCGAGGCCACCGCCAACGATGTGACCGCCCAGGTTCTGGTCACTGGCACCGCCGGCCAGCCGAAGCTGGAGCTGACCTCCCCGCAAGGCTTGCCGCAGGATGAGGTGCTGTCCGCGGTGCTGTTCGGGAAATCGGTCGGCAACCTGAACGCGGTGGAGGCGGTCCAGCTTGCGCAGTCCGCGGCGACTCTGGCCGGCTTCGGCGGCGGAGGGCCCGGCCTGCTCGGCAACCTGCGCCGCGGCCTCGGTGTCGACCGGCTGGAATTCACCGGTGGTGCCGACGGCAAGGGCGGGGCGGTGGAGGCCGGGCGCTACGTCAGCGACCGCGTCTATGTCGGCGTGGAGCAAGGCATTGGCGCGAACCAGAGCCGCGCCACCGTCGAGGTCGACATCACGAAGAACATCAAGGCCCAGGCGGATGTCGGCGCCGATTCCGACACCCGCGTCGGCGTCAAGTGGGAGTGGAATTACTGATAGGTCCGACCTTCCAACCTGCTTGCGAGCCGCTTTCGGGCGCTGGTCATCGGCGCAAGAGCCCCCATATCGAGCAAGGATGAAGGCCGGGCCGCCAAGGCTTCGGTCATCGGCGAAGGGGGAGCGGTGCGCGCTGCCAGAAGGATTCCCTACGTCAACCAGGGCATCGTCATGGCCTGCACGCTGGCCTTCGTGCTGGGCCTGCCACCGGAATCCCTCGCCTTCGTTCCCGCCTATTTCTTCGGAACGGTGGAGACGGCTGGGCCGCTACCGACCTGGGCGGTGGGGCGCGGCCTGTTCGGCCATGTCCTGATCCACAGCGACATCGTGCATCTGGTCAGCAACATGCTGGCGCTCTGGGCCTTCGGCGGTGCGGTCGAGCTGGCGATGGGCAGCCTGCGCTACCTGCTGTTCTTTCTGCTCTGCGCGGCGTCGGGGGCCATGGTGGAGGGAGCGTTAGCCGTCGATCCCATGGCACCGCTGGTCGGGGCGAGCGGGGGGATCTGCGGGGTGATGGGGGCCTTTCTGCTGCTGCACCCGCAGGCGACGCTCGGCGTGACGCCGGGGCCGCGGGTTCCCGCCTCCTTCGTGGTGGGCAGTTTCCTGGCGATCAACGTGGCGATGACGCTGATGCCGCCGGCTCCGGGTTCCAGTCTGGGCGATGTGGCCTGGGCAGCCCATCTCGGCGGGTTCGGCGCGGGGATGGCGCTGGTCGCCCTGTTCCGCCGCCCCGGCGTGGCGCTGTGGAGCGTGGCGCGCCTCAGCACCGCGGCGAAGGCCGCCGTCTATCTGACCCTGGTGGTGGTTCTGCTGCGAACGCTGTGACCGCCTCCGCCGTGACCGTTGCCTTTGCCGGGCCGGGGCGGAATACTGCGCCCTCCCATTGACGGAGGCATGTGACTATGGCGGAAACCGGGTCCGCGCCGGTGCTCGGCGTGATCGGCGGCAGCGGCGTCTACGACATCGATGGCTTGGAGAATCAACGCTGGGTGAAGGTGGAAACGCCTTTCGGAGACCCGTCGGACGAGCTGCTGACGGGCGAGCTGAACGGCCAGAAGCTGGTCTTCCTGCCGCGCCACGGCCGCGGTCACCGCATCGCGCCGTCCGAGCTGAACTTCCGCGCCAACATCTACGCGCTGAAGGCGCTGGGCGTGACCGAGATCCTGTCGGTCTCCGCCGTCGGCTCGCTGAAGGAGCATCTTCCGCCGGGCACCTTCGTGGTGATCGACCAGTTCATCGACCGCACCTTCGCCCGCAGCAAGAGCTTCTTCGGCACCGGTCTGGTGGCGCATGTGGCGCTGGGCCATCCGGTCTGCGGGCGGCTGGGCGACCTGATCGAGGAGGCGCTGGTGGAGCTGAAGGTGCCGCACCAGCGCCGCGGCACCTACATGGTCATGGAAGGCCCCCAATTCTCGACCAAGGCCGAATCCGAGCTGTATCGGAGCTGGGGCTGTGACGTGATCGGCATGACCAACATGCCGGAGGCCAAGCTCGCCCGCGAGGCGGAGATGTGCTACGCGACCGTCGCCATGGTCACCGATTTCGACTGCTGGCATCCGGAGCACGACCACGTCACCGTGGACGCCGTCATCCGCGTGGTGGTCGCCAACGCCGGCAAGGCCCGGTCGCTGGTCAAGACGCTCGCGCCAAAGGTCCAGGCGCGTGACGGGCTGTGCGCCCAGGGCTGCCACACCGCGCTCGATCACGCGATCATGACCGCGCCGGACAAGCGGGACCCGGAGATGCTGAAGGCTCTCGACGTCATCCTCGCCCGCGCGCTGGGCTGAGGACGCCAACGCAAAAAGCCGCGGGACCCGGCGTGCGTCCGGGTCCCGCGGCTTTTTCCTTGGGTCGCGTGGAAAGCCTCAGTGGCGGGTGCGTGCCGGGGTCACGTAGACGCCGTCCCAATCGACGCCAAACAGCGCGTCGTCGCCGGCCTCTTCCACCAGCTCGTCGTAATCGCTGATATCGATCAGGCCGAAGATCGAGGCGGTGCCCGAAGCGTCGAGGTCGCAGGTGATGACGCGGCCGGCGAACTCGACGGAGGTGAAGAACACTTCCGGCAGTTCCATGCTGTCGAGGTCGGCGGACACCGCGCACTCGATTTCGTGGACGAGGCGGGAGGAGAGGGAACCCCGCAATTTCGCCGCCTGGGAGGCCCAGACGATCTTCTTGACCCGCGCAGCCGGGCGGTTGTCGGTGTCGCCGATGCCCTCGTCGGGCTGGGCGGCCATGGCGATCATCCGGGAAACCAGGTTCGACGGGCTGGGCGCACGCATAGAGACCTCCGCTGAAGAACGAGCGCAGATTCACCCGGCGTCGGTTAACGGGGACTTAAATCCGGACGTCACGGATGGCTTACCTCTTATGCGTAACGGCCTATGACCGGTCAGGAGGCCAGCGCCGCGTAAGCCGCTGCCAGCTGCGCCGCAGTCACGGCGTTGTTTCGGATCAGCGCCATGTTCGCGGTCAGGCTGCGCCCGCCGGTGATCCGCTCCAGCGCCGCAAGGAGAAAAGGCGTCACGGATTTTCCAGTGATTCCATGATGTTCCGCATCCTTTAGCGCCTGCGCGATGGCCCGCTCCATGACCTCGCCATCCAGCGCGTCGGCCTCCGGGATGGGGTTGGCGAGGACCACGCCACCCTCCAGCCCAAGCTCCCATTTGGCCCTCAGGATCGCCGCGACCTCATGCACGTTGTCACAGCGATGAGAGACGGGCAGACCAGAGTTGCGGCTGTAGAAGGCCGGAAACGCGTCGGTGCCCAGACCCAGGACGGGGACGCCGCGGGTCTCCAGCACCTCCAGCGTCTTCGGCAGGTCAAGAATCGACTTCGCGCCCGCACAGACGACGCAGACTCTGGTGCGGGCCAACTCGTCGAGGTCCGCCGACACGTCGAAACTGGTTTCGGCGCCGCGGTGCACCCCGCCCAGGCCCCCCGTGGCGAAGACGGCGATCCCGGCCAGCCTTGCGGCGATCATGGTGGCGGCCACGGTGGTAGCCCCCAGCGCCCCGGTCGCCAGCGCGACGGGCAGGTCGCGACGGCTCAGCTTCATGACGCTGGTGCCGCCCTTGGCGAGCCGCTCCAGAGACTCACCGTCCAGCCCGACGCGGATGCGCCCATCGAGAACGGCGATGGTCGCGGGAACCGCCCCCTCGGCCCTCACCGCGTCCTCCAGCGCCGTCGCCGTTTCCAGGTTCTTCGGGTAGGGCATGCCGTGGGAGATGACGGTGGATTCCAGCGCCACCACGGGTCGGCCCTCGGCCAGGGCGGCGGCGACCTCGGGCGTTGGGGACAGGCGGTGGTGCATGGTCGGAATCTCCCTCGTTCTCCCGCATCCTGCGCTGTGGTTTGCGCCGGCGCAACCTTAGGAATCGGAATTTTGTCCTTTCGCGAGGACGGCCTATATTGCAGCACATGCCTGCACAAAGCCCCTCCCGCCCCCCCGCCGAACGCTGGATGAAGGTCTGCCCCGAGGGGCTCTATGTCGAGCCCGGCGGCTTCTACGTGGACCCGCTGCGCCCGGTGGAGCGCGCGGTCGTCACCCACGGCCATTCCGACCATGCCCGGCCCGGCCACGCCCATGTGCTCGCCACCGCCGGGACGCTCGCCATCATGCGGCAACGGCTGGGCGAGGGGGCGGGGGCGGCGACGCAGACGCTCGACTATGGCGAGGCGATCCGCATCGGCGACGTGACGGTGCGTCTGGTCCCCGCCGGCCATGTGCTGGGCAGCGCGCAGGTGGTGCTGGAGCATGCGGGCACGCGGGTGGTGGTGTCCGGCGACTACAAGCGGCGCTTCGACCGAACCTGCGCGCCCTTCGAGCCGGTGCCCTGCGACGTCTTCATCACCGAAGCGACCTTCGGCCTGCCGGTCTTCCGCCACCCGCCGGATTTGGGGGAGATCGACAAGCTGTTGCACTCGCTGTCGATCTTTCCCGAGCGCAGCCATGTCGTCGGGGCCTACGCGCTGGGCAAATGCCAGCGGGTGATCTCCCTGCTGCGCGCCGCCGGCTACGACCGGCCGATCTATCTGCACGGCGCCCTGGAGCCGATCTGCAAGCTCTACGAGGGCTTCGGCGTGCCCCTGGGCGAGCTTCGCCCGGCCACCGTGGCGGCCAAGGAGGAGCTGAAGGGCGCCCTGGTGCTGGCCCCGCCGGGCGCGGTGGCCGACCGCTGGGCGCGGCGGCTGACCGACCCGGTGGTGGCGATGGCCTCCGGCTGGATGCGGGTGCGTCAGCGGGCGCGCCAGCGCGGCGTGGAACTGCCGCTGGTCATTTCCGACCACGCCGATTGGGACGAACTGGTCCAGACGCTCGACGAGGTCGCCGCGCCCGAGGTCTGGGTGACCCATGGCCGGGAGGAGGCGCTGGTCCACCACGCGACCCAGCGCGGCATCCGCGCCCGCGCCCTGGCCCTGGTCGGCTTTGAGGAGGAGGGTGCGTGAGGAACTTCTCCGCGCTGATCGACGGGCTGGTCTTCATGCCGGCGCGCAACGGGAAGATCCGCCTGCTGGCCGACTTCTTCGCCACCACGCCCGACCCCGACCGTGGCTGGGCTCTGGCGGCCCTGACGGAATCGCTGGTCTTCCACGAGGCCAAGCCGGCGGCGATCCGGCAACTGGTCGCCACCCGCGTCGATCCCGAGCTTTTTGCCCTGTCCTATGATTATGTGGGCGACCTTGCCGAGACGGTGGCGCTGATCTGGCCGGAGCGTCCGGAGCGGGCGAACAGCCTGCCGCCGTCCATGACGGAGGTGGTGGAGACTCTGCGCGCGGCCAAGCGCGGGCAGGTGATGGGTCTGGTGGAAGGCTGGCTCGACACGCTGGATTCCTCGGGCCGCTTCGCGCTGCTCAAGCTCATCACTGGCAGCCTGCGGGTGGGCGTGTCGGCGCGGCTGGCCAAGACGGCGCTGGCGGAGTGGGGCAAGGTCGATCTCGGCGATATCGAGGAGTGCTGGCACGGGCTGACCCCGCCCTACGCGGACCTGTTCGCCTGGCTGGAGGGGAGGTCCGACCGGCCGGCGGCGGGGAAGGGGGCCGGCTTCCGCCCGCTGATGCTCTCCCATCCGCTGGAGGAGGAGGATATGGGCGGTCTCGATCCGGCCGACTACGCCGCGGAGTGGAAATGGGACGGCATCCGCGTGCAGCTGGCGGCCCGCGGCGGCGAGCGGCGCATCTACAGCCGCACCGGCGACGACGTGTCCGGCGCCTTTCCCGACATCGCCGACCACATGACCTTCGACGCCGTGCTGGACGGCGAATTGCTGGTCGCCCGCGACGAGGGCGAGATCGCGCCGTTCAACGACCTTCAGCAGCGGCTGAACCGCAAGACGGTCACCGCGGCGATGCTCAAGGAGTTTCCCGCCTGGGTGCGGCTCTACGACATCCTGTTCGACGGCGAGGAGGATCTGCGGAGCCTGCCCTTCACCGAGCGGCGCGCCCGGCTGGAGCGCTGGCACGACGCGGTGCGGCCCCGGCGGATGGACCTGTCGCCGCTGGTGCCGTTCGAGGGCTGGGAGGCGCTGAAGGGCCTGCGCGAGGGCAGCCGGGAGAACAGCATCGAAGGGCTGATGCTGAAGCGCAAGGACAGCGTCTACGTCGCTGGGCGTCCCAAGGGGCCCTGGTTCAAATGGAAACGCGGGGCGCTGACCCTCGACACCGTGCTGATGTACGCCCAGCGCGGGCACGGCAAGCGGTCCAGCTATTACTCGGACTTCACCTTCGGCGTCTGGCGCGGCGAGGAGCTGGTGCCGGTGGGCAAGGCCTATTTCGGCTTCACCGACGCGGAGCTGGTGGAACTCGACCGCTGGGTGCGCAACCGCACCACCCGCCGCTACGGCCCGGTGCGCGAGGTCGAGCCGGGGCTGGTGCTGGAGGTCGCCTTCGACAGTGTGCACCCGTCGAACCGCCACAAGAGCGGTCTGGCGATGCGCTTTCCGCGCGTCCACCGCATCCGCTGGGACAAGCCGGCGGCGGAGGCCGACCGGCTGGAAACGCTCCAGGCGATGGTCGTCGGCTAAGAGTGCGGATCAAAACCGGGTAGGGCTGAGGTAAATCAACGGCTTCAGCCCACTTTCCACGGGTTTTGATAGGAGCTCTAAGCTGGGCGGAGCCGCTTCTTCCATTTTGAACCGGGTCCGCGTTGACGCCGGCGGGATGGCGCTTAGTCTTCTGCAACCGTTCGCTGCGGTCGAGCGGGGTGGAAGACATCAAGCCGGAGACCTGACCATGCCGTTCGCCGCCGCTCCCGAATTCAAGAAGCACAAGGCGAAGTGCGAGGCCGAGGCCAAGAAGATCCCGAACTCGGGCGACGCCCTGGCGGTGGTGAAGAAGTCGGGCGATGTGGAGAAGGCTGCCGCGGCCTGGGACAAGGCCTACAAGGCCGGGGACGCCAAGGCGTTGCGCGCGGCGCTGGCCGATCTGCTCCAGGCGACCAAGATCTTCCGGGCGAAGCTCAGCGCGGTGATCGTCAAGGCGCAGAAGGCGAAGAACGAGGGCGCGGTCGAGGTGGCGGCCGACATGCTGGGCGGCGCCATGAACGTCGAGCAGATGGCCCAGCTGGAAAGCCAGTCCGTCCTGAAGAAGCTGGAGAAGGCGGGCAGCGCCAAGGAGATGCCCGCCACCACCTTCTTCGCCGACTGGACCTCCGCCAAGAAGATGTTCGAGGCGCTGACCGGCAAGAAGAAGCCCGCCGAGGGTTTCCTGCTCGCCTTCCGGGCGTCGAGCGGGCTGGAGAAAGCGACGAAGGCGCTGGACGCCGCCACGCGGGCCAACGACGTCGATGCCCTGCAGAAGGCGATCAAGGGATTCGAGAACACCGGCAGCGAGTATTTCGCGACCGTGAAGAAGAAGGCCAAGGTCTCTGTCGCCGCCGACGACACCGACATCCCGGACGAGTCGGAGGAGGCCTTCAACTACGATCAGGCGCTGGCGATCCTGCTGAAGAACCTGAACGTCATCCGCAAGGAAGCCGGCGATATCCTGGCCGAGGCCAGGAAATAGACAGGATTTTCATTCCTATCGGCTCAACCGCATGTCGATGTGGTCGATGCCGACGTCGTCGTAAATCTCGCTGACGCGCCGGAAGCCGAAGCCGCCGTAAAAGCTCTCCAAGTAAAGCTGCGCGCTGATCTGCACGTCGTGCTCTGGCCATTCCTGGGCCAGCCGTTCCAGGCATTCCGCGACCAGCCGACGGCCCAACGCCTTGCCGCGCCACGCCGGAGCGACCGCCAACCGCCCGAACGAGGTCGTGCCGGTGTCGGCATCCGGACCGAAAATGCGGGCGTAGCCGACGGGTGTCGGTGCGTCGCCCTCGTACAGCGCCAGATGCTGCGCCACCGGGTCGCGTCCGTCGAGGTCGGGAAAGGGCGAGGCCTGTTCCACCACCAGAACGCTCTGGCGGAGGTGGAGCATGTCGTGGAAGGTGCAGGCGGACAAATCGGCGAAGCGGTACCAGCGGGAGTGCATGTCGGGCCTTAAAAGGAGGGTTCGGCGGGAGTCAGATGCTCCACCGTGAAGCCGAAACGGCTGTGAAGCAATTCACCGACGCGGAGCCGGTGGCAGAGGTGCGGCGACGCCTCGAAGCAGAGCAGGCAGGCCGGGCGTTCCCGCGCCAGCGCGGCGGCGCGGTTCAGGTCATGCTCCGCTTCCGGGGTCTGCATCTTCGCATCCACGATCGACCAGAAACGGTCCAGGTCGCCCTGGTGTGCGGCGACGCGCCCCTCCTTGGGCGTGCCCAGCCCCTTCAGGTGGACGTAGCCGATTCCGGCCTCCTCCAGCCCGGCGGACAGCGGCCTCTTGGAAAAGCCGGCGCGGCGGGACAAGGGCAACTCACGCACGTCGAGGAGGACCCCGACGCTCCGCGCCTTCAATGCACGCAGAACGGAGTCGAAGGAAGCCCCTTCGTAACCAATGGTGTAAAGTGGCGGGACGTTGCTGCTCATGACGGGGAGGGCAGGGCGTTGCGGATCATGTATTCACCGATGTCCTTCGGCTTCACCTTGATGTCGGTCAGCGGCTCGTCGGCGGACATCGCCTTGGCGACCAGAAGGCTGTTCTGCACGTTGGTCAAGGTGATGCGGAAGACGCCGGCAGCACCCTTCAGCTTCGGGTAGTAGGTCGGATCGATGACCTTCTCCTTGCGCATCAGCCGCTCGATCAGCGTCTCCTCGTCGAGATCCGCCACGTCCTGGCTGTGGATCAGGCGCCAATCGCCTTCGCCCGCCCAGCCGGCGTCGATCGCGGTCTTGGCCTCGTCCTTGTCGGCGGCCACGCCCAGCTTGAAGATTTGCTTTCCCTGCCCAACGTCGGACGCCCACTTCGTCAGCGCGGCACTGCGCGCCACATACACCACGGCCATTCTCGCGTTTCCTCACCGGTCAGGCGGCCATGCTGCCGCGAACCGCCCGAGGAGGCAACCACCGGAAGGAGGGTAGGGGGTCAGGGAAAGGAGGATTGCCGGGACAAGGGGGTGATGAGGATGCGGCTGACGACGTCCTTGCCGAACAGCTTGACGCTCTCCTCGTCGATCTTGCGGCGCAGAGCGGGCATGTTGGCGATGTTGCCTCGGACGATCCATCCCTCCTCAATGCCCAGATAGACGGCGCGCAGCGCGGCGTCGTGCAGCCGCGGGATGGCGACCTGGACTTCACCCAGCCGGGTGGCGTTCGCCACCTCCAGCATCACCTCGATCTGGGTGTAGCGCTCCACCTGCCCGCGGGTGACGATGGGGACCATCACCGGCTTGATGCGGACGGAAGGCGGCAGGGCCGCCGGCCCCTCCGCCGCCTGAACCACCGTGGACAAACCGGCGATGGTGGCGGCGATGAGAAGGGAGCCGATAATGGACGCGACCCTGCGCATGGGGGCACCGGAGAAATCGATTGGGTGAGCCCGATAGTAGGGGCTCGTCCGCCCGCCTTCAATGGTGCCCGCTGTAACAAGAGATTCGGCTTATGGCACGGCGCGCCGTTGTCAGGCCGCCTTTTGCCCGCTGGCCTGGATCGCCTTTTTGTTCACGTCGTTGATTGCCAGCATGTTCAGCTTCTTGTCGGTTTCCTTCTCTTCGTTCAGAGTCTGCTCCAACAGCTCCGCCACTTTGGTGAGCCCGCAGGCGGTGGCGTAGGCGTGGACGGTGCCGTAGCTTGCGATCTCATAATGCTCCACCTTCTGGGCGGCGGCGATCAGGGCGGCGTCCTGAACCTCCGGGGCGAGACCCATCTCCATGATCTCGCGGGCCTCGCTGATCAGCCCCTCCATCGCGTCGCAATGCTTGCCGCGGGTGCGGGTGTCCAACTCGTCGAAGACCTGCTCCAGACGCTCGATCTGGCCGCGGGTTTCCTCCAGGTGGGATTCGAAGGCCGCGCGGAGCTGTTCGGAGTGCGCCGCCTTGGCCAGTTTCGGCAGGGCCTTGGTGAGCTGCTTTTCGGCGTGGTAGATGTCGCGAAGCTCTTCGATCAGCAGATCCTGCATGGTCTTGGCAGCCATGGTGCCGGTACTCCCTTGCTGAGTGCGTCGTCCGCCAACAACAGGACGTGGCAGACGGGGTTCCGGAGCGGTTGCGCTGTGCTAAGGTGGTAACGGGACCGGCGAAGGCCGGCGATGGAGAAGAAGCGATGGTGGGCAATCGGGCGCCTGGAAAAGGCCAGACGGCTGGAAACGGCGCGGGAAACGGCACAAGAGGCGCTGTTGGCGAGGTGCTGTTCGAATTCCAGCGGGTCGGCAGCTATTTGAAGGTCATGGCCATCGACCCCGTCACCGCGACGGAAGTGTCGGTCGTCGGCCCGGCCACCGGCAGTCTGGAACTGCTGAAGCGGACCGCGATCAGCAAGCTCCAGTTCGTCATGAAGCGCGACGCCGTCAAACGCTGACCGGGTTTTGCCGCTGACCGGGTTTTGCCGCTGACCGGGTTTTGTGAGTACAGGCGCCAAGAAGCGCGCCCTCCCGGCGGTGCGGGGGGCGCGGCTAGTCTTGGCTTCTGCTGATGGTGAGCACTGACATCCCGGTGCCGGACCTGCGGAACCAGTCCGGGGGTGAACTGCTCAACTCCGACTCTAGACCTATGCCGCGCCGTGGGCACTGGTGCATCGGATGTAACGCCTGTAGAAACCGTTCCACGAACGAACGGACCGATGCGCTTCCTGGGCAGTGCGCTCCAAGCGCGTCGATCCTGACCGAATGCGGAGGGAGACGATCGCAATGCGTTGCGTGACGGTCTTGCGGAGAATGCCCGTGCTGTTGAGAGAGACCCTGAAGCCGGCGGCCACGCTGCTGGTGCTGGCCGTGGCGCTGCAAAGCCCGGCGGCGCGGTCGGAAACCACCATCATCTGCACGAAGCCCGGCGTTCCGCTCTGCATGAGCGACACCACCACCTTCGTCAGCGCGGACAAGATGGCCACCTGCCAGTTCGAGGTGAAGGAGTACGTGGACAAGACCATGGACTATCTGCGCTGCCTGAACGAGGAAAACACCAGCACAGGGCAGGAACTGACCCGCAATGTCGAACGCTTCAACTGCCGCCTGTCTGGCCGCAACTGCGGGTGATGGGAGGCGCTGGCGGGTTCGCTGAAGTCCGTCGGCGCCATGGTCCGGGATACAGGGCCCAGACGGTTCAGGGCCAGGAAAGACATGACGGCATAACGACTCAGGGCCGGCTTCCCATCGGGGAGGCCGGCCCTGTTCGTTCAGGACGGTGCTGGCGCTCAGCCGGCCTTGCGGCGGGTCTGGCGGCCGGAGCTGCGGCCGAGGCCGATCCGCTTCGCGAACTCGGAGCGCTGCGCCGCGTAGTTCGGCGCGACCATCGGATAGTCGGGCGGCAGGCTCCAGCGCGCCCGGTATTCGTCCGGCGACATGTTGTAGGTGGAGCGCAAATGACGCTTCAGCATCTTCAGCTTTTTGCCGTCCTCCAGACACACGATGTATTCGGGCGTCACCGACTTGCGGATCGGCACGGCGGGCTTCAGCGGCTCCGACGGAATTTCTCGGGGCTGCGTGTTCAGCCCGGTCAGCGACGAGTAGACCGTGTTGATCACCTCGGGAATCTGCTGCGCCGGCAGAACGTTCTTGCTGACATATGCGGAGACGATGTCCGCGGTCATCCGCAGAAGCTCGTTATCGGGCACATCGGCGCGAAGCTGGTCACTCATTGCCATTAGTCCTGATTTTTCATTTTGTCCCTAGCAACCAAGTTGCACAGCGTGATTTGGGTGTCAATATAATTTCGAGAGGAGCGAATTAAGTTATTTGCGATCTGCATGAAGTTACAAGGCGTGGCAAATCAGATGTCCCAGGAAATGGCCGGGCTGCGGCTGCACTGCCCCACGTTTAGGCATCGTCTAGTGCGGGGAAGCTAGGCAAGACCATGGGAATCGGGTACCGCAACTGACCGATTCGTGGTGCGAGACCGAATCGGCGGCTCTGCTTACTGGCCGTTAACGTCAACGGGGGCGGGAAATAGAGAAACATTTGTTCTCGGCATGCATCATGGATCATGGGGCCCGTGATCCACGCCCATGCCCGGCCTCCCTCCTTTGCGGTTCTGTGCCCGGTGCAAAGCCCCTGTGCGTTGTGTCCTTCTGGCAGTCCGGGGCGATATCTGGTAGCTTGCGCGCCATGCCGCCGTCCCCGCCGGGCCGGCGCCATTCGTATTTCGTGCACGGAGTTTTTCTTTCATGACCACCATCGCGATCGCGTCCGATCACGCGGGGTACGAGATGAAGGCCGAGATCGCCTCCTGGCTGGCCGGCGCCGGCTACGAGGTGCTGGACCTCGGCTGCAACGGTCCGGAATCGGTGGATTACCCGGATTTCGCCACGGCGCTGGCCGGCGCCATCAACGACAAGCGCGCGGCGCGCGGCGTCTTGATCTGCGGCAGCGGCATCGGTATCAGCATCGCGGCGAACCGCCACCCGGGCATCCGTGCGGCCCTGGTGCATGACGTGACGACCGCCCGCCTCGCGCGCCAGCACAACGACGCGAACGTGGTGGCTCTGGGCGCCCGCATCATCGGCGCGGAGATCGCGAAGGATTGCGTGGACGCCTTTCTGAAGACCGATTTCGAAGGCGGTGAACGGCACAGCCGGCGAATCGCCAAGATGGGATGAGACGGCCCTTCACCCGGCCCGTGACTGCTTTCTGAACCAAGGACCTGCCCTGCCATGACCGTGACCAACGCCGACCCCCGCGCCGAGATCGGCCGCTTCTTCGCTGCCTCGCTCGCCGAGACCGATCCCGAACTGGCCCGCGCGGTGCGCGACGAGCTGGTCCGCCAGCAGGAGCAGATCGAGCTGATCGCGTCCGAGAACATCGTCTCCCAGGCGGTGCTGGAGGCCCAGGGCTCGGTCATGACCAACAAGTACGCCGAAGGCTATCCGGGCCGGCGCTACTACGGCGGTTGCGAGTATGTGGACGTGGCCGAGACGCTGGCGATCGAGCGCGCCTGCAAGCTGTTCGGCTGCGGCTTCGCCAACGTCCAGCCGAACTCGGGTTCGCAGGCCAACCAGGCGGTCAACCTCGCCCTGCTCCAGCCGGGCGACACCATCCTCGGCATGTCGCTGGCGGCCGGCGGCCACCTGACCCACGGCGCCGCCCCGAACCTGTCGGGCAAGTGGTTCAAGGCCGTGCAGTACGGCGTGCGCCGTGACGACCACCTGATCGACTTCGACGAGGTCGAGCGCCTGGCCCGCGAGCACAAGCCGAAGCTCATCATCGCCGGCGGCTCCGCCTACCCGCGCGTCCTCGACTACCAGCGCTTCCGCGCCGTCGCGGACGAGGTCGGCGCCTACTTCATGGTGGACATCGCCCACTACGCCGGCCTGATCGCCGGCGGCGTCTACCCGAGCCCGTTCCCCTACGCCGACGTGGTCACCACCACCACCCACAAGACGCTGCGCGGCCCGCGCGGCGGCATGGTGCTGACCAACAACGAGGAGATCGCCAAGAAGATCAACTCGGCGATCTTCCCCGGCCTGCAGGGCGGCCCGCTGATGCACGTCATCGCCGCCAAGGCGGTGGCCTTCGCCGAGGCGCTGCGTCCGGAGTTCAAGACCTACGCCAAGAGCGTCCTCGACAACGCCCGCGCCCTGTCGAAGGTGCTGATCGAGGGCGGGCTGGACATCGTGTCCGGCGGCACCGACAGCCACATCGTGCTGGTCGACCTGCGTCCGAAGAACCTGACCGGCAAGGCCGCCGAGGCGAGCCTTGAGCACGCCGGCATGACCTGCAACAAGAACGGCGTCCCGTTCGACCCGCAGAAGCCGATGATCACCTCCGGCGTCCGCCTGGGCAGCCCGGCGGCCACCACCCGCGGCTTCGGCGTGGCCGAGTTCGAGCAGGTCGGCCGTCTGATCGTCGAGACGCTGGACGGGCTGGCCGCCAGCAACTCCGGCGACAACGCGGCGGTCGAGGCGAAGGTGCGGGAAGAGGTGCGCGAGCTGTGCCGCCGCTTCCCCATCTACCCGACCCTGTAATCATCAAGACCGACTAAGGGGAAAGGCCGGACATGCGCTGCCCGTTCTGCGGACACGAGGACACCCAGGTCAAGGACTCGCGACCGACCGAGGACAACTCGGCGATCCGCAGACGGCGGTTCTGCCCCAGTTGCAGCGCGCGCTTCACCACCTTCGAGCGCGTTCAGCTCCGTGAGCTGACGGTGGTGAAGAGCACCGGCCAGCGGGAGCCTTTCGACCGCGAAAAGCTCCTGCGCTCCATGCGCATCGCCCTGCGCAAGCGCCCGATCGACGCCGACCGCATCGACCGGGTGGTGAACAGTCTGGTGCGCCAGCTCGAATCCTCCGGCGAGAGCGAGATCCCGTCGAAGCAGATCGGCGAGATGATCATGGTGGCGCTCCAGACGCTCGATCAGGTCGCCTACATCCGCTACGCCTCGGTCTACAAGGACTTCCGCGAGGCGTCGGACTTCAACGAGTTCGTCGAGCAGCTCGCCCCCGAAGCCCAGAACGGGTGAGGGGGCGGGCGGCGCCCATGGCGAAGCAAGCCATTCCCCCCGACGACCTCCGCCACATGCGGGCCGCGCTGGCCCTGGCGGCGCGCGGGCTCGGCAACACATGGCCGAACCCGGCGGTGGGCTGCGTCATCGTGCGCGACGGCGTGGTGGTCGGGCGCGGCTGGACCCAGCCGGGCGGGCGGCCGCACGCCGAGACGGAAGCGCTGGCCCGTGCCGGTGGGGCTGCGCAGGGCTCCACCGCCTATGTGACGCTGGAGCCCTGCAACCATTACGGGAAAACGCCGCCCTGCGCTCTGGCCTTGGTGGAGGCCAGGGTGGCGCGGGTGGTGGTGGCCTGCGGCGATCCCGACCCGCGGGTGGCGGGGGGCGGACTGGAGCGGCTGCGCGCCGCCGGGATCGCGGTGGACACCGGCGTCTGCGAGGACGCCGCCTGGACTCTCAACGAGGGTTTCTTCCGGCGCATCCAGGACGAACGCCCGCTCTACACGCTCAAGGCGGCGACGACGCTGGACGGGCGCATCGCCACCCACAGCGGCCAGTCGCAATGGATCACCGGGCCGACGGCGCGGGCCTGGGGGCACCGGCTGCGCGCCACCCACGACGCGATCATGGTCGGCATCCGCACCGCCCTGGCCGACGATCCGGAACTCACCTGCCGCCTGCCGGGGCTGGCCAATCGTTCGCCTGTACGGATCGTGGTGGACAGCCGGCTGCGCCTGCCGTTGACCGGGAAGCTGGCCGTGGGGGCGCGCTCCGTGCCGACCTGGGTGGTCACCCGCGAGGATGCGGACCCGAGCCGCCTGGCCGTCTTCCAGGATTGTGGACTCGAGGTGATCCGTGTGCCGGCCGACTCCGCCGGCCTGCCGGATCTGGCCGCGGCGAGCGTCGCCCTGGCCCGCCGGGGCCTGACCCGCGTGCTGGTGGAGGGTGGCGCCACGCTGGCGGCCTCGCTGCTGCGGGCCAATCTGGTGGATCGCTTGGAATGGTTCCGCGCCGCCTCCGTCATCGGGGGCGACGGGTTGCCGGCGGTCCATGCCTTCGGGGTGGACGGATTGGAGCGCATGGCGCGATTCCGCCGAACCGACCTGCGGCAGGCCGGGGACGACCTCGTGGAAAGCTACGTCCGGCGCGGTTGAGCGGCGCTGGTTTTCATGGTGTCCGGCACCGTGCGGCGCGCAACAGTCCGTTGCGTGCCACGCCGTGCGGATGAATCTTTCACACGATTGAAAACCTGCTAAATTGCCGGCCCATGTTCACCGGAATCATCACCGATGTTGGGCGCGTTCGGGCCGTGGAACGGCAGGGCGACACCCGGTTCACCGTCGAAACCGTCTTCGCTATGGAGACGGTTCCCATCGGCGCGTCCATCGCCAACAACGGCGTCTGTCTGACCGTGGTCGAGAAGGGGCCGGGCTGGTTCGCCGTCCAGGCCTCCGCCGAGACCCTGTCGAAGACGACGCTGGGCGGCTGGGCCGAAGGCACGCGCATCAATCTGGAGCGGGCGCTCAAGGTCGGCGACGAGCTGGGCGGGCACATCGTGTCCGGCCATGTCGACGGCGTCGCCACCGTCGTGGAGGTCCGCGCCGACGGCGAGTCGAAGCGCTTCACCTTCGAGGCCCCGGCCACCCTGGCGAAATACATCGCCTCCAAGGGGTCGGTGGCGCTGGACGGCGTGTCGCTGACGGTGAACGAGGTCGATGGTGCGCGCTTCGGCGTGAACATCATCCCGCACACCCAGGATGCGACCACCTTCGGCGCGCTGAAGGCCGGGGACCGGGTGAACCTGGAAATCGATATGCTCGCGCGGTATGTGGCGCGGCTGGCAGGGCAGGAATGACGTCCGAGTTTCACGAGTATCTGTCGCGCCCCGAGGAGATCATCGAGGAAGCGCGCCAGGGCAAGATGTTCATCCTCGTCGATGACGAGGACCGCGAGAACGAAGGCGATCTGGTCATCCCGGCCCAGTGCGCGACCCCCGAGGCCGTGAACTTCATGGCCAAGTACGGGCGCGGCCTGATCTGCCTCGCCATGGACCAGAACCACATCGAGCGGCTGCGCCTGCCGCTGATGGCGCAGCAGAACGGCACCCGCCACCAGACCGCCTTCACCGTCTCCATCGAGGCGCGGGAGGGTGTGACGACCGGCATCTCCGCCGCCGACCGCGCCCGCACCATCCAGGTCGCCATCGACCCGACGGCCGGGCCGGACGCCATCGTGACGCCGGGCCACGTCTTCCCGCTGCTCGCCCGCGACGGCGGCGTGCTGGTCCGCGCTGGCCACACGGAAGCCTCGGTGGACATCGCCCGCATGGCCGGCATGACCGCGGCGGGCGTGATCTGCGAGATCATGAACGACGACGGCACCATGGCCCGCCTGCCGGATCTGGTGAAGTTCGCGCAGTTCCACGGGCTGAAGGTGGGCACCATCGCCGACCTGATCGCCTACCGCCGCCGCACCGAGACGATCGTCGAGCAGAAGCTGGCGGCGGCTCTGGACAGCCGCTTCGGCGGGCGTTTCCAGATGTACGTCTACGTCAACAAGGTGGCTTACGCGGAGCACATCGCGCTGGTGCGCGGCGACATCTCCGGCGACGAGCCGGTGCTGGTGCGCATGCACGCCCTGTCGGTGCTGGACGACGTGCTGGGCGACAGGAGCGCCGCGCGCGACGGCGAGCTTCAGGCTTCCATGGAGATGATCGCGCGGGAAGGCCGCGGCGTCATCGTCCTGCTGCGCGAGCCGATGGCGAACAGCCTGACCGAATCGGTGATGGCGCGGCTGGAAGGCCACGAGAATCCGACTCCCGCCCTGCGGGATTATGGTGTCGGCGCGCAGATCCTGCTGGACCTGGGCGTGCGCGACATGGTTCTGCTGTCGAACCGCAAGAAGTCCATCATCGGGCTGGAGGGGTACGGCCTGACCGTGCTCGGCCACCGCCCGATTCCCCTGCAAGACCAGTAACCGCCAGCCGAGCGACCCGAGATGACCGAAAAGCCCCATCTGATGATCGTGGAAGCCCGCTTCTACGAGGACATCGCCGACGAGCTGGTGAAAGGCGCCATCGCCGAGATCGAGAAGGAGGGCGCCACCTACCAGCGCGTCTCGGTCCCGGGGTGCCTGGAAATCCCGGCGGCGATCCTGTACGCCCTGCGTTCCATGGACTTCTTCACGGCGCGCAAGCGCTTCGACGGCTATGTCGGGCTGGGCTGCGTGATCCGTGGCGAGACCACCCATTACGACATCGTCTGCAACGAGAGCGCCCGTGGTCTCCAGGACCTCGCGCTGCGCTACGCGCTGGCCATCGGCAACGGCGTGCTGACCGTGGAGAACCGCGAGCAGGCCTGGGCGCGGGCCTCCGTGACGGCCAAGAACAAGGGCGGTTTCGCGGCGCGCGCCTGCCTTGACATGATCGAACTCAAGCGCCAATTCCGCCTCTATCCGCGGTGACCCCGCGGTGCAATTCCTGACAGACTGAGCATCATGAGCAACGACGACGCGGCTGGCCGCGCGAAACAGAAGCGCGGCTCCCGGAACCGGACGGGTGGCGGATCGGCCAAGGCCCGGCGCAAGGCCGCGCGCCTTGCCGCCGTTCAGGCCCTGTACCAGATCGACCTGAACCAGATCGAACCGACCGGCATCGCCGTGGAATCCGTGATCGGCGAATTCGTCAATCACCGGCTGGGTGAGGAGATCGACGGGGCGAAGTTCGTCGCCGCCGACCCGCAGCTGTTCGCCGACATCGTCCGCGGTGCCGCGCACCGCCGGGCGGAGGTCGATGGCATGCTGGCCTCGGCGCTGGAGCCGCGCTACGCGCTGGACCGGCTGGAACTGCTGATGCGCGCCATCCTGCGGGCCGGAGCCTACGAGCTGTTCGTCCACAACGACACGCACCCGCGAATCCTCATCAGCGAGTATGTGGACGTGGCGCACGCCTTCTTCGCGGCGCGCGAGCCGGGCATGGTGAACGGTGTGCTCGACCACGTGGCCCGTGCGCTGCGGCCGGACGAACTGGCCCAGCCGGACCCCAGCCGTGACCAGTCCAAAGACCGCTAGGGCAGACACCGGCAAGCCGCTCGGCGAGTTCGGGCGGATCGACCGCTATTTCAGGCCGTTGGCGTCCGGTTTTCCGGGCGCCCGCGGGCTTGCCGACGACGCCGCCGTGTTCGGCGTTCCGCCGGACCAGGAGCTGGTCGTCACCACGGACGCCATGGTGGCGGGTGTCCACTTCTTTCCCGACGACGCGCCCGGCGACATCGCCGCGAAGCTGCTGCGCACCAACCTGTCGGACCTCGCCGCCATGGGGGCGGCCCCCTACGCCTACACGCTGGTCACCGCTCTGCCGAAGACGGTGGGGGAGGACTGGCTGGCCGGCTTCGCCGCCGGTCTTGGCGAGGATCAGGCCCGGTTCGGCATCGCGCTGGCGGGCGGCGACTCGGTCTCGACCTCCGGACCCATCACCCTGTCGGTGACCGCCTTCGGTCTGGTGCCGAAGGGCGGGGCGGTGCCGCGTTGGGGTGGACGCCCCGGCGATCGCGTCTACGTCACCGGCAGCATCGGCGACGCGGCGCTCGGCCTGCGGATCGCCTACGGAACGCTCGAGGTGGCCGACGACTCGGCGCGCGCCGCGCTGCTGGGGCGCCTGCGGCGGCCCGATCCGCGGACCACGCTTGGGCCGCGTCTGGTCGGGCTGGCGACCGGTTGCCTGGACGTGTCCGACGGTCTGGTCGCGGATCTCGGCCATCTGTGCGAGGAATCGGGCTGCGCCGCGGTTCTGGAGTCGAGGCGGGTGCCCCTGTCGAATGCAGCGAGGTCGGTGATCGGCGACGATCCGGTGCGCTTCGCCATGGCTCTGACCGGCGGCGACGATTACGAGCTGCTTTTCACCGCCGCGGAGGACGCCGCTCCGGCGCTCGCCGCCCTGTCGGCGGAGACCGGCGTGCCGGTGACCGCCATCGGCCATTTGCTGGACGGGCCGGCGGGTGAGGTGACGGTGACCGATGCGCGGGGGCGGGTTCTTGACCTGCCGACTCGTGGCTGGGACCATTTCTGAAAGCCCCCTCGTCGCCCGACTCCGCTTAACGCAATCGAAAGCAGGGCGGCGCTAGGCTCGATCCGTTCCGTATCCGGGAAGGGATGGGCGTGATCAAGGCCGTCATACTGCTGGTTTTGGGCCTGCTGCTGCTGGGCGGCGCGGGCTTCGGCGGCTGGATGATCTACAACAAGTATTTCGTCGAGCATGAGGAGTCGGCCCCCAAGAAGGAGGAGCCGCCGCCCAAGCCACCCACCGGCTTCGTCCGCATGGCCCCGCTGGTCGTCCCGGCCATCGGCACGCAGAAGGTGGAGCAGTTCGTGACCGTGGTCGTCACGCTGGAAGTCGTTCTCGACAAGGTTCCCTATGTCCAGGCCCGCCAGCCGCTCGTCTACGATCGCTGCCTGTCGACCCTCTACGCCGCTGTCGACGACCGGTCGGTGATGACCGGCAACTTGGTCAACATCATTGCCGTAAAAGAAAAGCTCGCCGCCGCCGCCGCGAAAGTGGTGGGAGAAGGGGTGGTGCAAAATGTTCTTGTTCAGGTGGTTACACAGCGCAATTTGTAACCGTTCTTAAAAAAGCCTATCCGAAAGTCAGGAGCGCCTCGGCCAAATCGCCGCGCCTATTCGGGCGTGGCGGCTGTTGCATTGTGCCATTCTCTTCGGCATCCTTTTCGGGAACAACTCGCCCGTCATCCACCTTCGTTTGTACGGGTCGTTTTCACGACAAGGCGGTAATCGGGCCCGAAACCATAAGAATTTGGGGGAACCGATGGCAGCAGCGTTCGTCATCATCATCGCCAGCGGCCTGTTGGCCCTGGCGTATGGGTACTACGCGGGCAAGCAAGTCATGGCGGCCTCCGCCGGTTCCGACCGCATGCAGGAAATCGCTGCGGCCGTGCAGGAGGGCGCCCGAGCCTATCTGAATCGCCAGTACACCACCATCGCCATCGCCGGTGTGGTTCTTCTCATCATCCTCGGCGCCTTCCTCGGCCTGCATGTGGCCATCGGCTTCCTGATCGGATCGGTCCTGTCGGGGGCCGCCGGCTATGTCGGCATGAATGTGTCGGTGCGGGCCAACGTGCGCACGGCCCAGGCGGCGACCCAGGGCTTGGCCCCGGCGCTCGACATCGCCTTCAAGGCGGGTGCGATCACCGGCATGCTGGTGGTCGGGCTGGGTCTGCTGGGGGTGGGTGTCTACTACGGCATCCTGACGATGATCTACCGCGTGACCGACCCGATCGAGGTCCGCGCTGTGCTGGAGGCTCTGGTCGCCCTCAGCTTCGGCGCCTCGCTGATCTCCATCTTCGCGCGGCTGGGCGGCGGCATCTTCACCAAGGGGGCCGACGTCGGAGCCGATCTGGTGGGCAAGGTCGAGGCTGGCATTCCGGAGGACGATCCCCGCAACCCTGCGGTGATCGCGGACAATGTGGGCGACAATGTCGGCGACTGCGCCGGCATGGCCGCCGACCTCTTCGAAACCTACGCCGTCACCATCGTCGCCACCATGCTGCTGGCGGCGATTTTCTTTTCGGGCGAGGTGATCCGCCTGCTGCTCGTCTACCCGCTGGTCATCGGCGCGGTCTGCATCGCCGCCTCCGTCGCCGGCACCTTCTTCGTGAAGCTGGGCAGCAACAACAACATCATGGCCGCCCTCTACAAGGGCTTGGCGGCGACCGCCGGCATCTCGCTGGTGCTGATCCTGATCGTGACTGCGATCATGTTCGGCTTCACCCGGCCGATTCCCCTGAACGGCGGCGGCTATGTGACCGGCGGCAACCTGTTCGTCTCCTCCCTGGTCGGTCTGGGCGTGACCGGCCTGCTGGTGTGGATCACCGAGTATTACACCTCCACCGCCTTCCGCCCGGTGCGCAGCGTCGCCCGCTCGTCGGAGACCGGGCACGGCACCAACGTGATCCAGGGCTTGGCGGTGTCGATGGAGGCGACGGCGCTTCCGGTCCTGGTCATCTGCGTCGGCATCATCATCGCCTACGGGCAGGCCGGCATCTTCGGCATCGGCATCGCCGCGACCACGATGCTGGCGCTGGCCGGCATGGTGGTGGCGCTCGACGCCTATGGTCCGGTGACCGACAACGCGGGCGGCATCGCGGAAATGGCCGACATGCCGAAGGACATCCGCGTCACGACCGACGCTCTGGACGCCGTCGGCAACACCACCAAGGCGGTGACCAAAGGTTACGCCATCGGCTCGGCCGGTCTCGCCGCTCTGGTGCTGTTTGCCGCCTATGTGCAGGATCTGAAGCATTATTTCCCGAACGTGGCGGTCGAGTTCCGGCTTGACGATCCCTATGTGGTCGTCGGGCTGCTGATCGGCGGCCTGCTGCCCTACCTGTTCGGGGCGATGGGCATGACCGCGGTCGGGCGTGCCGCCGGCTCGGTGGTGGTGGAGGTGCGCCGCCAGTTCCGCGAGATCAGCGGCATCATGGAGGGCACCGCCAAGCCGGACTATGGCCGCGCCGTCGACATGCTGACCCGCGCCGCGATCAAGGAAATGGTCATCCCGTCGCTGCTGCCGGTTCTGGCGCCGGTCGTGCTGTACATCGTCATCGCCGCCATCGCCGGCCAGGCCCAGGCTTTCGCCGCTTTGGGCGCCATGCTGCTGGGCACCATCGTGACGGGAATCTTCGTCGCCATTTCGATGACCTCGGGCGGCGGCGCCTGGGACAACGCCAAGAAGTTCATCGAGGAGGGGAATCACGGCGGCAAGGGCTCCGACGCGCACAAGGCGGCGGTGACCGGCGACACCGTCGGCGACCCGTACAAGGACACCGCCGGCCCGGCGGTCAACCCGATGATCAAGATCACCAACATCGTGGCGATCCTGCTGCTGGCGATCCTCGCCCAGATCGGCTGAGCCGGATCGACGAAAGTCGGGACGGCACCAAAAGAAAAGCCCCGCGGAAGCGGGGCTTTTCGCGTCTCTGCAGACCGGTTGGCATCAGCGGCCGGGGCCGCGGTTGCGCGAGTCCTTGGCGGAGAAACGCCCGACGTTGCCGAGCATCTGTTCGAGGAAGCTCAGCTCGCGGCCGGCGGTGGGGGTGCTGCGATCGACGATGTCGATCTGCTGCCCATCGGTGGCGTCGAGCTGCTTCATCTCCGTCACCACGCCGGCGTCGTCGAAATGGACGACGACGACGCGGCGCTCCATCACGCTCGGCTGGAAGAAGGCGACCTTCTCCGTCTTCTGGCCGATGTAGTACCAGACATTCTGGTCGAAGGTTCCCACGGAGGTCGGCGTGCCGAGGATGTCCGCCACATCCTCCCGCCGCGACTGGCCGGCCTTGATCTCGGCGATGCGGTCGGGATCCGCCATGTTGCCGCGGGTCGCCACGGTGGGCGAGCACGCGGAGACGGCGAGACCCAGAAAGGCGAAGGCGCACAGCGCCGAAGGAATCGATCTCGTCATGGTGCTCAGGCTATGATGACGCGGGCGGACCGCCGGACCCTTGCGGCAGGCCGGACTCCGCCCGCAATGCCGGGACAATCGCATCGCGCGGTTTGTCCTGTCAACGAAACTCCGAGCGAGAGAGAAACCGTGCTTGACCGCCTGTTCCGGCGTCGGCGTGAAGCCCGCGCCGTCGCCGATTTCTATCTCACCATCGCAGCGCAGGCCCGCCGGCCGGCCTTCTACCGTGACCTTGGCGTTCCCGACACGCTGGATGGTCGGTTCGACATGGTGGTGCTTCATGTTTTCTTGGTGATGCGTCGCCTGAAGGGACAGGGGGCTGCCGCCGCGGACCGCTCGCGCCTGCTCTTCGAGGCGATGATCGACCATTTCGAGAAGTCGTTGATGGAGCAGGGGGTGGGCGACAGCGGAGTCGGGCGGCGCATCAAGACCATGGCGCGCGGCATCGCCGGCCGGATCGAGGTCTATGACCGTGCGCTCGCCGACGAGGGGGAGCAGGCGTTGGAGGTCGCCCTCGACAACAACGTCTATGGCACCGTGTCGGAGGTGCCGCCGGAGCGGCTGGCCGTCATGGCGGCCTATGTCCGGCGCGAGGCCGCCGGGCTGGAGACGCAACCGCTGGAGTCGCTCATGGCCGGGGAGGTGCGCTTCGGTCCGCCGCCCGGCGCCGGGACCGACTGACCGCGTCCATCGAGTCTCTCCTTATTATAGGGGTGGCGATTGGGCTTGCCTTTCCCGGCGTCCGGATTCATCTGACAGTGAGACGAAGGCGCCCGCTTCAGAACGGGCGCTGTGACAAGGAACTGCTCGACATGCGCAACACGACCCAGCCCTCCGCCAGCCCAGCACCGGAATTCTCGCGCATTGTCCGCGCCGACGCCGTCCATCGCGACGGCGATCTGGTCGAAACCATCGAGGCGACGGAAGCCGAGCGCAAGGCGCTGGCCGAACGGTTCGAACTGGAAGGAATCGGACGCCTGACTGCCCGGGTTCGCCTGCGCTCCGTGCGCGGCGGCCAGATGGTGCGCGTTGAAGGCGAACTGCAGGCCGACGTGGTGCAGACCTGCGTCATCACGCTGGAGCCGGTGCCCGCCGAGGTCTCCGACCGCTTCGGCGCGCTGTTCGCGCCGGAGTCGATGGTCCCCGGGGAGGAGGATGAAATCGAGATCGACCCGAACATCGCCGAGGAGGACATCCCGGAGGCCATGACCAACGGGCGCATCGACATCGGTGAATTGACCGCCCAGCATTTGTCCCTGGCGCTCGACCCCTATCCTCATGCAGAAGGCGTGGCGTTTGACGGATACAGCGAAGGCGAAGAGGAGGAGGAGGCTGCGGCCCCCGCCGATGATGATGCCGGCGCCGATCCGGAGAAGCCGAACCCGTTTGCCGCGCTGGAACGTCTGAAACGACAGAATTGAGGGCGGAACGGGCTTGCCCTTCGGGGGCAATTGCCGTATTGAATGCCGCTCGCGTCAGGCGGCCCCTCTTCGGGCCGCCTTTTACAATGAAGAGAGTTTACGGCCATGGCTGTTCCGAAGAAGAAGACCTCCAAGTCGCGCCGCAACATGCGTCGCTCGCACCACGCTCTCCCGACCTCGTCCTACGCCGAGTGCTCGAACTGCGGCGAGCTGAAGCGCCCGCACCATGTCTGCGGCTCTTGCGGTCACTACGACCAGCGCGAAGTGGTTCAGAGCGCTCCGGCGGCCTGATGGCGGTTTGGTTGGCCGCCCTACGTCCTAGCCAGGGAGCCTGTCCGCGGTGAGCCAGCGCCTGACCATTGCCCTTGATGCCATGGGCGGTGACAAAGGACCCGACATGGTGATTGCCGGGGCGGATATTGCCCGCGAGCGTCACCCGCAGGTGCATTACCTGCTGTTCGGGGACACCGCCCGCATCGAGCCGCTGCTTGCGCAGCGGCCCGCCTTGAGAGCGGTGGCCGAGGTGCGCCACACCCCGGACGCCGTGGCCGGCGACGCCAAGCCGTCGGTCGCGTTGCGCGCCGGACGCCAGTCGAGCATGCGTCTCGCCATCGACTCGGTGGCGGGCGGGCAAGCCGCCTGCGTGGTCTCCGCCGGCAACACCGGCGCGCTCATGGCCATGGCCAAGTTCGTGTTGAAGACGATTCCCGGGATCGACCGCCCGGCCATCGCCTCCTTCTTCCCGACCCTGCGGGGGGAGAGCGTCATGCTCGACCTCGGCGCCAACACCGAATGCCAGCCCGAGAACCTCGTGCAGTTCGCCGTGATGGGCGCGGTCTTCGCGCGCACCGCGCTGAACCTGTCCGAGCCGACCATCGGCGTGCTGAACATCGGTTCGGAAGAGGTGAAGGGGAACGAGGTGGTGCGCGCCGCCGCGACCCGTCTGCGCGAAATGCCGCTGCCGGGGCGTTTCCACGGATTCGTCGAGGGCAACGACATCGCCACCGGTACGGTGGACGTGATCGTCACCGACGGCTTCACCGGCAACGTCGCCCTGAAGACCGCCGAAGGCACGGCGAAGCTCTTCACGGAGTTCCTGCGCCGGACGTTCCAGTCCTCTTGGACGGCGCGTCTCGGCTACCTGCTGGCCCGCGGGGCCTTCAAGCGGTTGAAGCAGCGCACCGACCCGCGCCGCTACAACGGCGCCATGTTCCTGGGCCTGCGCGGCGTCTGCGTGAAGAGCCACGGGGGCACCGACGCCATCGGGTTCGCCAACGCCATCGGTGTGGCCTACAATCTGGCGGCAAACGGTTTCAACGACCGAATCAAGGAAGAGATGCAGCGTCTCGCCGACGCCAAGCCTCTTCCCGACACGAAGGCGGCGGCGGTCTAACATCATGGTCAAGCGTTCCCGAGTTCTCGGCTGCGGTTCCTACCTCCCGGCCAACGTCGTCACGAATCGCGACCTTGAAGCCCGCGTGGACACCTCGGACGAGTGGATCGTCCAGCGGACCGGCATCAAGTCGCGCCACATCGCTGCCGACGGGGAACTGACCTCCGACCTCGCCATCGCCGCGGCGACCCGCGCGCTGGAGCATGCCGGGGTGGACGCCGCCAGCATCGACTGCATCGTGCTGGCAACGACGACTCCGGACAACACCTTCCCGGCGACCGCGACGAAGGTGCAGGCGGCGCTGGGGACCAAGGGCTTCGCACTGGACATCCAGGCGGTGTGCGCCGGCTTCGTCTACGCCATGTCGATCGCCGACAACTTCATCCGCATTGGGCAGGCCAACCGCGCCCTGGTCATCGGTGCGGAGACCTTCTCCCGCCTGCTCGACTGGAAGGACCGCACCACCTGCGTCCTGTTCGGTGACGGCGCGGGGGCCGTGGTGATGGACGGCTACGACGCCGCCGGGACCTCGGCGGACCGCGGCGTTTTGTCCACCCACCTGCATTCGGACGGCGCCCAGTACGGGCTGCTCTACGTCGATGGCGGCCCGTCCACCACCGGCACGGCCGGTCATGTGCGGATGAACGGTCAGGACGTGTTCCGCCACGCCGTCAGCAAGCTGTCCTCGGTCGTCGAGGAAGCCCTGGCGGCCAATGGTCTGGAGCCGTCGGCGGTGGACTGGCTGGTGCCGCACCAGGCCAACCAGCGGATCATCGACGGCATCGCCCGCAAGCTGAAGCTGCCGTCGGACAAGGTCGTTCTGACGGTGGACCGCCACGGCAACACCTCCGCCGCGTCGATCCCGCTGGCGCTGTGCGAAGCGGTGCATGACGGCCGTGTGAAGCGCGGCGACCTGATCCTCATGGAGGCCATCGGCGGTGGCCTGACCTGGGGTGCCGCGATGGTGCGCTGGTAAGCGGCGCGCCCGCTTCGTTTTTCCGCAGGGTGGCGTTTGCTGCGCTGCTCACAACGACGCGATCCAAGCTTTTGAATTGACCGGGTTCTTTCCCCGGATTACGGTTTTTCCCCTATGGTTTCGGGGGGGAAGCGAACCATGTCACAGAACACCGTCACCCGCGCGCAGCTCAGCGAAGCGGTCTACCAAGAGGTCGGCCTGTCGCGCAACGAATCCGCCGATCTGGTCGAAAGCGTCCTGGAGGAGATCTCCGACGCCCTGGCCCGCGGCGAGATGGTCAAGATCTCGTCCTTCGGCAGTTTCCAGATCCGACAGAAGGGGCAGCGGGTCGGCCGCAACCCGAAGACCGGCGAAGAGGTTCCGATCCTGCCCAGGCGCGTCCTGGTCTTCCGGGCGAGCCACGTCCTGAAGAACCGCATCAACGAGGTCGTCGAGGCGGAGGAAGCCGAGGCGCAGCGCGTGAAGGCGGTCTCCTGATCCGCCGCACGGAGCGGACGACAACAAGGGTTTCCCGGATATGAAGGCGCGCGGCACCACGAAGTCCGCCACGGCGTTCCGCACGATCAGCGAGGTGTCGTCCGACCTGGACGTGCCGCAGCATGTGCTGCGTTTCTGGGAAGGCAAGTTCCCGCAGCTCCGCCCGCTCAAGCGCGGTGGAGGGCGGCGCTACTACCGCCCGGAAGACGTGGACCTGCTGCGTCAGATTCAGAACCTGCTGTATGGCGAGGGCTACACGATCAAGGGTGTTCAGCGCCTGCTGAAGGACGGGAGGGTGGACGACGATCCGGACGCCCGCAGGGTAGAGGAAACGCCGGAGGAACCGGATGTCCCCGACACCTTTGAGGCGGTTCCTGACGAAGCGGCCATGGCCTTGCTCGACGGGGAGGAGGGCGCACCGGTCGTTGCGCTCGACGGCCTGTCGGACACCATCCGGCAGGCCATCGCTCAGGTGCTCGACGAGTTGAAGGAGGCGCGTCTTCTGCTCGCGGTGGGAGAGGAAAAAGAAATTCGAGAGGTGTGAAAAAAAGTAAACTGTAGCGCTTGCGTTGGACCAAGGTCCCGGCTATAGTCCCGCTCCCTTCCAGAACGAAGGGCGGTCCGTCGAACGGAGCGTAGCGCAGCCTGGTAGCGCATCAGACTGGGGGTCTGGGGGTCGCAGGTTCAAATCCTGTCGCTCCGACCAATGTTCTGGAAGATGAAAAGGCCTTGGAGCTGATCGGCTCCAAGGCCTTTTCTTTTGCTTTTCTCCAACGGCCGGTTTGCGGAAGCCGCCGGGCCTCTGCTGGAGAGGCCGGCGGCGGTTCCGTTGCAATGCGGTTCGCTCAGGCGGCGCTTTCCGACGCGGCGATGGCGTCGTCGGTGGCGGCGTCCTGCTGATTCATCTTGCGCCGTTGCGCGGCCATGTCGATCAGGGCGGTGCGCAGCGCCGGATGGCGGGCGGTGAACTGGTTGAAGTCGCGCCGCTCCAGCACCTGAAGCTGGCAATAGTCGACCGCGGCGACGTCGGCGTTGCGCCGCTGGCCGCTCAGCAGGGCCATCTCGCCGAACATCGTGCCGGCGCCCAGGCGGATGGTCTGGCCTTCCATCAGCACCTCCACGGCGCCGGACGAGATGAAGTACATGGCGTTGGCGCGGTCGCCCTTGCGGATGATCCGCTCGCCGGGCACCGCCGACTTGGGCCGGAACAGCATCATCAGCCGCTCCTGCTCGTGCGCGTCCAGCAGCGACAGCACCGGGAAGGTCTTGGCGAGCGCCTGGATTTGCAGGTCGTGCTCCTTCTCGCGCTCCTCGGCCTGGTGGCGGGCGTCGGCGAGGCTGCTCTGGAGCTGCTCGAACTGCTCCCAGCCATAGGGCGGCACGCCGGCGGCGCGCTTGGCCTGGAGATGCTTGCGCAGTGCCGCGACGGCCGCGAAGACCGCCGGATTCAACGTGATCGACAGCAGGGCGCCGGCCAGCACGAGGTCGCGCCCTTCCTCCGGCAACAGGCCGAGCGACATGCCCAGGCCGACGAGGATGAAGGAGAATTCACCGATCTGCGCAAGGCTGGCCGACACCGCCAAACCCATGCCCACCGGGAAGCGCAGCAGGATCACGATGCCGAAGGCGATCAGCGACTTGCCGACCACGATCAGGGCCACCACCGCGATGACCGCCAGCGGGTCGCGCAGCAGGATCGACGGGTCGAACAGCATGCCGACCGACACGAAGAACAGAACGGCGAAAGCGTCCTGCAACGGCATCGAATCGGTGGCCGCCTTGTGGCTGAAGCGCGATTCGTTCAGCACCACGCCGGCGAAGAAGGCGCCGAGCGCGAAGGACACGCCGAACAGCACCGCCGAGCCGTAGGCGACGCCGAGCGCGATGGCGAGAACGGACAGCGTGAACAGCTCGCGCGAGCCGGTGCGCGCCACGTTGGTCAGGATCACCGGGACAACGCGTGGGCCGAGCACGATCGCCAGAACGGAGAAGGCCGCGACCTTGCCCAGCGTCAGGGCCAGCGTCAGCCAGATCGGGCCGTCCGAGCCGGCGCCATGGACCCCGGCGGCGCCCCCTGCGGCGCCCGGCGCGTGGCCGCCCAGGACCTCCGCCAGGGCCGGCAGCAGGACGAGCGCCAGGACCATCGCGAGGTCCTCGACGATCAGCCAGCCGACCGCCACGCGGCCTTCGGCGGTGTTCAGCATGTCGCGCTCTTCCAGGGCCTTCAGCAGCACGACCGTGCTCGCCACCGACAGGCTGAGGCCCAGCACGAGGCCGGCGCCGAGACTCCAGCCCCACAGCCAGGCCAGTCCGACGCCCAGCGCGGTGGCGAGGCCGATCTGGCCGACCGCGCCGGGAATGGCGATTTTCCGGACCGCCAGCAGGTCCGAGGGCGAGAAATGAAGACCGACGCCGAACATCAGGAGAATGACGCCGATTTCGGCCAGCTGGGCGGCCAGGGCACCGTCGGCGACGAAGCCCGGCGTGAAGGGACCGATGATGACGCCGGCGACCAGATAACCGACGAGGGGAGGCAAGCGAATGCGGTCGGCGAGGTATCCGAAGATGAAGGCCAACCCGAATGCGATGGCGATCATGGAAATAAGCGGAACGTCATGGGACATGCGAGAATCCTGGCTGCATCGGCGCGATGCCGCATAGTACGGATTTTGGCTGGCCATGTGAGGAATGTTGTCGGGATTTTTCCCGCCGTTCGCCCGCATTCGCGGGAACTGACGTTGGATTGCCGCAAATTCGCCTCAATTGCCCAATGCGTCGGCATGAGGGTCGGAAACCATGCGGTGTGACTTTGCTGGCCTGCCGCGTTCCGGGGGTGGATAAGCCGGCCGGGACCGCTATGCTCCGCAGGCGGATGGTGAGGGAAGGGCTATGGCGAGCAAGAGACGCAAGGCATCCAGGAAGACCGGCCGGGGGCGCTCCGCCACGGGGCGTTCCCTGGCGGGCGAATCGATGGTTCTTGAGGGGCGGGCGCCGCGACCGCAGGTCCGGACCTCCCCGGTCGTACGAAGCCGGGGCAATGCGAAGCGCTCCGTCTCTCTGGACGGCGATTCGGGGGCCTTTCTAGGGCCGGAGCAACAGTATCTTCTGAGAAAGCGCCAGGAGGTCGAACGGCGCGAGGCCCGGTTGCGGCGCACCGTGGCCGGGGTGCTGGTCGCGCTTGCCGCGGCGGCGGCGGGCGGCCTGTTCTGGGCGTTTGGCGGCGTGTGAAACCGCGCCGCGCCCGCGCCCATGACATTGGGACGCGGGCGCCGGGCGAAGCGTGTCAGGACCCCAGGCGGCGGCGCAGAAGCGACAGCGGCTGCGGGTCGTCCAGCGACGGCTGGAAGGCGACGGTGATCTCCGTCAGGGCGTGCGCCCAGCTCTCCGGGTTGGTGTTCTCCGGCGCCTCGGCGGAGGTGAAGCCGGTGCGCAGGAGGAAGCGGTACTGGTCGGGGATGACGTGTCCGACGGCCCGGATTTCACCCTGATAACCGAAGCGCTCCCGCAGCTCGCGCGCGGTGGAGAAGCCGCGGCCGTCGCGGAACTTAGGGAACTCGATCGCCACCAGGGCGAAGCGGTCCAGGTCCGGCGCGATGGCCGGGGCCAGGGTCCCGCTCTTGACCCGGACGCCGAGCGCCGCGTTGCGGCCGTCGAAGTTCGCGCGCTCCGCCTGCCAGCGCTCGAAGGTGACGATGGCGGGACGGTCGGCGGGAACCGGGTCGCCGTCGGCGACCGCGACCCACTCGTCCTCGACGATGCGGCCGTCCTTAATGAGCGGCATAAACTCTCTCCTTGAACGGGCCGTGGCCGACGCGCTTCAGCGTGTCGATGAAGCGTTCCCCGTCGTGCCGGTTGGACAGATAGACCTCGACGATGGCTTCGATGGCGTCCACCGTCTCGTCGGCGGTCACCGCCGGGCCGAGGATGTCGCCGATGGCCGTGGTCAGGGTCGGGTCGCCGCCGACGGTGATCTGGTAGAACTCCTCGCCCTTCTTATCCACGCCGAGGATGCCGATGGCGCCGACATGGTGGTGGCCGCAGGCGTTGATGCAGCCGCTGATCTTGATGCCCAGCTCGCCGATGGTCTGCTGCCGCGCCGGATCGGCGAAGCGGGCCGAGATGGCCTGGGCCAGCGGGATCGAGCGGGCGTTGGCCAGCGCGCAGTAGTCGAGGCCGGGGCAGGCGATGATGTCGCCGATCAGCCCGGCGTTCGGCGTGCCCAGTCCGTTGGCCTCCAGCGCCGTCCACAGGGTGAACAGTTCGTCCTGCCGGACATGGGCGAGGACGAGGTTCTGGGCGTGGCTGACGCGGAGCTCGCCGAAGCTGTGCGCGTCGGCCAGATCGGCGATCAGCTCCATCTGCTCCGACGTGGCGTCGCCGGGGATGCCGCCGGCGGGCTTCAGGGAGATGGTGGCGGCGGCGTAGCCGGGGACCTTGTGGGCCAGCACGTTGACCGCCACCCAGCGGGCGAAGTCCGGGTTCGCGGCCTTGGCGGCCTGGAAGGACTCCGGCTCGTCGGTCAGCGTCTCATAAGCCGGACCGCCGAAGCGGCGGCGGATCTCGTCAACGACCTCCGGAGCGAGGCGGTATTTCGGGCCGCGCAGGCGGGCGAACTCCTCCTCCACCTCCTGGGTGAATTTCTCCTGGCCCAGCTCGTGGACGAGGATCTTGATGCGCGCCTTGTAGATGTTGTCGCGCCGGCCGTACTGGTTGTAGACGCGCAGGATGGCTTCGAGATAGGCGACGAAGTCCTCCTCCGGCACCCAGTCGCGGATCAACTTGCCGATGAAGGGCGACCGGCCGAGGCCACCGCCGACGTAGAAAGTGAAGCCGACCTCGCCCCGCTCGTTGCGCTTGGCGAAGACGCCGACGTCATGGACGCGGATGGCCGCACGGTCGGCGTCCGACCCCATGATGGCGATCTTGAACTTGCGCGGCAGAAAGGTGAATTCGGGGTGCAGAGTCGTCCACTGCCGCAGGATCTCGGCGTAGACGCGCCCGTCCACCACCTCGTCCCGCGCCGCACCCACGAACTGGTCGGTGGTCACGTTGCGCACGCAGTTGCCGCTGGTCTGCAGCGCGTGCATGTCCACCTCGGCCAACTCATGCAGGATCGCCGGGGTGTCCTCCAGCTTGATCCAGTTGAACTGGAGATTCTGCCGGGTGGTGAAGTGGCCGTAGCCCTTGTCGTACTTCCGCCCGATCTCGGCCAGCTTGCGGAGCTGCCGCGCGGTCAGGACGCCGTAGGGAACGGCGATGCGCAGCATGTAGGCGTGGAGCTGGAGGTAGAGGCCGTTCATCAGCCGCAGGGGCTTGAACTCGTCCTCGGTCAGCTCACCGGACAGGCGGCGCTCGACCTGGGCGCGGAACTGCTCCACGCGCTCCGCAACGAAGCGGCGGTCGATGTCGTCGTAGCTGTAGACCCCGGCGTTGCGGCCGGGCGCGATGTGGTTCATGGAACTCGCCCTTGTCAAAAAAGTGGCCGCCCGGTTCAGGCCGCAGCCTGCTTGCCGAGATCGATGCGGACGGTGGGGCCGAGCGCCCGGATGCGCTCCCGCGTCTTGACCGGCACCCGCTGCCCGTCCACGACGCGCAGGTCGAAGGCGTAGACGTCCACGGCGAACTGCTCGCCCTCCGCCTGCGCCTTGGCGGCGGCCAGGGCGGTGTCAGCGGCGGCCGCGTCCTCGAACAGGGCGGCGTCGTCCAGACGCTCCACCCAGCCGAGGCCGGGGCCGGGAGCGAGGAAGATCACCTCGCCGTCGCGCAGGCGGTTGGCGGTGATGGCCTTCAGCACCGCCTCGTTCCTGGACTTATCGTTCAACGCCATGCCTTCAACTCCTAAAACGAACGCTCACGCCGACACGGCGATGGAAAACGGGTTCTGGCCGGTGGTCTGCTGCCACGCGCCGATCAGGGCGCGCAGCCGCACGACCTCGCCGACCACGACGATCGCGGGGCGCTTGGCCTGTAGCCGCACGACGTTCCGGGCGCAATGGGCAAGATTGGTCTCGATGACGCTCTGCGCCTCGGTGCTGGCGCTCGACACGATGGCGACCGGGGTCATCGGCGGCTTGCCGGCGGCTTCAAGCCGTTCGGCGATGGTCCCGATGGTACCCAGCGCCATGTAGAACACCAGCGCGCCGGGCAGCCGCGCCAGGACATCCCAGTCCAGATCGGCGGGCAGACCGCCGGCCTTGTCGTGGCCGGTGACGAAGGTCGCCGTGGTGCCGAAGCCGCGGTGGGTCACCGGGATGCCGGCGTAGGCCAACCCGCCGATCCCCGCGGTCACGCCCGGCACCACGCGGAAGGGAATCTCGGCCTCGGCCAGCGCCAGGCATTCCTCGCCGCCGCGCCCGAAGACGAAGGGGTCGCCGCCCTTCAGCCGCAGCACCCGCCGGCCTTCGCGCGCCAGCTCCACCAGCCGCGCGTTGATCGCCTCCTGCTTGGGGGAGGGGTGGCCGGCGCGCTTGCCCATGTCCACCAGAAGGGCGTGGGGGTTGGCGGCCTCCAGGATGCCGCCGCCGACCAGCGCGTCGTGGACGATGGCGTCGGCCTCGCCCAGCGCCTTGGCGGCCAGCAGGGTCAGCAGGCCCGGATCGCCGGGACCGGCCCCGGCCAGCCAGACGCTGCCCGGCTCGAAGGCGGGCAGGCGGGAAAGGAGCGACATAGCGATCATGGCAGCCATCCTTTGGCGGCGATCATATCCCGGCAGGCGCGTAGCACCTCGGATCCCTTGGCGCCCGTGGCGCGCAGGCGGTCGCGGAGCGCGGCGAGTTCCGCCAGCCGGTCCGCCCAGACGGCGGGGAACAGAGTCTCCAGCCGTTCGCGGAGCACCTGGGCCAGCGCCGGGCTCCGGCCGCCGGTGGAAACGGTCATCAGAAGGTCGCCGCGCCGTATCACAGACGGTGCGTGGAAATCACAGAGCGGAATCACATCCTCGACATTGACCAGGATGTTGCGGTCGCGCGCCTGACGGGCCAGCGACTCCGCGGCGGGGTCGTCGATGCCGACGACGAACAGCACCTGCACGCCCTCCAAGTCGCCGGGCGAGGGCAGGGCACGGCGCAGGTCCGCACCCGACAGGGCGATCAATTCCGCATCCGGTTCCGGTGAATAGACCGCCGGTGCCGCGCCGCCTTCCAGCAACTGCGCGAGACGGCGCTTCGCCAGCGGTCCCTGACCGACCAGCGCGATCCGCACATGCGTCGGGTCGAGCGCGACCGGGATCACCGCGGCCACCCGAAATGCACACCGGAGCTATCGTGAAAAGGCATCATGGGCGCATTTAAGCGCGATGGCGGGGTGCAATCAACAGATTTCACAAACTCGCTTAAACCTATAATACAAGTAGACAATGTATATGCATTGCAACGCCGTGAAACTGGTGTTAATGTGCAATTCAGAACAAATACTCCACTTCGTGGATAGGCAATTAGGTCATGCTTGATGGACTTGCCCAGGCTGTGAAACGCGACCGCGTGGCCGATCTGACCGAACGTTACGGACGGCTGGACGGGGCGGTGCTTCTGAACGCGCTTCTGCGTGATGAATTCGACGGCCGCGTTGCTGTGGTTTCGTCCTTCGGAACGGAATCGGCGGTGCTGCTCGCCTTGGCGGCGGAAGCCGACCCGTCCTTCCCGGTTCTCTTCGTCGACACCGGGAAGTTGTTCGGGGAAACGCTGCGCTACCGCGACAAGCTGGTGTCCGCGCTCGGCCTGACCGGCGTGCGCACGATCGGCCCGACCGACGCGGATCTGGCGGCGGAGGATCCCGACGGGCTGCTGTTCACCCGCTCGCACGACGCTTGTTGCCATCTGCGCAAGACGGTGCCGCTGGACCGCGCGCTGGAGGGCTTCGACGCCTGGGTGACCGGGCGCAAGCGCTTCCAGGCATCGACGCGCGCCGCCCTTCCGCTGTTCGAGGCGGAGGAGGGCACGGGCCGCATCAAGATCAACCCGCTCGCCCACTGGGACCGCGAGCGGATCGACCAGGAATTCGCGCGGCGCAACCTGCCGCGCCACCCGCTTGAGGCCGACGGCTTCCTGTCCATCGGCTGTTTCACCTGCACCGAGCGTGTCGCTCCCGGTGCGGACCCGCGGTCGGGCCGCTGGGCCGGAACCGCCAAGACCGAATGCGGCATTCACACCTTCAAGAAGACCGGAACCGCACAATGACCGCCGATCTCGATTACCTTGAGAGCCAGAGCATCTACATCCTCCGCGAGGCCTACAACCGCATCGACAAGCTGGCTCTGCTGTGGTCGATCGGAAAGGACAGCAACGTCCTGCTCTGGCTCTGCCGCAAGGCGTTCTTCGGGCGCGTTCCGTTCCCGGTCGTTCAGCTCGACACCGCGATGGAGCTGCAGGAGGTCTACGACTTCCGCGACCGCATCGCCGGGGAGTGGGACCTCGACCTGCGGGTGGAGCAGTGCCCGCCGGAAGCGGACATGGACCAGACCCTGCCGCCGCTGACCCGCGCCGCCGCCCGCAAGACGGAGGGGCTGAAGAACCTCCTGCGCACCGGCAAGTACCAGGGCATCATGGTCGGCATCCGCCGCGACGAGCAGGCGACCCGCGCCAAGGAGCGCGTCTTCTCCCCGCGTTCGCTGGAAGGCGACTGGGACGTGAAGGACCAGCCGGCGGAGTTCTGGGACCATTACAAGACCCGCTTCGACGAAGGCACCCACGTCCGCATCCACCCGCTGCTGCATTGGACCGAGCTGGACATCTGGCGCTATTCCAAGCGCGAGGGGATTCCCATCGTCCCGCTGTACTTCGCCAAGGACGGCAAGCGCTACCGCTCGCTGGGCGAGAAGAACATCACCTTCCCGGTGGACAGCACCGCCGGCACCATCGACGAGATCATCGCCGAACTGGTCGTGACCCGCATTCCGGAGCGCGCCGGCCGCGCCATGGACAACGAGGCCGAGGACAGCTTCGAGCGCCTGCGCAGCTCGGGCTACATGTAAGAAGCGGGGATTGGGACCATGGACATCCGGAACGAACTGAACGGCCAGCTCCGCATCGTCATTGTCGGCCATGTCGACCACGGCAAGTCGACGCTGATCGGCCGCCTGCTGAACGACACCGGCAGCCTGCCCGACGGCAAGGTGGAGCAGGTCCACGAGATGAGCCGCAAGCGCGGCATGCCCTTCGAATGGGCCTTCGTGATGGACGCGCTCCAGGCCGAGCGCGACCAGGGCATCACCATCGACACCACGCAGATCCACTTCAAGACGGAACAGCGCCCCTACGTCATCATCGACGCGCCGGGCCACACCGAGTTCCTGAAGAACATGGTGACCGGCGCCTCCCAGGCCGACGCCGCTCTGCTGGTGATCGACGCCGCCGAGGGCGCCTTGGAGCAGTCGCGCCGCCACGCCTTCCTGCTGCATCTGCTGGGCGTGCGTCAGGTGGCCGTCGCCGTCAACAAGATGGACCGCGTCGACTTCGACCAATACCGGTTCGAGGCGGTGTCGCAGGAGATCCGCACCTATCTGGCGGAACTCGGCCTGCACACCTCCACGGTGATCCCGATCGCGGCGCGCCACGGCGACAACATCGTCACCCGCTCCGACAAGGCGCCCTGGTACGAGGGACCGACCGTGGTGGAGGCTCTGGACGCCTTCCGTCCGCAGCAGGCGTCGACCGAACTGCCGCTGCGCTTCCCGCTGCAGGACGTCTACAAGCCCGACGACCGCCGCATCCTGGCCGGCCGCATCGAGAGCGGGCGCCTGCGCGTCGGCGACACGCTGCGCTTCTCGCCGACTGGCGCCACCGCCACGGTGGTCAGCATCGAAGGGTGGAACCACAGCCAGCCCATCGTCGCCGCCCAGGCCGGGCAGAGCATCGGCATCACGCTGGACAAGCGCATCTTCGCCGAGCGCGGCCATGTCGCGCACCATGAAGAGGGCGCGCCGCACGTCACCCACCGGCTGGGCGTGCGCGCCTTCTGGCTGACCTCGGAGCCGCTGGCGGTCGGCAAGACCTACACGCTGAAGATCACGACGGGCGAGCACCGCGTGACGGTGGAGAGCATCACCGCCGTCATCGACATCGAGGACCTGTCGAGCACCCCGGCCAAGGCGGTCCACCGCAACGAGGTGGCCGAGGTCGTCCTGCGCTCCCGCTCGCCGCTCGCCGTCGACCTCGCCTCGGCGCTGTCGCGCACCGGGCGCGGCGTGCTGATCGACGGCCACGACGTGGTCGGCGGCTGCATCGTCGTCGAGGTGGACGAGGGGCCGGCCGCTTCGGCCAACACGACCGAGGTCTCGCACGCCGTCACGGCGGACGAGCGCAACGCCGCCAACGGCCACAAGGGTGGCGTCCTCTGGCTGACCGGCCTGTCCGGGGCCGGCAAGTCCACGCTGGCCATGGCGCTTGAGCGCGCCCTGTTCGACCGCGGCTGGCAGGTCTTCGTGTTGGACGGCGACAACGTCCGCAACGGGCTGAACGCCGGGCTGGGCTTCTCGGCGGAGGACCGGGCGGAGAACATCCGCCGCGTCGCCGAAACGGCCAAGCTGTTCGCGGACGCGGGCGTTCTGGTCATCGCGTCGCTGATCTCGCCGCTTCAGGCCGACCGGGCGCGGGCGCGGGCCATCGGCGGCGAGCGCTTCCACGAGGTCTATGTGGCCGCCGATCTCGCCACCTGCGAATCGCGCGACCCCAAGGGGCTATACCGCCGGGCGCGCGCCGGTGAGATCCCGGAGTTCACCGGCGTCTCCGCCCCTTACGAGGCCCCGGAGGCGGCGGAGCTGACCATCGACACCGGCGCGGTCACCCCGGTGGAAGCGCTGGGCGAACTGCTCGACTATGTGGACGGCGCGTTCGGCCGGAACGCCCTGAAGCGCGACCGGGTGTAACGCGGACGGGCATCACGAAGGGCGTCGGCTTTCCGTTTCCTTCGGGAAGGGAAGGCCGGCGCCTCAGTCCTTTGCCGCCTTCAGCAGGTTGATGAGGTTTGCCGCCAGATCACCGGCGTGCTGGGACACGTATCCGGCCTGATTCTTCGACTGGATCATGAACAGCGGGGACTCGCCGGGTTCCGCGCTCGGGTCGAAATAGGCCATGCGCGCTTTCGGAGTCCGGAATTCCGGATGCCAGGCGGCGTTCTCCGCGAAAGCCTTTCCGAAGATGCCGTTGTCGATCGCGGCGTTCGCCGCGGTGGCCTTGCCGTCGCCCTTCATCAGGTCGACGAGGCTGGATTTGACATTCTGCGCCGACAGGTCGGTGAGCTTATCCAGGGCCTTGTTGTCGAGCCACAATTCAACCTGTCCGCCACCCTGGTCCTCCGGCATGTACAGTGTGATCAGGGAGGTCCCCTTCATCCCCGGCCCCGGTTCCTTCTCCGGTTCGGACGCGCTGCGCGCCTCGCGTTCCTCCTTCATCGCCTTGATCGAGGCGGGCATTTCCGGCTCGACGATGCCCGCCTTCGCCGCTGCCTTCTTCATGATGTTTATGATGTCGCCGGTGAGTCCAACCCCCACCCGATCGCCCAGGCCGAGGGTCTTCTTTGTAAAATTGTTCAGATCCTCAAAATACTTCTGCATTTTCGCGAAATAATCGTCCGTCGGGTCGCTGCTCGCCGGCGGGATGCCCGTGATGGCGAACTCCGTCGGTCCTCCCTTGGCTGGATTCGCTTCCAAACCGCCGGCCATGAGGCCTTTGGCCTGCGCGGACAAGGTCACCTGATCGCCCGCGGGGCTGGAGCCGTTCCCCGGGATGGAGGGTTGAAGCTTCGTCGGGCCGGTTCTGGTCCATTGGGAAAGGGAGGATGCAAAGGGCTGCGCCTTTGTGGAGTCGATGGCGGTCATGTTCCCTCTCCCGCTGCGGTTCATACCAGATGATTGGTTATTGGTTGCTAATCTTTTATAAATGATAATTAGAGGTTGAAGTAATCGCGGCGGCAAAGTTCGGAGGCCGTAAAACCGCTTTGACCAGGTTTTTTTTGACGGCCTGAAGAACAAATTTTTACAGTTTAATAGGGCATTGCATCATGCAAATTTGTGCAATTCGCTCTTCCTTCCGATAGGGGATGTGCTAAATAGGCCGGGTATTTCCAGCGAGGATGGATTCATGACCGCCTTGACCCGACGCTCCGCGATGCTGGCTGTGGCCGCCGTCGCATCTCTGACCGCCGCGTCCCTGACCGCTTTCACGCCCGGCGCGGCCCGCGCCGCCGATCCGGTGAAGCTGGAGGTCGGATACATCCCCATCCTTGCCGCCGCTCCGCTGTTCATCCTGGAAGGGGAAGGCTGGGCGCGCGAGGCGGGCATCGATCTGAAGCTGACCAAGTTCGAATCCGGCCCGCACGCGATCCAGGCGATGGCCGCCGGCAAGATCGACCTGCTCTACGCCGGCGTCGCTCCGGTCCTGGTCGCCCGCTCGAAGGGCGCCGATGTGTCGGTGATCGCCAACTCGGCGGTCGAGGAGATGGTCGTCGCCAGCCGCGGCGAGTTCGCCAAGGCGCTGGGCGGCAAGGCCACCGCGGAGTCCATCGCGAAGTTCGTCGCCGACAGCGGCCGCAAGGTCAAGATCGGCACGCAGCCGCCGGGCTCGGTCCCGGACACGGTGCTGCGCCACTGGCTGTTCAAGGTCCTGAAGGCTGACCCGGCCAACCTGGAGATCATCTCCATGGGCATCGAGAAGACCCAGCAGGCGCTGCTGGCCGGCGCCCTCGACGCCGCCACCATTCGTGAGCCGACGGTGACCGTGACCCAGAAGGTCGACCCGAACGTCGGTCTGCTCGCCACCGGCGCGGAGATGTTCCCGAACCAGCCGGGCACCGTCATCGCGGTCCGCGGTCCGGTCGCCAAGGAGCATGGAGAGGCGCTGACCCGCCTGCTCAAGGCGCACATCCGCGCCGTCGACCAGATCGCCAAGGACCCGGCCCGTTCCGCCAAGGTCGCCAACGAGTATCTGGGCAAGGGTCTGATGGAGCCGGCCACGCTTGAAGCCGCCTTCCGCTCGCCGGGCTCCAAGTTCGTTGCCGACCCGCACGGCGTGGTCCCGGCGGTCGAGCAGATGATGGCTTACGCCAAGGAGATCGGCTCCGCCGAGGGCACCATTCCAGTGGCGGAAGCGTTCGACTTCCGCTTCTACGACGCGGCCGCCGCGAAGTAAGCGTGATGCGTCAGCCGCTGAAGCTTCACAGCTCCATCGCCCTGTCGGCGCTCGGCGTCGGCGCTTTCCTGCTTGCCTGGGAAGCGCTGGCGCGCAGCGGTATCGTGCCCGCCGGGCTGCTGCCGTCGCCCAGCGCTGTGCCCGGCGCCTTCCTGGCGGAGTTCCGGTCCGGCACTTGGCAGGCGATGGTCTTCGCCAGCCTGTCGCACTACCTGTCGGGGCTCGCGCTCGGCACCGTCCTGGGCATCACCTTCGGCACGGCGGCGGCAACCTGGGGGGTGTGGGACGCCTTTCAGGCCTGGGTGGTGCGCATGCTGCGCCCCATCCCGTCCATCGCCTGGATTCCCTTCGCCATCATCTGGTTCGGCGTCAGCAAGTCGGCGGCGACCTTCCTGATCGCGCTGACGGTCTTCTGGATCAACTACTACGCCACCTACAGCGCGGTGCGCGGGGTGGACAAGGACCTGATCGAACTCGGCCACGCCTTCGGTCAGGGTGGGCTGATTCCGCGCCTGTTCAAGATCGTCCTGCCCGGCGCGCTGCCGGGCATCCTGGCTGGCGTGCGTGCCGGGCTGGGGCAGGGCTGGATGACCGTGGTGGCGGCGGAGCTGTTCGGCATCTCCGGCCTGGGCGCGCGCATGTCCGACGCCTCCGGCCTGCTCGCCACGCACATCGTCGTGCTCTACATGGTCACCATCGCGGCGCTCTACGGCGTGTGCGACTTCCTGTTCATGCAGGTTCAGCAGCGGGTGCTCGCATGGCAAAAGTAAACGGCTCCGCTGTGATCGATCTTAAGGGCGTCGCCATCGGCTACGGCGCCGAGGCCCCGCCGGTCCTGGTGGACGTCGACCTGTCCATCGAGCGCGGCAGCTTCGTCGCCATCGTCGGGCCGTCCGGCGTCGGCAAGTCCACCCTGCTGCGCGTCGTCGCCGGTCTGCACACGGCGCGCGCCGGCGCCGTGACCATCCACGAAACGAAGAAGCCCGGCCACCGTCCGGTCAGTCTCGTCTTCCAGGACGCCCGCCTGCTGCCCTGGCGGCGGGTCGCCAAGAACGTCCGCTTCGGGCTGGAGGGGCTGCCAATCTCCACCGCCGAGCGCGAGGAACGGGTGGCCGCCGCGCTGCGCCTCGTCCGGCTGGACGATTACGGGCGGCGTTGGCCCTACGAGCTGTCGGGTGGCCAGCGCCAGCGCGTCGGCATCGCCCGCGCCCTGGCCGTCGATCCCGACATCCTGCTGATGGACGAGCCGTTCGGCGCGCTCGACGCCATCACGCGGCACAGCCTTCAGGACGAGCTGCTGCGCATCCACCGCGAGACCGGCAAGACCGTGCTGTTCGTCACGCACGACCTGGAGGAGGCGGTGCATCTCGCCGACCGCATCATCGTGTTGGGCGGCAGCCCGGCGCGCATCGTCCAGGATGTCCGCAACGAGCCGGGCCGCGACAGCGGCGGTTTCCGCGAGCAGGTGGAGCAACTGCGGTCGGGGATCGCGGACAATTACAGCATTTGAGGGTAGGGGTGGTCGTGTAGGGCCCCCTCCCGACCTCCCCCGCTCTCGGCGGACCGAAGGTCCGCCTGCCGCGTCAGCGCAAACCTCCGGTTTGCGCGAGAGCTCCGCAGGGGGAGGAAAAAAAAGCCCTCCCTTGCGAAGCGGGGGAGGGTTGGGTGGGGGCCCGACGCGACCACTGAAGCTCCTACGGCGCCACCCGCCGCACGTCCCGTGCCGTCAGATGGACGTTCGCATCCGGGTCCAGCTTGCGGTCCATGATGCGGGCCTCCACCGCCTTGTCGAAGACCGGGCGGTTCAGGCAGACATACTGAAGCGCCTCGTCCGGCTTCGGCAGATGGCCGGCGAGGGTTTGCAAAGCGCGGCGCGGGACGAAGACCCGCCCGTGATACTCCCCGACCTCCACCGCGAACTCGACGGCGTCGGCTTCCTCGTTCCAGGACGGGTCGTCGGGGAACACGAACAGCGGCATCACACCCTCACGCAGAACACATCTCAGTCCAGGATGTAGGTAACATCGTAGCCGCTGCGCTTGAAGCGGGTCTTCAGCAGGGTGCCCTGCGCGTCGAACCACAGGTCGCGCTCCACGTCGCCGGAAATGCGGTGATGCTGCGCCGGCACCGCGCGCCCGCCGACGGTCAGCGTCTCGGTGCCGACGAGGTCGGTGCGCACGCTGTAAGGCTTGCCGTCGATGACCGATAGCAGGGTGGGGCGCTTCAGCACCTCCGGGGTCCACAGCGTCAGGGGCAGGGTGTTGGCGCCGGTTTCGCCCGTCTTGCCATCCACCGTGACGGAGTAACCGCCGCCGGTCCGCATCATGCGGATGGTGTGGGGCGTGCCGTCGTCGTCGGTCTGGGCGCTCATGGATTCGAGCGTCCGGCCCTTCCACACCTCTTCCCGCTTGTGATCGTAGCGGAAGTTGATGAACAGCACCTTCACCCGCGTCGAGGCGGTGACGGCGACCTTGGTCATGTCGCCCTGGGGCTCCAGCCGGACGGTTTCGCTGCCCACCCGATCGTCGCCCATCAGAATGCGGTAGGTGAGCGTGCGCGGCTCGGCGGCCTGGGCTGTGGCCGTGGACAGCAGCAGCAGGCCGGCAGCCGCCAGCGCCGCGCGCAGGGCGTGCGTCATGGATGTTCCCTCCCTGTGTTCGCCTTTTGTGTTCGTTGTTCGGCGGCGGCTTATGGTGCCGCCGTCCGGTTCCCGTCGCCCGGTCGCAGGCGCTCAGTCGTCGAGGAGCTGCGCCAGTTTCATGGCGACGCCCATCGAGCCGTCCACCTTCAGCTTGCCCATGGTGAAGGCCAGCATCGGGTTCAGCCGGCCGTCCATCAGCTTCTTCAGATTCTCGGCGGAGATGCGAATGGTGCAGTCGGGATCGTCGTCTCCGGCCCCCTCCCGCGCGATGGCGACGGGCGTCTCGCGGGCGTTGACCCGCACCGCCTCGCCGTGCTCCAGCGCGAAGCGGACGTCGGCCTTCAGGCTGCGGAAGCTGGTGGAGCGGGACTGGAGTTCGCGCAGGATGTCCTCAACCATGGATCAGTCTCTCTCCCCTGGATTCGTGTTTGTCGGATCTTGACAGTAAGCAGAGTTTACGTTTACGTCAACGTCATAACCAAAACGTTTCCGGCGCCTCAATGATCCGGGAACCATCAAATCAATTCGAGGGGAGTGAAACCATGCAGACCGCCGCCGCGCCCGGAATTCCGTTGCCCCGCACCGCCTTCCGCCGTCGCCTGTCCTAACCGCCGCGCAGCCGGGAGGATCGGAGATGACCGAGAATCTTGCGCGCCGGGGCAGCATCGGGGACGACACGCCGGCCCATCCCTGGCTGGTCCACTACCCCGAGGGCATCGCCTGGGACCAGCCGATCGCCGTGACGCCGCTGGCCGAGCTGTTCGAGGAGGCCGCCCGCCGTTACGCCGACCGTCCGTGCCTGGACTTCCTCGGCCGCCGCTACCGCTACGCGGAGGTGCTGGGACTGGTGAACCGGGCGGCCAAGGGCTTCGCGGCGATGGGGGTGAGGCCGGGTGTGCGGGTGGGACTGTGCCTGCCGAACACGCCGACCTATGTGATCGCCTATTTCGCGATCCTGAAGGCCGGCGGCACGGTGGTGAACTACAACCCGCTCTACGTCGAGCGGGAGCTGGAGCACCAGATCGAGGATTCCGGGACCGAGATCATGGTCACGCTCGATCTGAAGCAGATCCATCCGCGCATCGAGGCGATGCTGGACCGCACGCGGCTGAAGACGGTGGTCGTCTGCCGCATGGCCTCCATCCTGCCGCCGGTGAAGAGCGTGCTGTTCCGCGTGCTGAAGCGCAGCGAGCTGGCCAGCATTCCCCAGGACGGGCGGCATGTGGACTTCGACGCGCTGCTCGCCAACGACGGTGTAATGCCGCCGGTGCGGCTGGACCCGCGGCGCGACGTGGCGGTGCTGCAATACACCGGCGGGACCACCGGCGTGCCCAAGGGGGCGATGCTGACCCACGCCAACCTCGTGGCCAACGCCCGGCAGGTGCAGGCTTGGTTCCCCGGCATGGCACTGGGGGAGGAGCGGATGCTCGCCGTCCTGCCCTTCTTCCACGTCTTCGCCATGACGGTGATCCTGAACATGGGGCTGGCGGCGGGGGCGGAGCTGGTCATGCTGCCGCGCTTCGACACGCTGCAGGTGCTGAAGACCATCGCGCGGCGCAAGCCCACGCTGCTGCCCGGCGTGCCGACCATGTACAAGGCGCTGCTGAGCCACCCGGACGTGGCGCGCCACCCGATGCGGTCGATCCGCTACTGCATCTCCGGCGGGGCGCCGCTGCCGACGGAGCTGAAGCGCCAGTTCGAGGAGGCCACCGGCTGCGTGCTGGTCGAGGGCTACGGCCTCAGCGAGGCGTCGCCGGTCTGCGCCTGCAACCCGCTGACCGGGGTGAACAAGGAGGGCTCCATCGGCCTGCCTCTGCCCGGCATCATGGTGCAGATCCGCGCGCTCGACGATCCCGACCGCGTGTTGCCGCCCGGCGAGAAGGGGCAGGTCGTGCTGTCCGGACCCAACGTCATGGCCGGCTACTGGAACAAGGACGAGGAGAGCCGGCGCACCATCGTCGGCGGCTGGCTGTTCACCGGCGACGTCGGGGTGATGGACGAGGACGGCTACGTCTTCCTGCTCGACCGGCTGAAGGACCTGATCCTCTGCGGCGGCTACAACGTCTATCCGCGCGTGATCGAGGAGGCCATCTACCAGCACCCCGATGTGGTCGCCGTCTGCGTCATCGGCATCCCCGACGACTACCGCGGCCAGAGCCCGAAGGCTTTTGTCCAGCTCCGGCCCGGCGCCAGCCTGACCGCGGAGCAGTTGAGGGATTTCCTGCGCGACAAGATCTCGCGGATCGAGATGCCGAAGCGGATCGAGTTCCGCGCCGAGCTGCCCAAGACGGCGGTCGGCAAGCTGTCCAAGAAGGAGTTGATCGCCGAATCGTTGCAGCAGCCGGAGGGGTGACCGGGAAAAGGCGCACGGCTTTGTCACATCGCGGCGTGTGTGGTAGGAACGGAGACGCCGTCCGGCGGCGTGGAGCGAGCGGCCATCGCTTCCCCCACGCCGCCGCGGCGCGACGTGACGGAAGGCGTGCCCCCCACCATGGAACAGCTCTACACGGTCAATCAGTTGGCGGAAGAACTGGGCATCACGCCGCGCGCCCTCCGCTTCTACGAAGTGAAGGGGCTGCTCTCGCCCAACCGACTGGGCAACAACCGAGTCTACACCAAGCGCGACCGCGCCCGGCTGAAGCTGATCCTGCGGGGCAAGCGGCTGGGCTTCTCGCTGGCGGAGATTCGCGAGTATCTCGACCTCTACAACGTCGATGGCGGGGTGGAGCAATTGAAGGTCCTGCAGAAGCGCATCGACGCGCGGCTGAAGGACCTGGAGCAGCAGCGCCAGGACCTGGAGGCGACCGTGGGCGAACTGCGGGAGATCGGGGCCCAGGTGCAGGCCGCGCTGGACGAGCGCGGATTGGCGTCCAAGAGCGCCTGAGCCGGTGCGGTCCCATCCGCCCGGCCGGGCCGGAGGGGATAGGGTTATGAATTTGCTGTTCCGCCTGATCGCCGTCATCGTGGCCGCTCTGACCGGTCGGCCGGTGGGGTTCCTGGAAGTGGCGCGGCTGCGCTTCCGGGTGTGGCCGACCGACCTCGACCTCAACATGCACATGACCAACGCCCGCTATTTCAGCGTCATGGACCTGGGGCGCGTCGATCTGATGCTGCGCTCCGGCATGGGGCGGTCGATCATGCGTCACCGCTGGCAACCGGTGATCGGCGCCGCCAACCTGCGCTTCCGCCGCCCGCTGGCGCCTTTCCAGCGCTTCGAGCTGGCGACCCGCGTGCTGTGCTGGGACGACAAGTATTTCTTCATCGAGCACCGGGTGGAGACCGCCACGGGCACGGCGGCGCTGGCCGTGGTGCAGGGCGCCTTCGTGGCGCGCGGTGCCGTGGTCGCCCCGGCGGAGATTCTGGCGATCCATGGCGAGCATGGGGAATCGCCGCCCATGCCGGACGTCGTCGCCGCATGGCGCGAGCGACCGCTGGCGCCCTGACCCTTGCGCCCTGACTATTGCATCGCGCCGCCCCCTTGCACTATGGCTGGCCGGACGCGAAAAGCCGGCAAAGCGGAGGGCCAAGGGTCATGGGCGCACACGGAATCAACGGCATCGACCATCTCGTCATCGTCGTCCGCGATCTGGAGAAGGCGCAGGACGCCTATCGCCGCATGGGCTTCACCATCTCGCCGAAGGGCCGGCATGGCGAACTGAAGTCGGCCAACCACACCATGATGTTCGGGGCGGGCGACTATCTGGAGCTGCTCGCCATCGAACAGCCGCATCCCTTCACCGCCTTTTTCAGCGACGTTCTGAAAACCCGCGAGGGCATCGCCGCGGCGGCGCTGAAGACCGACGACGCGCGGGCGGCGCAACGCCTCCTGGTCGAGGCCGGCTATCCGGCGGGCGAGCCGGTGGAGTTCGGCCGCCCCGTTGAGCTTCCGGGCGGCGCGCAGCAGGCGCGCTTCACGACGACCCCGATCGACGGTGTGCCGGAGTGGGGCGGGCGGGTCTTCCTGTGCCAGCACCACACCCCCGAGGTGGTCTGGCGTCCGGAGTTGATCCAGCACGACAACACGGTGACCGGCCTCGCCGCCCTGGTCGTCGCCGCCGACGATACCGACGCCACCGCCTCCTCCTACGCCCGGCTTTTCGGCACGGCGGTGGAGGTGCGGGGGCCGGCGCGCGTCGTGCCGACCGGCAGCGCCCCCATCGTTGTGGCCGATCCCGCCGCGCTGCATTGGGGCTGGACCGGCGACCCGGCGCTGGCGGTTCCGCGCCCCTTCCTGGCCGGCATGGTGCTGACGGTGGCCGATCTGGAGCGCGCCCAGCAGGCGCTTCAGAAGAGCAAGTTCCCGACCGTCGTCGGCAACGGCGTGTTGCGCGTGTCGTCCGCCAGCGCCTGCGGCGCCATGCTGGCCTTCGCCAAGGAGTTCGACCTCGGCGCGCTGATCCCGTAAACCCGCCGGCCGGTTGTCATAACGGAATCATATTGCTGCACTGCGTCCGATCCGTTGGACAGGCCGCCGTTGCGGGCGCACATTCCCCTCTTGCGTGCATGTTGCGGCGCATCATGGGGACGGACCGACGTGGCGGACGGCGATTTCGGCAGGGTTCGGATCGAACCGGCGGGGCAGGGGGCGACTGAACCGGGGGCGGAGTATCTCGTCGCCGGCACGCCGGCCTACAAGCGGGCGAGCCGCATCCTCTTCGTGGCCGGCTTCTCCACCTTCGCCGCGCTCTACTGCGTGCAGCCGCTGATGCCGGAATTCACGCGGGAGTTCGGCGTCACCCCGGCGCAGTCGAGCCTCGCCCTGTCGGTGTCCACCGGCGTTCTGGCCTTCGCGCTGCTGGTCGCCGGGGCGGTGTCGGACCGGTTCGGGCGCAAGGCGATCATGGCGCTTTCCCTGCTCGCCTCCGGCACGCTGGGCATCAGCGGCGCGATGGCGCCGGACTGGGCGTCGCTGCTGCTGGTGCGGGCGCTGGAAGGAATGGCGCTCAGCGGTCTTCCCGCCGTCGCCATGGCCTACGTGTCGGAGGAGGTGGACCCGCGCTCCGCCGGGGTCGCCATGGGCCTGTACATCGGCGGAACGGCGCTTGGCGGCATGTCGGGGCGGGCGCTGACGGCGCTGGTGGCCGATGTCGCGTCCTGGCGCATGGCGATGGGGGTGATCGGCACGCTGGGAATCGCCGCCGCACTGGCGGTGTGGTTTGCGCTTCCCGCATCGCGCCATTTCCAGCGGCGGCCGGCGGGCGTGCGGGAATTGGCCGAGGCGTGGCGTGGACACCTGATGGACCGCGGGCTGCTCGCCCTGTTCGCCATGGGGTTCCTGTCCATGGGGGCCTTTGTCACCGTCTTCAACTACATCGGCTTCCGCCTGCTGGCGCCGCCCTTCGACCTGCGCCCGGCGGCGGTCGGCGCCGTTTTCACGGTCTATCTCTGCGGTGTCGTCAGCTCGCCGCTGTTCGGCGGGCTGGCGGTGCGGCTGGGGCGGGGCAGGGTGCTGGCCGTCGCCGCGGCGATGATGGCGGCCGGTCTGGCGCTGATGACGCCCGACAGTCTGTGGACGATGGTTCCGGGCATCGCCCTGTTCACCTTCGCCTTCTTCGGGGTCCACACCATCGCCTCCGGCTGGATCGGGCAGCGGGCGCCGGTCAACCGCGGGCAGGCGTCGGCGATCTATCTGTTCTGCTATTACATGGGCTCTACCATCGCCGGGACGCTGGGCGGCGTCTTCTGGTACGCCTTCGGCTGGGCCGGAGTCGGCGGATTCGTCGGGCTTCTGCTCGCGGTTGGGCTGATCGTGTCGCTGGGGCTGGCAATCCGCCGCTGATTCGTTCGTTGCGCGCATACTGAGGTATGAATTCAACCGTTTCGGTTGCGCCGGGCGCCGCTTCGTCTCATTCTGAGTGCACCTGCACAACGAGGCGCACCATGGCCCGTTTGTCCGTCTACAGCGACACCGATCCCACCGTTGCGGAACTCTCATCCGCCGACCCGGCGCTGGTCACCGCCCATCTGGCGCTGGCCGGCGTGCTGTTCGAGCGCTGGCCAGCGCCTCAGGCCATTCCAGACGCCGCCGACGCCCATGCGGTGCTGGAAGCCTACGCCGGGCCGGTGACGGCCCTGAAGGAGGCGCGCGGCTTCCAGTCCGCCGACGTGGTGCGGATGCCGCGTGGTCAGCCGGATGCCGCGGTCCGCCGCGCCGCCTTCCTTGCGGAGCACACCCACGACGAGGACGAGGCCCGGTTCTTCGTGCAGGGAAGCGGCGCCTTCTATCTGCATGTGGACGGAAAAGTGTTCCGCCTCGTGTGCGGGGCGGGTGACCTGTTGAGCATCCCGGCGCGGACGAAGCATTGGTTCGACATGGGACCGGACCCGGAATTCACCGCCATCCGCTTCTTCACGCGCCCGGATGGCTGGGTGGCGTCCTTCACCGGTGACGTGATCGCCGACCGCTTTCCGAAGTTCGAGTCGGAAACCGGTAACGTTTCATGACCCGCCCAACATGACCCGGCTGCCGCCGTTACCTTTCGCCGCAGCCGATTGCGGGCGAAAAGCGGCGCTGTTACAAGCCCTTCGGTATCGGCGCCGATCCAAGGGCGGCGCGCCACCCGCTTCGGAGGCTCCATGACCACGGATGGCCACTCCATCCCGTGTACGGGCAACGGCTTCATCGACGCGGCCCATACGTCGCTGATGGACCATGTCGAGGCCATCCGCTGCGCCTGCGTCGACGGCGCTTCCCGTGACTCCATGGTTCCTCGATTCAGCCGGTTCGCGGACGAAATGCGCATGCATTTCGACCATGAGGAAGTCATCATCCGTGCCGCCGGCTTCACCCGGTGGGAGGAGCACGCCGGCCACCACGCGATGCTGGACCAGCAATTCGGCCGGCTGATCGACTATGTCCGCGACTGCGAGGTCACCTCGGATTTCCTGTGCACGGTGGCGGGCACGCTGGATGCCGCTCTGTGCGGACATGAGATCCTGCACGACGGCGATTACACCGCGCTGGTGCGCGACGCCTCCAGGACGCCGGAAGGGCGGACCCTGATCGCCTGGAACAGCGCCTTCGACGTCGGAGTGGGGCCGCTCGACGCGCAGCACCGCCAGCTCGCCGACCTCATGAACGAACTGGACCTGATGAGCCGCCAAGGGGCGCCGATTCACGAATCCCTGGACCTTCTGGGAATGCTGCACGACCATGTGCACGCCCATTTCGCCATGGAGGAAGGGGTGCTGCGCCGTGTGGCGCCGGGCCGTTTCGTGGCTCACCGCAACCACCACCGGTTGCTGGAGGGGCAGTTCGCCCGCATCCGCCAGCAAGTGGAGAGCGGCCGGCTCGACACCGGCGTCGCGGTGCGGGGATTCCTGCGCTTCTGGCTGATGGACCATGTGCTCGGCTCCGACCGTCCGGCCTTCGCCGAGACGGCGGACGCGGCGCCCCGCTGACCGCCACCATCGCGATCCCGGGCCGATCCCGGACCGATCCCGACCTGTCATCAAAAAATCACTTGAATCGCCGGGGAAAAAGCGTAATTCATCGGAGACGACGCACTCGCACGTGCCAATGGCCCTCTGTGGTTATGCAACGACGTACCGCGTCCTTTTTGGCAGAACCGGTCATCAGTGGGCCGGTCCCGAGAGGGAGGTAGGCATGTTGGCTCTCCACGGCAGGGCTCTCAGACGGTAGCCCATAGCCGGACATCGACGCTTTGAACCTGCGGAGCTGTTAGCCCGCTCGTGAGCGTTTGACCCGGCTTTTCTCCGTCGCCTTTCACCACAACCCGAATTCCGATCCGCGGCTTTGACGGCCGTGTCGGATTCCCGTCTGTTCGCTGGACCGCCCCGCGCCGGGTGGCCCAGGGTAAGGAGTGCGCCATGGGCTTCATCCGTTCCCGTTCCGCCGTCGCCCCGCTGCGCCGCGGCGTTTCCATCTCCGCCCCGTCCTTCGGCGCTTCGCCGGTGTCGGACCGCCGCACCTCCGTCCATCAGGCGGTGGCGATGGCCCGTCCCGAGGAGCCGATGCACTGCATCCGTCCGGGCGTCCTGGCCGACACCGCGTCCAGCTTCGTGGCCGCCTTCGACGCCGCCGTGTCCGGCGACGTGCTCTACGCCGTGAAGTGCAACCCGGAGCCGGCGGTGCTGCGCGCCCTGTGGGCCGGCGGCGTGCGCCACTTCGACGTGGCTTCGCCCGGTGAAATCCGTCTGATCCGCCAGATGTTTCCGGACGCGGTGCTGCATTACATGCATCCGGTGAAGGGGCGCGAGGCGATCCGCACCGCCTACCAGCAGTACGGCGTGCGCGACTTCGTGCTCGACAGCATGGAGGAGCTTCAGAAGATTCTGGAGGAGACGGGCGACGCCCAGGACCTCGGCCTCGTCGTGCGTCTGGCCCTGCCGAAGGGCAACGCGGTCTACGACCTGTCCGGCAAGTTCGGCGCCCCGGCGACGGAGGCGGTCGAACTGCTCCAGGCCGTGCGCATGGTGGCCCCGAAGGTCGGCATGTCCTTCCATGTCGGCTCGCAGATGCTCGACCCGTCCGCCTACGAGCGGGCGCTGGAACTGGCCGGCCGCATCATCGCGGAGTCGGGCGTGGTCATCGACGTTCTGGATGTCGGCGGCGGCTTCCCCGTCTCCTATCCGGGCGTCACCCCGCCGCCGCTCGGCGACTTCATGGAGGCCATCGCCCGCGGCGTGGCGAAGCTCGACCTGCCGGCGCATTGCCGCGTCTGGTGCGAGCCGGGCCGCGCGCTGGTCGCGCCGGGCGTGTCGCTGGTCGTGCAGGTGGTGAAGCGCCGCGGCAACGAGCTGTTCATCAACGACGGCGTCTACGGCGCGCTGTCGGACGCCGGTGTCCCCGGCTTCCGCTTCCCGGCCCGCATGATCCGTCCCTTCGCGCCGATGGGCGACGAGCCGGTGGAGGCCTTCGCCTTCTACGGCCCGACCTGCGACAGCGCGGACCGCATGAACGGCCCGTTCCACCTGCCGGCGGACATCCGCGCCGGCGACTGGATCGAGCTGGGCCAGCTGGGGGCCTACGGCTCCTGCCTGCGCACCGCCTTCAACGGGTTCGACCAGGCCCGCGTGGTCGAGGTTTCGGACGCGCCGCTGCTGGAAACGCCCGGCTACGTCCTCAAGAGCTGCGTGGCATAAGTCCCGCATCGCGGGAAAGCTGTGGATATCCCTAAAAAATCACCGTAAACCATCGTTGGTCCGCCACCCTCCGCCTTTGCAAGAGGCGCGAGGGTGACGGGCTGTATTTCTGTCACGCCAACCACGGGGGACCGTCTTAGATGACCCTGGACACCAAGCACATCACCTTCACCGGCCGCATGGTCATTGTCGGCTTCGGATCGATTGGCCAGGGAGTGTTGCCCCTGATTTTGCGCCACATCGGAATCACGAAGGACCAGATCACCATCGTCACCGCCGAGGAGCGCGGTCATGCCGAGGCGGATGAGCTTGGCGTCAAATTCATCAACCTGCCGCTGACGAGGGAGAACTACGCCCAGGTGCTGGAGCCCATGCTGGGCAAGGGCGACTTCCTGGTCAACCTGTCGGTGGACGTGTCGTCCGTCGCCCTGTTCGAGTTCTGCCACAAGGTCGGCGCGCTCTACATCGACACCTGCGTCGAGCCGTGGGCCGGCGGTTACACCGATCCGTCCCTGTCGCCGTCGCTGCGCTCCAACTACGCCCTGCGCGAGACGGCACTGTCGCACCGCGCCACCTACGAGGGCGGGCCGACCGCCGTCCTGACTCACGGCGCCAACCCCGGCCTCGTCTCGCATTTCGTGAAGCAGGCGCTGCTCAACGTCGCGGCCGACACTGGCGAATCGACGGAGGTCCCGAAGGACCGCGCCGGCTGGGGCGCTCTGGCCGCCAAGCTGGGCGTCAAGGTGATCCACATCGCCGAGCGCGACACCCAGGTGTCCAACGAGCCGAAGAGGGTGGGCGAGTTCGTCAACACCTGGTCGATCGACGGCTTCGTCGGCGAGGGCTGCCAGCCCACCGAACTCGGCTGGGGCAGCCACGAGAAGCATTTCCCGGCCGATGGCCGCCGCCATGAGTTCGGCTGCGACGCCGCCATCTACCTGATGCGGCCCGGCGCCTCCACCCGCGTGCGCACTTGGACTCCGCTGGAGGGGCCGTTCCACGGCTTCCTCATCACCCACAGCGAGGCGATTTCCATCGCCGACTACTACACCCAGCGCGACGGCAACCACGTCACCTACCGCCCGACCGTGCATTATGCCTATCACCCCTGCGACGACGCGGTGAAGTCGGTGCACGAGCTGGCCGGCAAGAACTGGTACATGCAGCCGAGCCAGCGCCTGATGATGCACGAGATCGTCAGCGGCACCGACGAGCTGGGCGTGCTGCTGATGGGCCACAAGAAGGGCATCTACTGGTTCGGTTCCCGCTTGGGCATCGACGAGGCGCGCGCCCTGGTGCCCTACAACAACGCGACCTCGCTGCAGGTCACGGTGGCGGTTTTGGCCGGCATCATCTGGGCGCTGGAGAATCCGAACCGCGGCATCGTCGAGCCGGACGAGATCGACTTCCAGCGCATCCTGGAAATCGCCAAGCCCTATCTTGGCGAGCTGGTCGGCGCCTACGGTGACTGGACTCCGCTGCAGGACCGCGAGCGTCTGTTCCCCGAGGACATCGACCACGACGATCCCTGGCAGTTCAAGAACTTCCGGGTTGTCTGAAGCCGGGTTGTCTGATTGGGAAAGGGGCTCTTTGGAGGCCCTTTTCCTTTGGCGCGGTCAGAGGGTCAGCGCCAGCAGCAGCGCGCCGGCCACCAGGGCGATGCAGGCGCGCCGGTAGAGGTGAAGGGCGCGGGTGATGTCCTGCGCGGTGGCGGCGGTGCGGCCCGGCCCCATCCAGGCGTCCTCGACCCGAACCTCGCCATAGACCCGCGGCCCGCCGAGCCGGAGGTCGAGCGCCCCGGCCATCGCCGCCTCCGGCCAGCCGGCGTTGGGCGAGCGGTGGCGGTGGGCGTCGCGCCGCACCGACCGCCAGGATTCGGCGGCGTCGGCCCCTTCGGTGAAGCGGGCGGCCACCCAGATCAGCAGCGCCGACAGGCGGGAGCCGGGCAGGTTGACCAGATCGTCCAGCCGCGCCGCAGCCCAGCCGAACGCCTCGTGCCGGGGCGTGCGGTGGCCGATCATGCTGTCTGCGGTGTTGATCGCCTTGTAGAGCGCGATCCCCGGCAGCCCGCCGACCAGCAGCCAGAAGGCCGGGGCGACGACCCCGTCCGAGAAATTCTCCGACAGGCTTTCGATGGCGGCGCGGCTCACCCCATGCTCGTCCAGGCTCGCCGGGTTGCGGCCGACGATGCGCGACACCGCCTCGCGCGCCGCCTCCAGCCCGCCGTCGCGAAAGGCGGCGGCGACCGCCGCGACATGGTCGTGCAGGCTGCGCTGCGCCAGCAGGGTGGAGGCCAGCGCCGCTTCGAGGAGGCCGCCGAGCGGCAGGTGCCGGCAGAGCCCGGCGACTGCGGACGCCGCTCCGCCCACCACCAGCAGCAGGACGAGCAGGGCCAGCACCCCCGCCGCCTTTCGGACGGCGAAGGAATCGCGCCCGCGGTTGAGCGCGCGGTCAAGCTGGGCGATAAGCGCCCCGATCCACACCACCGGGTGGCGGATTTGGGCGTAGAGTGCGTCCGGATAGCCGGCGGCGGCCTCGATGAGGAGAGCGGCGGCGAGCACGGACGGATGAAGCTCCACGGGATCGAATCCTCTGGGGAAGGGAAGGGGCGGGATGATGGCGGAATCGGCGGCGGGGTCCAAGAGGATCGTCCATGAGGAGATCGTCCATGAGAGGGGCGTTCAGGGCGAGATCATCCATGGCGGCGACCTCGACGCGGCGCGGGCGGCCTTTCCGGGGGCGCCGGAGCCCTGGGTGGACCTGTCCACCGGCATCAACCCCTGGCCTTACCCGCTGCCGCCCATCCCGATCGATGCCTGGGCGCGCCTGCCGGGCCGCGCGGCCGAAACGGCCCTGCGCGAGGCTGCGGCGGCCTGCTACGGCGCGCCGTCACCGGACCGCGTCGCCGCCGCGGGCGGTTCCCAGGCGCTGATCCAGATTCTGCCGCGGCTGCGCTGTCCGGGGACGGTCGCCGTGCTCGGGCCGACCTACGCCGAACACGCCGCGGGCTGGGCCAAGGCCGGCCATCGCGTGACCGAGGTGGAATCGCTGGAGGGATGCGACGCCGACGTGGTCGTGGCCGTGAACCCGAACAACCCGGACGGCCGCATCGTCCCGCCCGAAACCCTGCTGGCCCTGGCGGAGCGGCAGGCGGCGCGGGGCGGCTGGCTGGTGGTGGACGAGGCCTTCGCCGAGGTCACCCCGGAGTGCAGCGTGGCGTCGGAGGCCGGGCGCGCCGGTCTGGTCATCCTGCGCTCCTTCGGGAAGTTCTTCGGGCTGGCCGGAGTCCGGCTCGGCTTCCTGCTCGGCGAGCCGGCGCTGGTCCGGGATCTGCGCGCCGCCGTGGGGCCGTGGGCGGTGTCGGGCCCAGCGCTGGCCGTCGCGACCGCGGCGCTGTCGGATTCGGCGTGGATCACCGCCACCCGGCGGCGTCTGACCGAGGCCGCGGCCCGCTTCGACGGGCGTCTGGCGGTGGCCGGGCTCCGCGTCGCTGGAGGGACGTCGCTCTTTCGTCTGATAGACGACCCCCAGGCCGCCGGGCTTTACGACGCGTTGGGCCGGGCCGGGGTGCTGGTCCGCCGGTTCGACTATCGGCAGGATTGGTTGAGGGTGGGGTTGCCGGTGGACCGGACGGTGGAAGACCGTGTGATGGTTGCGTGTGAAACATTCAGAAATCGATAGATTTTGCGCTTAAAATAGGCGATCACCACCATAGCGCGACAAGATGGCACACAGGGGCAAAAAGGCGCATCGGCTAACGTACTCGCGGTTTGCCCTATCGTGGCGCAAGAATCTTCCATGACGCTGTGGGGGCCATGCTGGATTCGGTTGGTTCAATGAGTCCTTCTGGGGATGCGGAGGAAACCCGGGCTGCGCTGTGGCGTGCGTTCGACACGCTGCCGTCGGGGGTCTGCGTCACCACGGACACGGGGACCATCCTGTATGCCAACCCGGCCCTGCACGGCCTGCTGCGTTATGCCCAAGGCGGTCTGACCGGTCTCGATCTCGCGGCGCTGGAGCCGGAGGACGCTTTTCTCCCGTCCCTGCCGGACGCGTCGGGAGAACGGCCATTGCGGTGCCTGGATGGCGGAACCGTTTGGGTGTCCGAGTCGATCGGCCCCCTCACCGGGCTGGCGGGAGAGCGGCAGTCGCTGCGAGTCTACACCGACGTCAGCCACCATCGGCAGGCGCAGGCCGCGTTGCGCGACCAGCTTCTGATGAAGGAGGTGCTGTTCGAGACGCTGCCGGTTCCCGTCTTCGTGAAGAACGCGGCGGGCGAATACACCGATTGCAACGACGCTTTTGAGCGCTACACCGGTCTGGAGCGCCGCAGCATCGTCGCCAAGACCGCCTTCGCCGTGATGGACCCGCGCATCGCCAAGGCGCACGCCGACCAGGATCGCGAGCTGACCGTCCACTGGGGGCAGCGCAGCTACGAGGAGGCGGTTCCCTTCGTCGGCGGCACCACCCGCCTGTCCAGCCTGACCAAGGCGGTGTTCTGCGACAGCGCGGGGAATCTGGGCGGCATCGTCGGCGTGATCCATGACCTGACCGAGGGGTTGCCCAGCGAGGAGCGGCTCCAGGCCATTCTGGAGCAGAGTCCGATCGGCGTGTCTGTGTCGCGCCGCGACGACGGCAGGATCATCTTCGTCAACACCCGCTTCGCCGAGTTGATCGGGCTGAAGCGCGAGGATCTGATTGGCCGCCAAGCCCGCGACTATTACCTGGACCGGCACCAGCGCGAGCGGGTGATTGATCGCCTGCGCTCCTTCGGGTCGGTGACCAACATGGAGGTGCAGTTCCGCCGGGCCGACGGGTCGTCCTTCTGGACGCTGTTCACCGTCAATCAGGCGGTGATCCAGGGCGTTCAGGTGAATCTGGCGTGGATTTACGACTACACCGACCGCCGGAACATGGAGGAGGCGCTGCGGGACATGGCGTCCCGCGATCCGCTGACGGGAATCTACAACCGGCGTTCCTTCATGGAACTGGCGCGCTCGCAACTGGCCCGCGCCCACCGCTTCAACGAGCCGATGTCGGTCTTCGTGCTGGACGTCGACCATTTCAAGCGCATCAACGACAGCTACGGCCACGCCACCGGCGACGACGCCCTGCGGATGGTGGCCGGCGGTTGTCAGGCCATCCTGCGGGAATACGACATTCTCGGACGTCTGGGTGGCGAGGAGTTCGTGGTGGTCCTGCCCGGCGCCACCGCGGAGGAATCCCGCGTGGTGGCGGAACGGGTGCGCCGCCACCTGTCCCGCATGGCGATTCCGGGACCCGAGGGCCGTTTCCACCTGACCAGCAGCATCGGCATTTCCGCGATCGAGGGTGCTTACGACACGCTGGAGAAGGCGATCCACCGGGCCGACCTCGCCCTCTACCGCGCCAAGCGCGAGGGACGCAACCGGGTCGCCGTTTACGAACCGGGTATGTGATCCGCCATCCTGGAGGGAAAATTCCCACCACTCCGCCCAGTGGGTGACTGGATCGCTCGCCTCGGACTCCGCGGAGCGCGCTTTGGCGCAACCTCTTTTGCGCGCGACGCATGTGGTACAATTTGTCGCGGCTCGTCCCTGTCCGTTTTTAAAGCCAACCGATTATTACGTACGCTATGAGTCAATCAACAAAAGGTATTACCAACGGTCAGGTTGGTGACTTGCTTGTCAAGTTTTTGAGTTCACCGCGCGTTTGAGAGGCGGACGGTCATGGCGGTCGGCATAGGCGGCACACACAACAGCTTGACCGGACAAGAGCGGACATTTCACCGCGACGAGATCATCGTCTCCAAGACCGATCTCAAAGGCCGCATCACTTACGCCAACGACGTGTTCCTGCGCATCAGCGGCTATAGCGAGTCGGAACTGCTGGGACGGCCGCACAACATCGTGCGTCATCCGGACATGCCGCGTTGCGTCTACAAGCTGTTGTGGAGCCGCATCGAGGCCGGAAGCGAAATCTTCGCCTATGTGATCAACCGGGCGAAGGACGGCGATCATTACTGGGTGTTCGCCCACGTCACACCGGTTTTCGGCAACCCGGACAGCGGGAATGGGCGGACCATCACCGGCTATCACTCCAGCCGCCGTGTTCCGGCGCGGCCGGCGGTGGACGCGGCGGCGGGCCTCTACGCCGCGCTGCGCGCGGAAGAGGCGCGGCACGCCGACCGGAACGCGGCCATGGCGGCCTCCGGCGCCATGCTGGAAAAACTCCTGCGCGACAAGGGCACGAGCTATGACGAGTTTGTCTTCAGTCTCTAAAGCGCTCGCCGCCGCCGCATCGGCCGCCCTGCTGTCGGCGGCGCAGGCGGTGTACGGTCTCGCCACCGGCGACGTCGCTGCCGCCGTGCTCGGTCTGCTGGCGGTGCTTCCCTGTCTTGCCGCCATCCGCTGGCTGGTGCTCACCAACCGGACCATCCGGAAAGCCATGACGGTGATCGCCGCCGCGGAAAAGGGCGACCTGCAGCCGCGCATCCTGAACATCCACGGCAACAGTCCCATCGCGGACATGCTGCGCACCGTCAACCGCCTGCTCGACCGCGTGGAATCCTTCGGCAAGGAGGCCAACGCCGCCATGCAGCACGCGGCGGAGGGGCAGTATTACCGGCGCATCGTGATGACCGGCATGGTCGGGGAGTTCGGGGCCTATTCCCGCCAGATCAACGACGGCTTGGCCGCCATGGACGGCAAGAGCCGCGAATTCGTGGAGAGCGCCACCCGCATCGGCGCCAACATCAAGGAGGTGGCGCAGAGCCTGTCGGCCAGCGCCGCCCAGCTCGAAGCCTCCTCCACCGCCATGACGGCGACCGCGGCCACGGCCAGCGAGCAGTCCTTCTCGGCGGCGTCCGCGGCGGAGCAGGTGTCTTCGAACGTGGACGGGGTGGCCGCGGCGACCGGCGAGGTTTCGGGCGCCATCGGCGAGGTGGCCCAGGGTGTGTCCCGCACCGCCGATCTCGCCCGCAGCTCGGTGGAGAAGGTGCGGGAGGCCGACGCGACCATCCGCTCCCTTCTCGCCGCGTCCGACCAGATCGGCGCCGTCGTTCAGCTCATCAACGACATTGCCAGCCAGACGAACCTGCTGGCCCTCAACGCGACGATCGAGGCGGCGCGGGCGGGCGAGGCTGGCAAGGGATTCGCCGTGGTGGCGACCGAGGTGAAGAATCTCGCCAACCAGACGGCCCAGGCGACGGAGGACATTACCCTTCAGATCGCCCAGGTCCAGTCGGTGACCCGTGATACGGCGGCGGTGATCCAGCGTGTCGGCGGCATGATCCACGACATCGACGAGATCGCCGTTGGCATCGCCGGTGCCGCCGAGCAGCAGAGCGCGGCCATCGACGAGATCAGCCGCTCCATCCGCGAAGCGTCGGCCGGCGTGCGCACCGTGGCCGACGCGGTGACCAGCGTGTCTTCCGGTGCCCAGGACGCCAGCGCCGCCGCCAGCCAAGTGCTCTCGTCGGCGGGGGAACTGGCGCGGCGCGCCGTGACGCTGAACGGCGACATCGACAGCTTCGTTGCCCGTGTCTGCGGCGGGCAGCGCTGAGCATCGGCGAACAGAGGACGCGCGGGGGGCCGGCTTCCACCACGGGGTGACGCCTATGGATCGTGGGGGCCCGGAACGGATGTGGGCCGTTCCGGATGGCTACGCCCCTTCGGGCCGCCTGTCCGTCGGAAGCCCCGCCGTCTCCAGCGCAATCCGAGCATTGTCCTTCGAGGTCTCGACGCGCTCGGCGTCTTTCAGGGCGGCGGCCAGAGCCTGGATCCGGTTTCCGCCGATGCCCGCGACATCCCTGTTGCGGGCCGCCGCCACGAGTTCATCGGCCAGCGCGGACGCTTGGGCAAATCCCACGTTTCCGGTCGAGCCCTTCAGGATGTGGGCTTCGCGTTCCACCGTCGCGAAATCCCCGCTCTGGGCCGCCTGCCGGAGCTGGTCGAGATGGCCGGGCGTTTCGTGGAGGAAGGTTTCCATCAGTATGGCGAACCCCTCGTCGCCGATTGCCTCGCGCAGGTCCTGGCGCTTCGCGTGGTCGATCCGCGGCGGCGTCGCGGCCTCATGGCGCGGTTCCGGCTTGTCGGGCCCGCTCCCTTTCGGATAACCGCTCCACCGGGCAACGGTCCGCAAGAGCTGGTCGGCGGCGATGGGCTTGGGCAGGTAATCGTCCATTCCCGCCGCCAAACAGACCGCCTGATCGCCTTCCATGGCGTTGGCGGTCATGGCGACGATCGGAACACGGGCGGCGGAACCGCCCATCCGGCGGATCGCCCGCGTCGCCGCCAGACCGTCCATTTCCGGCATCTGGACATCCATCAGGACAAGGTCGTAGGGCAGGGCGGCGACGGCGTTGACCGCCTCCAATCCGTTTGACACGGAATCGACCGCATGGCCGGCCCGGCGCAGCAGGGCCAGGGTCACCTGAAGGTTCACTGGATTGTCCTCCGCCACCAGGATGCGGCGGCGGGCGGTGTCGGACGCCACGCCTCCGGAAGAGGGGCTGTTCGCGGAAGCGGGCGCCCGCGGTGAGATCCTTGGCGGCGGCGCGGTGAACAGGCGCGAGATGGCGGCGTGCAGCGCCGCGGTGCGGATGGGCTTGACGATCCGCACCGCCACGCCGGCGACGTCCCCCTCCATATCGCCCATGCGGTGGGAGGTGGCCAGCGCCAGCGGCAGGGTCGCCAGCGCCGGTTCGGCACGGATGCGGATGGCCAGCTCCGGCCCGGTCAGGCCCGGCATGCAATGATCGAGGATGGCGGCGTCGAACGGCCGTCCCGCCGTGCTCGCGGCCAGAAGCCGGCGCAAGGCGTCCTCTCCTGTGGCGGCGGATTCGGTTTCCAGCCCCATCGCGGCGAGCTGACGGGCCAGCAGGTCGCGGTTCACCGCCAGATCGTCCACCAGCAGAACGCGCCGTCCGGCCCAAGCACCCGCTTCCCCGGCCACGGACGTGTTTTCCGTCGCCGCGCCACGCCACAGGGGAATGACGGCCCAGAACACGCTGCCCTCTCCGGGCACGCTGTGCACGCCGATCCGCCCGCCCATCAGCTCGATGAGGCGTTTGCAGATGGCAAGGCCGAGCCCGGTCCCGCCGTGACGCCGGGCCGACGACCCGTCCACCTGGCTGAACATGGAGAACAGGCGCTTGTGGTCCGCCGCGGCGATGCCGATCCCCGTGTCCCGGACTTCGAAACGGACGGACACCAGCGTGTCCTGCGGAGCGCCGTCCTCCGCATCGCGCGCCAGCGCTTCGCCCCCTTCGGAGGGGAGGCTGTTCTGCTCGATCGACAGCACGATGGTCACGCTGCCCTGATCGGTGAACTTGACCGCGTTACCGGCGAGGTTGATCAGGATCTGGCGCAGCCGCCCCGGATCGCCGCGCAGCGGGCCATGCAGGGACGGCGGCACGTAGCTGGCCAGTTCCAGCCCTTTCGCCGCGGCGCGCGGGGCCAGCAGTTCCACCACGCTCTCGACCAGCGGCACGGCTTCGAAGTCGCTCACCTCCAGCGTGAGGCGTCCGGCGTCGATCTTGGAGAAGTCCAGGATGTCGTTGATGATGGTCAGCAGCGATTCCGCGGAATCGCGGATGGTGTCGGCGTAGCCCCGCTGCTCCTCGTCGAGCTTGGTTTCCTGAAGAAGCCCGGCCATGCCGATCACACCGTTCATGGGCGTCCGGATCTCATGGCTCATGGTCGCCAGGAACTCCATCTTGCTGCGCTGCCCGGCCTCGGCTTTCTCCTTGGCCTCGGTCAGCGCCCGCTCGACCCGCTTGCGCTCCGACAGGTCACGGAAGAACGCGGCGAAGAGGATGCCCTGCTGGGTCCGCACCTCGGCGATGGACAGGTCGAGGGGAAAGACCTCTCCATCCATTCGCAGGCCATCGACCTCGCGGGAGAAATTCGGGCCGATCCGGCGGGCGCCCGCGGCGATGGTCTCCATGATGCGGCTGTGAGCCGCGTGATGATGCGGCTCCATCAACTCCTGCACATGGCGCCCGATCAGATCGCCGGGCGGGTAGCCGAAAATACGGTGGGCGGCGCCGTTCGCGGATTCGATAACGCCGTCCCCGCGCACCGTGAGGATGCCCTCCACAGCGGTTTCCAGAAGCGCGTTGAAGCGGGCGTTGCCGTCCTCCAGCTGGGCCTCCTTGCGGCGCAGCAGGATCAGGGCGCCCGTGAACAGCAGGATGACCAGACCGGAGCCCAGGGCGACAACAGCGATTTCCAGCTGGTTGGTCCACCAGCCCGCCAACTCCTCGTCTTCGCTGCGGCTGATCGCCAGAACCAGCGGCCAGATCGGCGTGGCGCGATAAGCGGTGATGCGCGCCTGTCCATCCGGGGCGGTTTCATGGAACACGCTGCCTTCCGACACTGGAAGATGGACCCGGAACAGATCCGTCCCCGTCATCAGGCTGCCGATGCCTTCCCCACCATCCTGCGGAAGCCGGGTCAGGAGCAGGCCATCCCGGCGGTAGAGCGACACCGTTCCGTGCAGGCCGTTGCGCACCGCCCGGAAGACGCTCTGCAGATACTCGGGATTGACCGAGGCGATCGCGACCCCCAGAAGCGTCCCGTCCGCCCCGCGAATGGCCCGGCTCATCGGCAGGACCCATTTGCCCGACCGATCCTCCGGAGCCCCGGCCGGCGTCAGAAATCGGCCCCGCACCGGGCTCCCGATCTGCAGCCCCTTGCTCTGACCGGACAGGTGGGCGCGGAACAGATCGAACTCTGCCAAGGAGGTGCCGAGCAGCCGCGGGTCCTCCGTCGTCGCCACCAGGATACCCCGGCGGTCGAGCACCGAAAGGCCACGGATGTGCGGCGACCGGCGCAGGCGTTCCTGAAGCAGGGGCGTCAGCGCCCCATCCTCGTGGCCCGGCGTCGGCTGACCACCCAGCAGATTGCCGAAGGTTACCGCATCGCCCACCGAGGCGAGGGTAACGTCCACCGTCTGGACCGTGCGGCTGACGGAGGATTCCAGGGCGCTCGCCAAGTCGTCGATGTTTTCCGCCGCCTGCTTCAACGCCAGGGTGCGGTCGGCATGGATGTCGTAGGTGAATTCGAACAGAAGCGCCATCACCGACAAGAAAGCCAACGCGAGAAGGGCGCCCCGATGCTGCAACAGGGCAAGCTTGACCATCACGCGCGGCTCCGTGCGATGTGCTGATATCGTACGAATCTTAACAGCGGGCGGGCGAATCGCAAGCCCGCGCTGTGCAGGCTGGGCGCGTGGTGCTATCCTGTCGCAGTGGTCAGTTGGTTTCAGGGGGCAAGGCGGTGCGGCGTCTATCCATCGCGCTGTCGGCGTTGGCGTTCCATGCGGCGCTCCAGTCGATGTTCCTGGTGTCCGGCACGGCGCCGGTCCTGGCGGAAAGCCGGCTCGACCGGATACAACGCACCGGGCTGGTGCGTGTGTGCATGTGGCCGGACTATTACGCCATCTCCTTCCGCAATCCCTACAGCGGCGAGCTTCAGGGCCTGGACGTCGACATGGCGCGGGCCTTGGGCCAGGATCTGGGCACGCGGGTCAGCTTCGTGGAAAGCGGCTTTTCGAGCTTCATCGCCGATTTGCTGAGCGACCGTTGCGACATCGGCATGTTCGGCATCGGCGTCACCGCGGCCCGCGCCGAGAAAGTCGCGTTCAGCCAGCCCTATCTGAACAGCGGCATCTACGCCGTTTCCTCCCAGGCGCACCCGCGCATCCTGCGCTGGGACGATCTGGACCAGGACGGCATGGTGGTCGCGGTTCAAAAGGGCACCGTCATGGACGATTACGCCAGCCGCGCCCTCCGCAAGGCCAGTGTCCGCATCGTCTCCGGACCTCAGGAGAGGGAGGAGGAGGTGCAGTCCGGGCGCGCCGACGCCTTTCTGACCGACTATCCCTACGGTCAGCGGATCCTCAGCGTCCACCAATGGGCGCACCTGATCACGCCGGAGATTCCGGTGCAGTCCACGCCCTATGCCTACGCGGTGGCGCCGGGAGACCCGCTGTGGCTGGACCGGGTCAACCGGTTCGTCGACGCGGTCAAGCGCGACGGGCGGCTGGAAGCCGCCGCCGCGCGTTTCCGCCTGACCCCCATCGTGGCGCGCGACTGACGGTCAGATCTCCACCTGCGTGCCCAGTTCCACCACCCGGCCCGGCGGAATGCAGAAGAACTCCGTGGCGGACAGGGCCGTCTTCGACAGCAGGATGAAGGCGGGCTCGCGCCAGCTCGGCAGGCCGGTCGAACGCGACGGGATCAGCGTCTCGCGGCCCAGGAAGAACGACGTCTCCATCATGTCCAGATGCAGGCCGAAGCGGCGGCACCTTTCCAGCGCGCGGGGAATGTGCGGCTGTTCCAGATAGCCGAAGCGCAGGACGACCCGGAAGAACCCCTTGCCCAGTTTCTCGACCAGGACGGCGCGGTCCGGGGAGACGCGGGGCACCTCCTCCATGATGACCGTCATGACGACCACCCGCTCGTGCAGCACCCGGTTGTGCTTGATGTTGTGGAGCAGGGCGTGGGGGACGACGTCGGGGTTGCCGGTCATGAAGATGGCGGTCCCGGCGACGCGCTGCGGCGACTGCGGCGTGACGCGCTGCAGGAACAGGTCCATCGGCAGGGCGTCGGCGTAGAGCCGCTCGGCGAGGATGCGGCGGCCCCGGCGCCATGTCGTCATCAGCGTGTAGACCGCCGCGGCGATCAGCAGCGGGAACCAGCCGCCGTCCGGCACCTTCAGCAGGGTCGCCCCGAACAGCGCGAGGTCGATCACCAGCAGCGTGGAGAAGGCGGCGACCACCAGCAGGGGATTCCAGCGCCACAGCCGCCACGCCACCACCGCGGCCAGGATCGTGTCGATGGCCATGGCCCCCGTCACCGACACGCCGTAGGCGGCGGCCAGATTGCTGCTGGACCCGAAGCCGATCACCAGGATCACCACGCCGATCAGCAGCAGCCAGTTGTTGCGCGGGATGTAGACCTGCCCGACCTCATGCTCCGAGGTGTGGCGGATTTCGCGCCGCGGCAGATAGCCGAGTTGCACGGCCTGCCGGGTCAGCGAGAAGGCGCCGGAGATCACCGCCTGGCTGGCGATGACCGTGGCCGCCGTGGACAGCAGGACCAGGGGAAGCTGCGCCCAGTCCGGCGCCAGATGGAAGAAGGGGTTCTCCAGCGTCTCCGGCTCGTGCAGCAGCATGGCGCCCTGCCCGAAATAGTTCAGCAGCAGGGCCGGCAGGACGAGGTAGAGCCAGGCGATGCGGATCGGCGCTCGCCCGAAATGGCCCATGTCGGCGTAGAGCGCCTCGGCCCCGGTGACCGCCAGGACCACGGCGCCCAGCGTCAGGAAAGCCACCCAGCCGTGGTTGACGAACAGCGCCGCCCCGTACAGCGGGTTGAACGCGCGCAGCACATCCGGCCAGTGCAGCACCTGCATCAGGCCCAGCACGGCCAGCGTGGCGAACCACACCCCCATGATCGGGCCGAAGAAGATGCCGACGCGGCCGGTGCCCTGCCGTTGGAACAGGAACAGCAGGGTGAGGACCGCCAGCGTGATCGGAACGATGTAGGGGGACAGGGCGGGGGTAACGACCTTCAGCCCTTCGACCGCGCTCAGCACCGAGATGGCCGGGGTGATCAGGCTGTCGCCGTAGAACAGCGCCATGCCCAGGATCGCCAGCGCCATGATGGCGCGGTTGCCCGCTCTGGAGCTGAGCCCCCGGTGGGCCAGCGTGCCCAGAGCCAGGACGCCGCCCTCGCCCTTGTTGTCCGCCCGCATGACGAGCAGGACGTATTTCAGCGTCACGACGATGATGAGCGCCCAAGTCGCCAGCGACAGGATGCCGAGGATGGTCGGCTCGTCGAGCGGCAGGCCGGTGTGGGTGAAGGACTCCCGCATGGTGTAGAGCGGGCTGGTCCCGATGTCGCCGTAAACGACGCCCAGCGCCCCCAGGACGAGAGCAGGCATGCGGTTGGCTTGAGGGGGGTGGCCCGGGGAGGTGGGAGCGGCGCCGTTCGGTCCGTCGCCGGTTTGCTGGTTGGCGCTGTCCATGATGGTCCGTTCGTTCGGATCGCGGTCCGGTGTCGGGGGTCCCTCCTTGCGGGCGGAACGCTTCGGCCGCGAACCTTCTCCTTACATCAACCGCTCACCACAAGACCATATGGTTCCGGTGGTGCGGGGCCGCCAGCCACAGCGTGCAAGGCGACGTGAATCGTCGCAATCGGATTTGATGCCGGTTCTGAAAGCCGACCTCGAACGCGACATCGCGCCAATGCGCCTGGGATGGAACAAAAAACGAACAAGCGGCTTGTCGTTCATTTTTTGTTCTGATACATTTTCCTTCGTTGACGTTGTCGCCAAGCTGCCGTCCGGCGTTTCGACGTCGCCCGTCGTGTCCCCGCCAACCGATCGAGGAAGATTGCCATGTCGATCCTGGTTTTCCTGCGCGAGCTTGCCGGACTGACGGCCCTGTTCGGCACCCTGTTCGTCTGGACCCTGTTGGGCCACGCCGCCGGATTCTGAGGCGCCGGACCACCCGGAAGGAGTCGCCATAAGGGTTGGACCTCCTCTGGATAATAATCCGAAATCCCAGGCAACCCTTGCCGTCGCATCGCTTACATCCGGAATGCGTCCACCGCAGCCGCCGGGCAACTCCAGCCAAGCCGGGGCCAGCCGGAGCGGGGCGGGCGACGCGACGATCAGACCACCGGTCAAGGCCGGCTGGTGACGACAACGCGGAATTCTGGGAATCGGGACGGATGCGAAACTTCTTTCGGAAGCGGCGGGCGACCGCCGATGCGGATGACCGGATGTCCATGGGTGGCGGCATCACGGGTGGTGGAGCGGCCGGACCGGGCTCCTCCCCGGGCAATGCGGCTCAAGGGCATCCGCCGATGCAATCCCAGAGCCCCCTCGCGGGCCGTCCGGCACCGCATCTGCGACCGGTTGGCGGCGCGGCGGGGACGGGGCATGGCGGCGGGCTTGGCGAGACGATGCGCGGCCCGTCGGGGTTGCGGCACGATCCGCTGAACAGCCCGCTTGGCGGCGGTGCCGGTGGTGGGTTGGGCGGTCAGCGTGGCCAAGCTCCCGTCGACACGGATCTTCCGCGCTTCACCATGACCGTCAACGGCGGCCTGCGTGGACCGGGTGCGGTCGGTGCGCCGGCGATGCTGAAGGGGCTCACCCCCGAACTGAACGGCCTGCTGCGCGAAGCCTTCACGCCGACGCGGCCCAAGCAGCAGCTGAACTCGCTGTTCATCGGCCGGACCGACACGCTGAAGCGCATCATCTCCGCCATCGAGGAGGAGCGGGCGCACGTCATCCTGTTCGGCGACCGCGGGCGCGGCAAGACCTCCGTCGCCAACGCCATCGAGAAGATCGCCGGTCAGGCCGGCTACCTCTCGCTGAAGCTGACCTGCAGCGCGGAGCTGAGCTTCGAGGACATCTTCCGTCATTTCCTCAAGAAGATCCCCTCGACCTACTACCGGTCGGGGATCGACAACCCCTTCGCCTCGCGACGCAGCTTCACCAGCTTCAACGAGCTTCTGCCCGAGGGCGGATTCAGCGTGACGGAGCTGAACGAGGTCCTGTCGGGCATCCACGCCACCCACGTGCTGCTGATCCTCGACGAGTATGACCGCGTCACCGACGAGGACTTCCGCAACAAGCTGGCCGAGCTGTTCAAGAATCTGACCGACAGCTCGATCCCGGTGACGCTGCTGGTGGTCGGCGTCGCCGAGAACCTCGACCAGCTGCTGGGCAAGCACCCGTCGATCCAGCGCTCGCTGGTGCCGGTGCATTTGCCGCTGATGACCGATGTGGAGATCGGACGCCTCATCAACGCCGGTGCCGAGAACGCCGGAATCGCCTTCGCGCCGGAAGCCGTGGACCGCGTCTGCGAGTTCGTCCGCGGTCTGCCCTACTACGCGCAGCTTCTCGGCCTGCACGCCGCCCGCAGCGCGGTCAGCCGCGGTTCGACGGTGGTGGAGCGGGACGACCTCGCCTACGCCGTCACCCGCTGTCTCCAGGAGGCGGAGCGCGGCATCGTCGACTCCTACGCCCGCGCGCTGGCCGCCGAACGCCGTGCTGAGCTGGAGGATGTGCTGCTGGCCTGCGCCTTGTGCCCGGCGGACTCCTACGGGACCTTCGACCCCAAGGAGCTGGCCGGACCGGGCGGCGTTCCGCCGACCAAGGAGGCGCTGGGCATCCTGGAGCGGCTCTGCCGCGAGGAGTATGGCGGCGTGCTGGCTCCGGTGGTCGAGCCGGGTTGGACCCGCTACCGCTTCCGCAACCAGATGATGCGCCAGTATGTGCTGATGCGTCAGGCCCACGAGCGCGGCCAGATCTGACCGTCCATCCACGGCAGACCGGTCCGGGGAGGCCCCTTTCCGCTGTCAGGCGGGGAGGGGCCTTCATGCATTCCGGCGTGCATTCCGGCCTGCGCTTTTCCGAGGGTCAGCGCGAATCGAGCAGCATCGCGGTGAGGACCGCGCCGGCGACCAGCGCGCACAGGGCGAGCACGATGGCGAGGCTGCGCAGAAACTGGCGCATTTCCCCCTGCTTCCAGGCGCTTCGGGCCAGAAGCAGAAGATAGCCGGCCGCCGCCGCCCCAATCATCGTCCACATCGAACCGCGCACCGCCTCTGTCGGGAACGCTCCCTCCGCATGGTTTTATGACCTACGGTGAGGGGGCGGCGGCGATCATAGGACGCCCACGGCAAGGGGTGGATGCGCTTCTTCGGCATGAGTGCCTCCTGTCCGTTTGGGGTCGGGAACTTTCGGCAACCCATATGCACCGGGCATCGCCATCGCGCATCCAAAGCGTGCGCGCCTCCGCAAGAAAGTGGTAGAAAATTCAGAAAGTATCCATTCGATTGGGGGTGATGGATACTTTAAAAGAGATGCAGTAATCCATGATTAAAAGTAGCTTTGCGCATATGCCCAATGCGTTCTTCTTTTAATCCCACAGAGTGGTACCGTGTTGCACGACACAGGGGTAAGGTCATCCAAAATATCGGCACGTCAATGCCATCGGTGGGGCACGGGTGGGGAAACCTCGGGTGATTGGTAGCCTACAAGATTGCCCAGGGAGTCAGAGCAATTTTCCAAAAATCGCGGGAGCTGACCAATGGAACCAGTGCGTGCTTTTCTGATCGACTCCAATAAGCTGTTCCGCGAAGGCCTGAAGAGGCTTCTCGACGATTCACCCTTCCAGATCGCGGCGGAGGCGGGGAATCTGCGCGAGGCGCTGAACTCCGTGGAGAACGGCCTGCGTCCGCAGCTCATCTTGCTCGATCTGGTGAACGGAGGCGAGGAGGAGGCCGATGGCATGCGGCGCCTGCGCGCCCAGCTTCCCGACGCGCGCATGGTCATCCTGACCAGCGACCTGTGCACCCGCCGCCTCGCCAACGCTCTGGAGGCCGGGGCCGACGGCTACCTGATGAAGGATCTGTCGTCCGACGCGCTGGCCCAGTCGCTGCGCCTGGTCATGATGGGCGAGAAGGTGTTTCCGACCCATCTCGCCGCTCTGCTGATCTCCGGCCGGGTGAACGGGAACGGCACCGACATGCCGGTGTCGCGCAAGGGCCTGTCGCAGCGCGAGGTCCAGATCCTGCGCTGCCTGCTGAACGGCGACAGCAACAAGATGATCGCCAACCACCTGAACATCACCGAGGCGACGGTGAAGGTTCACTTGAAGAGCCTGCTGCGCAAGATCAACGCGTCGAACCGCACCCAGGCGGCGATCTGGGCATTGAACAACGGCATCGGCGGGGAATTGGCCGGGGCCGGGGCGGTGACCGCGGCGGCCGCCCACCAGTAACCGCTCTCCCGCGGTCATCTCCACCGGTGCAGGCGCCGGACCGGCCCGCCATACCCGTTCGGGGTGGCGGGCCGGTCCGGCGTTTGCGCGTCCGGCCAAGGGCGGGGCATGCACCCGCTTGGCGCCCAAAGGGAAACCAGAGCGCAGACAGAAAATATCCCGGCGCGGTGGCCGGGATTCTTGCGGTTGGAAGGTGAGGGGCGTCCGACGTGGCGTCAGGACGTGCCGGTCCGATGGGCCGGGGCCGTGTGCATATGCGGCGGCACCATGCCTTCCCGGGCGGACTGCAACGCGCCCTGCTGTCGCGCGGCGAAGACGCCGGCTTCCGTTCGGTTGCGGAAGTGCAGCTTGGACAGAACACTGCGCACCATCGACTTGATGACCGCCTCGGACAGATCGAGCTGGTTGGCGATCGTCCGGTTGTTCAGCCCCTGGCCAAGCAGGCGCAGGGTTTCGAACTCCGGTTCCGACAGCCGCGGCAGCAAGGTCAGCCGGATCTCATCGACGCCCAGCCGGGACAGGAACTGCTTGGGCATCAGACAGTGCCCCTCCAGCCCCAGGTCCAGCAGTTCGTTGATGCGATCCACGTTGATGTCCTCGAACACCCACGCATCGGCGAAGGCCAGGATGTGTGCGGCGTCCAGCAATTCCCGCGACGACAGCACCACGACGATCCGCGACCGGCGTGACAGCCGCAGATAGACCATCGGTTCGTTCTCGCGCAGCGCGGTGAACTGCTGAAGGCCGATCAAGATCGCATCGGGCGTCAGCGTGCTCTGCGTCAGTTCCGATATGTCGTGGAAGACGGTCACACGATGGCGACCGGCCCGGTCGAGCGCCTGCACCACGGTGTCGGTCAGGGAATTGTTGTCGAGAATCAGGCAGACGTGCATGGGGGTCACCGCGTTCCGGGTCGAGTGCGATGCTTTCTCTTGGGCGTACTCATGGTTCATGTGCATGGGTCAGCTCTGTTTGGAGGAGGCATCCACGGCAGGCCCTTGTCGGGCGTTATCGCCGCCTGTGTTTTAGGCTTGTCTCGTGCTCTTTATCCGTCGGCGCTCTGTGTCTTCGCTTAAGTGACTTCGTTTAAAGACTGCATCGAATTTCTGGTATATATCCATCAAACCTGGAAAAAAACTTGACACTGTGACAAACAGTTTATAAATTAGACGTGTAACACGTAAATCAAACGATAGATGATCACTCAAGATCGTCAAGCGCATCTGAATGGCGACCGGATCGCTCCAAGCGATAACTCTTTTGTGACGGACCGCACTGAAAGGCCAGTACAGGTGTGTGTCGCAAAGTGGGGCATTCCCGCAGGAAAAGTGCCGGCCATTCGTACAGGACGGCACACCGATTGGATAGGTTTTCACGCATTTCGATCATTGGCGCTAATCCTTTGCGCGCATGGGATGTTCCGTGGCGGGACGTCGCCAAGGCATTCGTTTTGAACAACCAAACATGGAAAAAATTCCGCTGCCGCTTTCTTTCGTGCAGAAGCATAGATGAAAAGTCATAGTTCCCGTTTTGTTCAGTCGGCCTTTGCTGTATAGGTGATTGTTCCGCGCCGCAAATGACCTATGGCCCTTGTCCGGATATTGCCCCTCTTCCGAATGTGGTAGCAGTTCTTCAAGCCACGGGGCGAAAGGGTAGTTGGATCGCCAACGGGGTGGCCCGGTTAGTCCGGGGAGGGCTGATCCGAAGCAACGGGAAAAACGAAGGCGGACGGGGCCATGAAAATTCTGATCGGTGACGACCATCTCCTTTTTCGTGAAGGCCTGCGCCGTCTTCTGGAGCAGCTTCACGGGGACGCGATCTTCGTCGAGGCGGGCACCTTCGACGAGGTTCTTCAGCAGTGCCGCGTCGGCGGCGGGTTCGACGTGGTGCTGATGGACCTGCACATGCCGAACTGGCCGGGTTTCGACGGGCTGCGCGAGGTGCAGAGCCTCCAGCCGGGCGTGCCGGTTGTGGTGATCTCCGCCTCCGAGGCGCTCAACGACATCCGCGGCGCGCTCGACCACGGGGCCACCGGCTACATTCCGAAGTCGAGCAGCGTCAAGGTGATGATGGGCGCGCTGAACCTCGTGTTCTCCGGCGGCATATACGTGCCCCCCGGCGCGCTCACCGCCGCGACCGCGGCCTCCGACGCCGGGCCGCGCCGCGGTCGCCTGGACGGCGCGGACCGCAGCGCCTACGGCCTGACCCAGCGCCAGCGCGAAGTCCTGGATTGCCTGCGGGCGGGCAAGTCGAACAAGCAGATCGCCTACGAACTCGGCCTGTCCGAGGGCACGGTGAAGATCCACGTCACGGCGATCTTCAAGTCGCTGGGCGTCAAGAACCGCACCCAGGCGGTGATCGCCGCCGCCGCCATGGCCTCGTAAAGGGGCAAGTTCGAAGGTCACGGGGCAGGGCGGGAAACAAAGAAAACCGGGTTGGAGACCGACAGGCCGCGAGCAGGCACGAACAAGGTGCCGCCGCGGCCTTTTCGATTCCGGCTTTCGCCTCACCTCATATACTCATGCCCGAACCCGCGCCGGTGGCGCGTCCGAGGGTCCAGAAGGAGGAAAGACAGCGATGGCGGCGGAAACCCCGGTGTGCGACTTCGGCCGGAAGGCGGAGGATTTCAGCCTGAAGGGAACCGATGGAAAGACCTACAGCCTGGCCGACGTCCAGGGACCGAGCGGCACGCTGGTCATGTTCATCTGCAACCACTGCCCCTATGTGAAGGCGGTGATCGGGCGAATCGTCGAGGAGGTCGACGCGCTGAGGGCCCACGGCATCGGCGCCGTCGCCATCATGTCCAACGACACCGACGCCTACCCCGACGACGACTTCGACAATATGAAGCGCTTCGCGGCGGAGCATGGCTTCACCTTCCCCTATCTGCTCGACGAGACTCAGGAGGTGGCGCGGGCTTACGGCGCGGTCTGCACACCCGACTTCTTCGGTTTCAACGCCGACCTTTGCCTGCAGTACCGCGGGCGGCTGGACGCCTCCAAGCGCGAGCCGATCCCCGATGCCCCGCGCGAACTGTTCCACGCGATGGTCCGCATCGCCCAGACGGGGCAGGGGCCGACCGACCAGATCCCCAGCATGGGCTGCTCCATCAAATGGCGGAATCCCGCCTGAATCCGCCCAAAGCGCGGCCTTAATGCCGCATTGGGCGCCGTTGCGCCTTGACCGCGTGCGGCGCCCAATGCTATCCGGCCCTTTGAACCATCAGAACCGCCCGCCGCAGCCGCGCGCGGGCGCAATCCCCGCTGTAACGGTTTTCGTGCCGTAGGATGCCGCTGTAGAGCCATGAGCGATATTTTCCGCGAAGTCGACGAGGATCTGCGCCGCGACCGCATGGAGCGCGTGTTCAAGCGCTACGGCGGCATCATGCTGGCGGCCGCGCTGGCGGTCGTCGCTGCGACGGGCGGCACGGTCGCCTGGCGCAACTGGCAGCAGTCGCAGAAGGAGAGCGGGACGACGGCTCTGGCCGCCGCCCTTTCCCAGGCCGCCCAGGGGCCGGACAAGGGCGTCGAGGCCCTGGCCGCCTTCGCCGCCAAGTCCGACCCCGGCATGGCCGCGCTGGCCCAGCTGAACGCCGCCGCCCTGCTGGCCCGCGAGGGCAAAACGGCGGAGGCGGTGACCGTCTACGACACGCTGTCCAACAACGCCGGCGCCGCCGCGGTCTACCGCGAGCTGGCGGCCCTGCTGTCGGTGATGCACCAGCTCGACTCCGGCGATCCGGCCCAGCTTCAGGCGCGGCTCCAGCCTTTGACGGCGGATGCCAACCCCTGGCGCTTCTCCGCCCGCGAGATGAGCGCCGTGCTCGCCGCCCGCGCCGGGGACAAGGAGCGCGCGCGCACCCTGTTCCAGCAACTGGCCGACGACTCGCAGGCTCCGGCCGGCGTCCGGTCGCGCGCCGCCGATCTCGCCACCCTCTACGGCAAGAGCTGATGACCCGCATTCCCATGGCCGTCCCGACCGCGCACCCGACCGCGAAGCGCCGCTCCTTGCGCGCCGCCCTGCTTTCCGCCCCGCTGCTGGCCGTGCTGCTCAGCGGCTGCGACACCGTCAGCGGGTGGTTCGGCAAGACGCCCGATCCGCCCCTGCCGGGTGAGCGGGTGTCCGTCCTAACCCGCGAGCGCAAGGTGGAGGTCGACCAGCGGCTGGTCGGCACGCCGGTCGCCCTGCCGACCGCTGTGGCCAACCCGGCCTGGGCGCAGTCCGGCGGCACGCCGGAACACGCCGGCGGCAACCTCGCCTTGTCGGCCACGCCCGCCGAGGCGTGGCGTGGCGACGTCGGCACGGGGGCCAGCAGCTCCCGCTCCCTTCTGGAGGCGCCGATCATCGCCGACGGCCGCATCTTCGCCATGGACGCCGACTCGCACGTCGCCGCCCTCGACGAGCGGACCGGCCGCCAGCTCTGGCGAATCGACACCAAGCCGGAGAAGGAGCGCGGCGGCGCCAGCGGCGGCGGCGTCGCCTACGCCGACGGGCGCGTCTTCGCGGCCACCGGCTTCGGCGAGGCGATTGCGCTCGATCCCGCCAACGGCTCGGTCATCTGGCGCAAGCGCGTTCCGGGTCCGGTGCGCGGCGCCCCGACCGTGGAAGGCGGACGCGTCCTCGTCCTGACGCTGGACAACCAGCTCACCGCCCTGTCGGCCTCCGACGGCGCCGTCCAGTGGTCGCACCAGGGCATTCTGGAGACGGCGGGCCTGCTGGGCGCCGTCAGCCCGGCGGCATCGCCGACCCTGATCGTCGCCCCTTACTCCTCCGGCGAGCTGTACGGCCTGCGTCCGGAGAACGGGCGCGTGGCGTGGCAGGAGAGTCTGGCGGCCATCCGCCGCAGCGGCGCCCTGAGCAGCCTTGCCGACATCCGCGGCCTGCCGGTGATCGATCGCGGCGTCGTCTACGCGATCGGCCATTCCGGCCGCATGGTCGCCATCGACGAGCGCATCGGCATCCGCCTGTGGGAGGCCGAGATCGGCGGCACCCAGACCCCCTGGCTTGCCGGCGACTACCTGTTCGTGGTCACCAACGATTCGGAGCTGGTCGCCCTGACCCGTCAGGCCGGTCACGCCCGCTGGGTCACCCAGCTCGCCCAGTTCACCGATCCGGAGGACAAGAAGGGGCCGATCACCTGGTCGGGTCCGGTCCTGGCCGGCGGCAAGCTCTACGTCACCGGGTCGAACGGCCAGATGCTGGCCCTGTCGCCCGCCGACGGGCAGGTGCTGACCCGCTATTCGTTGCCGGCCTCCACCTATTTGCCTCCGGTCGTGGCGAACAACACCCTATATGTCCTGGGCGAGAACGGTACGCTGGTGGCGTACCGCTGATCGCCGCCCCTGGTTCTTTATAAGGCCCCCGGCCCGATGTCCTTCACCGTTGCTCTCGTCGGTCGGCCGAATGTCGGCAAATCGACTCTCTTCAACCGTTTGGCCGGCAAGAAGCTGGCGCTGGTCGACGACACGCCCGGCGTGACGCGCGACTGGCGCTCGGCCCCCGCCCGTGTGGGCGGGCTGTCCTTCACCGTGGTCGACACCGCGGGCCTGGAGGACGTCACCGACGACAGCCTGGAGGCGCGCATGCGTCGCCAGACCGAACGCGCCCTGGAACGCGCCGACGTGGCGCTGTTCATCGTGGACGCTCGCAGCGGCATCACGCCGCTGGACCGCCATTTCGCGGCTCTGCTGCGCAAGAGCAAGACCCCTGTCATCCTCGTCGCCAACAAGGCCGAGGGCAAAGTGGGGATGACCGGCCTCTACGAGGCCTTCGAGCTTGGCCTGGGCGACCCCCTGGCTCTGTCGGCGGAGCATGGCGAGGGCATGGCCGATCTGGTCGAAGCCTTGCTGCCCTACGCCCCGCCGGAGCCGGAGGCGGTCGAGACGGCCCCGGCCCCCCTCAAGGGGGAGAATGGCGAGGAGTTGCCCGTCGGCGACCAGCCGGAAACCGACGAGGAGCGCGCCCGCCCGATCCAGATCGCCATCGTCGGACGCCCGAACGTCGGCAAGTCGACCCTGCTCAACGCCCTGATCGGCGAGGAGCGCGTGCTGACCGGCCCCGAGGCCGGCATGACGCGCGACGCCATCAGCGTCGATTGGGAGTGGCGCGGCCGCAAGTTCCGGCTGGTCGACACCGCCGGCATGCGCCGGCGCGCCCGCGTCGATGCCAAGGTGGAAAAGCTGGCCGTCGCCGACGCCCTGCGCGTCGTCCGTATGGCCCAGGTCGTCCTTCTCGTCGTCGATGCGAACCAGATCCTCGACAAGCAGGACCTGACCATCGCCCGCACGGTGGTCGAGGAAGGCCGCGCCCTGGTCATCGCGCTGAACAAGTGGGACGCCGTGGACGACCGCGCCATGGCCTTGCGTCAGGTCGAGGACAAGCTCCAGGCCGCCCTGGCCCAGATCAAGGGCGTGGAGGTCGTGACCATCTCCGCTCTGCAGGGCAAGAAGCTCGACACGCTTCTGGATTCGATCCTGTCGACCTACGGGCAGTGGAACCGCCGCATCCCGACCGCCCAGCTCAACCGCTGGATCGAAGGCGTGCTGGATCACCACCCGCCGCCCCTGGTCGAGGGCCGTCGCGTGAAGATTCGCTACGCCACGCAGGTGAAGACCCGCCCGCCGACCGTGGCGCTGTTCGTGAACAAGCCGCTGGATCTGCCGGAAAGCTACCAGCGCTATCTGATCGCGCATCTGCGTGAGACGTTCGACCTGCCGGGCGTGCCGGTGCGGCTGCTGCTGCGCAAGCAGAAGAATCCCTACGCGGACGACTGAGAGGCTCGGCATTGGTGGGGCTCCCGGCCTCACTTTCCGCTTCTGTAACGAGTATCCTCGTCATTTCCGCGAGGGCGAGGATTCAGTTTTCCGCAGATGAGCATTTGATTGGACTGATGCGGTTGGAAAATGATCGCATTCATCATTTTCCAACCATCAAATCCCGGCAGATCAATGCGTTAGCTTTTATCGAGAAGGTCTTGTCGGCGGCACCTTCTCGTGCCGACAGGATGCATTCCGGCCAAGGCGGGAATGACGAGTGAGGAAAGCGGCGGTAGACGTCATCAAGACGCCGTTCGTCGCCACGCTGCGGTCATTATCCCCGCCCCGATGAGCATTGCTCCTCCTGTCCGATTGAAAATCCGCCGGATCGAGGGGCGTTGCACCGCTTGTCCCGCCGCCGAGGCCAGAAGTGCGTACAACGTGGCGTTCAGGGTCGCCAACACCAGGAAGGTGGCCTCCATGATCAGTATTTGTGGCAAAAGCGGCTGAGTGGAATCAACAAACTGCGGTAGAAAGGCAACGAAGAAGACGATGCTTTTGGGATTCAGTGCTGTCACGGCATAGGTATGAAGGGCCATGCGGAAGGGGGGCACGGCGGGAGCCGGCTCGGTTGATGTGGCCTCGACAACCGGGGATCGCCACAACTTGAGGCCGAGATATACGAGGTAGGCTGCCCCAACCCATTTCAATGCGGTGAAGAGCAGGGACGAGGCAGCCAGCACCACGCCCAAACCCAGCATGGATGCGGTCATGGCCGTGAAGTCGCCGAGCGCAACACCGACGACGGTGGCGAGCCCTGAACGCCGGCCCTGACCGAGCGCATAGGATACCACAAGCAGAATCGTGGGGCCTGGGATGATCAACAACACCGCGGATGCTGCGGTAAAGGCAAGCCAAGCTTCTATCGGCATCATCACCTCCCTCTGGATAGCCGTCGACTGATCCATAAATCTGGCCGGCTTACAACGTCCGATTTTCCGAGGACGGCCTTGTAGACCCGGACCAGCGGTGGGAAGGGTGAGGAACGCCTTCGACTTATCGGGGCAGGGGAAAGCCCTTGGTTTCCGCGCCGTGCGGCATCGGGTTCATGCTGAAGCGCGACATCCCTTGGAAGATGCTGCGGCAGGAGTCGGGCTACGGCTCGGACACCCAGCCCGGCTTCCTCACGCTCGTCGGCGCGATGCTCTCCTTACGCTTTCTGTTAAGACGTCTCCACGCTTACCCTTGCGCCGACACCACCTCGCCGTGGCGGGTGCAGGACGCCTCCGCCAGGGCCACGAAGGCCTCGGCCACGTCGTCCGGCTGGGCCAGCTTGGTCTGGTCCTCGCCGGGGAAGGCCTGCATGCGCAGCTTGGTCGCCACGATGCCGGGATCGACCAGATTGACGCGCAGGTTCGACGAGGCGATTTCCATCGCGTAGGTCTTCACCATCATCTCCAGCGCCGCCTTGCTGGCCCCGTACGGGCTCCAGTAGGGGTAGGGCGCGTTCGCGGCACCTGACGTCACGAAGATGGCGCGCCCCGCATCGGACGCGCGCAGCAGCCGGTCGAAGGAGCGGATCAGGCGGAAGTTGGCCGTCACGTTCACGTCCATCACGCGCTGCCACAGCTTCGGGTCGTAGTGGGCGACCGGCCCCAGCGCCTCCAGGACGCCGGCGTTGCTGACCAGGATGTCGAGCTTCCCGAACCGCTCGAAGATCGAGTAGCCGAGCTGGTCGATCTTGTCGAACTGGCGCAGGTCCAGCGGGACCAGCGTGGCGTTGCGGCCCGTGGTCTGGAAGATCGCGTCGTCGGTCTCCTCCAGGCCGCCGACGGTGCGGGCGGCGAGGATGACGTGGGCGCCTTCGGCGGCGAAGCGCTTGGCGACGGCGGCGCCGATGCCGCGCGAGGCGCCGGTGATGAGGGCGGTGCGGCCGGAAAGACGGGACATGGCGGCGACTCGACGATGTTCGGTAGCGGGATTGGCAAACGGGCCGGTCCGCTGGGTTGCGGCCGGCCCGTCGCGGCGGTGGTCAGGCGGTCAGGCGCGGATGCGGACGTTCGCCTCGACCGGCGGGTGGTCCAGCGCGTCGGTCAACGCGATGGGGTAGTCGCCGGTGAAACAGGCGTCGCAGAAGGTCAGCTTCTGCGGGTCGCGCCGCTCCGCGCCCATGGCGCGGTAGAGACCGTCCAGGGAGATGAAGGCGAGGCTGTCGGCCTGGATGAAGTCGCGCATCTCCTCCACCGACATGCGGTGGGCAAGCAGCTTGCTCTGCTCCGGCGTGTCGATGCCGTAGAAGCAGGGGTGCGAGGTCGGCGGGCTGGAGATGCGCATGTGCACCTCCTTCGCCCCGGCGGCGCGCACCATCTCAACGATCTTCTTGGAGGTCGTGCCGCGCACGATGCTGTCGTCCACCAGCACCACCCGCTTGCCCTCGATCATGGCGCGGTTGGCGTTGTGCTTCAGCTTCACGCCCAGATGGCGGATCTGGTCGGTCGGCTCGATGAAGGTGCGGCCGACATAATGGTTGCGGATGATGCCCAGCTCGAAAGGCACGCCGCTCTGCGTGGCGTAGCCGAGGGCCGCCGGCACGCCGCTGTCGGGCACCGGCACCACCACGTCGGCCTCGATCCCCGATTCGCGGGCCAGCTCGGCGCCGATCCGCTGGCGGGCGTTGTAGACGGAGGATCCCTCCATCACGCTGTCGGGCCGCGCGAAGTAGATGTATTCGAAGATGCAGAAACGGCGGCCCTGCGGCTGGAAGGGGCGCAGGCTCTGCACGCCCTGCTCGTTCAGAACGACCATCTCGCCCGGCTCGACGTCGCGCACATAGTCGGCGCCGACGATGTCCAGGGCACAGGTTTCGCTGGTCACGATGTAGGTGTCGCCCAGCTTGCCCAGGACCAGCGGACGGACGCCCAGCGGGTCGCGCACGCCGATGACCTCGTTCGGGGTCAGCGCCACCAGGGAGAAGGCGCCCTCGACCTGCCGCACCGCCTCGATCAGCCGGTCCACCGGCGAGCCGCCGCGGGCGATGGCCATCAGATGGACGATGGTCTCGGTGTCGGTGGTGGACTGGAACAGGCAGCCGCGGCGGACGAGCTGGCGGCGCAGCGTGTGCGCGTTGGTCAGGTTGCCGTTGTGGGCCAGCGCGAAGCCGCCGAACTCGAAGTCGGCGTAGAGCGGCTGGACGTTGCGGATCGTCGTGTCGCCCGTGGTGGCGTAGCGGACGTGGCCGATGGCCTGCGGGCCCTTCAGCTTGCCGATGATGGCTTCCGACGAGAAGTGATCGCCGACGAGGCCCAGCGTGTGCTCCAGATGGAAGCGGTCGCCGTCGTGGCTGACGATGCCGCAGGCTTCCTGGCCGCGATGCTGCAGCGCATGCAGGCCGAGCGCGGTGATGGCCCCCGCCTGCGGATGGCTGTGGATGCCGAACACGCCGCACTCCTCGCGCAGCTTGTCGTCGTCGAACGGATGCGTCGTCAGCATCGGAAGATCCTCGTCATACACAGCATCACCAAAGGGCATTGCCCCGGCGGCCTCTTTGCCAGCGGGGCGTTACTCACAGGCACTCTGCACCATGCGGCGTTCAGCGTGCGTTCTGGATCAGTCGCTCAAGGTCGCCGCGGTCCCGGTCCTTATAGCCGGTATCGGACGGCGAAGCACCACCGGTCTTCGGCGCGCCGGGAACCGGCGTGGACAGGCGATCCAGCGCTTCCTTGGCCTCCACCGCCTGCCGCGCGCGCTCCCGCGCCATGTCCATCTGGCCCAGCCCGTCCTTGCGCAGCGACTCCGGCATCACCTCGTAGATCATGGCGGCCCCGGAGACCAGCATCGGCCGGGTCTTGGCGCTCTGCAGCCACGCCGGGTGTTCCGCCGGGTTCGGCACCAGCCAAGCGAAGAAGAGATAGGCGACGGAGGCGAGGATTGCACCCTTCAGCAGGCCGAAGACGAAACCCAGCGAGCGGTCGAGCGCCGAAAGGCCGGAATTCTGCACCCCACGCGACACGACGCGGCCCAGGATTGTCAAAACCACAAGGCTGACGACGAACAGCGCCACCGCCGACGCGGCGTAGGCGGCCATCTCGACATGGATGTAGGTCTGCGCGATGGGCAGAACGTGGGGCAGGGCGTTCAGCGTGACCAGCGCCGCACCGACCCAGGCCGCGACCGACAACACCTCGGCCACCATGCCACGGGTGAAGGCCAGCAGGGCCGACAGCAGAAGCACCACGATGACGGCCAGATCCGCCGGGTTGATCGGGAAGGTGTCCATAACGCCGCTACGCCTCGTGCGCTTTTGCTTCAGATGCTTGTGTCAAATCAGACGCTTCAATCCCGGCCGCGCGGCGGACGGGGTCCCGATCCGGCCTGGAACAGCGGCAGCAATTCGCTGAGCTGCTGCAACTCGACCGATTTCAGGCCGGTGTCGCCGCGCCCCGGCTTCTTGCCGTTCCGTCTAGCCGGAAAGATCGCCGTTGAAAACCCCAGCTTCGCGGCTTCCTTCAGCCGGGCGTCGCTCTGGCCCACGGCGCGCACCTCGCCCGACAGGCCGATCTCGCCGAAGACCACGGCGTCGGCGGGCACCGGCTCCCCGGTCAGGGAGGAGACCAGCGCCGCGGCGACCGCGAGGTCCGCCGCCGGCTCGGTGATGCGCAGCCCGCCGGCCACGTTGAGATAGACGTCGTTGGCGCCGATCTGCACGCCGCAGCGCGCCTCCAGCACTGCCAGCACCATGGCGAGCCGCGCCGAATCCCAGCCGACCACCGCGCGCCGCGGCGTGCCGAGCGGGGAGGGGGCGACCAGCGCCTGAACCTCGACCAGCACCGGGCGGGTGCCCTCCATGCCGGCGAAGACCGCGGCGCCCGACACGTCGCCGCGCCGTTCCGCCAGGAACAGGGCGGAGGGGTTGGCGACCTCGCCCAGCCCGCTGTCGGTCATCTCGAACACGCCGATCTCGTCCGTCGCGCCGAAGCGGTTCTTCACCGCGCGCAGGATGCGGAACTGGTGGCCGCGCTCGCCTTCGAAATAGAGCACCGTGTCCACCATGTGCTCCAGCACGCGGGGGCCGGCGATGGTGCCTTCCTTGGTGACGTGGCCGACCAGCAGCAGGACGCAGCCGCGCCGCTTGGCGACGCGGATCAACTCCTGCGCGGAGGCCCGTACCTGGGCGACGGTGCCGGGGGCGCTGTCCAGATTGTCCACATACATGGTCTGGATCGAGTCGATGACGACCACCTCCGGCCCATCGGTGCCGTCGAGCGAGGCGACGATGTCGCGCACGCTGGTCGCCGAGGCCAGCTGGACCGGTGCGGCGGCGCAGCCCAGCCGGACGGCGCGCAGCCGCACCTGATCCACCGCCTCTTCGCCGGAGACATAGGCGCAGCGGTGTTCCTGCGACAGCCGGGCCATGGCCTGGAGGAGAAGGGTCGATTTGCCGATGCCGGGGTCACCGCCGATCAGGATCGCCGATCCGGGGACGAGGCCGCCGCCGCAGACGCGGTCGAACTCCTCGATGCGGGTCATGCGGCGCGGCGGCGCCTCGCTGGACCCGGCCAGCCCGACGAAGTCCAGCCGGCGTCCGCGCGCCACGCCCAATCCCTTGGGGGTGGCGTCCGGGGCGGCTTCCTCGACGAGGGTGTTCCATTCGCCGCAGGCGTCGCAGCGGCCCGCCCATTTCGGGAAGGACGCGCCGCAAGCCTGACAGACGTAGCGGGTGGTTGGCTTTGCCAAAGGTCTAGCGATTGGTTGGAGCGGCAGCGCCCCACATATAGCAAGCTGACGTTCTAAATCCTATGGCAGAGGTGATAAAAAGCTGGGGCTTTTCTCGGCCGTTCCGGTGATAGGTTCTGTCCCGGAATCACGATGAACAACGGATGTGAGGTGACACGGTGGCGGACAAGGACGCGCGGAAGATCCCGCTGCACGGCCCGGAGGAGTTCGAGGCGATTCGCAAGGCCGGGCGGTTGGCCGCGGCGACGCTCGACCACATCACGCCCCAGGTGGTGCCGGGGGTCAGCACGGGCCATCTGAACCGGCTGATCGAAACCTTCATGCGGGACAACGGCGCCATCCCCGCGACCCTCGGCTATCACGGTTATCCGGCGGCGAGCTGCATCTCGCCGAACCATGTGGTGAATCACGGCATTCCGTCCGACGACAAGACGCTGGTCGACGGCGACATTGTGAACGTCGACGTGACGGTGATCCTGGACGGCTGGTACGGCGACACCAGCCGCATGTTCTTCGTCGGCGACAAGATCGGGGTGAAGGCGCGCAAGCTGGTGGACATCACCTACAAGGCGATGATGGCCGGCATCGCGCAGGCCAAGCCGGGCAACCATTTGGGCGACATCGGACACGCCATCCAGACCCTGGCGGAATCCCACCGTTACGGCGTGGTGCGCGATTTCGGCGGGCACGGCATCGGGCGGGTGTTCCACGACGCGCCCCATGTCGACCATTTCGGCAAGCGCGGCACCGGGGTTCTGCTGGTTCCTGGCATGGTCTTCACCATCGAGCCGATGCTCAACGCCGGCAAGCCGGACGTGAAGATCCTGTCGGACGGCTGGACCACCGTCACCCGCGACCGCTCCCTGTCCGCCCAGTTCGAGCATCAGGTCGGCATCACCGAGACGGGCTGCGAGATCTTCACGCTGTCGCCGGCGGGCTTCACCCAGCCGCCCTACGGGACCGTTGCCGGGGCCGTCGCGGCATGAGCGGGGACTTGACGCCCTGGACGGTCCTGGAGCGCCGAACCCTGCTCGATGCCGGGCCTTTCCTCAAGGTGCACGCCGAAACCATCGAGACGCCGGAGGGCCGGCGGGTGGAGAGTTTCTATCAGGTTGAGCAGACGGACTTCGTCCAGATGTTCGTCGAGGATGCGGATGGGCGCGTCCTGATGCTGCGCACCTACAAGCACGGCCCGCGCCGCGTCAGCCAGACCTTTCCCGCCGGCGCCCTGAACCCCGGTGAGGAGCCGCTGGCCGCGGCGAAGCGGGAATTGCTGGAGGAAACCGGCTACGCCGCGGAGGACTGGACCGCGCTCGGCTCCTACGTGGTGCAGGGCAACCAGCGCGGCTGCGTCTGCCACATGTTCCACGCCCGCAACGCCCGAAAGGTGGCCGAGGCGGATTCCGGGGACCTGGAGGAGATGCGGTTGGAGCTGCTGACCCGAGCGGAGCTGATCGCCGCGGCGGCAGAGGGCGATTACGCCTTGCTGCCGGTCATCGCCATGCTGGGCGCCGTCCTGCTGCCGGAACTGCGCGACAACCTCGCACGGTCGGCGGCGCGTCCGGCGCCGTGACGGTCACTTCCCGTCGGTCGGGCCGGCGAAGAAATGGGCGAGCGCGTCGGCCGCTTCGAGCGACAGCTGGTTGTCGTTCTTGAGGAGCTGCTCGTGGGCGTTCTTGATGGTCTGCACCGTCTCTTCGTTGGTCAGCAGCCCCTTGGCCTGGAGCGTCTCCAGAATCTTGGCGCTCAGCATGAAGCTCGCGAAGGCCAGTCCGTTCGTGGTGATGTCCGCCATGCTCGTCTCTCCGATGGGACGCCGGCCTGTGGTGGCCGGCGTTTGTTCTGGCCGACCGTACCGGGCGGCAGGTTAATTTTGCACGAACCGGCGCTGCGGCGCTTTACAGCGCCCGCACCTGCATCTTGATCGGCCCTTCGCCCCGGCCATGGACGAACTGGTCCACATAGGGGTTGCCGGAGTTGTCGATGTCGTTGGCATGGCCGGTCCAGATGATCCGGCCCTGGTAGATCATCGCCACGCGGTCGGCGATCTTGCGGGCCGAGGCCATGTCGTGGGTGATGGTCACGGCGGTGGCGCCGAGGTCCTTCACGCACTTCACGATCAGCTCGTTGATCACGTCGGCCATGATCGGGTCGAGGCCGGTCGTCGGCTCGTCGAAGAAGATGATCTCCGGCTCGTCGGCGATGGCGCGGGCGAGGCCGACGCGCTTCTGCATGCCGCCCGACAGCTCCGACGGGAACAGCTCGCCCACCTCGGGGCCGAGGCCGACCGCGCCCATCTTGGCGATGGCGATGTCCTTGGCCTTGGCGCGCGGCATGTGCTCGCCCTGGATCAGGCCGAAGGCGACGTTCTCCCAAACCTTCAGGCTGTCGAACAGGGCGGCGCCCTGGAACAGCATGCCGAACTTGTGCAGCAGCTTCTCCCGCTCGCGCGGGCGCAGCTTGGTCGTCTCCTCGCCGTCGACGCGGATGGAGCCGCTGTCCGGCGACAGCAGGCCGAGGATGCATTTCAGCATGACCGACTTGCCGGTGCCCGACCCGCCGATGACGACCAGCGATTCGCCGCGCCCGACCTCCAGGTCGATGCCGTTGAGCACGACCTTCGGACCGAACGCCTTGTGCACGTTCTTCAGCGCGATCTTCGGCGGATGAGCGGGGGGAACCTGCGACATGGACTCGCTCATTGGTCTGCGCTCACTTCGTCGAGAAGAAGATGCCGGTGATGAGGTAGTTCCACACCAGGATCAGGATGGAGGCCGAGACCACCGCGTTGGTCGTCGCCGCACCCACGCCCTGGGCGCCGCCGCGCGAGTGGTAGCCGTGGTAGCAGCCCATCAGCGACACCATGAAGCCGAACACCGCCGCCTTGACGAGGCCGGAGATCACGTCGACCGGCTCCAGGAACTCCCAGGTCCGGCCGATGTAGGAGGCTGGGTTGAAGTCCAACCGGTAGACGCCGACCAGGAAGCCGCCGAACACGCCGATGATGTCCGCCACCAGCACCAGCAGCGGCAGCATGGCCAGCCCGGCGATAAGCCGTGGCGCCACCAGATACTTGAAGGGGTTGGTCGACAGGGTCGACAGCGCGTCGATCTGCTCGGTCACGCGCATGGTGCCGATCTCGGCGGCCATGGCGGCGCCGATGCGTCCGGCGACCATCAGGCCGCCCAGCACCGGCCCCAGTTCGCGTGTCACCGACAGGGCGACCACCGTGGCGATGGCGCCCTCCGCCTGGAAGCGGGAAAAGCCGGAATAGCTCTGCAGCGCCAGCACCATGCCGGTGAACAGCGCGGTCAGCCCGACCACCGGCAGCGAGTAATAGCCGATGTCGATCATCTGGCGCAGGATCTGCCGCGGGTAGAACGGCGGGCGCACGCAGTGCGACAGGGCGGCGCCGGTGAACATGGCGAGCTTTCCGGTGGCTTCCAGAAAGATCAGGAAGGCCCGTCCGGTGGCGGCAAGGAAACCCATCAAGCGACCTCAGGCGGCGGCGGGTCGCGGTAGACCCTGTGGTAACGCGCGCCCAGCGAGGTCAGGATCTCGTAGCCGATGGTTCCGCCCTCGCTCGCCACGGTGTCCACCGGGCGGTTCGGGCCGATCAGCTCCACCAGCCCGCCGGGCGTCACCGCCGCGTCGGGAAGGTGGCTGACATCCACCGTCACCAGATCCATCGAAACACGCCCAACCACCGGAGCGGCCACACCGTTGACGAAGACATGGCCGCGCCCGCTGAGCGAGCGCAGATATCCGTCGGCATAACCCACTGCGATGGTTGCGATTTTTCCTCTCGCCGCAACGCGGTGCGTGGCACCGTAGCCAACGGTCATAGGGCTGTCAACGTTGCGCACCTGAAGCAGCCGGGCGTCGAGCCGGATCGTGCCCCGCATCGGGTTCTCTGCGGCGGGCGTCGGATTGACGCCGTAGAGCGCGCAGCCGGGCCGCACGAGGTCGAAATGGAAGGCCGTTCCGTGAAAGATCCCGGAGGAATTGGCGAAACTCGCCTCGGCCGCCGGCAGCCGTCCGATCGCCGAGCGGAAGCGCCCGAGCTGCTGGCTGTTCATCACCGAATCTTCGTCGGCGCAGGCGAGGTGGGTCATCCACACCCGGACATCCACCCCCTCCAGCCGGGAGAGGTCGCCGACCAGCGTGTCCAGCTCGTCCGGGCCGAGCCCGAGTCGGTTCATGCCGGTGTCGATGTGGACGACGGCGGGCAGGGCCGTTCCCTGCGCCCTGGCGTGGGCCTGCCACGCCGCGATGTCGCCCAGATGGTTCAGCACCGGTAGGATGCGGTGGGCCGTGAAGTCCGGCGCGGTGCCGGCGGGCAGGCCGCCCAGCGACAGGACGCGGGCGTCGGCCGGCGCCACGGCGCGCACGGCCAGCGCCTCCTCGAACTGGGCGACCACGAAGGTCCGGCAGCCGGCGGCGGCCAGCGCCGGAACGACGCGCCCCACTCCCAGGCCATAGGCGTTCGCCTTGACGACGGCGGCGCATTCCGCCGGGGCCACCCGGTCGCGGAGCTGCGTCCAGTTGGCGACCACGGCGCCGAGGTCGATGGTCAGGACGGCGCCGGCGCGGGCCAGCGGATCACTCAGTGGGGCCGAAGTCATGGGTCGTGTCGAGGTCGCCGAATTTCGTGAACTGTCCGTCGAAGAACATGCGGACGCTGCCGATCGGGCCGTGGCGCTGCTTGGCGATGATCGCCTCCGCGGTGTTGTGCACCTCGGCGTAGCGCCTCTGCCAGTTGGCGTAGCGGTCGTTGTACTTGTCCTCCGACTCCTCGGGCCGGCGGGCCGGCTCGCCGCGCTCAAGATAGTACTGTTCGCGGTAAACGAACATCACCACGTCGGCGTCCTGCTCGATGGAGCCCGATTCGCGCAGGTCGGCGAGCTGCGGCCGTTTGTCCTCGCGCATTTCCACCGCGCGGCTGAGCTGGGACAGCGCCAGCACCGGCACCTCCAGCTCCTTGGCGATGGCCTTCAGGCCGCGGGTGATCTCCGAGATTTCCTGCACGCGGTTCTCGTTGCCCTTGGTCGAGCTGCCGCGCAGGAGCTGAAGATAGTCCACCACCACCATGCCCAGCCCGTGCGTGCGCTTCAGCCGTCGGCAACGGGTGCGCACCGCGGCGATGGTCAGGGCCGGCGTGTCGTCCACGAAGAAGGGGACGCGGCTGAGTTCCTGGCTGGCTGCCACGAATTTGGGAAAGTCGCTGTCCTTGATCTCGCCACGGCGGATCTTGTCGCCCGACACCTCGGCCTCGCCGGCCAGGATACGGGTGGCGAGCTGCTCCGCCGACATTTCCAGCGAGAAGAAGCCGACCGGCGCACCCTCGCCGCCGTTGGTGCGCATGTGCGCCTTGGCGGCGTTGAAGGCGATGTTTGTGGCTAGCGCCGTCTTGCCCATGGAGGGGCGCCCGGCCAGGATGATGAGATCCGACGGGTGCAGGCCGCCCAGCTTGCGGTCCATGTCGCGCAGGCCTGTGGTCACGCCGGTGACGTGGCTGGAGCGGCGGAAGGCCGTCTCCGCCGTGGCGATGGCCGCTTTCAGCGACTCGGAGAAGGCGATGAAGCCGCCGCGCACGTCGCCGGTCGAGGCGAGGTCGAAGAGCTGCTTCTCCGCCGTCTCGATCTGGTCCATGGCGTCGATGTCGAGGTCGTGCTGATACGCCTCGTTCACCATGTCCGTGCCGACCTCGATCAACTGCCGGCGCAGGAACAGGTCGTGGATTGTCTTGCCGTAATCGCCCGCGTTGACCACCGTCACGACGTTCGCGGCGAGCTGCGCCAGATAGCCGGCGCCGCCGTCCGGCGCCAGTTCGACGTCGTTGTCGAAATAGGCCTTCAGCGTCACCGGATTGGCGATCTGGCCTCGCTCCACCATCTTGGCGATGGCCGAGAAGATGCGCTGGTGCGCCGGGTCGTAGAAATGCTCGGCGCGCAGGAACTCGCCGACCTTCTCATACGCCTTGTTGTTCACCAGGATGGCGCCGAGCAGCGCCTGTTCGGCCTCCTCGTTGTGCGGCGGCGTGCGGTATTCCGCCGTCGGCTTCACGGGAGCGGCACGGGACAGCCCGCCGTCGAGGGGGCGCGGCTCGAAAAGCTGGGTGGTCTTGTCATCCATGGCGGCACTTTAGCAAAGGGCGGGACGCAAAGCTGTGCGATCGGGGTAAATCTACCCACATTCCTGTGAGTAACTTTTGCCCACAGCCGGTGAAAGCTGGGGGTAAGGCGGAATTTGAATGTTCTATCAAGAGCTTGGTCCAGATCAAAACCTGTGGGTCGATGTGGCGCGGACACCTCGGGTCACGCGTTGCTTGCGCCGACGTTCCGACCCGTCCGCAAGGGCGGCGGCACGGCCTCGGCCAGGGCCGTCTCGGTGCGCTGCATGTAATCGCGGACGAGCGGGACGGCGCCCAGCGAACGGGCGAGCTGCATCTGGAAAACCATGTGCCCCTGGTAGCGGAAGCTGATCTCGGCCCCCGCCAGATAGAACTCCCACATCCGGCAGAAGCGCTCGTCGTACATTGCGCGGGCCTCCTCCCGCCGGGCCGCGAACCGTTCCCGCCAGTGGCGCAGCGTCTCGGCGTAGTGAAGGCGCAGAATCTCGACGTCGGTGTTCCACAGCCCGGCCTTTTCCACCGCCGGGATCACCTCCGACAGGGCGGGCGAGTAGCCGCCGGGAAAGATGTATTTGCGGAACCATGGGTTGGTGGAACCCGGCCCGTCCGATCGGCCGATGGCATGAAGCAACGCTACCCCGTCCTCGGCCATCAAGTCACGCAGCTTGGCGAAGAAGGCCGGGTAATGGGGCACCCCGACATGCTCGAACATGCCGACCGAGACGATGCGGTCGAAACGTCCCTCCATCTGCCGGTAGTCGCGCAGCTCGAAGCGGACCTGACCGGCCAGCCCGGCGTGCGCCGCCCGCTCCCGCGCCACGGCGAGCTGTTCGCGGGACAGCGTGATTCCGGTGACCTGGGCGCCGGTCATGCGGGCGAGATAGAGCGCCATGCCGCCCCAGCCGCAGCCGATGTCCAACACCCGCATGCCCGGCCGAAGCAGCAGCTTCGCCGCGATGTGCCGCTTCTTGGCCTCCTGCGCCTCGTCCAGCCCGGTGTCCGGGGTGGGGAAGTAGGCGCAGGAATATTGCAGGTCGCGGTCGAGGAACAGCTCGAAGAAGGACCGCGACAGATCGTAATGATGAGCGACGTTGCGCCGCGATCGCCGCAGGGGATTGCTCTGCTGGATGAGCCGCAGCGCGGGCGAGAGGGTTTCCCGCAAATTGCCCAGAACGCCCTGGACATTGTCCGTCCCGGCGCTCAGCAGCGCCAGGAAATCATAGACCGAGCCCCCCTCGATGGACAGGCGGCCGTCCATGTAGGCTTCGCCGAAGCGCAGCCGCGGATTCATCACGAGGTCGCGGTGCAGCGCCTTGTCGTGCAGACGCAGCGTGAGGGACGGCGTGCCGCCCCCCACGCGGTGCCTCCGCCCATCGGCGCCGACGATGTCCAGAGCGCCGGCGGTCAGGGCCGGGCTGAGCAGGCGGGCAAGCAGCATCGCGCATCTCCGCATCTGTCGAACACGACTCGGTCCGGTTCCTTCGCCGCGAGCGAATCACCAGGAACGAGAATCGGAGTTCGGAGCGGGGGGAGGCAACCCACCGGACGGGGCAGGGAGCGGGGCGTCCGGCGCATCCGGAAGGGTGAGGGGCCGGATGTGGTGGAGTGCGGAAAACGGAAAAGCCGCCTCGCCCCTTTTGGGGGCGGGCGGCTTCCGGACGAGCGGACTGGTCTCGTTGAGCGGGCGGTCAGCCCTCCTCGGAAACCTCGGCCTCGGGGGCCTCGGGGGCCTCCTCGATCTCGTCCTCGTCGTCGCGCAGGTCGGCCGCGGTGACCATGCCGCCGCGGGAGAGCTGCAGTTCAGCCTCTTCCTGCGAGCGGGCGACGTTCACCGTGACGGAGATGCTCACCTCGGGGTGCAGGACAACGCGCAGCTTGAACAGGCCCAGCGTCTTGATCGGGGTCTCGATCGACACCTGCTTGCGGTCGACCTTGTAGCCGGCGGCGTCAAGGGCGTCCGCGACGTCGCGCGGCGTCACCGAACCGTACAGCACGCCGGTCTCGCCGGCCTGACGGATCACGACGACCGTCACGTCGTTCATCTTGGCGGCAACCTGCTCGGCGTCCTTGCGGCGCTCCAGATTGACGGCCTCCAGGTGGGCCTTCTGCTTCTCGAAGAACGCCATGTTCGCCTTGGTGGCGCGCATGGCCTTCTTCTGCGGCAGCAGATAGTTGCGGGCGAAGCCGGGGCGCACTTTCACGACCTGGCCCATCTGGCCGAGCTTCTCGACCCGCTCCAGCAGAATAACTTCCATCACTCGTCCTCCTGATCGGGGCCGGCGGGCCGGAGACGGCGACGCAGCCCAATCCATTGCTCGATCATGCCCAGACCGACCATCAGCACGATCGGCCAACCGAAAAGAAACAGGAACATGTAGAACCCGATGAGGATCGGCAGCTTGGCCGATCGGCGTCGGGCGAACACATGCACCACCGAAAGCCCGGCAAAGGCGAATGGCAGGGACAGGATCAGCGCGGCGTTGACCGCGAGGAACCCGACCGGGTCCGACGCCAGCGAGGCGGCCACCATGGTCAGCAGGAACGCGGTGGCGAGCCACCGGGGCAGCTCCACGTCGTCCAGCGGCATGGCGGGGCGCCGGTTGCGGCCGAACCGCATCAGGACGCCCTGCGCCAGGGCTCCGTTGACGATCGTCATGACGAGCCATGAGATCACCGCGAAGCCCGGCAACACCTCGGCCATCCAGATGTCCTGCGGGTCCGGGGCCTGTTGGCCCTGCGCGGAGAACATCTGGTCCGCCATGCGGCTCAGCGTTTCCCGCACCGCGCCCTCCAGCCCGCCGGGCTGATCGAGCGTCAGAACCGCGGCGCCCAGAAGGCCCGCCAGTCCCATTCCGGTCAGCGCCATCAGGAGCCGGCCCGGAGGATACCATTCAACACTCCCGTCGGGAGCCGCCCGCGCCAGCAGCGCCTGCCGCACCACCAGGATGACCGGGACAGCCGCGGTCACCAGATAGGCGAGAGACACCAGGACGCTGGACGACACCGCCAGGACCGCCACCATTCCCACCGCACCGGCGAGAAGGGAGGCGGTGGAGCCGAGCCACAGTCCCGCGAGGAACAGCGGCAGCGGCGCCAGATAGCCCAGGATCAGCGCCCCGAACCCGCCGAACAGAACGGCGAGATAGAAGAAAGCGCTGACCACGCCGACACCGATGGCAGCCGCCAGAGGGGCGGCCAGGGGCGAGGCCATGGGATTGCCTTTGCCTGTTGTCCGCTTCGGTCCTTACTTCACCACGTAGGGAAGCAGGGCCAGGAAACGGGCGCGCTTGATGGCGCGGGCGAGTTCGCGCTGCTTCTTCGCGGAAACCGCGGTGATGCGGCTCGGCACGATCTTGCCACGCTCGGAGATGAAGCGGGACAGGAGCTTGACGTCCTTGTAGTCGATCGCCGGGGCGTTCGCGCCCGAGAACGGGCAGGTCTTGCGGCGGCGGAAGAACGGACGGCGGGGACCGCCACCGGTGCGGGCCGGAGCGCCCGAGGTCTGCTTGTCGGACATTTAGGCGTTCTCCCCTTCGGCAACGGTGGGCTCCTGGCGACGCGGCGGGCGCGGGCCACGATCCTCGAAGCGGCGCGGGCCGCGGTCGCCGCGATCGCCGCGGTCACCACGCTCGCCGCGGCTCTGCATCATCACCGACGGGTTGGCGTCCAGCGCGTCGACGCGGACGGTCATGAAGCGCAGCACGTCCTCGTTGATGCCCATGTTGCGCTCCATCTCGAGGACGGCGGCGGCGGGGGCGTCAAGGTTGAACAGGGTGTAGTGACCCTTGCGGTTCTTCTTGATCTTGTAGGTGAGCGTCTTCAGACCCCAGTATTCGGTCTTGGCGACCTGGCCGCCGTTGTCGCGAATGATCTGGGCGAACTGCTCGCCGAGCTGCTCGGCCTGGGCGGCCGAAATGTCCTGGCGCGCGATCAGCACGCACTCGTAAAGAGCCATTGTACTCCCCATGGCTGTTCATGGTCCGGCGCTGCGCCCCATCCCCAATGGACAGAATCAGCCGCCCGGGCCTAGCCGACGGCACGCGGGCCACCGGCAAGGAGTTATGAAGCGGCGCAGTATGCACAAAAGCCCTATCCCGACAAGCGGAAACACGAGCCGGCCGACGATTCCCGCGCCCCTGCCTTTGATATGCCTTTGAATGACCCTTTTCTCCGTTCGCCTTTGCATCGCACCAATGAAAAAACGCCGAAAAAGCAACAGAAAGGCACCAATTCGACCTCGTCAACGTTGAGCATCGCTTGACTTGCCCGAAAGGCCGGGTATGACTGTCGCCGAATTCAACGGCAGCGCCGCGGGTGGCGCGCCTTATTACTAGGGTTCCCAGACAGCATGACCAGGGCGTTCGTCTTTCCGGGCCAGGGCAGCCAAGCCGTCGGCATGGGCCGTGAGCTGGCCGAGGCGTTCGAGGTCGCGCGGCTCACCTTTGAAGAGGTGGATGACGCGCTGAACCAGCGCCTGTCGCGCCTGATGTTCGAAGGCCCCGAGGCGGACCTGACGCTGACCGAGAACGCCCAGCCGGCCCTGATGGCCGTCAGCGTCGCCGTTCTGCGGGTGCTGAAGGACCAGGGGGGCCTCGACCTGACCAAGCACGCGGCCTTCGTCGCCGGCCATTCGCTCGGCGAGTATTCGGCCCTGTGCGCCGCCGGCGCCTTCACGCTGGCCGACACCGCGCGCCTGCTGAAGCTGCGCGGACAGGCCATGCAGAAGGCCGTGCCGGTCGGGCAGGGCGCCATGGCCGCCCTGCTGGGCGCCGAGCTGGAGCAGGCCCAGGCCATCGCCGCCGACGCCGCCAAGACCCCCGCGGGCCAGACCGAGGTCTGCACCGTCGCCAACGACAACTCGTCGGGGCAGGTGGTGATCTCCGGCCACGCCGAGGCCATCGACCGTGCCATCGTGATCGCGGCGGAGCGCGGGCTGAAGCGCACCGTGCGCCTGCCGGTCAGCGCGCCCTTCCATTGCCCGCTGATGCAGCCCGCCGCCGACGCCATGGCCGAGGCCCTGGCCAACGTGACGATCGGCGCGCCGGCGGTTCCGGTGGTCGCCAACGTGACCGCGTCGGCCGTGTCGGACCCCAACGAGATCCGCCGCCTTCTGGTCGAGCAGGTGACCGGCATGGTTCGCTGGCGCGAGAGCGTGCTCTATATGAAGGAGCAGGGCGTCGACACGCTGATCGAACTCGGCTCCGGCAAGGTGCTGTCGGGTCTCGCCAAGCGCATCGACAAGGAATTGGCCGGCACCTCCGTCCAGGGCCCGGCCGACGTCGAATCGTTCCTGAAGACCCTGTGAGGCATTCCATGTTCGACCTGACCGGAAAGAAGGCGCTGGTCACCGGCGCCTCGGGTGGCATCGGGGCGCAGATCGCCCGCGCGCTGCACGCGCAGGGCGCCACCGTCGCCTTGTCCGGCACCCGCGTCGCCCCGCTGGAGGCGCTCGCCGCCGAGCTGGGCAAGCGTGCCCTGGTGGTGCCCGGCAACCTCGCCGACGCCGCCGGGACCGAGCAACTCGCCAAGGACGCGGAGGCCGCCCTCGGCCAGATCGACATCCTGGTGAACAACGCCGGCCTGACCCGCGACCAGCTGGCCATGCGCATGAAGGACGACGACTGGCAGTCGGTGCTGGACGTCAACCTGACCGCCGCCTTCCGCCTGTCGCGCGCCGTGCTGCGCGGCATGATGAAGCGCCGCTGGGGCCGCATCATCGGCATCACCTCGATCGTCGGCGTCACCGGCAACCCCGGGCAGGCCAACTACGCCGCCTCCAAGGCCGGCATGATCGGCATGTCGAAGTCGCTGGCCGCGGAGGTCGCGTCGCGCGGCATCACCGTGAACTGCGTCGCGCCGGGCTTCATCACCACGGCGATGACCGACGCCCTGAATTCCGAGCAGAAGGACAAGCTGCTCACCGCCATTCCTTCCGGCCGCATGGGCGAGCCGGGGGAAATCGCCGCCGGAGTCGTGTACCTGGCGAGCGATGAGGCCGCCTATGTCACCGGCCAGACGCTGCACATCAACGGCGGCATGGCCATGATCTGAGGCGGATTCGCTGCCTGAACCACAGGTTCGGACCGGCGCCCGCGGGCGCTGGTCAAGGCTGTAAAAATGTGTTATCGGACGGGGCTTTTTGTGGCAGGAAAGCACGCAGCCGCGTGTTGAGCCGGCCGAATTCGCCCGAGCGGTCTCAAGGATTGGAAGGTCTTAAAAAATGAGCGATGTCGCCGAGCGCGTTAAGAAGATCGTTGTGGACCACCTCGGGGTCGAGGAGTCGAAGGTGACGGAGAACGCCTCCTTCATCGACGATCTCGGCGCCGACAGCCTCGACACGGTCGAGCTGGTTATGGCTTTCGAGGAAGAGTTCGGCTGCGAGATTCCGGACGACGCCGCCGAGAAGATTCTGACGGTGAAGGACGCCATCGACTTCATCAAGGCGAACGCCGCCGCCTGATCAGGCGCTGGCGTGAGAGGCCAGGCAGCTTTCCAAAGTGGCCTGGCCGTCGCTGAGTTTTCCGAGGAAAGGTCAAGGAATACCCCATGAGACGTGTCGTCGTTACCGGCCTTGGTCTGGTCACGCCGCTCGGTGTCGGCCATAAGCTCAACTGGGAGCGTCTGACCGCCGGCCAATCGGGCATCCGCGCCATCACGGGTTTTGACGCCTCCGATCTGGCCTCGAAAGTTGCCGGGCAGGTTCCGCGCGGGGATGGCGACGGGTTGTTCAACCCCGATGCCTTCGTTCCGCCGAAGGACCAGCGGAAGATGGACGATTTCATCATCTTCGCCATCGCCGCCGCCCACGAAGCGATCAAGGATTCCGGCTGGGTTCCCCAGACCGAGGAAGAGCGCGAACTCACCGGCGTCATGGTGGGCTCGGGCATCGGCGGTCTGCCGGGCATCGCTGAGGGTGCCGTCACCCTGGCTGAGAAGGGCCCGCGCCGCATCTCTCCCTTCTTCATTCCGGCCTGCCTCATCAATCTGGCGTCCGGTCACATCTCCATCCAGCACGGCTTCAAGGGTCCGAACCACGCGGTGGTCACGGCCTGCTCGACCGGCGCGCACGCCATCGGCGATGCTTCGCGCCTGATCATGCTGGGTGACGCGGACGTGATGGTCGCCGGCGGTACGGAAGCGGCGGTCAGCCGCCTGGGCGTCGGCGGTTTCGCCGCCATGCGCGCCCTGTCCACGAATTTCAACGACACGCCGGAAAAGGCGTCGCGCCCCTATGACAAGGACCGCGACGGCTTCGTGATCGGCGAGGGCGCCGGTGTCGTCGTCCTCGAAGAGTTGGAGCACGCCAAGAAGCGCGGTGCCCATATCTACGCCGAAGTGATCGGCTACGGCATGTCCGGCGACGCCTACCACATCTCCGCCCCGGCGGAGGACGGCAACGGCGGCTTCCGCGCCATGCGCAACGCGCTGAAGCGGGCCGGGCTGGAGCCGTCGGACATCGACTACGTCAACGCGCACGGCACGTCCACGCCGCTCGGCGACGAGATCGAGCTGGGCGCGGTGAAGCGTCTGTTCGGCGCGGCGATGGACAACGTCGCCATGTCCTCCACCAAGTCGGCCATCGGCCACCTGCTGGGGGCCGCCGGTGCGGTCGAGGCGATCTACTCGATCAAGGCGATCAACCACAGCCTGGTTCCGCCGACGCTGAACCTTGAGAACCCATCGGAGAGCTGCCTCGGCGTCAACCTCGTTCCGAAGGTTGCGCAGGAGCGCCGCGTGCGGGCCGCGCTGTCGAACTCCTTCGGCTTCGGCGGCACCAACGCCTCGCTGATCTTCAAGGAATTCGCCTGAGCGGCGAAGCATCGCGGAGACCGCCGATGGGTTGGGGCCTCCGAATCGCGGCGGGGGCGTTGACCGTCCTCACCGCGGGCAGCGGCTTGGTGTTCTGGGGTGCCCTCCGAGTGATGGCCCCCGGACCGCTTGAGCATGCCGAGACGGTGGTCATTCCGCGCGGCAGCGGGCTGGAAGCGATCGCGCTGACCTTGGAGGAGGCGGGGGTCGTCGACTCTCCGATCCTCTTCCTGTTCGCCGCGAAGCTCCAGGGTCCGCTGAAGGCGGGCGAGTATGCGTTCCCGGCGGGAATCAGCGTCGACGGCGTGCTGGAGATGCTGCACCAGGGCAAGACCGTGGTCCGCCGCTTCACGGTGCCGGAGGGGCTGACCTCCGCGCAGGTGGTGGCGCTGCTCGATGCCGAACCGGCGCTGACCGGCGAGTTGAAGACGGTTCCGAAGAACGGGACCGTACTGCCTGAAACCTATCACTACTCCTACGGCGATTCGCGTTCGGCCCTGATCGAGCGGATGCAGCACGCCATGACCCAGGCGCTGAACGACGCCTGGAAGAACCGTGGTCCGGACCTGCCTTACGAGACTCCGCAGCAGGCGCTGACCATGGCCTCCATCGTGGAGAAGGAAACCGGTGTCGCGGCTGAGCGCGCCAAGGTCGCAGGCGTCTTCGTCAACCGCCTGGAGACTGGCATGAAGCTCCAGTCGGATCCGACGGTGATCTACGCGCTGACCGATGGCAGCGGGGAGTTGGGGCGGGCCTTGACCCGCAACGACTGGAAATTCGAGTCGCCCTACAACACCTACGTCGCGGCAGGGCTTCCGCCGGGGCCGATCGCCAACCCGGGGCGGGCGTCCATCCAGGCGGCTTTGCACCCGGAAAAGCACGACTTCCTGTATTTCGTCGCCGATGGCACCGGCGGGCATGTCTTTGCGAAGACTTTGCCGGATCACAACCGGAACGTCGCCAAGTGGCGCGAGGTGCAGCGTCGGCAGTCGGGTGGTGCGGGCAACGGGGACACGCCACAGGATTAGCGGTCCCCTGTTCCCGAACGAAAGCCCGACCCGAACGCAACGCCCTTGGTCAGGCGGCGTTCGACGCCACCACGTCCAGGGCGACGACACCGCCCAGGGCGCCGTAGCTCTTGCGGGCAGCCCGCATCTTCTCCAGCGATTCCATGAGGCTTTCCTCGGCGAAACCAGGGGCGAGTTGCGCCAGCTCCTGTTCCGTCAAGGTGATGAAGGCGTCTAAAAGGCGCGCGTGGATGCGGCACGCCTGGCGGACTTCATCGGCGACCATCGGTGCTGGCATGGTAGGCTCCCAATCACGGAATAAAGAGAAACACGGTCCGTCCGTGCGTGGGAATTCTGTCGGGTTGTGGTTAATAGAGCATTAAATGCAATTCATCTTCTGGGCAGGAAGAAGAGTTACCACTTCAGACGAAAACGTCAAAAATTGGACGATTTCGATTTTGGTATGTGACAGAGATGAGCCGGCTTTTGTGACTTTCGAATATTCGTTTTTGAGCGATGCGACGGTCCCCCTTCCGGGGGGGCGAGGGACCGTGGGGACTTCATCGCCGAATTTCCTTGTCCAGATTCAGCTCCGCCTTGGCACCCTGGATGCGCGCACGGTAGACCAGCATGGCCTCCATGACCCGCTGCACGTAGTTGCGGGTTTCGTAGATCGGAATCAGCTCCAACCAGTCCACGGCGTCGATGGCTTCACCGCGCGGGTCGCCGTAGGTGTCGATCCATTGGCGCACGCGGGTCGGGCCGGCGTTGTAGGCGGCGATGGCCATGATGTAGGAGCCGTTGAACCGGTCGATCATGTCCGCCAGATAGGTCGAACCGAGCCGCACGTTGTAGTCCGGGTCGCTGATCAGCTTGGCGGTGTCGTGCTTGACGCCCAGCTTGCCGGCGACGAGTTGCGCCGTTCCGGGCATCAGCTGCATCAGGCCGCGCGCCCCGGCCGACGACACCACGCGGGTGTTGAAGGTGCTCTCCTGCCGAATGATGGCGTGCACCAGGGCGATTTCCGGAGCGGCCGGCCGGCTCTCGATCATCGGATAGCCGGCTTCCACCAGGAACACGTCGTTCTGCGCGGCGTCCTTCGCGGCGGCGACGGCGAGGTCTCGGCGCCCGACCTCGCGGGCCAGCTTGGCGGCCAGCACGTAATCCGCCGGCTCCTTGGCGTCGAGGCTGATGCGGCGCAGGAAGGCGGTCACCCGCTCGTCGGTGTTGCCCTCGATCTCGGCCAGCAGCTTGGTCACGCGGACCACCTCCCGCCGTTCGAAGGCGGTGGCGTCGGCGTTGGACACGCGCGGCTCGGCGGGCAGGGCGATGCGCCCGTTCCCGGCGTGGCGGGCGGCGAGCTGGCCGTAGAAGGTCGTCCCGTACTGGGCGGCCTTGGCGTACCAGTCCTTGGCCTGCGCCGTCTGGCCCAGCGCCTCCGCCGCGCGCCCGCACCAGTAGGCGCCGCGCGCCTTGCTGATCGGCGCGCCGACCGAGCGGTAGAGCTTGTGGAAGTGGTTGAAGGCGCTCGACGGGTCGTCGAGGAAGCGCAGCGCCAGGAAGCCGGCGAGGAATTCCGCCTCCGCCGCGCCGCTGCCCTCGGTCTGCCCATGCGCCGTCACCAGACGGTAGGCGAGGTTGTGGTCGCCGTTCACCATGGCGCGGCGGGCCAGGATGTGGCGCTCCGTCCACCAGGCCTGCGGGCGGCCCATGTCCTTGGGCGCCTGGGCGATGATCTCCAGCGCCCCCGCGTCGTCGCCCTTGCGGCGGCGGTAGCGGGCGCGGTCGAACAGCAGGCCGGGATCGTTGCGCAGGGAGGCGGGGACGCGGGCCAGCGCCGCGTCGGCGTTCTTGGCGTCGCTGTCCAGCGCGATCCGTGCCTCGATCAGCAGGTCGTAGGCCTCGTCGAAGAAGGGGAGCATGCGGCGCACCGCGGCTTCCTGGCGCTCCCACAGCAGCCGGTCGATGCGCGCCTTGTGTTCCTGCTGGCGCAGGTGGGAGCGGTAGCGGGCCAGGAACTGCTCCTCGTCCGCCGACGTGAAGTTCGCCTCCACCCAGCGGTCGCGCACCATGCGCACCGCCCGCTCGGCGTTGCCGGTTGCCAGCAGCGTGTCGGCGTGGCGCATGAAGCCTTCGTTGGACAGGGGCGGGTACTGCTTGAACCAAGCGAGCACCCGATCCTCGTCCAGGTCGATGGGCATCGCCTTTTCCGCCTGACGACGAAGCTGCGCCTGGTTGGGCCAGTCGCCGTTTTCGCGGATGAAGGCGGCGATCTCGTCGAAGCTGCCGCCGCCGGGAGTCGCCAGGGCCATCCAGCGGATCACCTTGGCCGGCAGCTTGTTGGAGGCCTGGGCGGCGATGCGCAGCGCCTCGTCGTGGCGGTCGTTGTCGGCCGCCTTGAAGGCCTGCCGGTAGACGGCGAGGTCTTGCGCCGTCAGGCTGGCCGCCCCGGCGGGCTGGGCCAGCACAATCAGCCCCAGCAGGGCGGCGGCAATGGCGGAACGGGTGGCGGAACGGGTGGCATGTCGGATGATCATCCGGGCGCTCTTGCTCGGGGGAACGGGTGCGGCTAAGGTGCGCGACACTTTTCTTGAAGTCCGTCGGAGGTGGCAGGCATGTTGTACGGTTCCATCGTCGCTCTTTTGACCCCGTTTAAAAACGGGAAAGTGGACGAGGCCGCCTTCCAGTCCTTCGTCGAGTGGCAGGTTGCGCAGGGCACCCACGGTCTCGTTCCGTGCGGCACCACGGGTGAGTCGCCGACCCTCTCCCACGAGGAGCACAACCGGGTCGTCGAGCTGTGCATCGAGGCCGCGGGCGGGAAGGTTCCGGTCGTCGCCGGTACCGGGTCGAACTCCACCGAGGAGGCGATCTCGCTGACCCAGCACGCCAAGAAGGCCGGCGCCACCGCGGCTCTGGTTGTCACGCCCTATTACAACAAGCCGACGCAAGAAGGTCTGTACCAGCATTTCAAAGCGATCCATGACGCGGCGGATTTGCCGATCGTTATCTACAACATTCCCGGCCGCAGTGTCGTGGATATGTCGGTGGCAACGATGGCCCGTCTCGCCAAGCTGCCGAACATCGTCGGCGTGAAGGACGCCACGGCGGATCTGGCCCGCCCGGTCCGCCTGCTGCAGGAGGTCGGTCCCGACTTCATCCAGCTCTCGGGCGAGGACGCGACGGCGCTGGCCTTCAACGCGCAGGGCGGCGTCGGCTGCATCTCGGTGACGGCGAACATCGCGCCGGCCCAGTGCGCCGCGATGCAGGACGCCTGGCGGAAGGGCGATCTCGCCACCGCCTACAAGTACCGCGACCTGCTGACCCCGCTGCACGATTCCATGTTCGTGGAGACGAGCCCGGCCCCGGTGAAATACGCCGCCAGCCTGCTCGGCAAGTCCTCGGACGAGGTTCGCCTGCCGCTGGTCGCCGCGTCGGAAAGCACGCGAACCACGGTCCGCGACGCGATGAAGAAGGCCGGGCTGCTGTCCTAAGGGACGGCAGCACCCCGCCCCAGGGAAGGAGGATACGTGGCCGCCCGCGAGCCCGAACCAAGGCGCATCGCGGCACAGAACCGCCGCGCACGCTTCGACTATTTCATCGAAGACACCATGGAGGCCGGTCTGATCCTGACCGGCACCGAGGTGAAGTCGTTGCGCGGCGGCCGTGCCAGCATCAACGAGGCGTACGCCGGCCTCAAGAACGGGGAGCTGTACCTGTTCAACGCCTACATCCCGGAATACGGGCAGGCGGGACGCTGGCTTCAGCACGAGACCAAGCGGCCGCGCAAGCTGCTGGTGCACCGCCGCGAGCTGAGCAAGCTCATGGGCGCCATCAAGCAGAAGGGGATCACGCTGATCCCCATGTCCGTCTATTTCAACGACCGCGGCATCGCCAAGGTCGAGGTGGGCTTGGCCGCCGGCAAGAAGAAGCACGACAAGCGCGAGTCCGAGAAGGAACGGACGTGGCAGCGCGACAAGGCGCGCTTGATGCGCGACCGGGGATAAAAGGAAGAAACCTGTGAGCCGACTGTCCAACCGCGCGACCGACCGCGATTCCACCGTGGCCGGCGTCGCCGCGGAGGCCCTGGCCGAGCGCCGCCCGCAGGGCCGCATCCTGGTGGCGGGCGACACCGACGGTGCCATGGAAGAGGCCCTGGCCGACGGCGGGGCGGAGGTCGTCTCCTGGCACCGGCTGGGGCTGGACGGCAAGCCGGCCACGCCCTGGCCGGCGGACGGCGCCTTCGACGGCGCGGTCCTGCGCCTGCCGCGCGGCTGGGCCGCCTTCGAGATGGCGCTGCACGCCCTGGCCGCCCGCCTTCCGGCGGGGGCGCCGCTGTGGATCGCCGGCAGCAACGACGAGGGCATCACCTCCGCGCCGAAGCGCTTCGACGGGCTGGCGGAGGGGGTGGAGACCCTGACCATCAAGCGCCGCGCCCGTCTGCTGGAAACCCGCCGGACCAGCGATTCGGCCAAGGGCAATCTGGAGGATTGGCGGGAGACCGTGGCCCTGCCGTTGCCGGGGCGCGACGGGGCGCTGGATCTGGTGTCCTACCCCGGCCTGTTCGCCCATGGCCGTCTCGACACCGGCACGGAATGCCTGCTCCAGGTCCTGCCGGAGATCGCGGCTGGCACCGCCGTCCTGGACTTCGGCTGCGGCGCCGGGGTGATCGCGCGGGCGGTGCGGGAGCGCACGCCGGACGCCCGGCTGACCCTGCTGGACATCGACGCGGTGGCTCTGCACGCCGCCCGCCAGAACGTGCCGGACGCGGAATGCGTGTTGAGCGACGGGCTGGCCGGGCTCGGCGCGCGGGAGCGCTTCGGGCTGATCGTCTCGAACCCACCGCTTCATCGCGGCAAGGACGAGGACTTCGGGATGCTGGAGGCGCTGGTTGCCGGCACCAAACAGTATCTGAAGCTGCGCGGCTCGCTGGTCGCGGTGACGCAGCGGACGGCGGGGGTGGGCAAGCTGTTCAAGACGGCCTTCGGCCACGCCGACCTGCTGCTGGAAACCCCGCAGTTCCAGGTGTGGAAGGGCACGCCGAAGTAATCAGCGACCATCGCCACGCAGGTCCGACGGGTTCGCGCCCGTGACGGCCCGAACCCGTCGGGCGAAGTGGGAGCGGGAGGTGTAGCCAACCGCCTCCGCCGCTTCCTGCACGGACAGCCCGTCGCTTTCCAGCAACCGACGGGCGTGAGCGACACGCTCCTCCGTCAGGATGCGCCGTACGGAGGCGTCTTCATCGGCAAGGCGTCGGCGCAAGGTCCCCGTGCTGAGACCCATCTCGACAGCGACGCTCCTGGCTGTCCAAGGCTGGTCGGGATAGGCGCGGACCAATTGGCGGACCGCGTCGGCCGTGCCACCGGGCATTCCGTGCCCGAGCCACCACACACAGTCGTCCAGAAGGGCCAGCAGGACTTCCATGCAGCGGTGCTCGACGAGGCGTGGGCTGAGTGTGGAACCCACGGCCAAGCCGGCGGCGGCATGCTCCACCGCGCTGGCCAGAGCGGGGGTCAGGGCCACGCGAAAGTCGTGCGGATGTTGCCGGTTGCCGACCCGTGCGGTGGGATGTGCGTCGAGAAGCCGCCGGACCATGTCCCCCGGAAATTCCAGGATCAGGGCGCGGTAATGCCCGGTCGCCTCGCTCGGGGCGTTCACCACCGTGCCGATCCAGCCGGGCGGCAGCAGCATCGCCGAACCCTTCGGAAAATGGTGGGTGCCTCGGGTGTCGGTGACCTCCTTGGCACCGTCGATCACCACGATCAAGGCCGTGCGTTCTATGCGGATGTCCGTGATGCGTTCGCGGTCGCGCGCCACGAACGCCCACAGTTCGGGACGGTGCGGGCGATCGCCGGAGCCCGGTCGGAGGTCGCGGGCGGCGTAGCGGGACAATGCGGGAAGGAGGTCCGGTGTCATGGCGGCGTCCAGTCTAGGAGGCGCCGGGACGCGCGGGCAAGGTCCGCAGCGGCCCATCTGCACGCTCATCGACCGTAACGCGCGGTCAGCGTGGCCTTCTCCAGGCGGTTGGCGTTCAGTAGAAAGCCGACCATGGCGCCCGACGAGTTCGCGTCGAGCGGAAGGCTGTCCGTCTTCAATGCGTGGACGGTGAGACGTAGCGGTGCGGTGTGTCGCCGACCGGCGGACAGGCACCGCCGTAGCCCGGCGTACCGAAGTCGGTGCGGCTTTGCAACGCTCCGGCCGGAAGCAATCCCGTGTCCGGATTTCCAGCCCCGGCCGAGAGCCGCAGGGTGGTGGCGGGAAGGTTAAAGACGATCCAATGCCACCAGCCGCTGCCTGTCGGCGCATCGGGGTCGTAGGCGGTGACAGCGAAGCTGCGCGTGCCGGCCGGTGCGTCCTTCCAGGCCAACGCAGGCGAGACATTTTCCCCTGTGCAGCCGAAGCCGGCGAAGACATGCCGCTCGTCCAGGGGCGCCCCGTCCTTGATGTCGGGGCTGGTCAGCTCAAAAGCGGTGGCCGGAGCGGCGCCCATGGCAAGGATGGCGGCGAGCAGGAGAGCGGAGCGATTGTGCATGGGGAAACTCCATCGGTCGGCGATGGCCACATGCTATAAAAGCGTCCGCACACCCGTGCGCCCGAACAGCTCAAAGACGAGCCCGAACGGCTCAGCCTTCTCTCAGCCGCCGCGCCGCGTCCACGGCGCCGTAGGTCAGGATGGCGTCGCAGCCGGCGCGCTTGAAGCCGGTCAGGGTCTCCAGCAGAGCCTTGTCGTAATCCAGCCAGCCGTTCTGCGCGGCGGCGCGCAGCATCGCGTATTCGCCGGAGACGTGATAGGCGAAGGTCGGAACGGCGAAGGTGTCCTTCACCCGGCGGATGACGTCGAGATAGGGCAGGCCGGGCTTCACCATCACCATGTCCGCACCCTCCTGGAGGTCGAGGGCGACCTCGTGCAGGGCCTCGTCGGTGTTGGCGGGGTTCATCTGGTAGGTCTTCTTGTCGCCCTTCAGGAAACCGCCGGAATTCACCGCGTCGCGGAAGGGGCCGTAGAAGGCCGAGGCGTATTTGGCGGCGTAGGAGCACAGCCGCACCAGCTCGTGCCCATGGCTGTCCAACCTGTCGCGGATCAGGCCGATGCGGCCGTCCATCATGTCCGACGGGGCGACGATGTCCACGCCGGCGTCGGCCTGCGACAGCGCCTGCCGGGCCAGCACCTCGACCGTCTCGTCGTTCTGGATGTAGCCGTCGCGCAGCAGGCCATCGTGGCCATGGGTGGTGTAGGGATCCAGCGCCACGTCGCCCAGGATGCCAACATGCGGCACCGCGGTCTTCAGCGCACGGATGGCGCGGTTCATCAGGTTGTCGGGGCGGTAGGCCTCCGCAGCGTCCTCCGACTTGCCCTCGGCGCCGACGACCGGAAACAGGGCGACGCAGGGGATGCCGAGATCGCCGGCCGCGGCCACCGCCTCGGTCAGCAGGTCGATGGTCAGCCGCTCCACGCCGGGCATGGAGGCCACGGGCACCCGCTGGTTCTGCCCCTCGATGACGAAGACCGGCCAGATCAGGTCGTCCACGGTCAGGCGGTTTTCGGCGACGAGGCGGCGGGTCCAGGCGTCGGCGCGGTTGCGGCGCAGCCGGGTGCGCGGGAAGGACGCCGGGGACCGGAAATGCGAAGCGGACATGCGGGGGACCTGATGTGCTCTTAAAACTTGCGGCGCGATCCTACGCCGCATGGCCGCCGTGACTCAAGCCGCACCGCTCACAGGTCTGAATCCCGAGTCCTGCATCTCCATGACCCAGCGGTGCCCGTCCTTGCGCCATTGCGAGACGAGGCCGCCGGTGAAGGCCGCCCCCTCCCAGGACCGCACCTCGAAGGTGACGCGCGGCGGCTCGATGGCGATGAGGTTGTAGGCGTTGGCCTCGTTGCGCAGGCGCGTGGAGGTCGCGGTGGAGGCCTGGGCGACCAGGATGGAGCGCGCCACCTGGGTGTGGTGGGTCATGATGTCGCCGGAATAGGCGCGGTGCAGGTGCCCGGCCAGCAGCAGGTCCACCCCGCAGCTTTCCAGCGCCGGCAGGGCCAGCTTGTGCCGCCCGACCAGCTTCGTCTTCGGGGCGTCGGGCGGCGGCAGAAAGGGGTGGTGGGTGAACAGCACCTTGAAGACGGTGTCCGGTACCTCGCAGAAGACCTCGCGCACGCGCTTGATCTGCGCCTTGTTCATGCGCCCTTCGGAAAAATCCGTGATGACCGAGCGCGCCGTGTTGATCCCCAGAACGGCGATTTCCGAATCGATGTGGAAGGGGCTGAGGTCGGTGGTGATGTAGCGCTTGTAGTTGCCGAACGGGTCGAGGAAGCGGCGCACCACGTTGTAGACCGGGATGTCGTGGTTGCCCGGCACGACCAGATAGGGGAAGGGCAGCTTCTCCAGGAAGGCCCGCGCCTCCAGGAAATGGCGGGCCTTGGCGCGCTGGACCAGATCGCCGGAGATGACGATCAGGTCGGGCCGCGCCGCCGTCAGGTCGGCCAACAGGCCGTCGACCACCAGCGGGTCGATCCGCCCGAAATGCAGGTCCGAGATGTGGGCGAGCTTCTTCACGACACCTCCCCGGCAGTCATTCCCGTCACGCGCCGTCCGCCGCGCCGTCGCCTTCAGGCGCTGCCTTGGGCAGCAGGACCTTCAGCGCCTTGTGACGGATGCGGTAGTTCAGCGGCGGCTCCATTTGCAGGATCTCGCCATCGTTGACCATCTTCAGCCGCCGCCGCCGGCTGTGCACCGTCAGTTGCGTGGCCGTCAGCGTTTCCAACTCCTCATCATGCTGCCAAGTTCCGAGCACGGTGCGCCCCATCAGCCGCAGCAGCCCCCAGGGGTCGCGTTGCCGCGCCACATAGACGCCCAGCTTGCCGGATGCGAGCGTGTTGCGGCGCAGGAGCATGCTGCCCGCCTCGCCGTCGAAGGGGTTGTTGGAAACCACCAGAATCGGCGTGCGCACGCGGCGCGGCCCCTCGCCCCAGTCGATCCGGACGTCGAGCAGGGGCAGGCGGCGGAAAGTGCGGACCATGGCGAGCGCCATTGCCGGCCATTTCAGCAGCCGGTGCCGCTTGCGCTTCTCCTCGCGCTCCTGGACCACCTGCGGATAGAAGCCGAGGACGGAGCTGTTCAGGTAGACCTCGCCGTTCACCTCCGCCACGTCGATGCTGCTCACGTCGCCGGCGGCCAGTGCCTCGTAAGCCTCGTCGAGGTCCAGCGGCGTCTTCAGGTCGCGCGCCAGCAGGTTCATGGTGCCGAGCGGCAGGATGCCCAGGATCTTGCCGGTGGGCAGGATCATGTTGACCGCGGTGTGGATGGTGCCGTCGCCGCCGCCGACGATGACCAGCTCCGCATCGGAGTCGATCGCCTTGCGGATTTCCGACGCGCAGTCGGCCGGTTCCACCGCGGTCAGCGACACCTCCGCCCCGTGCCGCTCGAAGGCGCTGCGGATCGCCGCCATCGTGTCGTCGATCGGCTGTCCGGCCAGCGTTCCCGCGGACCGGTTGAGGATGATGGCCGTCTTGCGGCCCGCTCCCTCCTGACGTGACGCTTGCGCTGCTGAGGCTGCCATCATGGAACTGTCCCGCTCATGACTGTGGGTGCGGCAACGGCTGGGGCCGGGGCGGTGTTCCGCGACGCTGCGCTGCGAAACCGCGGTTTGACACGCCGCCCACCACCCGTATCATCGCCCGAAACCGATCAATTCGCCCCACAAACGAACAAATGGAAACGACCCAAACCATGAGCGACCCCGCCCAGACCCAGATCGCCGAAACCCAAAACGCCGAGATCCTGTTCGAACGCCGAGGCTCCATCGGGCTGGTGACGCTGAACCGCCCGAAGGCGCTGAACGCCCTGACGCTGGGCATGATCCGCCTGTTCGATCCGCAGTTGCGCGCCTGGATCGCCGATCCCGAGGTCAAGGCCATCGTCGTGCAGGGCGCGGGGGAGAAGGCCTTCTGCGCCGGCGGCGACGTGGTGAACCTGTACGAGACGGGCAAGGCCGCCAAGGCGGGGCAGGACGACGGCGCGTCCATCCGCGCCTTCTTCAGCGAGGAGTACGTCCTCAACCGCCTGATCCACACCTGCCCCAAGCCCTATGTCGCGCTGATCGACGGCATCAGCATGGGCGGCGGCGTCGGCCTGTCGGTGCACGGGTCGCACCGGATCGTGACCGAGCGGACGATGTTCGCCATGCCGGAGACGGGCATCGGGCTCTATCCGGACGTCGGCGGCACCTATTTCCTGCCGCGCCTGCCCGGACAAGTCGGCATCTGGCTGGGCCTGACCGGTGACCGGTTGAAGGCGGCCGACATGATCGAGGTCGGCGCCGCCGACGCCTTCGTGCCCAGCGCCAAGCTGGAGTCCCTGATCGCCGAGTTGGCCGACGGCGTGCCGGCCGACGAGGCGGTTGCGCGCCATCGCGAGGAAGCCGGCGAACCACCGGTCGCCGCCAACCGCGCGGCCATCGACCGCTGCTACGCCCACAACGAGGTGGAGGCCATCGTCGCCGCCCTGGAGGCCGAGGGCACGGAGTGGGCCGCCGGCCAGCTCGCCACGCTGAAGCGGGTGTCGCCGACCAGCCTGAAGGTGACGCTGGAGGCGCTGCGCCGCGGCGCCAAGCTGGACTTCGACGGCTGCATGATCCAGGAGCTTCGCCTCAGCCTCGCCTTCCTCGCCCGCCATGATGTCTACGAAGGCATCCGCGCGGCGCTGGTCGACAAGGATCGGAATCCGCGCTGGTCGCCGGCCTCTCTGGCCGACGTGACGGCTGAAGAGGTGGCCGGTTACTTCGCCGAACCCGTTGGCGGGGATTTGCGCTTTACCGAATGAAGAGGCCCGCTCCCCTTTATTGCACTCTGAACGTGCACGGATGCAGGCACATTCCGCGCGTTTCTGCGTTAGTATCGGGGAAATCCTTGCGGGACTTGTCTCAAACCTGACCGTTGTTGTTGCCTGACGGTTGTTGTCGGGGGTTGGATGGGACGGGTCGGCTTGCCGCCCGGTTCGCCGGGCGGGAACGCCGCCGGGGTGCCTGGATTCCAGGCAATCCTGGCACGCGACGGGGCTTGGCGCGGCAGGACGGGGATATTCCGCAGGGCCAGGCTGTTCTACAACCCGGGCTGTGCTTTTGGGGCATTATTGAGGTGATTGCCGGACAATGATCGGTTAATCTCCGCTTAAGGACCCCGGAAAGGCCACAGGTCGGCCCATGTCCGGTACGAGCCAAAGGAGACCGCGGTGCGCAAACCCTATTATGAAAGCATCCTCTTGATCGAACGGCTTCACCGCCACTTTCTCGAGGTGCTGAAGACCGAGCTTGACCGGCTCGGTATCCAGGACATCAACAACGTCCAGAGCCTGATCCTCTACAACATCGGCGAAGACGAGATGACCGTCGGCGAGCTTACGGCGCGCGGCTATTATCTCGGCTCCAACGTGTCCTACAACGTGAAGAAGATGGTCGAGAACGGCTATCTCGGGCAGGAGCGTTCGCCGCACGACCGCCGGTCGGTGCGCGTCCGCCTGTCGGAGAAGGGCCTCGATCTCCGCGAGAAGATCAGCCGCATGTTCGAGCGCCATCTGACGGCTCTGGAGAAGGCCGGCTTCAGCGACGAGGAACTGGTCAAGGCGAACGAGACCCTGCGCAAGCTCGAACGCTTCTGGTCCGCGTCGCTCGACTACAGCGGCTTTCCGCTGACCTCGGCGGCCTGATCCGCGGCTGCCTGAGTCGTATCGGTTCCGCGGTTTCCGGCTCCTGCGTCGAAAGAGAAAGGCACGCCTCCGGCCTCGGGTCCGGGGGCGTGCCGCGAGTCGGTGTGCGGCCCTGCGTGGCCGCTTTTTTCATGCCCGCGTTTCGGCCTCCCATAGATCCTTTTTGCCGGCGGTTTTGCCGTCCGGTCATGCTTTGTCACGTCTTCGATGCTTCCGGATGGACGGGATTAAGTTCTTTCCGTAAGCTGTACGTGTGACAGATTGCTGATAACCTGAACCAAACAACAGGCGGTCTCGCGGAAGGCTGCTGAAAACAGGGAATGGGGAGGATATGGCAAGTGACGTCATTCTGGAGACGCGCGGACTGACCAAGGAATTCCGGGGCTTCGTCGCCGTCCGCGACGTCAGCCTGCGGGTGAAACGGGGGTCCATCCATGCGCTGATCGGTCCCAACGGGGCCGGAAAAACGACCGTTTTCAATCTGCTCACCAAGTTTCTTCAACCCAGCACCGGAAACATCCTGTTCAACGGGCGCGACATCACGGCGGTAAAGCCGGCGGACGTGGCGCGCCTGGGCATCATCCGCTCCTTCCAGATTTCTGCGGTGTTTCCGCATCTGTCGGTTCTGGAGAATGTGCGCGTCGGGCTGCAACGGCCGCTCGGCAACTCCTTCCACTTCTGGAAATCGGAATCGGTGCTCGACCGGCTGAACGGGCGGGCGATGGAACTGCTGGAGGATGTCGGGCTGGCTGGCTACGCCCACCGGCCGGCGGCGGAGCTTCCCTATGGTCGCAAGCGGGCGCTGGAGATCGCCACGACGCTGGCCCTGGAGCCGGAGATGCTGCTGCTGGACGAGCCGATGGCCGGCATGGGGCACGAGGACATCGACCGCATCGCCGCGCTGATCAAGCGGGTCTCGGCCAACCGCACGATCCTGATGGTGGAGCACAACCTGTCCGTGGTTTCCAACCTGTCGGACTGGATCACCGTGCTGGCCCGCGGCGAGGTTCTGGCCGAAGGTCCCTACGCCGAGGTGTCGCGCCATCCGAAGGTGCGGGAAGCCTATATGGGGAGCGGTCATGCCTGACGGCGCAACGGTGAGGACCGCGATGCTGGAGGTTTCCGATCTCCAGGCCTTCTACGGCGAAAGCCACGTCCTGCACGGGGTGAACCTGGAGGTCCGCCAGGGTGAGGTGGTGACCCTGCTGGGCCGCAACGGCGCCGGCAAGACGACCACCATGCGTTCCATCATGGGCATCGTCGGCAAGCGCACCGGCTCCATCCGATTTCAGGGGCAGGAACTGATCGGCATGGCGCCGCACAAGATCCCGCGCCTCGGCATCGGCTATGTGCCGGAGGAGCGCGGGATCTTCGCCTCGCTCAACGTCGAGGAAAACCTGACGCTGCCACCCGTCGTGAAGGATGGCGGCATGACGGTCCAGCAGATTTACGAGCTGTTCCCCAACCTTCAGGGCCGGGGCTCGACCCAGGGCACCCGCCTGTCGGGCGGGGAGCAGCAGATGCTGGCCATCGCACGCATCCTGCGCACCGGCGCCACCATGATCCTTCTCGACGAGCCGACGGAAGGGCTGGCCCCGGTGATCATCGAGCAGATCGGGGTGGCCGTCCGCAAGCTGAAGCAGCGCGGCTTCACCGTCCTGCTGGTCGAGCAGAACTTCCGCTTCGCCGCCACCATCGCCGACCGCCATTACATGATGGAGGAAGGCCGCGTGATGGACATGATCCCGAACAACCAACTCGCCGCCAACATGGAGAAGCTGCACACGTATCTGGGTGTCTGAATCAACAAGCAGAAACGCTCGAATTCGAACGGGGAGGAATGGAATGATTGCACGTCTGCTTGCCGGAGCGGCGCTCGCCGCGCTGGCCGTCGGTTCCGCGCAGGCCCAGCAGGGCAAGATCTCCGGCGACGTTGTGAAGATCGGCGTCCTCAACGACCGCTCCGGCCTCTACGCCGATTTGGGCGGCGAGGGCTCGGTGGTCGCCGTCCGCATGGCGGTCGAGGAGGTGGGCGGCAAGATACTGGGCAAGCCCATCGAAGTGATCGCCGCCGACCACCAGAACAAACCGGACATCGGCTCCAACCTCTCCCGCGAATGGATCGACCGCGACGGGGTGGACGTCATCGTCGACGTGCCGAACTCCGGCGTCGCCCTGGCGGTGCAGGAGGTGACGCGCGAGAAGAAGACGATCTTCCTGATGCAGGGGCCGGCGACCTCGCGCCTGACCGGCGACGCCTGCTCGCCCACCGGCTTTCACTGGGCCTACGACACCCGCGCTCTGGCCGTCGGCACCGGGCAGGCCATCGTGAAGGAGGGCGGCAAGAGCTGGTTCTTCCTGACCGCCGACTACGCCTTCGGCCACCAGCTTGAAACCGACACGGCCGCACAGGTGAAGAAGGCCGGCGGCACGGTCGTGGGGGCGGTCCGCGCGCCGCTGAACACGGCGGACTTCTCCTCCTTCCTGCTGCAGGCGCAGTCGTCGGGCGCGCAGGTCATCGGCCTCGCCAACGCCGGCGGCGACACCATCACCTCGATCAAGCAGGCGTCGGAGTTCGGCCTGACGCAGAGCGGGCAACAGAAGCTGGCCGGGCTGCTGATCTTCCTGTCGGATGTGCACGCGTTGGGGCTCCAGGTCGCCCAGGACCTCGTCCTGACCACCGGCTTCTACTGGGACATGGACGACGAGAAGCGCGCCTGGTCGGAGAAGTACAAGGCGAAGACCGGTAAGATGCCGACCATGGTGCAGGCCGGCAGCTACTCCTCGGTGAAGCACTACCTGAAGGCCATCGAGGCGGCGGGGACCGACGACGGGCCGACCGTCGCCGCCAAGATGAAGGAGATGCCGGTCAACGACATGTTCGCCAAGAACGGCAAGATCCTGCCGAACGGGCGCATGGTCCACGACATGTATCTGGCCCGCGTGAAGAAGCCCAGCGAGTCCAAGGGGCCGTGGGATTATTACGAGATCATCCGCACCATCCCCGGCGACGAGGCCTTCGCCACCATGGCGGAGAGCGGCTGCAAGCTGCCGGGCTGATCCCCGCCCGCCCCGGCGTTCCGTCCGCCGCCGCGTGCGGGGACGGGCGCCGGGGCGGTCACCCGCCGCGCAGAACGGCCGGAGGCGAACCACCATGTCCACCATCTTCGGCATCCCGCCGCAGGCGCTGTTCGGGCAGCTTCTGCTGGGGCTGATCAACGGATCCTTCTACGCGCTGCTCAGCCTCGGGCTGGCGGTCATCTTCGGCATGCTCAACGTCATCAACTTCGCCCACGGCGCGCTCTACATGCTGGGGGCCTTCGTGGCGTGGCTGCTGCTGACCACGGCGGGGATCGGCTACTGGTGGGCGCTGCTTCTGGCGCCGCTGGTTGTCGGCGCCTTCGGCGTGGTGCTGGAAAAGACGCTGCTCAGCCGCCTCTACAAGCTCGACCATCTCTACGGGCTGCTGCTGACCTTCGGCCTCGCGCTGATCGTGGAGGGGGCGTTCCGCCATTTCTACGGCGTGTCGGGCCAGCCCTACCCGATCCCCGATCTGCTGCGCGGCGGTCAGAATCTGGGCTTCATGTTCCTGCCCAACTACCGCGGCTGGGTCGTCGTCGCCTCGCTGGTCGTCTGCCTCGCCACCTGGTACGCCATCGAGCGGACGAAGCTCGGCGCCTACCTGCGCGCCGCCACCGAGAATCCGGTTCTGGTCCAGGCCTTCGGCATCAATGTGCCGCTGATGATCACGGCCACCTACGGGTTCGGCGTGGCACTGGCCGGGCTGGCCGGCGTGCTGGCCGCCCCGATCTATCAGGTGTCGCCGCTGATGGGCTCCAACCTGATCATCGTCGTCTTCGCCGTGGTGGTGATCGGCGGCATGGGGTCGATTCTGGGGGCGGTGCTGACCGGATATGGTCTGGGCCTGTTGGAAGGTCTGACGAAGGTGTTCTATCCGGAGGCGTCCAACATCGTCGTCTTCGTCATCATGGCCGTGGTGCTGTTGATCAAGCCCGCTGGCCTGTTCGGGCGGGAGAGGTGACCCATGGCGACCGAAATCCACGCCGTCCGCCGCGAAACCGCGGCCCCCGCCACCGGACGACCGGCCATGCCGGGCCTGCTGGCCCTGGCCGTGCTGCTGCTGGTCCTGATCGCCGCGCCCTACGTGCTGTACCCCGTCTTCGTGATGAAGGTGCTGTGCTTCGCGTTGTTCGCCTGCGCCTTCAACCTGCTGATCGGCTTCGCCGGTCTGCTCAGCTTCGGCCACGCCGCCTTCTTCGGCGGGGCGGCCTACATCACCGCCCACACGGTGAAGGTCTGGGGGCTGCCGCCGGAACTCGGCATCCTGCTGGGAACGGCCTTCGCCGCGACGCTCGGTCTGGCCTTCGGTGCGCTGGCGATCCGCAGGCAGGGGATCTACTTCGCCATGATCACGCTGGCGCTGTCGCAGATGGTCTTCTTCATGGCGCTCCAGCTCAAGTTCACCGGCGGCGAGGACGGCATCCAGGCGGTACCGCGCGGGCATCTGTTCGGGGTGATCGACCTCAGCCAGTCGATGGCGATGTACTACACGGTGCTGGCGGTCTTCCTCTTCGGCTTTGCGGTGATCTGGCGCACCGTCCATTCGCCCTTCGGGCAAGTCTTGAAAGCGATCCGCGAGAACGAGCCGCGCGCCATCTCGCTCGGCTACCGCACCGACCATTACAAGCTGATGGCCTTCGTCCTGTCCGCCACGCTGGCCGGATTGGCCGGGGGCACCAAGGCGATCGTCTTCCAACTCGCCACCCTGACCGATGTGCAGTGGCAGATGTCCGGCGCGGTGGTGCTGATGACCCTGCTGGGCGGCATCGGGACGCTGTTCGGCCCGGTGGTCGGGGCGGCGCTGGTGGTGACGCTGGAGAATTATCTGGCGGCGAGCAACCTGCCGGTGCCGGTGGTGATCGGCGTCATCTTCGTCGCCTGCGTGCTGCTGTTCCGCCGCGGCATCGTCGGAGAGATCGCCGCCCGCTTCGGCGGAAAACGCCCGTGAGTCAGAAGAAAATTGCCGTTGTTCATTTGGGAGCGCCGAATGGTTGAGACGGTCCATCCATTTTATGAGGATCATCGCAGCGCGATGGAGGCCGCCATGCGCCATCGCCTCGATCTTGCCGAAGCGATGTTGGGCGAGCACGTTCCCCCATCCAGCCTTGATGGGATCAGGCGGGAGGTGATGGACGAGTTCGCCATCGTGCTCACGCAAATGCCCTATGTCGGGGGCGCGGAGAGTCGCATGAGCGACTTCTTCATGCGTCTCCTCGGCTTCATGGCGATCAGCCGGGTGCTCCGGCGGCACGGTGTGCCGCTGTCCGTGATCGGCGACATCGAGCGGGACACCTACAAGGCCCAGCTGCTCACCGTGCCCGAAGCGGAACGCCTCGCCGCGGGGCGTCAATTCATGTCACCGGAGAATCAGGCGTTTCTCCGTGAACAGGCGGAGAAAAGCCATCAGGAGCAGTTTCCCGAAGATTTCGTCTACGACTTCGTCGAGCCGGGTCCAGGAGATCGTTTCGAGTTCGGCATCAACTACAAAGCCTGCGGTTTCTGCAAATTCGCGGCCCGCCATGGTGACAAGGACCTTCTGCCGAACATCTGCGGTCTTGATTTCGACGCCTACGCGACACGCGGCATCCATCTGGAAAGAACGCAAACCCTGGCCGGCGGCGCCAGCCACTGCGATTTCCGCTTCTCACGGCTCCGGTCGGCCTGAGTACCCGCTTTCGAAGGGGGCGGTCGCGGTCGCCCCCTCCGGGAACCGCATTCAAAGCCGCAGCGCCTCCTCCGCCGGTTGGTAACCCAGCCCCTGGGCGTCGGCCACCGCCTTGCAGGTGACCGCCCCGGCGTGGATGTTCAGCCCCGCCCGCAGATGCGGGGCGCGCGCCAGCGCCGCGCGGTATCCCCGGTCGGCGAGCGCCAGCGTGAAGGGCAGGGTGGCGTTGTTCAACGCGAAGGTCGAGGTGCGCGCGACCGCCCCCGGCATGTTGGCGACGCAGTAATGGACCACCCCGTCCACCAGATAGGTTGGCTCCGCGTGGGTGGTGGGGTGCGATGTCTCGAAGCAGCCGCCCTGGTCGATGGCGACGTCCACCACCACGGCGCCCCGCCGCATCCGCTCCACCATCGCCTTGGTCACCAGCTTCGGCGCCTCGGCCCCCGGCACGAGGACTGCACCGATGACGAGGTCGGCGTCGAGCACATGCTCCTCGATCGTGTCGACGGTCGAATAGAGCGTCTGGAGCTTGGCGCCGAATTGCAGGTCCAGCTCCTTCAGACGGGGCAAGGACTTGTCGATGACGACCACCTTCGCCTCCAGCCCCATGGCCATGCGGGCGGCGTTGGTGCCGACCACGCCGCCGCCCAGCACCACCACCTTGGCCGCCGGAACGCCGGGCACGCCGCCGAGCAGGACGCCGCGCCCGCCCTGGGCCTTCTCCAGGCAATGGGCACCGGCCTGGACCGACATGCGGCCGGCCACCTCGCTCATCGGCGCCAGGAGCGGCAGGCCGCCGCGGGAATCCGTCACCGTCTCGTAGGCGATGGCAACGGCGCCGGAGTCCAGCAACAGCCTGGTCTGCTTCGGGTCGGGAGCGAGGTGCAGATAGGTGAACAGGATCTGCCCCCGGCGCAGCATCGCGCATTCCTGCGGCTGGGGCTCCTTCACCTTCACCACCATCTCCGCGCGGGCGAAGACGGTTGCGGCGTCCGGCACGATCTCCGCCCCGGCGGCTTCATAGTGCTCGTCGTCCAGCCCGATGGCGGCGCCGGCTCCCGCCTCCACCAGCACGCTGTGCCCGTGATGCGTCAGTTCACGGACCGAGGCCGGGGTCAACCCGACGCGGTATTCATGGTTTTTGATTTCCGTCGGCACGCCGATGAGCATGGGCATCCTCCGCGGGTGGGCCGGTGCCGGACCAGGACGGGCAGCGCGCCGGCTCAGGATTTCCTTCCTCAGAATTTGGGGTGTGTTCCGGCGATCCGCATCTCACTTGCGGTGCTGCTTGGTGATTTTCTTTGGATCAATTAAAACACTCCGTGAAATTTGATGCAAAACTCATTTCAATAAATCCTGGCGGAGACTTCTCTGTATCCACAAAAAAGTAGGTAAGGTTAGTTTTTAGAGTTGTGGAACTATTCTTCGCCACCATGGTATATGGATGTTTGTGTCGCACTGCACAAAAATCGCGACACTCAAGAAAAATGGGGGGAGCGTCCGATTCGGACGGAACGAAACCAGGAGCAAGGCAGATGGCTTCAGAGAAGGACGCGCAGACCATCGCGCGCGACACCGCCGCCAAAGGCCGGAATGTTGCCGAGGACACCACGCGCCGCATGGCGGAAACCGCCGCGGAAACGACCCAGCGCGGCGCCGACACGGCCAGCGACATGATGGGAAAGGCGACCCAGGTGGCTGGCCAGGTCGCCGGTCAAACCACCGATCAACTCAACCGCATGATGGGCCTGTCCGCGGAGGCTCAGGGCGAGGTCGCCCAGCAGGCCCGCGAGAACATGGACGTCATGACGCAGTGCGGGTCCGTGCTGATGGACGGGATGCAGTCCATCATGCGCGAATGGATGGGCTTCGCCCAGGAGGCCATGGCCCGCAACGCCGAAGGCATCAACGCGATGATGCGCAGCCGGTCGGTCCAGGACCTCTATGCGGCGCAGAGCAGCATGGTCAAAGACGAGATGGAACTTCTGCTGAACCGCAGCGTCAAGGTGTCGGAGCTGTCGGCGAAAACCGCGAACGACGCGGTGCGGCGGCTGAACGCGCGGGTCGAAGGGGCCGCGCGCCACGTCCGCCGCAGCGCCTGACGCTTCACCAACGATCCATCCTGGCCTTGCGCCCCCGGACCAGCCGGTCCAGGGGCGTTCTTTTTTTGCGCGCGCTCCGGTCACTTCGCGACGATGCGGCCTTCGACCTTCGGGGCGACCGTCTTCTTCGCCTCCACGTAATCCATGACCATCGTCGCCATCAGCACGGCGCCGGAGGCGTCCACCACCGTCCGGCCGCGGGACAGCGCGGCGTAGCCGTCGCCGCCCTTCAGCATGTAGTCGTTGGTCGCCACGCGGTAGGTCCGGGCGGGGTCGAGCGGCTGGCCGTTCACCGTCACGCCGATCACGCGTGTGCCCGACGGCAGTTTCGGGTCATAGGTGAAGGTCAGGCCCGACACCTGGGGGAAGCGCCCGGCCTTGTCCTCCACCTTCGACACGCCATGCTCCAGCGCGGCCAGAATGTCGGCGCCGGACAGCAGGGTCAGCACGGCGACATTGCCGAAGGGCATCTCCGCGAAGATGTCCTTGCGGGTCAGCGAACTGCCCGCCGGGTGCAGCGTGTCGGCGCGGATGCCGCCGCCGTTGGTGATGGCGACGTCGGCCTTCAACCCGTCGCGCAGCGCGTCGGCGATCAGGTTGCCCATCGTCGTCTCCTGCGAACGGACGACGTCCTTGCGGCTGTCCAGGTCGGTTTCCGTCCGCCCGATCACCCCGGCCAGCGTGGCGTCGAGCTGGTCGGTGTAGCGCTTGACCAGCGCCCCGACCTCGGAGTCCGGAGCCACCCCGGCGGTGGTGACGAAGCGCCAGCCGGCCGGAGCGACGGTGGTCGCCGGCCCCTTTTCGGTCGCTTTGGTGCTGACCGCCAGATCAATGACGCCGAGGTAATGGCCGTCCGCCCCGGCCTTCAGGATCAGGGTCGATCCCTCGTAGAAGCTGATAGGGTCGTGGTCGTGGCCGCCCAGCACGAGGTCGATGCCCTTCACCTTGATGGCCAGATCACGGTCCTCCGTGATGGTCTGGTGGGTCAGCGCCACGACGATGTTCGCCCCCGCGTCGCGCAGCGCCTTCACCGCCAGGGCCGCGGCGGCCTGCACGTTGGTGAAGGTGGCCTCCGCCCCGCCGCTGGACAGATGCGCGGTCTCCGGCGTCAGGACGCCGAGGAAACCGACCTTGACGTCGCCGACCGTCTTCGTCCAGGTGGCGACCGAACCGGGAAACGGTTGGCCGTCCGGTCCGGCGATGTTGGTGCCGACCCAGGGGAACTTCGATTCGGCGATGCGGGCCTTCAGCACCTCCGTGCCGAAGTCGAACTCGTGATTCCCGAAGCCGACGACGTCCACGCCCATGGCGTTGAACAGGTCGGGCATCTGCGCGCCCCGCGTCGTCCCGGAGAGCAGGGAGGGGGACAGGAAATCGCCGCCCACCGTCGTCAGCGCACCGGCGCTGCGTTCCCGCTCCGTCTTCAGCACCGTCATCAGGGGGGCGAAGCCGCCGCGGCCCTTCACCGGGGAAATCTCGTAGATGTCGTTGAAGTGCAGGAAGGTCACCGTGCCGTTCTGCGCGGCGGCGGAGGTCGGGAACAGCAAGGTCGCGGGGAACAGCAGGGTGCCGGCAAGGGCGGCGGCCCCCGCCAGCGTGCGAATCCGGGTCAGCATCGATCACGTCTCCCTGGGGAAGTTGAAAGGCTTCCTTCGCGTCATCGCACTGTACGCCGTCCCGCGGCGCGGCGCATAGCCGCCTTGCGCCGCTTGATTTCGCCGCCTCCGCCGCTCATGAACGGGGCATCCGCTTTCACCGACGTGGCCCCTCCATGCGCATCCTGGTCGTTCAGAACAACCGAAACGCCCCCGCCGGACTCGTCGGGGACGCGCTGACCGAGTTCGGCGCGACGCTGGTCACCGTCGCCGCTGACGAAGGGGAGGTTCTGCCCGCCACGCCGGAGGGCTATCACGGGCTTCTGGTTCTCGGCGGACCGCAGGACGCCTGGAACGACGGTCAGGGGCCGCACTTTCCGCGGGTCATGGAACTGATCCGCGCTTTCTCGGCGGAAGAGCGCCCGGTGATGGGCATCTGCCTGGGGGCGCAGTTGGCCGCCCGCGCCTTCGGCGCCCGCGTCTACCGCCATTCGGTGGCGGAGATCGGCGTGGGCGCGGTGCGGCTGTTCAACGCCGCTTCGGACGATCCGCTGCTCGGCGGGCTGGCACCGGAGCTGCACATGGTGCAGTGGCACTACGACACCTTCGAATTTCCCGAGGGCGCCGTGCCACTGGCCTGGAGCGAAGCCTGCATGCGTCAGGCCTTCCGGCTCGGCCGCAACCTCTACGCCTTCCAGTTCCACCCGGAGGCCGACGCCGCCATCGTCCGCGGCTGGGCGGAGAAATTCGGCGTCGACTCGCGGGAGCGCAACCGGGCCGTCCTCGACGGGCTGGACGCCGCGCTGGAGCGGCACCTGCCCGCCGCCGAGGCGGTCGCCCGGACGATCTCCCGCCGCTGGCTGGATCTGGTGATCGAACGGGCGGCCTGACCTTACCCGCGAAGCTCCGCCAGCAGGTCCGGCGTGTCCACGTCGTAGAGAATGCCGCCGTCCTCCACCGGCACCTCGACCACCTGATCGGCGTGGGTGGCCAGCAGGGTTTTGGCCCCGGCATCGCCGCTCAGCTTCGCCATCTCCGCGAAGAAGCCGCGGTCCCACAGGACGGGATTGCCGCGCTTGCCATGGATGGTCGGGACGCAGACGGTCCGACCCTCCAGCGGGTTGTGGGCGGCGATCAGCCGGTCGATGGCCTGCGGCGTGACTCGCGGCATGTCGCCGAGGCACACCACCACACCGTCGATATCCGCCGGCAGGGCGGCCAGCCCGGCGCGCAGCGAGGCGCTGAGCCCGTCGGCGAAGGACGGGTTGTGGACGATGGTCAGCGGACGCCCGGCCAGCGGCGCGGACACTGCCTCCGCCATGTGGCCGGTCACCACCACCACCGGCTTGGCCTGCGAGGCCAGCACCGCTTCGACCGTGCGGACGACCAGCGGCTCCCCGCCGACATCGGCGAGCAGCTTGTTGCTGCCGCCCATCCGGCTCGACCGTCCGGCGGCCAGAACCAGCGCGGCGATGCGCGGCGCGCGCGGCGGTTCCACCGCGACGGTGCCGGCCCGTGGCAGGGGCCGGCTGGGGATCTCGGCCAGCAGGCCACCCACGCCCATGCGCATGACGTCGGCCCGCGTCACCGGAATCCCCGCGGCGATGCGCTGGAGCACCCAGTCGAAGCCGTTCAGCTTGGGCGACCGCGCGCAGCCCGGCAGGCCGAGCACCGGCGTCTCCCCGATGTGCGCGATCAGCAGCAGGTTGCCGGGGTCGACCGGCATGCCGAAATGCTCGATCACGCCGCCCGCCCGCTCGATGCCCGCCGGCAGCACGTCGCGCCGGTCGGTGATGGCCGAGGCCCCGGCGATCAGCAGCAGGTCGACGCGCCCCGCCGCCGCGATGGCGTCGGCGAGCGCCGCCTCGCCATGGTAGCAGCGCGAATCGCGGACCAGCCGCCCGCCCATCGCCTCCAGACGTTGCCGCGTCACGGCCACGGTCTTGTCGAGGACGCTGTCCTTCACGCCGGGCAGGCGGGTCTGGATCAGCGCGGCGGTCAGCGGACGGAAGGGGGCGACGCGCAGCGCCGGCATCCCGGCGGACGCCTCGACCTCCGCCCCCTCCACGGCGCCGCGGGGGGCGGCGAAGGGGATGATCTTGACCGTGGCGACCATCTGGCCGGGCTCGACCGGCGCAAAGGCGGGCAGGGTGGCGACCGTTACGCTTTCGTCGATGAGGTTCAGCGCGTTGATCCGTTCGACATCCGGAACGAACAGGCCGCGCGATTCGGCAAACAGGTTGACGCGCCCGGTGAAGGCGGCCCCGACGGTGATCTCCTGCCCCTTCAGGGCGGCGGCGATGCGGGCGGCGGCGGCGTCCTCGCCCACGTCGTCAGGACCGGGCTTGGCGACGGTCACCGTGGTAAGGCCGGCGTCGCGCAGCGCCGTCACGTCTTCGGCGCTGAGGACGCGGCCCTTCTTGAAGCTGACGGAGCCGCGGCGGACCGAATGCGCCAGAATGGCGCCCTCCAGTTCCCGCAGGGGCAGCGGGCCGAAAAACATGGTGATGAACTCCTGTCAGACCGCGCCGGCCTTGCGCCGCACGGCGGTGATCTGAGCCATGACCGACAGGGCGATTTCCGCCGGGGTCACGGCGCCGATGTCCAGCCCGACCGGGGCGTGGATGCGCGCCAGCTCCGCGTCGGTCACGCCCTGCTCTTTCAGCCGCTCCAGCCGCTTGGCGTGGGTGCGCTTGCTGCCGAGCGACCCGACGTAGAAGGCCGGGGAGCGCAGCGCCACCAGCAGCGCCGGGTCGTCCAGCTTGGGGTCGTGGGTCAGCGTCACCACGGCGGTGCGGTTGTCGATCGTCAGGGCGGACAGCGCCTCGTCCGGCCAGGAATCGTGCAGGAAAACGCCGGGAAAGCGCGATTCCGTGGCGAAGGAGCCGCGCGGGTCGATCACCGTGACGGCGTAGCCGGTCAGCGCGGCAAGGGGGGCCAGGGCCTGGGCGATGTGCACGGCGCCGACCACCAGCAGGCGCAGCGGCGGGTTGTGGGTCTGGACGAAGAGCTGGACGCCGTCCTCCTCATCCTCCAAATCGCTGATGAGGCCGGAACGATCCTGGCGCAGCCGCTCCCGCACCTCCTCCAGAAGGTCGTCCTCGAGCCCGAAACCGCCGTGGATGGCGTCCTCGTAGACGAGAGTCTGCAGACCGGTGCCGAGGTCGGTGACCAGGGCCACGGGACGCCCGGCCTTGCGGGCGGCGAGCAGCCGTTCGGTGATGTCGCGCTTCATTCCACGGCCTCGACATAGACCTGCACCCGGCCGCCGCAGGCCAATCCGACCTCCCAGGCCATTTCGTTGCTGACCCCGAACGAGATCATCCGGGGCTCGCCATCCTCCATGGTCTTGCGCGCCTCGTGCACCACGGCCCCCTCGATGCAGCCGCCGGAGACCGAGCCGATCATCGAACCGGCGTCGTCCACCGCCATCTGGCTGCCCACCGGGCGGGGGGAGGACCCCCAGGTGGCGACCACCGTCGCCAGGGCCACCTTGCGGCCCTCCGCGCGCCAGCCCGCGGCCTGCTCCAGAATATCGTCCTTCATGCGGCCTCCTTCAGCCACTTGCGCAGGCTTTCGGCCCGTCGCGGCCCGTCGCGGTTCAACGCGTCGGCGAGCCCGGCCAGACTGTTCAGGTTGTGGACCGGGCGGAAGTCGTCCACATGCGGCAACAAGGCCCGGATACCGCTGGATTTTGGTGCGAACCCCTCCCACCGCAAGAGCGGGTTCAGCCAGACCAGTCGACGGCAGCTCTTGTGCAGGCGTTCGGCCTCCGTCGCAAGCCCTTCGCCGGCATCCCGGTCCAGCCCATCGGTGATGAGCAGAACCACCGCCCCCTGGCCGAGAACCCGACGCGCCCAGGTCCGGTTGAAGGCGTGCAGCGCCGTGCCGATGCGCGTCCCACCCGACCAGTCGGCCACCGCCGCCGACACGGCGTCCAGCGCCACATCGACGTCCTTGTGCCGCAGATGGCGGGTGATGTTGGTCAGGCGGGTGCCGAAGACGAAGCTGTGCACCCGGTCGCGGTCGTTGCTGACCGCGTGCATGAAATGCAGCAGCATCCGCGAATAGCGCGTCATGGAGCCGGAGATGTCGCACAGCACCACCAGCGGCGGCGGGCGCGTTCGGCGGCTGCGCCGCGCCAGATCGGCGAGATCGCCGCCGGAGCGCAGCATCCGCCGCAGCGTCGCCCGCGGGTCCACGCGTGGCCCCCGCGGGTCGGGGCGGTGGCGGCGGGTCGTCACCTCGGCCACCGGCAGGGCGATGCGGGCGAGCATCCGCTTGGCCTCGGCCATCTCCGCCGCCGACATTTTCTCGAAATCCTTCTCCTGCAATCGTTCCTGGGCCGAAACGGTGAAGGCGGCATCCACCTCGATCTCCGACTTCTCCGGACCCTCGGCCTCCGGCGCGGTTCCGCGCAACGCATCGGCGACGCGGCGGGACATTGGGTCCTGCGTGTCCGGCGACTCCGTGCGGATGGTCGGCAGCATCAGCCCCATCATCCGTTTCAGGATGTCCGGGTTGCGCCAGAAGACGTGAAAGGCCTGGTCGAAGACCTCGCGCTGGTCGCGCCGGTTCACGAAGACGGCGTGCAGCGCCCAGTAGAAGTCCGCCCGGTTGCCGATCCCGACCGCCTCAACGGCTTCCACGGCCTGGAGCAGCTTGCCCGGCCCGACCGGCAACCCCGCCGCCCGCAGCGCGCGGGCGAAATGCATCAGGTTGATGGCGAGGCCGCCTTGCATGGCCGCTCACCGCGCCGTGCCGGCAGCGAGTTCCGTCTTGACTTGGGCCAGGATGCGCGCGGCCTCGCTGCCCTGGATGCGGGCGATGTCGTCCTGGTATTTCAGCAGCGTGCCCAGCGTGTCGTTGATGACCGAGGGCTCAAGCTCCAACTGGTTCAGCTCGACCAGCGCCTGCGCCCAGTCCAGCGTCTCCGCCACGCCCGGCGCCTTGTAGAGGTCCATCCCGCGCAGGCTCTGTACGACGCCGACGACCTGGGCGGCCAGCCGCGCGTCGGCGTTCGGCGCCTTCACCGCCAGGATGGCGCGCTCGCGCTCGGCGTTGGGGTAATCGACCCAGTGGTAGAAGCAGCGCCGCTTCAGCGCGTCGTGAATCTCGCGGGTGCGGTTGGAGGTCAGGATGACGATGGGCGGCTCCGGCGCTGTGACCGTCCCGAACTCCGGAATCGAGACCTGGAAATCGGAGAGGATTTCGAGGAGATAGGCTTCGAACGGCTCGTCGGTGCGGTCCAGCTCGTCGATCAGCAGGACGGGAGGACCGGCCAAGTCGGGTTCCAGCGCCTGGAGCAGCGGGCGCTTGATGAGGAAGCGCTCGGAGAAGAGATCGGCGCTGAGCGCGTCCCGGTCGCGGTCGCCCGACGCCTCGGCCAGCCGGATTTCCATCATCTGCCGGGGATAGTTCCACTCATAGACCGCCGCGGCGACGTCCAGCCCCTCGTAGCATTGAAGCCGGAGCAGGCGCCGGCCCAGCGTGGCGGACAGCACCTTGGCGATCTCGGTCTTGCCGACCCCGGCCTCGCCCTCCAGGAACAGCGGGCGCCGCAGCTTCAGCGCGAGGTACAGCGCCGTCGCCAGCGAGCGGTCGGCGACGTAGTTCCCCCGCCGCAGCAGGTCCAGCGTGTCATCAACGGAAGCGGGGAGGGTGTTGGGCATGGTGGGCGGGATGCCTTACAGGGTGCGGTAACCCTCTCCCCTCCGGGGAGAGGGTGGCCCGGAGGGCCGGTGAGGGGGATGTACATGGCGGTACGTTCGGCAAAAGCGCAACCCCCTCACCCTAACCCTCTCCCCAGAGGGGAGAGGGGACTTTCACAGTGAAGGGACTTTTACCCACACGCCTCCACCGCGCGCCGCGCCATCACCCGCACCAAGTGGGCGCGGTAGTCGGCGCTGGCGTGGATGTCGGCGTTCAGCCCGGCCGCCGACACCGACGCGCCGTTCAGGGCGTCGGCGCGGAAGTCCTGGGCCAGAGCCGCCTCCATGTCGTCCGCCCGGAAGACGGACGGACCGGCGCCGGTCACTGCCACCCGCACCTCGCTCCCGAACACGGCCACGAACACGCCGACGATGGCGTAGCGGCTGGCCGGGTTGCGGAACTTGGCGTAGGCGGCCTTGTCGGGCGTCTGAAAATGCACGGCGGTGACGATCTCGCCGGGCTCCAACGCCGTCTCGAACATGCCGGTGAAGAAGTCGTCGCCCGCGATCTCCCGGCGGTCGGTCCGCAGCGTGGCCTTCAGCGCGACGACCGCAGCCGGGTAATCGGCGGAGGGGTCGGCGTTGCAGATCGACCCGCCGAGTGTGCCCATGTTGCGCACCTGCCGGTCGCCGATGCCCTCGGCGAGGCTGGCCAGCGCCGGGATGACCCGTTGCACCGTCTCGGAATGGGCGACCTGGGCGTGGCGGGTGAAGGCGCCGACGGTCAGGCCGCCGGCCTCCTCCCGGATGCCCTGAAGCTCGGGAATCTGGCCGAGGTCGATCAGGTCGCTCGGCCGGGCAAGGCGCTGCTTGAGCGTCGGCAGGAGCGTCTGTCCGCCGCCCAGCAGTTTCGGGTCCTCGAACTGGCCGAGCAGGGCGACGGCGTCGGCGATGCTCTTGGGGCGGTGATAGGTGAAGGCGTACATGATGTCTCCTCCCTCTTATTCGGCCGCCTGGGCGGGGGTGTGGCGCCGGATCGCCTGCCAGACCCGTTCGGGGGTCGCCGGCATGTCGAGATGGGTGACGCCGTACTCGGACAGGGCGTGCACCACCGCGTTCATCACGGCGGCCGACGCGCCGATGGTCCCGGCCTCGCCGCAGCCCTTCACGCCCAGCGGGTTGTGGGTGCAGGGCTGGTCCTCGTGGTAGCGCACGGTGAAGGACGGCACGTCGTCCGCCCGCGGCATGCAGTAGTCCATGTAGGAGCCGGTGATGAGCTGGCCTGAGTCCTCGTCGTAGACGCAGTTCTCGTAGAGCGCCTGCCCAATGCCCTGGACCAGCCCGCCATGCACCTGCCCCTCGACGATCAGCGGGTTGATGACCCGCCCGAAATCGTCCACCGCGGCGAAGCTCGCCACCTGGACCACGCCGGTGTCGGGGTCGATCTCCACCTCGCAGACGTGGCAGCCGTTGGGGTAGGTGAAGTTCTTCGGGTCGTAGAAGGCCTGCTCGTCCAGCCCCGGCTCCAGCTCGTCCAGCGGGAAGTTGTGCGGGACGTAGGCCTGGAGGGCGATGTCGCCGATGGTCAGGGCCTTGTCGGTGCCCGCCACGACGAAGCGCCCGTCCTTCACCTCGATGTCGGCCTCGGCGGCCTCCAGCATGTGGGCGGCGATCTTCTTGGCCTTGCGCTCCACCTTGTCCATCGCCTTGACGATGGCCGACCCGCCGACCGCCAGCGAGCGCGAGCCATAAGTGCCCATGCCGAAGGGGATCTTGCTGGTGTCGCCGTGGACGATCTCCACATTCTCGATGGGCACGCCGAAGCGCTCGGAGACGAGCTGCGCGAAGGTCGTCTCGTGGCCCTGCCCATGGCTGTGGGAGCCGGTGAAGACCGTCACCGAGCCGGTGGGGTGGAAGCGCACCTCCGCCGATTCATAGAGGCCAGCCCGCGCGCCCAGAGCGCCCGCGACGTTGCTCGGCGCGATGCCGCAGGCTTCGATGTAGGTGGCGAAGCCGATGCCGCGCAGCTTGCCCCGCCGGGCGGATTCGACCTTGCGCGCCGCGAAGCCGTCGTAGTCCACCAGCGGCAGGGCGATGTCGAGATTTTTGGCGAAGTCGCCGGTGTCGTACTGCAGCGCCACCGGCGTCTGGTAGGGCATGGCGCTGGCCGGCACGAAGTTGCGGCGGCGCAGCTCCGCCTTGTCGATGCCCGTTTCGGCGGCGGCGACCTCGACCAGCCGTTCGATCAGGTAGCAGGCCTCCGGCCGCCCGGCCCCGCGGTAGGCGTCCACCGGCACGGTGTTGGTGAAGACCGCCTTCACCTCGGCGTAGATCGCCGGGGTCTTGTACTGGCCGGCCAGCAGCGTTGCGTAGAGGTAGGTCGGGATCGACGGCGCGAAGGTCGACAGATAGGCGCCCATGTTGGCGATGGTCGCGACGCGCAGCGCCAGGAAGTTGCCGTCCCGGTCCATCGCCAGCTCGGCGTGGCTGACATGGTCACGGCCGTGGGCATCGGTCAGGAAGCTCTCCGAGCGTTCGGCGGTCCATTTCACCGGGCGCCCGACCTTCTTCGCCGCCCAGGTGACGACGGCCTCCTCCCCGTAATGGAAGATCTTGGAGCCGAAGCCGCCGCCGACGTCGGGGGCGACCACGCGCAGCTTGTGCTCCGGGATGCCCAGGACGAAGGCGCCCATCAGCAGGCGGATGACGTGCGGATTCTGGCTGGTGGTGGTCAGCGTGTGCTCGCCGGTCGCCCGGTCATACTCGCCGAGCGCCGCCCGCGGCTCCATGGCGTTGGGGACGAGCCGCTGGTTGACGAGGTCGAGTTTCGCCACATGCGCCGCCTGCGCAAAGGCCGCGTCCACCGCCGCCGCGTCGCCGAGATGCCAGTCGAAGCAGAGGTTTCCGCCGACGTCGTCGTGGACCAGCGGCGCGCCGCCCTCCAGCGCCTTCAGCGAGGTCACCGCCGCCGGCAGCTCCTCGTAATCGACCATCACCAGTTCGGCGGCGTCCTTCGCCTGCTCGCGCGTCTCGGCGATCACCACGGCGACGGCGTCGCCGACGTAGCGCGCGCGGTCGCGGGCAATCGGGAAGTGCGGCGGCTCCTTCATCGGGGAACCGTCCTTGGAGTGGATCTGCCAGCCGCAGGGCAGGCTGCCGACCTTGTCGGTCTCCATGTCGGCGCCGGTCAGCACGGCGATAACGCCAGGGGCCTGCATGGCCTCGGCCGCGTCGATCCCGATGATGCGGGCGTGGGCGTAGGGGGACCGGACGAAGACCGCGTGGGTCTGGCCGGGCCGGTTGATATCGTCGGTGTAGGTGCCGCGCCCGGTCAGGAAGCGCGCGTCCTCGCGCCGGCGCACGGAAGCGCCGATGCCGGTGGGGTTCGCCATCTTCGTGTTCCTCCCATGTGAGCCTTGCTTCCGCCCGTTATTCGGCGGCGGCCTTCATCGTGCCGCCCTGCATCGCTTCCGCCCCGGCCATCACCGCCTTGACGATGTTGTGGTAGCCGGTGCAGCGACAGATGTTGCCCTCCAGCCCTTCGCGGACCTCGTGCTCGCTGGGGGAGGGGTTGGTGGTCACCAGATCGACGGCGCTCATCACCATGCCCGGCGTGCAGAAGCCGCATTGCAGGCCGTGATGCTCGCGGAAGGCCGCCTGCATCGGGTGCAGCGTGCCGTCCGCCGCCGCCAACCCCTCGATGGTGGTGACCGCGGCGCCGTCGGCCTGGGCGGCAAGCATGGTGCAGGACTTCACCGACCGCCCGTCGATGTGGACGACGCAGGCGCCGCACTGGCTGGTGTCGCAGCCAACATGGGTGCCGGTCAGGCCGAGCTGGTCACGGAGGAAGGTGACCAGCAGGGTCCGCTCCTCCACCTCGCGCGAGACCGCCTTTCCGTTGACGGTCATGGAAACGGTACACGACATCCGCTGTCCTCCCATTGTTTGGTGACGTTCTGTTGCCTCGGACTTTCGCGACGCTTCTTTCGACGGGTTCTTTCGACTCTGCGGGATAAAGTGTGGCGCAGGACCAACCGGAACAAGGATAGGGGGGCGCCGTCCTATCCGGTCAAGACGCCGTTCGGCCTCCTCCGAAGGGAGAGTGCTTGTGCCGAACCGCCGCGCGCCTATCGGTTCCTACGGACTGGCGGACCCACCGACCACAAGTTAGGATAGCCAACAATCCGACGCAAACCAAAGCGTCTTACGAACGATCCGCAACGGACAGCCTTTTGGGAGGGCAGAAGTATGAAGCGTTTCCTGGCCGCGGTCGGCGTCTGCATGCTCACCGCGCTGCCGGCCCAGGCCGAGCAGTTCGTCACCGTCCTGACCGGCGGCACCAGCGGCGTCTATTACCCGCTGGGCGTCGCGCTGTCGGGCATCTACGGCAAGGCCATCCCGGGGGCGAAGGTCACGGTCCAGGCGACCAAGGCGTCAGTGGAGAACCTGAACCTCCTTCAGTCGGAGCGCGGCGAGATCGCCTTTTCGCTCGGCGATTCGCTGAGCGGCGCCTGGAAGGGCGACGAGGAGGCCGGCTTCAAGACCAAGCTGACCAAGCTGCGCACCGTCGCCGCCATCTACCCCAACTACATCCAGATCGTCGCCAGCAAGGACTCCGGCGTGAAGACGCTGGCCGACCTGAAGGGAAAGCGCGTGTCGGTCGGTGCGCCGAAGTCGGGCACGGAGCTGAACGCCCGCGCGATCTTCGCCGCCGCCGGGCTGGGCTACAAAGATTTCGCCAAGACCGAGTATCTGCCCTTCGCCGAATCGGTGGACCTGATCAAGAACCGGCAGCTCGACGCGACGCTGATCTCCGCGGGGCTCGGCGTGGCGGCGATCAAGGATCTGGCGACCTCGCAGGACATCACCATCGTGTCGATCCCGGCCGACGTGATCCAGAAGGTCGGCGATCCCGCCTACATCGCCGAGACCATCCCGGCCAACAGCTACAGCGGCCAGAGCGAGCCGGTGCCGACCGCGGCGGTGCGCAACCTGCTGGTCACCCATTCCGGCGTGTCGGACGACGCGGTCTACGCGATGACCAAGGCGATGTTCGAGAATCTCGACGCGATGGGTGCGGCCCACGCCGCCGCCAAGCAGATCAAGCTGGACGCCACGACCATCCAGTCGCCGGTGCCGCTGCATCCGGGGGCGGAAAAGTTCTACAAGGAAAAGGGCCTGATGTAAGCGCGCCGCGTCGTCCCGGAACCCCCGTGCGATGAGCGCATCCCCCCAAGAGGCGGACAACAAAATCCGCCAAGCCATCGACCGTGAGAACCCCTCCACGGTCGTGGCCTTCGAAGGCGTGGCGGGCAAGGCCGTCTTCGCCATCGCCGTCGCCTTCTCGCTGTTCCAGATCTGGACGGCGGCCTTCAACCCGCTGTCCAGCATGGTCGTCCGGTCGGTCCATGTCGGCTTCCTGCTGCTGATGACCTTCACCCTGTTCGGCTTCCGGCAGGAGGCGGAACGGCGCAGCGTTCCCTGGTACGACTGGCTGCTCGGCCTGGGCGCGTTCGCACTGGGCCTCTACCATTACGTTTTCGAGGTCGATCTCATCCAGCGGGCGGGCGATCCGAACACCACGGACCTGATCGTCGGCGCGCTGACCATCGCGCTGGTGTTCGAGGCGGCGCGGCGCATCATGGGGTGGGCGCTGCCGATCATGTGCGGCGTCTTCATCCCCTACGCGCTGTTCGGGCGGCATCTGCCCTTCGGGCTGGCCCACCGCGGTTACGACGTCGATCAGGTGATCGACAACCTGTACCTCTCGACCGAGGGCATCTACGGCACGCCCACCTTCGTGTCGGCGACCTTCATCTTCCTGTTCATCCTGTTCGGTGCCTTCCTGGAGCGCGCCGGCATGATCAAGCTGTTCAACGACGTGTCGCTGGGGCTCGTCGGCCATGCCAAGGGCGGGCCGGCGAAGGTGGCGGTCATTTCCTCCGGCTTCATGGGGACGATCAACGGCTCGGGCGTGGCGAACGTGCTGACCACCGGCCAGTTCACCATCCCCTTGATGATGCGCTTCGGCTACCGCCCGGCCTTCGCCGGGGCGGTGGAGGCGACGGCCAGCATGGGCGGGCAGATCATGCCGCCGGTCATGGGGGCGGCCGCCTTCATCATGGCGGAGACCATCGGCGTCCCCTTCAGCGACATCGCCATCGCCGCGGCGATCCCGGCCATCCTCTATTTCGGCAGCGCCTTCTGGATGGTCCATCTGGAGGCCGGCAAGAACAACCTCGTCGGCCTGCCAAAGGACCAGTGCCCCAGCGTCCTCAGTGCGCTGAAGGAAAGCTGGTACCTGATCCTGCCGCTGGCGGCGCTGGTCTATCTGCTGTTCTCCGGTTTCACGCCGCTGTTCGCCGGAGTGATCGGCATCGCCCTGACCGTCGCGCTGATCCTCGGCACGCGGATCGTCGGATTCATCGGCCCGACGGTCCTGCGCGTCGGCTTCTGGGTCGTCCTCGGCCTGATCGCCGCGGCGCTGTGGCGGATGGGGCTGCGGACGGAGCATCTGGCCTTCGCCATCGTCGGACTGCTGGTCCTGCCCTGTCTGGCGCTGAAGGGCGGGCGGGAGACGCTGGCGCTGCTGGTGCAGAGCCTCGCCGACGGCGCCAAGAACGCCGTGGGCGTGGGGGTGGCCTGCGCGCTGGTGGGCGTGCTGATCGGCATCCTGACGCTGACCGGACTGGCCTCCAGCTTCGCCTCCACCATCATGGATCTGTCGGGCGGCAACCTGCTGATCGCGCTGCTGCTGACCATGCTGGCCTGCATCGTCCTGGGCACCGGCCTGCCGACGACGGCGAACTACATCATCACCGCGGCCATCGCGGCGCCGGCCCTGCTGCAGATGGGCGTGCCGCTGATCGTCTCGCACATGTTCGTCTTCTACTTCGGCATCATGGCCGACCTGACCCCGCCGGTGGCCCTGGCGGCGCTGGCCGCCTCGTCCATCTGCCGGGCCGGGCACATGGAGATCGGCTGGATCGCCACGCGCGTCGCCATGGCGGGCTACGTCGTGCCCTTCATGGCGGTGTACGACCCGGCGCTGATGCTCCAGACCGACGACCCGCTGGCCGTGGCCTACGTCCTGTTCAAGGCGCTGATTTCCATCGGCCTGTGGGGCGCGGCGACCATCGGCTATTTCTGGACGCCGATGAACTGGGCGGAACGGGTGTTCGCGGCGGCGGCGGCTTTCCTGTTCGTCCTGTCCCTGCCCGTGACGGACGAGGCCGGCTTCGTCATGACGGCGGCCTTCCTGCTGTGGCAGCGCCATCGCCTGCGCCGCCTGGGGCGGACCAGCGCCCCGGCATGATGGAGGCGGCATGATGGCGGCGGTATGAGCGTGGCGTTATGCCTGTCGGCGCTTGGTGGGGCGATTCTGGCCGCCCTGCCGGGTCCCGCCTTCACCCTGTCCTGGGCCCATTCGGTGGAAAAGACCGAATGGCGGGAGGACTGGCGCATCGAGGATGGACGTCTCGTCCTGACCGAGGCCCGTGTGAAGGGCACCGGCGCCGGGATGGAGCCGCCCGCCGAGTCCCGCTTGGCCGGCGGCTGGTGGGTCTGGGTGCCGACGGTGCCGCCGCTGGAACGGCTGGTCCTGGCGGCTTCCTCCTTCACCCCGGACCACGAGTTGTGCGCGGGCGGCGCCTGCCGTCCGCTTCACGGCTGGATCGACGGACCGGTGCCAAGCCCTTTGGAAATCAAACCCTGCCTGTAACCCCGCTGTCCACGCACGGCCGCAAAGGGGATTCGGCAGGGCCGTTCCGGCTTGGCTTAAGCCATGGTGGGACGCATACTTGCGCAACTGATATTACAGCCGAATGCGTATGATGACCGACGCCCGACCGAACCGACATCTCACCCGTTCCCTGGCCGCCCTTGCCGGCCTCGCCGCCGCCGGACTGCCGGGGCTGGCCCTGGCGGCGGAGGCGGCCGGCGCCCCGCATCTCGACGGGCGCGACCTGAACGTCTTCTGGGTGATTCCCTTCGTCGGGATTCTGCTGTCCATCGCCCTGATGCCGCTGCTGGCGCCATCCTTCTGGCACCATCATTTCGGCAAAGTCGCCGCGGGATGGGCCATTGCCTTTCTGCTGCCCTTCGCGCTGACCTTCGGGGCGGGGCTCGCCACCTACGAGCTGCTGCACACGCTGCTTCTCGAATATATCCCCTTCATCGTGCTGCTGACCGCCCTGTTCACGGTGGCGGGCGGCGTGCGGATCGCTGGGACGCTGGTGGGGACGCCGCTGGCGAACACGCTGGGGCTGGGGCTGGGCACGCTGCTGGCGAGCCTGATGGGAACCACCGGCGCCTCGATGCTGCTGATCCGCCCGCTGATCCGCGCCAACGAGCACCGGCGACACAAGGTGCACACCGTCGTCTTCTTCATCTTCCTGGTGTCGAACGTCGGCGGTTCCCTGACACCGCTGGGCGATCCGCCGCTGTTCCTGGGCTTCCTGAAGGGGGTCAGCTTCTTCTGGCCGACCATCCATCTGTTCTGGCCGATGGTTCTGGTGTCGGGCTGCCTGCTGGCGATCTACTTCGTGGTGGACCTCTACCTGCACACCAAGGACCCCGGAAAGCACCCGCTGATCGAGGGCGTGCATGAGCGGGAGCCGGTGCGGATCGAGGGAGCGGTCAACCTGCTCCTGCTCGTCGCCATCGTCGGTGCGGTGCTGCTCAGCGGCGTCTGGCATCCGGGGGTGGGGGTGGAGATCTACCACATCCAGGTGCCGCTGGAGACGATCGTCAGCAATCTGCTGCTTATCGGCATCACCGGCCTGTCGCTGAAGCTGACCAGCGCGCACAGCCGCCGCCTGAACGCCTTCACCTGGGGGCCGATCCTGGAGGTGGCGAAGCTGTTCGCCGCGATCTTCCTGACCATCATCCCGGCCATCGCCATTCTGCGGGCGGGCACGGACGGCGCGCTGGGCGCCATCATCGCGGCGGTGAACCAGGACGGCCAGCCGGTCCCCGCGGCCTATTTCTGGGCGGCGGGCATCCTGTCGAGCTTCCTCGACAACGCGCCGACCTACCTGATCTTCTTCAACACCGCGGGCGGCGACGCGCAGGTGCTGATGGGCGATCTGGCGGTGACGCTGGCGGCCATTTCGGCGGGCGCGGTGTTCATGGGGGCCAACACCTACATCGGCAACGCGCCGAACTTCATGGTCAAGGCCATCGCGGAGGAGCGCGGCGTGGCGATGCCGAGCTTCTTCGGCTACATGCTGTGGTCTTGCGGCATCCTGGTGCCGCTGTTCGTTCTGGTGACCTGGGTGTTCTTCCTCTAGCTCCAGGTCCGATCTGCAGGTCCGATCCGCCGGGCGGCCCGTCGCCGCCCGGCGTTTCCCCGTCAATGGGACATCAGCACCGGCACTTCCAGCTTCGCCAGAACTGTCCGGGTGGCGCCGCCCAGCACCATCTCCCGCAGGCGGGAATGGCCGTAGGACCCCATCACCAGCAGGTCGCCGCCCAACTCGCGGCAAGCGCTGACCAAGACGTCGCCGACATCGCCGCCCTGGAAGATGTTGGCCTGATGCTGGCTTCGCACGCCGTGGCGCTCCAGCCAGATCATCAGATCGCGCCCGCTGTCCAACGCATGGCCCGGCGGGTCGATGGTGACCACGGTGACCCTCTCCGCCTCCTTCAGGAAGGGCAGGGCGTTGCGCACGGCGCGTCCGGCCTCCCGCGTGTTCTTCCAGGCTATCACCACGTGACGCCCGATGGCCGCTGCGGACGGCGTGGCGTAGGGCAGGACCAGCGTGGGGCAGGGGCTGGTCAGCGGCAGCCGGTCGGGCACCTGGAGCGCCACCCGGTCGCCGCGCTCGTCGTCGTGGCTCTGCGTCACCACGGCGAGGTCGGCGTAGACGGCGCGGGCGGCCAGCAGCTCCACATGGTCGCCTTCCTCGATCGTCCAGGAGTAGGAGCAGTCCTTCAGCGCCTGCCGAACCTCCTGCTCGATCTGTTCGGCCTTCTCGTGGGCGATGGCCGTGGCCTCCGCGATGTAGGCGTAGGACGCGGCGCGGCCGGTTACCGCGGCGGGCATGGACACCGGCGTGGCGACGAACAGCACCTCGACAAAGGCGGAAAAGCGCCTGGCCAGACCGACAGCGGCCTCCAGCCGCTGGGAATGGCGGTCGTCGTTCGACATGTGCAGCAGGATCGTCTTGATCGGCATGGTCTCGCTCGCAGGTTTCGAACCGGATGACCGGCCCTCCATAGGTAATGTTTGTTGAGCCAATCTGGCAACGATCCGGCTAACGGCTGGCGAGGCCGGTGCGTGCGCCCGAGCCGGGATCTGGGGTGAGGCCGGAGATTTCCAGAAGCAGCTTGCTCAGGATGGCGTCGGCGAAGGCTTCGAAGCTGACCGCGGGCACCAGGAAGGCGCCGGGTCCGCCGATCACATGCTCCTCGTAATAGCCGTCGAGGTTCGTCGGTGCCGCCCCACCCCAGGGATTGGGCCGGTCGTTGAGGATCGGCAGGCCGTTGATGGTGATCCCGGCGGCGACCGCCTCGTCGCGCGCCCATTGCACGGGACGGCCGCGGTTGTTGACACCGTCGCCCGACACGTCGATGACCCGCCGCGTCCCTTCGAATCCGTTGTCGTTGAACAGGCGGGCGCTGAAGTCGATGGCCGCGCTGATCGAGGTCCACTGCGCGCTGAGGGTGGGCGATTCGGCGATGGAGGAGGCGAAGGCTTCGACGCTGCCGTGGTCGCTCAGCAGGGTCCAGGGCACAGTGATGCGCTGGAAGCTGTCGCCGGCCCATTCGACGTAGGTGACGGCGATGCGCCCGAAGGGACCGCCGCGGATCGCCGCTTGTATCTTCGGGTCGGTGAGGGCGGCGACGTAGCCCTCGCGCTGGAGACGGCCTTCCTCGGCGTCAACGCTGCCGGACACGTCCACGGCCAGCACCAGTTCCAGATCGACCGGCGTGTCGGCCAGAGCCGGCGCTCCCGCTCCGCCAGCCACGAGAATCGCAACGGCCACCCCCGCCAGACGCCACGCACCGTCCATGCCGTGCCTCCCCCGCGGATGTTTTCGCCCATACCCCTCAAGAAAAGAGATCGCTGCGCGGCCACGACAAGGGCCCCTGTGCACGAGACGTTGACGGACGGGCGTCGCCGCTCCACCTCTCCACCCCATGCCGACCGATTTTCCGAACGAACTTCAGCCAGCGTTTCCCGCCATCCCGCTGTTTCTCGGCAGCGAGATCTACCGGGGCTCCAGCTACGGCGCGAAGCACCCGCTGGCCATTCCGCGGGTGTCCACCGCCATCGACCTCAGCCGCGCCATGGGCTGGCTGCCCGACGCGGTCTACCGCGACAGCCCGTTTGCGACGCCGGAGGAACTGGGCCGCTTCCACAGCCCGGACTACATCGCCGCCCTCCACCGTGCGGAGGCGGACCAGCGGGTGGATGCCGAAACGGGGGAGCGCTACAACCTCGGCCGGCTGGAAAATCCCGTCTTTCCCGAAATGTACCGCCGCCCCGCCATCAGCACCGGTGCGGCCATCCTGGCCGGGCGTCTGCTGGCAGAGCAGCCGGCCGGCATCGTCTACAGCCCGGCCAGCGGCACCCACCACGCCCGTCCGGGGCGGGCCAGCGGCTTCTGCTACCTCAACGCTCCAGTGCTGGGCATCCTGGCCCTGCTCGATTCCGGGATCGACCGGGTGCTCTACGTGGATCTCGACGCCCACCACGGCGACGGGGTGGAGGATGCCTTTGCCGACAACGACCGCGTGCTGACCCTGTCGGTCCACGAGGACGGGCGCTGGCCCTTCACCGGCAAGGCGGAGGATCGCCCGGGCGCCATGGCCGTCAACCTGCCGGTGCCGCCGGCGTTCAACGACACGGAGATGGATTACCTTCTGGAGACGGTGATCCTGCCGCTGGGGCAAGCGTTCCACCCCCAGGCGCTGGTCATCCAGACCGGAGCCGACGCGCTGGCCGAGGACCCGCTGAGCCGGCTGGAGCTGTCGAACGGCGCGCTGTGGCGGGCGGCGCGCGCTCTGATGGGGTTGGCACCGCGCCTGATGGTGGTTGGGGGCGGGGGCTACAATCCCTGGTCTGTCGGGCGCTGCTGGGCAGGAATCTGGGCGGTGCTGAACGGCATCGACCCGGCGGTGCGGCCGACGCCCGAGGCGGAAGGCGTTCTGCGGTCGCTGTCCTGGTCGCGCGCCGCCGGGCGCAACCCGCCGGAGCATTGGTTCACCACGCTCGCCGACGCGCCACGTCCCGGCCCGCTGCGCGACGAGGTGCGTCGCGTTGCCGCTGCGGCAATCGCGAAGATGGTCCGCACTGGATAATCTTTGGAAAGTTTTTCATTCGCATATGTCACGCAGTTGACGTATTGGGACGAATCGGCCAGCCTGATTCGCGCGACTCGCGCTGTCCGCAGGCCGATCCAACCAGCCACGTCATGCTGGGGACCGGGAGCTGGAGAGAAGGAGAGGGGGCAGGCCGCCGATGTCCAACACCACCTTGCTCCTGCTGACCATCGCCGCAATGATGTTGGCCGCCGTTCCGGTCGCCATGATGCTGAAGCGTTTCCTGCCCGATTTTCTCCATCGATCCGCAGGAATCGGCCAGCTTGAGAACCGCATTTACGTCCTGCATTCGGAAATCCACGAGCTTCAGGACCGGGTGAACGTCAAGGTGCAGCGGCGCAATCAGGTGTCCGCCGAGAAGCACCGCGCGGAAACCGAAAACCGCAAGATGGAGCGGGCGATCGCGGAGATCGCGCTCCAGCCGCCCGTGTTCGTGCATGAGGTGGGCGATCCCAAGGCTGGTCTGTCGAAGTTCCTGGTGAACCTCGCCCAAGAGAAGGCGTCCTCCGGCGGGGACAAGTCCCAGGTCAACCCGATCTGGCGCTGCGCCAACGTGGCGGAGGTCTGGGCGTCCAACGCGGAGGAGGCCAAGCAGCTCGTCGAGGTGGCGTTCCCCTTCAAGATGGGCTTCACCAAGACGTTCCAGAAGACTCAGGGCCGCCCAAACCCCGGCCGGATCAGGGCACCCGCGTCATGATGATCAACTTCCTCATCATCCTGGGGATCATCGCCATCGGGGCGTGGCTGGGCAACGTGCTGCTGGCGGTCGATGCTCAGGTGGCGCAGAGCCGCAGCCGGATGCGCGCCGCCAAGGACTCCACCAGCAAGCTGGAAGCGACGATCCGCCGGCTCCAGCGCGAGGAGGAGAACCTCGTCACGGAGATCGACGAGTGCATGGCCGACACGGTCGAGGCGCGCCGCAAACAGTCGGACATCCAGCGGCGCCTGTCCGAGGCGCAGACCAAGCAGCGGCCCCAGCTCCTGATCCTGACCGACCGGCGCAACCCCAACGACAAGGAGTGGCTGGTGACGGTCGTCAACACACAGATCGGCGAGATCGACGCCCTGCACCCGCTGGCCGTCGAATGGGCGCGCGGGCGCGACTATCTCGTCTGGGCCGAAAGCGACCGGGAGGCCGGGGAGCGCGCCATCCGCCGCTTCAGCGCCCGACCCGGCTATCAGATCAAGCAGGTCAAGCCATTGACCAAGGACATCTACACCACCGCCACCGACCGGACGGCGGCGTAACGCCGTCGAAGAGGCCGCTGGACAGCCGCACATCACGGCGGCATCGTCCAAGCTCTGAACGTCAAGGAATGGGTTGGTCGCGATGATCGGACGGGCTGTGCGTGGCCTTTTGGGCGGGCTTCTGATGGGGGCCGCGATTCTGCTGTCGGCCTTGCCGGCGGCGGCGTTGGAGAGCTTCGCGCGCTCCTCTCTGACCGTCGAGACGGCGGGCGGCGGCAAGTACCGCTTCGACGTGGAATTGGCGGAAACCCCGGCGCAGCAGGCGCAGGGGCTGATGTTCCGTGAGAAGATGGCCGCCGACTCCGGCATGCTGTTCATCTACGACCGCCCGCAGCCGGCCAGCTTCTGGATGAAGAACACGCTGATCCCGCTCGACATGATCTTCATCGGCACGGACGGCCGGATCGTGAACATCCACGCCAACGCCGTCCCGCAATCGCTGGACGCGGTGAACTCCGCCGGTCCGGTGAAGGGCATTCTGGAAATCAACGGCGGCATGAGCGCGCGTCTGGGGATCCGTCCGGGCGACCGGGTGGCGCACGCGGCCTTCGGCACCGCGAAGTGACGGCGCCGCGGCGCTAACGAGCCTCACCGGGCAACCCGAAGGCGGTCAGCACCAGCCGGGCGGCCTCCTCGGGGGGCGTGGTGGCGCCGCTCACCACGATGCAGGCATGGGGGTGCAGCCACGCCCGCAAGACGCGCCGCACCCCGTCGTCGGACGGCGGCTGGTCCTCCAGCACCGCCGCGGGCGTGCCCTGCCGCGCCAGCCGGACGGCGCCGAGGGCGACGAGTCCGGCATCCCCTCCCACCCCGATGAGCCCGGCCGGCCGCCGCTCCGCGACGATCCGCGCGAGAGCGAGGACGGAAGTGCCGGTGTGGCGCTTGGCAAGGTCGATCTGGCCGATGCCGGGGTGCAGCGCCGCCCGCAACGGTCCACCTCCCATGGGGGCCATGACGTCAATCCCATACCCCCACAGCCGCAGGGCATCGGCCAGAGCCACGGCGGCGCGTCCGGCCGGGGTGTCGTCCAGCCCGGACACGAAGACGGCGAGACGGGGCGGGGAAGAGGTGTTCACGGAAGGGGTGGCCGACGCGGTCGAAAGGGGCGGCATCATACGGAAGGTCCACCCTGCGGGATAGATGCGGCAGCGTCTTGCCGTCCGCGCAGGGTTCGTGTATTCCACTGCGCGACGTCGGGGCGTAGCGCAGTCTGGTCAGCGCGCCAGTTTTGGGTACTGGAGGCCCCCGGTTCGAATCCGGGCGCCCCGACCAACGAAATTCGAACGATGCACCACGCACGTATCAGAGGAGATGCCGCGTCATGAAGGTCCGGATCTACCAGCCGAGCAAAGCGGCCACTCAGTCCGGGCGTGCCAAGACGCATCGTTGGTTGCTCGAGTACGAGATCGAAACCCCGCGCCGTCCGGAGCCGCTGATGGGCTGGATCAGCTCCGGCGACACGCTGAACCAGGTGCGCATCGGTTTCGAGACGTCGGAGGAGGCGGTTGCCTTCGCCCAGCGCAAGGGCTGGGACTACACGGTCCAGGATGCGCCGGTGCGCCGCGTCCGTCCGCGCAACTACGCCGACAACTTCCGTATGGACCGTCCGCGATTCTGATCCGGACCGGGGCCCCATAGCTCAGTTGGATAGAGCAATCGCCTTCTAAGCGATAGGTCGCAGGTTCGAATCCTGCTGGGGTCGCCACCTTTCTCCGCAGCACCATTCCTCCATCACCGTTCTGGGCGGTCCGCTGGCCATCGTCAGCGGACCCTCTGTCGATTCCCAAAATGGTCAACACAGTTATCCCCATATCCCTATTGCCGTAGGCAAAGGCAATGCGAAGCCTATGGTTGCGGTATAACGCTGACGATGTGCAGTGTATCCAATGGTTTCGCGTCGCGATGACCACACCCAATTTGAGTGCATAGAGACAAGTTAACGCCACCCCAACAGGCTTGGAGACTCATCCGCAAAGTTATCCACAGAAAATGGGGATAACTCGAAAGCGTCTGCGTGAGGCGGGGCTAAGGCGTTCTCATGCGCCACCGCCGTAACCATCTACCGCAAGGAACGGTCTCCGTGCCGGTGGCGTTTCACGGGGCGCTTGATCAATCCCACGCCGTTCGGCGTCAATACGAGGTGATGTCTTGGTGGGTTGGGTCGTCAGAACGCTTCTGCTGTGCTTCGTGGTCGGGTTGGTTCTGTCCTTCCTGGACATCAATCCGGCCAGCATCCTGACCAACAGCTGGGCCACCATCCAGGACATCGCCCGGCTCGCCGCGGACATGTTCCATTGGGCGCTGCCCTATATTCTGATCGGAGCGGTGATCGTCGTTCCGCTGTCCGTCATCGGAGCGGTCATGCGCTGGTCCCGCACGCGGCACCGCCCGTAACGCAATTCCGATCTCCACCACCCGCAAAAGAAAAAACCGGAGATCTAGTGGATCTCCGGTTAAGTGAATACAGGGAGGGTTAGAGACAAGGACTGTTTAACTGTTCGGACGACCCGCTTCGTTGATCTGTATCAATCTGCGATAATTTTATCGATCCGCTGCAACCGGACCGGCTTTGACTTTGGATAAAAAAATAGCCGAGGGTTCCATTGGAACCCCCGGCATAGGCGAATACAGGGAGGGTTAGAGACAAGAGCTTTCTACCTCTTCCCGCCCCGGGCTACGTTGACATAGATCAAACACTTTTCGCATTGCAGCGAAGGTTTAGCGTCTTACTTATGCGTGTGTCCGTAGAGAACCGAAGGATCGGTCTCAACATCCTGAATAATTTCCAGTTTTCCATCGCGCAGCGCGCGGTAGAAGCAGCTGCGCCGCCCGGTGTGGCAGGCCACGCCGTCCTGCTCCACGATCACCAGCAGGGTGTCGCCGTCGCAATCGACGCGGAAATCCTTCAGCCGCTGCATCTGGCCGGAGGTTTCGCCCTTGCGCCACAACCCCTTGCGGGACCGCGACCAATAGCAGACGCGCCCCGTGCGCAGCGTTTCCAGCACGGCGTCGCGGTTCATCCAGGCCATCATCAGGATCTCGCCGCTTCCTTCCGCCTGGGCGATGGCCGGGACCAGCCCGTCGGCGTTGAAGCTGATGGCGGCGATCACGTCATCGAACGACGGCTCGATGGGTGCCCCGGGCGCGGTGGCGTCCGTCATGATGTTCAATCCTCGTGTGTGTGCGCTCGTTGGGACCCACCCGTTACAGGGCGGCCCTCAGGCGGGCGAAGGCGCCGTCCAGGTCGCGGATGAGATCGTCCGCGTCCTCCAGCCCGGCGTGCAGGCGCAGCATGGTGCCGGGATCGGTCCAGCGGGTCGCCGTGCGGACGGCGGCAGGGCGCGCCGGCAGGATCAGGCTCTCGAACCCGCCCCAGCTGTAGCCCATCCCGAACAGCTCCAGCGAGTTCAGCATGGCCGACAGAGCAGGCTTCGGCACGGCGTTCATGACGATGGAGAACAGGCCGGAGGAGCGCCCGATGTCGCGCTTCCACAGTTCATGGCCCGGGCAGTCCGGGAGGGCCGGATGCAGGACGCGCGTGACCTCGGGTTGCTTCGACAGCCACTCGGCCAGGGCGAGCGCGCTTGCCTCATGCTGCTTCAGACGGACGGCCAGGGTGCGCAGGCCGCGCAGCCCCAGATAGATGTCGTCCGGGCCGGCGCAGGTGCCCGTCCGCGTGGCGGCCTTTTTCACGGCCAGCCATTGCGCCTCGTTGGCGCAGGAGATCACGCCCAGCATCGCGTCGGCGTGGCCGACGATGTATTTGGTGGCTGAGTGGATCGACACGTCCACCCCATGCTGCAATGGCTGGAAGAAGAGGGGGGTGGCCCAGGTGTTGTCGATCATCACTGTGGCGCCCACCGTCTTGGCCGCGGCGGCGATGGCCGGGACGTCCTGCACCTCGAAGGTCAGGGAACCCGGCGATTCGAGGAACACCACGCTGGTGTTCGGCTTCAGCAACCCGGTGATGCCGGCGCCGATGGTGGGATCGAAATACTCGACCTCCACGCCGTAGGGGACCAGCGTGTCGTTGGCGAATCGGCGGGTCGGACCGTAGGCGCTGTCGGTGATCAGGACATGGTCGCCCGTCTTGGTGAAGGCGAAGAGCGCCGTTGCGATGGCGTTCAGGCCCGAGCCGGTGTTGACCGCGCGATAGGCGCCCTCAAGCTCCGCGATGGCCTGCTCAAAGGCCAGCGTGGTCGGAGTCCCGATGCGCCCATAGTTGATGCGGTCGAAAGGAGCTTGGTCGCCTGCTTCCAGATCCTCCAGCGTCGGGAACAGCACCGTCGAGCAGTGGTAGACCGGCGGATTCACGATTCCGTGATTCTCGCGCGGGCTGCGCCCGGCATGTCCGAGGACCGTATCTTTTCGTGCGTCTTTCATGGGTCTTCCCGCAACAACAGTGATGGCGGTCGTATCCCGACATTCCAGGATGGACCCGGCCGCCAAAGATTCTTTTCCCTAAGCCTCTGTAAGGGATAACCAAGCCAAATGCACGGCTTAAGGATGATTCGACAAGCCGGATGCTGTTGGTGCACTCTTGTCACACGCGCGTGTCCGCCATGCGGAGCGCGCAATGCATGAACCTAAGCGTAAAAACGCAAGAACAGGGTGGAGCTTAATATGAAATCGGGAATCCTCGCCGCTGCTGCCGCGGCCGTGGTGTTCGGCGCCGTCACCGGTGCCCAGGCCGGTCCGACGCTGGACGCCGTCAAGGGCCGCGGCTTCGTTCAGTGCGGCGTGAACGCCGGCCTTCCGGGCTTCGGCAACCCCGACAGCTCGGGCAACTGGACCGGTCTCGATGTCGATTACTGCCGCGCGGTCGCGGTTGCGCTGTTCAACGACCCCAACAAGGTCAAGTTTACCCCGCTGTCGGCCCAGCAACGCTTCCCCGCCATCCAGTCGGGCGAGGTCGATCTGCTGTCGCGCAACACCACCGTCACGCTGACCCGCGACACCTCGGTCGGCCTGAACTTCGCCCCGGTCACCTATTATGACGGCCAGGGCTTCATGGTGAACAAGAAGCTCGGCGTGAAGAGCGCCAAGGAGCTGAACGGCGCCACCGTCTGTGTCCAGGCCGGCACCACGACCGAACTGAACCTGGCGGACTACTTCCGCACCAACAACATGTCTTACAACCCGGTCGTCATCGAGTCGAACGACGAGGTGAACGCCGCCTACTTCGCCGGCCGCTGCGACGTGCTGACGACCGACGCCTCCGGCCTGGCCGGCACCCGCGCCGGCGTGGCCCCGGTTCCGGACGACCACATCATCCTCCCGGAGATCATCTCCAAAGAGCCGCTGGCCCCCGCCGTCCGCCATGGTGACGACCAGTGGTTCGATGTGGTGAAGTGGACCGTCTACGCCACGATCCAGGCCGAAGAGATGGGCATCACGTCCAAGAACGTCGACGAGTTCGTGAACAGCAAGAACCCGGAGATCCAGCGCATCCTCGGCACCTCGCCGGGCATGGGCAAGGCGCTGGGCCTGGACGAGAAGTGGGCCTACAACATCATCAAGACCATGGGCAACTACGGTGAGATCTTCGAGCGCAACGTCGGCACGAAGACCCCGCTGAAGCTGGAGCGCGGTCTGAACGCGCTGTGGACCAACGGCGGTCTGCAGTACGCGATGCCGATCCGCTGAGGACGGAAAGGGGGACCGCGGACCACAGGGAGGCCCGCGGTCCTTCCTTTTTTGACGACGGGCAGGGCGGTTGCAGGGCGACAAGAATCAAGGCCCGTGCCGCAGGCCCGTTTGGGAGACGATATACGTGGCGCAAGTTGCGGCGGACGTTCGGGAGGCGGCCGACGCCCTTATGCCATGCTGGTGAGGGGAGAGAACCGTGGCCAGCGAGACCCGGGACACCGCGCGCCCAAGCGCGCCTGGCGGTGTTTCATTTTCCCTCAGCGACCCGACGGTCCGTGCCGTGTTCTACCAGGTTCTGGTGGTCGGCATCGTCATCGCGGTCGGCTGGTTCCTTATCCACAACACGCTCGACAACCTGTCGAAGCGGTCCATCGCGACGGGATTCGGATTCCTGGACCGTGAGGCCTCCTTCGGCATCGGTGAGAGCCTGATCGACTACCATCCGAGGGACAGCTACGGCCGGGCCTTCCTGGTCGGCGTGCTGAACACGCTGAAGGTGTCGATCATCGGCGTCGTGCTGGCGACCGTGCTGGGCACGCTGATCGGCGTCGCCCGCCTGTCGAGCAATTGGCTGATCGCCAAGCTGGCCTCCACCTATGTGGAGATCGTCCGCAACATCCCGCCGCTGCTCCAGCTCTTCTTCTGGTACGCGCTGGTCTCGGAAAGCATGCCGCCGGTGCGGCAGGCGCTGAACCCGATTCCCGGCGTGTTCCTGTCGCAGCGCGGCCTGTTCGTGCCGGTGCCCTCCGCCGACCCGGTGTGGGGCACGATGGGCTTCGCGCTCGCCATCGCGGTGATCGCCGTGATCTTTCTGCGGCGCTGGGCCAAGGCCCGGCAGGAGCGGACGGGGCAACCCTTCCCGATCGGAACGGCCAGCCTGGGTCTGCTGATCGGCCTGCCGCTGATCGCCTACATCGCCGGTGGCGCGCCGACGGCGCTGGACGTACCGAAGCTGCAGGGCTTCAACTTCGTCGGCGGCGTGGTCCTTACTCCGGAGTTCTTCGCGATCCTGGTCGGTCTGGTCGTCTACACCGCGGCCTTCATCGCCGAGGTGGTGCGCAGCGGCATCCTGGCGGTCAACTGGGGCCAGACGGAAGCCGCAAGGGCGCTCGGCATCGACAGCGGCAAGACGCTCCGGCTCGTCGTCCTGCCGCAGGCCCTGCGGGTGATCGTGCCGCCGCTGACCAGCCAGTATCTGAACCTGACCAAGAACAGCTCCCTGGCGCTCGCCATCGGCTACCCGGATCTGGTGTCGATCGCCAACACGACGCTGAACCAGACCGGTCAGGCGATCGAGGGCGTGGCGATGATCATGGGCACCTATCTGGTCATCAGCCTGGGCATCTCGATCTTCATGAACTGGTACAACAAGCGCATCGCGCTGGTGGAGCGCTGACGGCCATGACAGACAACGTCCATACCGGCAACGTCCCCACCGGAAGCATCCCCGACGAGCGTCCGCCGTCCAACACCGTCGGCCCCGTGGCGTGGCTGCGCAACAACCTGTTCAACACCTGGTACAACGCGCTCCTGACCATCCTGATCGCCTGGCTGCTGTTCAAGGCGATCCCGCCGCTTCTCGACTGGCTGATCTTCAGCGCCAACAGCTTCGGCACGCCGCCCCAGGTGTGCCGGCAGGAGGGCGGCGCCTGCTGGACCTTCGTCAGCGAGAAGCTGCGCTTCGTCATGTTCGGCACCTTCCCGTACGACGAGCAGTGGCGGCCGCTGATCACCATCGTGATCATCATCGCGCTGGTGCTGGCGAGCTGCGACCGCCGCTTCTGGAAGCCCTGGCTGGCCCTCGTCTGGATCGCCGGCCTGACCGCGGTGGGCGTGCTGATGTGGGGCGGCGTGCTCGGCCTGACCTACGTCGAGAACACGCTGTGGGGCGGCCTCCCGCTGACCCTGATGCTCTCGGTGGTTGGCCTGTCCGTGGCCTTCCCGGCGTCCGTCCTGCTGGCGCTCGGCCGGCGGTCGCAGCTTCCGGCCATCCGCGTGATCTCGGTGACCTACATCGAGCTGATCCGCGGCGTGCCGCTGATCAGCCTGCTGTTCATGGCGTCGGTGATGTTCCCGCTGTTCCTGCCGACCGGTGTAAACTTCGACAAGCTGCTGCGCGCCCAGATCGCCTTCATCATGTTCGCCGCCGCCTACATGGCGGAAGCGATCCGCGGCGGTCTCCAGGCCATTCCGAAGGGCCAGTACGAGGCGGCGGACGCGCTCGGCCTGAACTACTGGCAGGCAATGGGCAAGATCATCCTGCCGCAGGCGCTCGCCATCTCCATCCCGCCGCTGGTGAACACCTTCATCAGCTTCTTCAAGGACACGTCGCTGGTCATCATCATCGGCCTCTACGACCTGCTGGGAACCGCCAAGGCGGCGCTCTCCGATCCGGCCTGGCGCGGCTTCTACCGCGAGGCCTACCTGTTCATCGGCGTGATCTACTGGGTGTTCTGCTACTCGATGTCCAAATACAGCCAAAAGCTCGAACGCGACCTGCGTCGCGGTCACCGTCGCTGAGGGAAGGGGAAAAGAGATGACCATGGCCCAAACCGCCGGCGCCGCGCGCAGCTTCCCGAAAGGGGAGGCGATCATCCAGTGCCAGGGCGTGCACAAGTGGTACGGCGAGTTTCACGTCCTGAAGAACATCGACCTGTCGGTCGCCAAGGGGGAGCGGATCGTGATCTGCGGCCCCTCGGGTTCCGGCAAGTCGACCATGATCCGCTGCCTGAACCGGCTTGAGGAACACCAGAAGGGCTCCATCGTCGTCGACGGCATCGAGCTGACCGGCAACCTGAAGAACATCGAGCTGGTCCGCCGCGAAGTCGGCATGGTGTTCCAGCACTTCAACCTGTTCCCGCACCTGACCGTGCTGGAGAACTGCACGCTCGCCCCCATCTGGGTCCGCAAGAAGCCGAAGGCCGAGGCGGAAGAGATGGCGATGCGCTACCTGAAGCGGGTGCGCATCGCCGAGCAGGCGCACAAGTACCCCGGCCAGCTTTCCGGCGGGCAGCAGCAGCGCGTGGCGATCGCCCGCTCGCTGTGCATGAGCCCGAAGGTCATGCTGTTCGACGAGCCGACCTCCGCGCTGGACCCCGAGATGGTCAAGGAGGTTCTGGACGTCATGATCGGTCTGGCCGAGGACGGCATGACCATGCTCTGCGTCACGCACGAGATGGGCTTCGCCAAGTCGGTCGCCGACCGCGTGATCTTCATGGACCGCGGCGAGATCGTTGAGCAGAACACGCCCAACGAGTTCTTCAACCACCCGCAGTCGGACCGGACGAAGCTGTTCCTCAGCCAGATCCTGAACCACTGATGCTCATAACCGCGCCGGAACGGCTTGTTCCGGCGCGGTAAACCAGCGCAACCCGCAAGGAACGCTGGCGGGTTGCCCCGGTTTCGGGTTGAATGCAGTCCGTTCGTGCTGTCTGCCGCTATGCACAACGGAGCCTGCCTGATGGAGCTGCTGAGTCCCCGTCCTGGAATTGGCCAGATCAAGCCCTACCGTCCCGCCCGACCACCGGAGGACGGCGCCGCCTGGGTCGATCTGTCGCTGACGGTCAATCCGCTGGGACCCGGCAAGAAGGCGCTCACCGCCTACCGCCACATGGCGGCGCAAATCCACCGCTATCCCGACTGGTCGCAGGATCGCCTGCGCCACGCCATCGCCCGGCGCTACGATCTGGACGCCGGCCACATCACCTGCGCCAACGGCTCCGACGAGATGATCCACCTCGTGACCCAGGCCTTCGCCGGGCCGGGAGACGAGGTGCTGTGCCACGAGCACGGCTATCGCGGCTTCATGAAGGCGATCCGCGCCGCCGGGGCGACGCCGGTGATCGCCGCGGAACGCGATCTGGTCGTCGATGTCGAGGCGATGATCGACCGGGCGAACGAGAAGACCAAGCTCTGCTTCCTCGCCAACCCGAACAACCCCACCGGCACCTACATACCGTCGGAGCTGGTCCTGCGGCTGCGCGCCAGCCTGCCGTCGCACACGCTGCTGGTGCTCGATTCGGCCTACGCCGACTATTGCCGCCGCGACAACTACAGCGATGGAACGGCGATCGTCGAGAATTCCGACAACGTGCTGATGGTGCGCACCTTCTCCAAGCTGCACGGGCTGGCCGGGCTGCGCGTCGGCTGGGCCTACGGTCCGGCGGGGGTGATCGAGGCAGTCAACCAGACGCGCGGCCCCTTCAACGTCGGGATCGCCGCCCAGGCCGCGGCGGAGGCCGCCGTCGGCGACACCGAGCATGAGGAGGCGACCTTCGCCCACAACAGCGCGTGGCTGCCCTGGCTGAGCCACGAGCTGGAGCAGCTCGGCGTGCGCGTCTATCCCAGCGTCTGCAACTTCATCCTGGCGCGCATCCCGACCGACCCGTCGCTCGGCGTCCAGGCGGTGCTCGACCATCTGGCGCGCCGCGGCATTCTGGTGAAGCCCACCCAGGATTACGGGCTGGCCGACTGCCTGCGCATCACGGTCGGGCGGGAGGACGAAAACCGGGCTCTGGTCGCGGCTCTGGGAGAGATTCTGAGCTGATATCCGGCTCCAAATCGGGAACCGGTTCGGGGATAGGGTCGGGATGCCGGGCGTGCTCGCGGGCGAAGATGAACAGCCCGGAGCCGACGACGATCACGATGCCGACCAACGACAGCAGGTCCGGCCACTCGTCGAAGAAGATCGCCCCGATGGCCAGCGCCCATAGGATCTGGCTGTACTGGGCCGCCCCCACCCGGTCGGCCGGGGCGAAGGCGGCGGCCAGGGTGAACAAAGCCTGGGCGGCGAAGGTCGTGGTGGCGAAACCCACCGTCAGAATCCACTGCTCGCGCGTCGGCCACTCGAAACCGGGGATCATCAGCAGGCCAGACGCGACGGCAGTCGACAGGAACACGGTTCCGATCAGGGTGAAGCGTTTTTCCGTATGCCCGATCATCTGCCCGGTGATGACCACGACGGCCGAGCTGAAGGCGCAGCCCAGCGCCGCGAAATGGCCGGGCAGCAGTTCGCGGAAGCCGGGGCGGGCGACGATCAGCACGCCGATGAAGGCCGCTCCGATGGCCAGCCGCCGGCGCCAGCGCACCGGCTCCTTCAGCATGACGATCGACAGCAGCGTCACCAGGCTGGGCATCAGGAAGATCATCGCAAAGGCTTCCGCAAAGGGAAGGCTTCGGAACGACATGACGCTGAGCGGGGTCGAGGCCGCCACGAAGACCAGCCGCACCGTCATCAGCCAGGGCCGGTTCCAGCGCAGCAGGTCGCCGACCCGGTCGCCCTTGGTCATGAAGACCGGGGAGAGCAGCAACGGCAGGATGTAGGCGAAGAAAGTGACCTCGAAGGGGTCCAGCCCATGCCCGATCGCCTTCACCAGCGCATCGCCCCAGGCGAAGAAGGCAAAGGCCAGGAACGCGAACAGAATGCCTTTCGTCATGGCGTCGGTGTCCTGGCGTTCGGAACGGCGGAGAGCGGGCCGGGGCGGCCCGTCACTCGTTGATCGGAATGTGCGGGGCCGAGGTCCGCGGCAGCCAGCCGAGGAGGCGCGGATCACGGATCTCGCGGGTCACATGCCGGATGGGCACGAACCCCATCGACTGGTAGAGCGGCAGCGCCTTCGGGTGGTCGAAGGTGCAGGTGTTGACGAGAAGCCGCTTCGTCCCGCCCTGCCAGGCCAGCCGGATCGCCGTGTCAAGCAGCCAGGGGCCGAGCTTCAGGCCAATGAAATCGGGGATCAGCCCGAAATAGGCCAGATCGGTGTCGTCCTCCCGCCGGTCGATCTCGGCGTAGCCGGCCGGCGTACCGTTCACGTAGAGGACCCAGATTTCGACCCGCGGATCGGTGACGACGCGCCCCAACTCCGGCATCGGCATGCGCCGCCGCTCGTGCCACAGCCAGGGCTCGCCCACCGTGTCGTAGAGATAGCGGTAATAGGAGGCGGTCGGCGGGTTGGCCCGCACCAGCGCCACGTCACCCGCCGGGCGGGGCAGGGGCGCGTGGGCCGGTGGGGCCTTCATCTCCAGATAGGTGACGATGACGGACAGGCAGCCGGGCGGCACCGGCGCCACGATCCGGGACTGCGACAGGGACGTCCGGGGAGGCGGCGTCAGGGAGAATCGGTCTTCAGCCATTTCTGCATCACGGTAACGGGACCGGTGGCATAGCCCAGCCGCTCATAGAACGCCACCACGGCGTGGTTCGTCGCGCGCACCATGAGTTGCGCCTTGGGAATGCCTGCCTCCACCAGCCAGCCTTCCGCCGCCCGGACCATCGCCCGGCCGTGCCCGTGTCCGCGGCAGGCGGGATCGACCGCCAAGTAGTAGAACCAGCCGCGGTGCCCGTCATGACCGACCATGACGGACGCCACGGTACGGTCCCCGTCGCGGCCGATCAGGATCGTGGCGTTCGGCTTCGACACGGCGAGCGCGATGTCGGTGACCGGGTCGTTCCACGGCACCACGAGGTTGCAGGCGGTCCACAGCGCCACCACGTCGTCGCGGTCCGCCGCCTCGTAGTGGCGGATGCTCAGCGCTTCGGTCACTGATTCACCGGTCCGGTTTCCAGAGGCAGATCGGGGCGCAGGCCCCATTCCGCCCAGGACCCGTCATAGACGGCCACATCCTCCTTGCCGGCCGCGGCCAGCCCGAGCGCGAGCACGCAGGCGGTCACGCCGCTGCCGCAGGAGGCGACGATGGGACGCTCCAGATCGAGGCCGGCGCCCTTCGCCCGCTCCGCGATGGCTTCCGGCGGCAGCAGGGTCTTGCTCTCCGCGTCGACCAGCTCGTTGAAGGGCAGGTTGAGGCTGCCGGGGATGCGCCCGCTGCGGCGGCCCGGCCAGGGTTCGGTGACGGCGCCCTCGTAGCGGTTCGCGGCCCGGGCGTCCACCACCTGATCGACCCGCGAGTCGATGTTGGCGAGAACCTCGTCGGCCCGGCGCAGAAGGCCGGGTCGCAGCGCCGCCGTGAACGCCGCCGGGGTCGGGGCGGCCGGACCGGATTCCAGAGGCCGGCCTTCGGCGATCCATTTCGGCAGGCCGCCATCCAGCACGGCCACGCGGCCATGCCCAAACAGGCGGAACATCCACCAGACGCGCGCGGCGGCGGTGGCCATGCCGGCGCTGTCATAGACGATCACCGTGTCGCCGCTGCCGACTCCGAGCGCCCCGACCTTGGCCGCGAAGGTCGCCTCGTCCGGCACCATGTGCGGCAGGGGGTGGGTGTCCGGCTGCGCCACATCGTCGATGTCGATGCGCACGGCGCCGGGGACGTGCCGCTCCAGGAACTCGGCACCCGGGTCGCGGTCGGAGCCGGGCATGAACCAGGAGGCGTCGAGGACGCGCAGGCCCGGCTGGCCCAGCCGTTCGGCCAGCCAGCCCGTCGGGACGATCGGGCCGGGGAGGGTGAGTGTGGTGTGCGAATCGGTCATACGATGTCCTCCCCGTTCAGTCCCGCAGCGCGACGATCACGCGCCGGTTCTGCTTGCCCTTGTTCTCGATCTTCACGACGTCGAGCCCGCCGATCTCGCCCAGCCGCTTCACATGGGTACCGCCGCAGGGCTGGCGGTCAACCCCGGCGATGTCCACCAGCCGGACGCGGCCGTGGCCGCGCGGCGGCTTGACCGTCAGGGTGCGGATCAGCTCGGGGTTGGCGTCCAGCTCCTCGTCGGTGATCCACAGCGAGCCGACCGGCGTGTCCGCAGCGACCAACCGATTCAGGGCCGCCGCGATGGCTTCCTTGTCGAGCCCCTCGGTCGGCACGTTGAAGTCGACCCGGCTGCGCTCCGCCCCGACCTGGGCGCCGGTGATCGAGGCGCCGGGCAGGACCGCGCAGACGAGGTGCAGCGCCGTGTGCATCCGCATGTGGCGGTGCCGGCGGTCCCAGTCGATCTCGGCTTCCACCGGGGTGCTGGGGGCGGGCAGGGCCGCACCAGGCTCGGGCACATGAAGGACGTCGTCCGGCCCGTCGCCCTTCACCGTGTCGACGATGCGCAGCGTGGCACCGGCGACGCGCAGCAGCCCGGTGTCGCCGGGCTGGCCGCCGCCGTTGGGGTAGAAGACCGTCCGGTCCAAACGGATGCCCCGCTCGTCCGCGGATGTCACGGTGGCGGTGCAGGAGGTGGCGTAGGCGTCCTCGCGGAAGATCAGCTCCATGGGACCTCAGGTGCGTTTACGAATCCAGCCAATCAGGCACGGGCAGATTCTTCTCACGCAGGAACTCCGGATTGAAGAGCTTCGATTGGTAGCGCTGCCCTCCGTCGCAGAGAATCGTCACGACGGTGTGACCCGGCCCCATCTCCTTGGCGATGCGGATGGCCGCCGCGACGTTGATGCCCGACGAGCCGCCCAGAACCAGACCCTGCGACTTGATCAGGTCGAAGATGACCGGCAGGGCTTCCTCGTCGGTAATCTGCAGCGCCTGATCGACCGGAGCGCCCTCCAGGTTTGCGGTGATGCGGCCCTGGCCGATGCCTTCGGTGATGGAGCTGCCTTCGGCCTTCAGCGTCCCATGGGCGTAGTGATGGTAGAGGGAGGCGCCCATCGGGTCGGCCAGAACGATGCGGACGTCCGGGTTGCGCTCCTTCAGAGCCAGCCCGACGCCGGCCAGCGTGCCGCCGCTGCCCACCGCGCAGGTGAAGGCGTCGATCCGCCCCTCGGTCTGGGTCCAGATTTCCGGACCGGTGGTCAGGCGGTGGCCCTCGCGGTTCGCCACATTGTCGAACTGGTTGGCCCAGACGGCGCCGTTCGGCTCGGTCATCGCCAGTTCCTCGGCCAGCCGGCCCGAATAGCGGACATAGTTGTCGGGGTTGGAGTAGGGCACCGCCGGCACCAGACGAAGGTCGGCGCCGATCAGGCGCAGCATGTCCTTCTTCTCCTGGCTCTGCGTCTCCGGCATCACGATGACCGTGCGGTAGCCGAGCGCGTTGCCGACCAACGCCAGCCCGATGCCGGTGTTGCCCGCCGTGCCTTCGACGATGGTGCCGCCGGGGCGCAGCAGGCCCCGGCGTTCGGCGTCGCGGACGATGGCCAGGGCCGCGCGGTCCTTCACCGAGCCGCCGGGGTTGAGGAACTCCGCCTTGCCCAGGATCTCGCATCCCGTGGCCTTCGACGGCCCTTCCAGCCGAATCAGCGGCGTGTTGCCGATGGAGCCGATGAAGCCGGTGCGGATGTCCACGAACTGTCTCCCGAATCGAATGATGAACCGGGCAACACTATCGGATTGCGCACCAGGGAATTCAAGGTCGGCTTGTGAAATGCAGCATTGAACGAGATCGAATCGTTCTTTCTGTTTCTCAACGTCCTCTATTTCCCACGCCACTGACTGCGCAACCGGTCGCGGTTCCGCGCGAACCAGCCCAGCGCGATGATGGCGATGGAATTGTTCAGCCGGTTCTCGTCGAGCAGACAAATCGCCTCGTCGGCCGGCACGACCATGATGCGGATGTCCTCATGCTCTTCCGCCAGCCCGCCCGTTTCCGCGAGTCCCCGGCTGTCCACGCTGCCACAGAAGACGGTGACATGCTCGTCGAAGGCGCCGGGGCTGGGATAATAGTCGCAGATGATCTCAATATCCCGAACGGTGCAGCCAGCCTCTTCCGTGGCCTCGCGCCGTGCGACCTCCTCCGGTGTCTCGCCTTCGTCCAACAGGCCGGCGACGATCTCCGTCAGCCACGCCTGCCCACCGGTGGAGGCGGCGCCGACCCGGAACTGCTCGATCAGAACGACGCTGTCGCGGTCCGGATCGTAGAGCAGGATGCCGACGGCCTGACCGCGCACGCAGACCTCGCGCGGCGGCAGGACACCGGTCCAGGAGCCGTCGAACTTCCTGTGGCGCAGGCGATAGACGTCGACCTTCAGATAGCCGTTGTAGGCTCTCTTCTTTTCTTGGATCTCGATGTCCGGGTGATCCACGGGCGGGGACTCCTTGGCTTGGGCGAGCACGGTCCAAGGATGTAGCGCATCCGCCGGTCCGGGGCGAGGCGGCCAAAGGGTCTCTCAGAAGGTCGGGTTCAGCTTCAGCGTGCTGTAGCGGTCGGCGGAGGGGACGGCGACCGGCTCCAGCTTGGGACCGCGCAGGAGTTCCAGCGGCACGGTGACGCCGGCCGGCCCGAGACCCCAGACCTTGCGGTAGAAATCCGCCAGCCCCTTCGGCCGCTGGCCGGCGACCCCGACGATCATGTCGCCCGGCTGGATTCCCACGGTCGCAGCCGGGCTTTGCGGGGTGACCCGTTCGACCATCAGGCGGCCCTGTTCCTCGCGCAGCGTGACGCCCAGCCAGGGGCGCGCCGGCTCCTGCCGCCGTCCGAAGGCCAGGAGATCGGCCAGGATCGGCTTTAGCGCGGAGACCGGAACGAACATGTTGCCAGGGATGCCGCCATGGGCCGGCACTGCGTCGCGCACGATCAGCGAGCCGATCCCGACCAGTTCGCCCTTGCGATCGATCAGGGCGGCGCCGTTGAATCCCATGATCGGCGGGGTGGTGAAGATCGCCTCGTCCAGCAGATACTCCCAATAGCCGGCGAACTCGCGTTTCGCGGCGATCAGCACCGGTTGCACCCCGGTGGATCCCTGGCGGGTGAGCACCATGGCGCGCTCCCCTTCCTTGATCGCGTCGGAGTCACCGAGCCGGACGGGCGCGGCGCTGAAGCCCATGCCGGCGCGCAGCAGCCCGAATCCGCTGGCCTGATCGTAGGCCACGAACTCCGCGGGATAGCCGCGCCCCTCGCCGGTGGTGACCTGGAGTTGCGACGCCTCCAGGATCGTGTAGCCGATGGTGAGGATCAGCCCGGACCCGTCGATGACGACGCCGGTCCCCTCGCGCTCCGTGCCGAGCGAGCGAGCGCTCTGGCTGTCGGGAAGAATGGTGGCGGAGATGCGGACGAGGGCACCCGACAGCTTCGCCGCGTCGAGCTGGTCCGCCCGTGCCGCGGTGACCGGGACAATCACTGAAAGGAAGGCTGCAAGGCAGGTCGCAAAACAGGTCATCGTCCAGGGGATGCGGCGCCAGCGACCCGTCATGCTTCCCTCCCTTGCCGGAGTCGAGTCGGGCGGGACGCCGGATTGCTCGAACCCCGGATTAAACATGAGCGCCAGCGCGCGTCCATCAAGGGGTTCCCTGATTCGACGGGGGCGGACTTGTCCGGGTCATGAAACCTCCGCCCGCCGGCAACGTTACCCGCAGCAACGACACGACGAAGGACGGGACCGATGCCGATCAACAGCGAACGCGAACTCGAACAGGCGGTGGCGGAGTTCCAACGTCTCGCCGACGAACCCGCCGGTTCGTCCGGCGAACGCCGGAAGCTCGAACTGGATGCCGAAATCAAGGCCTTCTACGTCCAGCACTCCGACGACATGCGCAAAGGCAAGCCACGGCACGAGTGACGCGCCCCCGCCGACACCGGCGCGCATTTCTTCATCGACGCGGAGGGGGCGGCTGACCGACACTGCCGCCGCTCCCGGGCCGGGTCGTCGGGCCGGGACGCCGCTGTTGAAGCAAGGAGCGCGTCCCCACGATGAAGCGAATCGACAACTGCTACACCTGCCTGTTCTGGGAAGGGCAGGGCATCCGCCAGAGGGGACCGAAGGGCTTGTGCCGCCGTTTTCCGCCGCAGGTGACCCCGCGCGACACCGAAGGGCGCTTTCCGATCACCCTGTCCACAGACTGGTGCGGCGAATGGAAACGCGACATCGGTGACCCTGCAGGCGAGGCCGCGGACAACCGCCTGATCTACGACGACCCGCAACCGCGATAGACCAGCCGCGGAGGATGGTCCGACCAATTGTCGGGCCATCAGGCCTCCCGGTTCAGCGCGGCATCGGTGCGACCACCATGGAGCGCTGGTTTTCCGGCAGCACCGCGTCACCGGGGACCAGCATGCGGTGCCAATCAACGCCGAGCAGGGCGATGGCCACCGCCATGGACAGGACGATGATCGCCACCGCGCCAACCCAGCCACTGTCCTCCTGCCGGCCGTTGGGCCGTGGAGTGCCACCCTTGGACGTAAGGGGCCGGAAGTTGAGAGGGAGTAGGGTCATGGGTCGCCTCCACCGCTGAACAGGCGCAATCCCGACTCGAAGGGCATCCGGTGGGATTGTAACGCCGGGAGAGGCGCGGCGGCATCGGGCCTTCGGTCGGAACGCTCGTTCCTTCGGATGATGCCGGAAGCGGTGGAGAAGAATTCCGCTATGAGAAAAGGCCGAGCCCACGAGGGACTCGGCCTTTTCATCGAAGTGGCTCCCGGTGCTGGACTCGAACCAGCGACACGCGGATTAACAGTCCGCTGCTCTACCGACTGAGCTAACCGGGATCAGTCTGGCCGGCCTTGCGAGGCGCAACGTCCGGCGTGGGCGGCTATATAGCGGACCCTCCGACGCTTGCCAAGTCTTTTGATCGCAAAAAAAACGACCGATCGAGCAGGGCAGAGGGCAGGGTCCACGGAACGCGAAAACGCGGAAAAGCACCGGGCCGTTCAGGCGCGATGCTTGTCGAACGCATTGATTTTGCTGATCTTTCAGCCAGATCAAGGATGGAGGCACGGGCGGGAATCGAACCCACGTACACGGATTTGCAGTCCGCTGCATCACCACTCTGCCACCGCGCCATCCTTGCGTCCGACACCCCCTAGCGGGAGCGCCGCGGCGTGGGAGCGGACGTATACTGCTGTTCATGAGGGTGGTCAAGCGCCTTCGTCGCGTTTTCTCGATGATCCGGTGCGGCGTTGTGTTCGTGAGACTTTGAAGATATATACGCGACGAGGCAGCGAGGCCGCGAACCACGGCTTGGCGCCGCGCTCCGTCCACCAGATTGTAAGCGACCGCCATGTCCGAATACGCCGCCGCCCGCCTCAACATGGTCGAAGGGCAGATCCGACCGAACAAGGTGACCGACCAGCGTCTGGTCGATGCCATGCTCGACATTCCCCGCGAACAATTCGTGCCGAAGGCGGCGCGCGGCATCGCCTATGTGGACGAGGACCTCGCCATCGGCAAAGGCCGCTATCTGATGGAGCCGATGGTCTTCGCCCGCATGCTCCAGGAAGTGGGCATCGACGAGACCGACGTCGTGCTCGACATCGGCAGCGGCTCCGGCTACTCGACCGCCGTGCTGGCCCGCCTCGCCGCGACCGTCGTCGGCATCGAGTCCGACGCCGAACTGGCCCGGCAGGCCACGGAGTCGCTGACCGCCGTCGGTGCCGACAACGCCGTCATCATCTCCGCACCCCTGGCCGAGGGCTATCCGCAGCAGGCCCCTTACGACGTGATCGTGATCGAAGGCCTGGTGTCGGAGGTGCCGGAAGGCATCCTGGCCCAGTTGGCCGAGGGCGGGCGCCTGGTCACCGCCGTCATGGGCGACCGTGGGGTCGGTGAGGTGAAGCTGTATCAGCGCAGCGGCGGGGTCGCTTCGGCCCGCACGCTGTTCGAGGCGCACACGCACCCGCTGCCCGGTTTCGAAGCCAAGCCGAAGTTTGTATTCTGATTTCTGAGTGAGTGACACCAGGGGCTCCGGCTCCTTTCGACCTGTCCCATCAGCCTGTCACCTTGCCTTTCACCGGCCGCGGTCCTGCGGCCCGCAGCGGAGAATCAAGGCATGCCGGCGCCGTTTGACATGGACGTCGAGGACCTCGACCGCATCCGGACATCCGGCGGCGATCCGCTGGTCCTTGATGTGCGGGAACCGGGGGAAGTGGCCATCTGCGCCCTTCCCGACAGCCTCCACATCCCGATGGGGGCGTTGCCCGCCCGCGTCGGGGAGTTGCCGCGGGACCGCGACATCGTGGTCGTCTGCCACCACGGCGGGCGCAGCGCGCAGGTGACCATGTGGTTGCGTTCCCAGGGATTTTCCCGAGCCACCAATCTGAATGGCGGGGTGGATGCCTGGGCGCGCCGAATCGACCCGAACATGAAGGTCTACTGAACATGACTGTGCGAAGCCGTTTCGCGCGCCATTTGATGGCGACCGCCCTCACGCTGGGGGTTGCCTTTGTCGGGGGCATCGACACCGCGTCGGCCCAATCCCTCGAAGACGCGCTAGCGCAGGCCTATTCCAACAACCCGGCGCTCGCCGCCCAGCGCGCCCGTCAGCGCGCCGTGGACGAAAGCGTTCCGCAGGCCCTGTCCGGCTACCGGCCGACGGTGCGGGCGACCGCGGGCATCACCCGCAACGCCAGCAACAGCACCTTTCAGGGCGGTGAAACCGGTTCCGAGAACAACGCCAAGAGCGTCGGCGTCACCGCTACCCAGCCGGTCTACGACGCGACCGTCGGTCCGGCCGTCCGCCGCGCCGAGCGCACCGTCGAAGCCCAGCGCGCCACCGTGCTCGCCAACGAGCAGCAGATCCTGCTGAACGCCGCGGCCGCTTATCTGGACGTCGTGCAGAACCAGGCGGTGCTGGAACTCCAGGCCAACAATGAGCAGGTCCTGCGCCGCCAGCTCGACGCCGCCCGCGACCGCTTCCGCGTCGGCGAATACACCCGCACCGACGTCAGCCAGTCGGAATCGCGTTTGGCCGCCTCCATCGCCGCCCGCATCTCCGCCGATGGCACGCTCCAGGCGTCGCGCGCGACCTATGAACGCGTCGTCGGATCGATGCCGGGCAAGCTGAAGGCGCCGAAGCCGAAGTTCAAGCTGCCGGGGACGCTTGACGAGGTCGTCGAGATGGCCCGTTCCAACAACCCATCCGTGCTGTCGGCCACCTACACCGAGGCGGCGCAGCGCGAGGCGGTGGACCAGCAGTTTGGCCGCCTGCTGCCGTCGGCCAGCCTGTCGGCGCAGGCCAACCGCACCATCGACGCCGGCCGTTCGTCGGGCATCGACATCAAGCGGCAGGACGGCGCGCAGCTCACCGCGCAGCTCACCATCCCACTCTATCAGGCCGGCCTGCCGGAAGCGCTGACCCGCGAGGCGAAGCACACGGCGAATCAGGCGCGCCTGCAGATCGACGACACGCGCCGTCAGGCGGTCGAGGCGGCGATCAGCGCGTGGCAGGGGCTGCAGGCCGCCCGGGCGAGCATCGAGTCCTACAACTCCCAGATCCGGGCCGCCGAAATCGCGCTGGAAGGCGTGCGTCAGGAAGCCCAGGTCGGCTCGCGCACCGTGCTCGACGTGCTGAACCAGGAGCAGGAACTGCTGAACGCCCGCGTCAACCTCGTCCGTGCCCAGCGGACGGAGATGGTCCAGGCCTTCACGGTCCTCGGCGCCATTGGCCAGTTGACGGCGCGGCAGCTCAACCTGCCGGTCCAGTATTACGATGCCGATACACACTACAAGCAGGTGCGCAACAAGTGGATCGGAACCGGCGTGCCGGAGTGATCGCACTTGAATGCCCCTTCCTGGGTGATCGTTCCCGGATGATCGAAACGGCCCGCTTCGGCGGGCCGTTTTTGTCTGGTGGCTTTTTACCCAGTCCTGCCCTAGTGTCCGCGTCAGGATGACGTCCCCGGGTTTGCCACGATGAGCGATAAAGGCCAGCAAGAACCGTCGATGGAGGAGATCCTCGCCTCCATCCGCCGCATCATCTCGGAGGACGGCGAACCCGCGAAGGCGGAAGCGGCGCCCCCTCCGCCGCCTCCACCACCCCCTCCGCCACCGCCTCCACCGCCCCCGCCGCCGCCTCCCCCCATGGAGGATGACGATGATGACGTTCTGGAACTCACGCAGATGCTCCAGGACGAGGGGAGGGACGAGCCCGACGAACCGGAGCCCGATCCGTGGCGCGACGAGCCGGCCTTCGGTGGCATGGCCGACCCGGAACCGGCGTATCACGCGCCGGACCCCGAACCGCCGCCTCCGCCGCCGCGTCCCGCCGCGAAGCGTCCGGCACCGGCCTTCGACGATTTCGATGACGACGAACCGCCCCCGCCGCGGCCGCGCATCCGACCGTCGGGTCTCGACGACGGGCTGATCTCCCGCCGGGTGGCCGAGGAATCGTCCCACCATTTCACGCATCTGGCGCGCCAGCTCGGCGACGACCTGTCCATTGGCCCGATGCCCGTCGGCGTCCGCACCGTGGAGGAAGTCGTCCGCGAGCTGTTGAAGCCGCTGCTGAAGGAGTGGCTGGACGAGAATCTGCCGACCATCGTCGAACGGCTGGTGCAGCAGGAAATCGACCGGATGATCCGGCGCTCCCAGAAATTCTGAGCGGCGTCACGCCCGCCACGCATTCCGTTTGAATTCGTAAGCGAAAGTTCCTGGTGATGTTGGAAAAGACGTACCGGCCCGCAGAGGTCGAGGAAAAGCACTACCGGCTGTGGGAAGAGACGGGCGCGTTCGCGGCGAAGACCGAGTCGAACGGCAAGCCTTACACCATCATGATGCCGCCGCCGAACGTGACCGGCAGCCTGCACATGGGCCACGCGCTGACCTTCACGCTCCAGGACGTTCTGACCCGCTACAACCGGATGCGCGGGCGCGACGCCCTGTGGCAGCCCGGCACCGACCACGCCGGCATCGCGACGCAGATGGTCGTGGAACGGAATCTCGCCAAGGAAGGCAAGACGCGCCACGATTTCGGCCGCGACGCCTTCATCGACAAGGTGTGGGAGTGGAAGGCCGAATCGGGCGGCACCATCACCCGCCAGCTGCGCCGGCTGGGCGCCTCGCCCGACTGGCCGCGCGAGCGCTTCACCATGGACGAGGGGCTGAGCCGCGCCGTCCGCAAGGTGTTCGTGGAACTGCACAAACAGGGCCTGATCTACAAGGACAAGCGGCTGGTCAACTGGGACCCCAAGCTGCACACCGCCATTTCCGACCTCGAGGTCGAGCAGAAGGAGATCAAGGGCAACCTCTGGCACTTCCGCTATCCGATCGAAGGCGAGGTCGACCGCTTCATCGTGGTCGCCACCACTCGCCCCGAGACGATGCTGGGCGACACCGGTGTCGCCGTGCATCCGGAGGATGAGCGCTACAAGGACCTGATCGGCAAGAACGTCGTCCTGCCGCTGGTCGGCCGCCTGATCCCCATCGTCGGCGACGAGTACGCCGATCCGGAGACCGGCTCGGGTGCCGTGAAGATCACCCCAGCCCACGACTTCAACGACTTCGAGGTCGGGCGGCGCAACAACCTCGCGGCCATCAACATCATGGACCGCGACGCCCGCATCACCGGCGACGAGGTCCCCGAGGCCTACCGCGGGCTCGACCGCTACGAGGCGCGCAAGAAGGTCGTGGCCGAGCTGGAGGCGCTGGGCCTGCTGGAGAAGATCGAGCCGCACACCCACATGGTGCCGCACGGCGACCGCTCCGGCGTCGCCATCGAGCCCTGGCTGACCGACCAGTGGTACGTCGACGCCGCCACGCTCGCCAAGCCGGCCATCGAGGCGGTGGAGACCGGCAAGACCGTGTTCGTTCCCAAGCAGTGGGAGAACACCTATTTCGAATGGATGCGCAACATCCAGCCCTGGTGCATCAGCCGCCAGATCTGGTGGGGCCATCAGATTCCCGCTTGGTACGGCCCGGACGGCCATTTCTTCGTCGTGGAGACCGAGGAGGCGGCCATCGCCGCGGCCAAGGCCCATTACGGCGAGGACGTGGCGCTGACCCGTGACCAGGACGTTCTGGATACTTGGTTCTCGTCGGCCCTGTGGCCCTTCTCCACGCTGGGCTGGCCGGACGAGACGCCGGAATTGGCGCGCTATTACCCGACCGACGTGCTGGTGACGGGTTTCGACATCATCTTCTTCTGGGTCGCCCGGATGATGATGATGGGCCTGCACTTCATGAAGGACGTGCCCTTCCGGACGGTCTACATCCACGCCCTGGTCCGCGATGAGAAGGGCCAGAAGATGTCGAAGTCCAAGGGCAACGTCATCGACCCGCTGGAACTGATCGACCAGTACGGCACCGACGCCCTGCGCTTCACCCTGACGGCCATGGCTGCCCAGGGGCGCGACATCAAGCTGGCGGTCAGCCGCGTCGAGGGCTACCGCAACTTCGCGACGAAGCTGTGGAACGCCGCGCGCTACACTCAGATGAACGGGGTCGCCCCGGTCCCCGGCTTCAAGCCGGTCGGGCTGAGCCAGACGGTGAACCGCTGGATCGTCGGCGCCCTGGCGGAGGCGGCGAAGAAGGTCGGCGAGTCCATTGAGGCCTACAAGTTCAACGAGGCCGCCAACACTGCCTATGCCTTCACCTGGGGCACCTTCTGCGACTGGTACCTGGAGTTCACCAAGCCGATCCTGAACGGTTCGGACGAGGCCGCCATCGCCGAGACGCGGGCGACCACCGCCTGGGTGCTGGACGAGATCCTGCACATGCTCCACCCGCTGATGCCCTTCATCACCGAGGAGCTGTGGGAGCAGCTGTCCACCGACCGGGCGAACCGCCTGATCTCCGCCCGCTGGCCGGAGCATGGCGCGGAGCTGGTCGACCCGGCCGCCCGCGACGAGATGGATTGGGTGGTGCGGGCGATCTCCTCGGTCCGCTCCATGCGGTCGGAGATGAATGTGCCGCCCGCGGCGCAGATCGAGCTGAAGCTGAAGGATGCTGGTCAGGAGAGCCTGAAGCGGCTGGACACGCACCGTGACCTGATCCTGCGCATGGGCCGTCTGGCCAGCGTCGAGCCGCTGTCCGGCCCGGTGCCGAAGAGCGCTGTCCAGGCCGTGCTGGACGAGGCCACGCTGGTTCTACCGCTGGAAGGCATCGTTGACCTCGACAAGGAGCGGGCGCGCCTGACCAAGGAGATCGAGAAGCTGTCCGGCGAGATCAAGAAGATCGACGCTAAGCTGTCGAACGAACAGTTCGTCGCCAAGGCGCCGGAAGAGGTGATCGAGGAGCAGCGCGACCGCCGCGACACCGCGGAACAGGCCCGCGACAAGCTGCAGAAGGCGCTGGAGATGCTGGCTGCCTAAGGCCGGTCATCCAGATCCCAAGAAAAGCAAGAAAGGGCAGGGGCTTCGGCTCCTGCCCTTTCTCTTTGTCTGAAGAGTGCCTGACGGCCTGAGGACTCAAATCTTGATGGAGGACACGAAGCGGTCGGCGTCGGCTTCGAGTTGTCGGAGTTCGTCCGCCAGCTGGGCGGCGGAGTAGATCATTTCGATGGCCGACTTGCCGGTCTCCGCGGCGGTGATCGCCATGGTGCTGACGCTCTCGGTCACCTCGTGGGTGTTGTCGTTGGCCCGGCCCACGGCACCGACGATCTCCTCGGTCTGTTCGAGCTGGTCGCGCACGGCGGCGGACACGTCCTCCGACAGGTGGGCGACCTCCTCCACGGTGGTCCGGATGGCCCGGATCGCCTCGACGACGGAGCCCGTGGCCTCCTGGATCGCGCCGACCTGACCGGCGATGTCTTCGGTCGCCTTGGCGGTCTGGTTGGCCAGAACCTTGACCTCCGACGCGACGACGGCGAAGCCCTTGCCGGCCTCCCCGGCACGGGCGGCTTCGATGGTGGCGTTCAGGGCCAGCAGGTTCGTCTGCCCGGCGATGTCGTTGATCAGACGGACGATCTCCCCGATCCGCTGCGAGCTGTCAGCCAGCGCCGCTACCGCCGAGTCGCTCTGCCGGGCGTGATCCACGGCGCGGCGGATCGCCGTGCTGGATGTGGTCACCCGCCCGCCGATCTCGCCGATGGAGGCGGAGAGGGTGCGCGACACGTTGTTGACGATGCCGACCACCTCGGAGGTCTGCTCCGCCTTCTCCGACGTGTCGAGCGCCTGCTCCTTCATCTTCTCCGCGGTGTCGCGCAGGATGTGGGCGCCGTTGCGGATCTGGTCGGCGGCGTGGCTGACCGTGTGGAGCACCCGCCCGAAGGCCGAATCGAAGTCATGGGCGATGGCGCGCAGCGCGGTTTCCCGCTCCTCCTCCGCCCGCCGTTCGGCCCGTCGGGACTCCTGTTCCAGCTCATGCGTGCGCTGAAGATTTTCCTTGAACACACTGACGGCGCGGGCCATTGCGCCGATCTCGTCGCGCCGCCCGGTTTCCGGAACGGTGGCCGTCCGGTCGCCGCCGGCCAGCCGTTCCATCACGCCCTCGATCAGGCGCAGCGGCCGGGTGATGCTGCGGGCGACGAGCAGGCTGATGATCGCAAAGCCGACCAGCAGGACGGAGCCGACCTGGAACACGTTGGCGATCACCTCGCCGCGCACCCGGTTCTGCGTCTCCACCGCCCCGGCCATGCCGGCGTTGGCCGACTCCAGCAGGGCTTCGAAGCGCGGCACCATGGCCTGGAAGGCGTCGTTGAAGGTCTGCACCTCGGCCCGGAACGCCTTGGTGGCGTCCACGAACCGGCCGAGGTCGGTGCGGTAGGTGCGGGCCTGCTTCTCCAGCCTGGTCTGGGTGGCCGTGTCCAGGCCCGAATCGGCGAGGAAGAAGGTGAATTCGTTGAAGGCCTTGCGGTGGCCGGACAGCAGCGATTCGTCGCTGTAGATGATGAAGTCCTTCTCCATCTTTCGCATGGACTCCATGCGGCCGGTCAGCTTGTCGGCGTTCGGCCACTGCTTCAGTTCGTCCTCGATGGCGCGGGCCGAGGCGCGCAGGACACCGCGCAAGCCGCTGTCGTCGGACAAGCCCAACTCCTTTGCCCGCGCGACAACCGACGAGAAGCGCTCCTTCAGCGTGCCGATGCCCTGCGACAGATGGTCCAACTCCTCCTGCGGCAGGCGCTCCACGCCGCGTTCCTTGAGGTTTTCCAGCAGGCGCGAGGCTTCCTCGGCGTTCTTCGCAAAGGCCTCGGCCGCCGTCTCGTCGCGGTCGGCCACGAAACGCAGCGCCTGGAAGCGCAGGCGGCTGGCCCGGCGCTCAATGGCGGCGGTGTGCTCATAGGCGTCGCGGAACTGGTCCAGTTCGGCGGTCGCCTCGAACATGCGCTGGGCGCCGACGGTGACCGTCCCGCCCAGCAGGCCCAAGGTGACCACGGACGCGGCGACCAGCAGCGCGATTCGCGTGCCGATGGAAATGTTCGACAGCATATGCGGTAAATCCTTGGTTGCGCCGCGGACCTTACGCGCCGCCGAAGACGCCGCTGTTACGGATTGATGGCGGATTCGTTACCGTGCCGTCGCCCCCTGGGCATTCATGGTGAACGCCCGTATCTAGAAGCCGCTGGAAATCGAAAGGGGAGGTCGGCTGTTGTCCTTCGTGCTGTCGAAGCTGCTGTGGCTCTTGGTCTCGCCGGGCAATCTGCTCGTGCTGATCCTCACCGCCGGGACGGCGCTGCTGTTCACCCGCCGTCTGGCCCATTGGGGGCGGCGGCTGGTCGTGGCGGTCACCGTCGGCTTCGTCGTCGTCATGGTCACGCCGATCGCCTCATGGGTCGCGCTGCCGCTGGAGGAGCGTTTTCCCCGGCCCGACCTGCCGGAACGGGTGGACGGCATCATCATGCTGGGCGGGGCGGTGAACCCGCCGATCACCCGCGACCGCGGGGAGCCGTCCGTCAACGACGCGGCGGAGCGTATCCTGGGTTTCGCCGAACTGATCCGCCGCTATCCGCAGGCGCACGCGGTGTTCACCGGCGGCTCGGGACGGCTGGCAGGTCAGGACGCCCTGGACCTGCGCGAGGACCTCGCCGTCCGCGGCGCGCTTCGGCAGGTCGGGATCGACCCGGACAGCGTGACCTACGAGAACGAGTCCCGCAACACCTGGGAAAACGCCCTGTACAGCCAGCGGCTCGTCAAGCCGAAGCCGGGGGAGACCTGGGTCCTCGTGACCTCGGCCATGCACATGCCGCGGTCGGTCGGCATCTTCCGGCAGGTCGGTTGGGAGGTGATTCCCTATCCGGTCGATTACCGCACGCGCTTCGGCGGACGGCCCTTCGTCCGCTTCGAATTCGACAAGCAGATCGACGCGCTCCAGGACCCGATCCGCGAATGGATCGGCCTCGTCGCCTACCGCCTGATGGGGCGGACCGATTCGCTGTTTCCGGGGCCCGCCCATGACCGCACTGCAGCACAGGCGGGCTCCTGAGGGGTGTTGCGCGGTTGGCGCGGCGAGGTAACTCGGCTAGAGTGGCGCCACCAGATTTAGCGGGGTGGGACCATGCGACGCGCGCATATGCTGAGGGGGGCAGTCGTGCTCGCAGGAGCGCTGACGCTCGCCGCCTGTGCGTCAGCGCCGCCCGCGCCATCCTCGTCCGGACTGCCGCGCAGCGGCGTCTACAAGGTCGGCAAGCCCTATCAGGTCAACGGCGTCTGGTATTATCCCGCCGAGGATTACTCCTACAGCGAGACCGGGATCGCCTCTTGGTACGGTCCGGGATTCCACCAAAAGGTCACCGCCAACGGCGAGGTTTACGACCAAAATGAGCTGACGGCCGCGCACAAGACCTTGCCCATGCCAAGCCTCGTGCGCGTCACCAATCTCGACAACGGCCGGTCGTTGGTTGTTCGCATCAACGACCGCGGCCCCTACGCCAACGGGCGAATCATCGACATGTCGCGGCGCGGTGCGCAACTGCTTGGGTTCGAAGGCACCGGCACGGCCAAGGTGCGCGTGCAGATTCTGGCGGAGGAAAGCCGCGCGGTCGCCGCCGCGGCCCGCCAGGGCACGCCGGCGCCGATGCTGGCGGAACTGGACGGCCCGCCGCCGAAAGCCGCCCCGCGCGGTTCGGTGGAGGTCAACGGCACCGCCCGTCCGACCCCCGCCGCGGTCACCCGTGCCCCGGTGCCGCCGCCCACGACGGTGGCCGGCGACATGGTGGATGGCCGCTTCGTTCCGGCCCCGGTGGTCGCCGAGCTGCCGGTGAAGCCCTACGAGCAGATCTATGTGCAGGTCGGTGCCTTCGGCAGCCCGGACAACGTCACCCGCGTGCGGGCCCGTCTGGCCTCGCTCGGCCAGCAGGCGCAGGTCACCCAGACGGTCGCCGGACGGCAGCGTCTGCAGCGGGTGCGGGTGGGGCCGCTGGCCAGCGTGGACTCCGCCGACGCTGTTTTGAACCAGATCCTCCAAGCCGGCCTTACCGACGCCAAAATCGTGGTTGATTGATCACCCGCGAGCCCAGTCCAAGCTTGGCCCGGCACCGGGCCTCGTTCCGTTTCACGTCTTGTCCAGTCCGCGTTTCGAAGGGAGTTGTCATGGTCGCTGTCGTCCGCACCCGCGTTGCCCGCACCCGTTTCGCCATGGGCCTTGCGGTCGCGCTGTTCGCGGCGGGGGTGGGGCCGGTGGCTCACGCCGCCAGCATTGAAACCATCGCCAAGCAGGCGATCCTGGTCGATATCACCTCGAACACCGTGCTGTTCGAGAAGAGCCCGGATCAGCGCATGGCGCCGTCCTCGATGAGCAAGATCATGACGATGTACATGGTCTTCGACGCGATCAAGGAAGGCCGGCTGACGCTGGACAGCACGCTGCCGGTGTCGGAGCGCGCGTGGCGGATGCAGGGCTCCAAGATGTTCGTGGAGCTGCACAACAACATCAAGGTTGACGACCTCATCAAGGGCGTGATCGTGCAGTCGGGCAACGACGCCTGCATCGTCTTCGCCGAAGGTCTCGCCGGTTCCGAATCGGCCTTTGCCGAGCGCATGAACAAGCGCGCCCGCGAATTGGGTCTGAAGGACACCAATCTGACCAACGCGACGGGCTGGCCCGACCCGAACCACTACATGACCGCCCGCGATCTCGCGATCCTGGCCGAGCATCTGATCAAGGATTTCCCGGAATACTACCACTACTACTCGATCCGGGAGTTCAAGTACCACGGCATCAACCAGGGCAACCGCAACCCGCTGCTCTACCGCGGCATGGATGTGGACGGCATGAAGACCGGCCACACCGAGGCCGGCGGCTATGGCCTGACCGCCTCGGCGGAGCGGGAAGGGCGCCGACTCATCCTGGTGGTCAACGGGCTGCCGAACATGCAGGCCCGCGCCGACGAATCGGCCCGGCTGATCGAGTGGGGCTTCCGCGAGTTCGCCACCTACGCCCTGTTCAAGGCGGGCGAGACGGTCGATCAGGTGCCGCTCTGGCTGGGTGCGCAGGACACCGTTCCGGTCACCGTGCCGGAGGACATGAAGGTCACCATGGCCCGCGCCGACCGCAGCGGCATGAAGGTGTCGCTGGTCAGCAACGCCCCGGTCGCCGCGCCGGTGAAGAAGGGCGACGTGGTCGGCAAGGTGGTGGTCTCCGCGCCGGGCTTCCCGGGCAAGGAGTTCCCGGTGGTCGCCGCCCAGGACGTGGAGAAGCTGGGCTTCGTCGGCCGCGCCCTGGCGGCGGCGAAGTTCCTCATTTTCGGGGCGAGCTGATTGGTGTAAGCCGGCCCGTCACCGCCGGAGTCCGGAACGCGGCGGGCCACATCACCATCGGGAGCAGACCATGACGCGCGGGCGGTTCATCACGCTGGAGGGCGGCGAGGGGGCGGGCAAGACCACCCAGATCCGCCTACTCGCCGACGCGCTGATCAGTTTGGGGAAGCGCGTCGTGCTGACCCGCGAGCCCGGCGGCTCGCCGGGCGCCGAGGAGATCCGCGGCCTTCTGGTGTCCGGGGAGACCGGGCGCTGGGGTCCGGTGACCGAGGCTCTGCTGCACACCGCCGCCCGCCGCGACCATCTGGAGCGCACTGTCTGGCCGGCGCTTGAGGCCGGGCACTGGGTCATCTGCGACCGCTTCTTCGACAGCACCATGGCCTATCAGGGGTACGGGCTGGGGCTGGGGCGCGATCTGGTCGCCGCGCTTCAGGCCACGGCCCTGGGCGACTTCCGGCCCGACCTGACGCTGATCCTCGATCTGCCGGTGGAGGACGGGCTGGCCCGTGCCGTCGCCCGGCGCGGCGGAGAGGACCGCTACGAGCGGATGGACGTCGCCTTTCACCACCGCCTGCGCGATGGCTTCCTCGATATCGCCGCACGGGAACCGGAGCGTTGCGTGGTCGTCGACGCCGGACACCCCGTGGAAACGGTCCAGGCGGCCATTCTGGACACGGTGACCCGCCGCCTGGGAGCCTCCTGAGGTGAGCCGCGCCCGCGCGCCCGAACCGGTCGCGGAGGAGGATGCCCTCGCCCCGCGCCGCAACCCCGATCTGACCGGCCATGACGACGCCGAGCGCCTGCTGCTCGACGCGTGGAACTCCGGCCGCCTGCCGCACGCTTGGTTGATCGGCGGCCCGCCGGGGATCGGCAAGGCGACGCTGGCCTTCCGCTTCGCCCGCTTCGTCCTGTCCCAGGGGCTCGAGCCGCCGGACGCCGGCCTGTTCGGCGCACCGCCGCCGCCCGCCTCGCTGGCGCTGTCTCCGGACGCCCCGGTCTTTCGCCGTGTGGCCTCGGGCGGGCACGCCGACCTGCTGACCGTGGAGCGCCAGCGCGACGAAAAGCGCGACCGGCTGAAGCGCGACATCGCCGTGGACGACGTGCGCAAGATCGGCCCGTTCCTGCGCAAGACCGCCGCCGAGGGTGGCTGGCGCGTCGCCGTGATCGACGGCGCGGACCGCATGAATCTCAGTGGCTTGAATGCCATTCTCAAGATTTTGGAAGAGCCGCCGCCGGGCGCCCTGCTGCTTCTGGTCAGCGACAACCCCGGTGGCATGCTGCCGACCATCCGCTCCCGCTGCCGCAAGCTGACGCTTCAACCGCTTCCTGAGGAAACGGTCCTCAACCTGTTGGCCCAGCATCGTCCTGACCTCGACGGTGAGGACCGGGCGGCGCTCGCCCGGCTGGCGGAGGGCAGCATCGGGCGGGCCATCGGGCTCGCCGAGGCCGGCGGGCTCGATCTCTACCGGGAACTGATCGGCCTGCTCGGCACCCTGCCGCGGCTGGACATCACCGCCGCCCACGCCTTCGGCGACAAGCTGACCCGCAAGCAGGACGACGGGCTGTACGAGACGGCCACCGACCTGCTCGTCTGGTGGCTGGCCCGCTTCGTCCGGTCGCTGGCCCGCGGCGCCTGGCCGGCGGAGGTGGTGGCCGGGGAGGCCGCCCTGATGACCCGTCTGGCCAACGCCCGCGGCCTTGAACGTTGGGTGGAGGTGTGGGAAAAGGTCCAACGCCATTTCGCCCGTGCGGAATCCGCCAATCTCGACCGCAAACAGGTGGTCCTGAACGCCTTGGCGACGCTGGAAGCGGCTGCTACTTAACACGGACGACACACCACGCCCATTCGGGCCGGCAACGCGCCGGGCCGGCGCATTCTCGGGAGAGCCTCTGCCATGACCGGGTCGAAGACCTTCTACCTGACGACTCCGATCTATTACGTGAACGACGTGCCGCACATCGGGCACGCGTACACCACGCTCGCCTGCGACGTGCTGGCCCGCTTCATGCGGCTGGACGGCTATGACGTGAAGTTCCTCACCGGCACCGACGAGCACGGCCAGAAGGTGGAGAAATCCGCCATGAACGCCGGAATCGCGCCGCAGGAGTTCACCGACCGCGTGTCGAAGAATTTCCGCGACCTCGTCGCACTGATGAACTTCTCCAACGACGACTTCATCCGCACCACCGAGCCGCGGCACATCGCGTCGGTTCAGGAGCTGTGGCGCCGCTTGGAATCGGCCGGCGAGATCTATCTCGGCAGCTACGCCGGCTGGTACTCGGTGCGGGACGAGGCCTTCTACGGCGAGGACGAGCTGACCACGTCGCCTTCGGGCAAGAAGATCGCTCCGACCGGCGCCGAGTGCGAGTGGGTGGAGGAGCCGTCCTACTTCTTCCGCCTGTCGGCGTGGCAGGACCGCCTGCTGGAATTCTATGAGCAAAACCCGGACTTCATCGCCCCCGCCGGCAAGCGCAACGAGGTGATGTCCTTCGTGAAGTCGGGGCTGAAGGACCTGTCGGTCAGCCGCACCACCTTCAAATGGGGCATTCCGGTGCCCGGCAACCCCGACCACATCATGTATGTCTGGCTGGACGCCCTGGCCAACTACATCACCGCGGTCGGCTTCCCGGACGAGAGCGGCGAGTACGCCAAATACTGGCCGGCCAACCTGCACATGGTCGGCAAGGACATCCTGCGCTTCCACGCCGTCTATTGGCCGGCTTTCCTGATGGCCGCCAAGCTGGCCCCGCCCAAGCGCGTCTTCGCGCATGGCTGGTGGACCATCGAAGGCCAGAAGATGTCGAAGTCGCTGGGCAACGTCATCGCGCCGGAGACGCTGGTCAACACCTACGGTCTGGACCAGACCCGCTATTTCCTGCTGCGCGAGGTGCCCTTCGGCAACGACGGCGACTTCTCGCACAAGCAGATGGTGCAGCGGATCAACGGCAACCTCGCCAACGATTACGGGAACCTCGTGCAGCGTTCCCTGTCGATGATCGGCAAGAACTGTGGGGCCGCCGTGCCGCAGCCGGGCCCCTTCACGGAGGCCGACGACGCTCTGCTCGGTGCCGCCCGCAACCTGCTGCCGATCGTCCGGGCGGAGATCCAGTCGCAGTCCTTCCACAAGGCGCTGGACGCCATCTGGGCGGTGATCGGCGACGGCAACCGTTATGTGGACGAACAGGCGCCCTGGGCGCTGAAGAAGACCGATCCGGCGCGCATGGCCACCGTGCTGTACGTGCTGGCCGAGACCATCCGCCACCTCGCCATCCTGACGCAGCCGATCATTCCGGAAGCCTCGGCGAAGATTCTGGATCAGCTGGCGCAGGGGCCGGAGGCCCGCGGGTTCGACCGGCTGGGAGCGGACGGGGCGCTGGTCGCCGGCACGCCGCTGCCCACGCCGCAGGGCGTGTTCCCGCGCTATGTGGACGAAGCGAAGAGCTGACGAACGATGCTGGTCGATAGCCACTGCCATCTCGACTTTCCCGATTTCGCTGAGGAGCTGGACGCGGTCGTCGACCGCGCCCGGCAGGCCGGGGTGGGGCGGATGGTGACCATCTGCACCTACCTGTCGCGCTTCGACCGTATCCTGGCGGTCGCCGAACGGTACGACGATGTCCTATGCTCGCTCGGCGTCCATCCGCATCAGGCGGCGGAGGAGATCGCCGGGGTGTCCATCGAACGCCTTGTCGAGCTGTCGAAGCACCCGAAGGTGATCGGGCTGGGCGAGACCGGGCTCGACTATTTCTACGACAAGAGCCCACGGGACGTTCAGCAGGACTGCTTCCGCCGGCACATCCGCGCCAGCCTGGAGACCGGCCTGCCGCTGATCGTGCACACTCGCGACGCCGACGACGACACCATGCGGATCGTCCGCGAAGAGGCCGCCGGCCAGCCGGTCAACGGCTTGCTGCATTGCTTCAGCTCCGGGCGGCAACTCGCTGAAGAAGCACTGGATTTCGGTTTCTACATCTCCTTGTCCGGCATCGTCACCTTCAAGAAGTCTGAGGACCTTCGGGCCATCGTGAAGGACGTTCCGCTGGACCGGATTCTGGTGGAGACGGACGCGCCCTATCTGGCGCCTATTCCGTTCCGCGGCAAGCGCAACGAACCGGCTTACGTCGTCCACACCGCGGCCTGCGTCGCCGAGGTCAAGGGCGTGGCCGCGGCGGACATGGCCCGGATCTCCACCGAAAACTTCTTCCGCCTGTTCCCCCGCGCCGGCACGGGCCGACAGGCCGCCGCATGACCGGACAACGGGTCACGATCCTCGGCTGCGGCGGATCGCGGGGCGTTCCCGTGATCGGTCTCGGTTGGGGCTCCTGTGACCCGACCAACCCCAGAAACCATCGGATGCGCCCGTCCATTCTTGTGGAGTGGCAGCACGATCAGGAAGCCGGGCAGGGCGGTGTCAGCGTTCTGGTCGACACGTCGCCGGACCTCCGCCAGCAGCTTCTCAACGCGGATGTGCGGCGGCTCGACGCCGTGCTGTGGACGCACCAGCACGCCGACCACGCCCACGGCATCGACGAGCTGCGGGAACTGTGCCGGGCGATGCACGCCCCCATCGACGCTTATGGCCGCGCCGAGGACCTCGGCGCGCTGGAGCGGCGTTTCAGCTACTGCTTCGAACCCCTGCGCCCTGGCGATCCCTTCTACCGCCCGGTGCTGACGCCTCGCGCCGTGGAAGGCCCCTTCGAAGTGCGCGGTCACCGGATCGTGCCGTTCGAGCAGGATCACGGCTATCTGAAGACCCTTGGTTATCGGTTTGATAAGTTTGCCTATTCGACCGATGTTGTGAGATTGGATGAAGATGCCTTCGCGGCGTTGGAGGGCGTCGAGGTGTGGGTGGTCGACTGCGCCCGGATCGAGCCGCCGCACCCGGTCCATGCGCATCTCGCTTTGACGCTGGAGTGGATCGCGCGGGTGAGCCCCAAGCGGGCCTATCTGACGCACATGGACCAGACCATGGACTACGACACGGTCCGTCGCCTGCTTCCCCCGGGGGTGGAGCCCGCTTATGACGGGCTCGTCATCGAGCTTTGACCACCATCAGGTTGGGGCAGGTCGGGACGGGATGGGGCAGGGCGACGGTCAGTCGTCCGACATGATGAGGCCGAGCCGCCCGGCAATGAAACGGTCCGCGGCCGCCTTGGCCGCCTGATCCGCGGCCTGCGGATTCAGCTTGAACTTCTCCCGGTAAATCTTTGATGTTGCAGTGATAGCAGAGGGCAGGGCGTGCAACGCCGCACGATATTCCTTCTCCGGCCAAACCTCGAAGTCGTCCCAGGACCGGAAGGCGGTCACGGCCTTTCCACGCTGTTCGGCCATCTTCCTGGCCTCGGCGGACATCGGCGATTCCAGAAGCGTGCTGGGCACCATCGACGCCTGGAGATCGTCCACCTCGAACTGGCGCTCATAGCCGTGACGGATGCTGCCGCGCTCCACCAGGGCCGGCTCGATGGCCGGGTCCATGTGGGCGGAGACGGTTTTCCACTCCGGCAGATCGAACACCGACGATGGTGGGGTGCACAGGCCGGGCGTCTCGTCGCGCGCGTTGCCCCAGAAGGCGCCGAAGGCTTCAAAAGCCGGCTGCCCATGCTTGGTGAACAGGAAGCAGGGCGCGTCCATTTCCGTGGTCGACAGAACGTGGCGCAGGAAGAGCAGCAGCGTGCCCAGCGGCGCGCCCGGAACGTCACCGAGATTTGCCATCTCTTCATGGAGATAGGGATCTTTCGGAAGATCCTGGTTCAGGATTTCATCGACAAGCCTGCGCACGGTGGCGTCCTTGTCGGGCACGGCCACCGCGCCGCTTTGATAAAGATAGACCAGCCATGCCTTTGCCGGCGCGCCGTTGTGGCGCTGAAGCACCGCGGCGGCAGCCTTGGCGTCCTTAGGGATGCCGGCGACGATCGCGGACAGCTTTTTCTGGGCCGAAGAGTTCTGGGCGGCGAGGTCGGCGGCGCGTTTCTCATACAGCGCTCGGCAGGCCGGGATCGCAGAGGCGTCGGCACAGGCACCGTCGCGCTCGGCCAGAAACGCCTTCTGCGCGCGCTCGATGGCATCCCGGCCTTCGACGGGCGTGTTTCCCAAGGTGTCGCGCAGAAGCGTCGCCACATCCTCGGCGGCCACTTTCAAATCGGCGCTGGCACAAATGGTGCGGTCGGCACGACTGGATGGCTTGGCGCAATCGGGGGGCGTCTGGGCCATGGCAGCGAATGGCATCAGGCAGAGCGACAGCGCGGGGCCGAAAAGCCATGAGGAACAAAGCCACGAGGAACGAGGCATAAGGCGCAGCCTTCATCGAAGGGAATGAATGCGGAAACGAGCCGCGACGATAGTCGATTGGCCGAAACGCAGGAAGGGACGGATTGGTGCCCTGCTCTCTTCCTGTGGGTTTTATTTTCCATTTACCTAGGGTGAAATGCCGATTGGCGGTGTGGAATAAGGGGTTGCACGTCGCTGACATGTCAGTTCCGAGGGCGGCGGGAGGCGTACGGAGCGGAGGCTTGAGCGCCGGCGTTCGAGCGGTGGCATGCTCCGCGGGACGCTTTAGGGGGTATTTGGGCGCCGAACTTGAGGGATGGCGTCAGCGTGGCTTAGCATGGCGGGGCGGTACAGGCTGGGGAGCCGATGGCCGCCGCCGAACTTGACACGGTCCTGGGGTGCGCCGCGGCGGCCCCAGGCTCGGCGCTCAGCGGTCGTAGCGGGCCAGTTTCGCCTGCATCCCGGAGAGTTCGGTCACCGCCTTCTTATGGCGCTGCCGCCAGTCCTCGGCCTCGCCCAGCGCCTTTTCGTAGCGGCGTTCGAGCAGGGTCTTCTGCTTGCGCAGATCCGCCATCTCAGCCTCCAGGCGGGTGATCTTGTTGCGCAAGGCCGCTTCGATGGTGGCGGCGCCGCGGGCGGTGCGGACACGCGTCGGCACGCCCTCCACCTCGATGCGCTGGTGCTGGCTGGCGGCGCGTAGCCGCTCGATGTCCGGTTTGAAGTTCTGGTAGAGGTACTCGCGGCTGACGCCGGCCTTTTCGGCAACGGTCTTGAAGGTGATGACCTCGCCGGTCTGGCGCATGTCGTGAAGGGCGGCCTCAACGGCCCGGCGCTTGCGGAGGCGCTTCTCCTCCGCTGCGGCACGCAGGCCGCTGGTATCTGCGGGTGTCGCCACGGTAACTGCCTTCCGCCTGGATGGTGGTGATGATGGTGGAGAGGTTTACGAGCAGGGCCTCGTGGTGCGCCAGCCGCCGTTCGCCGATCTCGGCCATGCGGCTGCGGCCGTCCTGGCGGAAGCCGGCGATCTCCTGCTTGAGGCGGGCGATGGTGCGGGTGATGGCGCCGCGCTCGCGGTCGAAGAAGGCGATCTGGTCGGCATCGGCGCGGAAATGGATGCAGGTCATGCAGGCGCGGTTGTGCTCGCACCAGTCTCCCAGTTGGCCGGGCAGGGCGCACAGGCCGCCGGGGACGTCCACGGCGAGGGCGGCCTCCTTGCGCACGGCGAGGTCGGTCATCCTCTCGTCCACTTGGCCCTTGATATCGATGAACTTACCGCCGCCCTTCTCCAGCAAGGCCTTCTTTTTCAGCTGAAGACGGCGGTTTATGTAAACCATGGTCATGTCGGCGGAGGCATGGCCAAGTTCCATCTGGATCAGCGCGATGTCGTGGCCTTGCAGGGCCAACTCTGTCCCGTAGAAATGGCGTAGGCCGTGCCAGCCGAACTCCCAGGGACGCCCGTCCTTGTCGTTGATACGCTGTGCAATGATCCATAGGTTGATTACCTTCCGGGAATAGGAGGCCGTGATGGGCGCCTCGCCATCGCCCCAGCGCGTCGGGAACAGGTAGGTCGTTCTCCGACCCCATGCTCGGAGGACGTCCTGCTGCTGGTCCTGGATGGTCTTGATTACCAGGGCGTGGGCGGCGTCCTCCTTGAGCAGGGGTTTGGTGTTCCACCTTTTCACCTTGGATTGGTAAAAGGTCAGGATCATGAATCGGGTGTCGTCGGGATCGTCCTTCAGGCAGTCGAAATCAAGGGAATGCAGATCGGAGCAGCGCATTCCGGTATAGCGGTCGAGGATAAGAAGACGCCTGGCAACGGTGTCGAGGGTATCGAGCCTCTGGAACATCCGTTCCACGACGTCTTCGGGAATGGAGCGTTCGGCCACCTTCAACTGATAGCCGCGGCCGCCCGGCCACATACCCTCCACACGGCGGAGGTTGCGCTTGTCGATCTTGATGTCGACCCAACCCTTATTGGGCAGATAGCCGGAGGCGTACTGCACCATGTTGCAGACATCGGCATACCAGTTTTTGCCGGCGAGCCGGCGGGCGTTCCCCCAGTTCAGAAAGGTTTCGGAGATGAACCCCTGTGTCACATGCTCGATCCGCGGATTGGCATACGTCTCGCGCAGGCAGGTTTCGAGCAGAACGAGGCGCGAGATGTAAGCGGTCAGAGTACGCGGGCTCAGTTCGCGATGCTCAATCTTGCTGAGAACAAAACATCGCGCCGTGTCGCGCAGCCATTCAAACTGAAACTGGTAGAAGTGGATGTAGGGGGTTCCGCGAGGCGTGTCGGCAATATCATCAGCAGGGTACAAGTCACGCAAGAGGATAAGATCTCGCTGCTCCAGAGGCCTCATCTTCTCGCGTAAGATAACAAGCGTGAAGATCACGTCATTGGCTGCCGTACTGGTAACGCCGCTGTATTCCTTCGTTACAACGCCCCGAGAACCGTCGGCGTGGCGGGTGAGGGACGCCGGCGCCATTGTAGGTGTGGCCCAACCGCCGCTGGCCAGCCACGCCTCGAAGACGGCTCGGAGCGGCGTGCTGCCGTTGCCGTTGCCGGCGTCGATGGGGTGGCCGTAATCGATCAGACAAGGGCCGGGCCGGTCGGCGACGGAAGCCAGATCAGAACAAAATCCGATCAATCGGACACGCAGGTAATGGGCTATCCTGGAGCGCGCCAGGGGATGGGCAAGCCACCAAGCGAAGAAAGCTTTGAGTTCCGTCTTGTATGGTTCCGGAAGGGCGCTGAAATCATAACCTATCCCTCGGAGGAAGTCGTCATCTCCCCGTTCCTGAAGGTTCCGGCCATCCGCCTGGATACTCAGAACAGTATTCTCGGAGCGCGAACCACAATAGAGATTTGATGTCTCATCAATGCCGAAGCAGTCCCGCAGAGTAAGAAAGCCCCAGCGATCACGGTCGAGGAGAGCAGGGGAAATGGCGGCTGTTAGCGTCCGCAGTCCGCCCAAATAGGCGTCCGACGTTGGATTGGCATGAACAAGGCTCAAAGCCACTTCAGCGTCTCCTCGGTGAGCGCCTGCCGGCGGAGGTTGTCCAGCTTGCCAGCCAGGTCCTCGTGGCTCTTCAGGCGCAGCTTGCGGTATTCGGCGTTGAAGAGGTGCTTGTAGATGCTGTTGGTGGTCTGCGGGCTGGCGTGGCCGAGGCGGTCGGCGACATCGAGCAGGCTGTAGCCCTGGGCGATGGTTTCGCTGGCGTGGGAATGGCGGAACATGTGCCAGGTGAACGGGACGCCGGACTTGCGAACCAGCCGGTCCTGGATGTCGTAGGCGTTGTGCTCGGTCAGGCCGCGGCCGATCCGCCCGCCCTGGACGTTGCAGAACACGAAGTCGGTGCCGCTCTCGAAGGCCGGCAGGTACTCGTCGCTGGCCAGGAAATCCTCGTACAGCCGCATGATGAAGTCGGGCACCGGAACGGGCCGGGCCTTTCCGTTCTTGACCCGCGCTCCGTTCTCCAAGGAGCGCGGCGTGATCCAGATGACGTTCTCGTCGAGCCGGAAATCCTCGTGGAAGAGGCCGCGGGCTTCGCCGATGCGCATGCCGGTCACGTAGAGGATGACCACTAGGAAGGCATCGCGGGCCAGGGTCGCCGCCTCGATGATCCGGAAGACCTGGTCCGGCAGCAGCCGGGAATCGGCGGCCCGCTTGGCGGCGGCAGCCCTGGCCGTCTTGTCGGTCCGCCGCTGGGTCTTGCGGTGGGCCTTCCGGGCGGCGACGTGGTGCAGAAAGGGCTTGTAGGCGTCCGGTGCCTCGAACCCCCGGTGCCGTTCGACCGTGTCGAAGACCGCGGAACTGTGCCGCAGGTCCAGAAACTCGTAGAAGCCCTTGATGGCAAAGAGAACTTGGTTATGAAGGCTGGGGGAAAGTTCGGCAGGTTCGCCATGCAGCGGCACGATGTTCGGCGTCGCGCCGGTATCATGCCGGGCGATGGTCGTGAGAAAGCGATCGAATTCCGGCGCGGTCAGGTTGGCGAAGCTCTTGCCCAGAGCCTTCAGATGGTTGCCCAGGCGGACGGCGTGATTGGCATAGTGCCTGATGGTGCTGGGCGCGTAGCGGCGTGCCTCAAGGAACAGGACGAAATCGCGGATCTCGGGCACCACGGCGCCGGTGTCGTCGAAGGCTGTCCAACTGACCGAGCCCGATGGCATGACAATGCGCTGGAGGAACATGGCGAACCCGCCGCGTCGTTGACAGACCTAGGGTAAGCCTGTCAGCGACGTGCCTCAAAGGCGCATTGGGATTACGTATCTGACGTTTCTGACATACGAAACATGCCTATAGGTATTTCCATAATACAGATTATATGATCGTCGTTGGTCTCGACAGCAGGGGCCTCTGCCCTTGGCTATGCCGGAAATGCACGCTACATAAACCACAGTTTATACCCAACGGTCAGGTTCCGGTGAACGACGCCTCCGCGCCGACGTTTGCGCCGACGACATGGCGGCATCGATGCGCCGCGGCGCTGCTTGCCGCTGCCATCGGAGCGACCGCGTGGCCGGTTCACGCGTCCACCGACTCCGAGCCTCCCGCGGACCGCGTGCCCGCGCCCGCACAGGCGCTTCCCGCACCGGACATTCCGCCGGTTCCGGCCGTGCCCGACCTGTCGGCTTTGCGAACGGCCTTGGCGGAATTTCATTGCGCCGAGCTGGAGGTCGCCGTCGGCAAGGACCAGAGGATTGCGATCTCCGGCTTGACCGCGGGCGACACCGATCCGGACAGCCTTGCGCTGCTCGCCCAGGACTACGGCACCGGCCAACGGGCCGCCGTGGAGGTCGAGCGGGCGTCCCCTGCCCTGTGCGAGCCCCTGACCCTGATCAGCGCGCTCCGGACCACCAACACCGGCTTGGCGGCGCCCCTGTCGATCCGCCTCAAGGGTGAAGCCGGCGCCACGGCGCTCGACGGCGGCCAGGATCTGGTGTTCGACGTGACCGCCCCTGATTTTCCGGCCCATCTTCAGGTGGACTACTTCACCTCGGACGGCGACGTGATTCATTTGCTGCCCAATCCGCTGGAGATCAGCGGTCGGGTGGAGGCCAACGCGGTCCGCCGCCTGGGAGAGCGCGGCGCCGGCGGACGGTTCTGGAGCATCGGGCCGCCCTACGGTCACGAGTTGATCGTCGTGATCGCCAGCCCGACGCCGCTGTTTCCATCCCCCCGCCCCGAAGCCGAGGCGGCCGCGTCCTATCTTCCTGCGCTGAAACAGGCGTTGGAAGCCGCGGCACCGACCACCGTGGCCTCCGCAAGATTCCTGAAAACCAAGGCGCCCTGACGTTCGGTCAGGCCGGAACCAGGACGAAGCGGGCGAGGATGAGGGTGATGTTGTCCGGCCCGCCTGCCCCGTTTGCGAGATCGATCAGCTTGGTGCAGACATCCTCGGCGGCGGGAGGCGGCTGTTGGGTGAGTATCCGCTGAATCAAGCCTTCCGGCACGATTCCGGTCAGCCCATCCGAGCACAAAAGATAGAGATCATCGGGCTGCAGATCGTGAACGGCGATGTCAGGCTCGACCTGCTCCCCGGTGCCGAGCGCGCGGACGATGATGTTTCGTTGGGGAGCCTGTCCGCGGCGCCCGTTGTCGAGCCAGACTTGATAAAGGCTGTGATCGCGCGTCAGCAGGCGCAACTCGCCGTGGCGCAGACGATACAGCCGACTGTCTCCGGCGTGGAACACCACCACGCGCCCGGTTCCCGGAACGCGCCAGAGCCCCACCAGCGTGGTGCCCATGCCGCGCCCCTCGGCGAAACCGCGCTGGCGGTTCAGGGCGTTGATGCGGCGGTTGGCGGCCACCACCGCGGAACGGACCGTCGATGCGGCATCAGCCGCCGCCCTTTCCTCCTCCGCCGGGGACAGCGTCCGTCCGCCATGGCCACAGGCGTGGTCTCTGGACGCAATGACGGCGGCCACCACGTCCACCGCGGTGCGGCTCGCGATGTCGCCACCGGCGTGCCCTCCCATGCCATCGCAGATCACCGCCAAGCCGTGCGCCGGGTCGAGGTGGAACGAGTCCTCGTTGCGCGACCGGACACGGCCAACGTCCGTTTGTCCGACGGCGATCATGTCGATCAGGGCGGAATGCATCACGCGACCGGCTCCAACGCGTTACAGCCGAACCAGCTTTCTGGAAACAGCCTTCGGCAACGCGAAAAACCGCCTCGGCTTTGCGCAATAATGGCGGAGAGCGCGCGGATTGAACAGCCGGAAAGGACGCGTGAAAACGCCTCAGACGCTGACGTCGAGGAGCGTGCCGCGCTGCTTGCCACCGTAGCCGGCTCCGTTGGTCCGCGCCTGGACCGCCGCCGTCTGCGGGTCGATCGCCTGCCCCGACTGGGTCGCGTTGCGCGTTTCCCGCGTCTGGTCCATCTTGCCGACCGCCTGGGTCGCCTGGACCGTCTGGGTTCGGACGGTGGGCGTGGTCTGCTGCGCCGCTTGAACCGCCGGAGACATAGCCATCTGCATCGCCGGTGTAATCGGCGGCTGCGGCTTTGCCATCGGAGGCATGTTGAGCGGGTTTAACTGCATATTAAGAAGATGCGCCCGCTCACCCACCGATTCAAGGTCCGAATCGACGCAGCGACCGATTCAAAAGGGAAGGCCACACGCGCCTTCAACCTTTCCGCAAGCGACTGAAAGTGCCGGATTAGACCGCCGGCTGCTGCTGGGTGATGCAGTGGATGCCGCCCCCGCCGCGCACGATGTCCAGCGCCGGAACCTGCACGACCTCGCGGTCCGGGAAGGCCCGGCGCACGATGCGGAAGGCCTCGTCGTCCGCCGAGTCCTCGAAGGCCGGCATGACGATGCCGCCGTTGGCGATGTAGAGATTCGTGTAGGACAGGGTCAGCCGCACGCCGTTCTCGTCGCGCCGCGCCGGCTGGCGGACCGGAATGACCTCCAGCTCCCGCCCCTGGGCGTCGCGGGCGCGCTTCAGCCGGTCCAAATTGTCCTGGAACGCCTTGAAATTGGCGTCGCCGGGATCGTCGGTGGTGATCGCCATGACGACGCCGGGTTTCACGAACAGGGCGATCTCGTCGATGTGACCGTCCGTCTCGTCGTCCTGATAGCCCTCGCCCAGCCAGATCACGCTGGAGATGCCGAGATGCTCCTTCAGAAGCTCCTCGATCTCCGCCTTGCCGAGATTCGGGTTGCGGTTGGGATTCAGCAGGCACTGCTCGGTCGTCAGCAGCGTCCCCTCCCCGTCCACATGGAAGGAGCCGCCCTCCATGACCAAGGGCGCTTCGAAGCGGCGCAGGCCGAGATGGTCGAGCATCAGGCGCCCGACCTCCTGGTCCTTGGCGCTGTCCGGGTAGTTGCCGCCCCAGGCGTTGAAACGCCAATGGACGCCGGCCAGCTGCCCTTTCCCATCGGTGACGAAGCTGGGTCCGGTGTCGCGGATCCAGGAGTCGCTGATGGGCAGAGGCAGGATCTCGACGCCCGGCCCGCAGGCCAGGGAAGCGTCGGCGACGTCGGCGGGATCGCAGACCATGGTCACCGGCTCGAACCGGCTGATGGCGCGGGCAACGTCGGTGTAGGCGGCAGCGGCGGCGTCGAAGGCCCCCTCGGGCCACGTCTCGGGCCGGCACGGCCACGCCATCCAGCAGCGCGTGTGCCGTTCCCATTCGCCCGGCATGGTGAAGCCTTCCGCCGCCGGTGTCGTCATCTTTGAATCTCCTGCCAAATCCCTGAACTGTCCGGCTCTTGTGCGTGGCCGGAGCGGGTCGTCACGGCGTCACCCGTGACCCACGGTCACCCTAACCACGGAGCGGAGGATTTGGCAACGGCCACCAAGGGGCCACTGGAATGCCCGAAAGGGCAGCGCGCTCGACCGCTCAGCGGCGGGAGGGCGGACGGTCCGAATAACGGCGCTTGGGCGCCGAAAAAGGCATCGAAAAACCAAGACGAAGCATGGGGAACCATAAGAGCGCGCGCACGATACGACCTCATTCGCTGTTGCAGATGCCAATACAATAGCAAATGCAACGGCGAACGGCCACCCCGTGGTCTGCGGCCTAACGGCATAGCCCCTATGAGGCGGTGTTTGGGGGCGACAGGGGGCTTTTCAGCCGCCCTGCACCGCCATCTGCTCGTCCCGCTTCCGCTGACGGTCCTGCCGCGCCATGACCAGGCTGGCGATGAAAATGCCGGTGGCGACCACCACCATCATCAACGTCGCCAGCGCGTTGATCTGCGGGCTGATGCCGAACTTCACGCTGGAGAAGATGACCATCGGCAGCGTGGTGGAGCCCGGACCCGACACGAAGCTGGCGACCACCACGTCGTCGAGCGACAGGGTGAAGGCGAGCAGCCAGCCCGACACGATGGCCGGGGCGATGATCGGCAGCGTGATGACGAAGAACACCTTGGCCGGGCGGGCGCCGAGGTCCATCGCCGCCTCCTCCAGGCTCTCGTCCAGGCTGACGAGGCGCGACTGGATGATGACGGCCACATAGGCCATGGTGAAGGTGGTGTGGGCGATGGTGATCGTCGTCATGCCGCGCCCGTCCGGCCATCCGATGGCCTGCTCCAGCGCCACGAACAGCAGCAGCAGCGACAGGCCGGTGATGACCTCCGGCATGACCAGCGGCGCGGTGATCATGCCGCCGAACAGCGTCCGCCCGCGAAACCGCCCGAAGCGGGCCAAGGCCAGACCGGCGACGGTGCCGAGCACCACCGACGCGGTGGCCGACATCGCCGCCACCTTGAGCGACAGCCAAGCCGCCCCGAGAAGCTGGTCGTTCTGCAGAAGCTCCGCGTACCATTTGGTCGAGAAGCCGCCCCACACCGTGACCAGCCGCGACTCGTTGAAGGAGTAGAAGATCAGCAGCGCGATCGGCACGTAGAGGAAGGCGTAGCCGAACCACAGCGCCCAGGCCAGTTTTCCCATCTGCTTCATCGACCGGCCTCCGTCTGACGCCCCTGGACATGCTGGAAGACCATGATCGGCACCACCAGGAACAGCAGAAGCGCGATGGCCACCGCCGAAGCGACTGGCCAGTCGCGGTTGGCGAAGAACTCGTTCCACAGCACGCGGCCGATCATCAGCGTGTCCGGGCCGCCCAGCAGCTCCGGAGTCACGAACTCGCCGACCGAGGGGATGAAGACCAGAAGCGACCCGGCGATGATGCCCGGCAGAGACAGCGGCAGAGTCACCGTCAGGAACGCCTTCCAGGGCCGGCAGCCGAGGTCCGCCGCCGCCTCCAGCAGCGTCGGGTCGAGCTTCTCCAGCGTCGCGTAGAGCGGCAGCACCATGAAGGGCAGATAGCAGTAGGTCATGCCGATGTAGACGGCCCAGTCGGAATAGAGCAGTTCGAACGGCTCCGTCGTCAGGCCGGTCCATTGCAGCAGGTTGTCCACCACCCCGTTGGCCTTCAGGATGCCGATCCAGGCGTAGATGCGGATCAGGAAGCTGGTCCAGAAGGGCAGGATGACCAGCATCATCAGCGGCCCGCGCTTGGACGGCTCCGCCCGGGCGATGGCGTAGGCCATGGGGTAGCCCAGCAGCAGGCAGCAGACGGTGGTGACCAGCGCGATCTTCACCGAGTTCAGATAGGCCAGGATGTAGAGGTCGTCCCCGCCCAGCCGCAGGTAGTTCGACAGATTCAGCAGGATCTGGAGCTTGGTCGTGCCCGCGTCCTCGTCCACCAGCCAGTCGATCAGCGGCGCGTAGGGCGGCTGCGCCAGCATCGCCTCTGACAGGCTGATGCCGAACACGATCAGGAAGGGCACCAGGAAGAACAGCAGAAGCCACAGGTAGGGGATGGCGACCACCACCCCCCGCCCCCACAGGCCGATCCGGCGCAAAAGGTCGATCATTGCGTCAGCACCACCCCGGCGAAGGGACGCCAGCTCAAATACACCTCGTCGTCCCAGGTGATCGGCATCTCGGTGCGCCGCACCACGTTGGGCGCCGTGACGCGCACCGTCTTGCCCGTCTTCAGCTCGACCAGATAGATCGACACGTCGCCGAGATAGGCGATCTCGCGCACGATACCGCTGGTGACGTTGCGCCCATCGGCGTTGGTCGCGGCGTTGGCCGGCGGCTCCTTGCTCAGCGCGATCTTCTCCGGACGGACGGCGACGCCAACCGTAGCGCCGGCGGGGACCGCCACCGCGTGGTTGATGTAGAGGTCGCAGCCGGCGTCCTCGGAGCGGATCAGCACATGGTCGGCCTGATCCTCCACCACCCTGCCCTCGAACATGTTCACCGAGCCGATGAATTCGGCGACGAAGCGGGACTGCGGGTACTCGTAGATCTCGGTCGGCGTGCCGGTCTGGGCGATGACGCCGTGGTTCATCACGGCGATCCGCGAGGACATGGTCATCGCCTCCTCCTGGTCGTGGGTGACCACGATGAAGGTGACGCCCAGCTTCTCCTGGATGTTGACCAGCTCGAACTGGGTCCGCTCGCGCAGCCGCTTGTCCAGCGCGCCCAGCGGCTCGTCGAGCAGCAGCAGCTTGGGCCGCTTGACCAGCGAGCGGGCCAGCGCCACGCGCTGCCGCTGGCCGCCGGAGAGCTGGTGCGGCTTGCGCTTGCCGAACTGGCCGAGCTGGACGAGGTCGAGGATGGCCCCCACCCGCTCCTTGATCTCCGCCTTGGCGACGCCGTCCTGCTTCAGGCCGAAGGCGACGTTCTGCTCCACCGACATGTGCGGGAACAGGGCGTAGGACTGGAACATCATGTTGACCGGCCGCTCGTAGGGCGGGATGCCGGCCATGTCGACGCCGTCGATGAAGATCTTGCCCTCGGTCGGCGTCTCGAACCCGGCCAGCATGCGCAGCAGGGTCGTCTTGCCGGAGCCGGAGCCGCCCAGCAGGGCGAAGAATTCGCCCCGGTAGATCGACAGGCTGACCTCGTCCACAGCGACGAAATCGCCGAAGGTCTTGGTCACCTTCTCGATTCGCACATAGGGCTTCTGTCCCGGGTCCTGCCAGGGTTCCAGGCGCGTGGGCTTGCGGATCGGCTGGACGGCCATGCGGGTCCTCTCGGCGTCCTCTTCTCATGGGAACGCCCCGGCCGTTCCCGATGGGAAACGACCAGGGCGCGTGTCGTGCGTGCCGGTTCGCGGCGCGCTTACTTGCCGGTCTTGACCTTGGTCCAGACGCGGGTGCGGGCGCGGTCGGTGGTCTGCTTGATCGACTTCAGCGCGAACAGCTTGAGGCTGCTGTTCTCCGGCAGGAAGACGGCCGGGTTGCTCTTCACCGCCTCGTCGACCGAGGCCAGCGAGGCCGGAACGGCGTTGGCGTAGCTGACCGTGTTGGAGATCGCGGCGGTGTTCGCCGGATCCAGGATGAAGTTGATGTAGGCGTGCGCGCCCTCCTTGTTCGGCGCGTCCGCCGGGATGGCCAGCGTGTCCCACCACACCTGCACGCCTTCCTTCGGCGTGATGTATTCGACCTTCACGCCGTTCTTGGCTTCCTCGGCGCGGGCGGCACCCTGGATGGCGTCGCCGTTGTAGGCCATGACGACGCAGGCATCGCCGCCCGCCAGGATGTTGATGTTCTGGCCGGTGACGAACTGCTTGATGTAGGGGCGGACCGCCAGCAGCGTCTTCTCGACCTTGTCCAGATCCTCCTTCTTCTCGGAGTTCGGATCGAGGCCAAGGTAGTTCAGCACCGACGGAATCACGTCGATGGCCGAATCCATCACGGTGATGCCGCAGGCCGCGACCTTCTTCGCCACCTCCGGCTTGAAGATCAGGTCCCAGCTGTCGAGCGGGACGTCGGGGGCGACAGCCTTGATCTTCTCCGGGATGATGGCGATGCCGACCGTGCCGCCCAGATAGGGCACGGCGAACTTGTTGCCGGGGTCCGAGTTCTCGAGGAGTTTGAGAACCTTCGGATCGACGTTCTTCAGGTTCGGGATCTTCGCCTTGTCGAGCGGCGCCACGACCTTCGCCTGGATCATGCGCGACAAGGTCGGCTCGGCGGTCGGGACGATCACGTCGTAGCCCGACTTGCCGACCAGCACCTTCTGCTCCAGCAGTTCCAGGCTGTCGTAGAGGTCCACCTTGGTGTCGTAGCCGGTGGCCTTGGTGAAGTCCGCCAGCGTCGATTCGCCCAGATAGTCGTTCCAGATGTAGATGTTGACCGGCTTCTTGGCCTGGGCCAGCGCCGGGCCGGCGATGGCGATCGCCGCGACGGCGCCGATGACGCTGAGAGCGAAACGTTTCATGCAGAGAGCCCCCGAATTCTGGATCGTTCGTCAGTTCGTGACTGGTCGACTTTTTTCCATTCGACGTGGGGGGCGGCGCGCATCGCGCAGCGTCCCCGGCGCGAGCGCTATTGCACCCACGGGGGGGTTCGTTGTCAACGATTTGCGGGTGGTTTTGCGGGTTTTGCGGAACGCAAACGCCCCCTTCCGCGGCAGCGGCGGAAGGGGGCGGAAAAATGCTCAAACGTTCAGCAGAAGATTCTCGCGCTCCCAGGAGCTGATCACCCGGTGATAGGCCTCGTACTCCGCCTCCTTCACGCAGGTCACCGCATCCAGGAACTTCTCGCCCAGCACCTCCTTCAGCGGCTTGCAGGCGTTGAACTTCTGGAGCGCGTCGCCCTGGTGGCGCGGCAGGGTGAAGGCCAGCCGGTAGGCGGACCCCTTCACCGGGTCGGTCGGCTCCAGCCCCTGGGCCATGCCGAGATAGCCGCAGGCCAGCGAGGCGGCGATGGCGAGGTACGGATTCGCATCCGCGCCGGCCACCCGGTTCTCCACCCGGCGCGAATCGGCGGGCGAGACGGGAACGCGCAGGCCGGTGGTGCGGTTGTCGCGACCCCAATGCACGTTGATCGGCGCGTCGGAGTTCGGCACCAGCCGCCGGTAGGAGTTCACGTTCGGCGCCAGCAGCGGCATCGCGTAGGGCAGATACTTCTGGAGCCCGGCGATGTGGGACATGAACAGCGGCGTGTCCGCCCCGTTGGCGTCGGAGAACAGGTTGCGTCCGGAATCCGCATCGACCACCGACTGGTGGATGTGCATGGCGCTGCCCGGCTCGTTCTGCATCGGCTTGGCCATGAAGGTCGCGTAGACCTGATGGCGCAGCGCCGCCTCGCGCGCCGTCCGCTTGAACAGGAAGGCTTGGTCGGCCAGTTCCAGCGCGTCGCCGTGGTTGAAGTTGATCTCGATTTGCGCCGCCCCGGCCTCGTGGGTCAGGGTGTCGATGTCGATGTCCTGCGCCTCGCAGAAGTCGTAGACCATCTCGAAGATCGGATCGAACTCGTTCACCGCGTCGATGCCGAAGGCCTGCCGTCCGCTCTCCACCCGCCCATTGCGCCCGACCGGCGGCACCAGCGGATAGTCGGGGTCCTTGTTGACCTGGACGAGAAAGAACTCCAGCTCCGGCGCCACCATCGGCTTCCAGCCGCGCTCCTCGTAGAGCGACAGCACCCGCTTCAGCACATGGCGGGGCGAGAAGTTCACCGGGCTGCCGTCGGCGTAGACGCAGTCGGTGATGACCTGGGCGGTCGGCTCCTCGTACCAGGGGACGAAGCGGATCGTCCGCTCGTCCGGGATCATGTAGATGTCGGAATTCTCATCCGAAGTGACCGAATCGTCCTCCGGATACTCCCCGGTCACGGTCTGGACGAAGATCGCCTCGGGCAGCCGCAGACCGCGGTCGCGCAGGATGCGCAGGAACTTCTCGGCGGGCACGATCTTGCCGCGCGCGATGCCCGACATGTCGGGCACGAGGCATTCCACTTCGGTGATGCGGTTCTTCTTGATGAAGTCTTCCATGAAACCCATGAACGTATGGACCGCACCGGACGGTGGGCAGCCCCTCCCTGCTGTGAACGACCGCCTTACTATGATCCCGCACCCCCTCCTCGCGCCAGAGGGGAACAAAGATCCTGCCCATATGACCGCTGGAATCATTGACGGGGCGGGGGTCCCTCCCCTAACTCGGCGCTCATGCCGACATCATCCCACATCCGCTCGTGGTACGCCGACACCGCGACTCCATATCCGCAGCACCCGGCGTTGGAGGGAACGCTGTCCTGCGACGTCTGCGTGGTCGGCGGCGGCTACACCGGGCTGATGACCGCACTGGAACTGGCCGAGCAGGGCTACGACGTGGTTCTGCTGGAGGCCAACCGCGTCGGCTGGGGCGCGTCGGGCCGCAACGGCGGACAGATCATCACCGGCTACAACAAGTCGATGAGCACCATCGAGCGCTGGGTCGGGGCGGAGGATGCCCGGCGGCTGTGGGACCTCGGTGAGGAGTCCAAGGCGCTTCTGGCGGAACGCGTTGCGAAGCACGCCATTCCCTGCGACCTCACCTGGGGCTTCGCCCACGCGGCGGTGAAGCGGCGCCACATGGACGACGTGGCCGCGATGGAGCGCGAGATGCGCGACCGCTACGGCTACAACAAGGTCCGCGCGCTCGACCGCGAAGCCATGCGGGCGGTGGTGGGCAGCGACGCCTATGTCGGCGGGCTGGCCGACGACGGAAGCGGCCATCTGCACCCGCTGAACTATGCGCTGGGCCTCGCCGCCGCCGCCGCCCGGGCCGGCGTGCGCCTCTTCGAGGACAGCCGGGTCACCGCCATCGACACCGGGGATCGCCCCGTCGCCAGCACGGCGAATGGGCGGGTGACGGCGCGCTTCCTCGTGCTGGCCGGGAACGCTTATCTGGGATCTCTGGCGCCGCTCCTGTCGGCCAAGGTGATGCCCGTCGCCACCTACATGATCGCCACCGAGCCGCTGGGTGAGGACGCCGCAACGTCTCTGCTGCCGACCAATATAGCGGTCAGCGACATGAACTTCGTGCTGAACTACTTCCGCCGTTCCGCCGACTACCGGCTGCTGTTCGGCGGCGGTGTCAGTTATTCCGGACTGGACGCGCCGGGGCTGAAAATCGCCATGCGGTCCAAGATGCTGGCGGTCTTCCCGCAGCTCCGCGACGCCGCGGTCGACCATTTCTGGGGCGGCCACGTCGCCATCACCATGAACCGCATGCCGCATGTCGGGCGGCTGACGCCGACCACCTATTTCGCCCACGGCTATTCCGGTCACGGGGTGGCGCTGGCCGGCATGGCCGGTCGGGTCATGGCGGAGGCGATCCGCGGCACGGCTGAGCGGTTCGACGTGTTCGCCCGCGTGCCCCACCTGCCCTTCCCCGGCGGGCGGCGATTCCGCACACCGGCGCTTGTCCTCGCGATGCTCTGGTTCCGGCTGCGCGATCTGCTGTAACCTCCCCGTCCCATTCCCGCTTCCGGTCCCTGCCCATGTCCGATGTCCCCGATCCCGAAACCGGAAGCACGGAAGCCGATGCCGAGGCGGCGCCCGCGGCGCCGATGCGGGACACGCATTTCGATTTCGAGCACAAGGTGTTCAGCCTGTCCGGGGCCTTCTTCTGCATCGACCCTTCCTCCAAGCAGCCGGTGCTCCACATCCTGCTGGGGGATCTGAAGGCCGCCCTGCCCTTCAACACGCTGATGGAATCCTTCGACATCAAGGAGGACAGCCGCGACTCCAAGCTGCTGGATGTGGTCGAAAAGGGCTTGGCCTATGTGAAGCAGATCCGCCCCGGCGAGCAGATTCCCGGGGAGTTGCTGGACGGCCGCGCCTCCTGGTCGGTGGAGGAGAAGCACCGGACCATCGCACGGGGACGTCTGACGGTGCAGCTCGTCTCCTCGATCTCCGGAAGCGAGATGATCGTGGTGAAGGCCGACGAGCTGGAGCAGATCGTCGAGGACCCGCAGACCAAGCAGCGCGTCAAGGCCGCCTTCAAGGACATCGCGGCGAAGCTCAACCTGAAGGACAATTACGAGCAGTACCTGACCGACCGTATCGAGGACCTGACCCAGGAGCTGTCCTACATCGAGGCGCTGCGCGACCGCTTCAACGCCATCCGCGCCATCAGCGGCAAGCTGACCCGGCTGACCCAGATCTATCGGACCGACCGCACCCTGTGCAATGAGGTCGCGCGCATGCAGGGGCTGCTGGGCAAGCCGCTCAAGGACTATGACGCCATCTTCGAGCAGGCGGACGCCCAGACCGGCGAGATTTTCGGCGCACTGAAGTCGTTCGATACCACCGTGACATTCATCCGCAAGATCCGCGACGACCTGCGCGCCCGGCTGCTGGAGTGGGAGGACATCCTCCAGGCCTGGGACACCACACCGGTGGAGAAGTCAACCGCCATCGAGCAGTTGCAGAAGCATACCTACCGCTTCCTCGCCAACCGCTTCATGGAAACCAAGGTCTGGATTCGCAAGTAACCGGGTTTACCGCGCTCCCCCGCCATTGTCGTGGCCGAAGATTCGAATGGCTGCGATGATCGGAATCGGCTTGTCACCGGAAAGGCGATAGCGAAGCATCCCTCCATCCGCACCTCGACGGTGGCCGACACGGAGGATGTCGCCGTGAAAAGAATCAAACTGTCTTTATGGGGTATTTCAACCCTTCTCACGATTTTATGGCTTGCCGCTGAACCCGGCGTGTTTTCGGCGGACAGCTTTTTCGGTCTTCGCGCTGCATTGGTCCAGTACAGCGGACTCATCGCCATCGGTTGCATGGGCATGGCGACGATCCTGGCGCTGCGACCGCGCTGGCCCGAGGCGTGGTTCGGCGGCCTCGACAAGATGTACCGCCTGCACAAATGGCTGGGCATCGCCGGCCTCGTCGCGGCGATCGTCCATTGGCTGTGGGCCCAGGGGCCGAAATGGGCGGTGGGCTGGGGGTGGCTGGCCCGGCCGCAGCGGGGGCCGCGGGCGATTCCCGACAGCTCCCTCGAACAGTCGCTCCGCAGCCTGCGTGGCACCGCCGAATGGCTTGGCGAATGGGCCTTCTACGCGGCCGTGCTGCTGATCGCGCTGGCTCTGTTCAAGCGCCTCCCCTACCGGATGTTCTTCAAGACGCACCGCCTGCTGGCGATCACCTATCTCGTGCTGGTTTTCCACGCCGTCGTGCTGACGGACTTCGCCTATTGGCGTTTGCCCATCGGCTGGGTGATGGCGCCTCTGCTCGCCGCCAGCGCCTGGGCCGCCGTCGTGGTGCTGCTCGGCCGGGTCGCCGCCGACCGGCGGGTTCCCGGCACGATCAGCGCCCTCCATTACTTTCCGGGTGTGCGCACGCTGGAGGTCGCCATCCATGTTCCGCAGGGCTGGCCGGGCCACAAGGCGGGCCAGTTCGCCTTCGCCACCTCGGATAGGGCGGAGGGGGCCCATCCCTACACCATCGCCTCGGCCTGGAACGACGCCGAGCGCCGGATCACCTTCGTGGTCAAGGAGCTTGGCGACCACACCCGGCGGCTGCGGGAACGGCTGGCGGTCGGCCAAGCGGTGACGGTGGAAGGACCTTACGGCTGCTTCACCTTCGACGACCCCTGCCCGCACCAGATCTGGGTGGGCGGCGGGATCGGCGTCACGCCCTTCATCGCCCGCATGAAGTTCCTGGCGGCAAGCGTCGAGCGGCCACGGCAAACCATCGATTTCTTCCACACCACCAGCGAGTACGACGGGGACGCGATCGCGAAGCTCACCGCCGACGCCGCGGCGGCGGGGGTTCGCCTCCATGTCCTGATCGACAGCCGCGACGGCCGTCTGGATGGCGAGCGCATCCGTGCGCTGGTGCCGGAATGGCGCGACGCCAGCGTCTGGTTCTGCGGCCCGACGGGCTTCGGGCAGGCGCTGCGGCACGACTTCGCGGCCCACGGCCTGCCGGTGGACCAGCGCTTCCACCAGGAACTCTTCGCGATGCGCTGACCCCAGGGAAGCCTTACGCCTCCGGCTCGCGCAGCAGGGCCCCCTGGCGCAGCAGCTCGCGCTGGATGGCGCCGACCGGGATGTCGCGGGTGCGCTCGCCGCGCCGCGCCGCCATCGACGCGCAGACCCCGGCGGCCTGCCCCGTCGCCATGCAGGTGGGCGTCACCCGGTAGGAGGAATGGGCCTCGTGGCTGCCGGAGATGCAGCGTCCGGCCACCAGCAGCCTCTCCGTCCCCTTGGGCAGAAGCGCCCGCATCGGCACCTCGTACCATTCGCCGGAGGGCACGCGCTTCAGCACCGTGCCGCGGCCGGTCGGGCTGTGGATGTCCACCGGGTAGGTGCCGCGCGCGATGGCGTCCTTGAACTTCGCCGCGCCCAGCACATCGTCCGCGGTCATGGCATAATCGCCGACGATGCGCCGCGTCTCGCGGATGCCAATTCCGGTGCCGGTCTGGCAGGTGTAGGCGTCAGCGAAGCCGGGGGCGTATTTGCGCAGGAAATTGGCGATCTGCGCGGCCTGCCGATGGCTCTCCCACTCCGCGCGGGTCAGGTCGAAGACGTCGGTGCCCAGAGCGCCGGTGACCCGCGTGCAGTTCAGGGCGATCTCCCCGGGGTGGGTGGTGGCGAAGAACAGGATGTCCTCGCGCGCCAGATCGAGGTCGCCGTTGGCGGTGGCCTTCGACACGAGGTCCCACAGCCCGTGCACGCCGCGCCATTGCGTCGGATGCTCCCGCACATAGCCGTTGAAGGCGTCGTGGTCGAAGCCGACCATGCGGAACATCAGCGTCATCGGCTGGGTCAGCCCGTCCTCCTCCCGCCCGACCTCATAGTCGCAGCCGGCCAGCGCCGCGATGTCGCCGTCCCCGGTGCAATCGACGATCACGTCGGCCTCGATGACCACCGGGCCGGACTTCGTCTCGAAGACCACCGCGTCGGGCTTGCCCGGCTCGCCGAGGACGGTGGAGGCGAAGGCGTGCAGCAGCACCTTCACCCCGGCTTCGTCGAGGATCTGCTGGGCGGTGACCTTCAGCACCTCCGGGTCGAAGGGAACGGTGAAGCCGGTATCCGGCGAGGGCGGAATGGCCCCCTGGTTGGTGTAGAGCCGGCCCAGGAAGACGGCCAGCGCCCCACCCACCACCGGCTCGCCAGGGCCGTGGTCCTGCGGCATCAGGCGGGTGTTGTCCACGACCGCCACCGATCCGCGCTGGGTGTAGAAGCTCATCCAGGGCATGACGAGGGCGGCCGTGGCGTTGCCGCCGAGGAAGCCGTAACGCTCCACCAGGATGGTGTCGGCCCCCGACTGGGCGGCGCCGATGGCCGCCCCCATGCCGGCCGGACCGCCGCCGACGACGAGCACGTGGCAGCGCGCGACCTTCATGGCGCGGCGCGGCGGCAGAGTGACCGATTCAGGGTTTGGGGGACAGGGCAGGACGGGCAAGACTGGCTCCTTTCATCATTCCGCTGCTTTGGCCGCTGCTTTGGCCGCCGTTTCGGCGCGCGGCGCCACCGTCTGCAGGGCCAGCGGCGCCGTCTCGCGGGCGCGCTCCATCAGCACGGGAATCCGGTCGCGCAGCAGTCCCTTCTGCTCCGCGCGGTGGTCCCACAGGCGGTCGAGATCGGCGAGGAAGGTTCCGGCGGTGGTGTGGGACACCGTCGCCCGCGGCTCCAGCCCGATCGAGGACAGGAAATCCGACACCTTGGAGGCGTAGGGGAGCGCGATCAGCGGCGTGCCGGTGATCGCCGCGAAGATCAGGAAATGCAGCCGCATCCCCACGGCCATTTCGAAATGATCCATCAGCCCGATGATCTGGCGCGGCGTGTAGCGGTATTGCAGCAGATGGGCGCGTTCCGACACCGCCATGCGGCCCATGACGCGGTGCGCCTCCCGCACGTCGGCGCGCTCCATCGGCACAAAAACCACATCGGCGCCGAAGCGCTGCACGATGTAGTCCGCCGCTTCCGCCAACAGCTGGTGATAGGCCGCATCGGTGAGGTCCGGCGCCGCAGCACCCTGCTCGCGCACCGACAGGCCGACCAGCGGGCGGCCGCGCGGGATGCCGGCCTCGGCCAGCATCTCCTCGGTGAAGGGCTCCGGCTTCAGCAGCAGCGCCGGGTCGGCGGTGACCGTCACGGGAACCTGCACGCCGATCTCCTCGATCAGCCGCTTGGCGCTCGGTTCGCGGACGGTGATGCCGGTCATGCGGTCGAGCCCCTCGCGCACCGCGTCGCGCTCCACCCGATCCTTCAGCGGACCGACGCCGATGGCGAAGGTGTAGGTCGGCACCCCCAGCCGCTGAGCGATGGTAACCTCGCGCAGGTAGGTCTGCGCCTCGCTGTCGTAGAGAATGCCGCCGCCGCCCAGGAGCAGCAGGTCGAGCCGCTCGACCTCCGGCGTGATCTCGTCCTTCATGGCTTCCCGCGGATTCAGAACGCGATCCACCGCGTGGTTCTCGCGGGTATGGGCGGCGTTGCGCGAGAAGACGACCACCTCCACCCCCGGCACCGCAGCGCGCAGCTGCTCGATGGCCGAGGTGAGGATCGCCTCGTCCCCCAGATTCAAGCCGCCGTAAGATCCTGAAATGCCTATGACCGTCATCCGTACCCCCCTGCCGCACCGGAGCCGTGCGCCTATGCCTTCGGGTGCAACCCGACCGGCTGGCGAAGGTTCCGTGCGACCGTTAGTCTACGGTCGCGTTCATCCGGCGTTGGATGGGCTGGACGTTGGTTGGACTGGACGTTGGACCGGCAGGACAAGGCAGACAATGCAGAGACCCAAGCTGTTTCTCGACCTCGACGGCGTTCTGGCCGATTTCGACCGCGGCGTGAAGGCGGTCACCGGCAAGCGCCCGGAGGAGATCCCGATGAAGGTCATGTGGCGGGAACTGTCCCGCCATCCCGACTTCTTCGGAACGCTGGAGTTCATGCACGACGCGCAGGATCTCTGGCGATTCTGCGAACCTTACACCCCGACCATCCTGACCGGCCTGCCGCTCGGCTCCTGGGCGCCGGAGCAGAAGCGGCGCTGGGTCGCCCATATGCTGGGTTCCCATGTGCGGGTCATCACCTGCATGGCCCGCGACAAGCACCGCCATGGCGGGCCGGGCACGGTTCTGGTGGACGATCGCGAAAAGGCCCGTGATCCCTGGACGCAGGCAGGCGGCGACTTCATCCTCCACACCAGCGCGAAGGAGAGCATCGCCGCCCTGAAGCGCCTGGGCTTCACCGGCTGACTGGGATCATTTGTCCGGCATCACTCCGCCGGCAGCCGCTTGCCCTCGCTGCGCGTCTTGAGAAGCGAGACCGCCACGCCGCCCGCGATCAGGGTCAGTGTCACGCCCAGCGAGACCAGCGGGTCCGGCTTGCCGAAGATCTGGGTGTAGAAGATCTTGCCGCCGATGAAGACCAGCACCAGCGCCAGCGCGTATTTCAGGTAACGGAAGCGGTGGACCATCGCCGCCAGCGCGAAGTAGAGCGCGCGCAGGCCGAGGATGGCGAAGATGTTGCTGGTGTAGATGATGTAGGGGTCGGTGGTGATGGCGAAGATCGCCGGCACGCTATCCACCGCGAAGATCAGGTCGGCGAACTCGACCATCATCAGCGCCAGGAACAGCGGCGTGGCGTAGAGCGCGGTTCGCCCGTCCGGACCCGCCTCGCGCACGAAGAACTTCTGGCCGCGGAAATCGTCGGTGATCCGCAGGTGGCGGTTCAGGAAACGCAGCGCCGGGTTGTTGGCGAGGTCCGGCTCCTTGTCCACGGCGAACAGCATCTTCACGCCGGTGAGCAGCAGGAAGGCGCCGAAGACGTAGAGCACCCAATGGAACTCGCTGACCAGGGCGGCGCCGGCGGCGATCATCAGGCCGCGCATCACGATCACGCCCAGGATGCCCCAGAACAGCACGCGGTGCTGGTAGGCGCGCGGGACTGCGAAGTAGGTGAAGATCAGCGAAATGATGAAGACGTTGTCGAGCGACAGGCTCTTTTCGATGAAGAAGCCCGTGTAGTACTGGGCCGCCGCGGTATCGCCCATCGACCACCAGACCCAGCCGCCGAACAGCAAGGCAACGGCGATGTAGAAGGCGGAGAGACGGAGGCTTTCCCTGACGCCGATCTCGCGGTCGCGGCGGTTGAGGATGCCGAGGTCGAAGGCCAGCAAGGCCAGGACGAGGCCGACGAAGGTCAGCCAAACCCACACCGGCTTTCCCATGAAATCGAGAAAGACGGGTGCGATAAGGGAATCCATAACAAGACCCACTTGATTGCGCTGCGTCTGCAGTGAATTCAAGCGGTATCCGACATCACGGCTGACGCCTCAGCCGTCAGAGGGGCCCGGACCCGAACGCCACGCAAATGGTGTCGCCCATAGTCCGTTCAAGATCCACATCCCGCGAGTCGATCAACTTTCCGCGGAGGACATCCTTCCTTTGGCAGCCATGCGGCACCGTTGTGCCGCGAGGGATGGTCATTTTGATGCATCCAGGCCACAGTGAACGCAAGAACTCATGATTGATGAAACACTTAGGGTTGCCTTTCCGGCCATGGCTCTTGTGCTGATGGATTCGATCTGCCAAGAACACGGGAAAATCCACACGCGCGAAGGCACCAGGAGTTTCGCATGAACCAAGCCGAACTCATCGAGACCATCGCGACCAACGCCGGCATTCGTAAATCCGATGCGGCGAAGGTCGTCCAGTCGGTGTTCGAAGGCATTTCCTCGGCGCTCGCCCGTGGCGAGGAGGTGCGTCTTGCCGGGTTCGGTATTTTCGAGGTTGCCGAGCGTGCTGCCCGCGAGGGGCGAAACCCGCGCACCGGCGAGGCGGTGCAGATCGCCGCGTCGAAAGCGCCGCGTTTCAAGCCGGCCAAGCAATTGCGCGACGTGGTGAACGTCTGATCGACATCGCCCAATCCAAGGCCGATTCAAATCGGCCGACTTACAGGGGAACGGAGCTGAACGCGGCCATGACCATCGAAGCATCGGAATTGCAGGCCCTGACCGCCAAGGTCGTTGCGGCCTATGTCGGCAACAACACGGTGCCGGTCGCCGACCTGCCGGCGCTGATCCTCAACGTGCAGACGGCCTTCAACGGCCTGGGCGAGGACAAGGCCGCGCCGGCCAAGGCCGAGCTGGTTCCGGCGGTGCCGATCAAGAAGTCGGTGACCCCGGAATACATCATTTGCCTGGAGGACGGAAAGAAGCTGAAGATGCTGAAGCGGCATCTCAAGACCGTCTACGACATGTCTCCGGACGACTACCGCGCCAAATGGAATCTGCCGGCGGAGTATCCGATGGTTGCCCCGAACTACGCCAAGGCCCGGTCGGAAATGGCCACGAAGCTCGGCCTGGGCCGCAAGCGGGTCGCGCAGGACTGATCCCTGCCCCACGTCCCATCGGCGGGCGCATCCTTGATGGATGCGCCTTTTTTCTTTCTGCCTTCGCCGATGGAGGGCCGGGATATGGCTCCCTCAACGATCGTCGGGCAGCGTCGCTTCACCGTGGCCGAGTTGCCGCTGCATCAGCACACTGTCCACCCAGCGCCCGAACTTGAAGCCGACCGCTTTCAGCAGGCCCGCTGAGTCGAACCCCAGGCTTCGGTGCAAGCCGATGGACGCCGCGTTGCCGCTGTCGCCGATCACCGCGATCATCTGGCGGCACCCTGCCGCCGTGCAACGCTCGATCACCGTCGCGAGCAACGCCCGGCCGGCGCCTCGGCCCATGCAGTCCGGGTCGAGATAGATCGAATCCTCAACGCTGTAGCGGTAGGCGGTGCGCAGCCGGTAGGGGCCTGCATAGGCGTATCCTATGACCCGCCCATCCATCTCCGCAACGACATAGGGCATGCCCCGGGCCAGCACGTCGTCCCGTCGGCGGGCAAGCTCGTCCAGGCCGGGGGGTACCTCCTCGAAGCTCGCCGTGCCGGTCAGGACGTGATGGGTGTAGATCGCCTGGATGCGCGGCAGATCATCCGGCCGGCTGTTGCGGATGTGCATGGATCGCCTCTCGCCTTGTTCGGCCCTGGAATAGCACGCCCGCAACCTGGGAGAACACCAACGTCGCCACGGCGGAAGCGCGTTTCACCAAGCGCCCCTGAGGAACGTCATATGCTGAGCAGCGCGGTCCATTAGCCTGTATGGCCAGAGCTTATGCAGAAGATGAAGGCGGATGGCCGAATGATGACAAAGCGGAGAGAACCGCATCTGCCTTAGCTCCAAACGGAAATCGTCATCTTTTCGCCAATCTTCCAAAAGTTCTCCCGATCTTTTCGGCATTCATAAGGACCGAATAGTCCGGACATACGCCAAAAAATATTGCTGCACTGCCGTTTCAAGGCTTGATCCGACTTGGAGGTAGCGGCACAGTATCAATGTCTGATTGACGTGTTCCCGGATAATTTCGGCAAATCCCCCAGAAAAAAAATGCCGAAACGGTGGGCGTCTGCGAACGGCCATCGAAAGGGTTCCGCGGCAAAAGACGGTGGAGCGTTGGAGAGAGGAGGCCGGTGTGCTCAAGAAACTCCTGACTGGTGAAAACGCCAGCCTGACCCGTTATGTCGAGGAGTCGAAGCGGTTCCCCATCCTGGCCCCCGACGAAGAGCGCGAGCTCGCCGTCGCTTGGCGCGACCGCGGGAACGGCCACGCGCTGGAACGTCTGGTGGGAAGCCATCTGCGGCTGGTCATCAAGATCGCCCGCGGTTTCGGCGGCTACGGCCTTCCGCTGCCCGACCTCGTCGCCGAAGGCAACGTGGGCCTGATGCAGGCCGCACAGAAGTTCGATCCGGAACGCGGCTTCCGTTTCGCGACCTACGCCACCTGGTGGATTCGCGCTTCGATCCAGGAATACATCCTGCACAGCTGGTCGCTGGTGAAGATGGGCACGACCGCCGCCCAGAAGAAGCTGTTCTTCAACCTGCGCCGCCTGAAGAGCCAGATGCAGGAGCTGGAGCAGGGCGACCTCTCCCCCTCCACCGTCACGGCCATCGCGACCGAGCTGGACGTGCCGGAGCAGGAGGTGATCGAGATGAATCGCCGCCTCTCCTCCAACGACAGCTCGCTCGACGCTGCGCTGTCCAGCGACGGCGAGACCAACTGGCTGGAACTCCTGGCCGACGACCGCCCGACGCAGGAAAGCGTGATCGCCGACGCCGACGAACTGGCGCTGCGCCGCCGGCTGGTTGGACAGGCACTGGAGCGGCTGGACGACCGTGAACGCCGCATCCTGTTCGAGCGCCGCCTGAAGGACGACCCGTCCACCCTGGAGTCGTTGAGCCAGCAGTTCTGCGTGTCCCGCGAGCGGGTGCGCCAGATCGAGGTGCGGGCGTTCGAGAAGCTGCAGAAGGCCGTTCTCAGCGCCGCCCAAGCGCTGCGCCGCGCGCCGGCCCACATGGCCGCCTGATATATGGCCGCCTGATGTAGACGAACAGTCGACGTCCAGATTGCCTCATTACATACCGGCGGATGCCAAACGGCTCCGCCGGTTTTCTATTTCATTAAAGCCCGGTGAATTGTTGGGCCTGCGACAACGCTGCCGGTTTTCACACCCACCGTAACCCTCCATAGTGCCGCCCGCAGGTTAGTTACTTTGCATTAAAAACAAATTGCGCTAATCTGAAGCGGTCCTATTTTCGTGGGGAAGTCGATCCATGTCGCATTCTGCCCAGACGCAGTCCATTCTTGACCGTATCTCCTTCTTGCGAATCGACGAACCCACGAAGGCCGTCCTTCGGGAATTCCAACCCTACCTCGCCCAGCGCATCGACCAGGTTCTTGAGGATTTCTACGGCTATCTGCGCTCGGTCCCGCAGGTCGCGACGCTGCTCGCCGATCCAGCAGTGGTCAGCCGCGCGCGCGACATGCAGAAGCAGCATTGGCTGAAGAACGTCTTCACCGGCACCTTCGATGATGCCTACATGGCGCAGGTGCTGAAGATCGGGCAGGCCCACCAGCGCATCGGTCTGGAGCCGCGCTGGTACACGGGCGCCTATTGCTTCACCCTCAACAAGCTGATCGACCTCGCCTATCAAGTCTACCGCAAGAAGCCGGAGAAGCTCGCCCAGCTCATGCAGGCGATCAACAGGGCGGTCTTCCTCGACATGGATCTGGCGACCTCCGTTTATGTCGACCTGAACACCGCCGCGATCATCTCGCGTGAATTGGGAACCACCGCCGACTCGTTCGAACGCGAGGTGAAGAGCGTGGTGCAGGCGGTGGCGTCCGCCGCGCAGCAGCTTCAGGGCACCGCCCAGAACATGAGCCGCACCGCCGAGGAAACCAGCGTGCAGTCCACCCAGGTCGCCGCAGCGGCCGAGGAAGCCTCCGTCAACATCCAGACGGTCGCCGCGGCGGCGGAGGAACTGACGGCCTCCATCGGTGAGATCAGCCATCAGGTGACCCAGTCGGCGGCCATCGCCGGTGAGGCCATGTCGCAGGCGGAACGCACCAACACCACTGTGCAGGGATTGGCCGACGCCGCCAGCCGCATCGGCCAAGTGGTGAAGCTGATCCACGACATCGCCAGCCAGACCAACCTGCTGGCGCTGAACGCGACCATCGAGGCCGCGCGCGCCGGCGAGGCCGGCAAGGGCTTCGCCGTCGTCGCGTCGGAGGTGAAGAGCCTCGCCAACCAGACCGCCAAGGCGACGGAGGAGATCAACGCACAGATCGGCGCGGTCCAGGGGGCGACGCAGGACGCCGTTCTCGCCATCCGCTCGATCTCGGGAACCATCGCGCGGATCAACGACATTTCGACTTCCATCGCCTCGGCCATGGAGGAGCAGGGCGCCGCCACCACCGAGATCGCCCGCAACGTTCAGCAGGCGTCGATCGGCACCCGGGAGGTCAGCGAAACCATCGTGCACGTCAACGCCTCGGCGTCGGACACGGGGTCGGAAGCGCGCAGCGTCCTGTCCGCGACGAACGAACTGTCCGTCCATTCGAACAATCTGCGAGCGGAGGTCGACCGCTTCCTGGCGCGGGTTCGGGCCGGCTGATTGCAGCAGTGGACCGGGACCAGCGGCCCGATCCGGTGCCGCCGGCCTGAAAGCCCGTCCGAAGCCCGTCTGAAAGATTGATCGGCCCGCTGTCTTGGACGGAAGCTGCGGGTGTCGCGATCAGAGAACGGTGCGGAGAACCGTGTCGCTGATCTTGATCTTGGCCGCAGTGGCGGCCGAACGGATATCGTCGAGCGACCGCCAGTGACTGCGACCGCCGATGGTGGTCAGGGCACCATTCTGCATCGCCACGAAAAGGCCGGTACGCCCCAGGTTGACAATCTTGATCATCGCACGCCCTCCCCGTCTCCGGGCGCCGTCACCGTACAGGCATCTTCGCGCCCTATTTCGTATAGAGACTTATCAAGAGACGTCTCAATCCGTCAACAAGGCTTATCGTCATATTCTAAGGGTTGTCTATAACGATTCCAAAACACGCTTTCATAAGCAATTTTCCTAAATCTTTTCCTTTTTCACGGTTCTCTGGCCGGCTTTGCCCGGTAAGACTTTCATCGGGCGCGGGGAACGCCGCCAGCGCCGGCCCGTTCATTCCCTCAGATGGTTTGAAGCCCGGAGGAGGAATGGACGCCGCCACCGCGTCGCAGGATGTCATCAGCCTGCCCGTCGCAATTCGCCCGGCCAGCCGGACGGACCTGCCGGATCTCGAATGGTTCGGGCTGCACACGCCACACCGGGAAATCCTCGCCACGGCCTTCCGCGCCCAGGAGCGCGGAAGCGGCGCTCTTCTGGTGGCCGAGATCAACGGCTTTCCCGCCGGCCAGATCTGCATCGACTTCCAACGCAAACGGCATTTGCGCCGCGCCACGTTGTGGGCGCTGCGGGTGTTCCAACCCTTTCGCAACCGGGGCATCGCCACACGGCTGATGGCCGCCGCCGAGGGAACCGCGCTCGACCACGGCTATTCAGAAGCGGAACTGGGCGTGGACCGGGACAACGCCGGGGTCCTCGCCTTCTACGAACGGCTGGGCTACGAACTGCGCGGCACCGAACGGGGGCGCTATTCCTACCGCACCCCGGCCGGCGAACTGGTCCAGGTGCCCATCGATCAATGGATCATGCGCAAGCCGCTGTTCCGGCAGGCGGCGTGGCAGACCAGCGCCGGCTTCGCGCCGGTCATTCCGCCGCCAGCGCTATGAGCCGCGCCGGACGGCGCCGCGGCAGACGGATGCGCGCGCCGTCCAGGATGTCCGCCAGTTCCCGCGCCGAATCCGTGGCCATGGTCAGGGCGACCAGGGGAAGCCAGCGGTCGAACACCTGGGACGTCACGTCGCCTTCCCCGGCCTGCATGGCGGCCAAGGCGTCCAGCACCGCCATCTCGTCCATCCCGACCCGCGAGCAGGTCGGGCAGCGGAACGCCGGACGGCCCGCGTTGGTCACGGCGAAGGTGCCCAGCAGGGCGAACAGCGGCAGCAGAGCCGACGACGGCACGCCGGCCACGCCGAAGCTGGCCCGCATGGCGGCCATCGCGCCCGCGGTGCCGTGACGGAACCATTGCCGGAAGCCGGTCAGAAGCGCGCGCTCCGCCGTCGTCAGATCGGACACCGTCCAGGGGGACAACCGCCCCTCGCCCACCGAATCGCACATGTTGACCCCTCCCGACTGAAGTGACGGAACCGACCTTAGACGATCCGCGCCTGATTTGCGAGTCATTCGCATTTGCAATCGATGGACCTTCTGACGCAGGCCGCCCGCACCGATGGGGCTGTGACAACACTCCGTGACAAACGCCGGCCCGGTCCGATGGAAAGGTCGGGTTAACCATATTCCGAGACCCTTTCCACGCCCGCAGACAGGAGCGTGGAAGGATGAGGCGGACAGTCGGACAGGCGCTGCTCGGATTGGTGGTGGCGTTGGCAATGCTCGGTACGGCGCAGACGGCGGCGGCCCAGATTCACCTGAACCCGGCCTATGGCGACGGCACCCTGCTCGGCCCGACGATGGCCCGCGGCGCGGTGGTGTGGAGCCATGGCCGGTCCGTGGAGGTGGAGGATTCGAACGCCCCTACCCCGCTCTACATGAAGACCATGAAAGACGCCGGATGGGACGTGTTCCGTCTGGACCGCATGCGGGTCAGCGACACGCTGCCGAACAGCTCCCGCGCGCTGGCGGGCTACGCCGACCAGTTGAAGGACCGCGGCTACCGCAAGGTCATGCTGACCGGCCAGTCCTTCGGTGCCTTCATCTCGCTGATGGCCGCCGGGCAGAGCGACCGGGTGGACGCCGTCGTCGGCACCGCTCCCGCGGCCTTCGGCAACTTTTCCGATTCCTACGACAGCTTCCGTGACAACGCGGCGCAGCTCTGGCCGATCCTGCGCGGCATCCACAGCGCGCGGGTGATGCTGTTCTTCTTCCATGGTGACGATTTCGACCCCGGCGGACGCGGGGAATCGGCGCGCGGCATCCTGTCCTCGCGCGGGCTGGACCACATCGTGGTCGATCAGCCGGCCCTGCTGACCGGCCACGGCGCCGCGACGACCGGCATGTTCGTCCGGCGCTTCGGATCCTGCATCCTGCGCTTCGCCGAGGCGCCGCCGCGCCGAGGCGACCCGTCCTGCGACGAATCCTGGGGCCGCACGCCGAGCGCGGAGCTGATGCGGGCCGCGGCGCCGGAGCCGCGCACCGGCAGCGGCACCTCCTCTCCGGCGGGCACCGGCGCCCGCTCCTTCCTCGGCGTCTGGTACGGCGCCTACATCAACGGGCGGGAGATCGCGCTGGCGGTGGACCGGGTCGAAGGCGACGCCGTCTACGCCGATTATGTGCTGGGACCGGGCATGGAGGCCGACCAGCCGATGGAGCGCGCCCAGCGCAAGGGCCGCATCGAGAACGACGAGCTGGTGTTCGATGAGAAGGGGCGCAACGTGCTGCGCTACAGCATCCGGACGGACGGGCGCCTGTCCGCCGCTTGGCTGGACCGCTCCGGCAAGGGCCGTCTGGAGACGACCCTCCGCCGGATGGACTGAGCAATCACAAACGGTGGGCGATCACAGCCGGCGGGCGAGCGCCAGCAGCCCGCCGGCGCCGATCATCAAACCGCCGGTCAGGCGGTTGAGGGTGCGGGCCGCGGATCCGCTGGTCAGCCGGGCGCCGATGCTGTTGCCGCCGGTGGCGTATGCCATGATCCAGCCGAACTCGATCACCACCATGATCGCCACCAGCGCCACCAACTGCGGCATCAGCGGGGCCGCCGGGTCGATGAACTGCGGGAACAGGGCGGCCATGAAGACCAGCGCCTTCGGGTTGCTGAAGGCGACCAGCAGCCCGCGCAGGAACAGGCGATGGGCCGGGGCTTCCTCCGCCGCCGCGGCGGCGCCGACGCGCGGCGAGCCGTCCGGCACCGGCGCCCGCCACGCGGCGATGCCGAGCCAGGTCAGATAGGCCACGCCCGCCCATTTCACCGCCTGGAAGGCCGGCTCCGATGCCGCCAGCAGGGCGCCGAGTCCGAGCACCGACAGGGTGGCCATCGTCGTCAGCGCCACGCACATGCCCAGCCCGCCCCAGGCCGCGCGGCGGACGCCGTAGCGCAGGCCGAGGCTCATCGCCAGCAGCATGTTGGGGCCGGGCGTCATCGACAGCACGAAGGCCGTCGCGAAGAAGAATCCGAGGGTCTGCCAGTTCATCGCCGTCTTCCGAAGGGGTTCCGGATGTCACCACGGAGCGGCGCGTCTGGCAAACGCCGCCTGTGCAAAGCTGGTCAACGCCGGTTCGCATCGCTCGGCGCCGGATCGCGGTAGTCCCACGGCGGTGTGCGCAGCCACTCCTCCAGGCTGCCCGGCGCCGCCCTGCCCCGCGGTTCCGGCCGCTCGGCCGACCGGATGGGCTCGGCAGGCTTCGAGCCGAGAAGCGCGCCGGGCCACACCCGCCCGTCGCGGTCGACCCGCGCACGGTAGCGCAACCCCATGGAGGCGACGAACTCCCCCTGCCCGGTCGGGCGCCCGAACGCGAATCCGCCGATGTAGCGGTGACCATCCGGCAGAGTCAGCGTTCCCGGGCCGGTGGCGAGGCCATGCCGGAAACGGCCCTCGAAGGTCGTCCCATCCTCACGCCCGCTGCGTCCCGGCCCCTCGGCCCGGCCATCGACGAAGACCGCCTCGGTCCAGTCCACCGGTTCCGCACCATTGAACGTTTCAAGAACACCGGCACCATGGGCGAAACTGTTGCGGCAAGCGCCGGTCCAGCGGACGGACTTCCCCCGGCTGGGATCAGGATCGCGGACGCGACAGCCGCCGACCGGGTCGGTCAGAACCCGCTCCGCCGTTTGCCGCTCCTTCCCTTGAACCGGGCACGTCAGGAAAGCGCCCAGCGACAGGGCCACCAGTCCGGTGAGCAGGAACCGGGTTCGCATGATCGGACGCTCCGCATGCGCGCACAGCCTTGCGCGGGAGCGGATCCAATCACCCCGAGGAGGGCGCCGTCTGTGCCCTGCCTCTCACCTCACGCCGGTTTCGTCCAGCGGGCCGCCGCCGTGTCGTCGGATTCCTTGGCCTCCACCCAGCGCTCGCCCTCCGGGGTGGCCTCCATCTTCCAGAAGGGCGCCTTGGTCTTGAGCCAGTCGATCAGGAAGTGGCAGCTTTCAAAGGCCGCCTCGCGGTGGGCGCTGGCGGTGGCGACCAGCACGATCTGGTCGCCCGGTTCCAGCCGCCCGTAGCGGTGGATGATCAGCGCGTCGTCTAGCGGCCAACGCGCCCGCGCCTCCGCCTCGATCGCCTCCAACTGCCGCTCGGTCATGCCGGGATAATGCTCCAGCGTCATGGCGCTGACGGACTCGCCGCCGGCCATGTCGCGGACCAGCCCGACGAACAGGGTCACCCCGCCGATGCCGGTCTTGCCGCCGGTCATCGCGGCCAGTTCCGCCCCGACGTCGAAATCCTCGCTCTGCACCTTCACCGTCACGGCAAAGTTTCCTTCCTCAGCCGCCGGTCACCGGCGGGAACAGGGCCACCTCGTCGCCGGGGCCGACCGGGTGGTCGTAGGGCACATGCTCCTGGTTCACCGCGACCTTGACCACCGTGCTGTTGGCAAGCGCGTCGGCGTGCTTCGGGCTGCGGGTCTTCAGCCACGCCACCAGAGCGCCGACGTCCCGGACCTCCGCCGGCAGGTCCACCGTCTCGGTCGCCACGCCGATCTTGGTGCGCAGCCAGGCGAAATAGAGGATCTTCATCACCGAACCTCACTGAAAGGCAGGAAATCCACGATCATCCCCGGCTCGATGCGGGTGATCTCTTCCGGCAGTTCGACGAGCCCGTCGGACTCGACCATCGACGACAGGATGCCCGCCCCGTCGCGCGGGTGCTTGACCGCGGTCAAAACCCCGTCGGCGGCGCGAGCGAGCGTGGCCCGCACATACTCGCGCCGCCCCGCCTTCTTCTTGTAGGTAAAGCCCGCGCGCAGCGGGAACAAGGCGGGCGCCTCGTCGGCCGCCCCCATCAGCCGGAGCAGGATCGGGCGGGCGATGCGCAGGAAGGTGACCATGACCGCCACCGGGTTGCCCGGCAGGCCGACGAAGACGGCCGCCCCCTTGGTTGCGCCCTTGACCGTGCCCAGAGCCACCGGGCGCCCCGGCTTTATCGCCAGCCGCCAGAAATGCAGGCCGCCCAACGCTTCCACCGCCGCTTTGACGTGGTCCTCCTCCCCGGTGGACATGCCGCCGGAGGTGATGAGAACGTCGTGCGTCCCCGCCGCCTCTTCCAACGCGCCGCGAACGGCGTCGAGGCGGTCGGGCAGGATGCCGAGGTCGGTCACGCCGCAGCCGAGCTGGCGCAGCGCGGCGATCAGGGCAAAGCGGTTGGCGTCGTAGATGCAGCCCGGCTCCAGCGGCACGCCCGGCTCCCGCACCTCGTCCCCGGTGGAGAAGACGGCGACACGCAGGGCGGTGCGCACCGTCACCTCCCGCCGCCCCAGCGAGGCGAGCAGGCCGATGTCCTCCGCCCGCAGCCGGCGGCCGGCGGTCAGGACGGTGCTTCCCCGCGCCATGTCCTCCCCGGCGCGGCGGCGGTTGGCGCCGCGCCGGATGCCGGGGGGAATGGCGACGGAGCCCTCCTCCGCCTTGCAGTCTTCCTGCATCAGCACCGTGTCGAAGCCTTCGGGCATCGGGGCGCCGGTGAAGATGCGCACCGCCTCGCCGCGCCGTCCGGGACGGTCCAGCGCATGGCCGGCGGCGACGCGCGCCGTGACCGGCAGCAGCGTGGCCGCGTCGGGCGTCAGGTCGTCGAAGAAGACCGCGTAGCCGTCCACCGCCGAATTGTCGTGCGGCGGCACGTTGAACGGAGCAACGACATCCTCGGCCAGCACATGGCCAAGGGAGTCGGCAAGACCGATCCGGCGGGTCGCGGTGACGGGATGGAGGCGGCCGGAGAGAAGCTCCAGCGCCCGGTCCACCGCCATCATCTCCCCGCCGAAGGCGAAGCAATCGTCGCTAAGCTGAGCCATCGCTCCACTCCACCCCCGCACACCGCCGTCTCAGACAGCCTGCCCCGTCGCCCCGCACCGGTCCAGCGCGCAACGCTCGATGATGAAGGAGGCGATGCCCTCCTCGTCGCTCAGGTCGAAGACGGGCACCCTGGCGTCCGGGACCGGACCGTCGCTGGCGATCGCGACGATGCTCGGATCGTCGCGCGCGATCAGCGGCTTGCCCACCGAAGCGCGCCACACCTCGATCTTCTCGTGCGGCTCGCGCTTGAACCCTTCGATCAGCAGCAGGTCGACGGGCGACAGCTTCGGCAGCAGTTCCGCCAGGGACAATTCCGGCTCGTCGTCCCGGATCTCGTGCATCAGCGCCCAGCGGCGGGGCGAGCTGACCAGAACCTCCGTGGCGCCGGCCTCGCGGTGGTTGTGGCTGTCCTTGCCGCGATGATCGATGTCGAAGCCCTTGTGCGCATGCTTCATGGTCGAAACGGTCAGGCCGCGCCGGATCAGCGCCGGGATCAGGCGAACGATCAGCGTCGTCTTGCCGCTGCCGCTCCACCCCGTCAGGCCGAACATCTTCATGGAAGCCCCTATCCTCCGCCTTGCCGCCCATCGCTGCGCGGGCGTTCCCCGGTCACATAGCAGAAACACACGGGCATGCGAACGGACAAACCGGAATGGCGGCCCGCTCTGCCATGTGCCGGAAAACTGACCCCAGGAAAGCGGCCGCTGGAAAGCGATTCAGCCCGGCGTGCGGGCCGGGTTCCCCGGAGCGCCCTTTTGCGGCTTGACCGGCTGGTGGGCCATCATGTGCTTCAGCCCGGCGCGCATGTAATCCCAGCCGGTGACGAAGGTGAGGATCGCCGCCACCCACAGGCCCAGCGTTCCGATCAGCGTGACCGGGATGTGGACCGGGCCGTAATCGCCGACGATCAGGAAGCCGATCGCCACCATCTGGATCGTCGTCTTCCACTTGGCCATCCAGGTGACCGGCACCCCGACGTTCAGCCCGGCCAGATATTCGCGCAGGCCGGACACCAGGACCTCGCGCAGCAGGATGACCACGGCGGCCAGCACCGACAGACCGGACAGCCGGGCGAAGGCGACCAGCATGATCAGAGTCGCGGCGACCAGCAGCTTGTCCGCGATGGGGTCGAGGAATTTGCCGATGACGCTTTCCTGCTCCCAGGCGCGGGCCAGATAGCCGTCGAACCAGTCGGTGATGCAGGCCGCGGCGAACAGGGCGCAGGCCGTATAGGCGGCCCACGCCTCCGGCACGTAGAACAACCCGACCACGACGGGAATCACCGCGATGCGCGACAGGGTGAGCAGGTTCGGCAGGCTGGTCAGCATCGGTCGCAACTCTGGAATCGGGGGAAACGCGCGGCGGGCGGCGTCATTCTAACCGTCTGAATGGAAATGATCGTATATCTTTTTCGCCACCGTCTTGCTGATCCCTTCGACCGACTCCAAATCCGCCAGTCCGGCGCGGGAGACGGCGACGGCGCTCCCGAAATGGTGAAGCAGGGCCTTCTTCCGGCCGGGTCCGATTCCGGGAATCTCGTCGATCATCGATTTCCCCAACGCCTTGGTGCGCTTCGTCCGATGGGTGCCGATGGCGAAGCGGTGCGCCTCGTCCCGCAGCCGTTGCAGGAAATAGAGCACCGGGTCGCGCATTTCCAGCTGGAACGGCGCGCGGTCCGGCATGAAGAAGCGCTCCCGCCCGGCGTCGCGGTCCGGCCCCTTGGCGATTCCGACCAGCGTCACGTCGTCGATCCCCAGATCAGCCAGCACGCCCAGCGCCATGTTGAGCTGCCCGACGCCGCCGTCGATCAGCACCAGATCGGGCCAGGTGCCCTGAGTCCGCTCCGGGTCCTCCTTGATCGCCCGACCGAAGCGGCGGGCCATGACCTCGCGCATCATCGCGAAGTCGTCGCCGGCGGCGCCCTCGGTTTTGATGTTGAACTTGCGGTAGGCGTTCTTGATGAAGCCCTCCGGCCCGGCGACGATCATGGCGCCGATGGCGTGGGCACCCTGGACGTGGGAGTTGTCGTAAACCTCGATCCGCTGCGGCGGGCCGTCCAGCCCGAAGACCGACGCCACCCCGTCGAGCAGCCGCGCCTGCGACGAGCTTTCGGCCAGCCGCCGCCCATGGGCCTCGCGCGCGTTGGTCAGGGCGTGTTCGACGATGCGGCGCTTGTCGCCCCGCTTGGGCGCGGCCAGCTCCACCCGATGGCCGGCGCGCAGCGCCAGGGCCTCGGTCAGCAGTTCCTGCTCCGGCAGGTCGTGGCTGACCAGGACGAGGCCGGGGGCCGCCTTGTTCTCGTAGAACTGGGCGATGAAGGCGGCCAGCACCTCCGGGGTCTCGGCGCTCTTGTCGTGGCTGGGGAAGTAGGCGCGGTTGCCGTAGTTCCGCCCGCCGCGGAAGAAGAACACCTGCACGCAGGTCATCCCGCCCTCCGCGTAGGCGGCGATCACGTCGGCGTCCTCGACCACCCCTTCGACGTTGATGTCCTGGTGCGCCTGCACCGCCGTCAGCGCCCGGATACGGTCGCGGTAGCGGGCGGCGGTCTCGTAGTCGAGATTCTCCGCCGCCTTGGTCATCTCCGCGACGAACTCCGTCTGGATGTCCCGGCTCTTGCCGGACAGGAAGGCGCGGGCCTGATCGACCTGCGCCTGATACTCCGCCGGGCTGACCCGCTCCACGCAGGGCGCGGTGCAACGCTTGATCTGGTACTGCAGACAGGGCCGGGTGCGCGCGGCGAACACCGTGTCGGCGCAGTTGCGCAGCAGGAAGGCGCGCTGGAGCGCGGTGATCGTCCGGTTGACCGCCCCCGCCGAGGCGAAGGGGCCGAAATAGTCGGCGTCGCGCGACCGCGCGCCCCGGTGCTTGGTCAGCTGCGGATAGTCGTGATCCTTGGTGATCATGATGTGCGGGAAGGTCTTGTCGTCCCGCAGCAGCACGTTGTAGCGCGGCATCAGCCGCTTGATCAGGTTCGATTCGAGGAGCAGCGCCTCGACCTCGGTGTGGGTCGTGACGAACTCCATGGTCTCCGTTTCCGACACCATGCGCTGCAGCCGCACGGGCAGGCGGTTGACCTGAGTGTAGTTGAACACCCGCCGCTTCAGGTTCTTGGCCTTGCCGACATAGAGCACGGCCCCGTCGCCCGCCAGCATGCGGTAGACGCCGGGCGTCTGCGGCAGGGTCTTCAGATGGTCGCGGATCACCTCCGCCCCCCGGGCGAGATCGGCGGGGCGCCGTCGCGTGCGGGGCGTCTTGTCCACGCCTTGGGCATCCGCGCCTGGAGCGTCGGCGCCCAGAAGCTCGGCGCCGTCCGTCTCCGGGAGAATGAGGTCCGTGGGGGTGTCTGCGGTGTCAGCCATGTCTCGAATGTCGTCGGGTCCTGGGAGGGGGTCAACCACCCCCTGTCCTGAATGGTTAAGACGAACGACTCACCTCTTCGGTGGGCACTCGTCGGGATATCCACGACTCCTGTGGATAAGTGTGTCGATAACCCAAGGGTTACCCCAGCGGAACCAAGGCAGCCCAAGGGATTCGAAAGCTATGCACAAAAATTGGGCATTTCACCTAAGTCTTTGTTTTTACTGGAGACACCCCGAGTCAAGTCAGCACTTTGGCGCTGTGCCGCTATTTTTCCGGATCGTGCAAACAGCCCCTTGCGCCGATGAGGCCGGATGTGTACAACGCGCGGTCCTCTTGCCGGGGTGCCCGACCGACCATGGGATTGGTCGCTGAACGGCCAGACGGCCCCTGGCCGAACCGCCTATTCCGTTGGCACGAATCCCAAGGACGGCTGCGCCCATCCCAGATGCTCGCCACCGTCGAGGGCGACCATTTGCCCGGTGACCGACGGCGCGTCGATGAGGAAGCGCAAAGCCGCGCAGATCTCCTCCGGCGAGGGACCGCGCCTCAACGGAGTCGCGTCACGCTGCGCGGCGAACTCCTCATCCGTCTGCCGGACATTTTTCAGTGTTGGCCCTGGCCCGATCGCGTTGACCCGGATGCGCGGGGCGAGCGCCATGGCGAGCGTCTGGGTCAATGTCCACAGGCCGGCCTTCGACAGGGTGTAGGAGATGAAGTGCGGGGTGAGGTTCCACACCCGCTGATCGATCATATTGACGATCAACCCCTCCGCACCGCCCGGCACCTGAGCCGCGAAGGCTTGGCTCAACACGAAGGGAGCGCGAAGATTCGCTTCCATATGGCGGTCCCAGGACTCGCGGGTCACGTCCTCCACCTCGTCCCGCTCGAAGCGGGAGGCGTTGTTGACCAGCAGCGACAGCGCGCCCAGCCGCTCGACGGCTTCGGGCACCAGCGCCTGAGCGTCCAGCTCGCGCTCCAGATCGGCCTGAAGCGCCACGGCGACGCCACCCTGTCCGACGATTTGCGTCACCACCGCGTCGGCCTCGCTGCGGGAATGCCCGAAATGCACCCCCACCCGCCAGCCACGCGCCGCGAGGTCGAGCGCGATGGCGCGTCCGATCCGCTTTCCCGCCCCGGTGACCAGGGCCGCTTTCCTCTTGATCTCCACCATGCCGCCATAGGTACCCTGCCACCCGTTCCGGTCAAGGGGGTTCCCTTCGGGGCAAGGACCGGACCGGTGAAAGACGCGCGGAGCAGGACGCGGCCATGCTGAGGGAAGCCTTCGAATATCTGACCACGCCCTGCCCGCCCTTGGCCCGCCGTTACGGCTATCTGGCGGAAGCAGTGGCCCTCGGCGCGCGCCACCGCCGTCAGAGGCAGGCCTGGGCTCCCCACGTCGATGCCTGCCGCCGCTTTGTCCAGGAGGCCGCCGAGCGGGCGCCACGGGGTGGGCGGGCACTGGTGGCGGGGTCCGGCTTGCTGATCGAGGTTCCGCTGCCGCTGCTGGCCGAGCGATTCGGCGAAGTGGTGCTGGTCGACATGGTTCACACCCACACCGCACGCCTGCAGGCGCGGCGCCATCCCAACGTCCGCCTGCTCACTCTCGACGTCACCGGTGCGCTGGCGCCGCTGGATGCCGCTCTTTCCGATGGCTCCCCGCTTCCCTTACCCTCACCGCCGGACCTGCCGGGGGAGCGGTTCGCCTTTGCCCTGTCCTGCAATCTCCTGTCGCAGCTCCCGCTTCTGCCCTTGGACGCCATCGACCGCAAGGCACCGAACACGCCGGAGGCGGAGCGGGACCGCTTTGCCCGAACCCTGGCGCAGACGCATCGCTCCTGGCTTTCCCGCGTCGCCGAACAGGCCACGCTCTTCACCGACACGGAAAGTCTCTGGATGGAGAGTGGCGCCATTCAGGAGCGCGAGACTTCGCTCTGGGGGCTCGATCTTCCCTCTCCCGACCGCGCCTGGGATTGGGACATCGCCCCGGCCCCGGAAGAGGACCGTCGGCGCAGCCTGCGTCACCGGGTCGGCGCGTGGTTCAATCTTGCAGCCCCAGTTGAGACCTGACGGTGTGACAGGCATCGCTTCCCGCGGTG